>CAVSIA010000015.1:0-27011 GCA_963727575.1 uncultured Alphaproteobacteria bacterium
GAACAGGTCTGTCTGCCGGGTCCGTCGTGAGCGCATGATAATCTCCTCGCGGGGCCGATTCCCCGCGGGACGAGGCTAAAAGCGTATCGAGGCGCGCGCGCAGCTCGACGAGCCGGTCGACGGATAGCCGAGGGCACGTGGTGAGAGTGACAGAGCCGGCCGCCACCTCGGCCATCCAGCACGGAACCAGAGCCAGCGTGCCGTCCGGCTGGACCACGGCCAGGTGATCCTCACCTGCAAACCGCCGTCGGAACATGACCGGCACCATCTGGCCGCATCGAGGGTGGAACGGATAGTGGATCCGTACCTCGAACGCCGGACACCCGGCATTGTGACGCTGTCTTGGCCGGCACCGGCAAGAGCCATGTCGCGCTGGCTCTCGGCCTCGCTGCCTGTCAGCGCGGCATGGCCGTTGGCTTCACAACGGCGGCCGGTCTCGTCCACCAACTCATGGAAGCTCGGGATGAGAAACGGCTTCTGAAGCTGCAGGCTCAGCTTGCCGCCTACAAGCTCCTGATCGTCGATGAACTTGGCTATGTGCCGTTATCCCCGACGGGCGCGGAGCTCCTGTTCGAGGTCTTCAGCCAGCGTTACGAGCGCGGCTCGATCATTGTGACCTCCAATCTGCCGTTCGAGGAATGGACATCGGTTTTCGGCTCCGAACGGCTCACCGGCGCGCTGCTTGCGCAAAATCATTGAAAGCGACCGGTCGTTTTCATCGAATCCGGACAGCCATTTTCATTGAAAGCGGACACCCGTTTTCATGAAGGTGGACAGCTTGGAGGCGCGGCAGGCGGCGCACGCGGAGGTTGCTTCCGGCGTCTGACCTTTTCTTAAGCGGTTAACGCTTTTCCTCGGTTTTTGGGGGATTGCGGATGCCGCGGAAACGGTCGGATATGCGACGGGTTAAAGAGGTTTTGCGGCTGGCCCATGAACTGGGCTATTCGCTGCGGCAGATCGCGGAGTCCGTTCGGCTGGGCCGGACTTCGGTGCGGGATTATCTGGCGCGGGCGGATGCGGCCGGCGTGCGCTACGAGGACGTCGCCGACAAGGGCGAGGCGGAGATTGAGGCGCTGTTGTTCCGGCGTCCGGAGCCGGCGGTCACGCGGCCTCAACCGGATTGGGCGGAGGTTGCGGCGGAGCTGGCCAAGCCGGCGGTGACGCTGCTGCTGGTTTGGCAGGAATACCGGGACCGGCACCCGGATGGTTACAGCTACAGCCAGTTCCGCCGGCATTACCGCAGCCATCAAAGCCTCGCGCCAGAGCCGCGCATGCGGCGGACGATGCTGCCGGCCCAGCTTTGCGAGGTCGACTACGCCGGCATGGCCATGACGGTGATGACAGCCGGTGGCGAGCGCCAAGTGAGCATATTCGTCGGCACGCTGCCGTTTTCCACTCACCTGTATGCGGAAGCGACGTGGACGCAAGGCAGCGAGGATTGGCTCGCCAGCCATGTGCGGATGTTTGCGGCCTGGGGCGGTTCGGTTCCAAAGCTGGTGCCCGACAATCTGAAGACGGGCGTCACCCACGCCAGCTTTTACGACCCGGTGCTGAACCCATCCTATCTGGCGCTGGCGCGGCATTATGGGATCGGCATTGTCCCAGCCCGCGTGCGTCATCCACGGGACAAGCCCCTGGTGGAAAACGGCGTACAGCAGGTCGAGCGCTGGGTGCTGGCGCCGCTGCGCAACCGGCAATTCTTCAGCCTGGATGACCTGAATGCGGCGATTGCGGAAAAGCTCTTTGAGCTGAACAACCGGCCGCTGAGCGCGGACGGTACGCAGACCCGCGCCAGTGTGTTCGCGGCGCATGAGAAGCCCAAATTGAAGGCGCTGCCCCGCGAGGCCTTTGCAATCGGCCGCTGGCAGCGCTTCAAACTCGGCTCCGACTATCACATCTGCATCGATGGGGTGGCCTATTCGGCACCGTTCGGGTTGATCGGCAAGCCGGTCGATGTGCACTACACCGCCCGCCTGGTCGGCATTTTCCATCAGGGCGAACGCGTCGCCTCGCATGCGCGGAGCAGGCCGGAGCCGGGCGTGCTGCGTCCGGCCGTCACCCTCGACGAACATCGCCCGCCCCAGCATCGAGCGGCGGCGCGGCTCTCGCCTGAGGCCGTGCAGGAGGCGATTGCCGTCATCGGCGGAGCCGTGACGGCGCTGTCGGACAGGATCTTCCTGCGCGCCGATCATCCCGACCAAGCCGCACGCCACGTGGCCGGGCTGATCGCGCTCGGCGAGAAGCACGGCGCCGACGCACTGCAGAGCGCGGCCACCGCCGCCCTGATCGCCAACGTGCATTCCTACGCCTTTGTCCGCGCGTTGCTGGCCAGTGGTCGGACGGGCTTGCCCTGCGACGCCACCGCCTCCGGCGCCGGCCTGCACGAAAATCTGCGCGGCCCCGCCTACTACCACTAATCCCCAAGCCAACCTGAAGGAGATAGCCGATGCACTACCAGAACCTGGAAAAGCTCAAGCACTTGCGCCTGTTCGGCATGGCGCGCGCGCTGGAGGAGCTACAGAACCTCGCCGATCGCGGCCAGCTGGACTTCACCGACCAACTGGCGCTGCTGATCGACCGCGAGGCGACCGATCGCGCCAACGCCGGAGCGAACGTTTATCGTGAGCGACAAGCGCTCACTTCTTGCTGAGCCGGCTGAGACACGCCCGGCTGCGTCAGGCCGCGTGCTTTGAGAACCTCAACATGAAGCCGACGCGCGGCCTCGATAAAAGCATGATCCGCGACCTGTTCACCTGCCGCTGGATCGGCGAGCACCGTCATCTGATCGTCACCGGGAAAACCGGTACGGGCAAGAGCTGGCTTGCCTGCGCGCTGGGCAATCAGGCCGCCCGCGAGGGCCACAGCGTGCTGTATATGCGCCTGTCGCGCCTGCTCGACGATCTTGCTGTCGCGCGGCTCGGCAGCGGCGTCGGCCGGCTGATGCGCCAGGTGGCCAAGGTCAACGTTTTGATCCTGGACGACTGGGCGATGATCGACCTCACCGCCGCCCAGCGCCGCGACCTCATGGAGATCATCGACGACCGGCACGATCGCGGCTCCATCATCCTCGCCAGCCAGATCCCGGTTGACCGCTGGCACGCCACCATCGGCGATCCCACCTACGCCGACGCCATCCTCGACCGCATCGTCCACAACGCCATTCGTCTGCCCCTGAAGGGCAAATCTCTGCGCGAGCCGGACACCGATCCGGGCGTGGACACCGGCGGAGACCAAGAGTTTGACGCCAGAAAATAAGCAGCTTTCTTAACGCTGAGGACAACCCTAGAATGCAGCAACGGTCAGACGTCGGTCCTGCGAGCCGTCCCTCGGGACGGCTCGCAGGAAAGCCGCAAATGCCCTGCCCGTCATGACGCTTCCACGCTGTCCGCTTTCGTGGAAACGCTGTCCGCTTTCATGAACATGCGCATGCTTCAGAAGCAGCTGCGGCTTTTCGACGGTTTTGGTCATGCCGCTTCTCCGTGCAGAAGCGCTGCATAATCCGCCGCGCGGGTCGTCTCGACATTGGGCTCGGGCGGATAGGGATAGGCGCTGAGATCAAGCCGGGGTGGACGTCGCTCAATACGGCACAGGATCAGCTGCTTGACGGCATCAAAGCCGGGCGCGCCGAGCCGGATTGCCTGGGTCACGGCTGCAGCGACTTGCTCTTGCTCGAACACCTCCATCAGCCTGAGCACTTGAACGAACTCACGCTTGCCGCGATTGCCCATTCTGGCTTCGAGAAGACGCCGCAGATGGTGGAACTGCTCGGGCAGTACCCAGCCTTGGAGAGGCCGCGCCTGATCCAGAGCGCCGGGCTTCTGCTCGATTAAAGCCAGGTAATGCAAAGGATCGCAGATAAAGCTACCCCGCTCATAAGATCGCTTGTGCCGGGCAATATCCTGACCATCACAGATGATGACGACCTGATCGACAAAACCCTTCACGACGACATCGCGGAAGCCATAGGCTGTCGGCGCCGAATAGTCGCTCATCCGGTAGCGCACCAACGCCGTCGAGGAGACACGCGCAGCGCGCTTCTCGCAGGCCTCGAAGGCGCCGGAAGGTAAGGCGCGGAAGACGACCAGATCGGCGTCCAGCCGCGTGCCGATCGTCTCGCTCTGGCCGCTCACCTTGCGATCGAGTTCCGCCAGACAAGCCGCGTCCAGTTTGGCGTTCAACATCTCGAAACTCTCGGCGACCGGAACCGGCAAAAACCGGCGGCGGCCGTTTTTGACGAGATTTTCAACTTTGCCTTTATCGTTCCCTTTGCCGGGCCGACCAAACCTGTCGCGGAACAGAGTGGCTAATCAGTGTGCTGAAGGCTCGCGTCCGCTCCCGCTTGCCGTCGCCGCAAATCCGGGCAACCGCCAGCTTGGTGTTATCGTAAAGGATCGACAAAGGAACGCCGCCGAAGAAGGCGAAGGCGCTGACATGACCGTCGAGAAAGGCTTCCGTCGTCTCCGCCGGATAGGCCTTCATGAACGAAGCGTCCGAGTGCGGAATATCCATGAAGAATACATGAATCTTCCGGCGCACCCCGCCGATCACCGCAATCGCCTCGCCGAAATCGACCTGAGCATGACCGGGCGGATGCGCCAGCGGAACGAACGTCTCCCGGCTCCTGACTTTGGCGAGCCGGACATAGTCCTTCACCACCGTATAGCCGCCGGTAAATCCATGCTCGGCGCGCAGGCGCTCGAAAATCCGCTGCGCCGTATGCCGCTGCTTCGGCGGCGCTGTCACATCCGCAGCCAGAATGGCATCGATGATCGGGATCAGAGGGCCGAGCTTCGGCTTCCCCGCGGCTTCGTCCGCACATAACCCGGTGGCGCCGAAAACCGGCACATCTTCGAAATCGTGTCACGGCTCAGACCGAAAACACGCGCCGCTTCGCGACGGCTCTTACCCTCAACAAAAACGAACTGTCGGACCGCGGCATAAGTCTCCACCGCATACATCCCCCGCCAACCCCTCCCTCGTTGGAAAGGATCAGCCTAACCAGTGGCCGGTTATTAATCCGCCACCCAGCAGCACGATTGCCGCCGCTCCACTGGCCTAGTTTTGCAGCGCCGCGCACACTTAGTTCCTTCAGCCGGCTCCTGGCTGCGCAGTTTCAGCAGGCGACCTCGATCAGGTACGGGCCTTCGAACGCCAGAGCACCGGCAAATGCGCGGTTGAACGCCTCCATGTCCTCGACCCTCACGGCGTCCACGCCCATGCCGCGTGCCAGCGACACCCAGTTGAGATCCGGCCGCCCGAGATCGAACATGGCGAGCGCTTTCGGCCCGGCATTCTCCGCGCCGACATTGGCGAACTCGCCGCGCAGAATGCTGTACGAGCCGTTGGCGAACAGCAGCGTCGTGACGTTGAGCTTCTCGCGCGCCTGGGTCCACAGCGCCTGCAGCGCGTACATGCCGCTGCCGTCGGACTCCATGCAAACCACCTTGCGGTCAGGGCATGCGACCGCGGCGCCGGTCGCCATCGGCAGGCCGAGGCCGATCGAGCCGCCCATATTCTGCAGCCAGTCATGCGGGCGGCTGGCATGCGATGGCTTGAAGAAGGACCGGCCGGTGGTGATGGATTCGTCGACCATGATGGCCTGTTCCGGCAGCAGCGCGGCGATGGATGCCGCGAGCGCTTCCGGGGTGATCGCCCCGGTTGCCGGTGCTGGTGGCGCAAGAGGCGACCGCTTCGGCTCGGCATCCCGCGCGCCAAGCTCGTCGGCGAGCCATTCCAGCGCCTGCAGCGAATCCTCGCCCGGCCGCGTCATCTGATGCAGTTGCGCGGTCTCCGGCGCAAGCATGCCGGGTTTGTCCGGGTAGGCGAAGAACGCGACCGGGGCCTTGGTTTCGACGAGGATGATGTGGCGGAACTTGGCCAGCGCCGCCAAAGCCGGATCGACGGGATAGGGCAGCCGGTCGATCGGCATACGTCCGCCGCCGCGTGCCATCCGCGAATTGAAGGTCGCAGCCAGCAGGCTCGCGCCGGTCTTCGCCGCGATCTTGCCGGCAAGCTCAAGCCCGCGCTCGGACACCGCGGCGCCGCTCAGGAACAGCAATGTCGGCTTGCCGCTCCGCAGGGCGGTGACGGCCTCGGCAATCGACGCCTCGTCGACACTCGCAAGCGCGGGGACCTCCGGCACGGTTGCCGGCCCCTCGGCGTCGTTCCAGGCGGTGTCCGCCGGAAGGATCAAGGTCGCGACCTGCCCCGGCGGCGTCATCGCGGCGGCAATGGCGGCGGCGGCATCGCCGGCGGCCGAGGGCGCATCCGGAGATGTCTTCACCCAGTTCGAGAACGGCCAGGCGGCGGCTTCGATATCGGAGGTAAGCGGAGCATCGAGGGCGCGGTGGTAGGTCGCGTGGTCGCCGACGATGTTGACCATCGGGCTGAACGCCTTCTTGGCGTTGTGCATATTGCTGAGGCCGTTCGCCAGTCCCGGTCCGAGATGCAGCAGCGTCGCGGCGGGCTTGCCGGCCATCCGCGCATAGCCGTCGGCCGCGCCGGTAACGACGCCCTCGAACAGCCCGAGAATGCAGCGCATGCCCTCGACCCGGTCGAGAGCGGCGACGAAATGCATCTCCGAGGTGCCGGGATTGGCGAAGCAGACGTCGACGCCGCCGCCGACCAGAGTTCTGACGATGCTTTCGGCTCCGTTCATCGGCCGCTTGCTCATGCGTCTATTTACCTTTTCGAGGGTGGTGTCCGATTGTTGATAAGGAGGGTTAAAGATACCCCGTGCCCATCTCCTCGGCGAAGCGCGCCGGGGTGCCCTCCCAGACGATCCGCGCATGTTCGAGAACATAGACGCGGTCGGCATGTGGCAGCGCGAAGGTCACGTTCTGCTCGCCGAGCAGCACCGTGATCGAGGTGGTGCGCCGCAGATATTCCAGCGCATTCGAGATATGTTCCAGGATCACCGGAGCGAGGCCCAGCGTCGGCTCGTCGAGGACCAGAAGCTTCGGCTTGGTCATCAGCGCGCGGGCGATGGCCAGCATCTGCTGCTCGCCGCCGGACAGGGTCGAGGCGTTCTGCTTCTGTCGCTCGTTGAGGATCGGGAACAGCTCGAACAGCCAATCGCGGCGCTCTTGGCTTTCGTGCTTGGACAGCCGCTGGCCGCCGAGATCGAGATTCTCGCGCACGGTCAGGTCGCCGAACAGCTCGCGGGTCTCCGGGCATTGCACGATGCCGCCGCGCGCGATGCCCGCCGCCGACTTGCCGCGCAACGGAGCCTTGCCCCAAAGGATGTCGCCGGAATAGGGGACCAGCCCCGACATCGCGTTGAACAGCGTCGTCTTGCCCGCGCCGTTGATGCCGATCACCGAGACGAACTCGCCTTCATGGATGTGGATGGACACCTCCTCCAGCGCCTGGGCCTTGCCGTAAAAGACGCTGACATCCTTGACTTGCAGCAGCGGCTCGGTGTCGGCGAAGGAGGCTTCGGGGCGCGTGTGGGTTTCGATATCGCCGCCCAGATAGACCCGCCGGACGGTCTCGTTCTGCATGACATCGTCGGCGCTGCCTTCCGCAACCCGCTCGCCGAGATAGAGCGCGATGACGCGGTCGGCGAGCGAGGCGACACTCTTCACATTATGGTCGATCAGCAGCACCGCACGCCCCTCGGCGCGGAACTGGCGGATCAGATCGGCGAAGGAGGCCATTTCGCCCTGCGTCAGCCCGGCAAAGGGCTCATCGACCAGCACGACCTGCGGATCGCGCGCAATCGCCTTCGCCAGCTCCAGCTTGCGCAGATCGGCAAAGGGCAGCGTGCTGGGCCTGCGTTCGAGCACATCGGTGAGCCCGACGCTTGCCGCGATCGCCCGCGCCCGCACATCGACTTCCGGGTCGGCGAACAGGCGGATGAGGCTGTCGGGCAGCAAAGCCAGCTTGATGTTCTCGAACACGGTCTGGCGCTGGAGCGGCCGCGAATGCTGGAAGACGAGGCCGACGCCCTTACGCGCCACCTTGTGCGAAGGCAGCCCGGCGATCTCCTCGCCATCCAGCGTGATCGAGCCCGCGGTCGGCCGCTCGATGCCCATGATCAGCTTCATCACCGTGGACTTGCCGGAGCCGTTCGGCCCGATCAGCCCGAGGATCTCGCCGCGCCGCAGATCGAAATCGAGTTCGTTCACGGCGACCAGGCCGCCGAAGCTTTTGGTCAGCCCTTTCACGTTCAACGCGGTGAGCGCTTTGTCCCTCATGCGGCCTCCCGCCGTCTGATCATGCCGAAGAAACCGTTCGGGAAGAACAGCACGACAAACAGTGCGGTGATCGAGACGATCAATGTCGCCAGTTCACCGGTCGGCCGCAGCGCCTCGCTCATGCCGATGAGGAAGATCGAGCCGATCGCCGCGCCGATGATGGTGCGCCGTCCGCCCAGCACGGCGGCGATAATGATCTGTACGCCGACTGCGATATCGATCAGCGAGCTGACCGATGCCGTCCCCATATAGAATACCAGCAAGGCGCCGCCGAGCCCGGAGAACAGGGCGCTGATCAGGAACGCGACCAGCTTATGCTTGGTGACGTTGAAGCCGAGCGCGCCGGCCTGCACCTTGTCCTGGCCGCTGGCCTGCAGGATCAGGCCGATCGGCGAGCGGGAGAGGCCGTAGAGGATAATGCCGCTGATCACCATGAAGCCGAGGGCCAGCCAATAGTTGGTGGCGGCGTCGATGCTGACGATGTCCGGCACCATAAGGCCGATCTCGCCGCCGGTCAGATCGGCGAAGACGACGATGAGGTTCTGCAGGATGAGCACGGCGACGACCGTGGTCAGGCTGAAATAAGGGCCGCTGACACGCAGCGCCGGCAGAGCGAGCACCAACCCGGCGACCATCGCGGCAAGCGTGCCGATCAGCACGCAGACCCAGATCGGCAGGCCATAGCGATTGTCGATGATCCCGGCCGTATAGGCGCCGACGCCGAGAAGGAAGGTCGGGCCGAAATTGACCTCATTAGCGAAGCCGAACAGCAGGTCCCACGACATGGAGAACACGCCGAAATAATAGGCGACGGTCAACAGCCCGAGGACATAGCCCGAGACCCAGAGCGGCAGCGCGACGGCGACCGCAACGGCGATCGCCGCGAACCAGAACAGCGAGGACGATAGGAGACGCGTTGCCATGTCAGCGCCTCCCCAACAGGCCGCGCGGCCTGACATACATCACCGCGACCAGCAGCAGCAGCGAGGGAATGAAGCGATAGGCCGGCGAGATCAGATAGGCGGTCAAGGTCTCGATATAGGCCACCACATAGGCGCCGATTAGCGAGCCGGTGACGCTGCCGAGGCCCCCCAGCACGACGATGGAGAAGGCGCTGCCGGTCAGCGGCCCGACGCTGTAGGAGCTGACGCCGAGAAACATGCCGAGCAGGACCCCGGCGAGCCCGGCAAGCACGCCGTAGATCACCCACACCGCGATATAGATCCAGGACAGCTCGATGCCGAGCAGCGTCACGGCGCGCGCATTCATCGAGGCGGCGAGCACGGCCTTGCCGGCTCGCGTCCGATTGACCATCAGCCAGAGCAGCGCAATCGCCGCCCAGCAGACCACGGCGGTGAAAATCTCGTTGGCCGGCGTCCTGACCCCGACAATATCGACGACGCCTTCGACGATCGGCAGGACCGTCTTGGCGTTGCTGGTGAAGAAATAGGCGATCAGCTCCTGGATGACGATGCCCCAGAGCAATGTCGCGGTGAGGATGAAAATCTCGCGCTCTTCATTGCGGATCGCCTTGGAGCGCTGCACCGGCATGACGATGAAGGCGTAGGTGATCAGCGCCAGCACGACGGCAATGGCAACGCCGAACGCGGCCCCCGAATAGCGGTCCATGCCCAGCTCGCTCCCGGCGGCCCAGGCGGCGACGGCGGCGGCGACCATCAGGGCGCCATGCGAGAGATTGAGGACGCCGGAGACGCCGAAGATCAGTGTGAAACCGATTGCGCCCAATGCGTAAAGCGCACCGACCGCGAATCCGTCAATCAGAATTTGCATGGACAGCAAATGACATCTCCTCACCCGGCAACCGGGTCAAGCGGCATCCGGCGATGTTGCATCTGTCAGACAACGGGATGCACTCGGTGCTCATCGGATGGCGGGACCACTCAAAAAGACGCCCCCGATCCAGGGATCGAGGGCTCCAACGAGGCTAATTCGCCGCGCTTGTCTTGATGAAGGAGGGGAACGTCAATTTGCCGTTGGCAAGCTTGGGCGGCCAGAGATTGACCTGCTTGCCGCTCTGCCATTGCAGCATCAACCCGCTAATGTAGCCTGGCCCGGTCTTGAGGCCATGAACGACCGGGTCGCCTTTCGGAAGGAACGCCACCCGTCCGATGGTGCCTTCATAGTCTGTGGCTTCCATGGCGGTTACGAGCGCGTCGCTGTCGGTCGAGCCGGCGCGCTTCACCGCCTCGGCGATAATATAAACGTCGTCATAGGAGGTATAGCCGGCATAGCTGGGGAAGTTGCCGTATTTCGCCTTGAATGCTTCGACGAAAGGCAGCGTCTTGGGCGTGGTGGCGACATCGGGGCCGGAGACGCCCTGATAGAGCACGCCTTCCGTGGCGCCGTTGGTGTCCTTCCAGAAGTTCGAATTGGTGGCCTGGGAGGAAATCCCGAACATCGGGATCGGCACCTGCTGGTTCTTCCACTGCACCGTCGGCTGTGTGCCGACATGGGAGATGCCGGTGATCATCACATCCGGCTTGAGGCCCTCGATGCGGTTGAAGATCGGCGTGAAGTCGGTGGTGTCGGGCGAGAAGCGGATATGATCGAGCACCTTGAGGCCGATTTCCGGCAGGCATTTTTCATAGCCGACATCGAGCGGCGTGGTCCAGGCGGCGTCCTCGCTCATGATGACGGCGGTCTTCATCTTCAGGCCATCGACCAGCAGGTCTTTCGCCGCGGTGCACACGCTCTTGGCGAGCGCGCCGGACGTCAGATAGCCATGGAAGGAGTATTTGTTCCGATCGTAATCCTTGGCGATATTGGCGGTGATCACGTTGGAAGCGGCGCCGGGGGTGATCATCACGGTCTTCAGGCGGGCCGCCCAGGGTTGCAGCGCCAGCACCACCTCGCTGATATAGCTGGCGATGACGGCGTGGACCTTGTCCTCGGTGGCGGCGCGCTGGAAGGCGCGGACGGCGTCGGCCGAGGCGGAGTGATCGTCATAGACGACGATCTCGATCTTGCGCCCGTCCATGCCGCCCTTGGCGTTGATTTCGTCGGCGGCAAGTTGAGCTGCAAGTGGGATCGACGAGCCTGCCACGGCCTGCGCTTCGGCGATGACGCCGATACGGATGGGGTCTTTATCTTGAGCCTGCGCCGCCGGACTTACGGCGAGGGCGAGCGTCGCCGCGGCGACCGCAATGGCCTTTCTGGAAAGGACAGACACCTCCGGAATCGGTATGCGAAACATGGCATTTTCCTCCACTAGGTACTTTGTCTTATGGAGGAAGTGTAAACCTCACGCCCGCCTGCGGCAATTGCGCTTCCCATCATTGTGACATGGGCCGGCGAGGACTTCCGCTTATGAGATGACCGAGCAGTCGGCGATATCGCCCGACGGGGAGTAGATTGCGTCAGAGCCGGGATTGCGGACAGATTGACAACGTACAAATTCCGTCTCCCTTCGCTATCCTTCTGACTACAGATAAATTTGACGCAGGATTCCGCTGCCTGCCATCGGCTCAAATGAGCCAAATTCGACGTTGGGGTTGGCATGCCCAGCAGTCCAACTCAAAGCCGTACAAGTCGCCTGCAGGATCGGGTTCGAATATCTGGTTAAAGAAAAAAACGGTGTAATGGCTGGGTGAGATTTGGGCATAATGTACATAATTTACTTAAGTTATTCATTAAATCGCTTTGGATTTGGCGTCACCTTGCCTTTTTCGCGGCATAGCGTCGAATAGTGGGCGTTTCGGGGGCTGTATCTTTGGGCAAATTTGCTTGAGGACACCCGGTTACGGATATTCGACGAAGGAGCGGGATATGGTTCGTTCAACCGCCATTTCTTGGAAAATCAGCCTTGCTGTCGCAGCCTTGGCATTACCATTAGGGCAATTGCGGGCACTGGCTGACGACGAACTGCCCGTGAAGCGCGAAACACCACCCCAGTCGGTCGAACCGAAAGCGGTTCGCGTTATTTTGATGCCGCCGGCCAGCGATGTCGTATTCGCTTCGCATCGTCCGGCGCTTTTGGAAGAGGCACCGATCATAATGGTGCAACCAGCCGGAAAACGCGCACCCGCCCAGCCGCTCTCCGAGCCTGCGGAAATCGACGAGGCTGCAGCAGTTGTGGAGAGTCCTCCAGCACCGGAGCAGCCCCCGCGCGTTGCATTGCTGCCGCCACTCAGCGATGCTGCCATCGCTTCGTCGCCCCCAGAACCGGAGAAACCCCAGAAGAGCGCAACGTCGGTCGTGATTCCCGCGCTACCCGGGCGCTCACCATTTCGCCAGGCTCCTTTCAAGAGTGAAATCGTGGAGAACGGGCCGAAAGACGCGGCCGCCTTCCAGCAACAGGCTTCCGAACCGGCACCGGCCAACGGCAATGCCGCCGTCCGCTTTCTGGCCAAACTTTGGCCGGGCGACAAGGAGGCAAGCACGCCGGGTGCATCAACCGCCGAGCGCAGCTCATCGGCCGGTGCCGGCGAGGCCGCTTCGCTCGCGCCTCCAACAGCCTCAACTTCCACATCAATCAAACAGGCGGAAGCCGACCCGAAGAGTGAGAAACCGCCCATCGCACGTTTCCTGGACGGAATCCAATTCTGGAAAAACTGAAGGCCAGTGCACTCTGACGGTGGAGCGTGGCAAACATCGCATTGCTCTTCAATCCGAAGAGTAGGTCAACGACGTCGCGACGATCCTTGTCCCCGCCTCGATGGCGATCTTGCCGATCGACCTTCCGATCGCCGTTCGGCGGCGCTCGTTGCACTCGGCCCAAGCCTGCGCAACTTCCGCGTCTGTCGCGGCCGCATCCTGGAAAGCATGGGGCGAGTCTGCGGCGCATCGCGGCTCGCCGATGTCCTCGTCACAGACCTCCGCGCTATCTAATTAGAGCGTCGGGCGATTAATCTGCAACATACCCCGCATGCTTGAAGTAATTCCAACATTCCTCGGGCTGGAAGAGGCCGCAGATATCGCCGACGGCGCGCCAGAGGGCGTCATAGGTTCGCGCTTTGGCCTTTCGCAAAAGCGTCTTGAGCTTAGCGAAGGCCATTTCAATCGGATTGAGGTCGGGGGAGTATTTCGGCAGAAACAGGAACCAGGCACCGCGCTCGGCCAGAGCTTGCGCCGCACGTGGACTTTTATGGACATTCAGATTGTCTAGGATCACCACATCGCCCTGCCCGAGGCTTGGCGCGAGTTGGGTGCGGATATAGGTCTCGAAGGTGCGGCCATCCATGGCCCCCTCGATGATCCAGGGGGCAACAAGCTCATCGCAGCGCAAGCCCGCGACGAAGGTTTGGGTTCGCCACTTACCGAAGGGAGCCTCGGCCATGAGCCGCTCTCCCTTCAGGCTGCGCCCGCGCAAGGGCGTCATGTTGGTCTTCACGCTCGTCTCGTCGATGAAGACGAGGCGCCCCGGCTGGCCAGCGCATGAAAGGCTGGCGGCGGTCGCACCATGTCCGGCGGGCCGCCTTGACGTCAGCACGTTCTTTCTCCGACGCCAGCAGCGTTTTTTTTATAGGTGAACCCGTGTCGGGACAGGAGCTTGGACAGGTTCGAAGGATCGGCCGTCACGCCGTGCGCCGCCTCCAGCCAGGCCGCCAGATCCGGCATGGTGATGTCAGGTTGTGCCTTCACCTTGTCGAGAATGGCTTCCTGATAGCGGCCAAGCTTGCCCGACCCCCTGGGACGCCCCTGCTTGGCCGGATCAATCGAACCCGTGGCCGCGAAGCGGGACTGCACCCGCACAGCAGTCGAGGGTGCCACATCGAACTGGGTTGCAACCGCGCGGCGCGACTTGCCAGATGCAATGCCGCGCACCATTCGAAGCCGAAGATCGTGCGAAATCGATTTGCCCATGAGGTCCCTCCCGACCTCACGGAATCACTGTTCGCGAAAAAAGAGAATCCCGCGATTCGCATTTTCTGCCCGATGCACTAGCCCGATCTATTCACGGCGGTGAGAATTCGCTGAACGTATCAGCGCTCATGTGCATCTTGGCAGATTACCGGCGCGCGGATGCATCCCGCTTGAGATTGGCGGCCGGCAAGGCGTTTTTTGCGGTTAAAGGGGTGGGCTCGTTCGGGGGCATCGGCGCCCCGGCGTTCAGGTGACGAGCCGCGGCAGCCGGCCAAGGACGGCCCTCAAAATGGGTTGGTAGGGACAGGCGGTCGGCAGGTGCAGCCGGATCTGGGTTTTCATCTCGACCACCCGGGCGGCGACCTTGATCAGACGTAGGCGCAGAGTATCGAACTGCGCAACGCGCCAGATCGAGCGTTTCGGCATCATGGCGCGCAGCCGCCACATCAGCCAATAAGCGCCCGCATGCAGGAACAGGCGGAACTGGTTGGCGGTCGCTTTTGAGCATGACGTGCGATCGGCGGCGAGATGGGTCTTCCAGGATTTGATATGGTTCTCGGCTATGCCGCGTCGGCAGTAGAGGTCTTCGTAGAGCGCCTTGGCCCGGCCGCCGGCGAGATTGGTGACGATGAAGCGGGTATCGGTGCCTTGCTCGCCGGCTTCGACCCGCGCGATGATGCGTTCGACCCGGCTCCAGCTCTTTGCGCCATCGAAGAAGTCCTTGAAGCGGCGCAGCTTGGCCGTCTTCGCTCCGGCCTCGAAACGGGCTTTGGTGCTGGCTTCCAACTCTTCGATATGGCGGCGCAAGGTCGTGGTCGGCGCGACGCCGAGGATGAAGTCAAGCCCCCTCGCCCGGCAGACGTCGATCACCTCGGGACAGCAATAATGGCTGTTGGCGCGGATCGCACGGAGCAGACGGCGCAGGAACGCGCCGATCTCGGTGCCTTTGGGGCGCTTGGCCGGACGCAGCATGGCGGTCACGAACCGCCCATCACCGTCAAACACGACCATTGGCTGGAAGCCATATTCGTCGTGATGAGCATTGAACAAGCGTAATTGCTGGCCGCCATATGCGGCATCGAACGTATCGTCGATATCCAGCACGATGCTGTTGGGCACCCGCCGGAAGGAGGCGCAGTAGAGATCAACCAGCGCCTGCCCCATGCGCAGCAGCGAACGGCGATCAGGCAGGTTCTCCAGGCGCGAGAGTGTGGGCTGCGAGGCAAGATCTGCGCCGGATGGCAGCGCGCCCTGCGCCAGCTTGAACGCCGGATCAGATCGTAAGCGCGATGCATCGTTGCCGTCCTCATAGCCGGCGGAGATCATCAGCATGCGGAACCGGATCATATCGGCGAGGCCGTGGACGACCTGATTTTGTGCCCGTGGATCCGCGATGCAGCCCGCCAGACGTTCGGCCACGTCAAGGCGTTGCTCGACCTCTCGCAAAACCAAAACGCCTGCGTCCGACGACAAAGCCCCACCGTCAAAACGCGCCACGACCGGTTTGCCAAAAACCGGTGACAGACCAGGCAACGGCAGCATAGGATCGATCATGGCGGGTGGGCTCCCTGCGAAAATGGCGCGGATCGGCTTTAGCAACCAAATCCTAAGCCATCTCAAAGGCTTGAGCTACACCCGCCAAACCACCGTGAATTTTCCGGGCTAGAAGGCGAGGTGTTCGCCGCCGAAACGTGACGATTACCGCAGGCTGCCAACTGTCATCGGGTCGGCGGCGGTCGCCAACCGATCGCCGTTGACAAAATTTGTCGATTAAATATTGTCGACAGTATGGAAAACCATCCATCACCTGCCTACGAGATCCCACCGTCGCTCCCGGTCTACCTTGCCGAGCGGCTCGCCGAGGAGATTGAAACCAATGTGCTCAAGCCGAATGAGCGGCTGTCGGAAGAGGCGATCGCGAAGCGCTTTGGTGTAAGCCGGGCGCCGGTGCGTGAGGCGTTGCGGCTGCTTGTACAGGACGAGGTCGTCACCATCGAGGCGCGGCGGGGCGCGCGGGTGCGCAGCTATTCGCGCGAAGAGCTCACCGAGATGTTCGAGATGCGTGCTGTGCTTTACGCGCTCTGCATCGAGCTGTTCACGAGGCGCGCGACGGCGGAAAAGGTCGCCATTGCCGAGCAGCTTGGGCGAAAGATCATCGCCGCTGGTCAAGCGTCCGATGTCACCGCGGAGAGCTTTGCCGCGGCGACCCAGGCCTTCACGTCCCACGCCGTCGGCAACTGCGGCAACATGCGGCTGATCGAGGCCGTTCGCAAAATGACCCGCCGATCTTTCCGGCATTTCGCCATGCTGGCCCATAGCACACAGCCGCATCGAGAGGTCGTGATGACCCATGTGCGCAAGATGCTCGATGCCATGGCGCGAGGGGATGCGCGGGCTGCCGGTGATCTGGCACGGGACCTTGTCGACCGCAACCATGCCGAGGTGCTGCGCCATCTGGCTGCTGCGGAGGGCGCTGCCGACAAAACGTAATTGCGTACAAGACCTCCGTCCAGGAACGGAGGCTGTCAGGGAGGAGTAAGAATGATCAGCAGGCGTACATTGCTACACCGCGCACTCGCAGCCGGAGCCGCCTCGATGGTGCTGCCGCGCTTCGCTCTTGCGGCGTCGGACTGGGACGCGACCGTCGCCAGGGCGAAGAAAGAGGGCCGGGCGCTCTATTATTCGAGCGGCATCGCCAAGACCGAAGAGCCGCTGATGGCGCAGTTCGGAAGCACCTCGGGTGTCTCCGCCGAATATTCGCGCCCCGGCGGCGGCGAGATCGTGCTGCGCAAGTTCGAGCAGGAGCTTAAAGGCGGCGCGGCGTCGGCCGACGTGCTTGGACTGAGCGATTACGCACTCGGCCTCTATGCCAAGGAACAGGGGTGGGCGGCGACGCCGGACCTGCCGAATACCACCAAGCTCGCCGAGCTGTTCGCGGCGAAGGACCCCGGCCTGTTCCCGACCGGCGGCATGTGCCTGACCATCGTCGTCAACAACAATCTGATGCCGGAGGGCCATGGCCCGAGCACCTATACCGACCTCACGGACCCAAAATACAAGGGCAAGATCCTGTTCGGCGCGCCGGAGAATGCGGGCACCACCACTTTGCTCATCAAGGGGCTCGTCGAGCAGCACGGCTGGGACTTCGTCCAGGCGCTGCGGGCCAATGAGGTGGGCGAAATGCGGCTTCAGGCCGAGGCCATGCAGGCCGTGGCGCGCGGCGAAAAGCCGATCTGTGTCGTCGCGCAAGCCTGGGGCTTTCTCTACCAGCTCCAGGGTGCGCCGACGCGCATGGTGTTTCCCAAGGACGGCACCATCATGGCGCGCTACTGCCTGTTCGTCTCCAACAAAGCGGCCAACCCGGCGGCCGGCGCCGTGCTAGCGAATTACCTGCTGTCTGCGGACTATCAGAAAGCGCTTGCCGATCAGACCGGCGCCTACGGATCGAACGCCGACGCGCCGACACCGAAGGGCATGCCGCCGCTCGCCGGGCTGAAGGTCTATTCGCCCAATCTGGCGGAGCTGACCGCCAAGCGAGGCGAGATCATCGACACCTGGCGCAAGATCATGGGCTGAGCGCCATGTCGCGCGTCGAAGTAAACAGGCTCGTCAAGGAATACGGTGCGGTTCGGGCGGTGGACGAGGTGTCGTTCGTGGTGCCGGAAGGCGGCATCACGACGCTGCTCGGCCCCTCCGGCTGCGGCAAGACGACGATCCTGCGCTGTATCGCCGGGCTTGAGACCGCAACCGCCGGCGAGATCGTCATCGGGTCGCGCACCGTTTCCAGCGACGGGCGCGACCTGGTGGCGGTCGAAGCGCGAAATCTCGGCATGGTGTTCCAGTCCTACGCGATCTGGCCGCACATGACGATCGCGCGCAATGTCGGCTACGGACTCAAGGTGCGCGGCCGGCCGCGCGAGGAGATCGAGCGGCGGGTCCGCGGCGCATTGGCGCTGGTCCGGCTGGCCGACTATGGCGAGCGCTATCCCGGCCAGCTCTCCGGCGGCCAGATGCAGCGCGTCGTGCTGGCGCGCGCGCTCGCCTACGATCCCGAGCTGCTGCTCCTGGACGAGCCGCTCGCCAATCTCGACGCGCATCTTCGCGAGGAGATGCGACAGGAGCTGAAGCGCATCCAGCGCGAGACCAATATGACCATGATCGCGGTCACCCACGACCAGTCGGAGGCGCTCGCGCTGTCCGACCAGATCATGGTCATGTCTGCCGGCCATGTGCTGCAGCGTGGACGGCCGGAGGAGATCTTCCGCCGACCGCAGACGGCCGAGGTCGCCCGCTTCCTCGGCGCGACCAACGTGATGCAGGCGCGACGCATCGATGGGCGGCTGACGATCGAGGGGCTCGGAGCCGTTCCGGAGAATTCCGCAGGCACCGTGACCGGCGACGCCGCGAAGGTGCTATTCCGCCCGTCCGATGCCATTCTGCGCACGGCGGGAACGGAGGCCGGATGGCCCGGCGAGGTGGTCTTCGCCCAGTATCTCGGACGCGAGGTGCAATATCTCATTCGCTGCGGCGGCCGCGAGCTGACTGTCGAAGTGCCGAGCCAGAACGACGTCTTTCCGGAAGGGGCCGCGATCTCGCTGCAGGTCGCGCCCGGTGCGCTTTTCGTCTATCCGGAGGCCGCCTGATGGCGGTCGCATTGGAGAGCATGCTCCCATCGACATCCGACATCCCGGCGCGGCCATGGCGAGGTGCCGGGCTGGTGGTGCTCTATACACTGACCGCCGCCGCGCTCGGGGTGCTCACCATCTACCCGATGATCTGGCTGCTGATCGGCAGCCTGCGCGAAAAAAGCGGCGGCGTTGGCCTCGGTAATTTCGCCGAGCTGAACGACAAGTTCGCCTCGGCAAAAATTTTCATCAATTCCTGGATCTTCGCCTTCGGCTCGGCCGGCGCTGCAACGTTGGTCGGCGTCGCGCTCGCCGTCCTCGTGGCGCGGACCGACGTGCCGTTCAAGCGGATCGCGCGCATGTCGGCGATCCTCGCCTTCGTCTCGCCGCCCTGGCTCACGGCCATGGCCTATGTCTACATCGCCAGCCCGAATGCCGGCATCGTCAACCAGATCCTGAACAGCATCGCCGGGATCCGACCGTTCGACGTCCAGTCGATGGCGGGCATGATCTTCGTGACCACGCTATTCCTCTATTCCTTCGTCTTCCTGACGGTCGAGGCGGCGCTCGCCTCGGTCGACGGCAGCTTCGAGGAAGCGGCGCGCGTCTCCGGCGCCCGGCCGCTGATGGTGGTGCGCACGGTGACGCCGCCGCTGGTGTCCCCGGCGATTGTATCGGCCATGGCGTTCTCGATCATCATCGCATGGGGGCTGTTTGCGGTGCCGGCGATCCTCGGAATGCCGGCGCGCATTTACGTCTTCTCGACGCAGCTCTATCTGTTCCTCAGCGCTTTCCCGCCACGGCTCGAACTTGCCGCCGCGATGGGCGTCATGTTCGTGGCGACCGCAATGATCATGGCCGCGCTCGCATGGGCTGCAACGCGCCGCCGCCAGACCCGCAGCTTTGCGGTTGTCGTCGGCAAGGGGGCGAAGGCCGCAGCGGTGCCGCTCGGGCGCTGGCGGCCTATCGCGGCGATGTTCGTGCTGCTGGTCATGCTGCTCTCGGTCGTCGGCCCTTATCTCATCGTCCTCTGGATGTCGCTCAACACCCAGTGGTTCGGCAATGCCGGCCTTGCGGGGCTGTCCTTCGCCAATTTCCACTACGTCATCTTCGAATATTTCGCCTTCTGGCACATCACCGGCAACAGCCTGAGGGTCGCGGCGACGGAGGTGACCATCGTATTGGCCGTGGCGACCGCGGTCAGCTACATCGTGCGCCGCACCCGGCTGCCGGGACGCACCCTCCTGCAAGGCGCAGCCATGTACACGCTGCTGGTCCCCTCGGTCGCCTTCCTCACCGCGGTGATGTGGGCCTGGATCGGCTCGCCGATCGGTCTTTATGGCGGGCTGCTGCTGATCGCCATGACCCAGGCGGCGCGGTCGCTGCCGATCGCCACCCGCAATATCGGCGACGGGTTCGGTCAGATCGACCGCTCGCTGGAGGAAGCCGCCAAGGTGTGCGGCGCGGGCCGGGCGCGCATCATGGCAACCGTGACGCTGCCGCTGCTGCGCCCGGTGCTGCTGGGGGCCTTCACGGTGGTGTTCCTCTCGGCGCTGCGCGATCTCAACACGCCGCTCTTCCTCGGCGGCGGATCGACGAAAACCATGACGCTTTCGGTGCTGATCTTTCAGTTCTGGTCCGAAACGCGCATCGGCGAGGCCGCCGCCCTCACCATGGTGCTGCTCGGACTGACGCTGGCCATCTTCATCCCATTCTCGCGGGCTTTTCGCCGGCCCTACTGAGGAGCTGTAATGCAGCCGCTCGAAGGTTTCACAGTCATCGATCTGACGCACGTCCTGGCCGGTCCCTGCGCCACGCATCATCTGCGCTGCCTCGGCGCCGAGGTGATCAAGATCGAGCGGCCCGGCAGCGGCGATCCGATGCGGGCGCTCGCCATGCGTCCCGATCTCGAAGGCGTGCCGCCGGGCTTCCGCGCGCTCAATGTCGGCAAGAAGTCGGTCGATCATCGACCTCGCAAGCCCCGAAGGCCGCGCGGCGGTGCTGCGGCTGATCGAGGGGGCCGACGTGTTCGTCGAGAATTTCCGCCCCGGCGCGGCGAAGCGGCTGGGGCTCGGCCCGGAGGACGTGCGCGCCGTGCGGCCGGATATCGTCTATTGCTCCATTTCGGGCTGGGGGCAGAGCGGTCCCAACAGCACTTACGGGGCCTACGATCATGTGATCCAGGCGGCGACCGGCATGATGGCGCTGCAGGGCGAGGCCGGGAACCCGGTTCCGATGAAGGTCGGATTTCCGCTGATCGACATCGCGACCGGCATCAGCGCCGCCGAGGCCATCCTTGCCGCGCTGATCCGGCGGCTGCGCGGCGATACCGGCCCGATCACGCTCGACGTCTCGATGGTCGATTCCGCGTTGGCGCTGATGTCCGGGCCCGCCGCTCTGACGCTGGCGACCGGCAAGGCGCCCGACCGGGTGGGCAATCGGGGCTTCGTCGGCAGTCCCGGCGCTGAAACCTTCGCGACCGCCGACGGCCATATCTCGGTCGCCGCCAATACGATGGGGCAGTTTGCGACACTGTGCCGGCTGCTCGGCCGCCCTGAGCTGGCGGCGGTGCCCTATATTCCCGAAGGACTTGCAAGCGGCGCGTTTCTCGACAATCTCGCGACCGACGCGTTGCGCGAGGCACTGGGCGAAGCGTTCGCGATCGCGAGGCCGGCGAGCTGGAGCAGGCCCTCAATGCGGCGGGCGTGCCAGCCGCGCGGGTCCGGGACCTCGGCGGCTATCTCAGCGAGCTATACCCCGCTACGCCGGGTATCGGTGTCGAGGGCGAACCGCTCGCGGTAGGCCCCGCCTTTCGCTGGGAGTGCTTCGCGACGGACGAGCTGCCTTGCGCGCCAAAATTGGGCGCCCACACGGCGGAGTTTATCGGCGAAGGCAACGATATCGAACCTTCATCGCTCATGAGGTAGGCTCGGTTCGGCGGAATGCTGCGACATCGAGAGACGCGGCGATTGCCGCTTCTACGGGCAAGAAAAGGGAGAGTGTGGATTGGCTATCGATTTGACCGGAAGAATTGCGATCGTGACCGGCGCGGGCGGCGGGCTGGGACGTCAGCATGCGCTGGCACTGGCCAGGCGCGGCGCAAAGGTCGTGGTCAACGATCTCGGGGCGGCGATCGACGGACGCGGCGGGTCTTCGACGGCGGCGGAGAGCGTCGTGGAGGAGATCGAGGCGATGGGCGGCGAAGCGGTCGCCAATGGCGCGTCGGTTACCGATTTCCACCAGGTCGAAGCCATGGTCGCCGATGCGACGCAGCGCTGGGGCCGGGTGGATATTCTGGTCGCCAATGCCGGGATCTTGCGGGACAAGAGCTTCGCCAAGATGGAGCTGGAAGACTTCCGCGCGGTGTTCGACGTCCATGTTATGGGCGCGGTTCATTGCGCCAAGGCCGTGTGGGCCGGCATGCGGGAGCGCAACTATGGCCGCATCGTCTTCACAACCTCATCAAGCGGACTTTACGGCAATTTCGGCCAGTCCAATTACGGCGCCGCGAAGATGGCGCTGGTCGGGTTGATGAACACGCTGGCCCTTGAGGGCATAAGGAACAACATCAAGGTCAATTGCCTGGCGCCAACGGCCGGGACCCGAATGCTTCGAAGGTCTGATGCCGGACGATCATGCTCGCGGCATTCGATCCCGCGCTCGTAAGCCCCGCGGTCCTCGCGCTGGTCGCCGACGACGCGCCGACCAAGACGGTGCTGTGCGCCGGCGCGGGCGGTTTCGAAGTGGCTCACATCACTTTGACGCAGGGCACGCATTTCGGCGGCGGCGCGGATGTGGCCGAGCAAATTCTCGATCATCTCGACCAATTGACAGATGCAAGCGGTCAACTCGTTCCTGCAAATGGTGCGGAGCAGGGCACTCTTGAGCTGACGAAGGCTGGATTTAGTCCCGGCGAAGGGGTGATGCAAAGCGCGGTGCGGTGATCGTTTCGACCGCGCGGACGCCGATTGGCAAGGCCTGTCGCGGAGCCTTCAACAACGCGCCAGCGCCGACACTGGCGGTGTGTGTCGCCCCGCGACAAAGACCCGGCGCCTGCCGCTACATCCGGTAGATGCGACGCGCCGTGCCGGCGAGCAGCGCATCGCGGGCGCCCGCGTCGTAGTCCATCGCGATGATCTTGTAGGCATTCCAGAGGATCGGCGTAGCTGATGGCGACGCTGTCGACGGGAAAGTTGGTCTCGAAGAAGCACCGCTCCGCACCGAAGCGGCGGATCGCATAATGGAAATAGGCGCCGCGCTCGTCGACGAAGTCGCGCGACGAAGGCGGCCTGTCGCGGGTATGGGCGTCGTAGCCGGTCACGATCGAGGCGATACCGCCGAGCTTCATGACGACGTTGGGAAGCTCTGCCAGCCGATCGATACCCTTCGCCCATTCGACGATAGACGGGATCATCCGACGCGGGGCCGCGCGTGTAGCCGATCGGCGCGCCGAGGTGGTTCACGATCATCGTCGTTCCCGGCGCGGCCCTGGCGAGATCGATGAACTGATCGACCTGGAAGTGGAACTGAAACGCGTCGAAGGTCAGGCCACGCTCGCCGAGCCGCGCGACGCCGCGGCGGAAGTCCGGATCGGCGTAGAGGCCCGGCGGAGCCGCGCCCGCGAGCAGCCGCGCCGAGGGATCCTCGAGACGCGCGCCGCTGTGGCGAATGCCACGGAATAGCCCGCCGCCTTGTGTCTCGTGGGCATCGAGCACCGTGTCGAGATCCGGATCGCGCAGGTCGGCATAGGCGACGATCGCACCGATCCGGGTTTCCGCTTCGCGGGCGGCCATGTGTTCGGCGAGATCTGCGGCATACGCCGTCTCGCCGACCGGCCGGAGGTGTCCCGGCCCGTCGGTATAATAGCTCGATCCGCAATCGATGTAGACGCATTGCGAAACCTTGTGGCCGGAGCCGGCGTCGCGAAGATATTCGTCGAGAAGATAGCGGCTGGTCCGAAGCGGAGTGTGCGGGTCCTGCGGATCGGGGAAGTCGCGCTCGTCCCACAGATGCAGATGGGCGTCGACGACCTCCCAGTTCGGGCTCGATGATGGCCTCCCGGCGGCGGTCCCACCACTCGGACCGCGCGCCCATCGCTCGAACCCAGATCTTCCGTTCCTGCGGGGTCAATGCCAGCTCCCTCCGGCCTCATTTCCCACCCGCCGCGGGACTGGCAGACATCTGCGCGCATGCTCAACCCCTTGCCGCCAAAGCATAGGATTGAGGGATGTTACCGGTAGTTAAATTTCATAGGGTCGATGTTGCGGATTGCTAATATCAAAGCGCAGGGCGATATGGACCTCAGGCAGATCCACTATTTCGTCGCGGCCTGCGAGGAGGGCTCGCTCAGCGCCGCCGCGAAACGGCTGAATTGCACCGCATCCGGCGTCAGCCAGCAGATGAGCGCGCTTGAGGCGCAGCTCGGCGTGAGCCTGCTCGAGCGCACCCGGCGCGGCGTCACCCCGACCGCCGTCGGGCGGCGGTTCTACGACCGATGCCTGGCGATCCTGAAAGCGGTCTCCGACGCGGAGATCGAAATCGAGGATTTCGCCGCCGGTCTCAGCGGATCCATCTCGGCGGGCTTTGCGCCGGGACTGGCAAAAGCGATCCTGCCGCAGGCGCTCGCGCGCTTCACGCGGGAGTTTCCCCGCGTCGACATCGACATCGCCAGCGGCCCGGCGGATTCGCTCGTCGCGGAGACGGCCAGCGGCGCCCTGGATTTCTATGTCGGCCAGTTCGCGGAGCCGCAGATCGGGCTTTCGGCGGTTCCGATCGGCCGGTTTCCGGTTGCGCTGATCTCGGGATCCCGCTGCGGGTTCATGCCGATGAAGCCGGTCCGTCTCGACAAGATTGCGCCCTTGAAGCTTTTCGTGCCTTCCGCCACCAACAGCCTCAGGCCCAAGATCGAAGCGGCGATCCGCAATGGCGAGATCGCGATCGAGCGAACCATTTCGATCGCCAGCCTGTCGGCCGGGCTGGAGTTCCTGAGCCAGACCGATTGGTCCGCCCTTCTGCCCTATTGGATCGGGCTCAAGGAACTCGCCAATGAGCGGATCACCGTCAATCCGATTGCCAACTCGACGCTGTTCGTGGAGGTCGCATTGATTTTTCCCACGCGCAATCCGTTGTCCCGGCCGGCACAGCAGCTCTACGACTATTTCAAGCGGGAGCTGCAGCGCACCGAGGAAGAATGGGACCGCATCATGGCCGACTGCATTAAGCTGTGATTACGGGTCGGTTTAGCAGATATAAATATTCCTAACCCCTCTCCAACTTTAAAGTGCTACCCGGAGGATCGGGAACTCGCCGTCTCGGCCATACATGCCGGCGCGCCACCGAAGAGCGGCCCCGGCACATGGATGCGCAAATCATCGAGGAGCCATCGGAAGCCGGATGTCTCCAAGACCGGGGAGGACGAGAATGAAACCCGCAAGAATGATTGTCTGTGCGCTGGCTCTCGCAGCGCTTTTTGGCGCGCAATGGTCCTCCCCGTCGAAGGCAGCCGACACGATCGAACTGAAGATGCAGTTCGCATCGCCGGATGGCACGCCGTGGAATACTATGGACAGGCGATTTGCCACGCAGCTCGAAGCGCTGATCGAGTGGCCGTGGCCAAGGTCGTCTTCTTCCCGCCGAATTCGGTGACACCGTTCAAGGACTGGCTGCAGTCGACCGGCTCCGGTCTCCTCGACATCGGCTTCGTCTGGCACCCGATTCTGCCGGGCAAGTTCCCGCAGATGGAGTTATTCGGTCTTCCCGGACTTTCGAAGAACCAGACGATCGACACCGTCGTCTATTGGCGCCTGCGCGAGAAATTTCCGGAGATGGGCAACCTTTTTACCAAGGCTGACAACGTCGTCGAACTTGCGACATTCGTCGCCATGGGGTCGCATCTGCACACCCGCCAGCCGATCCGGCAGCTATCCGATCTCAAAGGTAAGGTCTTCGCCGCGCAGGATTCCGCAGGCGTCAAGGTCCTTGAAACGCTTGGGGCCAGCGCCAGCGTAATGGTGGGGCCGGACGCCTATCTGGCTTTGCAGCGCGGCGCCATCGAGGGCGTTCTGTGCGCCTGGGGCTGGGTGAATAATTTTAAGCTGAATGAAGTCACCACCTACCATACGCTGACGAACTTCAATCCCGGCTCCTACAGCACCGTCATGAACCGCGACGCGTACAACAAGCTGACGCCGGAAGAGCGGCAACGCCTTGCCGATATCACGCCACTCTACTTCTTCTACAACACCACCGACAGCGCCGCCGCGGCGATGGCGAAGATCCCACCGGAAAACATCTTTACCCTGTCGTCTGAGGACAAGGCCAGGCTGACGAAACAGATGCGGCCGCTGTGGGACGACTGGGTCAAGAAAGCCGACGCCAAGGGGATGCCGGGCAAACAGATCCTCGACGAGGCCGAGCGCCTGCTGAACCTCTATGATCAGAACTAGCTCAGTTGCGATAGAAGACGGGCGGGTATCCGCGTTTTTCGATGCGTTCGCGAAAGTCATTCACCGCGCCATCTGCTGGCCGAGCCGCGCCGCTTTGCTCGTTGGCGGTGCAGCCCTCGTCGTGATGGTCGGACTCACGGTCGCCGACGTCGTACTCCGCAATTTGTTCGCGATTGTCGTGCCGGGCGCCATGGAGATCATCGGCCTCCTGACGATTCTCGTCGCGCTGTCGACACTGAGCATCGTGGAAATCGAGCGAAGTCACATTCGTGTCGACCTGGTTCTCAGGGCCATGCCCGAGTTCGTCCGTATTCCGATGACGGCCGGAGGGCTGCTGCTCACCTTCGCGATGATGATCGTCACCGGCGCGCAGATCCTGAAGCAGGCAATCTACCTCAAGGATAACGAGATCGTCACCGGCCTGCTCGGCGTACCCGAATGGCCTTTCGTGCTCGCTGCGACGGTCTTCGTTGTGCTGTTCGCTCTTGCTTTGCTGGCCAATTTGGCCGAAGCGCTGGGCGCGGTCGCACGATCCCGCGATATCCGGTCCGTCCTCATTATTTCGGCGTGGGCGGCAGCGGTCGCCGCGATTTTTTTTCTCTCCTTCTACCCGGAAGACCTGCCGTTCACGCTGTCGCGCGAGATACGCGGCATCCTGTGCATCAGCCTGTGTTTCGTCCTTATCTTTCTTGGTGTCCATGTCGCCGCGGCGATGGCGGTTACCGCTCTGATCGGCATCAGCCTGCTGGTCAGCGCGTCAGCGAGCCTGACCAGCCTTGGAACGACGACGATCGATGTCGTCAGCGATCAAACCTGGAGCGTCGTGCCGCTATTCACCTGGATGGGGCTGATTGTCGTCGCCTCGGGCTTCGCCGAAGACCTCTATCGCGCGGCCTATCGCTGGATAGGCCACTTGCCCC
>CAVSIA010000016.1:0-28819 GCA_963727575.1 uncultured Alphaproteobacteria bacterium
ATCATTGAAAGCGACCGGTCGTTTTCATCGAATCCGGACAGCCATTTTCATTGAAAGCGGACACCCGTTTTCATGAAGGTGGACAGCTTGGAGGCGCGGCAGGCGGCGCACGCGGAGGTTGCTTCCGGCGTCTGACCTTTTCTTAAGCGGTTAACGCTTTTCCTCGGTTTTTGGGGGATTGCGGATGCCGCGGAAACGGTCGGATATGCGACGGGTTAAAGAGGTTTTGCGGCTGGCCCATGAACTGGGCTATTCGCTGCGGCAGATCGCGGAGTCCGTTCGGCTGGGCCGGACTTCGGTGCGGGATTATCTGGCGCGGGCGGATGCGGCCGGCGTGCGCTACGAGGACGTCGCCGACAAGGGCGAGGCGGAGATTGAGGCGCTGTTGTTCCGGCGTCCGGAGCCGGCGGTCACGCGGCCTCAACCGGATTGGGCGGAGGTTGCGGCGGAGCTGGCCAAGCCGGCGGTGACGCTGCTGCTGGTTTGGCAGGAATACCGGGACCGGCACCCGGATGGTTACAGCTACAGCCAGTTCCGCCGGCATTACCGCAGCCATCAAAGCCTCGCGCCAGAGCCGCGCATGCGGCGGACGATGCTGCCGGCCCAGCTTTGCGAGGTCGACTACGCCGGCATGGCCATGACGGTGATGACAGCCGGTGGCGAGCGCCAAGTGAGCATATTCGTCGGCACGCTGCCGTTTTCCACTCACCTGTATGCGGAAGCGACGTGGACGCAAGGCAGCGAGGATTGGCTCGCCAGCCATGTGCGGATGTTTGCGGCCTGGGGCGGTTCGGTTCCAAAGCTGGTGCCCGACAATCTGAAGACGGGCGTCACCCACGCCAGCTTTTACGACCCGGTGCTGAACCCATCCTATCTGGCGCTGGCGCGGCATTATGGGATCGGCATTGTCCCAGCCCGCGTGCGTCATCCACGGGACAAGCCCCTGGTGGAAAACGGCGTACAGCAGGTCGAGCGCTGGGTGCTGGCGCCGCTGCGCAACCGGCAATTCTTCAGCCTGGATGACCTGAATGCGGCGATTGCGGAAAAGCTCTTTGAGCTGAACAACCGGCCGCTGAGCGCGGACGGTACGCAGACCCGCGCCAGTGTGTTCGCGGCGCATGAGAAGCCCAAATTGAAGGCGCTGCCCCGCGAGGCCTTTGCAATCGGCCGCTGGCAGCGCTTCAAACTCGGCTCCGACTATCACATCTGCATCGATGGGGTGGCCTATTCGGCACCGTTCGGGTTGATCGGCAAGCCGGTCGATGTGCACTACACCGCCCGCCTGGTCGGCATTTTCCATCAGGGCGAACGCGTCGCCTCGCATGCGCGGAGCAGGCCGGAGCCGGGCGTGCTGCGTCCGGCCGTCACCCTCGACGAACATCGCCCGCCCCAGCATCGAGCGGCGGCGCGGCTCTCGCCTGAGGCCGTGCAGGAGGCGATTGCCGTCATCGGCGGAGCCGTGACGGCGCTGTCGGACAGGATCTTCCTGCGCGCCGATCATCCCGACCAAGCCGCACGCCACGTGGCCGGGCTGATCGCGCTCGGCGAGAAGCACGGCGCCGACGCACTGCAGAGCGCGGCCACCGCCGCCCTGATCGCCAACGTGCATTCCTACGCCTTTGTCCGCGCGTTGCTGGCCAGTGGTCGGACGGGCTTGCCCTGCGACGCCACCGCCTCCGGCGCCGGCCTGCACGAAAATCTGCGCGGCCCCGCCTACTACCACTAATCCCCAAGCCAACCTGAAGGAGATAGCCGATGCACTACCAGAACCTGGAAAAGCTCAAGCACTTGCGCCTGTTCGGCATGGCGCGCGCGCTGGAGGAGCTACAGAACCTCGCCGATCGCGGCCAGCTGGACTTCACCGACCAACTGGCGCTGCTGATCGACCGCGAGGCGACCGATCGCGCCAACGCCGGAGCGAACGTTTATCGTGAGCGACAAGCGCTCACTTCTTGCTGAGCCGGCTGAGACACGCCCGGCTGCGTCAGGCCGCGTGCTTTGAGAACCTCAACATGAAGCCGACGCGCGGCCTCGATAAAAGCATGATCCGCGACCTGTTCACCTGCCGCTGGATCGGCGAGCACCGTCATCTGATCGTCACCGGGAAAACCGGTACGGGCAAGAGCTGGCTTGCCTGCGCGCTGGGCAATCAGGCCGCCCGCGAGGGCCACAGCGTGCTGTATATGCGCCTGTCGCGCCTGCTCGACGATCTTGCTGTCGCGCGGCTCGGCAGCGGCGTCGGCCGGCTGATGCGCCAGGTGGCCAAGGTCAACGTTTTGATCCTGGACGACTGGGCGATGATCGACCTCACCGCCGCCCAGCGCCGCGACCTCATGGAGATCATCGACGACCGGCACGATCGCGGCTCCATCATCCTCGCCAGCCAGATCCCGGTTGACCGCTGGCACGCCACCATCGGCGATCCCACCTACGCCGACGCCATCCTCGACCGCATCGTCCACAACGCCATTCGTCTGCCCCTGAAGGGCAAATCCCTGCGCGAGCCGGACACCGATCCGGGCGTGGACACCGGCGGAGACCAAGAGTTTGACGCCAGAAAATAAGCAGCTTTCTTAACGCTGAGGACAACCCTAGAATGCAGCAACGGTCAGACGTCGGTCCTGCGAGCCGTCCCTCGGGACGGCTCGCAGGAAAGCCGCAAATGCCCTGCCCGTCATGACGCTTCCACGCTGTCCGCTTTCGTGGAAACGCTGTCCGCTTTCATGAACATGCGCACTCGCCCTTCCTGCTTGCCAGAATGAAGCATTCATCGACCTCGACGATGCCGGTAAGTTGATGATCCCGAAGATCTTTCCGCGCACTCAGAAAGCGGTGCCGCCAGCGGAAAGAGGTGCTCGCATTCACGCCGGCCCGCACCGCAGCCGCGCGGACCGACTCAGAGGCGTTGAGGGCGTCGGCATATTTCAGCCAGCGGTCCCGCTTGCGAAGCCGGGCCAGCGGCGTATCGGTCAGGGCGTTGAACGTTCTGGCGCACGCCAGGCATTTGTAACGCCGCAGTCCTCGCGCCATCCCATGGCGATGAATGTGGCGTTCCTTGCAATGCGGGCATTTCAGATCGGCTTGAAACTTGCCATCAATTAGCTTTTGCGCCGTATCGCCCGTGCCCCGCTTGCTTATCGCATCGACCAGCTTGTGGGCCTGCGCGGGGGTCAGTTCCTCGATAAGTTCTGCCAGACGCCGTTTGAATTTGCGGTGCTCCATGATCGGCCTCCCATAATGAGAACTAATCAGGAACATTGAGCGACGTCAATCCCCATACTCTGCGCGAACAGAGCCATAGTAATTGCGGTGCCCCACGCATAAACCTCAAAGTTAGCTTTAGCTCCCGCACATCCCTGTGAACTGGAAACTCTATGAGTATAAGCAATGTGTATAAGCCCATCACCGCCGACTTCATAAGCCTGTTGTATTAGCAGATTTGTCGCTTCCTTCAGAGCGGGGCCGACCGGCAGTCCTCCAGAGCAACCGGCTTCCTCTTTTGCTACGGTTGCGTGCACGACTCCCAACGACGTATAGGGTTGGTTAATATTTCCTGCAGCCACAATCTTAAGTTTAGGTATTCGTCTTTTATCATTCATTCTTAGACGCCAATTATCGCGCACGAGCTGCGAAGATAAATTCCCAAGTTCCTTTGGCACTATTCAAACTAATTCAATATACGTACAAATCAGTATACGCGCGCTTTCGGCTCGATATACTTCACCTCATTGGTCAGCGTGCGCGTATGCACGGGGCGGTAGTTCAGCCGCACGGTCTTGGTGGTGTAATCCGCCCAGGACAGCGTGTGCTTCATCCACTCGGCATCGTCGCGATTGGGGAAGTCCTCGCGGGCATGGGCGCCGCGGCTTTCCTGGCGGTTCAGTGCGCCGGTCACGGTGACGGCCGCCTGGGCGATCAGGTTGTCGAATTCGAGCGTCTCGACGAGGTCGGAGTTCCAGATCAGCGAGCGGTCGGAAACCTTCACATCCTCGATGCCCTTCCAGATCGTCTCGATGCCCTGGCGGCCTTCGTCGAGCACCTCGGCGGTGCGGAACACGGCGCAATTGGCCTGCATGGTCCGCTGCATTCTGCAGACGCAGCTCGGCGGTCCGCGTGCCGCCGCTGGCGTAGCGGTAATGGTCGAGCCGGGCGACGGCCTTCTCGCCGGCTTCCGCCGGAAGCGTCGCCTGCGAGCCGCCGGGCTCCAGGGAATCGACGCAGCGCAGCGCCGCGGCGCGCCCGAACACGACAAGGTCGATCAGCGAGTTGGAGCCGAGCCGGTTGGCGCCGTGAACCGAGGCGCAGGACGCCTCGCCGATCGCCATCAGGCCGGGCACGATGGCATCGGCATCGCCGCTGACCGGGTTGACCGCTTCGCCGTGATAGTTGGTCGGGATGCCGCCCATATTGTAGTGGACGGTCGGGATGACCGGGATCGGCTCGCGGCGCAGATCGACGCCGGCAAAGATCTTGGCGCTTTCGGTGATGCCCGGCAGGCGCTCGGCGAGGATCTTCGGGTCGAGATGGTCCAGATGCAGGTAGATGTGGTCCTTGTCCGGTCCGACGCCGCGGCCTTCGCGGATCTCGATCGTCATCGAGCGCGAGACGACGTCGCGCGAGGCGAGGTCCTTGGCGTGCGGCGCATAGCGCTCCATGAAGCGCTCGCCTTCGGAATTGGTCAGGTAGCCGCCTTCGCCGCGCGCGCCTTCGGTGATCAGCACGCCGGCGCCGTAAATGCCGGTCGGGTGGAACTGCACGAACTCCATGTCCTGCAGCGGCAGGCCGGCGCGCAGCACCATGGCGTTGCCGTCGCCCGTGCAGGTATGGGCCGAGGTGCAGGAGAAATAGGTGCGGCCATAGCCGCCCGTCGCGAGGATGGTGCTGCTGTGCGCGGAAGCGGTGGATCGAGCCGTCCTCGATCGACATGGCGATCACGCCGCGGCAGGCGCCTTCCTCGTCCATGATCAGGTCGAGCGCGAAATATTCGATGAAGAAGTCGGCCGAATGGCGCAGCGACTGGCCGTAAAGCGTGTGCAGCATGGCGTGGCCGGTGCGGTCGGCTGCGGCGCAGGTGCGCTGCGCGGGCGGGCCTTCGCCGAATTCGGTGGTCATGCCGCCGAACGGGCGCTGGTAGATCTTGCCCTCCTCGGTGCGCGAGAACGGCATGCCGTAATGCTCGAGCTCGTAGACGGCGGCGGGCGCGTTGCGGCAGAGATATTCGATGGCGTCCTGGTCGCCGAGCCAGTCGGAACCCTTGACCGTGTCGTACATGTGCCAGCGCCAGTCGTCCGGCCCCATATTGCCGAGCGAGGCGGCGATGCCGCCCTGGGCCGCGACCGTGTGCGAGCGGGTCGGGAAAACCTTGGTGATGCAGGCGGTTTTCAGCCCGCCTTCCGCGCAGCCGAGCGTGGCGCGCAGACCCGCGCCGCCCGCGCCGACGACGACGACGTCATAGGTGTGATCGGTAATAGGATAGGCGCGGCCATTGGTCCGCGGCGCGCTGGCGCCATTTCCCTTGCCGTTCTCCGCCATGTTTATGCTCCCAGGCTCAGCTTGACGATCGCGAAGATTGAGGTAAGCGCGACCGCTGCTGCAAAAAAGGTGTTGAGCAGAAGCAGCGTCAATTTTGACGCCTTGCTGTGGATGTAATCCTCGACGATAACCTGCATCCCGATCCGCATGTGATAGGCCGCCGACAGGGCGAACAGAGCGGCGAGCGCGGCGACGACCGGCGAGCCGAAATAGCCGCGCACGATGCCGTAGGGCTCGCCTGCGAGATGGATGACCGAGTAGATGACGAAGACGAGGAGGATCAGGTTGGCGACGCCGGTGAGGCGCTGCGTCCAGAAATGGTCGGTGCCCTCATGAGCGGAGCCGAGACCTTTGACGCGCGAAAGCGAAGTCCGATAGCTCGCCATTACATGGCCCCCCATTAGATCAGCCCGATGAACCAGACGATGACCGTCAACGTCAAAGAGCCGATGATCGTTGCCCAGGACAGCGCGCGCACCGTGGGAATGTCGAAGCCGCGCCCCGTGTCCCAGATGAAATGACGAATTCCGCCGAGCGCATGATGGATCAGCGACCAGCTATAGCCGAACAGGATGATCAGTCCGAAGGCGGAACCGGCGATGTCGGACGCGGTGGCGAAGCTGTCCGGCCCGGACGCGGCGGCGACCAGCCATGCGGCGAGCAGCAGAGTGCCGAAATAATTTGCCATGCCGGTGATGCGATGCAAAATCGACATCACCATGTTGATATAGGGGCGGAAGATCTGCAGATGGGGCGACAATGGCCGCGCCCGTTGCGCTTCGGCATTCGCCATGAACTCGTTCTCCTCGCTTCGTCTTCCCGCCGTTTTACCGCGCAGCAGCATGGGCCGCAATGGCCCAAAGGTTTGCAGATGCCGGAGTGACTAACCGCATGTGCCGCAGGATGATCGGCCCCGGACACGTAAAAGCGTCAGGCAACCCAGCAGGTCTTAACCGCATCAAGGATCGCTCGCAATGGTCAACAAACGTTCTCGATGGGTCATCGGATTCGCATTAAGTCTCTGTTTGCCGGGCATTTCATCAACCATCGTCAGCGCCGAGCCGTTTTTCGACAGCATCGTGTCGGGTGGACGCGAGCGCAGCTTCATCGTGGTCCGCCCGGAACGGGCCAAGCCCGGCGAAAGGTTGCCAACCGTAATTGCGCTGCACGGCGCATTGATGAGCGGCAAATCCATGCAGCGCCTGTTCGGCCTGGACGAGGTGGCCGAGCGCGACCGTTTCGCCGTCGTCTACCCGAACGGCACGCGGCGGCGCTGGAATGACGGCCGCGGCGATTATGCGGACGGACCGAACGATGTGCGCTTCATCCGCGACCTGGCCGAGCATCTGGTCAAGGAAGGTCTTGCCGACCGCAAGCGGCTTTATCTGCTCGGGGTTTCGAATGGCGGCATGCTGACCTATCGCGTCGCTTGCGAGGCGCCCGGAACGTTCGCGGCCTATGCGGCGGTGATCGCCAATGTCCCCAGCCGCGTGGCGGATAAATGCCGGCATGGCGGCGCCGGCGTGCCGATGATCATCATCAATTCGACCGAAGATCCGGTGATACCGTGGGACGGCGGCGCGGTCGGCCGCGGGCGGAAGCACGGCGAGGTGCTGTCGACGCCGGAGACCGTCGAGTTCTGGCGGCGGTATAATGGCTGCAGCGACAATGCACAGAGAAAGCCGCTGCCCGACAAGGACCGCTCGGACGGCTCGACGGTCGAGGCCACGCAGTTCTCCGAGTGCAAATCGGATGCGGCCGTGGTTCTGCTGACCGTCGAAGGCGGCGGCCACCTTCCGCCGGGCGCCAAGATCGGCAATCGTCCGCTGCTGCAATCCATGCTCGGCGGCCCGGCCAATCGGGACATTTCCGCCGCCGACGTAAGTTGGAAGTTCTTCCAGCGCTTTCCGCTTCCAAGCCGTTAGACGAGGCAGGGTTCCGGCAGGCATTGCGGCGGTTCCCGGAATATGTGCGATTTCGGGAACGGCTCGCCTTGCGCATCGTTCCGGTTCCATGGCGGTCGGTATCGGGTTCGGGGCGATCACGGAATTTTTTGTGAACCCCCGATTCCAATGTGACGCCCGAGATGGCAATGTCATGCAGCGGACATAACGAGCGGAGGGCACTGATGCGATCGAATGCGGCACTATGGAGAACGGGCTTCTGGGCGAGCCTCATCCTTCTCGGCATCATCCTGCCCGCTGCGGCGATCGACCGGCACCGCCCTGCCGCTTCGGAGCGCTGGACCACGTATAAGAACGACCGCTTCGGCTATTCGCTCTACTACCCGTCGGGCCTGTTCACCCCGGAGCCGCCGCCCGCAAACGGCAGCGGGCTGACGTTATCCACCGGGGACGGCCGGGCGCAGATCGTCGTGTTCGGCGTCCACAATACCGAGCATTTGTCGCCCAAGGAATATCGGCGGGTGCTGGTCGAGGAATTCGGCGGCTATGACCGGCTCGATTATAATCCGATCGGAAAGACCTGGTTCGTGCTGTCCGGTTTTCGCCACGGCAACATTTATTATCAAAAGGTGATGTTCACCTGCTCGAACCGGATCATCAACGTCTTCAGCATGACTTTCCCGACCGATGAAAAGCCGTTCTATGAACCGCTGATCGAAACGATGGAAGACAAGTTCAGGCCCGGCCGGGGGGTGGACACGCCGGAGCGCTGCTAAGGCGTATGCCGTCGTTGAACGCTGCGCGATTCACGAGTGCGAGGACGATGCGGCCATAAGCGGGGCGGGTTTTTCGAAGGCTACGAGATAGAGAGGGATGAGTCCGAATGATCGAAGGGTCCTGCCATTGCGGCAAAGTGCACTGGAGCTTTGAGGGCGTCCCCGAGTTCGGCGACCGCCTGTAACTGTACCGTCTGCCGACGCTACGGGGTGCTCTGGGCCTATGACTACGAGGACCACGGAATACGGGTTTCGGGCCCGACTTAGGTCTATGTGCGGGGGCGGGCAATCGGCTTTCATTTCTGTCCCGACTGCGGTTGCGTCGCCTATTGGCGCGCGCTTACGCCCGGTGAGGACGGCCGCCGTCGAATTGCGGTCAATCTGCGGCTTGCGGAACCAGACGCGGTGAGCGCGATCGTCATCGATCACTTCGAGGGGCTTGAGAGCTTCGAAGACCTGCCGCGCGACGGTCGGTGTGTCGGGGATATGTGGTTCTAGAGCAATTTCCGATCATTAGACATTGCGGCCAAGCAAGAATTCAGAGCCGGCAATCCGATGCGATCGGATCGAATGAGGCGCGCGCGGATCGAATGCGACATTTGCGTCATTGCCGGGATGATAGGCGAATCGATGCCACAGCACAGCAGCGATCGTATCGGCGCGGGGCGCTCGGACGCCGTGTGACGCTTGGCTTTTGTCCTGCGATGGGCTAGGGATCGCGCCATGAAAACAGCGCGCCGCACCAAGCCGTCATCGGCGGAATTCTTAAGCGAAGGGGCCGAAGCGTTCCGCGCCGGCCGGTTCTATCTGGCCGCGGAGGCTTTCGCCAAGGCACGGGCCGCCGATCCGCGCAATCCGGCGGTCCTGTTCAACCTGGCGAGCGCCAAGGAGCGCGTCGGCGACATCGACGAAGCCGCCGCGCTGTTGACGGAGGCGCTCCGGCACCGGCCGTCCTGGGAGGAGCCGGCCCAGCGCCTGTCGCTGCTGCTTGGCGCGGTTCGCGGTTGCCGATAGCGCGGCGTTCGAGCCGCACGGCCTGCTGGCCGCCTTCGCCTTCGATCGGGTCGACCACAAGCCGCTGGCGGCGGCGGCATTCGCCTATCTGCGCGCGAATACGCCGCTCGGCGAGGCGCTGGCGAAGACCGAGGACGGGCAGGCAGACGATGCCGCCCGCGGGCTCGTGCTGCGGCGGACGGAAAAGGCGCTGAGCCATCCGCTGCTGCTGGCGGCGCTCGCCCATGGGACGAATCGCAGCCCGGCCTGGGAGCGGCTGTTCACCGCCATGCGGCGCGTGCTGCTCATCGAAGCGGCGCCCGAGCGCTTCGAGGACAAGGCGCTGACCGCTTTCGTGCTGGCGCTGATCCAGCAATGCGTGATGAACGAACATGTCTTTGCCGTCGACGACGCGGAAACGCAGCGGCTCGCCGAGGCTCCTGTCGATTTCGGCGCGCTCATGGCGGGCGACACCGAGCAGACGCGGCGGCTTATCGTCCATCTGCTCTATACCGCGCCACAGGATCTGATCGGCAAGAAACTCTCGATCGCCGAGTGCCGCGCGATCCGGCCGCGGGCGCTGGGCGAACGCCTTGCCGCCTGGTCGCTGGACAATGAGAGGCAGACGATCCTCGCCGCTGATGTCCTGGCGCTTGGCGCCATCGAGGATGCGACCTCGCGAAAGGTGGCGAGCCAGTACGAGGAGCATCCCTATCCGCGCTGGACCAGCCTTCATTTGCCCGGCGAGGCCAGCGCCCGCACCGGACTGGCCCGGTATTTCGAGGCGGACAAGCTCGGCTTTCTCGACAAGCCGTTCAAGGTTCTGATCGCCGGTGCGGGCACAGGGCAGCACGCGATTGCCGCCGCCGTCCGCTACGGCGCCAATGCCGATGTGCTCGCCATCGATCTGAGCCGGCGTAGCCTGGCCTATGCCGAGGCGAAGGCCGACCATTATCAGGTGACCAACCTTCGTTTCGCCCAGGCCGATATCCAGGCGATGCCGGCGTCCGAAGGTCCGTTCGATGTCATCGAGGCGGTCGGCGTGCTGCACCACATGGCCGAGCCGTTCAAGGGCTGGCAGTCGTTGACGAAGCTGTTGCGTCCGGGCGGGCTGATGGTCACCGGGCTTTATAGCGCAACGGCCCGGCACGGCATTGCCGAACTGCGCCGCGAGGCGGGGTATCCCGGTCCCGGTTGCGATCAGGATACGGCGCGCCGCTTTCGGGCGACGCTCCTCGACCGCGGCGATGCCGTCGCTGCCGATCTGCGGGACTCCTACGATTTCTATACGATGAGCGAGTTCCGGGATCTGGCGCTGCACGAGCATGAACGGCCGATCTTCCTCTCGGAGATCGAAGCGTTTCTTGGCCAGAATGGCCTCGCCTTCCGCGGATTTCAGCTTCCTCCGCCGGTCTGGGAGGCGTTCTTCAAGACATTTCCAGATGAGAGCTGGCCGGGCACGCTCGGGCGCTGGAGCGAATTCGAGGAGCGCTTCCCGCGCACCTTCGACGCCATGTACCGGCTCTGGTGCGAGAAGACGGAATAGCCAAAGGCGGCCGCCGCTGAGATGCGGCCACCGCCTTCGAATGAATAATCTCAGATCTTATGCCGGGTTGAGAACGATCTCGGATACCGCGAGGGCGGCATTCACGCCGGTCTGGCCCTGAATGCTGAGCGGCTGCAGCGAAATCGTATCGTCCGACCCGCCGATCAGCACATTCGCTCCGCCGCCGACACCGGCGCTGGCTTCAGCCGATGCGCCGATATAGCTGCCCGCAAGCGCGCCTTCGCCGACATTGTTGGTCGGAGCAAGAACCGTCCAGGTCATGATCGCCTCGCCGGTCACGCCGATATCGATGCCGAACTTGTTGATCTCGCCAACATAGCGCTCGGGCTCACCGTCGGCGGGCTTGAAGACGCAGCGCAGTTCCTTGCTGGAGCCGAATACGAAGCCGGCGCCGCCGCTTACCTTGCAGGTGAGCACGCCGATCTTGGCTCCGTCACCTTCGGCTGCATAGGCAGCAGATGCACCAGAAGCGATGGCGAGAACAGCACCGGCCGCAGCCATTTTCCACGAGGTCATTTGCATAACTCGATCCCTCATATTTTTTCGAATACGTGTACGGAAACACCTGATGATCTTGGCAGTTCCGTGGTCAAAGGAGCGATAGGGCTTTTTTTTATTCGCGGGGCGGTCCGTAATCTGTCAATTTTTGCCGCTCCGACTAATTCGATTGCGTGCTCGGCGGCTGCGTCGCGTCGGTCTGCGGCGGCGTGGTGGGCTTGGGTTCGGCCGGTGCGGCCTGTTCCGGCTCCATCTGGGGCGCGGGCTGTCCGTCCGCTGTCGGCGCGGCCGCAGGCTGTTGCGCTTCGGTGCTAGGCGCAGGCGCGGGCTGCGCCTCGGCCTTCGGCGCCGGTTGCGCCTCCGGCGTAGGAGCGGGTTGGGTGCCCGTGTCCGGCGCCGCCTCAGGCTGTTCCTCGGCCTTTACCGGCTTGGTCAGGATGTCGGCCGCCCAGGTCACCAGCTCCGTCGCCGATTCATGGAAGGCCGCGTTCAGCGCCTCGACCGCAGGGCCGCTTTCGGTCGACTTCGCCGGAGCCGTCGCCTTGAACAGCTTGGCCCCGAGAATCTTGCCGTTGGTGTCGGCGATCTTGGCGGAATATTCGACATCGGCCGTCGGCTCGGGCGTGGTGATGATCTGGAAATTCCGGATGTCGATCAGGAGCTGAAATTCGGCGGTGACCACATCGGCGTTCTGGCTGACGCTGCCGAGATAGCCGGCATTCTCGAAGCTCTGCACGACCTTGGACTGCATCAGCCGGGTCAGATTGTCGGCCCACCGCGCGCCGGGCGGCAGAGGTGCGTCGTCCTTCTTGGCGCGGAACAGGATGTTCTGGCTGTCGAGCTGGAAGATGGCCGTCGGCTGAGGCACGATCATTTGCCCACGGAGTTTTTCCGATGCCGGCTTGAAGCCATCCGCGGCGGTGATGTCGAAGACCTTCTCGGTGTCGGGTCCGCGCGCGCCCCCCGTCATGCGCTCCAGGCCGGAGAGAATCCCGTCGACCTTGTCGGAATTGCGGGACAGCGCTCCGGCGAAGCTGTTCAGATTGGCGACCAGCTCTTTGAACGGCTCGGAGTTTTCATCGAGGATCGAGTTGAGCTTCAAAAGCGCGATGCGTGCGGAGTGGGTGATGGTCTGCCCGGCGCTCGCGCTGGCCTGAAGCATCGGCGGGCCATCGGAGGTGGGCATCAGCGGCGTTCCGCCGGCGGTGCCGGTGAGCGAGATCGAGGCAACGCCGGTCAGGCCCTGATATTCGAGGTCGACCAGCGTGTTGCTGCGGATCGGGGTTTGGGTGTTAACGGCGACTTCGGCGTCGACTTCGTTCGGCTGGTTGGCGTTGATGCGCAGCGCCGTCACCTCGCCGACACGGATGCCGTTGAACAACACCGACGACCCCGTGAGCAGGCCGGAAACCGGGCCGGAGAAGCGGATGCGATAGGCCTCGCGTTCCCCGAAACCGCCTGAATTTTCAAGCCAGTAGACAAAACCGAACCCTGCTGCGATCACCGCCAGCAGGAACAGCCCCATAAGAACGTATCTCGCGCGAATTTCCATCTCTCGCCCCTAATATGTCGTTGCACGGGGAGCGGGCGCGATCAGGCTGGCGCGCTCTCCCCGGAAATAGGCTTTCACCCATGGATGTTCCGACGCCATCATGTCGTCGATCGTCCCGTCTGCGACCACCACGCCGTCGGCGAGCGCCGCGATGCGGTCGCAGACCGCGTGCAGGCTGGCCAGATCGTGCGTCACCATGAACACGGTCAGGCCGAGCGTGTGCTGCAAGGTCCGGATCAGCTCGTCGAAATCGCCGGCCGAAATCGGATCGAGCCCGGAGGTCGGCTCGTCGAGGAAGACGATCTCCGGATCGAGCGCCAGGGCGCGGGCAAGCGCCACGCGCTTGGTCATGCCGCCGGAGAGCTCGGAGGGGAACTTATCCGCGTCGCGCGCCGTCAGTCCGACCATCTCCAGCTTGGCGATGGCGATCTCGTCCATCAGCCGCTCCGACAGTTTCAGATACTCCCGCATCAGAAACTGCACGTTCTGGCGCACGGTCAGCGAGGAAAACAGCGCGCCATGCTGGAACAGCACGCCCCAGCGGCGCTCGATGCTGCGCCGGTCCTGGTCGGTGGCTTCGTCGAGGTCGATGCCGAAGATCTCGATGCGGCCCGCGCGTTTGGGAATGAGGCCGATGATGGTGCGCATCAGGACGGATTTGCCGCTGCCCGAACCACCGACGAAGCCGAGAATCTCGCCCCGGTTGACGTTGAGCGAAAGGCCGTCGAGCACGAGGTGATCGCCGAAGCCGACGACCAGATCGCGGATTTTGATGATCGGTTTGCGCATCGCCGCCCCCTACATGCCGATGGAGGCAAAGAATATTGCGAACAGGCCATCGAGCACGATGACCATGAAGATGGATTTGACCACGGAGTCGGTGGTTTTCAGGCCGAGTGATTCCGCGCTGCCCTGGACCCGCAGCCCTTCGGCGCAGGCAACAATCCCGATCACCATCGCCATGAACGGCGCCTTGATGATGCCGACCTTGAAATGCGCGATCGAGATCGCCGAGTTGAGCCGCTCCAGAAAGATCTCCGGGCTCATGCCGCCATAGACGTAGGCGACGATCCCGGCGCCGAACAGCGCCGCCATCGAGCCGAGGAATGCCAGGATGGGCAGGGCGATGACGAGGGCGATGATGCGCGGCAGGATCAGCACTTCGACCGGATCGAAGCCCATGGTCCGTAGCGCGTCGATCTCCTCGCGCATCTTCATCGAACCGAGTTCGGCCGTGTAGGAGCTGCCGGAGCGGCCCGCGACCATGATCGCCACGATCAGCACGCCGATCTCGCGCAGCACGAGGATCCCGACCATATCGACGACGTAGGCGTCGGCGCCGAACCGGCGGAAATGAAAAAAGCCCTGCTGGGCGATGATGCAGCCGATCAGGAAGGTGATCAGCAGGATGATCGGGATCGCCTGCCAGCCGATGCGGTCGAGCTGGTGGACGGTGGAGGTGAGGCGGAACCTCGCCGGGCGGGTGATGACATGGACGAGCGCATTGCCGAATGCGCCGAACATATTGATGAAAGGCGTCAGCCCGCGTCCGAGATCCTCGACATTGCGGCCGAGCCGGTCGAGCCCTTCGAGCACCTTCCAGTTCCGCTTCCGCACCGGAGGCGCGTCCTGGTTGGCGTGGCTCATCTCGTCGAGCAGGCCGCGATAATTGTCGCGCAGCCCGACGATGTTCGCCTCCTGGCCCTCGCCGTGCCAGGCGCGAACCAGCCGTTCCAGAAGCCAGGCGCCGAACGTGTCGAACTCGCCGACCCGCTCCATGTCGATGGACATGCTGCGCAGCCGGCCGGAGGACGCCGCGTGCGTTTCGATCAGCGGTTCGAGGTCGGCCGCATAGGGCGCTGTCCACGATCCGGCGGCGATCAGCTCAAGGCGTCCGCCATTGACGGCGCCGGTCAAAACAGGTCCTGACCCCATGCGTATGCCCCATGCCCGTGCCAGAATAAAACGTTATCCAAGCAAGCCTTAACCCCATTAGGGTTAAAATAAAATAACGCAGATCTGATGACGCCCGGACGCGGGGCGGCGTCCAGGTGGCTTGGGGCGGAGATCCTAAGGTGAGGGCGGGTTTGGCGGGTGGCGGGTCAGCGCAGCTCCATCACACGAACGACGCGGAAAGTGCGCAGCGTATCGTCGTCATGGTCGCGAATCGATACGTATTCGCCTGATTGAAACATATGATTGCCGAAGCGGTATCCGGCTTCGTCATCGTCGACATCGCCTTGGACATCGTAGTGGAATGCCCAGGAACCGCCGGGTTTTCTGACCAGATGGCCGGTTTCATGCTCCTCTTCACCCCAAAAACGCACGGCCCGGCATTCGGCCCGATGCTTCTTCCATTGCTCCGGATCGAGATGTCCGTCTTCGCCGAGCGGAGCGACGAACTCGTAGCCATGGGCATGGCTGCCTTCGGGGAACTCGTGATCGCGCGCCAATTCCAGCCGGACCTTCTTCAGGGGCATTGCACTTGCCTCTCCCAATGTCGCGCGGCGCCGACACTCCTGCGTCCATGCCGGAATAATGAGCATGGGGCAGAGACTTCGTTCACGCGGAGCCGCATTATTTTTCTTACCAAGCAGCCAGGCGCTCACATTGATCTGGCGCAAATCCGGCGGGCGGCATCGACACGCCCATGCCGCAATCGGCTATGACATATGCTCACGGCCCCTTGCTCTTTTGCGGCAGGCTTCCTAAACCTTGCTGTGACGTGCGATCGCAACCCTGGCTTGCTCACCCACATGGTTCATCCGACAGCTACCAATCACCCGCCCGTGCGCCATGGCAGTATCGGCGTACTTCTCGTCAATCTCGGCACGCCCGACGATACGAGCTATTGGCCGATGCGCCGCTACTTGAAGGAGTTCCTGTCCGACCGCCGGGTGATCGAGATCAATCCGGTGATCTGGTGGTTCATCCTCAACGGCCCGGTGCTGACCAAGCGCCCGTTCTCCTCGGGCGAAGCCTACAAGCAGATCTGGAACACCGAGCGGGACGAGTTTCCCTTGCGCACCATAACCCGAAGCCAGACCGAGCTTCTGATGAAGGATTTCGTCGACCATCCGCAGATCATGGTCGAATGGGCGATGCGCTACGGCAATCCGTCGATCAAGTCGCGGCTCGACCACCTTCAGCAGCAGGGCTGCGAGCGCATCCTGTTGGTGCCGCTTTATCCGCAATATTCGGCGGCGACCACGGCCACGGTCTGCGACAAGGCGTTCGATGCGCTGAAAACCATGCGCTGGCAGCCGAGCCTCCGGGTCGCGCCGCCCTATTACGACGATCCGGCCTATATCGAGGCGCTCGCGCAGTCGATGCGCACCAGCCTTGCCGGGCTCAGCTTCGAGCCGGAGGTCGTGATCGCGTCCTTCCATGGCCTGCCGCTGGAATATTTCCAGAAGGGCGATCCCTATCATTGCCATTGCGCCAAGACCGCGCGGCTGCTGCGCGACGCGCTCGGATGGGACGAGAACCGCCTGAGGCTGACCTTCCAGTCGCGGTTCGGCCGGGCGGAATGGCTGCAGCCCTATACCGACAAGACCCTTGCAAGGCTTGCCGAAGAAGGTGTCCGCAGGCTTGCCGTAATCACCCCAGGCTTCGCTTCGGATTGTGTGGAAACACTGGAAGAAATCGCCATGCAAGGTAAAGAAACATTTGTCGAGCATGGCGGCGAAGACTTTGCAACACTGCCTTGTCTCAACGACAGCCCGGAAGGGATGCAGTTTCTGGCGACACACGTCCGGCGCGAATTGCAGGGCTGGATTTAAGCCCGGCCCGCCGTTTTCCTGGGGCCGATTGCGATTTCCTATTGATGGCGGGGGGCCCTGTCCGGTTTTGACTTCCCTTTACGTCACGGCCTCCCTAAATGACATGAGCGATCATCGAGGGAGGTGCGCACATGTCGGGCTTTACGATTTTCGTCCTCACGCTTCTTGTCCTAGTCGTGATCACCGTGATCTCGACGGCCAAGGTCGTGCCGCAGGGGCATAATTTCACGGTCGAGCGGCTCGGGCGCTATGTGCGAACCCTGAAGCCGGGCCTCGGCATCATCGTGCCTTTCGTCGAGCGGATCGGCCGGCGCATCAACATGATGGAGCGCGTGCTCGATATTCCGACGCAGGAGGTCATCACCCGCGACAACGCCATGCTTACGGTCGATGCGGTCGCCTTCTTCCAGGTGATCGACGCGGCGCAGGCGGCCTATGAAGTCTCCGAACTGGAAATGGCCATGCTCAACCTGACCATGACCAATCTGCGTACCGTGATGGGCTCGCTCGATCTCGACGAAGCGCTGTCCAAGCGCAACGAGATCAACGCCCGGCTGCTGCAGATCGTCGACGAGGCGACCAATCCCTGGGGGATCAAGGTCACCCGTATCGAGATCAAGGACATCCAGCCGCCGGCCGATCTGGTCACCGCCATGGGCCGGCAGATGAAGGCGGAACGCGAAAAGCGCGCCGCGATTCTGGAAGCGGAGGGCAAGCGCCAGTCGGAAATCCTGCGCGCCGAGGGCGAGAAGCAGGCGCTGGTGCTGGCCGCGGAAGGCCGCAAGGAAGCCGCGTTCCGCGATGCGGAGGCCCGGGAGCGGTCGGCCGAAGCCGAGGCGCGCGCGACGCAATATGTGAGCGAGGCGATTGCCGCCGGCAATATCCAGGCGATCAACTATTTCGTCGCCAACAACTACGTCAAGGCGCTCACCGAGCTGGCCAAGGCACCGAACCAGAAGGTGCTGATGATGCCGATCGACGCTGCCGGCATCATCGGTTCGATCGGCGGCATCGCCGAGATCACACGCGAGGCGTTCGGCAGTCTGGCGGGCGGCGAGCCGAGAGGCGGCGACGGGAGCCGGCGGGCCGGGCGTTGCCCGGTCGGGCCGTTCCGTTCCATCCGTCTCCTCGTCCTAGATCATGATCGTTTCAATCTGGAATGATGATGATCCATATCCCTTTGTTTGCGCACGAGTGTTTCAGGCAAGCGGGTTCCCACTGTTCCTGATCGTGCTCTAAGGCGACCTGGTCAGACCCATGATCGATGTTCTGGACTATCTGTCGAACGAGCCCGGCTGGCTCTGGCTGATCATCGGCGCCGCTTTGTTTGCGCTCGATGTGCTGGCGCCGGGATTTTTCTGCTCTGGTTCGGCTTTGCCGCCGCGATCGTCGGGCTGGTGTGCTTCGCCGTCCCGCTGGCGATGCACTGGCAGATCCTGATCTTCTGCGCGGCCAGCGTCATCTCGCTGCTGATCGGCCGGGCGCTCTGGGGCGGACGAAGCGGCGAAGCGGCCGACAATCCGTTTCTCAATCAGCGTGCGCGCCAACTCGTCGGCCGGACCTTCACGCTGGCGACGCCCATCCATGGCGGACAGGGCCGGATCACGGCAGGCGACGGTCTGTGGAGCGTGCGCGGCCCGGATCTGCCTGCGGGCCGGCTGGTGCGCGTGACCGACGCCGAGGGCACGGTGCTGATCGTCGAGGACGCTGGCGGCGGGTAATGGCGGCGGCGCGGCGAGGCCGGCGTCAGGCCACTCCGGCGCGCAGCAGATCGTGGATGTGGAGGATGCCGACCGGCTTGCCGTCATCCACCACGAACAGCGCCGTGATTGGCCGCTGATCCGAATTCATCACCGCCAGCGCCGAGCTGACCAGCGTATCGGGCGTGATCGTCTTCGGGCCGGGCGTCATGATATTGCCGACGCGCGCCTTGAGCAGATCCGGCCCCATGTGCCGGCGCAAATCGCCGTCGGTGACGATCCCGGCCAGCCGTCCCGCCTCGTCGACCACGCCGAGACAGCCGAAACTCTTCTCCGTCATGATCACCAGCGCGTCCGCCATGGTGCGGTCCGCGGGCGCCAGCGGTATGCGATCGCCCCGATGCATGAGATCGGACGCGTATCGCAGATTCGCGCCGAGCTGGCCGCCGGGATGAAAGATCTTGAAGTCCGCCGCGCTGAAGCCGCGCGCTTCCAAAAGCGCAATCGCCAGACAGTCGCCCGCGGCGAGCTGCATCGCGGTCGAGGTCGTCGGCGCCAGCCCGTGCGGACAGGCTTCCTGCGAGACCGGCAGCTTCAGGACGATGTCGGACGCACGGCCGAGCGCGCTGTCCTCGCGGGATGTGACGGCGATCAGCGACACGCCGAACCGGCGCGAATAGGTGAGAATATTGCCGAGTTCGACGGTTTCGCCGGACCAGGATAGCGCCACGATCACATCTTCACGGGTGATCATGCCGAGATCGCCGTGGCTGGCCTCGCCCGGATGGACGAAAAAGGCGGGCGTTCCCGTCGATGCCAGCGTTGCCGCGACCTTCTGGCCGATGTGGCCGCTCTTGCCCATGCCGGTAACGATGACGCGGCCGCGGGCTTTGCGGATCAGCTCGACGGCGGCGATGAAGGCGTCCGCCAGCTCCGCCCCGATGGCGTCCTGGAGGGCCTGCAGCCCCTCGATTTCCAGTCCGAGCGTGCGGCGCGCGGAGCCGATCGCGGCGCGGATCTGGTCTTTCGCGGTCTGAGGAACGACTGCGGACTCGCCGGCCCGCTCGTTCTGAAGCATGCTCAATCGCCCCCCTGAGGCCCGCCCCGACGGCATGCGGAGCCGATTTATTTGCCGAGCAGCGTGTGCAGTTCCGATGCGAAGCGCGGCCCGAGTTCCTTGTGATCGAGCGCGAATGCGGCGTTTGCAAGGAGAAAGCCGAGCTTGGAGCCGCAGTCGAAGCTTCGTCCGGAGAACTTATAGGCATAAAAGCGCTGAGTTTTCATCAGCGTCTTCATGGCGTCGGTAATCTGGATCTCGTTGCCTGCACCCTGCTCCTGGCTGGTGAGGATGTCGAAAATCTCTGGCTGCAGGATGTAGCGGCCCATGATGATGAGATTGCTCGGCGCTTCTTCGATCTTCGGCTTCTCGACCATCGAGTTGACCTGCCAGACCGGCCCGTCGCCGCCGACGATATCCACGATACCGTAGCTCGACACCTCCGAATGCGGCACTTCCTCGACGGCGATCAGATTGATCTTCTCACCTCCCGCCGACAGCTCCTGATAGACTTCCATCATCTGCCCGAGGCAGCTCAGCCCATCCGATTTCACCAGCACGTCGGGCAGCAGCAGCGCGAACGGCTCGTTGCCTACGATATCGCGCGCACACCACACCGCATGGCCAAGTCCGAGCGGTTCCTGCTGGCGGGTGAAGCTGGTCTGGCCCGGCCCAGGAAGGAACTTCTCCAACTCCTCGAGCGCCGCCAGCTTGTTGCGCGCGCGCAACGTGTGCTCCAGCTCGAAAGGCCGGTCGAAATGGTCTTCGATGACGCCTTTATTACGGCCGGTTACGAAGATTAAATGTTCGGCGCCGCCCGCACGGGCTTCGTCGACGACGTGCTGAATGACGGGGCGGTCAACAACGGTGAGCATTTCCTTGGGCATGGCCTTCGTGGCGGGAAGGAAACGCGTGCCGAGACCGGCGACGGGGAAAACAGCTTTGCGAATCTTATGGATCATGACCCAATTTTTATCTGATGGAATAAACGCTGAACTTTTAAAAACATGATTGGTTCCGGATTTATCGCCCAAACGGCGGGGCCCGTCCAGAACCGAATTGGTTCAATATCCTTTAGCCGTACATCGTTTGTGGGTGGTTGGTCCCGTCTGTTGATCAGCTATGGAATCTCGCGGTTACCTCTGCCAGTATGCGCGGTCGGTAAGCAATCGAGGAGCACGGAATGCTGCTGTCGGCGATCCGCCATAAGCTGCTGACGATCACCCTGGTCTTGTTCGGCGCATTCGCTGCCGGCCCATCCCCGGCGCTGGCGGGCAACGATTTTCAGGACTGGGTCGCCACGTTGTGGCCCGACGCCAAAGCCGCCGGGGTTTCGCGCGCGACGTTCGACCGTGTCATGAGCGGGCTTGCGGTGGACTGCAAGCTGCCCGGCGTCTTCTGCCCCGGCGAGAAGCACAAGCCCGGCGGCCGCAAGCTCAGCGAGCGCACCGACCTGCCCGCGAGCTGCAACAAGATCACGCAGACCGAATTCCTGCAGCCGGAGAAATATTTCCCGCCGAAATATATGCGCAAACTCGCCATGCGTGGTCATGAGATCCTGGCCGACCTGGAGGCGAAAGGCGACAAGACCCACCGCGACATCCTCGAAATCGAACGCTCCTTCCGCGTCTCGCGCATGATGCTGATGGGGCTGTGGGGCCGCGAGACGGCGTTCGGCGAGGCACCGCTCGATCATAACGGCTTTCGCGCGCTTGCGTCCTACGCCTATGCCGGCTTCAAGAGCCGCCGCGACTGGAGCCGCAAGCAGCTCATCGCCGCGCTGAAAATGGTCGAGGCGGGGCATATGACGGCAGACGGGTTCCGCAGCTCCTATGCCGGCGCCACCGGGCTGACGCAGATCATGCCGGACGAATTCCTCGGCTTTGCCGTGGATGGCGACCGCGACGGCCGCCGCGACATCTGGCGCTCGATCCCCGACGCGATGGCGACCACGGCCAACGTGCTCAAGGACCGCGGCTGGAACAGCGGCGCGCGGAGCTGGGGCTACGAGATCAATCTGCCGCCGGCGAGCCGCCGCTTCGACTGCACCTTCGAGGACCGCGCCAATCGCTGGCCGATCCGGCACTGGGTGCACAAATTCGGCCTGACACGCGTTCCGCGTCTTGGGCAGGAGCAGCCGCCTTTTCCGGATCTGGGCAATATCGGCTATCTGGTGCTGCCGGCCGGCGCGCGCGGCCCAGCCTTCCTGGTCACCGAGAATTTCGACGTGCTGCGCAGCTATAACCCCTCCGATCTCTACGCCCTCTTCGTCGGCCATCTCTCCGACCGGGTCGGCTGTGATACCGATACCCGCGAATGCAGCTTCCACGCGTCCTGGCCGAAGCCGAGCCGCGACGATTTCGATTTTTCGGTCGAAAACCTCTGCCGCCTTCAGGTTGCGTTAAAGGATCGCGGGTTTCTTCAGGGAGAGCCCGACGGTCTGTTCGGCGCGCAGACCCGCGTTGCCATCGGCCGTTATCAAAAGGCCACAAAGCGGGAGCCGGATTGCTATCCGACACGGTCGCTCTATTCGGAGGTCATCGGACCATCGCGATCGCAGGCGCTGAATTCGTCCCGCTAGAGCATTTTTCGGCGCCGTGGACACAGTTTTGCGCCGAGAAAATGCGGTAAACAAAGGACCGGAGCCGCAGCGATCCTGCGGCGATGCGATTTGTCTATGGTCCCAGCGCGGTTCGAACTAAACTGCTGCCCCGTCTCTTGGGCACAGGATCTAGGGAAGAGGATGACGGCACGACCGAGCCATAAACCGGCGCAGAGAGCGCAGCGCTTCATGGGGCGCTGCATGCTGGTCTGCGCGGCTGTGTTCCTCGGCGCGGCGGGCGCGGCCCAATTCGCGTCTGCGCAGGCTCCCTCGTTCACCTTCCGCTCGCGCAGCTACGTCAATCCGTTCCCACAGACCGACCGCTATCATCTCCACGTCTTCGGCGACTATCTGGCCGCCGGCCTTGCGACCGGCCTCGACGAGGCGTTCAACAAGGACGGTACGATCAAGGTCATCAACTCGACGAAGTCCTCCGCAGGGCTCGCTCGTCCTGAACGCACCGACTGGGCGGCGGATATCGACGAGCTGAACAAGACGCAGCCGATCCACATCGCCGTGATCATGATGGGCATCAACGATGTCCGGAACATCCGCGTCGGGGAAGGCTACGTCAAATGGGGCACGGAAGAGTGGCGCAACGCTTACGCCAGCGAAGCGGATAAGCTGATCAAGGCGCTGAAGGATCGGAATATCGCGGTCTACTGGGTCGGCATGCCGGTGATGTCGAATGCCAAGACCAGCGAGGCGATGGCCACCATCAACGATATTATCCGCGAGCGGAGCTATATCAACGGCACCAAATATATCGACACCTGGAGCGGCTTCACCGATCAGCTCGGCGGTTTTTCGGCCTACGGCCCGGATCTGACCGGTCAGAACAAGCGCCTGCGCGGCTCGGACGGGGAGTCCTTCACAGAGGTGGGTAACCGGAAGCTTGCCAATTATGCCGAAGTGATCCTCCGTCGCGACCTTGCGGCCGCGCGCAGCGAGCGGAATATCTCCCTGGCCGGCGACGTGGAAGAGCAGTCCCATCTGGTACCGAAATCGGACGATGCGGCAAAGGTCCCGCAGGCTGGCCAGCCGGCCGGGGACGGCGCTGCGGCGCCCGGCGATAAGGGCGCATCCCCGGTGCCGCCGCCTGCGAGCGAGGCGGCGAACAATGCCGGAGCGGACGGCGCGGACCCGGCGGCGCAGAAAACGGCGGGAGACGATCAGCCGCAACCCGCGCTTTCGGTGTTCGCCAGCGGCTATTCGCCGCCCGGCGAAACCATTGTCGGCGATATCAGCGAAGGTCTGACGGGGCTGGCGACGGTTTCGCCGATCGCCGATCTGAACGTGAATGTGGGCGAGCGCCGTCTTCCTGTCACGGAGCGCCTTTATTATAAAACATTGGTCAAGGGAGAAGCCCTCAAACCAAAGCCCGGGCGTGCCGATGATTTTCGGTGGCCACGGAGCTAAGCATGGCTTAGGTTTGCGTGTTGCGTCAAAGAGTTGAGGGGTGGCGATACGGTATGGAGGCGTCGGCGAGACTCCAGGTTCCTTCGTTGCGGAGTGCGAATTGCGATTATCGGCCTCGTTGCCCTGGGTCTGACGGGGTGCTTCTCCGATGACGAGCCGCAAAGCCGGAAAGGTGCGGCCCGCGCTCCGGAGGCGAGCCAGCCGGTGCGCTTTGCGAGCAGCAATCGCTCGTCCAAGGGTGATGCCGACGTTGTCGAAGTGAGCGAGGCGGGCGCGATCTATACCGCCGGCACGACCAGCTTCACCAGCGATGACGGCACGCCGCCGATCCCGACCATCGAAGATATCCCCGAAGTCCCCGCGAATGTTGCGCTGAGCCGGTTCTTCGACGCCCTGGCGAAGCTGGAAAAGGGCGACAAGAGCACCACCGTCACGATCCTGCATATTGGCGACAGCCATATTGCCGCCGACCGATTCTCCGGTGGCCTTCGCGAGCAATTTCAGAGCCGCTTCGGCGATGCCGGCCGCGGGATGCTGACGCCCGGCCTCTATCTCGCCCGCGGCGTCAAATTCGATCGGGGCGGCAAGTGGAAGGTCGCTCTAAGCACGGCGGACCCCAACGGCCCCTATGGCGTCACAGGCGCCAAGCTGACCGCCAATAAGCGCGATGCCTGGCTGCGGCTGACCACCAAAGACCGTCCGTTCAACTGGTGCGAGGTCACGCTCGACAGCGGCCCGCAGAACGGCACGATTTTGCTCAGCCTCGACGGCGACGTCAAGGAAGCCTCCACCGCGAACGACAGCGAAGGCTGGCGCAATTTCCGCCTCGATCAGTCCGCCCGCGAACTGGTGATCCGGCCGAAGGGCGACGGGCCGGTGACCATTCATTCGATTGCCATCGGCACCGACAAGCCCGGCGTCCGCTATGTCAATCTCGGTCTGCCGGGCGCGACGGCGCTGACCCCGCTGAGCTGGGACAAGAACTATTTGGCCCGCGATCTGGCCCGGATCGCGCCGGACTTGATCGTCTTCTCCTACGGCACCGATGAGAGCTTCGACGACAAGCTCGACCTGAAGGACTATGAGGCCAAGGCGAGCGCCGCCATTGCGCGTCTGCGGCGTGCGGCGCCGAACGCGTCGCTGCTGGTCGTCGGGCCGCCGGATGTCGCGCATATGCCGAAATTCGCCTCGCGCACAGTGCGTGCCAGCGATGTCTGCCGCGCGCTGAGCCCGGCCGAACGCGGCGATTACGAAAAGCGGATCAAGGCCAACGACCCGCGCCTCGCACGCTGGCATCCGCCGCTGAATCTGCCGGCGGTGCGCGCGACGTTGCGGCGGCTGGCGGCGGCACATAATGCGCTGTTCTGGGACTGGTCGAAGCTGATGGGCGGCCCGTGCGGCATCCATGCCTGGGTGCATAGCGACCCGCCGCTTGCCGCCAAGGATCATATCCACCTCACCGAGGAAGGCTCCAAGCGCTCCGCACGCCTCCTGTTCCGTGAGCTGATGACCGCCTATGACGCGGTCAGCCGGACGGCATCGGCGAAGCAATAGCGGTCAGGTTATCGAGCGGAATCGCGCCGGTAGAGATATGCCGACCGCTATGCCTTGGGTCGCCGGGGTTCGACGAGGGCGATTTCGTCGCCTTCGCGGATGGGCGTTAACGCATGCGCCAGCACCTTGCGCATGACGCTCGGCAGGGCTGCGCCCGGTAGCTCGTCCTGTGGGTGCCAGCGGCAGCCGGGCGGCGTCTCGGCTGGCGAAACCCCGCCCGCGCGGAACACGTCCAGCTCCAGATGGAAATGCGTGAACGTATGGGCGACGCCACCGGTCAGCGGCAGCCAGTCGGCGACGAGCGGTGCCGCTTCGAGCACATCGGCACGATCGGCCCGCGCGCCAACCCAGTCGCTCGACGGCACTTCCAGCATTCCCCCGAGCAGCCCCTTCGGCGGACGCCGCCGCAGCAGCACCGCGCCGTCGTCGCGGACAGCAACGAAGGCGGCACCGTAGCGCACCGGGCGCTCTTTTTTCGGCGCCTTCACGGGAAGCGATGCGGCGATGCCCCGCGCCTGGCCGTCGCAATCCGGCCGGACCGGGCAGATGCCGCAGGCGGGCGAGCGCGGCGAGCAGATCGTTGCGCCAAGGTCCATCATCGCCTGAGTGAAATCACCCGGACGCTCGGCAGGCACCAGCGATGCGGCGAGCTTCTTGATCGCGGGCTTGGCGGCGGGCAGCGGCTCGTCGACCGCGAACAGCCGCGCGACCACGCGCTCGACATTGCCGTCCATGGCCGTGGCAGGCTGATCGAACGCGATGGCCGCGATCGCCGCCGCCGTATATGCGCCGATGCCCGGCAGGTCGAGCAGGTCCGGCTCGCTTTCCGGAAACCGGCCGCCATGGCGCTCGAGGACGGCCTGCGCGCAGGCGTGCAGATTGCGGGCGCGCGAGTAGTAGCCGAGCCCCGCCCAGGCGGCGAGCACGTCGTCGAGATCGGCCGCGGCGAGGTCGGCAACGCCCGGCCAGAGCGCCAGGAACTTGTGGTAATAGGGGATGACGGCTTTGACGGTGGTCTGCTGAAGCATGATCTCCGACAGCCAGACGCGGTAGGCATCCTGGGCGATGCCGGGAGGCTGCCGCCAGGGCAGGGCGCGCGCCGAGCGGTCATACCAGGCGAGCAGATCGCCAGCGATCTCGCGCCCGTGCCGCTCCGTATCCCTTGCCGCTGCCTGCTTCATCCGCGCCATCGGTTGCCGTTTCGTGTGCCGTTGACCTCGCGCGTCGTCCCGGACGTGCCGCAGGCGCTATCCGGGATCCACTCGCGGGGCGGCGGCGAGGGTGCAAATTCCAGGGCGAATAGGCCCCGGATCAAGTCCGGGGCGACGACGGAGAAGCGATTCCCGGTGGCGCGTCAGAGCCGGCTCCCCGCGTCTGCCCGGTTGCTACGAATCCGCCTTTGCCGGCTTTTTCGTCGACCCTTTCGCCTCCAACCCAAGCGTCCGCGCGATCATCTCCCGCGTCTCGCCAATCCCGTAAAGCTCGACGAACGAGCCGAAGCGGGGGCCTTGCGACTGCCCGAGCAGCACCTCGTATAGCCCCTGGAACCACGCCCGAAGCGGCTCGAACTGATGCGCCTTGCCGACCTCGTAGACCACCGCCTGGATGTCCTCGCCGCTGGCATCCTTCGGCAGTGCGCCGAATTTCTCGTAAAGCTCCGTGATCGCGGCCCGCTCCTGGTCGGTGGGCGCGCGGAACTGCTTTGCCGGTTTGACGAAATCGTGGAAATAGGCGATCGCGTAGCCGACCAGCCGGTCGAGCTCGGGATGCGTTTCCGGCGACGCTCCGGGCGCATAGCGGCCGATAAAGCCCCAGAGCACGGCCTTGTCCTCGGCATTCGACGCGCTGACCAGATTGAGCAGCAGGTTGAAGCTGACCGGAACGTCGACATGCGGCGGCTCGCCGGCATGGATGTGCCAGGCCGGGTTGGCGAGCTGCTGGTCCGGCGTCTCCTCGTGATACTTGCCCAGGAAGGTGAAATACTCATCGACGTTCTTCGGGATCACGTCGAAGTAAAGCTTCTTCGCCGTCTTCGGCTTCTGGTACATGTAGAGCGAAAGGCTTTCCGGCGTTGCGTATTTCAGCCAGTCGTCGATGGTGATCCCGTTGCCTTTCGACTTGGAAATCTTCTCGCCCTTATCGTCGAGAAACAGCTCATAATTGAAGCCGTCGGGCGGCATACCGCCGAGCGCACGGCAGATCTTCGAAGACAAGGTGACCGAGTTGATCAGGTCCTTGCCGGCCATCTCGTAATCGACGCCGAGCGCGGTCCAGCGCATCGCCCAGTCAGCCTTCCACTGGCACTTGACGCGCCCGCCCGTCACCGGCGTCTCGATCTCCTCGCCGGTTTCCGGATCGAGATAGGTCATCGTTCCCGCCGCAACGTCGCGCGCGATCATCGGCACCTGGAGCACATTGCCGGTGCGCGGCGAGATCGGCAGGAACGGCGAATAGGTCTTCTGCCGGTCCGGTCCGAGCGTCGGCAGGATAATGTCCATCACCTTGTCGTAGACGGCCAGCATCGTCAGCAGGGTCGCGTCCATCATGCCGGACTTGTAGCACTCGGTCGCCGAGAAGAACTCGTATTCAAAGCCGAAGCTGTCCAGAAAGCACATCAGGCGCGCGTTGTTATGCGCGGCAAAGCTGGGAAATTCGTTCGAGAACGGGTCCGGCACGCTGGTCAGCGGCTTGCCGATATATTGCTGCATCACATCGCCGGTTCGGGATGTTGTCCGGCACCTTGCGCAAGCCGTCCATATCGTCGGAAAAGCAGATCAGCCGCGTCTTGGCGCCGGTCAGCAGCTCGAAAGCATGACGCACCATGCTGGTGCGCGCCACCTCGCCGAACGTGCCGATATGCGGCAGGCCGGACGGGCCGTAGCCGGTCTGGAAGATCACCTCGCCGCCGTGCCAGCCCGGTTTTGCGATGCGGGCGATGAGCTTGCGCGCTTCCTCGAACGGCCACGCCTTCGCCACCATTGCCGCCTCAGCCAAATCCGCATCGATCGTCGGTGCCATAATGTCCTGCTTTGTGGAAATCGTCATCGTCTCGCATCTTTGCGCGCGACCGTAGAGCGCGCGGCGCGAGGCGTCAATTCGGCAGTTTTTGTCGATTGTGAGCGGTGATGTCCGCCATGCAGCGAGGGCGGACACCTACGCTTGCAGCAGTCGAGAGATCCAAAGTTGGCCGAGGAAAGTTCAGATCGCCGCTGCGCGTTCAGGGGCACCCGCTTTCGCTGTCGTCTCGAAGTAAACCGAAATCCTGCGAGCGCATTTTCGGATCGGCCGGATTTTGCGCCGCCTGCAGTCCAAGATTGAGAAGCTGACGAACGGCCGCTGCACGTCTAATTAGTCAAGAGCGTCACTTAACTCATTCGACGCCAAAAATGAGGAGCTCGGCAACTTAGCCAACAAGGATTTGGGCGGTATCGCGGGATTTTCCCGGGAGGGGGAAGATGAGATTGTAAACCGTGCATGGCTCTCTCACTCATTCTGAAAGCGTACTCCGATGGCGGAATCCGTAAAAAACCTCGTGGCCGGACCTGAAGAGATTCGCAGGCTGGGCGCCGATTTCGAATTGGCTTGGCACGCGGTCGTTCAGCAGGTCCATGACCTGGGGGAGAACGCAGGTGAAGAGCGATCGCGGCTCGCCAGAATTATGATCGATCTGTTCGCGGAAGATTTTGCGCCGAAAGACCCATGTGCTACAGCCATAGCAAGGTGGATTGAAGGGTATAAGCGGCAAGATTTGAGCGCGGCAACCGACCAAGCTCGAACGGGCGCACACCCCAAACCGAAATCGCGTCCACCAATCACGCCTTTAAAATCTGCCCTGATGTCCGAGATTCGACGCGAAAGACGTCCATAGACGCGGGGGCCTGGC
>CAVSIA010000017.1:0-341831 GCA_963727575.1 uncultured Alphaproteobacteria bacterium
ATTGCTTGCCGGACGGCAAGTTCAGTTTCGCAGGCCGTCGTTCTTCCTACCTGAATCGTCTTGTCCGTGGCTTCCGAGATCGTCAGCTGGCGGTTCCCAGCCGAAGACACTTCGCCCGCCATAGGAATGGGATTGCGTCCGTTCTGCCGCAAGGATCTCGTCGAACGATGCGCCCCCGCTGCCGGTTTCGACCCGCCGCGCCTGGTCGTCGAGCCGCTTGAGCGCAGCCAGTTCCTCCTCGCGGCCGAGCTTCGCGGTCCGGACCGCCGATTTCAGCACCGAGATCGTCTGGTCGTAGACCTTCAGCGGCACGGGGAACGGGTGGCGGTCCTTGCCGCCATGGGCGAACGAAAAGCGGGCCGGGTCGGTGAACCGGCAGGGCGCGCCGTGCACGACCTCGGCGACCATGCGCCAGCGACTCGACCGTGCGCGCGCCGACGCCCGGCACCAGCAGCAGGTCGGGAAGTCGGCCGGCCCGCGGTCGGCGGCCGCCGCGAGGCGCGCCTGCAGGCGCGCGCATCAGCACATCTTCGCGGCGCACGTCGTGATGGGCCGGCATGACAGATGCGGCAGATCGCTGGTTGCGCGCGGCGGGCGGCGGAGCGGCCTGTTCCTCCAGCTGCGCCAGTTCGCGGGCGATGCCGTCGGGCCCGAGTGCGTGCAAGAAGATCGAGCTGGCCCTGGCGCGAGGCGTCCGGCGCGGCGGTCGGTGAGGTTGACGATCGCGCCCTGTTCGCGGCCGTCGATGGCGCTGTGCGGCTCGTCGACGAAGCTCTTCAGCCCTTCGGACAGCCAGTGATAGCGGCGGGCCTGGCGGCGCGTCGCCGTTCATGCCCTGCTGGACGACCACCCACCGGCCGTCGTCGGTGACGACGAAGCCGTGCAGATAGAGCTCGAACCCGTCCTGCACGGCGGCGCTGTCGACCTTGGCGACCAGCCGGCTGGCCTGGGCCAGCGCGGCGCCGTCGAAGCCGACCCGTTCGCCGATGGCGACCAGCTCGTCCGGCGTCTGCCGGGAGTGCCTGCCGCGCCCGCCGCAAACATGGATGCCGAGCTCGCCCGAGAGCGGTGCAAGGCCGCGCTTCAGGGCGCCGATAACGCTCGTGGTGATGCCCGAAGAGTGCCAGTCCATGCCCATCACGGCGCCGAAGGACTGGAACCAGAAGGGATGCGCGAGGCGGCGCAGGAACTCGTCGCGGCCGTAATGATGGACGATCGCCTCGGTCATCACCGCGCCGAGCCGGGTCATCCGCTCGGCGAGCCATTTCGGCACGCGCCCGCCATGCAGCGGAAGGTCGGCGCTTCCGGCTCGTCGTGCCATGAACTGCCCTTTTCCGAAATCGTCGTCGTGGGTTGCCTCGCGCCGGGCCGACCGACTTATACCACCGCGGCCGTGATTTTCCATAATTGGGATCGCGGCGGGCTTTGACGAGAGGCGGGCGCGGCGAAATTCCGCCGTGGCCAGCGCTTGCCCGCCTTGACAATCGCCGCCCGCCGATGCCGAGATGGGCGCGATCATCGCCAGGACATCGCCACCAGGAGAAGCCCCATGTTCATCGCCATGAACCGTTTCCGCGTCAAGAAGGGCTCCGAGGCCGATTTCGAGGCGGTCTGGCTGAACCGGGAGAGCCATCTCGCCAAGGAAAAGGGCTTCGTCGCGTTCCACATGCTGCGCGGTCCCGAGCGGGAGGATCACACGCTTTACGCGTCGCATCGGTGTGGGACAGCGAGGCTGATTTCCTCGCCTGGACCAAAAGCGAGTCGTTCCGCATGGCGCATAAGGACGCGGGACAGAACACGCCGCTTTATCTCGGCAGCCCGGCCTTCGAGGGCTTCACGGTCATCCAGACCGTCGGTCGCTGAGGCCGCGGGCGGCCCGCACTGGGGGAACCGCTGCGAGCGCTCCGTGTTTCCAATGAGAGTAAACCGGAGGCCGCCTATGCAGCCCGAGACCGTCCTTCTTCAAGCCAATGACTGGATGCCGAACAACCCGCGTCTTCCGGTTCTGCTCTATCGCGGCGTGCTCTCCGGCACGTCCGGCGAGGATATGGCCGCAGAATTCGAGGTGATGTTCGAAAAGAACGGCTGGCCGCCGGAATGGCGCAATGGCGTCTTCGCCTACCATCATTATCATTCGACGGCGCATGAGGTGCTCGGCTTCGCCGACGGCAATGCGCGGCTCATTCTTGGCGGGCCGGGCGCGCATGAAGTCACCGTCCAGGCGGGCGACGTCGCCGTGCTGCCTGCGGGCACCGGCCATTCCCGGATCGAGGCGAGCCCGGATTTTCTCGTCGTCGGCGCCTATCCGCCGGACCAGTCGTGGGACATCTGCCGCATCGGCCCCACGCCGCAGATCCAGCAGCGTATTGCCGGATTGGGCTTCCCCGAGTCCGACCCGGTCGATGGACCCGATGGCGCATTGCCGAGGCTGTGGAAGGCCGCGTGACGCCGCTAGGGGCTTACGCACGTGGCGGGTGCAACTGCACCGGATCGCGGGTGAAGCTCCGCCGGCCGGATTTAAATCCCATCAATGGCTGAGCGATCTCGGCGACGAGGCCGGCCGGATCGGGCGCGTCGAAAATGACGATGTCGGCGGGGTTGCCGACCGCCAGCCCATAATCGTCGCGATTGAGCAGGCGCGCCGAGCGCGTCGACACCATCTCCAGGCAGAGCCGCAGGGCATCGGGGTCGCCGAGCTGCGCGGCATTGGCGTAGAGATTGGCCATGCGGATCAGCGAGCAGTCGCCATAGGGCGTGAACGGATTGAGCACGTTGTTGGTCGAGATCGAGCAGTTGACGCCCTGTGAGACAAGTCTGTGAACCGGCGCGACGCCGCGCGGCACGTTGTGATCGTGGTCGCGCCCCATCAGGAACAGGTCCGTCGACGGCAGCACCGTGACCGCGACCCCGGCATTGGCGAGGCGCTTTGCCGTTGCCGCGAATTCGGCGGGCGGCAGCGCGGAGAGTTTCGACACATGGCCGATGGCCACGCGCCCGCCCCAGCCGAATTCGGTCGGTCTTGCGCGCAACGTAATCAGCATCGAGATGATCTGCCGCAAGCGAAAAATCGAGATGCATATCGATGTCGACGCCGAAGTCGCGCGCGATCTCGAAGATGCGGTGGATCTGGCCATGCGGGTCGGCATCGGTATAGGGCGCGCCGCCGACCACGGTTGCGCCCCGCTTCAGTCCCTCGATCAGCAGCGCCTCGACGCCGGGCCAGTTGGTCATGCCCTCCTGCGGGAAGACGCAGATCTCGACATCGAGCCCCCAGGCATGATCGCGCACCGCCGTCTGGACGCCCGCGAGACCGCGCAGGCCGATCACGGGGTCGACCTCGACATGGGTGCGCATCAGCGTGGTGCCCTGACCGATGGCTTTGCGCAGCACGCACGAGGCCCGCGCCGCGACGTCTTCCTCCGTAAACTGAGCTTTCGCCGCGGACACGCCCGCGATCGCCGCGCCGAGGTCGGTGCCGGCCTGACAGCGGTCGAGAATGCAGGCCTTGTCGAGATGGATGTGGGTTTCGATGAGCCCCGCCGTCGCCAGCCGCCCGCCGAAATCGTGGCTCTCCGGCGCGGGCGGCAGGTCCGGCTCCATGGCGACAATCGCAGTCCCGGAAACGCCGATATCGACAGGATCGCCCGGCCCGGCGACCCGTACATTGTGAAGCGTCAGATCGAGCGTGCTCACCAACCGATCACTTTCGGCAGCCAGGTTGCCAGGGGCGGCCAGTAGAACAGAACCGCGATTGCGAGGACCTGCACGCCGATGAACGGCACGACACCCCTGTAGATCATCGCCGTGCTGACGCCCGGAGGCGCCGCGCCCTTCAGGAAGAACAGCGCCCAGCCGAACGGCGGCGTCAGGAACGAGGTCTGCAGGTTGAGCGCGATCAGCGACGCCAGCCAGACCATGTCCGTGCCTTGCGCCTTGAAGAACGGCAGCAGCAGCGGCAGGGCAATATAGCTGATTTCGATCCATTCGAGGAAAAAGCCGAGCACGAACAGCAGCGCCATCAGGAAGATCAGCGTGCCGGTCTCGCCGCCGGGGACGAGCGCCAGCGTCTCGCTGACGAGGTCCTCGCCGTTCAGGCCGCGAAAAGCGATGGAAAAGATCTGCGCGGCCATGAGGATGAAGAAGATCATCGCCGAGATCTTCAGCGTGCCCTCCGCCGCCGCCCAGATCATCCGCAGCGTCAGCCGTCCATAAAGCGCGGCGATGACCAGCGAAAGCGCCGCGCCGACGCCGGCCGCCTCGGTCGGGGCCGCGATGCCGCCGATGATCGAGCCGAGCACGCCGGCGATCAGCAGCAGCGGCGGCGTCAGCGCCGTGAACGCCTGCCAGGCGAGCTGCCAGCCGGACAACAGCGCGCGTTCTTCCGCCGGGATCGGCGGCATCAATTCCGGACGCAGCACGCCGAGGCCGAGGATATAGAGGATGTAGAGCGCGGAAAGGGCAAGGCCGGGCAGCAGCGCCGCCGCGAACAGCGTGCCGACGCTTTCGCCCATGATGTCGGCGAGCAGGATCAGCACCAGGCTGGGCGGGATGATCTGTCCCAGCGTACCCGATGCGCAGATCGCGCCCGAGGCCACGCCGCCGTCATAGCCGCGCCGGAGCAGCACCGGCATGGTCAGCAGCGTCAGTGTGACCACCGTTGCGCCGACGATGCCGGTCGAGGCGCCCATCAGCACGCCGACGACGATCAGCGCGATGGCCATGCCGCCGCGCAGCGAGCCGGAGAGATGGCCGATGACCTCCAGCATGTCCTCCGCGACGCGCGATTTCTCCAGCATCACGCCCATATAGACGAACAGCGGAATGGCGAGGAACTCGTATTTGGTGATGACGCCGTAGATGCGCGCGGGCGAGAGATTGAACAGGAAGTCGCCGAAGCCCATCCAGCCGAACAGGAAGCCGGCGAGCGCGATGCCGATGCCGACCGGCATCCCCATCAGCAGGAAGACGACGAAGGCGAGGATCATGCCGACCGCCAGCATCTCGTTGACCGGCATGGCTCAGACCTCGCGCTGCGACAGCGCCGCCGCATGGCGCACGGCCTGCGCGAAGCATTGCAGGCCGAAAATGGCGAAGCCGGCCGGGATCAGCGCCTTCAGGGCATAGCGCATCGGCAGACCGCCGGGGTCGGGCGATCCCTCGCCGATGGAATAGGCGCTGGCGAAAAAGCCGAGCGAATAGCGGATGATCATGATCGAGACGATAACGCCGACGATCATCGAGAACAGGTCCAATGCGTGCTTGCTGCGCGGCGACAGGCGTTCATAGATCATGTCGACCCGGACATGGCCGCCTTCGCGCATCAGCGCCGATATGCCAAGCAGCGCGACCACGGCGAGCAGGTGCCATTCCAGCTCCTGCATGGCGACCGTGGCGCCGCCGACGAAATAGCGGCTGACGACGTTCCAGGTCACCAGCGCCACCATGACCAGCACCAGAGCAGCCGCAAACTTGCCGGCGACGGCGACCAAGGCGTCGATGCCGTCTGCCAGCTTCAGCAATGCATTCATGCGTTGAAGGTCCCCCGTGAGAGGCGGCCGGCCCGCATTTTGATGGGGCCGGCCCCAAAATCAAGTCGCGTCGCGCAGGCTGGCGTGCCAGACGGCTTCGGAATGCGCGGCCCAGTAGTCGTGATCTTTCTTGAAGGCGAAATAGCTGTCCATCACCTTCTTGAACATCGCGTCCTTGGCGGCGAGCTCCTCATAGACCGGGCCCATTTCCTTGCGCAGGCCGGCGACGACATCGGCCGGCAGCACCTTCACCTGGATACCTTCGGCGACGAACTCCTTCAGGGCCTTGGCGTTGTTGGCTTCGGCCCAGCTATGGGAGAGCAGATTGGTCGCCGCGCAGGTGGTCTTGACCATCATCTGCAGATCTTCGGGGAGCTTCTCCCAGGCGGCCTTGTTGATGGCCAGCTCGGTGACGGTGGTCGGCTCGTGCCATCCGGTGGTGTAGTAATATTTCGCCGCCTTGTTGAGCCCGAGGATCTTGTCCTGCGCCGGGCCGACCCATTCGGCCGCGTCGATGACGCCGCGCTCCAGCGCCGGGAAGATTTCGCCGCCCGGCAGCAGCTTCACGTCCACGCCGACGCGTGCATAGACCTTGCCGGCAAGGCCCGGAATGCGCATCCGCAGGCCCTTCATGTCGGCGAGCGAATTGATCTCCTTGTTGAACCAGCCGGTCATCTGCACGCCGGTATTGCCGCACGGGAAGGCGACGAGGCCGAGCGGCGCGTAGACCTCATGCCACAGGTCGATGCCGCCGCCATCGTAGAGCCAGGCGTTCTGGCCCTGGAACGACATGCCGAACGGCACGGCGCCGAAAAACTGCGCGGCCGGAACCTTGCCGGCGCCGAAATAGGACACCCAGCCATTGCATTCGACGACGCCCTGGCGGACCGCGTCGAAGCCTTCGAAGGCCGGGACCAGCTCGCCGGCGTGGTAGACCTTGATGTTGAGCCGCCCCTGCGACATCACCTTGATGCGCTCGGCGAGATCGGTAAGCGAGCCGGGGCCGACGGAGTAGAAGGGCTGGCCGGGCGGAAACGCCGTCGTCATCTTCCAGTTGAAGGTTTCCTGGGCCCGCGCAATGGCCGGTGCAGCCAGCGTCGCAACGCCTGCCGTCGCCGCGGTGGTGATGAATTTTCTGCGATCCATTACTCGCTCTTCCTCATAACGTAACAAGCCCGGATTTGGCCGGCGAAATTATGAGGTCGGAGGGGACATGGGCGCAAGCGCGCGCACCGGAAAATGCCATAAAATCCGCTAGTTAGCCTAAATTCTATGCAATTGCCTCAAGCATTGCACCGGATTTGCGCGGGATCGGCAAAGACGCGCGGCTTCTGCTTGTTTCTTATTTCTTCTTCCCCTCGCCCTGGCCATAGAGCGCGGCCACATCCTTGAACAGCGCGTGACGCGAGGGCGGCCGCATATACATCATATGGCCGCCGCGATAGACGTGCATCTCGATGGGGCGGGCGGTGTCGATCGGCGAAAGCTGATCGAGAAGAAAGCGCGAGACGCTGTAGGGCGTGACCAGATCCGTATAGCCGTGGGCGACGAACACCTTGAGTCCTGGCGAGAGCGTGCGCGCGTGCTGCAGGTCCTCCAGACTCCCCGCATAGCCCTGCCGGTTCGGCTTGGTGCCGTAATCCCATTGGCCGTTCAGCTTGCGATTGAGCAGCTCGTAATTCAGGTCGGTCTTGAAGCCGAGCTCGTCGCGCGCATAGGTGACCATCAGCGGCGTCAGCACATTGACGGCCGCGTCGAGGATCGGATCGGGACGCCCGTGGCCGGCCGGTCGCGGCACGGGCATGCTGACCGAGCCGTCATAGGCGCTGATGGATCGGTTCTCGGCTCGTGCATATTCGCGGCGGAAGAGGTCGCCGTCGACATGGCCGTAATGGCGCGCGACGATATCCCGGTCGAGCCCGGTCAGCCGGGCGAGTTCGTCGATGACGGCATCGTCGACGATCAGGCCACGGATCAGATGGAGCAGGTAATCGGAGCGCGCGAAGGTCTCGGCTTCCTCGACCGGGGCGTAAGGCGCATCATGCCCCTGCGTCCGCTCCAGGTTGGATGCGGTCAGCGACGGCAGCAGCATCGCCATCGGCACCAGCGCAAAGTCGTCGCCGCGGATCATGGAGAACTCCAGAGCCGGTGAGATCAGCACCGCGCCTTCGACCTGGATGCCGCCCCGCAGCAGGCGGTCGGACAAGAGCGCTGCGCGGAAGCCGCCATAGCTCTCGCCGACGACATAGACACGCGCCAGCTCGCGTCCGGCGCGGGCCAGATAGAGGCGAACGAAGTCGGTCATCGCGTCGGCGTCCTTGTCGACGCCGTAGAAGACCTTCTCGGCCTCCTCGCCGCCGGTCGCGCGGCTGAAACCGGTGCCGACCGGGTCGACGAAGACCAGATCGGTGAAGGCAAGCCAGCTATCGGGATTGTCGCGCAATGCGATCGGCTTGACCGGAGCGGCGCCGTCATCGGTGAACTGCAGCACCCGCGGGCCGACCGCGCCGAGATGAAGAAAAGCCGACGCGGCGCCCGGACCGCCATTGAATACGAAGCTGATCGGACGGTTCTCGCCCGGGGTCGTATAGGCGGTGTAGAACACCTTGGCGGTCGTCTCGCCCTTTTGGTTGGTCAGCGGCAGTGTGCCGGCGGTCGCGGTATAGTCGAGTTTGGCGGCATCGGCGCCGAGCGAATGCTGCGTCGTGCTGTCGGCGGGAAGCGCGTTCGCAATGTCGGTCTGCGGCGTATGCAGCTTGCCGGCGTCTTTTGCCGCATCCTCGGCGGCGGGTGCGGCTGTCGAGGCGGTGAGGACCGCCGCAAATACGAAAATCGCCAATCGGGCCGAAGCCATTCATTCACCTCTTCGCTTTGGGATGATCAAGCGGATCTGCGGAAGAATTGATCCATTTTCGGCCCCTAGAAGACCACCCATTGCCGCCGATGACAATGCCGGAGGACATGCGCGCGCGACTGCCCCGAGGGACGCCGCGCGATTGGCGTGTTCCGGCCTCTCGGTCAGGCGTCGCCGCGCATCGCTGCGAGCAGGCCGTGGATCTGGGCGACGACGGCCGCGCCCTCGCCGACGGCCGCCGCAACCCGCTTGGTCGATCCGGCGCGAACGTCGCCGATGGCGAAGATGCCGGGCACGCTGGTTTCCAGCGGCAATGCCACCCGCCCGGCGGCGTCGGCGTCCTCGGCAAACGCGTCCCCGGTTACAAGAAAGCCCTTGCCGTCGACGGACGCGCAATTCTGCAGCCAGCCTGCATTCGGATCGGCGCCGATGAACAGGAACATGTGGCGCAGCTCGTGGGTCTTCGTCGCGCCGGTCTCGCGATTGCGGAAGGTCGCCGCCCTGAGGCCGTCCGCCGCCGATCCGTCGAGCGCCACCACCTCGGTATTGCCGTGAAGCTCGACATTGGGCAGCGCCGCGATCCGGTCGACGAGGTAGCGGGACATGGTGTCTTCGAGCCCGCTGCGCCGCACGATCAAATGCAGGCGCTTCAGCTTCGGGGCGAGATAGACGACCGCCTGGCCCGCGGAATTGCCGCCGCCGACCAGCGCGACCTCCTCGCCCTCGCAGAGCTTGGCCTCGATGGGGGACGCCCAGTAAGACACGCCGGCGCCTTCGAAGTCGGCGAGGTTCGGGATGTCCGGCCGGCGGTAGAGCGCGCCGGACGCCGCCACCACGGTCCGCGCCTGGATGATCTGCCCGTCGGTCAACTCCAGCCGCAGCGGATCGCCGAGCGCGCGCTTGCGGCCGCTGCAGTCCAGCCCCGCGACATGCAGCGGGATGGCGATCTCGGCGCCGAATTTCTGCGCCTGGGTGAAGGCGCGTCCGGCGAGCGCCTGGCCGGAAATGCCGGTCGGGAAACCGAGATAGTTCTCGATCCGCGCCGAGGCGCCGGCCTGACCGCCTATGGCGCGCTTGTCGAGCACGAGCACCGACAGCCCTTCCGATGCCGCATACACCGCGGTCGCCAGACCCGCCGGCCCGGCGCCGACCACAGCGACGTCGTAGACCGTTGATGGGTCGAGCTCCGGGGTGATGCCGAGGCAGACGCCGGCTTCGGCGTTGGTCGGCCGCTTCAGCACCGTGCCGTTCGGGCAAAGCATGAGCGGCAGATCTTCGGGGCTCACGGCGAGACGCTCGACGACGGCGCGCCCTTCGTCGTCGACCGAGGCGTCGAGCACGGTGAACGGATAGCCGTTGCGAGCCAGAAAGCCCTGCAGGCGCACGAGGTCTGCCGAGCCCGGCCGGCCAATCAGCACCGACCCCGCGCCGCCCGATTCGATCAGCGCGACGCGGCGCAGGATCAGAGCGCGCATGATGATCTCGCCGACATCGGCCGAGCCGATCATCAGCGCCCGCAGATGCGGGGCGTCGAAGGGCAGGGCCAGGCAGCCCTCCGGCCCGGCGCGTCCGGAGGCCAGCGCCGCGCGTCCGGAAAGCTGGCTGACCTCGCCGATAAACTGACCCGGCCCCTCGGTAACGATGGCTTGCTCGTGATTGAGCCCGTCGCGGCGCGCAATATCGATCGTGCCCTCCAGGATCAGCCAGGCAGGCACGTTTCGCTCGCCGACGTCGAACATGGTCTCGCCAGGGCCGAAGCGCCGCGGCTCGCCGCTGGCAAAGCGCCGTGCGGTCTCGATCTGCGTCGCCGTCAAAACCGGAAAAATCTGATCATAGCGTGTGTCGATGAGGCTCATCCCACTCTCTCCAGCCGCAAGGTGCCTGGCGGAACTTTATCCGAGGACATGCCAGCAAGGCTTGCACAAATCTGCGCCACTTATGCGGCGGGAAACGCGTCGCGTGTTTCGCATGCGAGCGGCATTCGGGCGGCGGCGATGCGGTATCGAGCAGGAAGACGAGAGTGGGCAGCGCAAACGGGAGCTTATGGCAGGCGGCTGAAGCATTTTCCGGCAAAGTGCGTACCGGTTTGCGTCGAGAAAATGCGACAAAACAAGGAATGAGAGCCCCACTCCAATTCATTTGGAGTGGAAAAGACGCTAGCGAACGGTGAGTGTCTCGGTACGCCGGACCGCGAGCGCATCGCCTCTTTTGACGATTGCGGTCAGCGTGTAGGTGCCGGCCGGCCAGCGCGGCGCGGTCCGCTTCCTGCCGGCGAAGAACCCGAACTGCGCCTGGTCGTGGGATTGGATGAGATGCTGTTCGGCAAAAATGGTGCCGTCCGGATTGGTGATCTCGACGCCGATCTCATCGCCCGTGCGCGGCGCCATGATCAGAACCCAGCCGACCAGCGCGGCTGCGTCGGGCGCGCCCGGCGCCGGGGGTTCCTCATCCGCATGGCGCACATCGGCAGGCGCATGGTCGAGAAATCCTGCGTCGAGGATCGCCACCGGATCATAGGCAAGAGGGGCGGACCAGAGCCCGGCGGGTAGAGTGCCGCCGATGTCCTTGCATGACGTTTCGCCGATCGGGCGATCGAAGAACGGGTCGATTTTCGCGCCGTTTCGCCGGACACCGAAATGCAGATGCGGGAACTCCGCCTCTCCCGACATGCCGACACGGCCGAGCCGTTGTCCGGTCTCGACGCGATCCCCCTTGCGCACGGCGACGCTGCCCGGCGTGAGGTGACATAGCTGGGACGTCAAACCGCCGGGATGGCTGAGGACGATGCCGTTGCCGCATTCCCGTCCGGCGACGGAAGCGCCGCCATGCTTCGCGAAGACGCCGTCCGGCTCGCCGTCGCGGACTGCGGTGACGATCCCTGCGGCGGGTGCGAGCACGGCAACGCCGGCGCGGTAGGCCCTCATGGTCACGCGAAAGTCCAGCCCGTCATGTCCGTCATAGGTCAGCGGGCCGCATGCCGGATCCGCGCTCCCGGGCCCCGGATCGAGATCGATCCAGTTCTGCAAGAAGCATGTTTCCCCGGGGCGGCAGTCGATCGGAAGAGCGAAAGCGGCCTCATCCGGCGCATTGGCCCCCGCCGAACAAGGCCGCTCAGCAGCCGCGACGAGCCCTAAGGCGAGCGCAATCGGAATTCCGGACGATCGCCATGTGCTGGGGTTGGCAATGGTCATCGGACCTCACGGCTCCCGCCGAGATCGGCGCGAATTCGCGTCTGATTCAGTGTCTCCACTGTTTCCCGGTCAGTTTTTCGCCGTCTCGGCTATATCTGAACTCCTCAAGACCCGGACGCCGACCTTGCCGTCGCCGGTGCGGCCGATCGTCTTCAGGCCGGTGATGGAAAACGGCTTGTCCAGCAGCACTTTCAACAGAGTGCCGGTCGCGCGCTGCTGACCGGCGGCCATGACCAGCCACGGAATCTTCCCGGATGTCCAATCCTCCCGGCTCAAGCGGATCCGGGGCCCCGGATCGGCGGTGAGCCGGCGGTCGACCTCGTCGCTTACCAACGCCCATACGGCAAAGGCCGCCGGTGCGGTCGCACCTGTTTTTTCGTCCTTGACCTCGTTGATGGCGTATTGGTTGGCGGCAATTCCGGGCACAACCATCCATTCGAGATCGGCCAACGGGATCTGGCGGTATTGCTGCGTCCGCATCAGCACCGACGTGATCTGCCCGAGCGTTGCCGCGTACCGGACCGCGGCGAGCGATCGGGTGTTCGCTGGCGCGGCGGATTTGGTAACGGCGTCGGCGGCAGCTATTTGGGTCACGAAACTCTCCTTCAATATCGGTTCGAACAATCGGGGTTAAGGCCAGCGCTTACGCGAAGCGCCGAGGCAGCGCGCCTTTTGCGGCGACGCCGGTATGGGAAGATCTGAATGGACCAGGGATTGCTCGCGCGGCAACACGCATTGGCATGCCATCGCAGCGGCCGCCTGCCGCGCCTCCAGCGCCCGGTGCAGCGAAACGACCCTGGCAGACGCCGGGGCCTCGCGCCGGGAGACATAGACCAGGGCGGCCAGTGCAGCCGTGGCGCCGACGATCGCGGCATAGATGTAAAGCAGCACGATCCAGCTAAGCTGATAGAGCAGGATGAGCAGAATCGATGCGGCGAAATTCAGCGCGGCCGCGCCGCCGATCCAGGTCCAGAACAAGCGGGCGGCCAGTGTCGAATGCTCGGGCGGCGGCGCGATCTCCTCGGCGCTTAGGGGGCGCCAGGTCGGCGGCTCCGTGTATCGCTGTGCCATATTCAGTGGCGCCGGTCGTTGCGGCAGGGCCTCGCACCCCAGGCTCTGGAGCCGGTATGCCTCGCCGGTCTATCCCGACGGAGCCCGCGCGCGGGATGATGAAGAGCGATCATGACGCGTAACCCTCTTTGCCGCCTTGGCGCCACGCCCGATCCGGATCGGCACGTCACGCGAGTGGACACGATAAGCCATTGCTTCTGACGCCATGCTGACACGGGTCGCATTTCGGGCGAAATACGTAATAAAATGTATGGATCGACGCTTTTTTCTCCAGCGGGTTACGCCGTAGGAGCGGTTGCGCTCGGCAAATGCTTGGACAACATCTGCAGCAGCGATGTGGCGGTGAACGGCTTGCTGAGATAGTCCGTCATACCCGCCTCGAGGCACCGGGCGCGGTCCTCGACGAAGGCATTTGCCGTGAGCGCCACGATCGGCACCGCGTCGGGGCCGGACCCCGCCGTCTCCTGCCGGATGAGGCGCGTCGCCTCGAAGCCGTCCATGCCGGGCATCTGGCAGTCCATCAGAATCGCGTCGAACCGGCGGGCCTTTGCCTGAGCAACGGCCATGCTGCCGTCGTTGGCCACGATAACGTCGCAGCCCAGCCGCTCCAGATAGGTGCGGATCACCTCCTGGCTGACGGGGTTGTCCTCAGCAACCAATACGGACGCACCCTGGAAGCGCGGGCTCTTGGCGGGTGCATTGAGTTCGGCCACGTAGTCGACGCCGACCGGCGCCGCGGCCGGTTTCGTCGCCGGAGCGGCGGCGATGTCGAAGATGAAGGTCGTACCGTCGCCGGGGATGCTCCGATAGCTGATCTTGCCACCCATCATTTCGACGAGCGTCCGGCTGATCGAAAGGCCGAGGCCCGTTCCGCCCGCCGGTCCGGAAGCGCCATTGCGGCCTTGCCGGAAAGGTTCGAAGATCGAGCGGCCCGCTTCCGGCGGGATGCCGATGCCGGTGTCGCTCACCTCGAACAGGATCTGCGTCCGGCCGGCGTCCGCCGAGCCGCCAAGATCGACGCTCACGCGAATTTCCCCTTTCGAGGTAAATTTCACTGCGTTGCCGACCAGGTTGACCAGCACCTGGCGCAGGCGCGCGCCGTCGACGCAGATCGCGGCGGGGATGCTGCGATCGACGTCGCCGACGAGGCCGATGCCCTTGCTCCCGACCTGCTCCGCGAACATTCCGATGACGTCGGAAACGATCGTGTCGACGGAGTGCGACGCCGGGTGGAGCTCAATTTTGCCCGCCTCGATTTTGGACAGATCGAGGATGTCGTTGACGATGTTGAGAAGCGCTTCCGCCGAACTTTGGATGACCCGCACATATCGGTTTTCGTGCCGCTCCAGCCTGCCATGCGACAAGAGGTCGGCCATGCCGACGATCGCGGTCATCGGCGTCCTGATTTCATGGCTCATGACCGAGAGGAATTGCGACTTGGCCTTGTTGGCGGCGTTGGACGCCTCCGTCGCCGCCGCCAGGTCGCGGGTTCGCTCGGCGATGCAGGCCTCCAATTCCCGGCGGCTCGCCTGCGCTGCCCGGTATTTTTCTCCGACCGTGTAGATAATGATGGTGAACACGATCGCCATGATGATGATGATGAGGTCCTGCGTGGCCGCCTTCGCCGAAGCGCTGACGGCGCCCGCGCTCGACCAGTAATTGCGATCGTGGAGCCCCGCCCACAGCGTCCATCCGCCGGTCAGATCGGTAATGTCGAGTTTTATGGCTTCCGAATACAGCAGGCCGGCTTTCATCGTCGCCTGGGGTGCGGACGTGCTTGCGATCCGCTGGCTGACGTTTTTGTCGCGACCGACGATATAGCGGTATCGCGGATTGTGCAGCACGAAGCTCTCGGCGGGCAGCATGTCCTTGACCGCCGAAGTCAGGATCACCGCCGAAACCATGCCGCGAAGCACGCCGTCCATGCCGTAAAACGGGACTGAATAGACGAGCCCGGTCCGGTCGCGCTCATCCGGCTTGGACGGCGAGTAGCGGGTGTTGTCGCAGGTGATCACTTCGCGCCCTGCGATGGCCGGGTAATAGAGCCTGTCGATCCTGTCTTCCGTCGGGAAGCGCATTCTGAGCACGGCAAGCTGCTCGCGCATCAGCCGGTATTCGTGAATTTCGATTTCATCGACCGTCCGCAGACGGCCGGATGCTTTGCCGAAACCGGGATCGATCGTCGACTTTGCGGTGCGTCCCACGATCAGCGCGTCGAATGTGGCGATCGGTTGCTGGGATTGCTTCGTGATCGGATCGATTGCGTCCGGATCGAAATCGACGGGGACGATGTAAACTTCGGAGACCGCGATGCTTTCCGCCAGATTGTTGTAGATCTCCTGCGCGCTCGATCGCGCGTTTTCGTCGAAATTGCGTGCATAGCGGTTGATGGAGCGAACGCCGGGAAGCCGCGCCAAGGTACGGATCCCCTGATAGATACGCCTGAATTTCGCTTCGACCTCCGCAGCGGCGCGGCGGCTCTGGACGGCGGCGTCGCGCCGGTAATTGGCGAGCGCTTGCTCGTATGACGCAGCCTTCGTCCCATTCGACCAGCGTCAGGAACAGCGCGGCCGCCGAGATCACGAGGACGTAAGGCATCGCGCGCCACGCCGGGCGGCGGTAGGCGGCGATTGCCCGCAATACGCTAAACACCGTCGATGACCTCGTGAATATAGCGGATCGTGTCTTCGACCCGGCACGAAAGCACTTCCAGAATTTCGTCCCGGCACGCGTGAAGCACATGGTGCTCCATGTCGAGGATATGTTCGGCGTATTCGACGACGTGCCAGGCTCCGACGCTCGATGCTGAGCTTTTCAGGGAATGAACCGCAAAGGCGAATTCGGCGGCCGCCGCTCCTGCCATGCGTTTCAGATCCGCTCGCGCATGCTCCAGGAACAGGCGCAGAAACCGGCGTTCCAGCGCCGGGTCGCCCATCGAGAATTCCGAAAGATGGTTCCGATCGATCGGAGGCCCGCGACGCGCGGCGGTCCCCGGGCGAGGGCCCACATGCGCTGTTCCTGGTCATTTTCGTCCCCATTTTACATCATACGTGCCAAGATGAACCATACGCGTGCAAGTGTGCGACAACCTATGCCAAATTCAACTCGCGCCTTCGACTGTCGAACGAAATCAGTCCGGGTCGTTGTCATTTATCTGTTAAGTATTCTTGATAAACGCGAGGTTACTTTCACTTTGGCCAATGACTGATGCGTTTCCGTACCTGCCGATATTTTCATAATTGCGGTTTCGTGAAAAGTATGGATATTGTGGTATACGCGATTGGGGCGAGGGACGCGCTCCAAGATGCAAGTAGATGTTTTGGTGACCTTTTTAATTAAGATTAAATTAAACAGCTAAATAAATAGGCGTTTCGATCATGCGTATCTTGTTGGTCGAAGACAACCAGATCGTTCGTGAAGCTGTGACCGCAGCTCTCAATGCCCGAAAGTTTACGCTCGACGTGGCAACCAACGGGCGCGACGGCTGGTTTATGGGGACAACCGAGGATTACGATTGCGCGATTCTCGACATTGGTCTGCCCGACATCGACGGATTGACGGTTCTCAAGCGATGGCGCGCCGAGAACATCGCGTTGCCGGTTTTGATGCTCACCTCGCGCGGAAAGTGGTTCGAGCGCGTCGAGGGTCTCAACCTGGGCGCGGATGATTACCTACCGAAGCCATTTCGGATCGCCGAGCTCGTCGCGCGGCTCTCCGCCGTCGTCAGGCGATCGAAGGGCAACGCGTCGTCGCAGATCTTCTGCCAGGGCATCCTCATCGATCTCCAGAATGGAAGGGTCTCGGCGGAGGACGGTCACATCGAGCTTGCGCCGCTCGAATGGCGGGTGGTCTCGCTGCTCGCCCAGGAAAAGGGATCGACAGTGGCGACCCAGCGGCTGATCGAACACGTCTATGGGGTGAACTCCGATAAGAGTGCCAATGCCCTGGAGGCGCTGATCAAGCGGCTGCGGCGCAAGCTTCCCGCAGATCTAATCCGTACACGGCGCGGTATCGGTTACATGATCGCGGATCACGATACTGTGATGACGCCGGCGCTGTCCCCCTCCACAAGTGCTGCGCTAGTGACAAAACACTAGCCGGATTCCCTCTCCATCGATATTCGAGCTTGGCGGCGCTCGTCGTGGCCAAGGCTTTTGGCGTGTCTGGATGCCTTCAGCGTAGGTAGAAACCGTCTTTAAAAACCTAATCCGCATTACCCGGCCTTCAGCCCTGATTTTCCTACCTAAATTCTCCTCTCTGAGCCGATCGGCGTCAGCGTCTCGTCAGAATAAATCCGTTAGGGTCGCAAAATCGAAACGGGCGCATGCCCTAAAAGGGATGCGACATAATCGGTCAGCGGATTAATAAAATTACCGCACGGTTTGGGCGCTGATCAGGCAAGTGAAATCGGTTCAGTCGCCCAAAGTCTCAGGTAGGGGAACGCCGTCATGTTCAGTCTCAATTGCTTAGCTCTCGACGTCATTATCCGGCCCGCGAGGCCCGGCTTCAGACATCCTCGGAGCGCGAACTCCAGGCAGCTTACCAAATTTTCCGGTCCGAGAGGCGTGCGCAAAGCGCGCCCGGACGCGCTTTAGCTTTTTGTCCGCACGGCCCCCAGCGCTGAAGCGCCGGGTCCAGGACGCTGACCAACTGTTTCATAGAAAGGCAATCCCATGACCATCAAGCTCGGTGCAGCCGATCTCAACTATCTCCTCGCGCAGGTCAATATCGGAAACGACTACTCGCAACTGAACAGCCCGCTCGATCCGCTCGGCGTTCGCGAGGTCAGTGGTTCCAACAACAATCTGGTCGGCGGCTTCGATCAAGATGGCAACTGGGTCGGCGGCAATATCAATGGCGATTGGGGCGAGGCCGACACCGACTTCCTGCGCCTGTTCACGACCGATCACCCGAACAACGGCACGTCCTACGGGATCACCTATAATCCGGTGGTCAAATCGCCTGTCACGGACGCCAACGGCGTCAATCCGGGCGATCCGGGCTGGATTCCGACCTTCGTCGACAATCCGATGGGCAGCATCGCCATTCCAGACGCCGGCGCCTCGCCGCGCCTCGTGACCCAGCTTATCGCCAGCTCCGATGTCGATCCGCTGAGCCCGACCTACAATCCGGCCGCCGCGGCTGCGATGGAAGCGTATGGCGGCGGCGCGGTCGACGTCAGCAACTCCGTGGTCGGGACGTCCGAAACGGCTTCGATCCCGAATCCCGGCATCCTCGGCGGCGTTCCCTACAATGAGTGGTTCGTCGCCTTCGGCCAGTTCTTCGATCACGGCCTCGACTTCATCTCGAAGGGCGGCGGCTATGTGATGATCGAGCTGTCTCCGAGCGATCCCCTGTATGTCGACCCGAGCGATCCGGCCTATATCCCCGGCGCATCCAACGTCATGATGCTGAGCCGGGCGAGCCTCGCAAACCCGGCTGACGATTTCAACGCGGATGGCACGCTGAAAGCCGGCGCCGTCCCGCAGTTCAACAACAACACCGGGCTGCTCATCGACCAGAGCCAGACCTACGGCTCGCATGCGGCCGTGAACGTCCTGGTCCGCCAATACGACGCCAACGGCGTCGTGACGGGCAAGCTGATCACCGGCGCCGAGGACGGCAATGGCAGCGCTCACGAATTGGCCACCTGGGCCGACATGAAGGTGAACGCACTGCGGATCGGCGTCGAGCTGACCGACGCCGACGTGCTCGATGCGCCTGCATTGAGGGCCGACGCCGTGGGCCAACTGCTGTTCGACCCGCAGCAGACCGTGCTTTACAGGTCCGATATGTCGATTGCCGACATGGGCGCGGACTACAACGCTGCCAACGATCCGTTTTACCGCGACTCCGACGGCAATGTGCTGCACTCCAATCAGGCGATCCTGGCGGATATCGCATTCGGCGCCGATCCGAGCCAGCCGGGTTATGACCCTGACGCGCTCGCAGCCCACTACGTTTCGGGCGACGGCCGCGTCAACGAGAATGTCGGCCTGACGTCCGTGCATCATGTGTTCCATGAAGAGCACAACATTCAGGCGGACCAGATCGAGTACCGCGCTCTTGAGCTCGCGCTGAAGACACAGGACATCACGGCGCTCAACGGGACCGTCGACCAGCCGGGCTGGCTTGCGACGAACATCAACGACCTCACCGACATTGCCGGTGTGAGCGGGCTCGATCTCAACGATGCCGCAGCCGTCACCGCCTTTCTCGCGGACGCCACCTCGGTCACCAACGCTCTTGCGAGCCTGACCTGGGACGGCGAGAAGATCTACCAGGCCGCACGCATCATCACGGAGTCCGAGTACAACCACATCGCGATCGACCAGTACGTCACCGGTCTCTATCCGGCGCTGCCCGAATTCGTGTCCTACTCGGCCGACATCAATATGAGCATCAGCCTCGAGTTCAGTCAGGCGGTGTTCCGTCTCGGCCACTCGATGCTCACCGAGACGATGCAGATCGCCATCACGGATAGCAACGGCAACAACCCCGGCGATCCCGGCTATGTGCCGACCTATACGAACGAAGGCTTGTTCGACGCCTTCCTCAACCCCGCATTGTACGACCAGTACGGCGCCGCGGGCATCGCTCTGGGCCTGATCAACCAGCAGGGCAACGAGGTCGACGAGTTCGTTACCGCCGGCGTGCAGCAGAGCCTGCTCGGCGTTCCACTCGATCTGCCGGCGCTCAACATCGCCCGCGGCCGCGACGTCGGTCTGCCGACGCTGAACGAGCTGCGCCAGCAAGTGTTCGACGGCCTGGTTCAGAACACCAGCAACAATGCCAATGCGAGCGGTCTGGCGCCCTACACGAGCTGGGCGGACTTCGGCGGCCATCTGCGGACGCCGGAATCGCTGGTGAACTTCATCGCTGCCTATGGCCGTGAGAACGACGTCTTCGGATTGCAGGACATCCGCGCGGCCTACCAGGCCGGCACGGCAACGCTCGCCGACGTTCGTGCTGCCGCTCAGGCGATCCTGGATGCCTCGACCAATGCAGCGGACGCGAACCATGACGCCGCCGTTGCGTTCATGCAGGGCGCACCGGTCTACAATGATACGACCGGGCAATGGGAGTTCACGACCGGCGACATGGGCTTCTGGGACATCGACCTGTGGATCGGCGGCCTCGCCGAGCAGCCGCTGTTCGACGGTCCGCTGGGCACGACCTTCAGCTTCATCATGCTGGACTTCGCGCAGCGCCTGCAGGACGGCGACCGCTTCTACTACCTGTACCGGATGCCGGTCGGCCAGCATCTGGGCGACCAGATCATCGGCGAGCAGTTTGCCGATCTCGTCATGCGCACGACGGGTCTGGAGCACATCAACGGTGACGTCTTCGGCTATTCGTCGGGCACCTTCATTCTCGATGGAGGCAATAACTACTTCAACGCCATCCTAGAAAACCTGCCGGACAAGGTGACCAAGGCGTTCCTGGTCAACTCCAGCTTCGAGGCCGAACTCTCTGGCGGACGACGGGCCCGGCGGTACGGTCAATGAAGATGCGGTTCGGGGCAATTACACGTTCACGAACCCGGCCGGAGACTGGACGGTCACCGGCACCGGCGGTCTGTTCGCTCCGACCGCGGTCGCAATCAATCCGAACGGCCACGATGGCGCAAACGTCGTCTGGCTGAAATCCGGGCGCGACGCTCGCTCACGATAGCGGGATCGATCTTGCCGAAGGCTCCAGCTATGCGCTGGCGCTGAATATCGGCGATCGGCTGGATCAGGCGGGTTCGCCGGGTGGCGTGGTTCGCCTGGTCGATGAGAACGGCAATGTTCTGGCTTCGGTCGCCATTGCGACGGTCGATGGCGAATGGAGCGCCACGACACTGGAACTGGGACCGGTGAGCGCCGCTCAGGCAGGCCATAACCTCCACATCGAAGTCGTCAATAGCGGAGGTAGCAGCGGCCAAATCCTCGTCGACAATGTCACTCTGACGGTGACCGAGCCGGGCGGCAGCGCCAATGACGGCCACATCATCGTGGCGGGTCTTGACGGCAACGACTACATCGTCGGGGCGCTCGGCGACGACACCATCTACGGCGATGCCGGCGATGACTGGATCGAAGGCGCCCAGGGCAACGACCATCTCTATGGCGGTGACGGAAACGACCACATCACCGACTACGAGAACGACGACTTCATTTCCGGCGGCGCCGGTGACGACTATGTCTCGGCTGGTCCGGGCGTGCTCGACACCATCCACGGCAACGAAGGCAATGACGAGTTGCACGGCGGTGACGGCATCGACGAGGTGTTCGGCGACGACGGCGACGACCTCCTGTATGGCGAGGGCGACACCGACCTGATGTTTGGCGGTGACGGCAACGACTACATGGATGGCGGCGACAGCGTCGACGAAATGTTCGGCGGCAACGGCAACGACTGGATGCGCGGCGGCGTCGGCGACGACAACATCAACGGCGGCTCCGGCAACGACCTGATGGAAGGAGGCCTCGGCCCGTCGGCGAATGACGGCGACCGGCTCAATGGCGACACCGCCCCAGGCGCGCTGCCCGTCATCGAGTTCAACGGTGACGGCACCGAAGGCGACATGGACATCGTCAGCTACGAGAATGCCCAGATCGCCATCTTCGCCAACCTGCAGGATGCCAACGCCAACGGCACGTCGAGCAACCTGCTCGATACCTACGCCCTCGTCGAAGGCCTGGTCGGCTCGGCCCAGAACGACCAGCTGACCGGCGCCGACGACAACGGCACCGCCGGCAACGGCACCAATAACTACCTGATCGGTGGTGGCGGCAACGACACCTTGATCGGCCTGGGTGGTGACGACTTCATCTTCGGCGACAGCGTCGTGGTCGACAACGACCTCTACTGGGTCGGAGATGCGCGTCACGATGCAGCCGTCGTTGAAACGGGCCGGATCGACAATTGGCGTGGTACGGGCGAGACCCGCGTGGTCTTCTCGGACGGCAGCCTCGGCCATGTCCTCGGCGATCATGGCACCGATGGAGCCGCAGACAAGGTTGTCTTCAGCGGCAATCGAAATGACTACATCATCACGGCACTGTCGGCGACCGTCTTCAATGTCATCGACACCCGCGGTATCGACAGCACGGTCACGGGCGGCGACATCGTTATGGATGTCGAATTGTTCCAGTTCGCCGATATGACCCTCGGATCCGACCAGCTGATCAACGTCCCGCCGGAAGGCCAGGTCACGATCAGCGGCTGGGCTGCCGCCGGTCAGCCGGGAGGCTCAAGCTATCTGCTGACGGCGAATATCGGCACGGTGACGGACGGCAATGGCATCAACCCGGGAACGGCGGCCTTCAAGTGGGAGTATTCCACGGATGGCGGCATAACCTGGAATCTGGTCGCCGGAGCGGTCGGCCAGACCTATACGCCGGGCAATCTTCCGGCGGGATCGCTGATCCAGGTCACCTACTCCTACACCGACGGAGGGGGTACCACAGAGAGCCTCACGTCGGCTCCCACCGACGCGGTCGGCCAATATTGGTCCGGCAACAACAACAATAACGGCCATACCGGCACCGACTACCAGGACGTTCTGCTGGGCAATGGCGGCAATGACAACCTGCGCGGTGGAGCGGGCAATGACCTGGTCGATGGCGGAGCCGGAGACGACAGCATTCGGGCGAACGTTGGAGACGGCAATGACGTCTATATCGGCGGCGATGGAACGGATACGTTGTATCTGAACCAGACGCTCGCGGATGCCAATGTCAACCTCGATGGCGTCGCCTACACCGTCAACGGTCAGACGCTCGCCGCGTCCACTGCGACGAGCGCCGATATCGGCACGGACTCGCTGGACGGCATCGAGAACGTGACCGGTAGCCAGGGCAACAACATCCTGATCGGTGACAGCGGAGCGAATGTGCTGAGCGGTCTTCAGGGCAACGACATCCTTATCGGCGGCGCCGGTGCGGATACCCTGATCGGCGGCGGCGGCAACGACACGGCGTCCTACGTCACAGCGTCCGACATGGTCGGTGTTACCGCGGACCTGACGACCGGATTGGGCTCAGGCGGAGATGCTCAGGGCGACACCTATGCCGGCATCGAGAACCTGACCGGATCGAACTACAACGACGTTCTGATCGGCAAAAATGGCGTCAACGTCCTCGATGGCGGCGCCGGTGACGACATGCTTTACGGCGGGACTGGCGGTGACATGCTGATCGGCGGCGTCGGCGACGACACGCTCAACGGCGGTGCCGGCAATGACACCTTCGTCTTCGCATGTCGGCTTCGGTCATGACGAGATCACGGACTTCCATTTCAATGCGAACACGGGAGTCTTCGCGGTCGGCGGTCACGACACGCTGCAATTTGTCGGGTTCGACGGCATCAATAGCAGCATCGCGCTCGTGGACTTCGGCGATCTGCTGGCGAATACGATGATAACGAGCGACGGAACCACCTACACGTCGACGATCACGCTCGGGGATGACGTTTTGATCCTCACGGGCGTGAACCTATCGCTTCTCGACAACGTCAATCATACGAACGACTTCATCTTCTAGTGACTTCGCTTTTCTTGCATAGAAGGGATAGACCCGGCTGTCATGCCGGGTCTATCCATAAGGATGATCATGGACGAACGGCCGGGGCGAAAGCGCCTGCCGATAAGGATTTCAAAATATAGCTTCTATATTTTTGGATCTTTGCGAGAGCTGACAGGAGTTTATTTTGCGTAAAGGAACAGGAACGCCCTTTTCGGGAGAGCAGCAGGGCTCGCCGGTCGCCGCCGCTCTGCAAAAAAGTTCCAGAGCGTTCATTGCGCTCGCTCTGATCAGCGGCATCATCAACATGCTGATGTTGACCGGCTCGGTCTTCATGATCCAGATCTATGACCGGGTGCTGTCCAGCCGCAGCCTGCCGACATTGGCGGCGCTCTCGGCGATCGCGATCACGGCCTACCTCTTTCAGGGCAGTCTCGATGCAATTCGCAACCGCGTCCTTGCGCTGATCGGCGAACGGATCGACGTATCGGTCGGGCCTAACGTGTATCGGGCGGTCGGCGAGCTGCCGCTGCGCGCCGGGACCTCCAACCACGAGACCCTGCAGCCGTTCAGGGATCTGGAAGCCATACGCAGCTTCATGTCCAGCACCGGTCCGATCGCGATGTTCGACATGCCGTGGCTGCCGGTCTACCTGCTGCTGTGCTACCTGTTTCACCCCATGCTTGGCTACGCGGCCATTATCGCGGCGGTCATCCTGATGGGCATTACGGCGCTTACCGAGATCCGCGGGCGCGGCCCGATGCGCCGGGCGATCGAGGCCCAATCCCAGCGCAACATGCTTGCCGACAACACCAACCGCGGCGCCGAGGCGGTCCGCGCGATGGGTATGCTGCCGGTGCTGGCGGAGCGGTGGCAGGAGGCGCAGCTCCGCTATCTCGCCGCGCAACGCCGCGCCAGTTTCGTCGTCGGCGGCCTTTCGTCCATGGCCAAGATGACGCGTATGCTGGTCCAATCCTGTATGCTCGGCCTCGGTGCCTATCTCGCCATCATGAACGAGATTTCCGCGGGCACGATCATCGCCACATCGATCCTGGCCTCCCGCGCGCTGTCCCCGGTCGATCAGGCGATCAGCAGCTGGAAAGGCCTTATCGCCGCACGTCAGGGTTTCGTCCGGCTGCAGGCGCTGCTCGACCAGGCCAGCCAGCCGAGACGCGGCGTGCAATTGCCGCCGCCAAGGAAGCGGCTCGGTGTCGAAGGGCTGTTCGCGGCGGCGCCAGGCATGACCAAGCCGATCATCGGCAACATCGCCATGAAGCTGGAGGCCGGCCAGACGCTCGGGGTCATCGGACCGTCCGCCTCCGGGAAATCGACCCTGGCCCGCGCGCTCGTCGGCGTCTGGATGCCGCTCGCCGGAAAGGTCACGCTCGACGGCGGCAACATCCATCATTGGGAGCCGGCGGAGCTTGGCGTTCACATCGGCTATCTGCCCCAGGACGTGCAGCTTTTCGATGGCACCATCGGTGAAAACATCGCCCGTTTCCGCACGCCGCTCGATTCCGAGGCCGTGCTGAAGGCGGCGAGCGCGGCCGGGTTCTCGCAGCAGATCCTGGCGCTTCCGAACGGCTTCGAGACCCGCATCGGCAGAGGCGGCATCGAGCTGTCGGCCGGCCAGAAGCAGCGCCTCGGCCTCGCGCGGGCGCTCTATGGCGATCCGTTCCTGATCGTGCTCGACGAGCCGAACTCCAATCTGGACGCCGATGGCGAAGTCGCGCTTGCGGCGGCGATCAGCGGGATCGGCGTGCGCGGCGGCATCGCCGTGGTTATCGCCCACCGTCCGAGCGCCATCGCCGCCGTCACCCTGCTGGCGGTGATGAAGGAGGGGCAGATGCTCGCCTTCGGTCCCCGCGACGAAGTGCTCGCCAAGACCGTGCAGAATGCAAACGAGGTAGCGAAGCGCACGGCGGCGCGCGGCGCGGCTGCGGAGCCCCCGCGCAAAGTCATGCAGCCGAATGCCGGCGGCCAAGGAAAACGCTGATGTTGGATACGTCGAGGGCTATTCGCGACAATCTGTTCGCGGCCATGATCATCGTCGGCGCGATCGGCGGAGCGGTGTTTGCCTGGAGCGTCTTCGCGCCCCTTGAAGGTGCCGTCGTCGCCACCGGCACGGTTATCGTCGAAGGCAACGTCAAGAAAATCCAGCACCCGACCGGCGGCATCGTCGGCGAAATCAAGGTCGAGGAGGGGCAGCGCGTCGAGCAAGGCGATATGCTCTTGCGTCTCGACGAGACGGTGACGCGCTCCAATCTCGCGATCGTGGTCAACGACCTCACGGCCCAGCGTGCGCGGCTTTCCCGGCTTCAGGCGTTCCGCGACGGGCTGAAAGAGCCGGTCTTCGCGGAAGATCTGGTGAAGGAGGCTTTTTCGAACGAGACGATCCGGAGTGTGCTCGAAGGCGAGGCCAAGCTCGGCCGCTTTCAGCTGCGGACCCGGGAGGAACAGCGCGCTCAGCTCGCCGAACAGATCAAGCAGCTTCGCCAGGAGATCAAGGGGCTGGAAGAGCAGCAAAAGGCGCTGGTCGGCCAGCTCGATATTGCTCGGAGAGAGCTAAGCGATCTGATGCCGCTTTATAAATCCGGCAATGTCCAGCGCATGCGGGTTACGGGCCTCGAGCGCGAGGTGTTGCGCAGTCAGGGAATGCTCGGCGATAACCGCGCCAAGATCGCGCAGTCGCAAGCCAAGATCGCAGAAACGGAGCTGCAGATCGTGCAGAACGAGCACGATTTCATCACCGACGTGATCAAGCAGCTTCGCGAGACCGAAACGAAGATCACCGAGTTGCAGGAACGCAAGATCACCGCCGAGGACCAGCTCCAGCGGCTGGAAATTCGTTCGCCGATCGCCGGGCGCGTGCATCAGCTTTCCGTGCATACTATCGGCGGCGTGATCACGCCCAGCGAGACTTCTCATGCTGATCGTGCCCAGCACCGACCGGCTGATCGTCGAAGTGCGGGTGAGCCCGTCGGACATCGACCAGCTCGTGGTCGGCCAGGAGACGCGCGTCCGGTTCTCGGCTTTCAACAGGCGGACGACGGACGAACTTAAAGGCTCGGTGTTCCGCGTGGCCGCCGATCTGACCCACGAGGCGCAGAACAACCTGTCCTATTATACCGCGGCGGTGAGCGTCACCGAGAAGGAGCTGGCGACGCTGGGCGATCTGAAGCTGGTCCCGGGAATGCCCGCCGAGGTGTTCATCAAGACCGGCGAGCGGACGCTGGCCAGCTATCTGGTCAAGCCGCTGCGCGATCAGATGGCGCGGGCTTTCCGGGAGCGCTAGGGGCCAGTATTCCAACGGCGAACCATAGGGGTACTGGATACTCGCCTTCGCGGTGAGGACGAGCGCGAAGGATTTCGGCCGAGATCGAAGCGCTTGCATCTAAAATGATCCGGCGCTCGATTATTTGCTGGTCGCGCGATCTGACGGAGATCCGAACTCCACTTTTGCTAATCGCGCTCCGGCGTTCCGGCATCGCTCCCCTCCCCAGAAAAATCCTTCGTAGACGGATCGTTAACTACGCTTGACGGTCCCACTTCCGTTCGTCATCCGCAGGCGCGCCTGCGTCCCTGTCTTAAGCACCGGGAAACCGAGGCCTGGATAGAGTGAATATCCGCCCTGGAGTACAGAACGGATGTTGCGCGTCGTTTCCTGTCTCACCACACAGCATGATTGGCGCCTCATCGTGCTGGCGGGAGCTGTGTGTTTTCTCACGAGCGTTGCGGCGATCCATCTGTTTCGGCGTGCCGTGGCCACGGGACACCGCACCAGGCTGCTCTGGCTGCTGACCACCGGCGTTGCGGCCGGCTACGGCATCTGGGCGACGCATTTCGTCGGCATGCTGGCCTTCTCGCCGGGGCTGCCCAGCGGCTACGACCCGATTCTGACCTTATCTTCGCTCGTCTCCGCCGTGGTCATCACCACCGCCGGCTTCGCCCTGGCCGCGACGGCGCAGGGCCGCATGGCCGCTCCGCTGGGAGGCGGCATCGTCGGCCTCGGCGTCGCCGCCATGCATTTTACCGGCATGGCGGCGCTCAAGCTGCCGGCCGAGGTGATCTGGGCGCTGGATCTCGTCGTCAGCTCGGTCCTGCTGGGGATCGCATTCGCCATGGGGGCCGTAACGGTGGCCACCCGTTTTCGCGGGGGCTACACCAACGTCCTGAGCGCGGCCCTGCTGGCACTCGCCATTCTCGGCCTTCATTTCACGGCGATGGGGGCGGTGACCATCGTTCCGGACCCGACCGTCGCCATTCCGGTCAGCGCGCTGCTGCTTTCGCCTCAATCGCTTTCGGTGGCCATCGCCAGCGCCGCCGTGGCCGTGCTCGGCATCAGCCTCGCGGCGGCCATCGCAGCGAACGCGCGCGAGGCGCTGATCGAGGCTTCGAACGCAGAAATCGCCAGTCATGCGGAGCGTCTCGAAACCGCGCTGCGGCACATTCCTCAGGGCTTGTGCATGTTCGACCAGGATCAGCGCGTCGTCGTCGCCAACCGCCGCTATGCCGACATTTACCGCCTCGATCCTGAAGACGTCAGGCCGGGAAAGACGCTTCTGGAGGTTCTGGAGGCGCGTCGCGCCCGCGGGATCTATGCCGATCTCGACATGGAGACGTTCATCGCCGAAGGCATGATCCACTTCCATGAGGAGATGAGCACCATTCATCAACTCGATGACGGACGGTTCATCTCGGTACAGCGCCGACCGACCGGCGATGGCGGGCTGGTGAGCACGCATGAAGACATTACCGAGCGTCACAGGCTGCATTCGCAGGTCGAGCATCAGAACCTGCTGTTGAAGGAGCATGAGCAGCTCCTGCATCTGCACAATATTCAGCTCGACGCGGCTTTGAACAACATCCCTCAGGGGTTGTGCATGTTCGACGCGGCGCAGCAGCTCGTCGTCTGCAACAAGCCCTATATGACGATGTACGGGCTTTCCCCCGAGCAGGCCAGTCCAGGGACGCCGCTCCGTGACATCATCTCTTTCCGGATCACCAAGGGACTGCATGCGGGCAAGGATCCGGAGGCTGATCTGCGAGACAGGCTTGCCCCCATTTCAAGTGCAACGGACCAGCTTCACGAGCTGACCGACGGCCGGGTGATCGCCATTTCACGCCGCCCGATGCCCGGCGGCGGATGGGTCTCGACACATGAAGACGTCACCGAGCGCCGCGGTGCCGAGGACCGGATCGCCCATCTGGCCCATCACGACGCGCTGACCGGCCTGCCCAACCGGGTGCTGCTGCGCGAGCGGCTGGAGAAGGCCATCGCCGCGATGCGGGACGGGGGACGCCGGCTCGCGGTTCTTCTCCTGGACCTCGACCGGTTCAAGGAGGTCAACGATTCGCTCGGCCATCCGGTCGGCGACGCGCTGCTCAAGGCCGTCACGAAACGTCTGCTCGACTGCGTTCGCCCTGACGATACGATCGCCCGTCTCGGCGGCGACGAATTCGCGATCGTCCAGCGCACCGCGTCGCCGGCGACCGACAGCGTCATCCTGGCCAAGAGGATCCAGGCCGCGCTCGATGCGCCGTTCGATGTCGACGGCCATCACGTCCTGGTCGGCACCAGCATCGGCATCGCGCTTGCCCCAGGAGACGGCGACGATCCGGACGAGCTGCTCCGCAATGCGGATCTCGCGCTCTACCGGGCCAAAAGCGATCGCGGCGGCAGCTATCATCTGTTCGAACCGGAGCTGGACCAGCGGATGCAGGCCCGGCGGAGCATGGAGATGGATCTTCGCGACGCGCTGATGCATGGCGGCTTTGTGATCCACTACCAGCCGCTGCTCAATCTGGAGCGCGCGGAGATCTGCGGTTTCGAGGCGCTGCTGCGCTGGAAGCATCCCACGCGCGGAAACGTTCCGCCCGCCGAGTTCATTCCGCTCGCGGAGGAAACCGGCCTGATCGTGGCGCTCGGCGAATGGGTGTTGCGGCAGGCCTGCTCCGAGGCCGCGACCTGGCCCGACGACCTCAAGATCGCCATCAATATCTCGCCGATGCAGTTCCGCGCGCGCAACCTCGCCGAGCTGGTGATCCGAACGCTTGCGGCGACCGGCATGCCGCCCCGGCGGCTGGAGCTGGAAATCACCGAGACGGCCATGATGCAGGACGAGGATGCCGCCGTGCTTATTCTGAACCGGCTTCACGATATCGGCGTGCGTCTCGCTCTCGACGATTTCGGCACCGGCTATTCTTCGCTTAGCAATCTGCGCAAGTTCCCCTTCGACAAGCTCAAGATCGACCGCAGCTTCATCCGCGACCTGTCCAAAACCAATCGCGATGCCCTCGCCGTGCTGCGGACCATCGCGCAGCTTGGCGCTAACCTCGGCATGGTCACGACCGCGGAGGGCGTGGAAACCGAGGAGCAGCTCGAGATCGTCCGTGCGGAGGCCTGCACGGAGGTTCAGGGCTATCTCGTCAGCCAGCCCTTCCCCGCCGCGGATATCGAACGTCTGCTCCTGAAAGGCGGGCGTAAATCCGTCAGCGCCGCCTAAGACGCACGCCCGCATCCCGCGTCCGGCTGCGCGGGCTTGCGTCACGGGCCTCTTTCCAGGAGGCTCCCCGGCGCTGTCAGGTCGACGCGTCGACAAACCCTTTCAGCCGGTCGTTGATGATCGTCTCCGCCTCGGCCATGATCCGGTCGATCAGCTGCTGGCAGGTTGGGATGTCGTGGATCAGCCCGGCGACCATGCCGCAGCTCCAGACGCCCGCATCCACCTCGCCTTCCAGCATGATCTTGGGATAGAGGCCGGCGACATCGGCCGCGATGTCCTCGAATTTGACGTCCTTGCCGAGGCGTTTCTCGGTTTCCAGCACGTGCTGGGTGGCCGCGTTGTTGAGCACGCGCTCGGTATTGCGCAAGGGGCGCATGACAAGCCGGGTGTCCAGTTCCGACGCGGCCACGAGCGCTTTCTTCACATTCTCATGGATCGGGGCTTCCTTGGTCGCCATGAAGCGCGTGCCCATGTTGATGCCGTCGGCGCCCATCGCCAGCGAGGCGACCAGCGAACGCCCGTCCGCCTGCCCGCCAGAAGCGACGAACGGAATCTCCAGCTCGTCTGCCGCCCGCGGCAGCAGGATCATGTTCGGCACGTCGTCCTCGCCCGGATGGCCGCCGCATTCGAAGCCGTCGACCGACACCGCGTCGCAGCCGATCGATTGCGCCTTCAGCGCATGCCGAACCGAGGTGCATTTGTGGATCACCTTGATGCCGGCGTCCTTGAAGAACGGCAGGACCTGCTGCGGATTATTCCCCGCGGTCTCGACGATCTTGATACCGCCCTCGATGATGGTGCGCACGAAGCCGGGATAGTCCGGCGCCGTGACGGCGGGCAGAAAGGTCAGGTTGACGCCGAACGGCTTGTCGGTCATGTCTTTGCAGCGCGCGATCTCCTTGGCGAGATTGACGGGCGTTTTCTGCGTCAGGCCGGTGATAATGCCGAGCCCTCCGGCATTCGAGACGGCGGCGGCCAGCTCGGCGAAGCCGACAAAATGCATTCCCCCCTGAATGATCGGATGCTTGATGCCGAATAGCTCGGTAATTCTGGTTCTCATTCAAATCTCCAAGAGCGCATCATTCGCGACGGCGTCGTTGCTGTTATCATTCAGGCGTCCGGCGAGATCCGCAAGAGCAAGTTGAAGCGCGCCGCGGCGCCGTCAATAGAATGGGAGGCGACGAATGAAGCTGCTCGATCTGTCCAGAAGTCTGGAAAACACCGACCGGGCCGACCCGCCCGGCCTCGCGCCGAAGATCGACTATCTCGGCCACAAGGATACCGTCGAGCGGATGCTGGCCTTCTTTCCGGGCGTTGCGCCGGAGGCGCTGCCCGGCGGCGAAGGCTGGGCTATCGAACAGGTGACGATCTCCACCCATAACGGCACGCATCTCGACGCGCCCTACCATTTTCACTCGACGATGGATGGCGGCGAGCGGGCGATCACCATCGACGAAGTGCCGCTGGAATGGTGCTGGAGCCGTGGAGTGAAGCTCGACTTCCGCCACTTCGAGAATGGTTATGTCGCGACCGCCGCCGATGTCGAGGCCGAGCTTGAGCGGATCGGACATGCGCTTGCGCCCCTCGACATCGTGCTGGTCAACACCGCCGCCGGTGCGCGCTATGGCGAGGCCGACTATGTCGCGACCGGCTGCGGTCTTGGCCGCGAGGCGACGCTCTATCTGACCGAGCGCGGCGTGCGCATCACGGGGACCGACGCGTGGAGCTGGGACGCACCGTTCATCTACACGGCAAAGAAAGTCGCGGAGACGGGCGACGCCTCGCTGATCTGGGAAGGCCACCGGGCCGGCATGGTCCGCGGCTACTGCCACATGGAAAAGCTCGCCAATCTGGAGACGCTGCCCGCGACCGGCTTCGACGTGATCTGCTTTCCGGTGAAGATCAAGGCCGCGAGCGCGGGCTGGTGCCGTCCGGTGGCGGTGCTCAAGGAGTGATGCCTGGCCGGCGCGTCTATGGCCGGAGGATCACCTTCGGCGAGGCGACCCGCGCGGCGAGGATATCGCCGAACGCCGCCGCGCCCGAGGCGAGCGGCATGATCTCCATCCAGTCGAGCGGGCCGAACCGGCCGTCGATGATCGCTTGCGCGGTGTCGCGGAAATCATCGGCCGTATAGGTGTAGGTGCCGATGAAAGTGACCTCCTGGAGCGTCATGCGGCGGATGTCGAGGCCGCCGCTCGCCTGGGCGAGGCCGATATGCATGATCACGCCGCCGGGACGGACGGCCTTGGAGGCTGCCGCGCGTGTGGCTTCGCCGCCGAAGGCGTCGATCACGAGGTCGATCTCACCCTCGCGGTTGGTCGGTGCCCAGCGGATCGAACAGGCGGAATGGGCCGATGCTCTCGGCTTTCCGGCGCCGCGCCTCATTGGTCTCGGCGATCCAGATCTCCCCGGCGCCATGCGCGGCGAGCACCAGCGCCGCGCCGATGCCGATGGCCCCGCCGCCGAGGATCAGCGCACGTGCCGAGGCAAGCGGCGGATGCAGGGCGCGGGCGGCGAGCCGGACCGCATGCCAGCCGCAGGCGAGCGGCTCGGCGAGCGCGGCTTTTTCGGCGGGAAAGTCAGCCGGGATGGGGACGAGATTGCGCTCCGGTATCGCCAGCAGATCGGCGAAGGCGCCCTCGCGCGGCGGCATGGAGATGATCTGGCGCCGGCGGCAGAGATTGTCGCGGCCGGCGCGGCAGTCCTCGCAAGTCCCGCATGTGACCAGCGGATTGACGGTGACGCGGCGGCCGGCATATGCCCCGGAAATGCACGGTGCCCGCCGCCTCATGGCCGAGGATCAGCGGGGCCGGCCGGCGCTCGTCATGACCCAGAAAAGCGTGCATGTCGGAGCCGCAAATGCCGACCGCCTCGATGCGGATCAGCGCGTCGCCCGGCTTGGGCTCAGGGTCCGGAACGTCGCGAAGCTCGACCTGCTGCGGGCCGGTATAGACGAGCGCTTTCATTTTGCCGTGAACCCGCCGTCGACGAACAGCACCTGGCCGGTCACATAGTCCGACGCCCGCGAGCAGAAGAACAGCGCCGGGCCGACGAGATCGTCGAGCACGCTGTTGCGTCCGATGCAGGTCTGCGCGGCGTTCCTGGCGGCAAGCTCGGGATTGTTGAAGACCGGAGCTGTCAGCTCGGTCTCGACGAAGCCCGGCGCGATGGCGTTGGCGGTGATGCCGTATCGCGACCACGCCTCCGCCTCGGCCCGCGTGAGCTGGCCGATGCCGGCCTTCGAGGCGCCATAGGCGATGCCGCCATGAAAGGCGCGAACGGTTTGCAGCGAGGCGATGTTGATGAGACGGCCCCAGCCCTTCGCTTTCATCGCCGGAACGAGAGCCTGCGCGAGGAAGAACGGCGCGGCGAGATTGAGGTCCAGCGTCCTCGACCATCCTTCGAGCGTCACCTCGTCGGCCGGTTGACGCGCGTTCATGCCTGCCGCCGTGAGCAGGATGTCCGGGGCGCCGAACGGCTCGGCGACGCGCCGCGCGACGTCCTTCATCTGCGCCGGATCGGACAGATCGGCCGCAACCGCTGCCGCCGCATCGCCCAGATCCGCACGCCAGGCCTCAAGCTGCTCGGCGCGCCGGGCGACGCCGACGACCTTCGCGCCGGCCTTCGCCAGCGCCGTCGCCAGATGGCGGCCAATGCCGGAGCTGGCGCCGGTCACGCAGGCGACGCGTCCGGAAATGTCGAAAAGCGATGCTGTCATGGCGGATTGCGTCCTATTCGTCCCCGGCGGTGAGATCGAAATTGACGCCGGGGAAATATTTCTCCAGCCGCACGTCGGCGGTGCGCGCATGGGCCTCCATGCCTTCGAGGCGCGAGATCCGCGCGCAGGACTGACCGATCGCCCGGTTGGCCTCGCGGGTCATGCGCTGCCAGGTGACGGTCTTCATGAACTTGCCGACGAACAGGCCGCCGGAATATTTGGCCGCGCCCTTGGTCGGCAGCACATGGTTCGTGCCTGACACCTTGTCACCGAAGGCCACGGTCGTCTCTTCGCCGAGGAACAGCGAGCCGTAATTGCGCAGCCGGCCGAGCCACCAGTCGAGATCCGCAGCCTGGACCTGGAGGTGCTCGGAGGCGTAGCGGTCGGCGGCGGTGGCGGCTTCCTCGCGGGTCCCGGCGAGCATCACCTCGCCATAGTCGCGCCAGGCGGCGGTCGCGTTCTCGCGGTTGACCTCGGGAAGCTCGGCGATATAGCGGGGCACCAGCTCGACGACTTTCTCCGCCAGCGGACGGTCGAGCGAGATCAGCCACACGGGTGAATTGTAGCCGTGCTCGGCCTGGCCGACGAGGTCCCAGGCGACGATATGCGGGTCGGCGCTGGCGTCGGCGATGATCATCGACTCCGTCGGCCCGGCGAACATGTCGATGCCGACGCGCCCGTAAAGGATGCGCTTGGCCTCGGCGACGAACTGATTGCCGGGGCCGACCAGGATATCGACCGGCGGCGTGCCGAACAGGCCGAACGCCATCGCCGCGATGCCCTGCACGCCGCCCAGATTGAGCACCTTGTCGGCACCGCAAAGATCGAGCGTATACAGAATAGCCGGATTGATGCCGACGCCAGGCCTCGGCGGGGAAACCGCCGTAATATGCCCAACCTCGGCCACCTTGGCCGTGGTCACGGTCATGATCGCCGAGGCGATATGGCTGTAGCGTCCGCCCGGAACGTAGCAGCCCGCGGCGGACACCGGGATCTGCTTCTGTCCGGCGATGAGACCGGGGATGACCTCTACCTCGCAATCCTGGAGCGTCGCCCGCTGCGCTTCGGCGAATTTGCGCACATTGTTGTGGGCAAAGCGGATGTCGTCCTTCAGCTTCTGGCTGATCTGCGCACCCGCCTTGGCGACATCCTCCGGGGCGACGACGATCTCGCCGTCCCATTTGTCGAAGCTGGCGGCATATTCACGGGCCTTGGCATCGCCGCCCGCCTCGATCTCGCTCGAGGATGGTCTGGACCCGCGCCTGCACGTCGCCCTCGCCGGTTGCGGCGGTTTTGGCGGCTTTCTTCAAATATTCCAACGCCAAGGGACTTCTCCTATTGGTAAGCGGCCGGCAGAAGTGTGGTGGAGATTTCGGGCACGAAGGCGATCAGCAGCACCACCAGCAGCATGAAAAATACATAGGGCAGAGCATGATAGGCGATCTTCAGGATCGGCTCGCCGGTAATCCCCGAGACCACGAACAGATTGAGTCCGAGCGGCGGTGTGATGAAGCCGACGCCCAGCGCCGTGACCATCATTATGCAGAACTGGATCTCGTTCATGCCGATATTATCGGCCAGCGGCTTCAGGATCGGCGACAGGATGACGATGTTCGGCGTCGTCTCCATCACGCAGCCGGCAGCGATCAATATGCCGATCATGATCAGGATCAGCAGATTGGGATCATCGGTCAGCGAGGTGACGGCGGTGATGAAGCCCTGGGGTACGCCCATTGCGGCAAGCGTCTGCGCGAGCGGCAGCGAAAAGGCGATGATCGGCAGGATGACGCCGTTGACCTTGGCCGAGCTGATCAGCATGGACGGGAAGTCCGACAGCTTGAGCGTGCCGAGCAGGAAGCCCATGGCGATGGTGACGACGACGGCGAATGCGCCGGCTTCGGTGGGCGTCAGCTTGCCGGAAAAGATGCCGTAGAAGATGATCCCAGGCACGAGAAATGCGTACCAGCCGTCGCGGATTGCGTGCCAGAGATTGCCGCGCCATTCCGCGAAGGTGATCGCGCCGCCGCCCTCATAGGCTTTGATGCGGTTGACGACGATGTTCGTGGCCAGGATCGAGAACAGGATCAGCAGACCCGGAATGAGCGCGGCCTGAAACAGCGTCGAGGCGGAGATGCCGAGCACGAGACCGACGACGATATAGGCGATCGAGGGCGGGATCAGGATGCCGGTGCAGGCGCCCGACGCAACCAGCGCACAGGCGTAGGCGCGCGGATAGCCGGACTCTACCAGCCGCGCGATGGTCATGCGCCCGACGGCTGCCGCGCCCGCCGCGTCGGAGCCCGAGATCGCGGAGAACATGCCGCAGACCAGGACCGTCGCCGAGCCGAAGCCGCCCTTGGCCCAGCAAGTCAGCGCCTCGGCGATGTTGAGGAACTTGCGATTGAGCCCGGTTCGCACGAGCACGTCACCGGTGAGGATGAACAGCGGGATCGCCGTCAGGGCGAAGTGGTCGATGCCGTCGAACAGCAACTCGCCGACCAGCGACAGCGGCAGCACGCCGCTCCACAGCAGCATGGCGATGGCCGAGGACCCGATCGCCGCCCAGATCGGCACGCCGAGCGTGAACAGCACCACCATCAGGATGACCGGGCCGTAGAAATCCCAGCCCAATTCGACGGTCTGCTGCTGTACTTGCTGCCACATGCCCGTTTGCCCCTAATCGAACAGCCGCTCGCCCTCATAGACGGGGCGTCCGGCGCGTAAGTCACGGATGTCTCGAAGCAGCGACTGGACGACGCGAAGCATCAGCAGCGCGAAGCCGAACGGCACGGCGATGAGGAAATAGACCATCGACACGCGCAGGCCCGCGCTGACCGAGCCGAAATGCCAGGATGTGGCGACGGTCTGGAACGACCAGTAAGCGGCGATCAGCGCAACCGCGAGCATCACCAGATCGCCGATGATATAGAGCAGCGCCTGTGCCCGCGGACCGACATAGTGAAAGAGCACGTCGATGCGGATATGGGCGCGTTCCCTGACGGCCGCAGCCGCGCCGATCCAGGCCAGATAGATGAAGGCGTAGCGGACGATCTCTTCGCCCCAGACCGAGGAATAGGCGAAGATCTCGCGGCGCAGCACCTCGATCGCCATGGTCCCCACGATCATGACGTAGAAGACGAGCAGGAGCCATCGCTCCGCATTCTTGTCGAGCAGACGCAGGATGTCAGCCATGCCAGTGTCGGTCTTTCCGGAAATCTGATTGGTTTTGACGGAAGCGCCGTCCTCGAAATCCCCGCCAAGGCGGGGATCCAGCACCGAGTCTCGCGGTGTACCTGATCCCCGCCTTCGCGGGGATTCGAATGAGTGTAGAGCTTCCCGCTCCGTCAAATCCAACCTTCTCCAATCAAGCTGGTTCGGCGATGGCAGCGAGGCAGGCTCCGGCCCGCCTCGCAACCCAGGCGTCTACGCGTCGTGGACGTAATATTTGCCGCGTGTGCCGGCGGCCTCGACGAGCTTTTCGAAGACCTCCATCGATCCCGCCAGCTCCTTCTTGAAGCTGTCCCATTCCGGGCGCTGATAGCCGGCGGCGTCCTTCCACTCGGCGAGCTGCTGCTCGGTCAGCGAGTGGAACTCGACGCCAGACTTGCGCATCTCGGCCATGGCATAGGCGCGGGACGAGGGCACCTTGGCGAGGTTCTGGTGGAAGGTCATCTCCGATGCCCAGTCGATGGCGTCCTGGACGTCCGAGCCGAGCGTCTTGAACCATTCGAGATTGCAGGCATAGCACTGGCTGTCCGGCACCGGCTGGTTGAAGGTGACGTGGCTGAGAATGTCCTTGAAGCCGAAAGCATAAAGGGCGCCAACGGACGGATCGAGCGCATCGGCGACGCCCTGCTTGATCGCGGACGGCGTCTCGCCCCAGGCGACCGGCGTCGGATTGGCGCCGACGAGCCGATAGAACTGTTGCAGCATCTTCGAGCCGGGCACGCGGAATTTGATGCCGGACATGTCGCCCGGCACCAGGATCGGCTTGCCCCCCTTGCGCACGGCCACGGTCCGCGGGTCGATGCACAGATACAGAAGCGGGCGGAAACCTTTTTCCTGCACCTTCGTGTCCACCTGCTGCTTCCAGACGTCGGACGTCACAAGGTTCACGAAGCGCTGATTGGCGCCGCAGAAATACGGGATGTTGATCAGGTCGACCGCGGGCGCGTAAGGCGCGAAATTCGAAAGCGAGAACTGGCCGACCTGCACCGTTCCCGACTGGACCTTCTGCGCCAGCGCGCTGCCGATGCCGAGCTGGCCGGCGGGCGAGAGCTTGACGTAGATCTGCCCATTGGTCGCGTTCTGCAGGTTCTCCTTGAGGTCGAGCTGCATCATCGGGTAGCTGCGCGTGGTGCCGATGGCGTATTCCGTCGCCACGGTGATGACGTGCTTGGCAGCCAATTCGCGGTCTTTTTCTTCCTTGTTGGTCTGCGCCGACGCCTCGGTCGACAAGAGCGTGCCTGCGCCCGCCGCGAGAACCGCCGTCGTGAAGCCCGCCGTCCCTGCGACCTGCAGGAAGCGCCTGCGCTCTTCCGACTTAAGCTCGGCTCGTTCCTTCCCCTTGACCATTATCGTTCCTCCCATTTTCGTTTTCATTGAAATGTTTTGCAGCGTCTTCCATGCAGATGACGCCGATCACGAAAAAGATGGCCGCGACGAACAGCGTTATCGCCTCGCCGACATCGCCCATGAATGCCGTGTTGCTGATTTTGCCGCTGGCGACGTTGGCGCCGAAGATGGCGGTGACGAGCAGCGCGCCGAGCAACGCCCAACGGCCGCGGACCGTCATTTGCCTTGACTTACGATCGGGGTCGCTCATTGACATTGGAAAATTGTAAGCGCTTACATTTTTCAATGCAAGGGCAAATTCTGCGCTAATATGGATCGGAGAACGGAAGCGCCGATGAGCCGGGGACGAACGATAGCCAAGCCGACGGTCGACGACGTCGCGCGCCATGCAGGTGTCTCGACGGCGACGGTTTCGCGCTGTCTCAATGAGCCCGGCCGCGTCCGCGAGCCGACACGCAAGCGGGTCATGGAGGCGGTAAACGCCCTCGGCTACGCCCCCAATTTTGGTGCGCGCACCCTGGTTTTGAACCGGACCAACATCATGGGCGCGGTCATCCCGACCATGGACAACGCCATTTTCGCGCGCGGCCTCCAGGCGCTTCAGGAGCGGCTGACGGAGAATGACGTCACCTTGCTGGTGTCGACCTCGAACTATTCGCCCGAGCGCGAGCTGGAGCAGATCCGCGCCCTGATATCGCGCGGCGCGGACGGCCTGATGCTGATCGGCGAGGCTCGCGACGAGCGCGCCTACCAGCTTCTCTATCAGCGGCGCGTGCCGTTCGTGCTGGCCTGGACGTGGAAGGCCGGCTGCCCGCACATCTGCGTCGGCTTCGACAACGAGAAGGCGGGCGCCATGGTTGCGCGCGAAGTGATGGCGTGCGGACACCGGCATCTGGCGATGATCGCGGGCATAACCGCCGGCAACGACCGTGCGACCGAGCGTCTGAAGGGCGTCCGGCGCGCGGCGAAGAAGGCCGGCTGTCCGCTTCGGCCCGAGATGGTGATCGAGGCGGAATACAGCTTCGAGGCGGGCCGTGCGGCGCTTGTTGAACTCGCTGCGCGCACGCCCCGGCCGACCGCCGTGATATGCGGCAACGACGTGCTTGCGGTCGGCGCGCTGGCCGGGGCGCACGAGATCGGGCTCGACGTCGCGGGCGACATCTCGATCGTCGGCTTCGACGACATCGACATCGCCCGGTTCACCAGCCCGCCGCTGACGACGGTCCATGTGCCGCATCGCCGGATGGGGCACACCGCGGCGGAAAAGCTGCTGGCCATGCGCGATTCGGCCGGCAACGGCCTCAGCGAACGGATGGATGTCGCGTTCGTCCGGCGCCAGAGTCTTGGGCCTGCGCGCCTGGTGAACGGCTGATCTGCACACTCCGCAGCGCTGTGTGGCATGCCGGACATTGACTTGTGCGACGCAACATGCCAAATAGCCTCTATCGCTGTATCTGGCGATCTCGGCGCTTCAGCCGCGTGAAGGGACATGTCAAGGGCTCCAAGCCGTCAGCTGTTCCCGCCTGTTGAGCCCTATGACAAGCACTCCATCGACCGCCCAGGACACGCGGGGCGTCCCCAAATATGAGACCTGTCACGCGATAGGTGCCGTTTTGCTTCGGCGCTCGCACGATTCCGGTCACTAGGAAAGCTCTAAGCAGCAATGAATTTTTCAGAACTCGGCCTCGCCGCGCCACTTCTCAAGGCGCTCGAAGGCGAAGGCTACAGCACGCCCACCCCCATTCAGGCCCAGGCCATTCCCGTCGTTATCGGTGGCTCCGACCTGCTCGGCATTGCCCAGACCGGCACGGGCAAGACCGCCGCATTCGCCTTGCCGATCCTTCACCGGCTCGCCGCCGACCACCGCCGGGCACAGCGCAAAGGCTGCCGCGTCCTGGTGCTCTCGCCGACGCGTGAGCTGGCCTCGCAGATCGCCGACAGCTTCCGGGCCTATGGCCGCCACATGCAGATTTCGGTCTCCACCATATTCGGCGGTGTCGGTCACCGGCCGCAGATCCAGGCCATGGCAGGCGGCGTCGACGTCCTCGTCGCCACGCCCGGCCGGCTGCTCGACCATATCGGCGAGCGCGCGGTCGTTCTGTCCGGCACGGAGATCTTTGTCCTCGACGAAGCCGACCAGATGCTCGACATGGGCTTCGTCAAACCGATTCGCCAGATCGTCAGCCACCTGTCTCACAAGCGGCAGAACCTGTTCTTTTCCGCAACCATGCCGCGTGAGATCGCCGGACTTGCGGACGACCTGCTTCACAATCCGAAAAAGATCAGCGTCGCTCCCGTGGCGACGACGGTCGACCGCGTCGAGCAGCGGGTCATCCAGGTCGAGGCTTCGCGGAAGCTGACGCTTCTGGTCGAGCTGTTCTCCGACCCGGACATGTCTCGCGCCCTGGTCTTCACGCGCACCAAGCGTGGCGCTGACCGTGTTACGCGGCATCTCGAGGCGGCCGGGGTCGATGCGGCGGCCATTCACGGCAACAAGAGCCAGCGCCAGCGCGAAGAGGCTCTCGAATCATTTCGCCGTGCCAAGATCCGTGTACTCGTGGCGACTGACATCGCCGCACGCGGCATCGACGTCGACGGCGTTTCGCATGTGGTCAATTACGAACTGCCGGAAGTTCCGGAAGCTTATGTGCACCGTATCGGCCGGACGGCTCGCGCCGGTGCTGCGGGCAGCGCCATCTCGCTTTGCGACAATGCCGAGCGCGATCTGCTGCGTGCGATCGAGCGGCTGACGCGGCTGACAATTCCGAGCGAGGATCGCCGCGGCACGCTGGCAGCTTCAGGCCCCGACCTGGGACGAGAGGCGGCGAAGCCGCGCGGCGGCCGGTCGCAACCGAAAGCCAAGCGTCCGTCCTATCGTCAGGGCGAGGCCAGAACCTCGTCGCACGCGCCCGACGGCAGAAACAAGCAGTCGGCGCCCACTGCGGCACGATCCGAGGGTGCCCGCGCCGGTGCCGCTCGCCAGGGCGATCAGCGCGACCGCCAGCAGCAGAGGCCGGACCTGCCGGCTTTTCTGCAGCCGAAGCGGTCCGACGGAAATCGCAAGCCGGCCAAGCGCCGGCACTATTCGGAAGCGCGCTCTGCGTAGACCGCCTGGAGCATGATCGGGGAAAATGGAAGCCGGTTTCCCCGTACACTCGTTCGTACACGGAGATCATGATCGATTCCTTGGAGAACGATCGCGATCCAGGTCATCGACACGCGCTCTGTCTACGCATCGGCGGACCCCGCCGGTGCGTTTATATCAACGTGGAATGAAAGGGGTGGACTATGGCCCGCAATAAACCCACCGCAAAAGCCGAATTCGTCCTCTTCGACGTGCTTTACGAAGATGGAAGTCAGACGTCCAACCGCCGCGTCCCGAGCGCCGTAATCGGCGGCCTCGACGGTGACGAGCCGGCCCGCGCCATCATCGAAGAGCAGGACCGGGATATCGCAGAGCGGTCCGGGCGCCCGCGCTCGGTGATCAAGACCCTCAAGAGAACCGGCAGCAAGAAGTAGAAGTTTTCGCCCGGCCGCGACGTCGACGCCGCGGCCGGTTTTCGTTTCCGCTAAACCTGAAGCCGGCGGCGCCCCGTCAGCTTGCCGCTAGCGCGGCGGAACTTAAAGCGGAATCGGCGGTGCCGCTCTATCTGTTTGTTTCCGCATCGGATTTATCCGAAAACCGCGTTGCACTTTTCGGTGCGATGCGCTACGCGGCCGACGCCTGGCGGGTCTCCATGATGCGGCCATAGGCGATCCGGTCGGCGGCTTCGCTGGTCGAAATCCCTTCCGCATCCGCCGCATTGAATACCGTGAGCAGCGTCTCGCCGATCGCTTTGACGCGCCGCTCGACATCGTCTTTCGGCTCGCCGGTGATCTCTGCCGCGACCTGGATGATGCCGCCGGCATTGATCACGTAATCGGGTGCATAGAGAACGCCGCGCCGCTGCAGCATGACGCCATGCGCCTGGGTGGCGAGCTGATTGTTCGCGGCTCCGGCGATGATCTGCGCCTTGAGCCGCGGCAGGGTCAGATCGTTGACGACCGCGCCGAGCGCGCAAGGGGCGAAGACGTCGACGTCGGCATCGTAGATCGCGGTCGGATCGGCAGCCTCCGCGCCGAACGACGCCACGGCGCTCTCGACCGCGGCTCGATTGACGTCGCACACCGTCAGCTTCGCCCCCGCTTCCGACAACCGCTCCATCAAACTCAAGCCGACATGACCGAGCCCCTGAACCGCCACGCGAAGCCCCTCGAGCGACGGCCTGCCGAATTTGTACCGAACGGCCGCCTTGATGCCCTCGAAACAGCCGAGCGCCGTGCTCGGCGAAGGATCGCCGCTGCCGCCCGCGCTCGCCGGAAGCCCCATGACGAATTGGGTGCCCTTGCGGATCTCGACCATGTCCGCCGCGCTGGTGCCGACATCCTCCGCGGTGATGTAGCGGCCGCCAAGCCGTCCGATCGCGCGGCCCATCGCGCGCAGCAGCGCCGGGGATTTCTGCCGCGCCGGATCGGCGATGATCACCGACTTGCCGCCGCCGAGCGCGAGGCCGGCCATCGCGTTCTTCATGGTCATGCCGCGGGAAAGACGCAGGACGTCGGTGAGCGCGGTTTCGTCGTCCGGATAGGCGAGGATGCGGCAGCCGCCGACCGCCGGACCGAGAGCGGTGCTGTGAATGGCGATGATCGCCTTTAGCCCGCTGGCCGCATCACTGGCGAAGACGACCTGCTCATGATCGTCAAAATCTGCGGAATCGAAAAGCATTGCGTGTTGTCCTTGTTGTCGTTGCGGGGAAACGGATAGCGGGGCGGTTTACGCTCGGCGTGTCACCGATCAGCGCCGTTTCTACGAAATCGGTAAGTCGCCGCAAGCCCCGCGCCCGTCTCCGGTGCATCCTGAGCGGCGGCGGGACGGGATCGCCACGCCGCGCCCAGAACGACGCCATTCGCCGCGGATCGCGGCAGCCGCACGATCAAAACGGCGGCGGTGGTCTTCTCGCGCGCCTCCGGCCTATTCGGCGGCCATCAATTTGCGCGCGGCGCCATGATCGGCCGTGCTGCTGTTGCGGAACGCGGCCAGCTGCGCCTGCTCGTCGCGGCGGAAATCGTCGATGCGCGCTGCCTTGACCGGGCCGAAACCCTGAATGCGCATCGGCAACTCCGCAATGGCGATGGCGGCCTTCAGGTTTGATGGCGAGAGCGCCGATATCAGCGTCGCGACCGTCTCTTCATAGTGAGCGATCAGCGCGCGCTCGGTGCGGCGCTCGGCCGACCAGCCGAACGGATCGACCACGGTGCCGCGCAGCCGCTTCAGCTTCGAAAGCACGGAAAAGGCGGCGAAGACCCACGGGCCGAACGCCATCTTGCGCGGGCGCCCGGTCGCCGGATCGGTGCGCGCCAGAAGCGGCGGCGCAAGCAGAACCTTCATCTTGTTGCCGCCCTCGAACGTCGCGGCGAGCTTGGCCTTGAACGAGGGATCGGCATAGAGCCGGGCAACCTCATATTCGTCCTTGTACGCCATCAGTTTGAACAGGCTCTTGGCGACGGCCCTCGTCAGCGGCAGGGGCGTTTCGCCCGGCCCGCTCGTCAAGCTCGCCTCGGCGAGACGCACGCGATCGACAAGCCGGCGGAAACGGGCGGCGTAGGCCTCGTCCTGATAGGCGGCAAGCTCGCCGACGCTCCGGTCGATGAGCGCGTTCAGCGATTGCGGCAGGTGGCCGCGTTCCCGGCCGAGGAAGGTGTCGAGTGCCTCGGGGCTCGCGGCGAGCAGCCGGCCGGCATGAAAGGCGGCCAGATTGGCCTCGACGGCGGCGCCGTTGAGCCGGATCGCGCCTTCGAGCGCATCGAGCGAAAGCGGGATGCCGCGCTGCTGATAGGCAAGACCGACCAGCATCATATTGGCATAGAGGCTGTCGCCGAGCAGTTTGGTCGCCATCGTGGCGACCGCGCCGCCGGTCAGTGTCTTGACGGCCTGGCGGAGCCGGATGCGGGGGCGGCTCGTCCTGTAGCCCTGGGAGCCGTGGAGGACGAACTCCGCCGTCGGAGCGATGTCCTCGTCGACGATGGCGACGGTGCGCTCGGGGTGGCACATTGCGAGGCTGTCGGCGCTGGCGGCGACGACGACGTCGCCGGCGATGATGCAGTCCGCCTGGCCGGGTGCGATCCGGGCGAGGGGGGCAGACGCGCCAGCCGGCGCAATCGCCAGGTGCGAGAGCACCGCGCCGCCCTTCTGCGCCAGCCCGGTCACGTCCAGCGACGCGGTCTGCCGGCCGTCCATATGCGCGGCCATGGCGAGGATCGCGGAAACCGTGGTCACGCCGGTGCCGCCGATCCCGGTCAGCAGGATCTTCACCTCCCGGTCCATCGCCTCGACGGCGGGTGTTGCAATACCATCCGCCAATGCGACGATCGCTGCTGGATCGACGCTCGAGCGCTTCATCTCGGCGCCTTCGATCTCGACGAAGGACGGGCAGAACCCCTTCGCGCAGGAGAAGTCCAGATTACAGGAGGACTGGTTGATCTGCCGCTTGGTGCCGAATTCGGTTTCCAGCGGCTCGATCGAAACGCAGTTCGACTGGACGCTGCAATCGCCGCAGCCCTCGCAGACGCGCTCATTGATGAACAGGCGCTTGGACGGCGTCGGATAGTCGCCGCGCTTGCGCCGCCGCCGCTTCTCGGCCGCGCAGGTCTGGTCGAAGATCAGTACGCTGACGCCGGTGGTGTCGCGAAGCGCGCGCTGAACCTGGTCGAGGTCGCCGCGCGGATGAATGCTGACGCCGCGCGCCAGGCCATGCGCGTTGTGGCGTTCCGGCTGTTCGGCGACGAGCGCGATACGCTTGACGCCTTCGGCGGCGAGCTGGTGCGTGATCTCGGCGACGCTGAGCGGTCCGTCGACCTTCTGTCCGCCGGTCATGGCCACGGCATCGTTGTAGAGGATCTTATAGGTAACGGTTGCCTTCGCAGACACCGCGGCGCGGATCGCCAGCGAGCCGGAATGATGATAGGTGCCGTCGCCCAGATTGACGAAGATATGCGGGGTTTCGGTAAAGCCGATCTGGCCGAGCCAGGCGACGCCCTCGCCGCCCATCTGACTGAACGCGTCCCCGGCGCGCCCGTCGATGGTCTGCGCCATGATGTGGCAGCCGATGCCGGCCATCGCCCGGCTGCCGTCGGGAACGGTCGTCGAGCTGTTATGCGGACAGCCGGAGCAGAAATACGGCGCGCGAGGCGAGGGCGTCTCCAGCGCGCGGCCGGAGTGCTGCCGGTCGTCGAGCATTGCCAGAGCGGCCGTGATCGGCCCGGTCCGCTCGCCCGCCGGCAGAAGCCTTGCCAGCGCGCGGGCAATGTCTTCGGCGTGGAGATCGCCGGTATGCGGAAGGAGCGGTTCGCCGGACAGGTCGGTCTTGCCGATCACGGCGGGGCGCTTCGCCGCGTCCAGGTGATAGAGATGATCCTTGAGCTGCGTTTCGATCAGCGGGCGCTTCGCTTCGACGACGAAGGCGGTCCTCAGGCCGCTGGCGAAGTCCGACATATCCGCTTCGTCGAGCGGCCAGGGCATCGAGATCTTGACCAGCCGCAGACCGAGACGCGCCGCCGTTGCCTCGTCGATGCCGAGCAGGCGAAGCGCGTCCGTTACCGCCTGCCAATTCTTGCCGCTGGCGATCAGTCCGATGCGCGGCGAAGGCGTATCCCAGACAATGCGGTTCAGCCGGTTCAGCCGGGCGTAGAGTTTCGCCGCGGGCAGCTTGAACAGCCGCAGCCGTTCCTCGGCGCCGTGGCGGCTTTGAAGCTTGAGGCCGGGCAGGGTGATGTGGCGCGGCGCGCCGTCATCGGGCGGCGCGATCAGGTTGAGGCGCGCCGGGTCGACATTCACTGTCGCCGAGCCGTCCATGATGTCGGCCATGGCGATCATGCCGACCCACAGTCCGGAGAAGCGCGACATGGCGATGCCATGCAGCCCGAGATCGAGCAACTCCTGGATGTTGGACGGCGCAAGCACCGGGATTTCGGCGTCGAGAAAGGTGAACTCGCTCTGCGAGGGCAGGGTGGACGATTTGGCCAGCGGATCGTCGCCGGCAATCGCAAGAACGCCGCCGCGCGGCCAGGTGCCGGTCATGTTCGCGTGCTTGAAGACGTCCCCGGAGCGGTCGACGCCGGGCGCCTTGCCGTACCAGATGCCGAACACGCCGTCGACGGTGGCGCCGGGATGCAGGTTGACCTGCTGGCTGCCCCAGACCGCGGTCGCGGCGAGGTCTTCGTTGATGCCCGGCTGGAAACGTATGTTGTGGGCGGAGAGGAATTTCTGGGCGCGCTGCAAGTGCTGGTCGTATCCGCCGAGCGGCGAGCCGCGATAGCCGGAAATGAAACCGCCGGTGTTGAGACCGGCGCGGCGATCCAGACGGGCTTGGTCGAGAGGCAGACGGACGAGCGCATGGATGCCGCTCATCAGGCACAGGCCGCGCTCCGATAGATATTTATCGTCGAGAGATATGCGGAAAGCCGTCATTTGCGCCTCCTGGCTGCTATCAGCCGAAATCCGGGACGCGTAGAATCATAGGCTCGAGACGACGGAAATATTTGCCTTTTTGCCCTCAAAGGGTGTTTAATCAGCATAATTATTGCGCAGAAAGCGGCAATCTTGGATAAAATTGATCGCACCGATATTCGCATCCTCGACCAGCTTCAGCGGGACGCGACCATCTCCATGGCCGAGCTGGCGGAGCGTGTCGGCTTGAGTTCCTCGCCCTGCTGGCGGCGTGTGAAGCGGCTGCAGGATATGGGCGTGATCAAGCGGCAGGTCGCCCAACTCGACCGCGAGCAGCTCGGCCTTCACTTCGTCGTCTATGTCTATGTGAAGCTCGCCAATACCAATCGCGAAAGCCTCGATCGCTTCGAAGCCGACGCCCAGCAATGGCCGGAAGTGGTGCTGTGCGAGCTGATGACCGGCGCGGCGGATTACCTGATCAAGGTGGTGACGGCGGATGTGCGCAGCTTCGACCATTTCCTCCGCGAAAAGCTGCTCGCGGAGACGGTGGTGGTCGATACCCAGTCGCGCATCGTGGTGCGCACGGTCAAGGAGACCAGCAGGCTGCCGATCGCGGATTGAGCGACGATGGGCAGCCGGCGATGGTCAGATGTCGCGCGGCGCGCCGCCGTCGATTTCGATGGCCGCTCCGTTGATGTAGGCCGCTTGTGCGGAACACAGATAGGCGACAAGCGCGCCGACTTCCTGCGGCTGGCCGAAGCGCGTCACACCCCGCTTGCGCAGCAGGTCCCCGGCGGCATCGTCGACGCTGATGCCCTGCTGCGAGGCCATGTTGCTCAGCGTGCGGGTCAGCCGGCCGGTCTGGAAAAAGCCCGGATTGATGGCGTTGACGCGAACGCCGTCCTTTATGCCGATCTCCGACATCGCCTTGGTGAAGTTGAGCAGCGCCGAATTGACCGATCCGCCGATGGTGAAATCCGCACCCGGCATCCGTGAGCCGAGACCGACAATGTTGACGATCGCGCCATGCGAGCGGGTCAGGGCCGGCCACAGCGCACGCGTTAGCCGCACGGCGCCGAAGAATTTGAGCCCGAAGCCGCTCCGCCAGTCCTCCTCGGTCAGCTCGAAGAACGCGCCGCGCTTGGTGGCTCCGGCGCAGTTGATCAGAGCATCGACGCCGCCAAGCGCGCTTTCGGCGGCTTTCGCGGCGGCGAGAACGTTCCCGGCATCCTCCAGGTCGGTGGCGTGCGCCGTCGCCTTCACGCCGTAACGCTGGGTCAATTCGGCGGCGAGTGCCTCCAATGCATCCCGCGACCGTGCCAGCAGGAACACGTCCATGCCCTCCGCCGCCAGCGTGCGGGCGATGTCCGCGCCGAGCCCTTTGCTGGCTCCGGTGACGACGGCCTTTTTGCCTTTAAGGTCCAGATCCACAATGCTTCTCCGCTTTGCGGCCCGCTCGCGACATTGCCCTCCAGGCTGCCGGTTCCATCGAAACGTCCGCAAAATCATTACGAAATTGTATAGCGACGTCCATCATCCCGAAAGGTGGCGCCCGCGATCATGGGCCAAGTTAATTTCGGGGGATATCAACTCCCGCCGTTCAATTGGAGACGTATCAATGACAAATTCCATCGTGCCGGGGAACGACGCGCCGAAAGCTGCGCGCTCCCGCTCGGCGATGACGCGCAAGCTCGTGCTCGGCGTCAGCTTCGCGGCACTGCTTGCCGGCGCCGCCTTACCGCAATTCGCCTATTCGACGAACAGCCAGGCGGCGCAGCCGGTCCAGGCGCAGCCCACAGACACGCGCGCGGCGGGGCTGCCCGATTTCGCCGGGCTCGTCGAAAAGGTAAAGCCGGCCGTGTTCGCCGTGCAGGTCAAGATCGATCCCTCGCTGAAGATGACCCAGGACGAGGGCGGTCAGCCGGAGCAGAACCCGTTCCAGGGTGGCGAGAACCCGTTCAAGGGAACGCCGTTCGAGCACTTCTTCGACAACGCGCCGTTCCAGTTCCGCGGACGTCCCGGCGGCAACCACGGCCATGGGCCGATGGTTCAGGGCCTGGGCAGCGGCTTCTTCATTTCCGCCGATGGCTATGCGGTCACCAACAACCACGTCGTCGATGGCGCAACGAAGGTCGAGATCAAGACCGATGACGGCAAGACCTATCCGGCCAAGGTCATCGGCGTCGATCCCAAGACCGACCTCGCCCTCATCAAGGCCGAAGGCGGCGGCGATTTCCCGTTCGTGAAAATCGCGGACAAAGCGCCGAGGATCGGCGAATGGGTGCTCGCAGTCGGTAATCCGTTCGGTCTCGGCGGCACCGTGACCGCGGGTATCGTGTCGGCGGACGGCCGCGACATCGGCTCAGGTCCGTATGACGATTTCATCCAGATCGATGCTGCGGTGAACCGTGGCAATTCCGGCGGACCGACCTTCAATCTCGCCGGAGAGGTCATCGGCGTGAACACGGCGATCTATTCGCCGTCGGGCGGCAATGTCGGCATCGCTTTCGACATTCCGGGGACGACCGTGAACCAGATCATCCCGGTCCTGAAGTCCAAGGGACACATCGAACGCGGCTGGCTTGGCGTTCAGATCCAGCCGGTGACGGACGATATTGCCCAGAGCCTCGGTCTGAATAGTTCCAAGGGCGCCCTGGTCGACAAGCCGGAGCCCGACAGCCCGGCCGAGCGCGCCGGCCTCAAATCCGGAGATGTCATCGCCAAGGTGGACGGCAAGACCGTGGAAGATGCCCGTGATCTCGCCCGCACGATCGGCGGCATGGCTCCCGATACGAAGGCCGACCTGACCGTCGTTCGTAACGGTAAGGAAGAGAATATCCGCCTGACGCTCGGCGCGATGAAGGAGGATCATCCGCAGGTTCTCGCCCGCACCGAAGAAGACAGCACCGACCTCGGCAAGATCGGCCTGTCGGTGGCCTCTGCTTCGAGCGTTGCAGGCGCAGGTGAGGAAGGCGTGCTCGTCACCGAGGTCGACCCGGAAGGGGCGGCAGCTTCGTCCGGCATCGAAGCCGGCGACGTCATCCTGAAGATCGGCGACAAGGATGTGAGTTCCGCGAAAGACTTGCAGAAGGCTCTGTCCGATGCATCCTCGCACGGCCGCGCCAAGGCGCTCGCTCTGATCAAACGCGGCTCCGCACAGCAATATATCGCGCTGCCGTCAAAAGCATCGATGTCGTAAAAGTTCCGTTGCCAACCTCAGCACCGGCTTGAAGGCAAAACGCCTTCAAGCCGGTTTTTTTTGCCATGCCGCCGGGCAATACCAATTCCCGGGAAAGTATGCGCCCGCTCTCTCCCGACAAGCGATCGTTTTCTCGCCCGGCTCCGAAATTCGGGCTTCAGAATTGTCGCAGATAGGCCCAGGCGTGCCGGGAATGATGCAGTTCCAGCTTTTCTAAATTAGAATAGGCGCGTAGGCGACGTGAGTCGGGCGCGGTTTCGCCGGCTTAATGCTGCCGACTGTATCGGTTTGGAGCGCGCCATGTTTCTGAAGAATGCCTGGTATGTTGCCGCATGGGACGCCGAGGTCGGCCGGAGGCTGACGCCGGTGACGATCCTCGGCGAGCGGGTCGTCCTCTATCGGAGCCAGGACGGGCGACCGGCCGCTCTTGAGGATGCCTGCCCACACCGCAAGCTGCCTTTGTCGATGGGCCGGCTCAAGGGCGACGAGGTGGAATGCGGCTATCACGGACTGACGTTCGACTACACCGGCGCCTGCACCCGCGTGCCCGGCGCCGAGCGCATCCCGCATGTCGCACGGGTGCGGTCCTATCCCGTCGAGGAGCGCTACGGGCTCGTCTGGATCTGGATGGGCGATCCGGCGCTCGCGCATCCGGCGAAGATTTTTCCGGTCGAGCACTACGATGATCCGGCTTGGGGCGCCAATCGCGGAGACGCCATGGTGGTCGACTGCCACTATCTCTATCTGACCGACAATCTGCTCGACCCCTCGCACGTGGCCTGGGTGCATCAGACCTCCTTTGCCGGAGCGGGCACCGAGGAGACGCCGCTTGAGACGACGGTCGGGGAGGACGGCGTGGCGGTCTGGCGCTGGATGATGGACAGCGAACCGCCCCCGTTCTATGCGCCGTTCCTGCAATTCGCCGGCAACGCCGACCGCAAGCAGCATTACGAGGTGCGCTATCCCTGCCATGCGATCATCAAGGCGATCTTCGTGCCCGCCGGAAGCGGCGGTGAGGGCCGGGCGCTGCCGGACGAGACATTTCTGATGGACAGCTACAATTTCATGACGCCGGTCGACGAGAATTCGACAAAATATTTCTGGTTCCAGATGCGCAACTTCGCGCCGGACGATCCGGAGGTCTCGGCGCGCTTCGCGACCTCGGTCCGCGGCGCGTTCGAGGAGGACAAGGCGGTTCTCGAAGCCGTGCATCGGGGCATGGCCAACAAGCGCACCCCCAATCTCGATCTGAAGATCGATGTCGGCCCGTTGCGCTTCCGGCGGCGCCTGGAGCAGATGATCGCGGCGGAGAGCCTGGCGATTGCCGCGGAATGACCGGCGATCCGCTCTATATCGAGCTGACCCGGTCGGGCAAGCGCTTCGTCTGGGACGAGACCGCGGACTCGCTTCTGGACTTCATCGAGGATCAGGGCGTGCGGCCTGATTTCAGTTGCCGGTCCGGGGTGTGCGGCACGTGCAAGCAGAGGCTCGTCAGCGGCACGGTGGAGTATTTCGAGGAGCCGCTCGACCCTCCCGCAAGCGACGAGGTCTATCTATGCTGCTCGCGGCCGAAGACGTCGGTCGTCATCGAATTGTGAGACGAGGCGTTATGCGTCGCGCCCACCCCCCACTGCGGAAATACGATGCATAAATCGATGCCGGACCTGCCGAGCGATTTCCTCTCCGAGTTGCGCGCCATTCTCGGCGACGGCGGCGTCAGGACCGGCGATGCCATTGCCGCGCTGCATCCTGGGGAACACGCTGACAATCTTGGCGCCTCCGCCGTCGTCTCTCCGAGGAACACCGGCGACGTCGCGGCGGTCGTCAAAGCCTGCGTGAAGCACCACATCCCCATCGTTCCGCATGGCGGGCGCACCGGCCTGGTCGGCGGCGGCGTCTCGCGTCCCGGCCAGATCGTCCTTGCGCTGACTGGTATGGACCGGATCGAGCGGCTCGACCCGGTCGAGGGCGTGGCCGTCGTTCAGGCGGGCGTGGCGCTTCAGCGTTTGCAGGAGGCAGCCGCTGAGCGCAAGCTGGAGCCCGGCATCGACCTTGCCGCGCGCGGCTCGGCGACGATCGGCGGCATGATCTCCACCAATGCCGGCGGCGTCATGGCGTTCCGCAACGGCGTGATGCGGCACCGGGTTCTCGGCCTGGAAGCCGTGCTGCCCGACGGCTCGAACTATTCCGACCTGACGCGCGTGGTCAAAAACTCCGCCGGCTACGATCTCAAGCACTTGCTGATCGGCGAGGAAGGCACGCTCGGCATCGTTACCCGCGCGGCCCTCAAGCTCGATCCGCTCCCCGCGGCGACCGCCACGGCCCTGTTCGCCCTGCCGTCGACGGGTGCGGCGCTCGAAATGGTCAGGCAGGCGCGTGCGGCAGCGGCCGGCAGCCTGCGCGCGGCGGAGGTCATGTGGACCCGCTACATTAATTTCACCGCGAACCGTTTCAACTGGTCGGCGCCGGATTACGACCTGTGCCGCCCGGCTCATTTGCTGGTGACGCTTGGCGGGGCCGAAGAGGCGCAGCTCCAGGCCGGGCTGGCCGAACTTTTTTCCTTTCTGAGTGGGAGTGGCGGCGGCGACATCAGCGCCATCGTCGCCGCATCGGCAGCGCAGGAGACCGAGCTGTACCGCCTGCGCGAGGCCACCGAGGAGGTCTACCGCCTCTATCCGGCAGCGCCCTCCTATGATGTGTCGGTGCCGCTCTCGGAGATCGACGGGTATCTGAAGCGCTGCCTTCCCGCCCTCGCGCGCGTCGAGCCGGACCTGTCGCCCTTCGTCTTCGGACATCTCGCCGATGGCAATCTGCACATCATCCTGAATCGCGCCGGCGCGCAGACATCGCAGGCGACCATCGATGCGGTGGAAGACATCCTCTATGCCGGCATCCGCGAGTTGGGCGGCTCTTTCTCCGCCGAGCACGGCGTCGGCTCCAAGCGTATTCACGCGCTGAATGCCACGGCCGATCCGGTCAAGTTGGCGCTGATGCGGCAGATCAAGGACCTGCTCGATCCGCAAGGGCTCTTCAACCCCGGCAAGCTGTTCCGCACTGGCTGAGATGACCTTAGAGGGTCACTCGTCCTCACGATATTCTTCCACGTCGCCCCGGACTTGATCCGCGGCCTACTCGTCTGAGCAATTTCGTGCGGCGAGGGCGGCGTTGCGAGTGGATCCCGGACGACGCCTGTGGCGTTTCCGGGACGACGGATCGGGAATGCCGACAAAAACCGTCAGACCACGTTGCGTTCGCGATAGGTCTGCAGGAAAGAGCGGATGCGCGCGTCGGCCGGGTCGGTGCCGAAGATCTCCGCCGGCGGAACACAGTCGATCAAGCCGGCCGTGATCGAGAAAGGCCACACGGTCGGCGACATGGGCGGCAAAGCTCATCTCGTGGGTCACGACGACCATCGTCATGCCTTCCGCCGCCATCTCCTTCATCACATTGAGCACTTCGCCGACCAGCTCCGGATCGAGCGCCGAGGTCGGCTCGTCGAACAGCATCAGGCTCGGCTCCATTGCGATCGCCCGCGCAATGGCGACGCGTTGCTGCTGCCCGCCGGACAGGGCAGAAGGATAGCTGTCCAGCCTTGTCCTGAGATTGACCTTGTCCAGCGCCGCCGCGGCGCGCGCAATGGCTTCAGTGCGCGGCAGCTTCTTCACCCGAGCAGCGCCTCGGCAACATTCTGCAGGGCGCGTGAAATGCGGCCACAGATTGAACTGCTGAAACACCATGCCGATATGCCGGCGCTGGTCGCGCAGCTTCGCTTCCGGCAGCGGCCTTCTCGGCTTGCTGCCCTCCTGCCAGCCGATGAGCTGACCTTCCATGCGCACCTCGCCCTGATCATAGGGCTCCAGAAAGTTGATGCAGCGCAGGAGCGTGCTTTTGCCCGAGCCGGACGGCCCGATCAGGCACAGCACCTCCGACCGCCGAATATCCAGGTCGATGTCGCGCAGCGCTTCGAAGTCGCCGAAATGCTTCGACATCCGCGCACCGAGATGATGGCCTCGTCTGCATTGTCCGGCACGGAAATTGTCATGCTCCGTCCCCCTCCTCGCCCCTCATGCCCGCCGCAAATGCCGCGTCACCCGCGCTTCGACCCTTCTCGCCGAGCCAGGACGTCGCCACGACCATAGCCCAGTAGAACAGCGACAGCACCAGGAACGGTTCGATATAAGTGAACGTCTCCGCCGCCATGGTCTGGGTCTGGTAGAGCAGCTCCGGCACCGTGACCACCGATAGGATCGCCGTTTCCTTCGTCAGTATGATGATGAAATTGGTGAGCGGCGCCGTGATCGAGACCAGCATTTGCGGCAGCGACGATGCGGTAGATGATCGTCCATTCGGCGAGCCCGACGCAGCGCGCCGCCTCGATCTGACCGCGCGGAATGGCGTTGAAGCCGGAGCGGAAGATCTCCGCGAAATAGGGGCTGCCATAGATGACGAAGCTGAGAATGCCGGCCGGGACGGGGTCGAGGACCAGGCCGAAATGCGGGCCGCCATAATAGATGATGAACAGCTGGATCATGAACGGCGTGCCGCGGATCACTTCGATGTAAGCCTGGATCAGCCAGCGCAGCGGGCGGCTCGCCCATTGATAGACGCAGGCGATGGCAAAGCCGAGCACGATGCCGCCGAACGTGCCGACGATCCAGCAGAGGATCGGTGACGCCGAAGCCGCGAAGCAGGGCGGGGCCGTATCGGAGGTAGAGGTCGAGTTCCATCGCGCGCTCCCCTCAGCCGACGTTGAAGCGTGCCTCGGCCCGGCGGCCGAGAAAGGAAATGACGGAATTGATGACCAGATAGATCGCCGCCGCCGCGATGTAGATTTCCAGCGGACGGTAGGTCTGGCCGGTGATGTTCTGCGCGACGCGGGTCAGCTCGACGACGCCGACGACCGAGGCGAGCGAGGAGACCTTGACCAGCAGGATCAGCTCATTGACCAGCGAGGGCAGGCCGATGCGGAGCGCCTGCGGAATGAGGATGCGCACCCACAGCGACAACGGCGCGATGCCCAGCGCATCCGCCGCTTCGATCTGCCCGCGCGGGATCGCCTGCAGCGCGCCGCGCACGATCTCGGCCGTGTAGGCCGCCGAGCACATGCCGACCGCGAGGATCGCGGCGGCGATGGCGGGCAGGTCCATCCCGACATAGGGCAGCATGTAGTAGAAAATCAGCAGTTGCACGAGCAGCGGCACGCCGCGGAAGAAGCTGATATACAGCGCCGCGGCGCTTCTCAGAAGCCGCATCCGGTTGATACGCGCGGCGCAGATCAGGACGCCGAGCAGAACGCTGATCGCCATGCCGGCAAGGGAGACCAGCACCGTCCATTTCGCCGCATCGATGAGATAGGGCAGGTTTTTGAAGATGACGTCGAAGGAGAAATGCACCGCCTCTTGCCCTCGCCTGCAGGGGAACCCGATTGCACCGGGCTCGAGAGGATGATCGTCGTTCCCGCGCACGCGGGGATCCAGTCACCGTAGCGCTTGCAATGAATTGCGGACGCCGTTGTTTACTGGAGTCCCGCCTGCGCGGGAATGACGACTTCTCCCGGGCCGCTATTCCTACTTCACATCCGGCATGGTGGTCGGCAGCTCCGGCGCGGCGCCCAGCCATTTCTCGTTGATCTTCGCGAGGCGGCCGTCCTCATGCATCTTCAACAGCGCCTTGTTGATCGCCTCGACGAGGCTGGCGGAGTCGTCGTCCTTGCGCGCGACCCAGGCGAAATATTTCGGATCGCCGAAGGGCGGCATGACCAGCGTGAAGGTGTCCGAACGCTGCTTGGCCGCGTAGCCCATCAGCGGCATGGAGTTGACCACGGCCTGGATGCGGCCGGCCGCGAGGTCGGCCAGCGCCTCGTCCTGGTTGACATATTCGCGCACGTCGACGGGCTTGGGCAGCTTGGCGGAAAACGCCTTGAGCTGGTCGAGCTGGGCCGAGCCCTTCTGCGAGCCGGCGGCTTTGCCGGCAATGTCTTCCGGCTTGCTGATCGTGTCGTCGCCGGCCTTCTTGACCATGGCGACGGTGGCGTTGCCCATCGGCAGGGTGAAGCTGTAGCGCTTCACGCGTTCGGCGGTGATCGTGACCGGCGCGTTGACGATGTCGAACTTCTTGGCTTCGAGGCCCGGCAGGATGCTCTGCCAGGGCAGGTCGAGATATTCGACCTCCACGCCAAGCTCCTTGGCGACCTCGTCGAACAGATCCTTGCAGATCCCCTCATATTTGCCGTCGACGAGGATGTCGAAGGGCGCGAAATGCATCTCCGTGGAGGCGACGATCTTGCCCTTGGCCTTGATGTCGGCGAGCTGGTCGGCAGAGGCGGGCACGGCCAGCCCCAGGGCGACGGCGCAGGTGGCCGCGGTCCTTAAGATTTTGCATTTGATCGACATGATGTGACTCCCTCTCATTTCGAGTTGGTTATTCAGGAAGGATTCCCGGCAGCTTCAATTGATGTTCAATCGCGCATTCGATCGCGGTCTCGTAGCCCGCATCGGCATGGCGCATGACGCCGGTCGCCGGATCGTTCCAGAGCACGCGGGCGATGCGGCGGTCCGCGTCCTCCGTTCCGTCGCAGCAGATGACCATGCCCGCATGCTGCGAAAAGCCGATGCCGACGCCGCCGCCGTGATGGATCGACACCCAGGTCGCGCCCGAGGCGCAGTTAAGCAGGGCATTGAGCAGCGGCCAGTCGGAGACGGCGTCCGAGCCGTCCTTCATGGACTTCGGTCTCGCGGTTCGGCGAGGCGACCGAGCCGGAATCGAGATGATCGCGGCCGATGACGATCGGGGCCTTCAGCTCGCCGTTGCGCACCATTTCGTTGAAGGCGAGGCCGAGCCGGTCGCGCTGGCCGAGGCCGACCCAGCAGATCCGGGCGGGCAGGCCCTGGAACGCGATCCGGTCGCGCGCCATGTCCAGCCAATTGTGCAGATGCGCGTCGTCGGGGATCAGCTCCTTGACCTTGGCGTCGGTCTTGTAGATGTCCTCCGGATCGCCCGACAGCGCACACCAGCGGAACGGGCCGATGCCCCGGCAGAACAGCGGGCGGATATAAGCGGGCACGAAGCCGGGGAAGGCGAAGGCGTTTTCCAGCCCCTCCTCCTTGGCGACCTGGCGGATGTTGTTGCCGTAGTCGAGCGTCGGCACGCCGCGGTTCCAGAAATCGACCATCGCCGCGACATGGATCTTCATCGAAGCGCGGGCCGCCTTCTCCACCGCCTTCGGATCGCTCTCGCGCTTTGCCCGCCATTCGCCCAGCGTCCAGCCGGCGGGAAGGTAGCCGTTGATGGGGTCGTGGGCGGAGGTCTGATCGGTGACGATGTCGGGGTGTACGCCGCGTCTGACCAGTTCGGGAAAGATGTCGGCAGCGTTGCCGATGAGGCCGACGGACTTGGCCTCGCCCGCCTTGGTCCAGCCCTCGATAATGGCCAGCGCCTCGTCGAGCGTTTCGGCCTTCTCGTCGAGATAGCGGGTGCGCAGGCGGAAATCGATGCGCGTCGGATCGCATTCCACGGCAAGGCAGCACGCTCCGGCCATGACCGCGGCAAGCGGCTGCGCGCCGCCCATGCCGCCGAGCCCGGCCGTTAGAATCCAGCGCCCCTTGAGGTCGCCGCCATAATGCTGGCGGCCCGCCTCGGCGAAAGTCTCGTAAGTGCCCTGCACGATCCCTTGCGTGCCGATATAGATCCACGAGCCCGCCGTCATCTGGCCGTACATCGCCAGACCCTTGCGGTCGAGCTCGTGGAAATGGTCCCAGGTCGCCCAATGCGGCACGATGTTGGAATTGGCGATCAGCACGCGCGGGGCGTCTTTATGCGTGCGGAATACGCCGACCGGCTTGCCGGACTGCACAAGCAGCGTCTCGTCGTCTTCCAGCGTTTTCAGCGTGGCGACGATCCGGTCGAAATCCTGCCAGGTACGCGCAGCCCGGCCGATGCCGCCATAGACGACCAGCTCATGCGGGTTCTCCGCGACGTCCGGATGCAGATTGTTCATCAGCATCCGCATCGGCGCCTCGGTCAGCCACGACTTGGCGGTCAGCTCGGTCCCGGTCGGCGGGTAGACGTCCCGGCTGTTGTGGCGCCTGTCGATCATCGCTCCACCCTTCGTTTCATCGGTAGATTGCAGCAAAGTTTTTTGCGCTGCATCAAAGAAATAGCTTCAAATGGCGCAGGTGGCGAAATTTACACCGTCGCGGCGCGACGGAGCCGCTCATTCGGCCGATCCGGCGACCGCCTGGCGGCGCGCCCAGGCGTCGAGTGCCTCAAGAATGCGCCGCAAGGGCTCGCGGACGCGCCCGGCGCGCTCCTCGCTATAGGCAAAGGGGGCATGTTCGGCGGCCAGATAGGCGCTTTGCGTCAGCTCCATCTGGATGGCGTGGACGCCGCTCTCGGGCGCACCGTAATGGCGCGTCGTCCATCCGCCGGTAAACCGTCCGTTAAGCACGCTGGTATAACCCGGCGCGTTCGCGCAAATGGCCGACCGTCGCGGCCTCGATCTCGCGAGCGCAGGTCACGCCGCCCTTGGTGCCGATATTGAAATCCGGCAGCACGCCATCGAACAGGAACGGGATCTGCGAGCGGATCGAATGGCAGTCGTAAAGCACGGCGACGCCGTGAAGGCTGGCGCACACGCTCGATTTCGGCCGCGAGCGCTGCGTGATAGGGCGCGTGGAAGGTTTGGCGCCGCCGCTCGATTTCCTCGGCGTCCGGCTCATGGCCGTCGCGATAGATCGGCTTGCCCTCGAAATCCGTCGTCGGGCAAAGGCCGGTGGTGTTCTGGCCGGGATAGAGGCTGGCGCCGCTCGGATCGCGGTTGGCGTCGATGACATAGCGGTGGAACGTGGCGCGGACGGAGGTCGCGTCTCGCAGCAGCCCGTCATAGAGCCGGTGAATATGCCAGTCGGTGTCGGCGAGCGCGCGGCCGGTGTCGTTGAGCCCTGCCAGCACATCCTCCGGCACGTCGGTGCCGGTATGCGGCATGCCGAGAACGACCGGGCCGTTGCCCTGCAAGACCTCGACCACGCTCATTGCCCGCTCCCCAGTTCGATGAGCCTGTCCGACCCGGTCGCGGCGACGATCTCGCGCGAGGAAACGAAGTCGGCCGCTTTGCCGATATCGGGCGCCAGATAGCGGTCCTGATCGAGGGGCGGAACGAGCGCGCGAAACCGTTCGATGACGGACCGAAGCGGCTTGCTGGTCAGGAGCGGGGCGCGGAATTCGATGCCCTGGACGCCGCACAGCAACTCGACGCCGAGAATGTTGGCGAGATTGGCGTTCATGCGCATCAGGCGGCGCGCGCCGTGAGCGGCCATGGAGACGTGGTCCTCCTGGTTGGCGCTGGTCGGGGTAGAATCGATCGAGCAGGGATGGGCGAGATGCTTGTTTTCGCTCATCAGGGCTGCGGTCGTGACTTCGGCGATCATGAAACCGGAGTTGAGCCCCGGCGCGGGCGTCAGGAACGGCGGCAGGTCGAAGGAGAGGGTGGGGTCGACCATCAGCGCGATGCGGCGCTGGGCGATCGAGCCGATCTCGGCGACGGCGAGCGCGATCTGGTCGGCGGCAAAGGCGACCGGCTCGGCGTGGAAATTGCCGCCGGACACGATGCGGCCGACACCTGAGAGCACCAGCGGGTTGTCGGTCGCCGCATTCGCCTCGAGCTCCAGCGTGCCGCCCGCCATGCGCAACAAATCGATGCACGCGCCGACTACCTGCGGCTGGCAGCGGATGCAATAGGGATCCTGCACGCGGCTGTCGCCGTCACGGTGCGCCTCGCGGATGAACGAGCCGCTCATCAGCTTGCGCATCGCGCTCGCCACGTCGATCTGGCCGCGATGGCCGCGCAGGGCGTGGATTTCCGGCTGAAGCGGCGCCGTCGATCCCATGATCGCGTCGGTCGACAGGCAGGAGGTGACGATGGTCGCTTCGGCGTTCCGCCAGGCGTCGAACAGGCCGGCGAGCGCATAGGCGGTGGAAAACTGCGTGCCGTTGATCAGCGCCAGGCCTTCCTTCGGGCCGAGCGTCACCGGCTCCAGGCCGGCTGCGGCCAGCGCCTCGCCGCCGCTCATGACCCGTCCGCCGAACTCGGCCTCGCCCTCGCCGATCATCACCGCCGTCATATGCGCGAGCGGCGCAAGGTCGCCCGACGCGCCGACCGAGCCTTGTGCGGGAACGACCGGCAGGACGTCCCGCTCCAGCATCGCCTCGATCAGCTCGATCAGCGTCCAACGCACGCCCGATGCCCCGCGGCCGAGCGAGAGCAGCTTCAGGATCATCATCAGCCGGGTGATCGCCGGCTCGGTGCGTTCGCCGACGCCGCAGCAATGGGAGAGAATGAGATTGCGCTGCAGCGTTTCGGTGTCTTCCGGCGCGATCTTGACGCTGGCGAGCTTGCCGAAGCCGGTATTGACGCCGTAAACGGCCACGCCGCCGGCTGCTGCCTCGGCAATGCGCGCGGCAGCGGCTTCGATCGCGGGCCGGGCGCTGCGGTCGAGACTGACCGCGCTGCCGGTGCGGTAGATCGTCTCCAATTGTGAGAGCGTTGCGGCGCCGGGGCTTAGCAGGACAGCGCTCATGCTTCACCTCCGAAGATGCGGGCGTAGATCGGATTGAAGCCGATGCGGTAGGCGAGTTCTGCCGGATGCTCGACGTCCCAGACCGCCAGATCGGCGCGCAGGCCGGAGGCGATCACGCCGCAATCGGCAAGGCCGAGCGCGCGGGCGGCGACACGCGTGCATCCGGCGAGCGCCTCTTCCGGCGTCAGGCGGAACAGCGTGCAGCCCATATTCATGGCCAGGAGGATCGAGGCGAGCGGGGACGAGCCCGGATTGCAGTCGGTGGCCAGCGCTACGGGCACGCCGTGCGCGCGGAACAGCTCGACAGGCGGAAGCTGCGTTTCGCGCACCGCGTAGAACGCACCCGGCAGCAGAACCGCGACCGTCCCCGCTGCGGCCATCGCCCTGACGCCCGCCTCGTCGAGATATTCGAGGTGATCGGCGGACAGCGCGCCATAACGCGCCGCGAGCGCCGCCCCGCCGAGATTGGAAAGCTGCTCGGCATGCAGCTTGACCGGCAGGCCGAGCTCGCGCGCCTTGACGAAGACCCGCTCGATCTGCTCCGGCGTAAAGGCGATGCCTTCGCAAAAGCCGTCGACCGCGTCGGCGAGCCCGGCGGCATGAGCGGCTTCGAGCGCGGGGATGCAGACCTCGTCGATATAGGCGTCCGGCGCGGCCCTTATAGTCGGTCGGTACGGCATGGGCGCCGAGAAAGCTGGTCTTGACGTGGATCGGTCGCTCATTGGCGATGCGGCGGGCGACACGGAGCATTTTCAGCTCGGTCTCGGTGTCCAGCCCATAGCCGGATTTGATCTCGATCGTCGCAACGCCTTCCGCGATGAGCGCGTCGACCCGCCGTAAAGCGCTCCTGAGCAGCGTCTCCTGATCCTCCGCGCGCGTGGCCTTGACCGTCGAGACGATGCCGCCGCCGGCGCGCGCGACCTCCTCATAGGTGGCGCCCTTGAGCCGCATCTCGAACTCGCCGGCACGGTTGCCGCCGTGGACGATGTGGGTGTGGCAGTCGATCAGCGCAGGGGTGACGAGCCGGCCGCCCAGGTCCCGGCGCGGCCATTGGGCGTAGTCGGCGGGCAGCTCGGATTCGGCGCCGGCCCAGGCGATCCGGTCGCCGGAAATGGCGATGGCGCCGTCGCGCACCAAGCCATATGGCGCCGCATCGGGCACCATCGTCGCCAGGCTGGCATTGACGAGAAGCTGCTGAGCCACGTCGATCGGCCTTGGAATAACTCGCGTTATTGGATAATATGCACAGACATATTAACCCGTCAACGAGGTTTCCGCGGTGCAATCGATCTGGGCCAGGCAGGCGCTCACAAGCGAAGGGTGGCAGTCCGACGTGCTCGTTCGCGTCGGCGAAGATGGCCGGATCGCGAGCGTTGCGTCAGGCGCGCAGCCGGACGGCTTGCGCGTCGGCATTTTGCTCCCCGCGCCCGTCAATCTCCACAGCCACGCCTTTCAGCGCGCCATGGCCGGCATGACCGAGCGGCGTGGCCCGGAGCCGCGCGACATCTTCTGGACCTGGCGGCAGCTCATGTTCCGCTTCCTCGACCGGCTGACGCCGGACGACGTCGAGGCCATCGCCGCGTTCGTGATGATGGAGATGCTGGAGGCGGGATACGCGGCGGTCGCCGAGTTCCACTATCTGCACCATCAGCCCGACGGCGCGCCTTATGCCGCGCTCGCCGAACTGTCCGAGCGCATCGCCGCCGCCGCCGCCGAGACCGGGATAGGCCTGACGCTGCTTCCGGTTCTGTACGAACACGGAGGATGCGACGGGCGACCGCTCGCGCGCGGGCAGGTGCGCTTCGGCAATGATCCGGACCGTTTCGCCAAGCTTTTCGAAGGAGCGGCGGCTGCGCTCGCGCAGCTTCCGGGCGACGCACGCATCGGCGTTGCGCCGCATTCGCTGCGCGCCGTCAGCCCGGGCGGGCTTGCCTTCGCCATTCAGCTCGCCGGCTCACGGCCAATCCACATCCATGTTGCCGAGCAGGTCGCAGAGGTGGACGAGATCTCGGCCGCATGGGGGCTTAGGCCGGTCGAATGGCTGCTGGCCAATCACGAGGTCGGCGCGAACTGGTGCCTGATCCACGCGACGCAGATGCTGCCACACGAAACCGAGGCGCTTGCGGGAACCGGCGCGGTGACGGGGCTTTGTCCGATCACGGAATCCAGCCTCGGGGACGGCATTTTCGACGCCGCGCGTTACTCGTCTCAAGCGGCGGCCGGTTCGGCGTGGGCTCGGACTCCAATATCCGCATCGCCCTGAGCGAGGAGCTTCGTACGCTCGAATACTCCCAGCGGCTCCGGGATCGCGCTCGCGCGGTGCTGGCGACGGCCGATGCCTCGACGGGCCGGGTGCTGTTCGAAGGCGCGGTGCGCGGCGGTGCCCAGGCTGCGGCGCGGGACGCGGGCGCCATCGAGGCCGGGCGCCTCGCCGACCTGGTCGCGCTCGATGCGGATGCGGTCGATCTGGCCGGCCGGGAAGGCGACGACATCCTCGATAGCTGGATCTTTGCCGGCGACGACGGGTTGGTCACCGACGTCTGGTCCGCCGGGAGGCACGTCGTCACCGGCGGCCGTCATGCCGCGCATGACGTGATCACTGCGCGCTACCGGCGGACGATCCTTTCACTGAGGGATCGGATTTGAGAACGCCGGAGGCCAATTCCTGGAAACTGGTCCGTGACGAAGTGGTGCGCCGGATCAACGAGCGGGTCTGGCAGCCCGGCGACCTGATCCCCGGCGAAGTCGAGCTGGCGGTGGAATTCGGCTGCGCGCGGGCGACGGTGAACCGGGCGCTGCGCGAGCTTGCCGAGGCCGGGCTCGTCACCCGCCGCCGGAAAGCGGGCACCCGCGTCTCCGTCAATCCGGCGCGCAAGGCGACGGTCTATATTCCCGTCGCACGCCTGGAAGTCGAACGGCGCGGCTCGGTCTACCGGCATGCGCTGCTGGAGATGCGCATGAAGGACATCCCGGCTCTGCTGAGCAGCCGTCTGGATCTGCCCGCGGACGCGCAGATGCTCTATGTGCCGGTCCATGCATTTCGCCGACAACCGGCCCTACATCTATGAGGAGCGCTGGATCAATCAGGCCGCGGTCCCCCGGATCGAGACGGCCGATTTTCGCGCGGTCAGCGTCAATGAATGGCTGGTGCATAACGCTCCGTTCAGTCATGGCGACCTGGCCTTTTTCGCCGCGAACGCGACCAGGACCGAAGCGGAGTTGCTGGATGCGCAGAAGGGCGCCGCGATCTTCGTCGCCGAGCGCACCACCTGGAACGGCATCGAGCCGATCACCAGCGTACGGATGGCCTACGCACCGGGCTACACGATGCACACCACGATTTAGGGGTCTGGGCGCTCGGCTTCTCATCCTCTCGCGAACAGCTTCTCCGCCATCACTCCGACGCGGGACTCGATCGCCTCGCAGGCATCGAGGATCATGTCCTCGCGGAAGCGGCGGCCGACGATCTGTACGCCGATCGGCAGCCCGTCATTGTAGCTTGCCGGAATGTTGCCCGCCGGCAGTCCGAGAAAGTTCATCGAGATGCTGTAGATCCCGGCGCCGAGCACTTCCCTGACGCCTTCGGGCCCTTGCGCATCGCGGTCCCAGGCATAGGTGGGCGTCGGCATGAACGGCGTCAGCACCAGCGGGTAGCGCTCCAGGAACAGCGTCCACTCGCGCACGAAATGCGACCGCCGCGCCAGCGCGAGCAGGAAGTCCTGTCCCTCATAGGGCTCGAACGCTTCGAAATAGTCGTCGAAGATCCGGTTGATCGTGGCGCTGCCATATTTGCGGATGTCCGCGGCGAGCAGCGCCTTGACCTCGCCGAACAGGCAGCGGGCGCCTTCTATCGCCACCTCGCGCAAGTGCGGCGGCTCGACCTCGACGATGCCGTATCCAGCCTCCGCGAGCGCGTCGCGCGCGGTATCGAGCGCTGCGCCGACCGCCGGGTGGAGGTCGAATTCGAAGGTGTTCTTCGTGAAGGCGACCTTGATCGGGCGCTCCAATGCCGGCCCCTCGAACGGCATCGGCACCATCCACGGATCATGCGGCGTCATAGGCGACCAGCGCCTGCATCGCGAGGCGGACGTCCCGCGCCTCGCGGGCGATCACGCCCTGCACCGACATGAGCTGCGCCAGCAGGCCGCGCTCGGCCGAGGCCGATGGATTATACGCCGGCGTGCGGCCGAGGCCGGGCTTGACGGTTGCCGCGCCGGTCGCCGCGGCGGGGTAGCGGAGCGAGCCGCCGATGTCGTTGCCGTGGCCGATCGTGCCCATGCCCGACATCACGGCCGCCGAGGCGCCGCCCGACGACCCGCCCGACGAGGCCCAGTCGTTCCACGGATTGAAGGTCCGGCCGTGCAGTTCGTTGTCGGTGGTGGCGCGGAACGAGAATTCCGGCGTGTTGGTGCGCCCGATGACGATGGCGCCGGCCTTCTTCAGGTTCGCGACCACCGGTGCGTCGCCCGGCGCGATGATGTCCTTGAAGGCGCGCGACGCCGTTGGGCGTGGCGCGGCCGTTCTGGTCGATATTCTCCTTGATGGTGACGGGGACGCCGTGCAGCGGGCCGATCGGTCCGGACTGCGCCAGGATGCGGTCATGCTCCGCCGCCTGGGCCAGCGCCTCGTCGCCGAGATCGTCGACGATGGCGTTGAGCTGCGGATTACGTTCGCGCATGCGCTCGACCACGGACGCGATCGCCTCGGTCGCGGTGACACGTCTTTCGGCGATGGCTTTGGCCAGATCGCAGGCGGTGAGCTGCCAGAGCGGACGGTCGGTCATGGGCGTGCTTCCCCGGATGTTATTTCTCAAAAGGGCTGCTGCCCCGGTCAATAAGACCAGAGCTGCGGGCGGCCGGGCAATGCAAAAAATCGCCGGGCGCGGGTTCGCCGCTCGCGAGCGCCGGCCGACAGCGGAGGAACCAACGAGGGTCCGCCGCCGTTGCAGGAAGGATCGACGAACACGAAGGCTGGGCCGGCTCGCAACGCATTGGCCCGGCCCATCCCAGCAAGAGAGGATTGCAATGGCGGATCTGGACAAAGCACGCAACAGCCCCGAGGACCAGCTTTGGGACGAACTGGACGACGTTCACGCCGGGATGCTGGGCGTGGAAGGCTCCGGCCAGCACATGCAGCCGATGTCGCCCCATCTCGACCGGGACGGCCGCCGCATCTGGTTTTTCGCCAACCGCAAATCCGACCTGGTGGAGGCTATCGGCCAGGGCAAGCGCGCGCATTTCGTCGTTGTCGGCGACGATCACGACTACCATGCCTGCCTCGCCGGCGATCTGGCCGTCAACAACGACCGCGCCCGGATCGACGCCTATTGGAGCCCGGTCGTCTCTGCCTGGTTCGAGGGCGGCAAGGACGATCCGGATCTGGCGCTCCTGGAATTCCGGCTGATCGACGCAGCCGTATGGGCGTCGTCCTCGAGCCCGATCAAATTCGGCTGGGAAATCGCCAAGGCCAACGTCACCGACAGCGAACCGGATGTCGGTGTCCGCAATCATATCCGGTTTTAAGACCCTCGCCAGACCGCCGCTCCCGCTGCCGGATAGCCCGGCGGCTTGGGGCGGCCATCTTGTCAAGCGCGCCGCGCGAAACCACATGCCCAGCGACTTTCAGGGAGCGCGCGCGCTGATTTCCAAGGCGAGAGGCCGTTTTTGCATACCGGCTCAAGCCCCCCGCTCCGTCTGGCGCGGGCACCATTGCGCTGCCCCGATCACGCTCCTCCTTCCAATACGCCGCAATGGCGGTAAAGTGCTGAAGCTGGGGCGAGCGCTTTTGGGAAACATGCAGGAATGGCGACACAATTAAGATTGGGGCAGGTGCGCCTCGAGACGACGACCAAGGTCACGCTTGCCGTGCTGGCGCTGGCGAGCGGCGTCTATACCTATCTCGGCGTGCGCGGGCTGCTCAACGGCACCGCGACCGTGGTGTTCTTCGGCGCGGTGATCTATTCCGCCGCGGTTTCGGTCGGCGATTTACGCGTTCTGGTCCTATCTGATGCGGTTCCTGCCGCATGTGGAGACGGCGCGCGCCCGGTTCTGGCTGTATATCGCCATGGTGATCGGATCGGTGATGATCATCGCCATGTCGAGCTGGCTGAACGCCGCCGCACTCGCCGGCTCGGCCGCGCTCGAGCAGCATATGGCCAACGCCACCGAGACCTATCAGGAACAGCTCGACCGCGCCCATTCCAATGCGCTTGCCGCGCAGAGCCTGCTGCCGGACCTCCAACTCGCCTCGAAACGCTTCGCCAGCCTCGGCGAGCAGGAGCGTGCCTCGGGCGCGCTGACGGGGACCTCGGGCTCCGGTACGGTCGTGCAATTGCTGACGCAGATGTCCAACGAGCTTGACACGCTCGCCAAGGAGGTCGAGGCGAGCCGCGGTCAGGTCAAGCAGCGTTTCGAGCAGGGCGGACGGCATCTGGCGCGGATGCGCGAGCTGGTTTCCAGTTCCGGCCCGATCGAGGAACGCGCCAATGCGTTCGGCGAGGAGGCGCTCAAGCTGATCGGCGAAATCACCGGCGCTTGAGCAGACATCCGTTGCGCCCTCGGTGAAGCGCGCCGCCGTCGATTTGGGCAAGAGCTTCATCGCCCCGATCGCCGACGGCCGCGATCCGGTGCTCCAGCAGCGGCAGACGGAGGTGGTCGCGCGGGTCGAGCAGGCCGTGCAGACGCAGAGCCAGGCGCTGTCGAGCGCGGCCGACGAGATCCTCAACCGCGAGCCGGTGAAGGTGCCGCGGTTCCAGCCGCTTTCGCCGCCCGAGGCGGTGTTGCGCTATGCGGGCGATTTCCTGCCGAGCTGGGCCGGGGCGATCTCCATCGACCTGCTGCCAGCGGTGCTGATCTTCATCATGATCATCGTCGAAGGCGCGATCCGCCGTCATGAGGGCGAGGACATGGACGCCGAGACCATGAGCGCGGCCGATGTGATGCGCGGCGCGGAGATCTTCCGGCAGATGCAGGCCAAATTCGCCGCAGACCGGATGGCGCCGCCTGCGCCAGCCGAACCCGAGCCGCGCGCCCAGCCGGCCGCGACACAGGGCCCGGAAGCGCCGCCGAGCCCGCCGGAGAACATCGCCCGGCTCAACCCGCCGAAAAGCTGAGCCCGGCGGCGATGGCGGAGATGTCGGGCGGAGATGAGCAAGCAGGGCCGGGCGGCGTGAGCCGCGGCCACCGGTTGCTTGCCCTGTTCAACGAAGAGTTCATCCTCAACACCGTCTTCCGCCTTCTCGCGGCGGGAGCGGTGGTCTTCCTCGCCATCGATTTCAGCCAGCTCTACGAGCGAGGCAAACGCGCCGCTGCCCGGCAGCAAGGTCGAAGATCGGCCGGTGATCATGGAGCCGCCGAAACGGGAGGACCAGGTGCGGCCCTATCTGCCGCTCACCAACCCGTTGCGGCAGAAGGCGGGCGGGCCGAAGATGCCCGGCTTTTCCGCGCCGCCGTCCCAGGAGCAGGTTGCCGGCCGGATGAGCTTTACGCGAGGGCCGCAAAGGCGCGGCCAGCGCGGTCGGCCGGATCGAGCCCGGCACGGCAGGGGATCTCGCCCGCTTCATCGACGGCCAGGGCGGCGAGATCAAGACGCTGCTATCTGCATTCGCCGGGCGGATCGGTTCACGACGCGGTGGAGATGTCGCAATTTCTCCGGACCAAGGCGATCGACACCGTTGTTCCCGACAACGGCTATTGCGCCTCGTCCTGTCCCATCGTGTTTTCCGGCGGCAAGACCCGGACGGCCGGGCGCAGCGCCTGGATCGGCGTGCATCAGGTTTACGCCGCAGCCGCCGCGCCGGGCGACGTCAATGACGGCATGGCGCATGCCCAGGCGATCAGCGCCGAGGTGCAGGACCATCTCCTCAAAATGGGCGTGGATGCCCAGGTGTGGATCCACGCCATGAAGACCCCGAGCGACCAGCTCTACATCTTTACGCCCGACGAGCTGACGCAGTTCAAGCTGGCAACGCGCCTCGGCACGTCTTAGCCCCGGAGGCTAGTGCACCGACGCATTCACATGGTTCACGCGCGTCAGTGCGTTAGCTCTTTGTCATGCATCAATTTTACCAAGCTCCGGCTGAAGCCTCCGATTGGATCGATGCACTAGTCGGACTTCTTCAGGATCATGTCGATCTCGATCAGCGCGTCGCGGGCGAGCCGGGTCACGCCAATGGTCGTGCGCCCCGGCACGGCGTTGTCGTCGGCGAAATAGGTCCGGTAGACATCGTTGAAGCGGGCGTAGTCGCGGTCGAATTCCGTGAGGAAAACGCGGACGAATGCGGCGTCCGACAGCTTGTATCCCGAGCCTTCGATGATGCGCGTCAGATTGACGAAGCAAAGGCGGGTCTGCTCTTCGATGCCCGGTGGGAGCGGGGCGTCGAGATTGTCCGGATCGGCGGGGAGCTGGCCGGTCACGTAGAGGACGCCGCCGGCCTCGACGGCATGGGAATAGCGCGCGGTCTTCGGCGGCGGGGCGGCATTGTCGACATTGATGTAGCGATTCATATGCGTTCTCCGGAGGTTGGACGGCGAAACTGTAGCTGTGCCGTCCGTCCTGCGGCAAGTCCGCTGCTCCGGGCGCCGGTTCGAAACGCCGGCCCAGCCGGCTGGACCTCAGTGCGCCGGCTCGGGCTTTGGGCGTCCGACGAGCGAGAGGGCGGTGGCGGCGGCCAGCAGCAGCACGACTGGAAGCAGCCAAAGCGGGACGGTACCGAGCAGCGCGAGCCTCTGCGCGATCGGCGGGGCGAGGCTGGCGCCGATGAACAGGATGAAAACGTAGATCGCGAGCGCCAGGCCGCGATTGGACGCGGTCGCTCGGCTGGCGATGGTCGCGATCAGGCCGGGGACCGCGAAGGCGATGCCGGCTGCAACGACGGCGCTCGCCGCCATCAGAAGCGCCGGCACGCCGCTCATCGCCAGCGTGAGACCGCAAGCCGCGACGACCAGCCCGATCCGGGCCGTGAGGCGAGGGCCGAAGCGCCGCGTGACCGGCGCCGCCGCCAGGGTCAGCAGCAAAGGAGGCAGGCCGATCAGCCGGAGCGTCTGAAGGTCCACGCCGAGTTTTGCGCTGAGCGCCTGCGCGCCGGAGTGAAAGCTGATGAACGCGAACAGCACGGTGGCGGAGGCGCCCCAAGCGGCGACGATGCCCGTGTCGCGGAGCAAAGCGCCAAGATGGCCGCCGGGAACGGCGGAAACATTGGGTGGGGGCGTCTTGTGCCGCCGCGTGGCGAGGAACAGGCCGAGCGCGCCGAGCCCGTAGAGCGGGGCGAGGTCGAGCATGATGGTGGACAGGCCGAGGCCGGATTGAGCGGCGAAGAACTGCGCAATCGGGGCGGAGCTGAGGACCGCGAAGCTGATCAGGGAAACGCCGAGCGCGCGCTGTTCGGCGGGAAGGGTCTCTTCGATCAGTGCGATCGATGCCGGCGGGAAACTTGCAGCGGCAAGTCCCTGGAGCGCGCGCGCCGCAAGCAGCAGGGCGAAGCTCGACGCCAGTCCGGTGAGCGCCGTGGTCAGCCCAAGCGCAATCAGCCCGAGCACAAGGACGCGCTGCCGGCCGTAGCGGTCGGAGAGCGGGCCGAACAGCAGGCACCCGACGGCGTAGGCGAAGCCGAAAAACGATCCGGCAAGCGCGGCATTCGCGGGCGCTGCTCCGAAGCGGTCCGTGATATCGCCGACGAGCGGAATGGTGACATAGATCTGTCCGACGACCAGAACGCCGCACGCCATCAGGAGCGCCAGCAGGGTCATGTGCCGAATGGTCATGGGGCCGTCCTTTCATAAGCTGACGTCAGCTTAAGGTTGTCTTGCCGCGTGCGGCCGCGATACCGGGTCACGGAGGGGCGGTTCCCCGTCTGCTGACGCCTATGGTCCAGCGGCGGCATTACCCTCGCCATCCGCCCTTGTCCGGTCAGGTCTTTTTCGCTTTCGCGATATGGCCCTTGATATGCGCGATATTGGCTTGCAGCTCGCGCCTGAATTTCGACAGCTCCTCGAGCTGGCTTTCGGTTCGTTCAAGCTGGCCCTGGAGAATTTCGAGGACCTTCTGCTTGCCCCTGATGCCGGTGGCATCCGCGAAATAGAGATCGATCACCGAGGCGATCTCGTCCAGGCTCAGGCCGATACGCTTGAGTACGGCGATCTTTTCCAGCCGCTTGAGCGCGATCCCGTCGTAATAGCGATACCCCATGCCCTCGCGATCGGCGGGCTTCAAAAGGCCGAGGCGCTCGTAGTAGTGAATGGTGCGATGGCTGACGCCGGCTTTCTCGGCCAGCTCGCCGATCTGAATAAGGGGCGAAGGTCTCGCGCTCATGATCTGAACCTGACGTTGACTGTAAGTTAGGTTCTGGCTCTGCTCCTGTCAAGCTCACCGATCCGTCCTTCGTTCGCGCAAAAAAATACTCCCGGCACAAGGTGCGCCGGGAGCATGCGTGCGAAAACCCTGGGGTCGTCGCTATTGAGACGGTTTGACCTGAGCGGGTTCCATGCTCGCGACGGGCTCGAGCACCGCCTTGTTCAACTCCGGATAGTCCTTCATGAGCTGCGCGCCGCCGAACGGCTTGCTGACGCCGCGATGGCAGGTGGCGCAATTGAGCTTGGGCGCGTCACCTTTCGGGCCGAGGCGGTTCTTGGCGTAAATCGGCTTCAGCGGGATGACGAAATGCTCGTTCAAATCCCGGACCATCCTGATGCCGTGCCAGGCCGGAACGCGCGCCGGAAGGCTCTGATTCCAGGCGAGAAATGCGCGACTGTTGTGGCAGAAGACGCAGTTCACACCGAGCGATTCCGACATATGGATCATCAGCGCATAGGTCGCCTCGGCCTGCTTGATCGAGACGCCGTTGCCGGTCGGCAGCGCGGTCTTGCCGACGACACGAATATTCGTAGGCTGATCGATCTGGCCTGAGAACGGATCGTTAGGCAGCGAGGTCAGCCCCGCTGCCATGGCCGGGTGGTTCTGGCCGGCGTCGTAGCCCGCCATGCCTCTGGACGGCCCGGCGACGCCCTGCTGGAACCAGATCGCGCCCGGAACCGGCTGGCCGCGATGGCAGGTGTAGCAGGTGACGCCGGTCTGGGCGACGTGGCTGGTCCAGTCCGCGTTGATGTGATGCGTCATCTGGAGCATGCGCCGCGCGATCCGCTTGGTCGGGACGGAATCATCGGCGAGGTTTTCCAGATTGTGACAATAGCCGCAGCCCTGTTCCGGTGCGACCCACTCGGTGATCGCGACCATGATCCGGTTGAACTCATCCTCGGTCAGATCGCCGAGAACCTGCACGTTCTGATAGGCCTCCCGTGCCGGCCGCCCGCCGGGGGGGGCCGGGTCGAGGACGCTGGGCAGCGCCACCGCCGAGGCCTGCTTGGCGACGGTACGCGGGTTCCTGATTTCCTGCATGCCCGTCCCGCGGTAGCCCGTCTGCACGGCCGTCATCGGCGGCCGCTCCCAGCGGGAGATGAACACGCCGAGCGTCAGGAACAGTGCGAAAATCACGCCTAGCGTTGCAACGATGTTGAAGCCGATTTTCATTGCACTGCTCCACCTTGCAAGGCTGGATCGGTGACCGGCGCAAACATCACCGGGTAGTCCGGCGCGATGCCATGCTTGACGCCCCAGAGATACCAGTTGTCGACGACGGTTCCGGTGAGAAGGATGCCGATGCCGCCAGTCAGCGTCACCAGCACTGCGAACCACCACGCCCAGCGATGGATCGACTCCATGGAGGCGTTGAAGCCCATCGTCCAGCGCCAGAACAGCGCCGCCCGCTCCGAGGCCGTGCCACGGTCGACGATCTGCTCGATCTCACGCTCGCCACCATATCGGCCGACCGCAAGGATCGTGGCCGCATGCATCGCGAACAGCACCGCCGAGCCGTAAAGGAAGGCAATGGAGAGCATGTGGAACGGGTTGTAGAACAGGTTGCCGTAGCGGATCGAGAAGGCGGCGGTCCAATCCAGATGCGGGAAGATGCCGAAGGGCACCGCCTCGCTCCAACTGCCCATCAGGATCGGCCGGATGAAGCCGAGTGACAGGTACAGGAAGATCGCCGACGCGAATGCCCAGGCCACATGCGTGCCCATGCCGAAAGCGCGGGCGTTCGAATAGACCTTGAACCACCAGAGAAAGATCGACGCGGTCAGGAAGAAGCCCGCCATCAGCCACCACCCGCCCTGGTTCAGCGGCGGGATGATGCTGAGCCCGTATTGCGGGGGTGGCGGCTCGAGCGCGAGCCAGGGCAGTTGGCGCACGAACTGCACCGGGTCCCAGTTCACCGAAGCCCACATATTCAGGCCGATGATCTCGACTGCGATGAAGCCGCAGATCAGCGCGGCGACGCCGGTGAAGCCGAGGTGGATCGGTCCCACCTGCGCATCGCCGATCTTGCCGAGCCAGTAGTTGAAATACGGTTCACCGTCGCGCGAATAGACGTCGCCCGGTGCGCGCGGTATCCCCATTTCCGGCATTGCCCGGACCTGGACGCGCGTGAAGACATTGAAATATTCCGCCATGACATCCTCCCCTCGCGCCTAGCTCCAGATCGGCAGGCTTAACCACCAGTTCCACCATTCCGGCCAGCCGCGGGTCCAGAACGGGCCGCTGATCACAATACATACCGCGCTCCAGAAGGCGGCGCTGACCGCCAGGAACAAGCCGAGCCTGTGGATGCCCAGCGTACCGATCGAATAGCCGATCGTGTCGCGGAAGAAGGTATTCTCGTGCTCCGGCGTTTTGACTGCTTCGCCGCGCGCGGGATTGACGGCTGACAGGACCAGGCCGCCATGCAGCGCGAGCGCGAGCGCGTTGGTGAAGAAGAAGCTCACCGCAATCATATGCGCCGGATTGTAATGGAAATGCAGATATTGGTAGCCGACATTCGACACCCAGTCCAAATGGCTCATGATGCCGTAGGGGAAGCCGTGGCCCCAGGCGCCGAGCAGAACCGGGCGGATGACGACGAGCGTGATGTAGGCGAAGATCGCGAAGCTGAAGGCGAAGGGGATGTGATAGCCCATGCCGAGCTTGCGCGAGATCTCGACCTGTCGCAGCGCCCATGAGACGAACGCGCCGATCGCGCAGAAGGTGATGATCTGCCAGAGACCGCCCTGCTTCAGCGGCGCGAGCGCAAGCCCGTAGCTGAGGTCAGGCGGAGCAATGCTGATCTTCCAGATGTTCCAGGTCGGGCCGATGGCCGCGCCGTAAACGATGAGGGCGGTGCCGAGCGCGGCGAAGAAGATCGTCGTCACCCCGAAGAAGCCGACGTAGAACGGGCCGATCCAGAAGTCGAAGAGATCGCCTCCCAGGAGCGTCCCTCCGCGCACCCGATATTTTTTTTCGAAACTGAGCATGGCCATGGTTCGATCCTCGCGGCAATCGCTATGCGTATTCTATCGCCTCCCAGGGTGGCAGACGTCGCCGCGTGGGCGGCGGCGGCGTCCACCCTGCCTCCAGGAGACGGCGTTAGCCGATCCTGTCCCCGGGCGCGCCGGGAAGCATGAGGCTGGAGGTCGAGGCCGGCTTGGCCGGGCCTTCGAGCCAGTTGAAACGATCCGTGCTCAGCAGAATGAAGTGGATGAGCAGCGCGAGAACGAACAGGAAGGTGAACAACACCACCAGCGCTCTGCGCGGATCGAAAAGGAGCCAAAGTCTCCACATCGTCGGAATCCTTTCAGAAGGTTTTCGTCACGAGAACAGGGAGAGCGCCGCGGTGAGTGCCGTGTGCGCGCCGTCCTGAAGCGATGCATAGCCATTGGCGCCGGGCAGCCAGGGCCGCCACATCCACGCAAGGATATGAGCAACGATCGCGACGATCATGAAGATGACGAAGCTGGTCACGAATATTCCGTGAAACTCCTTCGCCTCATTTTCAGTGAGCCCCGTATATGGGCTTCTGTCTGTTGCCATCAGCTTATTCTCCAATCATTGGAACAGGCCGTTACCGCGTGCATCCTGCGCGGCCAGGTTGGCGCTTAGGGGAAATGACCCCGCCGCACCGATCGCCTGGAGCGACCAGGCGAGCCCACGCTTCGCCTCAGTTCATGAAGGCGAAAGGAATTGAGGAATTCGCGGCGGTCCAGGCCTCCTTGAAGACCGACTGGCGCGTCCTGCCCTCGGCGCCGATGTCCCCGCGTCCCGGTATCAGGCGCGCGACAATGGCGGCAGCGAGAAAGACCGGGTAAGCGACCCAGAACACCCAGCGATATTCAAGCTCGTCGCGCCTGCGCCGCGAGCGCTGCAAACTGACTGTATGGTCTTCCATGACTGACATGGCCTGCACCTCCTGTAATCGCACACCCGTCACCCCTCGTTACGCTACGTGACGGCTCCGTTCCCTCATGCCGCCTCGCTGCGCCCGAGCGATTGTCTCGCCCGTCCGAGGTGGTCTGTTGTGACTTCTTCGTCGCCCTTCAGCCGGGCCGCCTTCTCCGCCGCATCGCGCAGCCGCTTGGCCGCTGAGATGCGCACGAGGACGGGTTCCGACTCGACCAGCCGGTCGAGCTCGACGATGGCGTCGGCCTGCCAGGGCAGTTGCCGCTCGCGCTTGGCGGGTGTCGCCTCGACCTTGTCGAGATCGGTGCCGAGCGGCAGAATGTGGAAAAGCGCATCGAACAGCGCGTTGCAGACTTCCTGCACGAGATACGTCGCGCCCGCATAGCCCATGAACGGCGTGCCCGTGTGGCGGCGGATGATCGCGCCGGGGAAGGACGCCGGAATGAACATCGAGCGCCCGCCGGCTTCGGCGGCATACATGCGCTCGTTGTAGCTGCCGAACAGGATCAGCGGCTTCGTCTCGGCGATCTTTGCGCGGACGGCGGCGTTGTCGGTCTTGCCGCCGGCGATCCGCGCGATGGCGAATGCGCAGGGCAGTCCCATCTCGGTTTCGAGGAAATTTCGGATACCGCGCGCATAGGTTTCGTTGGCGACGATGCCGAAATTGGCGGTAGCGAAGAAGTCCTGCGTCACCGAGCGCCACAGATCCCAGAGCGGCTTTATCGTGGTGTGCTTTTCTTTTTCAATGAAGGGCTCCGGATCGATGCCGAGAAGCCCGCCCAGCATGCGCAGGAACTTGGTCGTCGAGTGCAGGCCGATCGGCGCTTGCAGATAAGGCCGCTCCAGCGCCTCGCAGAGTGCGCGGCCGAATTCGCGGTAGAGGCAGACATTGACGTCGGCATCGACCAGGCGCGGCACATCGGCCAGATGCGAGCCGAGCGGGAACACCATGTTGACGTCCGCGCCGATGCCTTCGATCAGACGGCGGATCTCCGCAAGATCCGACGGCATGTTGAAGGTGCCGTAAGCCGGGCCGATGATGTTGACGCGCGGACGCTCGCCATCCTTGCGCGGCTTGCGCTCGGGGACCTTCTTTGCGCCATACTCGGTCCACAGCCAGAACATTGCGCGGTCGGCGCTCTGCCACTGGTCCTCGTCGATGGTGCGCGGCAGGAAGCGCTGGATGCCGGTGCCTTCGGGGGTGACGCCGCCGCCGATCATCTCGGCGATCGAGCCGGTTACGACGACGCTCGGCAGATGCGGATCGAGCGTCTTGTGCGCGCGGCGCAGCGCCCCTTCGGTGCCGTGCTGGCCGAGTTCCTCCTCCGCCAGCCCGGTGACGACGATCGGCAATTCGTGTGGTGGCAGCGCGTCGGTGTAATGGAGGACGGCGGTGACCGGCAGGTTCTCGCAGCCGACGGGGCCGTCGATGATCACCTGCAGACCTTTCACCGCCGAAAAGACATAGACCGAACCCCAATAGCCACCCGCTCGGTCGTGGTCGAGGATCAGCATCAGATCATCTCCTCGGACTTGCGCTGCTTGGCGAGCGCGTCCACGCGCTTGGCGTAACGCTCGCGGAATTTCGGCTGCGGCTTGGGCGTGCTTTCCCAGATGCCGGCGGTGTCGCCTGCGCCTGTGCCGGTGAAGAACGCGTCCATTTCGAGGAAGCGGTCGCGGTTAGAGAGCGCGGCGTTGACGACCTGGGCGAGCGAGCCCGCGCCAGCCGGTCCCATGAGCGGGCGGGCGGAGATCAGATTGGTGAAATAGAGCGCGGGCGTCCGGCTTTCCTTCGCCTTCTGGACGACGGGCGTCGTGCCGATGGCGAGGTCCGGCTTGAATTCCTCGAACGCGGCAAGATCCTGCTCCAGCGATGCGCGATATTGAACGTGAACGCCCTTCGCTTCGAGCCAGTCGCGGTCCGCGGCGGACCATTCGGTGCGCGGGCAGGCCGTGCCGACATAGGGCACCTCGGCGCCGCTCTCGATGAGCAGCCGCGCCACGATCAGCTCCGACCCTTCATAGCCGGACAGCGTGATGCGGCCCTTGATGGGCGACCTGTCCAGCGCGGCTTTGATGATCGGCAGAAAGCGGTTCTTCGCGTCGTCGCGTTTCGCGGCATCGACGCCGGCCGCTTCGCCGATGGCGTCGATCCAGGCCGCCGTTCCCTCGACACCGACCGGCGCGGAGCCGACGATCGGCCGGCCGGCGGCTGCGAATTCGCGGAAGCTGGCGGTGTAGAACGGATGGATGGCGGCAACGACGGCACAGTCGAGCGCGCTATAAAGCTCGCGCCATTCGCGCGTCGGCACGACCGGGCCAGCCGCGAGGCCCATCGGCTCCAGCATCATGCCGACGCCGATCGGATCGGCCGGAAACATCTCGCCGACCAGCGTGACGGTAGGCTTTTCGCTCAGACCGCCACGGGGCGCGGCGACCGGGCCGGCGGTCGCTTCATTGCGGGCATAAGCGAGCATCGCGCCGGCAAGCACGTCCTTGGCCTCAGCATGGGTTGGCACGCCGAAGCCCGGCACGTCGATGCCGATGATCCGTACGCCGTTGATCTCTTTGGGTAGAAGGCGCAGCGGTACGCCCGAGGCTGTCGGCACGCAAAGATTGGTGACGATGACGGTGTCGTATTGATCGGGATCGGCGAGTTCGAACACCGCCTCGCGCAGATCCTCGAACAGCTTGCCGGTGACCAGCGTCTCGGAGTTGAACGGCACATAGCCGACGGTACGTTTCGCGCCGTAGAAATGCGAGGTGAACGTCAGTCCGTATACGCAGCAAGCCGAACCGCAGAGAACGCTCGCCGTGCGCCGCATCCTGAGCCCGACGCGGAGCGAGCCAAACGCCGGACACATGCTCTGCGGCTGGTCGTGCGGTCCCATGGGGTAGTCCGCAGCGTAGCGCTTCAGCGTCTCGCTGTTGCCGGCCGTCTCTGCCGCCTTCAGCATTTCATCGCGGCCCGCATGGCAGCCGACGCCGTCGCCGGATACAGCCGCGGCCTCACCCTCGCCGACCTGCCCGGCCCAGCACATCCGCCGCCGCGCTGTCGTCATAGACGACTTCGCCTTGCTGCGTAAGGTCCGGATGGCTATCGGACTGGGATGTCATCAGGCTCTGCTCCTCGGTCTTAAACGCTGTCATAGACCACTTCGAGAGACGGCTTTTGGATCACCGTGCCGCCGCACATATCCTCGAAGCTCGCCGGCTGCAGCACCACGCCGCGCCCGACCGCCTCGCCCTTGAACAGGCCGAGCAATTCGTCCTGGCTTAGGGGCTTGGGGCGAACCGGCGGGGCTTCGGCAACGTTGGTCCCGAGTTCTTCGAACAGCGGCGCCCATTCCGTACCCGGACGGCCGATGATCTCGTAATTGGCGCTCTTGCGGCGGATGTCTTCATGCTGTGGGATGGCGGCGAGAACAGGGATGCCGACCGCGTCGGAGAAGGCCTGCGCCTCGCCCGTACCGTCATCCTTGTTGATGACCATGCCGGCCACGCCGACATTGCCGCCGAGCTTGCGGAAATAATCCACCGCCGAGCAGACATTGTTGGCGACGTAGAGCGATTGCAGATCGTTGGAGCCGACGACGATCACCTTCTGGCACATGTCGCGCGCGATCGGCAGGCCGAAGCCGCCGCAGACCACGTCGCCGAGGAAATCGAGCAGGACATAGTCGAAGCCCCATTCGTGGAAGCCGAGCTTTTCCAGCAGCTCGAAGCCATGGATGATGCCCCGGCCGCCGCAGCCGCGCCCAACCTCAGGGCCGCCGAGTTCCATGGCGAACACGCCGTCGCGCTTGAAGCAGACATCGCCGATCGCGACAGCCGAGCCTTCAAGCTTCTTCTTCGAAGACGTCTCGATAATGGTCGGGCAAGCGCGTCCGCCAAAGAGGAGGGAGGTCGTGTCGCTTTTAGGGTCACAACCTATGAGGAGAACGCGCTTACCCTGTTGCGCCATCATGTAGGAGAGGTTCGCGAGGGTGAAACTCTTCCCGATGCCGCCTTTGCCGTAAATGGCGATGATCTGCGTTTCCTTCGCGGAAGCGCTGCCGGCGTCCTCCGCCACGGCGTCCGGCTCGCAAGTGTCTTCACTCCTGTCGTCGCGGCGAGAATTGACGTCGAAAATCGTCGTCATGAGGCAGGCCTCCAGTCCAGGATCATCTTCAGGCAGCCGGGATCCTCGAACGCCGTGCGATAGGCGTCCGCGGCCGAAGCGGCCGGCTGGCGGTGTGTAATGAGACCGTCGAGCGAGAGGCGCCCGGTTTCGATCATGTAGGTGACGCAGGCCAGATCCGTCGGCTGCCACTGCGCGGCGACGGAAATCCGCGCCTCACGCATGAAGGCCGGCGGAAAGGTGAAGCTCAGGGGCTGTTCGTAGAAGCCGGCGAGCACGATTTCGCCAGCCCGCGCGAGGCGGCCGATCAGCTCGTCGAGGAGGGACGCATCGCCGCTGACATCGCATATGGTTTTGTAATCGCGCCGGGTGTCTTCGTCCGGGGCGACGACCTGATACCCATCGCCGCCATCGCGCCGGGACGCGTTGCGCTCCCAGACGACGGGCGAGCCGCCGGCCGCCACCGCGAGACGCGCGATCAGCCGTCCGAGTACCCCATGGCCGATGATCAGGTCCGGCGCTCCGCTGCGGGCGGTCGCTACGGCGTGACGGGCGGTCGCGGCGAGGGCGAGCAATATGCCGGCCTCGCCGATATTGTCGCCGAGCGGCACCACCCGGCTGCCGTCGACCACGACGCGCGAGGATGCACCGCCGAACAGTCCGCGGACCTTGCCGTAGCAATTCGCGCCGGGCACGAAGACCCGCTCGCCCGGATGGCGTCCGGACAGTCCGCCTGCCTCGATGATTCGGCCGACCAATTCGTAGCCGGGCACCAGCGGATAACCCATGCCGGGGAAATGCGGCATGCGGCCGGTCCAGAGCAGACGCTCGGTGCCGGTGCTGATGCCGGTCCATTCCATGTCGACGATGATGTCGGATGCGCTGGGGGCGCTAAGCTCGATCTCGTCGAGCAACAGGCTTTCTGGTTTGTCGAACACGATGGCTGTTGATTGCATTTGCGCCCCCCAGACCGGCGGTTATCTGGTCTGCCGTTCCGCCGTACTTTCCAAATGTCAGGTTAACTTGACACAAAAAACTGTCAATACAAATTGTCGCATCGGATGTCAGGCTGGGGAGACGCGACGATCAGGTTGGTGAGCAGCGGCCGTCGCGTAGGCTTCGGCCATACCCGATCAAAGCCGGCCTGTTGCAGAATCGCCGTCAATTCGGCGAGCGAGCGGGGGCGCCCGCGCCCCATGGCGAACAGATAGAGGCCGAAATACGCATCGCTCACCGGCGGTGAACCGGTCAGACCGGAAACCGGCTCCGCGATCAGCAGAACGCCGTCCGGGGCGATGGCCCGCCGCACCGAGCGCAGCAGCCGGAGCACGGCGGTGTCGTCATGATCGAGGAGAATGCGGATCAGGGTCACAAGGTCCGCCCCCGCCGGCAGCGGGTCGGTGAGGAAATCGGCACCGATCGCCGTTGCCCGATCCGCGACGCCGCGGTCCTGGAACCGCGATGCCGCCATGTCCGCGACCGGAGGCAGGTCGAAAAGCGTCATCTGTAGCTCGGGCGCACGGTCGGCGGCGGCAAGGAGGAACGCACCGTCGCCCCGCCGACGTCGAGCAGGCGCCGGTGGCGGGAGAAATCGTGCGCGTCGAGAATGTCTTCGGCGATCAGCGCCTGAGATGAGGACATCAGCCCGGTGTACCCGGTGAGGCTCGCCGCATCGAGCCCCTCGGGCGGGCGCGGTCCGGCATAGGCCCAGTAACGCGACAGCGCCGTCTCCCGGTCGGGCGCGCGCAGGAGAGCGACCGGATCGCGCAGGTCTTCGTACAGCATGGCGTGATGCTCGACCATCGCAGCGATGCCCGGGTTGCCGACCAGCGCCGCACCGAGCATGCCGAGCCCATAGCGGTCGGCGCCGCGTTTCGACAAGAGGCGCAGCGATGCGGCGGCGGCAAGCAGGCGGCGCATGGCGTCGGGCGGGACGGCGCATTGCTGCGCCAGGGCGTCGGCAGACCGTGCGCCATCGCGCAGTGCCTCGAACAGGCCGAGCCTCACGCACGCGGTCAGCACCTGCGAATAGACGAAGCCGGCGCAGACATCGAAAAGGGCGCTCGCATGCCGTCTGGCAATCGGCCGCGTCAGCGGAAAGTCGGCGGCGAAGCGCTGAAAGCGCGCATTGCCAAGGATGCGGTCGCGCAAGGCACAGAGGCGATCCAGCAGGCGCTCGCGCGGCCGTCTTCGCCGGGTTTCCGACTGAGCCTCGCCCGCTGCCAAATCCCGTGGCTGCCGCTTGCCTTCGGATCGGATGAAGCTCATGCGCACCCCCCGGAGTGATCGGCCGCAGCCAATCCAATTCCTGTTGTAAGTTTTGCCTGTCGATTTATACTGTCAATCAAAATTGACACAAGGCGCTATCCTTCAGGAATGGTACCGGGGAGGTTGAGAAGATGCGCGGGGATCGCGTGATCGTCATCGGCGCCGGGATGGGCGGCTTGGCGGCGGCTCTCGATCTTGCTTCGGAAGGGGTCGAGGTGACGGTGCTGGAACGTGCCGCGCGGCCCGGCGGCAAGGTCCGTCAGGTTGCCGTCGGCGGTGCGCTTGTCGACGCCGGCCCGACGGTTCTCACCATGCGATGGGTGTTCGAGGATTTGTTCGCGCGCGCCGGATCGACGCTGGCCGATCATTTGCCCCTCCGCCCGGCCGAGACGCTGGCCCGCCACCGCTGGCCGGACGGCTCGCAGCTCGATCTTTACGCGGATCTCGAAAAGACCGTTGCCGCGATCGACGGCTTTGCCGGAAGCCGCGAGGCGGACGGTTATCGCCGTTTTGCCGCCGACGCGCGGCGGATCTATCAGACGCTGCGCGACCCGTTCATCTGCGACGCCAAACCGAACCTGCCCCAGCTCATCGCACGCGTTGCCGCCACAACGCCGCTCGGCCTTTGGCACATTCAGCCCTACACGCCGCTCTGGCGTGCGCTTGGCCGATATTTCCGCGATCAGCGCCTGCGCCAGCTCTTTGCGCGCTACGCCACCTATTGCGGCTCCTCGCCCTTCGATGCGCCGGCCACGCTGATGCTCGTTGCCCATGTGGAAAGCGAGGGGGTCTGGCTGGTCGAAGGCGGCATGCAGATGCTGGCCGAGCGCATGGCCGCACTCGCCGGGCAAAATGGTTGCACGATCCGCTACGGCGCGCATGTGGAGGAGATCCTCGTCGCTGGCGGCCGCGCGTGCGGCGTGCGTCTGGCGAATGGCGAGCGCATTCCGGCAAGGGCCGTCATCTGCAATGCCGATGTCGCGGCCGTCGCGTCAGGCGCCTTCGGGGCGTCCGTGTCGGCCGCCGCAGCGCTGAGGTCGCCGAGCCGCCGCTCACTCTCCGCAATGACCTGGGCGATGCTGGCCGAAGGGTCCGGCGCCCCGCTCATTCGCCACAACGTCTTCTTTTCGGACAACTACGCCCGCGAGTTCAACGACATCTTCACCCGGCGCCGGCCGCCGCGCGCGCCGACCATCTATGTCTGCGCTCAGGACCGCGATGCCCGGGACCGCCCGCATATCGCAGGGCCCGAGCGGCTTTTCTGCGTCATGAATGCCCCGGCCACCGGCGACGGGAGCCGCTTCGATCAGGGGGAGATAGAGCGATGCGCGGATTCGATGTTCGAAACCTTCAACCGCTGTGGGCTGACGGTGCGGCCGAAGCCGGACGCGACGATCGTTACGACGCCGGCGGATTTTCACAGGGCCTTTCCGCAAACGGGCGGAGCGCTTTACGGCCCGTCATCGCACGGGTGGATGGCGTCGTTCCGGAGAGCTTCGGCGCGCAGCCGGATTCCGGGGCTCTACTTCGCGGGCGGGAGCGTCCATCCGGGGGCGGGGTTGCCGATGGCCGCCTTGTCGGGACGCCTGGCCTCGATGGCAGTGCAGGCCGATTCGGCTTCGCAAAAGCGGTTCCGCCCCGTGGCTATGCCTGGTGGTATGTCGACGGCCTGAGCGACGACGGCCAGCACGGCATCACCCTGATCGCCTTCATCGGCAGCGTATTCTCACCCTATTATGCCTGGTCGGGCAGGGGCGATCCCGAAGACCATTGCGCGCTCAACGTCGCGGTCTATGGGCGGCGCGGGCATCGGTGGGCCATGACGGAGCGCGGGCGGGATTGCGTTAGCCGCGACAGCCGTAATTTTGTCATCGGGCCGAGCGCCGTTTCATGGGACGGCACCGCGTTGCGCTTCACCATCGACGAAGCCGGGGTTCCGATCCCATTGCGGATCAAGGGCCAGGTTCGCCTCTATCCAGCGGCGATTACCCGGACCTGCTTCATGCTCGATCAGGCCGAGCGGCACCGCTGGTGGCCGGTCGCGCCCTGCTCGCGCATCGAAGTGGAGCTGGAGCGGCCCGCGATACGCTGGAGCGGCAGCGGCTATCTTGACATCAATGATGGAGACGAAGCGCTGGAGGACGGCTTTTCGCATTGGGATTGGGCTCGAGCCAGTCTCGACGGAGGCAGGCGGGCGGTGCTGCTTTACGACGTCCTCGACCGGCAGCGGGAGCATAGCAGCCTCGCCATCCAGACCGACGATCAAGGGCGCACCGAGCCCGTCGAGATGCCGCGCGCCGTCCGCTTGCCGCGGACGCTGTGGCAGATGCGGCGGGGCACGCGCGTCAGCGCCGATGGCGGAGCGCGAGTGAGGTCGACGCTGGAGGACACGCCCTTCTATGCCCGGTCCCTGCTCTCCACGCATCTGTTCGGACAGGACGCGCCGGCCATGCATGAAAGCCTCTCGCTCGACCGGTTCCGCACGCGCTGGGTCAAGGCGCTTCTGCCTTACCGCATGCCGCGGCGGACCGAGTGATGCGGGGGTCAGGGTGCGCCATCGTCCTTCGGAGGTTCGCGCCGCTTCCGGTCGCGGCGGAGCGTGTAGAGCTCCCAAATGCCGAAGCCGAGCGCGGCGCCGAGCACAAGCAGCAATTCGATGATCGGGGCGGGGCCTGAACTCATGACCGGACCTGCTATTTCTCCGTCTTCCGGCCGCCGCCGTCGAGCGAAAGCCGCTTGCGGATGTTCCGGATGCCGAATGCCGCGAGCAGGATGACGACCGGCACGGCAATGCCCATCGCCAGATCCGGATTGAGGGGCAGGCCGGCCGCTTTCAGCGCCTTTGCCGTGTAGCCGACCAGACCGACGACATAATAGCTGATGGCGGCGACCGACAGCCCTTCGACCGTCTGCTGCAATCGGAGCTGTAGTTTCGCCCGCCGCGCCATGGTCTCCAGGAGCGTCTGGTTCTGCATTTCCCGGACCATGCCGACGCGGGTGGACAGAAGCTGCGTCGAGCGTTCGACACGCTCCGACAGTGCCTCAATCCCGGCCGATACCGTCCGGCAGGTGCTCATCGCCGGCGCAAGCCGCCTCTCCATGAACTCCTGGAACATCTGCAGACCGTGCAGCCGGACCTCGCGCAATTCGGCAATGCGGCGCTGGACCAGATCGTAATAGGCTTCGGCCGCGCTGAAGCGGTAATGATCGTCCGAGTAGCGGCCTTCGATGGCGGCTTCGAGCTGAACCAGCCGATCCAGCAGAGCCGGGTCGTCGCGCGCGTCCCCCTTCATCATCAGCGCCATGATCCCGGCGAGTTCGCGCTCGCTCCGGGCAAGGAACGGGCTCAGCTCCCGTGCGATCGGGAAGGCCAGCAACGCCATCATGCGGTAGGTGTCGATCTCGACGAGGCGCTGCAGCATTCGGCCGGTCTGCCTCGGAGTCATGTCGCGGTTGAAGATTATCAGGCGTCCGAAACCGTCCTCGCCGATGCGATAGTCGGTCAGCGCAACCGCCGACCCGCCCGCAACGGCAGAGCCGACGAGGTTGTTGCCGGAAAAATGCGCCGCCGAGATGCGGTCGTAGTCGAGGGTTTCGGGATATTGCAGCAGGGCGATATTGGTCGCCATCAGCAGCGAGCCGCTCAGACCGGAGGTCCATTCATCCGGCAGAAGCGCGATCGCCGGGCTGGTAAAGGCATCCCCATCGCCGCCCTCGGCAATGATCTTGTAGCGGGCGAATTCGGTGTGCCGCTCCCATTTCAGCCGGAATGCGCCGAAATCTGCAGTAAAATGATTGCCGATTTCCTCGGGTGCCGGAACGCCCATTTGCCGGCAAAGCGCCCGCACATGGTCGCGCTCCCGCTCGGCGTTTTCCCGTGGTGAGATCAGGGCAAGGTAGGAGATCCGCGCCGGCGCCGTCATCGCTTGAGGCGGGCGGGCGTGCACTTCGTCGTTGAGCTCCATCCGGAGCGGGTGGTTGGCCGGCAAGGTCATCGCAAATGGTCTCTCTTCGGGGCTCCGTCCCCGATCAGAAGCGGGAATCGCCTCCCGCGACCTTTATGCTAGGAAGGCCCATCTACCATATCGAATTTTGCCGCAGCCCGGAGAATCGCCTCGGCGACGCTTTCCGGATTTTCCTCATGCGCCAGATGACCGGCGCCGCGGACCAGTTCGACCGCTGAGCCGGGCACGCGCCTGGCAACCTCGAAGGACCGCTCGGGCGGAATGGCCAGATCGATGCTGCCGACGATCTGAAGCAAGTGTGGACCCAAATGCGGCAGGTCCAACATGAGCCGGTCGAGATCCCAATTTGCCATCATCGCCAGCGCACCCGCCACATGGGTGGGCGAACTGAACAGCCGCCGATAGAGCGCGAGGCTTTCGGGCGGAATATGCGACCCGGTTCCTTCGATCAGCTTCTCGACCGCCCCCGCCTGAGCCGCCCGCCAGGCGAAGACGCGCGGCGTCAGCGGATTGAGGAAGAGCATCTTCGCCATCGCCGGAAAGATATGGGCGGCGATGCCGGGGAATGGGCTGAGCGCGCCGTTGATCGAGGCGATCATCCGCGGCGCGATGCGCCCGTCGAGCGCCATGCGGGCAAGGATCGCCGCGCCGGCGGAGTGGCCGATTGCGAGCTTGGGTTCGAAGTCCAGAGCCGTGAGCAGGGCGGCGACGGCCTCGCTGACCGACGGCAGCGACATCCGGGCGGTCGGGACCGCGCTGGTGAAGGCGTGGCTTGGCAGGTCCATGGCAAGCAGCGAGAGCCGGCCCTGGAGATAAGGCGTCAGCCGCGCCCAGCTATGCGTCGATGCGCCGGTGCCGTGGATCAGGAGAGCGGAGGGGCCTTCGCCGAACTGCTGGACGTGCCATCTCAGGCCGCCGGCTTCGACGAACCGGCTTGCCTCGCGGTTCGGCCAGTCGCGGCCGTCCCGGTCCCAGTCGAGCGCGCCGGGGCTGCTAGCCATGCCGCGCCGCTCGTGGACGCAGCCATGCGCCTTTGACGGCACTGGAAATCAGCCCGGCGTCCATCTGCGGCAGCGCCAGATAGATCGCGCCCATTGCCGTGGCGAGGTCTGCGGCACGGGGATCGGGCTGCGGCGCGGTGTCGATCAACAGCGATCTGAGCCCGATGGCGCGGAGCGCGTTGGCGGAGGCAATGGCGTCGGCTTGGGCGGCGGGGCGTCCCGGCTGGCCGGTGCGGCCGATATTGGCGCGGCCGTCGGTCAGCATGACGATGAGCGGCGTCTGGGCCCGGCGGAGCGCGGCGCTGGCGAGGGCGGCGGCCGCATCGATGCCGTTCGCAAGCGGCGTCCCGCCGCCGCCGGGCAGGCTCGACAGGCACCGTTTCGCGCGCACGAGTGAGCGGGTCGGCGGCAGCAGCACCTCCGCGCCGCGCCCGCGAAAGGCGATCAGTGCGACCTGGTCGCGGCGGACATAGCAATCGGCGAGCAGCAATTCGACCGCGCCCTTAGCCTCGGCGAGGCGGTTGAGCGCGAGCGAGCCCGAGGCATCGACGGCGAATATTGTGAGCGTCTCGCGGCGCTGGGCGAAGCGGGCGGTGCGGAAGTCGCTCGGGCGGATGCGGAGCTTGAGCCGGGTTGCGTCAGTACGGGGACGATGGCCGTGAGCCGGACCGTTCGGTTCTGAACGTGCCGCGCCACCCTCACCCGGCGCTTCGCGCCGTCCTCTCCCGTCAAGGGTGAGGGCTGAAGCGGGAGGTGGGTGAGGGCCAAGCGGCGGTTCCTCATCGACAGTCGTCAAAGGAGACGCGTGCTCCGCCTGCCTCATCCGCTGCCACGGCGCAGCCGCTCGCAACGTGGCGACCAGATCCAGCCTCGCGCCGCCGCGCGGGTCGCCGCGCCGGACCCCAATTCTGCGTCCGCGCTTGGCCGATTTCTGCAAGGCCCCGACCCGTCCGGCGTCACCGGGGCGCTTTCCCTGGGCGCGGTCGGTGAGCAGCTGGGCGAGAAGATCGGGCGGCAGGGCGGCGTGCACAGCGGCGAGCACGATGTCCTCCAGCATCTCGTCGCCTGCATGCGGCGAAGCCTCGTCCGTATCTCTCTCGCCTTGCTGCTCATCCGGCGGATCGTCGGTCGCGTCGGGCTCGGCTTCCTCCGCCGGCAAGGTCTGCGCGCGCCAGGCAAGAACGAGCTGGGCTGCGAGCACGACATCCTCTCCCGACACGAAATCGCGGGCATCGAGCGCGGCGGCGGCTTTCGCGGCGCGCAGGGCCAGGAGCGGCGCGCGCGCCGAGCGGATGCCGAGCGCCGCCGCCGCTGTGCAAAGCGCGGAGATGGCGTCGTCGTCCACCGCGACCTCCGGCAAGCGCCGCCGCGCGGCTTCGAGCCCATCCAATGCGGTCGGCGAGCCGTCGAGGACCGCCAATGTCACATCGGTCATGTCGGCATGAAACGCGACGCGGTCGAGCAGCGAAGCGGGCGGACGCTCCTCATCGAGCCCCTCATCGACCAGGATCAAGCCGAAGCGCGCCGCGAACCGCTGCCGCAGTCCGTCGCGCTCCATCCGGATTTCGCCGCTGTCATGAACCGCTGCGATCCGCGCGGCAATAGCCGCCGGCATTCGCTCGGCCGACGGGACGATGATCGCTCCGCCATCCGCATCCGCTAGGGCGCCGCGCTCGGCGATCGGCTTTCCCGTGGCAAGCGTGGCGGCGAGATCGAGGCCGCCGAGCAACCGGTCGTCGGCGATCCCGTGGGGTATCTTGCGGAGCGGCCGCTCCGGCATGAGGTCTGCCAGCCGGGCGAGCCAGCGCTCACGCTGGGGCCCCGGCCTTGCGCGCAAGCACACGCCGGTTCCTGCCGGATCGACGGCGAACAGCATCGCGATCCTTACCACTGTTGCCCACGCCGTCTGCGGTGCGTCGCCTTGAGAGCTCACGGCGCGAATACCTCTTCGAGCGCGCGTTCGATCCGGGCCGTGGACCCGGCCTCGTCGAGCGGATCACGGCGCAGGCGATGACGAAGCGCCGATGGCGCGACCTCCCGCAAATGATCGAGACCGACCGTGTCGTCGCCTTTCAGGCAGGCGAGCGCCCGCGCCGCGCGGATCAGCGAAAGTTCGCCGCGCAGACCGTCCGTTCCGAGGGCGAGGCAAAGCTGGGCCGCGCGTTCGAGCGTGGCATCCGTGATGTCCATCGACGCGACCCGCTCGCGCGCAGAGGAGATGGCCGCCCGGACCACCCTGTCTTTTGGCGCCCATTCTTCGGCGAAACGCGCCGGATGGCGCTCGAAGGCGTCCCGCCGGCGCACGACCTCGATGCGGGCGTGGATTTCCGTCGGCGTGGTGATTTCCACCGACAGCCCGAAACGGTCGAGCAATTGCGGTCGCAACTCGCCCTCTTCCGGATTGCCGCTGCCGACCAGAACAAAGCGCGCCGGATGGCGAATGCTGAGCCCCTCGCGCTCGACGACATTCTCGCCGGAAGCGGCGGCGTCGAGCAGCAAGTCGACCAGATGGTCCTCCAGAAGATTGACCTCGTCGATATAGAGAAAGCCGCGATTGGCGCGCGCCAGCAGCCCCGGCTCGAAGGCTTTCTCACCCCGGGTCAGCGCCCGCTCCAGATCGAGCGCACCGACGATCCGGTCCTCCGTTGCGCCGAGCGGCAGATCGACGACAGGGACCGGCGCGAAGGCGATTTTACCGGGCTCTGTCCCTGCGCCGGCGCGGCAGGCATCGAGGCACGGGGCGCGGTCGCCGCGGGGATCGCAATTGCACGGGCAGCCGGGCGTTACCTCGATCTCGGGGAGGAGAGCCGCCAGCCCGCGAATGGCCGTCGACTTGCCCGTGCCGCGATCGCCGAAAACCAGCACACCGCCGACCGCAGGATCGACCGCAGCGATCAGCAGCGCCTGTTTCATCTCGTCCTGCGCGACGATGGCGGAGAAGGGAAAGGCGACAGGCATTGGCGCGTCCTCAGCTTGCGAGAATGACAGGCTCGCTCACCTCACCAGCCTGCGGCGCAGATCGATGAGATGAACGATGAAAGAGGCGGCGAGAAAGGCGGCGACCCAGATCCAGCCGCCGCCGGAGAGCGCGACACGCAGCGCCAGCAGCAGGCAGGCGCCCGACAGGAGATAGCCGGCAAGGCCGAGCGCGGAAAGGCTGAGGCCGCTGCGGCCGGCATAGAGGCGCAGCGCGAGATATTCGGCGAGCATCAGCGCGAGGATGAGATCGACGATCCGTCCCGAAGCAAAGAGCTGTTCCATTGGCTGCCTGTGCCTCCCTCAGAAAGGCCCGTTGAGCTGGACGATCTCCCAGTTGAGCACCGCCGCGAAGGCGACCCAGGCCAGGTAAGGCCATAGCAGGCCGCTCGCGGTCTTCGAGAAGCGACCGAGGAAGATGATCAGCACCAGGATTGAAATCCAGAGAACGGCGACTTCGCCGAGCGACCAGTCGGGCCGCTTCATCCGAAAGAAAAGCAAGCTCCAGAGAAGATTGAGAAAGCCGTTCAAGGCGAAAAGCGCAATGATCCAGTCGCGCGTTGCACGAACGCGGGCGTCACGCCACGCGGTCGCGGCAGAGATGGCTGCCAGGGCGAAGATCAGCGTCCAGACGGGGCCGAAAAGCCAGTCCGGCGGCTGCCAGGCGGGTTTGACGAGGCCGTGATACCACGTGCCCAGATCGGTGATCGTTGCGCCGAGGATGCCGACCAGAAGGGCGGCCAAAGCGGCAACGAGGATCGGCCGGGCCCTGTGGACGACCGCGCTCATCGCGGCGCCGCCAGGCCGAACAGATGGGCGAGGTCCTTGAAGAACACCCGTACATGCGCCATCGGGTCGGAGCGCACCAGTTCCTTGTGCATATAGGATTGCCAGGTCAGCCGCTGAACGTCGGGGTCGCGGCAGATCTTGACGAAGCGCTCGCGACGGCGGTCGTTCCGGTACCAGAAATACTGCATCATCCGCAGGATCCAGAACACGCGGCCATGGGCTTTCATGAAGGTCCGCCGGGCGGTCGCCAGTGCGCGGGCGTCGCCGGTTTCGAGGAACGTGCCGACGGCCTCTGCGGCCATCTCGCCGCTGACCATGGCGTAATAGATGCCCTCACCGGATGCGGGCGCAACGACGCCGGCGGCGTCCCCGATCAGGATGACATCGCGGCCATCGTCCCAGCGCTTGCGCGGCCTGAGCGGGATCGGCGCGCCCTCGCAGCGGATCGTCTCGGCGCCGCCGAGACCGGCGGCATCCCGCGTCGCGCTTGTGGCGTCGCGGAGCGAGAATCCCTTGCGCGCGCTGCCGACGCCGACGCTGGCCGTCTCGCCATGCGGGAACACCCAGGCATAGAAATCCGGCGACAGCCTGCCCTGGTAGTAGACCTCGCAGCGCGCGCCGTCATAATCGCCGGCCGGAGCGGCGGGCGCTCGAACAATTTCATGATAGGCGAAGACGAAGGGGAGCTTACTGGCGTTCGGCATCGCATCGCGCGCGACCCCGGAATTGGCGCCATCGGCCCCGATCACGGCGCGGGCGCGGACTGTCCGGGGCTCGGCCTTTTCGCCCGATTGCGGCTTGTAGGTGATCAGGGCCGCGCCCTCGGCGTCACGCGTCAAGCGGACGAATGCGCCATTGCGGCGGTCGGCCCCGGCGAGTGCGGCGCGGTCGCGGAGCCATTCGTCGAAGACCTCGCGGTCGACCATGCCGACATAGCCGCCGTCGATCGGCATGTCGACTTTGGCATCGGACGGGGAGATCATGCGGGCCGATGTGATCCGCGCACAGATCAGCTCGTCGGGAATGGCGAAGTCTTGGATCAGACGCGGGGGAATCGCGCCGCCGCAGGGCTTGATGCGTCCCGCACGGTCGAGCAGCAGCACGGATCGGCCCTGCCGGGCGAGGTGCGTGGCAGCGGTGGCGCCGGAGGGACCGCCCCCGACGACGACCACGTCGAAAGTTTCGGGCGTGTTCATTGCCATCACCGTTCCCCCAGTCCCGCGGGCAGCATGTTCTCCCCGATTGCAGCCATGCGCGGCGTTGCGGCAAGCTCGATGGATGCGCTCGAGCGCGCGCCGCCGATGCGCATGGCGAAATAGGCAGCGGCGACGAACAAGCAGGCCTCGCAGGCAAAAACCGTCGAATAGGCCGTCAGCGCATTGCCGGTGAAAAGGCGCATCAGATCGACGGATGCCGCGCCGAGAAAGCCGCCAAGGCCGAAAGCGATGGCTTGCGCCGCGCCCCAAAGGCCCATGCGCACGCCTTCGCGCTGCTCGCGCCCCTTGGCCGCAAGCGCCATCATCGAGCCGATCGCGGCGACGGCGAACGCCCCATTGGCGAAGCCGAGCAGAAGCACCGTGGCCCGCAGCGGCCAGATCGTTGCGGCGTGGCCACCGATGGCCAGAGCGAACAGGGCGGCCGCCGACAGCACGCAGCCGAGAACGGTCCAGCCGCGCAGCGAGCCCAACCAGCGGCCGCCGATCGCGCTGGCCAGGAATCCGATCAGCACCATGCCGACGAGCACGCCGCTATGCTGGACGCCGGACAGCTTGGTCGAACTCGCCGGGGGTGAAGCTGAAGATCGCTCCCGCGAACGGTTCGAGGATGAGGTCCTGGGCGCTGTAGGCGAGCATGGAGACGAAGATGAATACGGTGAAGTTGCGTGCTTCCGGCTCGGCCCAGATCTGAGCGAGGGCCTCCATGAATGGCGGCTTGGGTGCGGACGGCGCCGCGCGCTCGTCGAGGGCAACCGCCTCGGCAGCGCCCTCCATGCCCCAAACCGCCAGGAAGGTGACAAGGAGGGCGCTAGCCGAAACCGTGCCGGCGACGGCAAGCAGGCGTTCGGGAGAAAACGGATCGAGGAAATGGCCGCCGACCGCCGCTGCGACGATGAAGCCGGCGAGCATCATCACCCAGACGATGGTTGCCGCCGCCGCCCGGCGCTGCGGCGTGACCCGCTTGGCCAGCAGCACGAGAAGCGACGTGCCTGCGGCCCCGACGCCGATGCCAATCATGACGAAGGCAAGCGCCGCCAATGCAATTGCGCCGATCAGGTTGGATGCCATCCACACGGTCGCGAGCGCCGCCAGAAACCCGCCGAGCGAAAGGACGATCATGCCGCCGACGATCCACGGTGTGCGCCGTCCGCCCATATCGGAGCCGTAGCCCCAGCGCGGCCGGGTAATCTGCACCGCATAGTGCAGGGCCACCAGCAGGCCCGGTAGCGTTGCCGCGAGCTGCAGCTCAACGACCATGATCCGGTTGAGCGTCGATGTGGTCATCACGACGACGGCGCCGAGCGCGGTTTGCACGAGGCCGAGCTTGACGATGCCGAACCATCCGAGCGGCTGACGGGTCATGCGGCCTCCGCGACGACGGCGCTCACGGCGAAAGCGCTGACCATCATTCCGATGACATAAAGCGTGGTGCCGGTGGCGTTGTACCAGGGGGCGCGCGCTCGGGGATTGGTGAGCAGCCGCTGCATCAGAAAAAGCTGGACGGCGAGCAGCGCGAGAATCGCCGCGCCGTGCCAGTGCCGCCCCCAGCCTGCCAGCAGGGCGATCACGACGAGTTGCGGCAGCGCCATCACCCAGCAGGCGAGTCGTGCGGCGTTGGCCGCGCCGATCTGCACAGGGATCGTGCGGACGCCCATGCGGCGGTCGCCGTCGATGGATTTGAAATCGTTAAGCGTCATGATCCCATGCGCGCCGACGCTGTAGAGTGCGGCGAGCGAGATGATCCGCCAATCAGGCAGCGTGCCGGCCACGATCGCGGCGCCGGTGAACCACGGCAAGCCCTCATAGCAGCTGGCGCAGGCTGCGTTTCCCCACCAGCCGTTCTGCTTGAGGCGCAGCGGCGGCGCGCTGTAAACCCAGGCGAGGATCAATCCGACGATCGCCGCTGCGAAGGTCCAGATGCCGAGCGCGAATGCCACGATCAGCGATAGGACGGTCCAGCCCATCGCGATATGCAGGCCCCAGCGTCCGGGAATTCGGCCGGACGGGATCGGGCGGTTGGGCTCGTTGATTGCGTCGACATGCCGGTCGAACCAGTCATTCGCAGCCTGGCTGGTGCCGCAGACCAGCGGGCCCGCAAGCGCAACGCCGAGGAGCAGGTCCGGCCACCGTCCGCCGATTGGTACGCCGGCGGAAATCAGACCGCAGACGAAAGCCCACATCGGGGCGAACCAGGTGATAGGCTTCAGCAGCTCCAGGACCGCGCGCGCCTTCGGCCGCGCGGAAGAGGAGGCGAGTGAGGCCGGAGAAAGCATATGAAGCGCCCCGATCCGAGGTTGTCCTCTGCATCAAAGGCAATGGTAGGGTTGACGGATTGGAGTGTCAATTAATGTTTACATTTGACGTCAACCGCATAGGAGACGGACGAGCGCGTCTTATGCCCGTCCTGGATTGTCCAATTCCCCGAGGCCGTGGCGGCGCAGCTTGACGTAAAGGCTTTGCCGGCTGAGACCGAGCATTTCTGCGGCGGAGGCGCGGTTGTCGCCGGTCAGTTGCAGCGCCGCCTCGATGCACATCTGCTCGATGATGTCGGTGGTCTCGCGGACGAGTTCGCGCAAAGGCACGCGTCCGACCAACTCCTTGAGCTGCTCCAGCGAGCGGGGCTGCGCGGGGACCGCGCTGCGCGGCGCCGAGACCGGCCGCAAGGCGGTTTGGACCTTGCGAATGGTGAGGCCGTAGCAGGCCAGTGTGCCTCCTGCCACGGCGACGCCGGCGACCTCGACATCCTCGCGCGCGCCATATTCGCCGCGCACCACGGTGGAGAAGCGGCGCAGGACGCCGTATTCGCGCAGGTTGGTTATCAGCACATCGACATCGACCTCGACGCGGCCGAGCCAGCGCTCGACCGGCTCGCCGCGGGCCTGCTCCTCGCCAGCGAGTTGGACGAGTTCGAGAAAGGCGGAATTGGCGGTGACGATGCGGCGGTTCTCGTCGATGACGAGGAAACCGTCCGGCATCTTGGCGATCACATCGAGCGCAGCCGAGCTCGCTTGCGTCTCGACAGGCACATTGGCGGCATCGAGCGGGGCGAGACGGATCAGGTAGTGGACCGCAGTCGCCTCGCGGAAGATCGAGGCCGAGAGCGAGAAGGCTTGCCCGGTGTCGCCGAGGCGGACGGTGACGTCGTCGGCGCGCGGCGAGATCCGCAGCAGGGCCAAGATCTTCTGCGCCGTCTCGGCGCCTTCAGGATCGAGAAGCCCGGCAAAGCTTTGGCCGATCAGGCGGGCGTTGCCACTCTGCAGGAGCCGGGCCGCCGCCGGATTGGCCTCGGTGATCCTGAGATTGGCGGCGTCGACAATGATCACCGCCTCGGCGGAAAGCTGGAAGAGGGTTTGGTAGCGGGTCTCCGCGAGCCGCAGGCGGGCGTAGTGCTGCTCCATCTGTGCCTGGGTGGCAACCAGCCGCTGCTGCAGCGCCGAGGCCGGACGTAGATCGCGGCCAATTACCAGAATCCGCCCGTCGCCTCCGAGGCGGATGGCGGAATAGCGGACCGGCAAATCGTCGCCCGATGTGCCCGGATGGTTGATCTGGCGCCATTTCGAGGCACCATCGGCGAGCGTCGCCGCCAGGATCTTCTCCACCTTCGGCCGGCTCTCAACGGTTACCACATCGAGCCAGGGACGGCCCACCCATTTGCCGCAGCCGAATTCGGCCAGCGTGCCGTCATCGAGCGCCAGATCGCGGATCACGCCTTTTTTGTCGAGCACCAAAGCCAGATCGGACGACGCCGAGACGAGCTGCGAAACCGTCGCCGCATCCAAATCGCCAAGCGTTTTCTGGGGCGCTTTGAACTGTACCAAGCCCGTCACTCGGCATCGGCGACAAAACCAATAGCCGACCTTTCATCGATCCGATCTCTCACCCTTGCCAACCAGGGGCGGAGTCCAACACGCTCTCGGCCAAATTGACCGCCTCTCGCGCATCGCTTACTGCCAAATCAGCGCCCACTCGCAGCTTTAGCGATTGATCCTGAGCGAAAATCGGGCCGCCCACGACGATGCGGACAGCCTGATTCCGGCTCGATCGGCGAACGGCATTGATGGTCGAGCAAAGCGTATCGACCAATCGTTCGCAACTAAGGGAAAATCCGACCAGGGCAAACCACTGATCGGCCACCATGGTCGGCAAATCATCCGCTGGAATCGGGGCGTTGCCCCAGACGTCCCAGCCTTCCCGCCGAAAAAACTGTGAAACCATCAGCAGTCCGAATGTGTGCTGCTCACTCGGCGTCGGTACGAGCAGGACACGTCGCCCGGGCTCGTTCGCCTCGCGGGTCGAAGGAAACGTGAAATGGTGGAGAATTTGTTGCAGCCGCGACGTTCCGATGGTCACATCCACGAAGTCGACCACATCGGCGTCCCAAAGCTCGCCCATGCGGCGCGCCGCCGGTGCGAGGAGCTCAAGCAACAGGGTGTCGGCCGCAAGGCCCTTGTCGAGCAGGGCCTTGATGTAGGCGAGGATGATCTCGGTGTCGTGCCGGATGACCAGATCGGCGAATTCCTCGACGTGATCGGCGGCATTGATCGGTGGAACGTTCGGCGAAATATGATTTGGCTGCTCCTGCGGCTGACGATGCAGGAGCATCAGTCGCGGGATGATTTCCCCGTCGATGATCGTTTCGAGCTTCCGATCGATTTGCTGTTCTTGCTTGGCAACGACGCGCCCGCCGTCGACATAACGGCGTTCGACACAAACATCGTCAAGCAGAACCGCACGTCCCGAGGCGAGGCGCGCGTTGGGCTGGCCGCGCGCAGCGTTGGGATGTCGTGAGCCCACCATCGGAAATACTCCCCTGGGCTGGCAATACATGTTGGGGGAGAAGGCGAGAAGTTCGCCCTCGTCCAGGCCGCTTCCTAACTCATTATGAGAGCGCGTTATTTGCACGACTGCGCTCATTGACTGCCTCAATTATGCACGAAGTTTACGAGCCGGCAATCGCAATTGCAGGCCCCACCGTCGCGTGCGTGCCCCATTGTGCATAACCACCCGCCTAGTCAACGTAAAAATATTTGTACATGTCGAGTGTCTAGTTTAATTGACAGTTCGATTTCTGCGCATTTAGACTGAATGGTGAGATCGCGGCGAACGGCGTCCGCGAAGGATGGCATGATGACCAACCGCACCAACCCGCGCCAACGGCCAGCGCTCTACACGGCGGAAGAACGCCGCAGGCGCGACGCGACGCCGTGGACGCTGGTGCAGGGGATTCTCGCTCCGCTGCAATTTGCCGTGTTCCTCGTCAGTCTCGGCTTGGTCCTGCGCTACCTGGCGATTGGCGAGGGGCTTGCGGCGGCGACGGCTTCCGTGGTCGTGAAGACGCTGGTTCTCTACACGATCATGATCACCGGCGCGATCTGGGAGAAGGCGGTGTTCGGACGCTACCTTTTTGCGCCCGCCTTCTTCTGGGAAGACGTCGTCAGCATGGCGGTGATTGCGCTGCATACGGCGTATCTGGCCGCGCTGCTCTGGAATATTGGCTCGGCCGAGGAGCAGATGTTTCTCGCGCTCGCCGCCTATGCAACTTACGTCGCCAATGCGGCACAGTTCCTGATGAAACTGCGTGCCGCGCGCCGCGAGGCCCCCGAACCGGCAGCTGCCATGTCCGATCTTGCGGAGGTGGCCGGATGAGCCTTGCAGGGGGAGAGACCGTAGTGCGCAAAGGCGGCGGCGCCTCCGGAGAGCCGGTCGTTCTGCGCGAACGCGGTCAGCGCGAGGTGTTCTGTGGTCTGACCAGCATCGTCTGGTTGCATCGGAAGATCCCGGACGCGTTTTTTCTCGTCGTGGGTTCCCGCACCTGCGCGCATCTCATTCAGTCGGCGGCCGGGGTGATGATCTTCGCCGAACCCCGATTCGCCACCGCCATCATCGACGAGCGCGACCTCGCCGGCCTTGCCGACATCAACGATGAGCTTGACCGGGTGGTCGGCCAGTTGCTCGACCGCCGGCCGGACATCCGCATGCTGTTCCTGGTCGGTTCCTGCCCGTCCGAGGTCATCAAGCTCGATCTGGCCCGCGCCGCGTCGCGCCTTTCGCAGCTCCATCTGCCCCGGGTCCGCGTGGTCAACTACACCGGCAGCGGCATCGAAACGACCTTCACTCAAGGCGAGGACACCTGCCTTGCCGCCCTCATCGGCCATCTCGACGATGCACCGGCCGATACGCGCTCGCTGCTCGTCGCCGGATGCCTGCCGGATATCGTCGAGGATCAGCTTCGCCGTGTCTTCGGCGAACTCGGCATCGGCCCGGTCGAATTTCTGCCGCCGCGCAGCAGCCTCGCCTTGCCCAAGGTCGGTGCCGGCACGCGCGTGCTGTTTGCTCAGCCCTTCCTTGGCGAGACTGCGTTGGCGTTGGCCAAACGCGGCGCCACCTTCCTTCCCGCTCCGTTCCCCTTCGGCGCCGAAGGTACGGCGCTCTGGCTCAAAGCTGCCGCCGACGCGTGGCAAATCGACGAGATGCATTTCCGCAAGGTGATCGCGCCGCGCCGGGAACGCGCTCAGCGTGCGCTCGCTCATTATCGTGAGATCCTCGCCGGAAAGCGCGTGTTCTTCTTCCCGGACACGCAGATGGAAATCTCGCTCGCCCGCTTCCTCGCCCGCGAGCTTGGCGTCGAGCTTGTCGAGGTCGGCACGCCCTATCTCAACCGCCAGCTTGTCGGCGAGGATGTCGCGCTGCTGCCGCACGGCCCGGTGCTCAGCGAAGGTCAGGATGTCGACAGGCAGCTCGACCGCTGCCGCGCCGCTTCGGCGGACCTTGTGGTCTGCGGGCTGGGGCTTGCCAATCCTCTGGAGGCGGAGGGGATCACCACGAAATGGTCGATCGAGCTGCTGTTCTCGCCGGTTCACGGTTTCGAGCAGGCGGGTGATCTCGCCGAGCTGTTTGCGCGGCCATTGGTGCGCAAAGAACGGTTGAGGGTGTAGGTCATGCAGCTCACCGTCTGGACATATGAAGGCCCGCCCCATGTCGGCGCAATGCGCATCGCCACTGCGATGACGGACGTGCATTACGTTTTGCACGCGCCGCAGGGCGATACCTATGCCGATCTGCTGTTCACGATGATCGAGCGGCGCGACCGTCGTCCGCCCGTGACCTACACGACATTCCAGGCGCGTGACCTCGGCGGCGACACGGCCGAGCTGTTCCAACGCGCCGCGCAGGATGCCTATGAGCGCTTCAAGCCGGGCGTCATGCTGGTTGGGGCATCGTGCACGGCCGAACTGATCCAGGACGATCCCGGCGGATTGGCCAAGGCGCTTGGGTTGCCGATCCCGGTCGTGCCTCTGGAACTGCCGGCCTATCAGAAGAAGGAGAACTGGGGCGCGGCCGAGACCTTCTACCAGCTCGCCCGCGCACTCGCCGGACCGAATGCGCCTGCCGCAGGAAGCGAGCGACCGGTTCGACCGGCGGGTGCAAAGCCATCCTGCAATCTTCTCGGGCCGACCGCGCTCGGCTTCCGCCACCGCGATGATGTCGCCGAAATCCGCGGCCTGCTCGACAGGCTCGGCGTCGAGGTCCGCGTCGTCGCGCCGCTCGGCGCAACGCCTGCCGACATTGCCCGGCTCGGCGATGCGGATTTCAACGTCGTCCTCTATCCGGAAATTGCAGGCACGGCCGCCCAATGGCTGAAGCGCACGTTCCGCCAGCCGGTGGTCTCGACGATACCGATCGGGGTCAATGCAACCTGCGACTTTATCCGGGAGGTGTGCAGCGTGGCCGGGATCGAGCAGCCGGCGGAGTTTCTGGATGAGAAGTCGCGCCTGCCCTGGTACTCGCGCTCGGTCGATTCCAACTACCTCACCGGCAAGCGCGTGTTCATCTTCGGCGATGCCACGCATGCCATGGCCGCCGCCCGCATCTGCACGGAAGAGCTTGGCTTCACGGTCGCGGGCCTGGGTACCTACGCCCGCGAGTTCGCCCGCGACGTGCGCGCCGCCGCCGAGCGCTATGGCATCGAGGCTCTGATCACCGATGACTATCTCGAGGTCGAGCAGCGCATGGTCCACCTGCAGCCGGAAATGGTGCTGGGCACGCAGATGGAGCGCCACATCGCCAAGCGCCTCGGCATCCCTTGCGCCGTTATCTCCGCGCCCGTCCATGTGCAGGACTTTCCCGCCCGCTACTCGCCGCAAATGGGTTTCGAAGGCGCGAATGTGATCTTCGATAGCTGGGTGCATCCGCTGGTCATGGGGCTTGAGGAGCATCTGCTCACCCTGTTCCGGGACGATCCCGAATTTCATGACGGCGCCGTGCCGTCGCATCTTGCCTCCGAAGGTGGAATGACACGTGCGCCGAGCGAAAGCCCCCGGCAGGCTCCGGCCGTACCCGCGTTGAAGAGCGACTCGATCGTCTGGACCGACGACGCCGAGAGCGAGCTTCGCAAGGTGCCCTTTTTCGTGCGCGGCAAGGCACGCCGCAACACCGAGAGCTTTGCCCGCGAGCAGGGCCTGGGTGTGATCAGTGTGGAGACGCTTTACGATGCCAAAGCCCATTTCGGCCGCTGATACGGCGCCGGTGCGCGTCGTCATCGTCACGCTGGATACACATCTGGCGAGCGCGGTGCGGCGTGCCGAAGCGGGTCTGCGCCGTGATGCTCCGGGCCTGTCCGTCGCTCTTCACGCCGCTTCCGAATTCGGCGACGACGAGCGGGCCTTAGAGCGCTGCATCGCCGACATTGCCGCCGGCGACATCATCATCTGTACGATGATGTTCGTCGAGGACCACATCAAGCTGATCCTGCCGGCCCTGCAGGCGCGGCGCGAGAGTTGCGACGCAATGGTTTGCTGCATGTCGTCCGGCGACGTCATGCGCCTGACGCGGATGGGCGGCTTCCTCATGGACGGCTCGCGGAAAGGCGCGCTTGCCTTCCTGAAGCGCCTGCGCCCGAAGCCGAAAGCCGGCACCAATATGAGCGTCGGCGGCGCCCAGCAGATGGCGATGCTGCGCCGTCTGCCGCAGATCCTGCGATATATTCCCGGCACCGCGCAGGACGTACGCGCCTATTTCCTCACGCTCCAATATTGGCTGGCGGGCTCCGAGGAAAACGTCGCCCATATGATCCGCTCGCTTGTCGACCGCTACGCCGATGGCGAGCGCCGGCCTTTGCGCGGAACGCTGAAGCCGAAGCCGCCGTCGGAATATCCGGATGTCGGCGTCTATCACCCGCGCATGAAAGGCCGCATCGCCGCCCGCGTCGAAGCGCTTCCCATCGGCGGCGGATGCGGCACGGTCGGCCTGCTCGTGCTGCGCTCCTATGTGCTTGCCGGGAATGCCAGGCATTACGACGGCGTGATCGAGGCGCTCGAGGCGCGTGGGCTGCGGGTTGTGCCGGTCTTTGCATCGGGCCTCGATGCGCGGCCGGCGGTCGAGCAATTCTTCATGAAGGACGGCCGGGCGACGGTCGATGCCGTCGTCTCGCTCACCGGCTTCTCGCTGGTCGGCGGACCGGCCTACAACGACTCCGCCGCCGCCGCCGACACGCTCGCCGCGCTCGACGTCCCCTATATCGCGGCGCACCCTGTCGAGTTTCAGACGCTCGAGCAATGGGGCGCGTCCGAGCGCGGCCTCTTGCCGGTCGAGAGCACGATCATGGTCTCGATCCCCGAACTTGACGGCGCGACCGGCTCGATGGTCTATGGCGGCCGCTCGACGGCGTCGGGCGAGCAATGCACCGGCTGTCGTCGCGGCTGCCGATTTCACGGCCGACCAGGCGCGCGACATGCATCTTTGCATCGAGCGGGCCGAGATGCTCAGCCGCCGCGTCGAGAAGCTGATCGCGATGCGCCGCACCGCCCGGCGCGACCGCAAGCTGGCCGTCGTGCTGTTCAACTTTCCGCCGAATGCCGGGAACACCGGGACCGCCGCTTACCTGTCGGTCTTCGAGTCGCTCTTCCGCACGCTGACCGAATTGAAACGCGCCGGCTATTCCGTCGACGTGCCGCCGAGCGTCGACGCGCTGCGCGATGGGATCATCAAGGGCAATGCCGAGCGCTTCGGCGCGATCGCCAATGTCGCCGCGCGCGTGCCTGCCGATGCCCATGTGCGGCGCGAGCCCTGGCTGCGCGAGATCGAAGCGCAATGGGGGCCGGCGCCCGGCAGGCAGCAGAGCGACGGCGGCTCGATCCACATTCTCGGCGCCGAATTCGGCAATGTCTTCGTCGGTGTGCAGCCCGCCTTCGGCTATGAGGGCGACCCGATGCGGCTGCTCTTCGAAAAGAGCTTCGCCCCGACCCATGCCTTCTCCGCTTTCTACCGCTACATCCGCGAGGATTTCAGCGCCCACGCCGTGCTGCATTTCGGCACGCACGGGGCGCTCGAATTCATGCCCGGCAAGCAGACCGCTCTGTCCGCCGAGTGCTGGCCGGATCGCCTGATCGGCGACCTGCCGAACATGTATCTCTATGCCGCCAACAACCCCTCCGAGGGCATGATCGCCAAGCGCCGCTCGGCCGCGACGCTGATCAGCTATCTGACGCCGCCTGTCGCGCATGCTGGGCTTTACCGTGGTCTGATCGACCTCAAGGCCTCGCTTGAGCGCTGGCGCGGCCTGCCGCCGGAGATGGATGCCGAGCGCGTGCAGATCGCCGAGTTGGTCCAGGCGCAGGCCGCCGAGTTGGACCTCTGCGCACCCGAACCGGCATGGCCCGATGCGGAGAGGGAGATCAAAGCCCTTGGCGACGCGGTGCTCGAGCTTGAATACACGCTGATCCCGCATGGCCTCCACATTGCTGGCGAGCCGCTCTCCGCCTTGGAGCGCGTCGACATGCTGATCGCATCTGCCGACGCCTCGCAGGGGGTCGAACCGCCGCGCGCGTTCGTCGAGGCGCTGGTTGACGGGCAGACCGCCGAGCAGGCGCTGGCCGCCGGCGGCATGGAAGCAACGCCGGCGAATGCCGAGCTGTTCCGCTCGCTGGAAACCACGTGCCGCCTCCTTGCCGAAGACCATGAGATCCCCGCGCTTATCCACGCGCTCGACGGCGGCTTCATCCGCCCCGCGCCCGGCGGCGACCTGATCCGTACACCCGAGATCCTGCCGACCGGCCGCAATCTCCACGGCTTCGACCCGTTCCGCATCCCGAGCGCCTACGCCGTCGCCGATGGCGCGCGGCAGGCGGAGCGTTTGCTCGCCCGCCACATGGAGGACGCCAACGCGCTGCCCGAGACGATTGCCGTCGTGCTTTGGGGCACCGACAACCTCAAGACCGAGGGCGGCCCGCTCGCCCAGGTGCTGTATCTGATCGGCGCCAGGCCGCGCTTCGACGGTTATGGCCGCCTGACCGGCGCTACGCTCATCCCGCTGGCGGAACTCGGCCGCCCACGGATCGACGTCGTCGTGACCATGTCCGGCATCTTCCGCGATCTGCTGCCCTTGCAGATCAAGCTGCTCGCAGAAGCCTTTTATCTCGCGGCGAGCGCGGACGAGCCGCTTGAGCAGAACTTCATCCGCAAGCACGCCCTTGCCTTCATGCAGGCGCAAGGCGGTGATCTGGAAACCGCTTCCCTCCGCGTCTTCGGCAATGCCGACGGCGCGTATGGGTCCAATGTCAACTTCCTGCTGGACAGCGGGCGCTGGGAGGACGAGGACGAGCTGGCGGAAACCTACACCAAGCGCAAGAGTTTCGCATATGGCCGCAGGGGTCAGCCCATTCAGCAGGCGGAGCTTCTCACCAGCGTCCTGAAGGGCGTCGAGCTTGCCTATCAGAATCTCGAATTCGGTCGAGCTCGGCGTCACCACCGTCGACAATTATTTCGACACGCTCGGCGGTATCAGCCGCGCCGTGCGGCGCGCGCGTGGTGGCGAGGCGGCGGCGGTTTACATCGGCGACCAGACCCGCGGCGAGGGCAAGGTGCGCACGCTTGCCGAGCAGGTCGCGCTGGAGGCGCGCACGCGGATGCTCAATCCGAAATGGTATGAGGGCCTCCTGAAGCACGGCTATGAGGGCGTGCGTCAGATCGAGACCCATGTGACGAACGCGGTCGGCTGGTCGGCGACGACCGGGCAGGTTGCGCCCTGGGTCTATCAGCAGCTCACCGAGACCTACATCCTCGACGATGAGATGCGTGCCCGGCTCGCAGAGCTCAATCCCACGGCCTCGGCCAAGGTGGCGAACCGCCTGCTCGAAGCCCACGCCAGAAACTACTGGTCCCCCGACGCCGAGACGCTCAGTGCACTGCGCGCGGCCGGCGAAGAGCTCGAGGACCGGCTTGAAGGAATCCACGCGGAGGTGGCAGCATGAATTTGATCCTGAAATCGGGTTGCGACGCCTGCTCGACGCTCCCGCCCGATGGCGAGGGCAGCGTTCAGGTGCATCTCGACCCGAAGCTCGACATCGGCACCGCGAAGGTGTTCGCTGTCTACGGCAAGGGCGGCATCGGCAAGAGCACGACATCGTCGAACCTGTCGGTGGCCTTTTCCAAGCTCGGTAAACGGGTGCTGCAGATCGGCTGCGATCCGAAGCACGACTCCACCTTCACATTGACCAAGCAGCTTTGCCCGACCGTGATCGACGTGCTGGAGTCGGTGAATTTCCACACCGAGGAGCTGCGCGTCGAGGACTTCGTTTTCGAAGGCTATAACGGTGTGATGTGCGTCGAGGCCGGCGGTCCGCCCGCCGGCACGGGTTGCGGCGGCTATGTCGTCGGCCAGACGGTGAAGCTGCTCAAGGAGCATCACCTGCTGGAAGACACCGACGTGGTGATCTTCGACGTGCTCGGCGATGTGGTCTGCGGCGGTTTCGCCGCGCCGTTGCAGCATGCCGACCGCGCCCTGATCGTCACCGCCAACGATTTCAACTCGATCTTCGCCATGAACCGCATCGTTGCGGCGATCTCGGCGAAGGCGCGCAATTATAATGTGCGGCTCGGCGGCATCATCGCCAATCGCAGTGCCGGCACCGACGAGATCGACCGCTTCTGCGAGGCGACCACGCTCAAGCGCATCGCCCACTTCCCCGACCTCGACGTCATCCGCAAGAGCCGGCTGAAGAAGGCGACGCTGTTCGAGATGGAGCCGTCGCCCGAATTGCAGGCGGTGCAGGAAGAATATCTGCGGCTCGCGGCGGCGCTCTGGGCCGGCGTCGAACCGCTCACCGGCGCGGCGATGAAGGACCGCGAGATCTTCGATTTTCTGGGGTTCGATTGATGCCGCAAGCCACTTACCATGCCCGCCGCGACCAGCTTCGGACCTATTTCGACCACACGGCGGTCGAAGCCTGGAAACGGTTGACATCCGAAGCGCCGGTCAGCGGTATCCGCGCGACGGTGCGGGCGGGCCGCGACCGGATGCGGCAGACGCTGCTGAGCTGGCTGCCGGACGATCTGGTGGGCGCGCGCGTTCTCGACGCCGGATGCGGAACGGGTGCGTTCTCGGTCGAGGCGGCGCGGCGCGGAGCCGACGTCGTCGGCATCGACCTGTCGCCGAAGCTCGTTGCCGTTGCGCAGAGCAGCGTTCCGTCGGATCTCGGACGCGGATCGATCACCTACCATGTCGGCGACATGCGCAGCCGCGATCTCGGCCGCTTCGACCATGTCGATTGCCATGGACGCGCTGATTCACTACCGCGCCCACGACATCGCCGACGTGCTCGCCGACTTCGCCGATCGCACCAGCCGATCGATCCTGTTCACCTTCGCACCGCGCACGGCCCTGTTGGCCACCATGCACGCGGTCGGCCGTTTCTTCCCGCGCTCGGACCGCGCCCCCGCCATCGAGCCCGTCAGTGAGGCGATGATGCGCTCCGCCATCGCCCGCAACCGCGACCTCGGCCAGTGGTGTCCGGCCCGGAGCGAGCGGATAACCACCGGCTTCTACATGTCTCAGGCCATGGAGCTCGTCCGTCGATGATCGCCCAACGCGACCAGCTCTGGCAGTATTGGCGGCGGCTCGGACCGCGCGTCCTCCCGTTCGCCGATGCGGCCTCGGCGGAGCTGCCGCTGTCCCGCCTGCTGCGTCTGTCGCTGTTCCAGGTCACGGTCGGCATGACCATGGTCCTGCTTATGGGAACGCTCAACCGGGTGATGATCCTGGAACTGGGCGTCTCGGCTGGTTTCGTTGCGCTGATGGTATCGCTGCCGCTGATTTTCGCACCGTTCCGTGCCCTGATCGGTTTCCGCTCCGACCATCACCGCTCCTTCCTCGGCTGGCGGCGTGTGCCCTATATCTGGTTCGGCACGCTGCTGCAGTTCGGCGGCCTCGCCATCATGCCGTTCGCGCTCCTGGTGCTTGGCCCGGATGCGAATGGACCGGCCTGGGTCGGCGCACTCGGCGCGGGACTGGCGTTCCTTCTCGCGGGCGCGGGGCTTCATACGACGCAGACGGCGGGCCTCGCGCTCGCCACCGACCTTGCGCCGGAAGCAAACCGCCCCCGCGTCGTCGCTCTGCTCTATATGATGCTGCTGCTCGGCATGGTCGGCAGTGCGATCGCGCTCGGTGCGCTACTCGAGGATTTCAGCGCCAAGCGGTTGATCCAGGTGATCCAGGGCGTGGCGCTCCTGACCTTCGTCACGAATATGGTCGCGCTTTGGAAGCAGGAAGCCCGCGATCCGGAGCGCACCCGCATCGATGAGGAACGGCCCGCTTTCGGTGACGCCTGGCAGCAATTCATCGGCGGAGGCCGGGCGAGCCGGCTGCTCGTTGCCGTCGGGCTCGGCTCGGGCGCTTTCAGCATGCAGGATATTCTGCTGGAGCCCTATGGCGGCGAAATCCTGCATCTCACCGTCGGCGCCACCACGGCGCTCACCGCCCTCCTCGCCGGCGGAAGTCTCGCCGGTTTCGCGCTCGCCGCGCGAAAGCTGACCCGCGGCGCCGATCCTTACCGTCTTTGCGGCCTCGGTGCGCTGGTCGGCATCGCCGGCTTTGCCGCGATCACGCTCGCCGGACCCATGGACGCGCCGCTGGTGTTCCGCTTCGGCACGCTGCTGATCGGTTTCGGTGGCGGCCTGTTTTCGGTCGGCTCACTGACGGCGGCGATGGCGCTCGCCCAGGGCGGCCAGAGCGGCATGGCTCTGGGGGCGTGGGGCGCGGTGCAGGCGACGGCGGCTGGAACGGCCATCGCGCTTGGCGGCGTGATCCGCGACGGCGTCGGCGCGCTGGCCAAGAGCGGCGCGCTGGGCGAGGCGCTGCAGACACCGGCGACCGGTTACGGCGTCGTCTATAATCTCGAAATCATTCTGCTTTTCGCGACGCTCGTCGCGGTCGGGCCGCTGGTCGGCTCGCGGACGTCGGGCGTGGCGGCGTACCCACGAAAATTCGGTCTTGCCGATATGCCGAGCTAGACCAACAGGCGGAGGAAAGCTCATGGAAACGGGCGCAATCACAAGTCACATTGATGTCGCACAGATCGTACTGTACGCCTTCTGGATCTTCTTTGCCGGCCTCGTCATCTATCTGCAGCGTGAGAGCCGGCGCGAAGGCTATCCGCTGGTCGCCGAGTTCGACGGCAAGCCGATGGATCATGGGTCGATCTGGGTTCCGGAGCCCAAGACCTTCCTGCTTTCCGACGGTACGACGGTGACGGTGCCGCAGATCGAAAAGGATGCGGCCCCCGTGCCCATGGACGCCCCGTTCGGAGCGTCGGGCTTCCCCTTCGTACCGACCGCCGATCCCATGACCTCGGGCCTCGGACCGGCCGCCTTCGCCCCACGCGCCAACCGGCCCGATCTGACGGCCGAGGGCCACCCCCGCATCGTCCCGCTGCGAACGGCGACGGATTTTTCGCTGGCGGAACGGGATCCCGACCCCCGCGGAATGGCGGTCGTCGGCGCGGATTGGACAATCGCCGGAACGGTGGTCGATGTCTGGGTCGACCGCGCCGAATATATCGCCCGCTACTTCGAGGTCGAGCTGCCGACCGCGGCGGTTCAGCCGATGCGCGCCACGGTTGAGGCCGAGGCACCGCCGCCGCTCAGGCCGATGCGCGTGCTTCTGCCGGTGAATTTCGCCGACATCAATGCAATGGCCGGCCGGATCATGGTCAATGCCCTACTGGCGCCGCAGTTCACGGGCGTGCCGACCACGGCCGATCCCGACCTGGTGACCCTCGCCGAGGAAGACCGCATCTGCGGCTATTACGGCGGCGGGATGCTCTATGCGACCCCGATGCGACAGGAGAGCTGGCTGTGAGCGATTTCGACTTCGAGCCGGTCCGCGGACTGCCGGAAAACCTGCCTCAGGGCGAGACCATGCTCTGGCAGGGCGCGCCCGAGTGGCGGGCGATTGCCGGCTCCGTCTTTCATATCCGCGTGGTGGCTGCTTATTTCGGCGCCATGATCGTCTGGGGTATCGTGTCGGCGATCTACGATCAAACGCCCCTCGTACAGGCTGCCAAGGGAGCCGCCTGGCTGGCCGCACTTGCCGCAGTCTGCTGCGGCATCCTTGCCATCCTTGCGTGGAGCATCGGGCGTACGACCGTCTACACCATAACCAGCGAACGCCTGATCATGCGCATCGGCATGGCGCTGCCGATCACCCTCAACATCCCGTTCGGCAAGGTGGAGTCCGCGGCGGCCAGGGTCGGCGGCGACGGCGTCGGCGATATTCCGCTGACGCTGGTTGCCGACGAGCGGATCGGTTACGCGGTGCTGTGGCCGCATGCCCGGCCGTGGCGGATGAGGCGTGCGGAACCAACGCTGCGCTGCATTCCCAAAGCCGGCGAAGTCGGTGAAATGCTGGGCCGTGCGCTTGCGGCGGCGGCATCGCGTCCCAGCGCACGCGCGCCTGCGACCGCGGCAACCGTTCAGCAGATACGGCCTGCGCCGGGCACGACGGCGGACGCGCCCGCCCGCCGGCGCATTGCCCGGATGGCATGAGGAGGACGGCATGACCACGCCAGACAATCAGCCGAAAGAACAAGTGCCGGCAACGTTCCTGCTGGCGGCGGGCGGGCTCATTGCCCTTACGCTGCTGCTCATTTCCGTAACACGCCTGACCGGGCCCGACGAAGGCGCGCCGGGCGCCACCGATGCGGTCGCGTCGGAGACGTTGCGGTTCGAGGACCGGGCCAACGGTGCCGTCGCAGTCTATGATGCCCGGCGACGGGCACCTGATCGACACCGTCGCGCCGGAAACCAACGGGTTCCTGCGCGGTACGCTGCGGGCGCTGGTGCGCGAGCGGCGGCAATATGGTGTCGGCGACGAGGTGCCGTTTCGTTTGCTCCGTGGCGCCGATGGAAGCCTCATTCTCTACGATCCGGCCATCGGGCGCCGCCTGGACCTGCGCGCCTTCGGCCCCACGAATGCCGGCGCTTTCGCCAGCCTGTTGAATACCGGGAGCAATCAGCGATGATCGGGCGACTTTTTAGCCGCAAATCCTTCGATGTGCCGTGTACGGTAGAAATCGAGCACACCTTCGACAGTCTCCATGCCCATGTCGAGCTTGATGGCGACGTCAAGATCGAGCCGGGCGACGAGGTCCTCGTTCACGGAGAGCCGATCAAGGTGCCCTACGGCGAAAAGCGGGTGATTCGCCGGCAGGCGACGGTCATGCGCGCCGGACCGATCGAGCGCGCCTGGACGCGGGCGACGGGCGATCTGGAATTCATGGAACTCTGCGAGTTCAGCTTCTCCTCGGGGAGGAAATTATGACGATCGAAAGCCTGTCTCTGTCCAAGGACACGACCGAAGCCGCGCGCGAGAACACCATGCTCAGCCCGCGCTTTTATACGACCGATTTCGACGAGCTCGACCGGATGGATGTCAGCGGCGTGCGCGGCGAATGGGACGAGCTCATCGAGGAGATGCGCGCCGATCCGAATAAGGGCCATTTCAAGCGCAACGAGCAATGGGATCACATCGATCTCAACGATCTGCCCGAGGGCCTGCGCAAGGAGTTCGTCGATTTTCTCGTCAGCTCGCTGACGGCGGAATTCTCCGGATGCGTCCTTTATGCGGAGATGAAGAAGCGCGGCAGCAATCCCGACATCGTCGAGCTGTTCAAATATATGAGCCGCGACGAGGCGCGCCATGCCGGCTTCATCAACGACGCGCTGAAGGAATTCGACATCGGCGTCGATCTCGGCTATCTGACCCGCACCAAGAAGTACACCTTCTTCAAGCCGAAATTCATCTTCTATGCGACCTATCTGTCCGAGAAGATCGGCTATGCCCGCTACATCACCATCTTCCGCCATCTGCAACAGAACCCGGACCGGCGCTTTCATCCGATCTTCAAATGGTTCGAGCAGTGGTGCAACGACGAGTTCCGTCACGGCGAAGCGTTTGCGCTGCTGATGCGCGCCAATCCGAAGGTGCTCGCCGGTCGCAACAAGCTTTGGGTGCGTTTCTTCCTGCTCGCGGTGTTCGCGACGATGTATGTGCGCGATCATGCCCGGCCCGAGTTCCACAAAGCGCTCGGCATGGATCCGACCGACTACGATTATCAGGTCTTCAACATCACCTCGGAAATCTCACGGCAGGTCTTCCCGCTGACGCTGGACATCGACAATCCGGTGTTCCGCGACGGTCTTGAGCGGCTGCGGCGCATCAACGAGGGCATGAATGCGGCCCGCAAACGGGGTGGCATCATGGGGCGGCTTCGCTTCGCCGGTCTCGCCGCCTCCGCTGTTGCCACATTCGTGAGGCTCTATGTGCTGCCGGCGAAGGAAAACGACCTGCCGGCCAGAAGCCGCCTGGTTCCGGCCTGGTAGCGGAAAGCAGGTTCCATGTCGGCATACGCTCTGCCTGCTCTTTACGCGCTTTTCGTCTGGTGGTTCTCCACCGGCGTGATCCTCTATCTCGACGGCCTGCCGCGCCATACATTCAAATGGAGCATGCTCGGTGCGGTGGCGGTTCTTGCCGGCGCGCTATGGGGCCTCGACGCCTCGAGCGACGACGACAGCGTCGGGGGCGCGTATGCCGCCTTTACCTCCGGGCTGATGGTTTGGGCGTGGCAGGAGATCAGCTTCTATATGGGCTACCTCACCGGCCCGCGCAAAAAGATGTGCGCCAAGGGCTGCTCCGGCTGGCCGCATTTCATGCACGCAGTGCAGGCGAGCCTCTATCACGAGATCTCGATCCTGATCAGCGCCGGCCTGTGTGTGTGGCTCACCTGGGGCGCATCCAACCAGATCGGACTGTGGACGTTCCTGATCCTGTGGTCGATGCATGAAAGCGCCAGACTCAACGTCTTTCTCGGCGTACGCAACGTGAACGAGGAATTTTTGCCCGATCATCTCGTTTTCTTAAAGAGCTTCCTGAATGTGAAGCCAATGAATTTGCTTTTTCCCGTATCGGTGACCGTGTCCACCGTCGCCGCAGCTTGGCTTGTGCATTTGGCCTCGACAGCAGACATGCCGGCAGTGACGGCCGGATACTCGTTTCTGGCTGCGCTGATGGTGCTCGCGGTGTTTGAGCATTGGTTCCTGATGCTGCCGCTGCCGGCCGCGAAACTGTGGGATTGGGGTTTGCGATCTAGAGATCGAATGCCGCTCGTGGCGCGGGCGGCACCTGCGAGGTGCCCGGTGACGGCGCCCAGCGCATTTATTCATCGTCCGGAATTGACGGGGCAAGACTTGCAACAACAAAACCGCCGGCGCGTCGGCGCCTGGGAAGCCTGAAGGGAGGCGAGGATGACTTATGACCAGATACTGAACGGGCGGATCGAGCAGCTCCACGAGGAAGGCCGTTACCGTGTGTTTGCCGACATCCGTCGGCGTTGCGGCGCCTATCCGGAGGCGGAGTTCTTTGCCCGCGGCACGCAGTCAGGCGGCCGCCGATATCCGCCCGGTGACGGTCTGGTGCTCGAACGACTATCTCGGCATGAGCCAGAACCCGGCGGTCCGCGCCGCCATGCACGAGGCGATCGACCTGGCCGGCGCCGGCTCGGGCGGCACCCGCAACATCTCCGGCACCACCCATTATCACGTCCAGCTCGAGGCCGAGATCGCCGACCTGCACGGCAAGGAAGCCGCCCTCCTGTTCACCTCCGCCTATATCGCCAATGACGCCACGCTGTCGACGCTGGTGCAGCTGATGCCCGGCACGGTGATCTTCTCCGACGAGAAGAACCACGCCTCGATGATCGCCGGCATCCGCCACGGCAACGGCGAAAAGCGCATCTGGCGGCACAACGACGTGGAGCATCTGGAAGAGCTGCTCGCCTCCTATCCGGCGGAGACGCCGAAGATCATCGCCTTCGAGAGCGTCTATTCGATGGACGGCCATATCTCCCCGATCGCCAAGATCTGCGACCTGGCCGAGAAATACAACGCCATGACCTATCTGGACGAGGTCCATGCGGTCGGCATGTACGGGCCGCGCGGCGGCGGCATCGCCGAGCGCGACGGGGTGATGCACCGCATCGACATCGTCAACGGCACGCTGGCCAAGGGCTTCGGCGTGATGGGCGGCTATATCGCGGCGAGCCAGGCCTGCTGCGATGCGATCCGCTCCTATGCGCCGGGTTTCATCTTCACCACCTCGCTCGCCCCGGCCATCGCCGCCGGCGCCCTCGCCTCGATCCGGCATCTGAAGGTCAGCCAGCTCGAGCGCGCCCGGCATCAGGAGCGCGCCCGCACCCTCAAGGCCAAGCTCAAGGCGAGCGATTTGCCGGTGATGGACAATCCCAGCCACATCGTGCCGGTGCTGGTCGGCGATCCGGTGCACTGCAAGGCGGTCACCGACACGCTGATGGTGCAATACGGCATCTATGTGCAGCCGATCAACTACCCGACCGTCGCCAAGGGCACCGAGCGCATCCGCCTCACGCCGACCCCGCTGCACACCGACGAGCACATGGACTGGCTGGTTTCCTCGCTGTCCTCGCTGTGGGCCCGCTGCCCGGTCGGCCAGGGAAAATACGTAAAGCTGGCGGCCGAATAGCCGTCCTCGTTCGCCAGCGCCCTCCGGATCTCACGACCGGAGGGCATCCCTTCTTTTAGAGGCGCGCGGCGGCGCCCATAATTCACTCAATCACGGACAAGGCGAGGGAACCCAATCCCGGCATCGCGGTTGTTATCGCGCATGACCATCGCCCCGTCAGAAACCGAATTCGCCCACTCCGCCGAAGAGGCGGGGCTCCGCTATGTGAGCGACGAGCGCCCCGGCTATACGCGTCGCCGCGCAGGCAAGGGCTTTGCCTATTACGACACCCGCAGCGACCGGATCACCGAGCCGCGCACGCTCTACCGGATCAAGGCGCTGGTCATTCCGCCGGCGTGGACCGAGGTCTGGATCTGCCCCAATCCGCGCGGCCACATCCAGGTTACCGGGCGCGATGCGCGCGGGCGCAAGCAATACAAATATCATCCGGAGTGGCAGGAGGCCCGCGACAAGGAGAAATTCACCCGGACACTCGCCTTCGCCCGCGCGCTGCCGGCGATCCGCAAGGCCGTGGCCCGGGACATCGGCGGACGGAAGCTCGACCGGCGGACCGTGCTCGCCACCGTCGTGCGGCTTCTGGAGATGACCCTTATCCGCGTCGGCAACCGCTCCTACGCCCGTGACAACAAAAGCTATGGTCTCACCACCTTCCGCAACCGCCATGTCGAGGTCCATGGGACCAGCGCCGAATTCGACTTCGTCGGCAAGAGCGGCAAGCGGCATGTCGTGGAGCTGACCGACCGCCGCGCCACGCGGATCATCAAGCAGCTCCAGGAATTGCCGGGCCAGGAGCTGTTCCAATATCTGGACGAGGACGGCGAGCGCCGCAGCGTCAACTCCGCGGACGTGAACAAATATCTTCACGAAATCGCGGGCGAGGATTTCACCGCCAAGGATTTCCGCACCTGGGCCGGCACCGTTTTGGCGGCGTGGGCGCTGAGCGAATTCGAGAAGATCGACAGCCAGGCGGTAGCGCGGCGGAACATCACGGCGGCCGTCAAAACGGTTGCCAGCCGGCTCGGCAACACCCCGGCGGTGTGCCGCTCCTCCTACATCCACCCCGAGATCCTGAATTCCTATCTCGACGGCAGCCTGATCGAAAACCTGACGCGCGAGATCAAGAAGACCCTGCGCGCGGATCTGGACGGCCTGTCCAACGAAGAGACGGCGGTTTACGTGTTGTTGCTCAACCGGCTGGAAGCGATGGTGGAGGATTGAGGCTATGATTTCGTCGCGGTAGCGGCGGTCCGGAAAGCCGTGCTATTGTTTCAGTGCGTGGGCGTGCCTAGATCATTCAGAGGAGTAATCGTCCATGCCCGATCTCATCAAGCTTCTCATTCGCAATGCCGCCATCGGCTTCGGCGTGGCGATCGTCTTCGTTGCGTGCATCATGCTGTTCGATATCGGCAGCGTCGGCACGCTGGTCTACAGCTCCGATACCGGGTTCGTCGCATTGTTCATGCTGACGTTCTTCATGGGGCTCACCTTCGGCAGTGCGCAGATGGGCTTTGCGGTGATGTTGTCCGGCGCGGAGAAAGATCGCCCCGGCGGCGGCGGGAAACGGCGCGGAAGGCAGCATTTGGACTTTGCGCCGATCCGTGTCAGAACGCCCACGCGCCGGTAACGAATAGCGTAACTCCAGAGACATCCGTACTTCGCGTTGGCGCTGCCAGCTTCCATCGCCGATCCACACGGCGATGGCGTCTGTGCACGACAAGTGATTTGTCCGGCACCTTCTCAGACCTTAGTATCCTATGCCCACGGACGCCGCGGCCCGCAGATCGCAGGGGTGATCATGCGTGCCGGTGCTGCATTCACGGGCGGGCGCCGCGTGGCGCCGTGCATTCGGTATGGCAGAGGTCATTTTGGGGGCGGGATGGGCATGACTGTTCGGCTTGGCGTAATCGTTCTGATCGTTTCGGCGATGCTCGGCTTCGGCATGGAGCGGGCGGGGGCCGCGGAGGTGACCATCGTCGCTCTCGGGGCGAGCAACACTTATGGTAAGGGCGTCTCGCGTGGTGAGGCCTATCCGGCCCATTTGCAGCGTATGCTGCGGTCCAAGGGCATTCAGGCGCGCGTGATCAATGCCGGCATCAACGGCAACACCACCGGGCAGATGCTGGCCCGGCTCGACAGCGCCGTCCCGCCCGGCACCCGCGTGGTCATCCTTCAGCCCGGCGGCAACGACCGGCGGAAGGGCGTCGATGGCGACGACCGCCGCGCCAATATCGGCGCGATCCGCGGCCGGCTGAGCGCGCGCAAGATCCGTGTGGTCATGTTGGAGAACCGTCTGCTTGGATCGATCCGGCGCCGCTCGCCGGCGAATGACCAGGGCGACGGCAGTCATCTGACCGGGCGGGGCTATGCCGAGCTTGCGGCGGCGATCCTGCCGCAGGTCATGCAGGCGATCGGGCGCTGACCGGCTTTTTGCGCACAAGATGCCGGCACTGGCGGGCGCCGATCAGCCATTCGGCCCTTCCCCGGAAATCACATCGTTGATTTCCGCGGCAACGCAATTGGCGGTCTTCCTGATCGCCTCCCGCAAGCCGGGAGAAAGCACGGCGCCCACCTGAAAATCGCCGGCCTCCAACGCATAGACGATACAGCGTTTCGGCAATTGGCCGAGCGAGCGCGCCAGTTCGATGGCGCTCGCCAGCCCTAGGCCGTGGGTCGACGCGCTGAACCCGCAATCCGGCAGCGGGCCGGCGCCGACATCGAAGCGGTGCAGGGTTCCAGCCGGCAGGCCGGAATGGCAGGCGTCGATCAAATAGGCGGCCCATGCATCGGCGAGCAGTGTCAGCAGCGACGTCGGTTCGCCGTCATGTTCCCTGACTTCGACTTGCGGCGGCACCGTATCGCGCAACCGGCGCGCCACCGCGCGGCCCGCCGCGTCGTCTCCCCGATCGGGATTGCCGATACCGACGACGAGCCAGCGATTCGTATCTTTAGGCACGGCCTTAGCTCCGTTCGATAGTCAGGCGCAGAAAGTGTGTCGCGCAGGAGATGCACGGGTCGTAATTGCGCACCGTCTGCTCGCAGCGCAGGCGGAGCTGGTCGTCGTCCAGATGTTGGAAGCCTTCGATGTAGCTGATCAGATCCTCCTCGATGCTGGCCTGGTTCTGGGAGGTCGGCGGGATGATGCAGGCTTCGGCGATCGAGCCGTCCGCCTCGAGCCGGTAGCGGTGGTAGAGCATGCCGCGCGGTGCCTCGGTCGCGGCATAGCCCATGCCGGCGCGCGGCTGCAGGGCGACCGCGGGCGCGTCCGGCTCCTGATAGGCTTCGATGATCCGCAGCGCCTCCTCGCAGGCGAACAGCACCTCGACGGCGCGCACGACGATGCTTTGATAGGGGTTGCGGCAGACGGTGCCCAGCCCGGCTTCGCGCGCCGCATCCTGTACCGAGGCCGGAAGCCGGTCGAAATTCAGGGCGTAGCGCGCCAGAGGGCCGCACAGATAGGCCCCTCCGCCGTCGCGGAAACACGAATGCAGAGCCGTCGACCGCTGGACGTGGATCTCCTCGAAATGCTTGTCGTAGTCGGATGCGGGAATATCCAGGCCGCGATTGGAGACGATCCGGCCTTCGTTGAACGGATATTCGTCCGGATGGCTCAGCGCGACGAAGGTGTAATCGCGCTCGCGGTCGGGAAAGTCAAATCCGGCGACCCATCGCAGCGTTTTCCGTGCCATGTCCCGGGCGGCTTTCAGGCGCTCGGCGAGCGGGGCGAACTCGCGCTTGCGCGGCACCCGATAGAAGCCGCCGACGCGCACATTGATCGGATGGATCTCACGGCCGCCGAGGAAGGTGAGGATTTCGTTGCCGATCTTTTTCAGCGACAGCCCCAGCCGGACCATGTCGCCATGATCGCGCGCCATGTCGGCGACGCCTTCATAGCCGAGGAAGTCCGGCGCGTGCAGCATGTAGATATGCAGCACATGGCTCTCGATCCACTCGCCGCAATAGAGCAGCCGCCGCAGGTCGCGGATCGGCCCGTCGACGGTGACGCCGAGCGCGTTCTCCATCGCATGGATCGAGCTCATCTGATAGGCGACGGGGCAGATCCCGCAAATGCGCGCGGTGATGTCCGGCGCTTCGGTGAACGCGCGCCCCCTGAGCAGCGCCTCGAAGAAGCGCGGCGGCTCGAAGATGCGGAACTCCGCCATCTCGACGCGCCCGTCCCGCAGCGTCACCTTGAACGCGCCTTCGCCCTCGACGCGGGCCAGATAGTCCACGTTGACCGTCCTAGTCGTCATGGCGATCGCCTTCCTCGCGGAATTCCGGCGCGCTTGCATTGAAGGTCCGGTAGACGCGGGTGAGGGCAGGCGGGTCCATGCCCAGCACTGCGAGTTGGTCGGACAGCGCCGGCGCGTTGGGCGTTTCCTTAGGCCCGAAGCAGCCGTAGCAGCCGCGGTCGTATGCCGGGCAGAGCGCGCCGCAGCCGGCATGGGTGACCGGCCCGAGGCAGGGCGTGCCATGCGCGACCATCACGCAGATATTGCCCCTCAGCTTACATTCGATGCAGGTGCTGTGCGCGGGCGTGACCGGACGCCGCCCGGCGAGAAAGGCGGTTATCACCTCGATAAGCTGGTGCTTGTTGATCGGGCAGCCGCGCAGCTCGAAGTCGACCTTGACGTGTTTGGCGATCGGGGTCGAGGTCGCCAGCGTCTCGATATAGTCGGGCCGCGCATAGACGATGGAGGTGAATTCCTTCACATCGGCGAAATTGCGCAGCGCCTGGATGCCGCCCGCAGTCGCGCAGGCGCCGATGGTGATCAGCGCGTCGGAGCGGGCGCGCACGTCCTGGATGCGCTCGGCATCGTGCGCGGTGGTGACCGATCCCTCGACCAGCGACAGGTCGTAGCGCCCCTCGATACGGCTTTGCCGGGCTTCGGGAAAATAGGCGATGTCGATGGCGTCGGCGACGGCGAGCAGCTCGTCCTCGCAGTCGAGCAGGCTGAGCTGGCAGCCGTCGCATGAGGCGAACTTCCACACCGCCAGCCGCGGCTTGTGCTTTGCCCCCGCCATCTCAGAACTCCTTCAACGGCAGCAGGTGCCGGATGCGGTCATAGCGGAACACCGGGCCGTCCTTGCAAACGAAGACCGGGCCGAACTGGCAATGGCCGCAAAATCCAACCGCGCATTTCATGTTGCGCTCCATCGACAGATAGATCGCCGCGTCGGCGATTTCGGCGTCGCGCAGCGCGGCGACGGCGAAGCGCATCATCACCTCGGGTCCGCAGACCAGCGCGATGCCATGGAGTGGATCGAACGAGGCGCCCGGAATCAGCTTGGTGACGACGCCGACATGGCCGCGCCAATCCGCCAAGGCATGGTCGACGGTGACCTCCACTTCGATGTCGAGGCTGCGGCGCCAGGCGTCGAGCTCGTCGGCGAACAGGATCTGCTCCGGGCTGCGCGTGCCGTAGAGCAGCGCGATGCGGCCATAGCGGTGGCGCTCGGCGAGCAGGGCGTAGATCGCGGGGCGCAATGGGGCGAGGCCGAGCCCGCCGGCAACGATGACGACGTCCTGCCCAGCCGCCTCGGCCATCGGCCAGCCGACGCCGAACGGCCCGCGCAGCCCGACGGCGTCGCCCGCCTCGAGCCGGGTGAGCGCTGCCGAGACCGGCCCGACCGCGCGGATCGTATGCACGAGCCGGCGCTGGTCGGCGGCGTTGCCGCTGAAGCTGATCGGCACCTCGCCGACGCCGAATATCGTCAGCATGTTGAATTGGCCGGGCGCGAACGGCGCCAACACCTCGCCCGCCGAAGCGTCGTCGAGTGCGATGTCCAGGGTGAACACGTCGGCCAAATCCTGCCGCACGGCGACGACGCGCGCGACGTGCGGCACCATGGGGTCGGCCGAATGAAGCGTCGCTTGCGTTGCGGCCATGTCAGGATGCGGCGCCATAGACATCCAGGATCTGCATCCGCGTCGCGTGGAGACGTCCGACCAGCACCGGCATGAAGCGCTTCATCATTTCGTATCCAAGATGATGGTCCGCCTCGCATTTTCCGCGCAGGCAGGCAGCGTCGATAGCGATGGCGCGCGTCAGGTCCATCGCCCTGGCGTCATGACTCCAGCGATAGGGCGGCACCAGCCAGGAAACGCCGACGATCTCGCCTTCGCCCGCCGTCTGGAAAGTAATCGCGCCGCGCTCGGGCGCGGTGAGCTGCAAAGCGACGCGGCCCTGGCGGATCAGGAAGAACTGATCGGCCGGCTCGCCCTCGCGGAGCAGATACTGCCCGGCTTCGAAACGGACATTCTTGGCGCAGCCGCTGACGAGCTGGCCGAAGGCGTCGTTCAGCCCGGCAAAGAACGGATGCTCCCTGACGATGCGCTCAAGACCTTCCATGGTCATCCTTTCCCGGCCGCTCGCTTTCGCCGATGGCCCGAACCTCTTCGGTGATGTCGATGCCGACCGGACACCAGGTGATGCAGCGGCCGCAGCCGACGCAGCCGGATGTGCCGAACTGGTCATGCCAGGTGGCAAGCTTATGCGTCATCCACTGGCGGTATCGCGAGCGCGTGCTGGGCCTGACGCTGCCGCCATGGATATAGGAGAAGTCCATGGTGAAGCAGGAATCCCAGCGCCGGTTGCGGGCGCTCTCCGTGCCGGTCAGATCGCTGGAATCCTCGACGCTGGTGCAGAAGCAAGTGGGGCAAACCATGGTGCAGTTGGCGCAGGACAGGCAGCGGTCGGCGACATCGTCCCAGCGCGGGTGCTCCAGATTGCGCATCAGCAGTTCGCGCACGCCTCCGGCCGGCATGTTGCGGCCCATAGAGGCGGCGGTCCTGGCGATCACGGCATCGGCGGCGGCGCATTCCTCCGGCGTCGCCGGGCGTGAGGGCAGTTGCGCGAGCACGTCGCGGCCGTCATCGCTCCCGGCGGTGACGACGAACAGATGGTCTGCGCCCTCGGTCAGCTCGGTCAGCGCCAGATCGAAGCCGCCCTCGACTTTCGGACCGGCCTGCATGGACGCGCAGAAGCACGTCCCGCCGGCCTTGGAGCAATTGACGGCGACGATGAAATTGCCTTCGCGGCGCGCTTTGTAATGGGGATCGACATAGGGGCCGTCGAGCAGCACGCGGTCCTGGATGGCGATGGCGTTCAGCTCGCAGGCGCGCACACCGATGAAGGCAAAGCGCTCCTGGCTTGGCGTTTCGGCCGTGACCTGCACCGCCGCACCGTTGCGCGCGGCGCTCCACAGCCGCAAGAGCGGCACATGCAGGAATTTCTTCCAGCTATGCGGGCCGACGGCGTAACCGAAAAGGGCATCATCGTCGCGGCGCACCAGGCGGTAGCGCCCGGCGTCCTGGTCGTCGGTCCAGCCCTGAGGCAGGTCGGCGACGGATTCGATGTCGTCATAGGCGATTGCGCGGTCCCGCATGGCGGGTCCGACGATACGGTAGCCTCGACTCTTCAGCACATCGATGACCGTCTGAAGGCCGGCAACGGTCAGCGCGAATGCATCCGATGGTTCCAGGTCAGGCATGGTCAGCAAACCCGGGCTTTTCTGCGATTATCCCAGCGGCGCCGCCAGCACGCAGTAATATGGAGAATGCCACGAAAATTCCGCGGCTCGACAAGCAAGTAGCATCTAAGGAATCCAGCCGAATTGAGCTATGTCAATATCGCGATTTTTCCTGTGGACCGGAAGGAATAACTCTTCAGGCGGACGAATTCTCGCCTCGCACCCACTGTGCCAGGCCCGCGAAGATGCCAGGCCCGCTGGAATAGACGCGCCATCCGCCATCCACGGCGACGCTTCCATCCCGCAAGCGCCCCCATCCCGCACTTGCCTGGACGCGGTCGCGGAATGCCGCATCGCTGCTGCTGAAATAGGCGTTGCGCTGTCGCAGGGAGGCGTTGGCGACATCCTCAGTCACGGTGATCGGATTGGAAAGGCGGAGCGCGGCTTTGAACGCGTCCATGTCGCCGAGAACGCCGAGCGCCTCGCAATAGCGAAGATGCGCGTGAGTGTACATCAGCCCGATCTCGCGGCCGAAGAAGGCGGCGGACTCTGCGCGGCGGAAATTGATTTCCAGCCCGCCCGAATAGACAACCGGCCGGTCCATCAAATGCGCCCCATCCGCATACAGAAGATAGTCGCGGATGAGGCGGAGGTGTCGCTGCGCCTGCTCGGGCGTGAACAGGCCGGCGATGATCGAGCGGGTCATCGGTATGAGCGAATAGTGGACGCCCGTCCGCCTGTCTCGCGGGTGAAGCAGATAATCCGGCTCGCCGCCCGCAGCGTTGAACAGCGCATAGCCGGCAACGATGCCATCGGGCATCAGATGGGTGTTGAAGTCGGCGGCGATGTGGCCGGCAAGCGCCGCCAGATCGCCTGCCTTGCCGTCGTCCCCGGCGCGGTGGAGAATGGCGGCGAAGCGGGAGATCTGCTGATAGAGCAGGGCGGCGGTCCAAGCGCTGACCATCCAGTCACGCATGGTGCGGGTCGGCGGGCTGCAGCGAGTCGTTCCAGTCGCCGAGGCCGTAGCGGATCAGATGCGTGCCGGGAATGAACCGCTCGCGGACGGTCTGAAGCAGCCGGTCGACATGGACTGAGACGGGATCGGCGCGGTCGGTTTTGGAGAAGTCTTCCCGTGTCCAGGCGATGGGCTCGTCGAGGAAGGCGGTATCGCCGGTCGCCTCGATATAGTCGCACAGCGCCTTGAGCGGCCAGACGATGATGTCGCCATGGCTGTGCAGGTCGCGGATGGTCGCATAAGGATCGAGCATGAACCATTGCGGCCAGTCGCCGGTGTGCTCGTATTGCTGGGCGAAGAGAATGCGGAGGATATCGCGGACCGGCCGGTGGTGGCCGAGCGGCAGCAGGAACTCGACCGGCCCCTGGCAGACGTCGCGCGTTCCCCAGGCGGCGGCCGAATATTGCTCCAGGCCCCGCGGCACGCTCAGATGGATCAGCGCGTTCTGGGCGAACCAGGGAAAGATCGTGTCGAGCGCCGCCGATCCCGGGTCTTCCGCAGGAAAGCGCGTGTCGCGGGTCAGGCCGGACCAGAACGCGCTGGCCTTTTGCAGCGTCTCTGCCATATCGACGCCGCGCTCATATTTTGCGGCAAGCTCGCTCGGCGTGCTGCGTGTCCGCTGAAGCGGCGACCAGCGCGAAAGACAGCCGGTCGGTCGGCCCGCTGCGAATGACCGCATAAGCATCTGCGGCGCGCGGGGCATCGCCTTCGAAGAGCAGCGCACCGCTGCCCATCGCCTCGACGGCGCCCGGCGTGCTGGTCACGAGATGATGGACGGCGCCCGGAAAGGCGTGGCCCCACAGACCGTCCGTATCAGGACGGAGCGTGATGCGGTGGGCTCCGTTATCGATCTCGATCGAACCGGGATGCCGGTACTCATGTTCGCCCATGATCAGATGCGCGACCACGATGAACCGGCACGGTTTGCCGCTCGCGGTGACGTGCCATTCGGCGGCGCCGTCCTCGGTGGACATCAGCGCGTGAACGCCGATCTCGCCGTCGTCGAACCGATAAAGCCAGCGGCAATCGCTCAGCCCCATCTCGAACAGCGAGGGCACTGCAAGCAACCGCCAGCCGTCGCCGCGATCGACGAGCATCCGCAGGCCGCTCGTCCGCGTGATGTTGTAGGGATCGCGGGCGACGGAGGTCAGCTTTTGCAGCGCGGTGTTGCCGACGGTGAGCTGCGCGCCGAACACGCCATGCATCCAGCAGGTGGCAGAGAGCACGCCGTCGTCCGGCAGGATCGCGGTGCCGCTTCGAAGGATGACGCCGTGCGGCCGCTTCATCAGCCGGTCTTTTGCCGGGAGCACGACGTGGCGGTTATGCGGGCCGTCCGGCGCGAAGGAGGACAAGAGCACGCCGTCCTGCCATTCGTCATGCGCACGCTCCGGATAGCGCTCTGCGATGGCCTCCGTGGTCAGCGGCAGGCCGGAGAGCGGCGGCGCGTCCTCCAGGATGCTGCGGGCCGGTCGCGCGAGCGGGACCGCGATGGCGGTGAAATCGTGCGCGGCTTTCTCCGCCGCCTCGACGCAGGTGAGGTCCGTGTCCGAGGTCGCAGCCGGATGATGCGGCTCGTAGGCGGCGAAGAATGTTCGGCTGGCCGTCTCGCCCGCCTTCAGGGTCAGCGGTGCGGATTGCAGCGCCGGACAGGCGGCTTCACCCTGGAGTTTGACGCTGGGGAGGTTGGCGCCGTAGGCCGGCGCGGTCTCGCCGTTGGCGCGGAAGCCCGGCCCGAAGATCTGAATGGCGTCGGTGGCAAATGCTGCGGCGCCATCCAGGCAGCCATGGGCAACCCATGGATTGCGGTCGGCTTGCGCCATGTTCTGCCGGCTCATGATCACCGGCCCGAGGCGCGGATGACGCCCGATGAAATGGTCGATATATTGCGACGCGTACGCCTCATTCGAGAGGACCAAACCGCGTCCGCCAAGGCCAAGGTCCTGGATCAGGACCGCGTCGGATTCGAGAGGCACGGGGCCGGTATTTTCCAGCTCCACCCGCCATAGCCAAACGGCCCGCTCGGGATGCAGCCAGAGCGTGACGCGATGGCGGAGGGCGTCGGTTTCGCCCTCCCAGACGAAGCGGTCGCCCGCAGCGCCGACCGCAAGGCCGCTGCCCGCGCCGGCGATGGCAACCGGCTTTCGCTCCGGTCCGACGCGCGCCAATATCCGCCCGATGCCGCCGCCGAGCGGCGAGCCGAAAACCTGGTTGACGAGGACGCGTCCGGACGGGCCCGCATACTCGATGGCGAACACCGAACCGTTCGGCAGCACGCCGATTTCGACGCCCGCCGCATTCGTCAGCCGGTGGAGGCCGAGCTCGGCCTCGAGCGGCAGTGTGAAGCTGTTCTTGTCCGAAGCGCTCATGTTTCCCCGCCGCGCTTTTGCGTCAAACCGTAGGACGCGGCTCGAAGCCGAGTATGTCGAGGCCGTTCCGTATCTCGGGGCAACTCATAAACAGGCGCCATAACAGGCCGGTGCGGAAATTCTCGATCATGACGACGATCGGCCCCTGGTCGATGGCGATGTGGTCGGTGGCGCACCAGTTGACGGTCTCGTTGAAGGCGTCGAGGAAACCGTATTTTGTCCAGATGCGATCGCCCAGAGCGAAATAGAAATGCTTCAGCGCCCGCATCGATTGCTCCGGCGTGTACGGAAAGCTCGAGAGCGCCGCAGTTGGGGCAATCACGCCGCGGTCAAGCTCCGGCGAATGCGCGGCGTAGCCTTGATCGCCGTCGCTGGCGGTGAGGCCCCAGCAATCCGGACCGTAGCCCGCAAACCCGTGCGGGTTTCGAACGCAGTGCTCATAGTGGATCAGCGTGTGCTGAACCACCTGCTCCCAATAATCGGCATAGCGGTCCTTCAACCCTTGCGGATCGATGCCCATGAAGGAGAAATGCGCAAAGAACAGCGGGCCGCCATAGTCGGGGCCGAGCGGCAGCCGATGCCCGCAATACTCGCGGCCGTTGCGGAACGTGCGCCCCGCTGCCCAGCCCTGGTGATAGGGCTCGGGGCCGATCGGGTGCGTGGGTGAGGAGGCGCCGAGCACATAAGCGATCAGGCACTCGTCCCAGCCATGGATGCGATGGTGGGTGCCCCAGCCCTGCTCCGGGCTCCAGTGCCAGATCAGGATCTGTTCGCCGTCGGTGAACCACTTCCATTCGACGCGATGCCACAGCTGGTTGATGCGATCACGGAGCGTCGCTTCCCGTCCGCCTTGGGCAAAGTACTGGCGCGCGGTCAGCAGCCCGGCCATCAGGAACGCGGTTTCGACGATGTCGCCGCCGGCATTGGCTTCCCAGAAGGAAAACTCCTGCCCGGTATTGCCGTCGAAAAAATGCGGGAACGCGCCGCGATAGGCCTCGGCGCTTTCCAGGAAGTCGAGGATCTGGTCCAGCCGCTTGGCTGCATCGGTGCGGGAAATCCAGCCGCGCTCCGCCGCCACGATCATCGCCATGATGCCGAAGCCGGTACCGCCCGTGGCCACCAGCGCCTCGTTGCGGCTGCCCGCCTCGCCGCCACGGTCCCGGGCCATGCCGCTCGGCTGGTGGGCGTACTCCCAGAAGTATCGAAATGTCTGGCGCTGAACGAGTTCGAGCAGCGCGTCGTCCGTGAGTGTCTGGCTGTCCATGCGCTCCATCGCCGTCGCTTGTTTGCCTGGTCCCATTTTAGCCAATAAGGGTGACGCGGCGCTAAGCCGAAATCGTCACCGGTCCGTAGTCGTTAAACCCGGCATTGCCTCGTACCGGGGCAAGTCTCAAGGGCAGCGTGATGCCGGGCGGGCTTGCCTGGAGATCGTAGACGCGGTCATAGAATTCATGCTTTTCGCTCTTCTTGCCGATGCTGATGACGGCGGTATCGACGAGTTCCGTAGCGAAAATCAATTCGGCAAGCGTGCGGTTATCGTCGTCGAATTCGCTCATGGCCTCGTCCTGGACGATCCAGGCCGGCTTGTGCAGCAAGGCCCGGGCGAAGGCGAGGCGCTGCTGCTCGTCGAGGGTCAGCTCCTGGTCCCAGCGGTTGCTCTTGTCGAGCAGCGAGAAACGCCGGTCGAGGTGGATACGCTCCATGGCGATGAAGACGTCGTCGTCGCTGAACTGTTCCGGCGGCAGCGGATAGGTCAGCGCCTGCCGCAGCGTGCCGAGCGGAATGTAGGGCCGGTGCGGCATGAACATGATGCTGTCGCGCGGGGGCAGGAAGATCGTGCCGGAGCCCCAGACCCATAGGCCGGCGATGGCGCGGAACAGCGTGCTCTTGCCGCCATGCGGGGTCCCCGCGATCAGCACACGTTCGCCGGGGGACACCTCCAGCGGGCCGTTCGACAGGGTTATCCGGCCGTTCGGCGCATAGACCTCCAGCCCGTCGAGCGAGAGATTGCCTTCGGGGTGATCCACATAGGAGATCGTGCCCAGCTCGCGGCCCAGCGTGTCGAGCCGCGTCAGCGCCGTGCGGTAGGTCATCACGCGAAACAGCGTTGCACGCCACTCCGCCAGGCCCGGAAAGCGGTCGACATACCAGCGCAGTGCCTGCTGCACCTGAAAGAACGCGCCGACCACCATCATCAGCCCGCCCAGCGTCAGCGCCCCGGAGAAATAGCCGGGCGCGGCCAGCACGATCGGCGCGATCAGCGCAAGCCAGCCATAGCCGCCGGTGACCCAATGCAGGCGCGCAAGCCGGTTGGCGATCTGCTGCATCGTGGAAAACACCTGGTCGGCGACCCCGGTCAGGTTCCGCCGCTCGTCGTCCTCGCCGCGATAGATGGCGATCGCCTCGGAGGATTCGTTGGCCCGGACGAGCAGGAAGCGGAAATCGGCCTCCGTTGCGCGCAGATCCGCATTCGCCTGGATCAGCGGCTTGCCCACCCACCAGGTGAAATACGAGCCGATCAGGGCGTAGATCACGGCCGCCCAGACCATGTAGCCGGGGATGGTGAAGGATTTACCTTCGATCGACGAAGACGACCTGATCCGAAAGCACCCAGAGCACGCCGACGAAGCTGACGAGCAGCAGCGTCGACTGTACGAGGCCGACGCCGAGGTCCACGGACAGCTCGGTCAGGCGGCGTGCGTCGTCCTGGATGCGCTGATCCGGATGAACGCCGATGTCGCCGGCGAGCGGCAGCCGATAGGTGCGCTCGGGACGCAGCCATTCGTCGAGCAAATCGAACGAGGTGGCCCGGCGCAGGCCGACTTTCAGCGTTTCGTGAAGCCAGGTCTGCGCCACCCCCAGCACGAGCAGGACGCTGACAATGGCGAGGAAAACGCCGATCTCCCGGTAGAAAATCGCCAGCTCGCGGCTGCCGATCGCGTCGTAAATGCTGCCCTGCCAAGCGTTTAGGCGGACCTGGGTAACGGCATTGAGCACGATGACGGCGACCATGAAACCACTGAACATGATCAACCAATTCTTCAACGCCGAGAGCCGGAGAAGGCTTAGAAGTTCGCGCGTTTGCGCCAGTGTGCCTTCGTCATTTGCCCGCGTCTCGCCGCCAATAGATCTCATCGACGTTCTGGCTCCTTTGCCGCAATCCGCTCCCCCATGGTACTAAATTTGAGACAATTAAGCGAAAAAGCCGTGCATGCGGCTTCGCGGCTGAAACTAAAACCACGGGGAAGCAATGGGTTGTCGGGCTTTTCAGCTTAGCCGCCTAGCACTGACGGAGGCTTAATTCGGCGCATTTTCCGCGCGCAGGAAGCCGGATTCGATGCTGGCCTCCATTCTGACCATATAATCGCAGGCCGCCTTCATGTGTTCCGCCATGATCTGGTGAGCGGTCTCGCGAATTTCCAGCTTTGAGCGCGCGCATGAGCCGGATCTGGTAGTGCAGCGCGGTGTCGCGCAGCTCGGGATGCGGGACGTCGTAGATGCGGCGGCAGACCGCCATTTCGCGGAGAAGCTTCTGCAGGAAGCCGCAGAGGAAGCCCAGCACCGGGTTGGGGCATAGCTCGGCGAGGACGCTGTGGAAGTCCAGCTCGGCCATGCGCTGGGCGTATTCCTCCTCGCCGGTCGTGGGCGGGGCGTCATAGATGCGCATGGTGCGCTCCAGCCGGGCGAAATCCTCCGGCGTGAGCCGGCCGGCCACCGAGGCGGCAAGCTGGGGCTCCAGCTCGCAGCGCACCGCGTAAATGTCGAGGATGGTCGGGGTGCGAAACAGGAAATAGTTCGACAGCAGCGCCATGGAGCGCTGGGCGCCGATTTCGGCGAGGAACACGCCGCCGCCGGGGCCGGTGCGCGTGCGGATCAGCCCTTGCGAGCGCAGCGCGCTCAGCGCCTCGCGCACGGAGCCCTTGGAGGCGTCGGAACAGCGCCATCAGCTCGCGCTCGGCGGGCAGCCGGTCGCCGGGCCGCAGGCCGCGATCGACGATCATCTCCTTGATCTGCTCGACGATGCTTTCTTCGCGCCGCCGGCGGGACGAGGGGATCAGCGACTGCGGACCGACCGGCTTAGTCATCGGCGTCGAGCGGGTGCCAGCAGGCGGCGGCCTGCCGCCCTGCCGCCTCGAGCGGGGGACGGTTGGTCCGGCAGATCGCGTCCGCGCGCGGGCAGCGCGAGGCAAAGGCGCAGCCCGGCGGCGGATTGAGCGGGTCGGGCAGCTCGGCGGGGCGCTCCTCCGCTTCGATCCGGCGGACGCCCGGCGTCGGCGCCGACCGCATCAGCAGCGCGGTATAGTGATGGCGGGGCCGGGCATAGATATCCCGCGCTTCGCCGATCTCGACGATTCGTCCGAAATACATCACCGCCACCCTGTCGCAGACGCTCTCGATGACGCTCAGATCATGGCTGATGAAGATGTAAGTCAAGCCGAATTCGTGCTTCAGCCGGTCGAGCAGATTGAGTACCTGCGCCTGCACCGAGACGTCGAGCGCGGAGACCGGCTCGTCGAGCACGATCACCCGTGCATCGGCGGCGAGCGCGCGGGCGATGCCGATGCGTTGCGCCTGTCCGCCGGAGAATTCATGCGGGTAGCGGTCGAGAAATTCCTCCCGCAGGCTGACGGCCTTCATCAGCTCGCCTGAGCTTCGCCTCGCGCGCCTGCCTTGTCGAGCCCGAGCAGGCGGTGCATCGGCGCTTCCAGCGTCTGCCGGATGGTCTTGCGCGGGTTGAGCGAGGCGACCGGGTCCTGAAACACATATTGGATATGCCTCGCCAGCACGCGCGGGTCGCGGCCGGTCATTTCGGTGACGTCGCGGCCGCCGAGGCGGATCGTGCCTTCCGTGGGACGGTCGAGGCCGACCAGCATCCGGGCGAGCGTGGACTTGCCGCAGCCGGACTCGCCGACCACGCCGAGCGTCTCGCCGGTGCGCACCGTGAGGTCGGCATCCTGTACGGCATGAACGGCCGGGAGGCGCCCGCCGAACAGTGTGCGCCCGCCGCCGAAGGTTCGCGTGAGGCCCGAGGCCTGGACTGCGACGGCGCTCATGCGGTCACTCCCAGCGGCTTGATGCAGCGCACGGCCCGGCCCTCCGAGAGTGGGGCGAGGGCAACGTCGGCCTCGCGGCACCGGGCTTCGACATAGGGGCAGCGTTCGGCGAAGGCGCAGCCGGGCGGCAGGCGGTCGACCGGCGGCGGCAGGCCCTCGATGGCGTCGAGCCGGCGTTCCGGCTCGCCCAGGATCGGGACGCAGTCGATCAGCTTGCGCGTGTAGGGGTGGGCCGGGTTGTTGAGCACCTCCGGCGTCGGGCCGATCTCGACGATCCTGCCGGCATACATGACGGCGACGCGTTCGCACAGCTCTGAGACGACGCCGAAATCATGGGTGATGAACAGCACGGCGGAGCCACGCTCCTCGGAGAGCTGCCGCATCAGCTTCAGCACCTGCGCCTGGACGGTGACGTCGAGCGCGGTGGTCGGCTCGTCGGCGATGATCAGCTCGGGATCGTTGGCGAGCGCCATGGCGATGCAGACCCGCTGACGCATGCCGCCCGACAGCTCGTGCGGATAGGCGGAGAAGCGCGCCTTTGCCGCCGGGATCTGCACCTTTTCGAGAAGCTCGACCGCTTTGGTCGCGGCGTCCCGGTAGGATAGCGGCTGATGCGCCTGGAGCGCTTCGACGATCTGGTCGCCGACCGTGAAGAGCGGGTGCAGCGTGGTCAGCGGGTCCTGGAAGACATAGGCGACCTTGCCGCCGCGGAGCTGGCGAAGCGTCTCGTTCGACGCGGCAGAGCTGGTCGGCGCCGCCGATGATGACGCGCCCGCCGGTGATCACGCCGGGCGGCGTCGGCACGAGACGCATCAGCGACAGCGCCGTGACCGATTTGCCCGAGCCGGACTCGCCGACGAGACCGACGCGCTCGCCGGGCGCCAGCGTCAGGTCCACCCCGCCGACCGCCTTGTACACGCGCTCGCCGACATGGAATTCGGTGCGCAGACCCTCGACCGCCATCATGGCATCCGGGGATCGGTATCCGGCACGCTGCTTCGCGCGACCGCCGTCGCAGCACCGGGCGCGACCAGCGCACCGGATTTCAGCCGTGGGTCGAGCACGTCGCGTATCCCATCGCCGACTAGATTGATGCTCATGACGAGGGCGAAGATCATCAGACCGGGGATCACCGAGACGAACGGGGCGGTGAACAGAAAGCTTGCGCCCCTCGCCGAGCATCGAGCCGAGATCGGCCTGCGGCGGCTGCGCGCCGAGGCCGAGGAAGGACAGGCCCGCCGTTTCAAGAATCATCCAGCCGATGGTGGTCGACATGGTGACGACGATGGTCGGCATCACGTTGGGCAGCACTTCGCGGAACAGGATCGCTGGAATGCGAGGCGCCCGACAGCCGCGCCGCATCGACGAATTCGCGCCGCGACAGTCCAAGCGTGATGCCGCGAATATTGCGCGCGAAGAACGGGATGTTGACGATGGCGATGGCGTAGAGCGCGTTGAGCAGGCCGGGGCCGAGCACGGCGACGATGCCGAGTGCCAGCAGGATATAGGGAAACGCCATGACCAGGTCGATGCCGCGCATCAGCACGCTGTCGGTGACGCCTCCGGCATAGCCCGGCGATCAGCCCGATCAGTGAGCCGATGAGGGCGGCAATCAGCGTGGCCGTAAGCCCGACGGCGATCGACACCCGCGCGCCCCAGAGCAGCCGGGAAAGGATCTCGCGGCCGAGATGATCCGTACCCAGCAGATGGCCGTCGATGCCGGGTCGCAGCAGGCGGTGCGCGGGATCGGTGATGTCAGGGTTAGGCAGCGGCAGAAACGGTGTGACCGCCGCGAGCACGACGATGATCGCCAGGATGACCAGCCCGGCCGCGGAAAGCCGGTTGGCGACCAGGCGGCGGAATGCCGAGGGCCGGCCGCTTTTCTCGGCGGACCGGGTGCGGGGCAGGGCGAGCGACACCATCAGCGTAACCTCGGGTCGACAATGGTCTGGGCGACGTCGGCGAGCAGGTTGAAGAGCACATAGCTCGCCGCGACGACGAGGACGCCGCCCTGCACGAGCAGCAGGTCGCGGGTGGAGATCGCATTGACCAGCATCCGGCCGATGCCGGGCCACTGGAACACGGTCTCGATGTAGACGGCGCCGCCGAGCACGAAGCCGGCCTGGATGCCGATCACCGGGATCACGGCGACGAGCGCCGCCTTGAAGGCGTGGCGGTAGATCACCTGGCGTTCGCTGACGCCTTTGGCGCGGGCGGTGCGGATATAGTCCTGGCGGAGCACTTCGAGCATCGCCGCGCGGGTGAGGCGCGCGATGACGGCGGTCGCCACCACCGCGAGCGTGACGGCGGGCATCGCCAGATGCGAGAGCAGGTCGAGCAGATCGCCGCCGCCATAGATCGCGTACATGCCCGAAGCCGGCAGCCATTGGAGCTGAACCGCGAACAGCATGATGAGGAGCAGGCCGAGCCAGAAGGACGGTGTGGAGATGCCGATCAGGACGAGGAAGGTGACGATGCGGTCGGTCCAGCCGAACTGGCGGACGGCGGAGACGATGCCCGCGATCAGGCCGAGGATCGAGCACAGCACGAGCGAGGAGCCGGCGAGGATCAGCGTCGCGCCGAACCGTTCGAACACCTCGTCGGCGACCGGGCGGTTGAGAGCATAGCTGCGGCCCATGTCGCCCTGAAGAATATTGCCGAGCCAGATGAAATATTGCTCGACGAGCGACTTGTCGAGCCCCAGCTCGCGGTTGAGCCGTTCGACGTTTTCCGGCGTGGCGTAGCTGCCCAGGATCGCCGTCGCCGGATCGCCGGGGATGAGCGCCATCATGCAGAAGACGATGATCGAGAGCCCGAGCAGGATCGGGATCGCAATCAGGAGACGCTTACCGATATAGGCCCACATTCCGGGCTCCTATGGGTTGGCGCGGGGAGCTTTGGCGGAACCATCGTTTCCCCACTTCGTCATCCCGGACGGCCTGTCAGGTCGAGCCGGGATCCATTCGTCTATCCGCCAAGCATTGCTTCCGGCTTAGGCCAGTCGGCCCCGGCTCGAGGCCGGGGCGACGGATTGATGAGGTTGCGAGGAAACCGACCGCACGAGGCATCAGTTCTTCACCACCTTGTCCAGCAGCAGGAAGAAGGACGGCTCCAGCTTGAAGCCTTCGACGCGGGCGCTGGTGACGGCATTCTGCTTCCAATTGGCGATGAAGGCCCAGGGCGCGTCGTCATGGACGATCTCCTGCATCTGCTTATAGAGCGCGGCGCGTTTCGTCTGGTCGGTTTCCTGGCGCGCGGCGACGAGCAGTTCGTCGACCTTCGGATTGGAATAGTAGCCCGAATTGAAGCCGCCTTTGTCGGGCGTCGCCTCGGTGCGCAGCGCCAGATAGGGAAGCGTGTCCGGATCGTTGGTCATCCACGCCATCTCCGCCATGTCGGCCTTGTCTTCGAGGCCCGGGTTCACCTTGCTGAGGAAGGTGTTCCACTCATAGCTCTCGATCTTGACCTTGAGGCCGACCTTGGCCAGGTCCGCCTGGATCGCCGATCCCATGGCGACCGGATCGAGCATGCCGGAGCCGCCCTGGGTGACGTAGAAGGTCAGGCTCGCATCCGTCGCGCCGGCCTCCTTCAGCAGCGCCTTGGCCTTCTCCGGATCGTGCGGATAGGGCTGAAGGCTCTCATTATACGCCCAGGAGAACGCTGGTGGCGTCGGGCCGGCGGCGACCACGGCCGTGCCTTGAAGCACGTTCTCGACCAGCGCCTTCTTGTCGATGGCGTAGTTGATCGCCTGGCGGACCAGCTTGTCCTTGAACGGACCGTCCTTGGTGTTGAGGATCAGGAACCATAGATGCGGGCCGGCCTGCTCCTGAACGGTGAAATTCGGATCGTTGGCGAAGGTGGCGACGTTGTCCGGCGGCACCTCGACCATGACGTCGACCCCGCCCGAGAGCATCTCGGCAACACGGGTGTTGGCATCGGTGATCGGCCGGAAGACCACCGCTTTCAGCTTCGGCGCTTCGCCCCAATAGTCGGGATTGGCCTCGACGACGACCTTGGAGTTCGATTGCCATTCGACGAATTTGAACGGCCCCGTGCCGGATGGATGGCGGCCGAAATCCTTGCCGTTCTTTTTCACCGCCTCGGGCGAGACGATCAGGCCGGTCGGATAGGCCAGATTGGACAGGAACGGCGCGTAGGGCTCTTTCAGCTTGAATACCACGGTCTTGGCGTCCGGCGCCTCGACCGTGTCGACAGCGCTGAAGAAGAAGCTGAGCGGGAACGGCCCGGTATCGTGGAACGGGTGATCCTCCTTCAGCATGCGGTCGAAATTGAATTTGACCGCTTCGGCATTGAACGCGCTGCCGTCGTGGAATTTGACGCCGTCGCGCAGCTTGAAGGTGTAGGTCTTGCCATCCTGCGAGATCGTCCAGCTTTCGGCGAGCGCCGGTTCAACCTCCAGCGTGCCGGATTTGTAGCGGACCAACCCGTCATAAACATTCATCAGAATGCGGAAGTCGTTAACGGCGGTCACCGTGTGCGGATCGAGCGATTTCGGCTCTGCGATCTGAGCCACGATCAGCACGCCGGGCGGCGTTTGCGCTAGGGCCGGCGCGGCCTGCGCAATCCATAGGAGCGCCGCCGCGGCGGCAATTCGGTGGAAAAACATCAGCATCGGCAGAACTCCTTGTCGTGCCGGGTGAGCTGTGATTGGAGCGCCTGAATTATTCATGATAAATTAATACTTGTCAAAAATTGATCGTAATAAAAATGACGCTATGAGGAAATGCGACAGGAGGATCGAAGGGCCTTGATGATTGACCAGAAACGGAAATCCGTGTTGGCCTCGCTCAAGGTCGACGTCGAAAGACTGCGCGCCGATGTCGAGGCCGTCAACCGCATCGGGGTCATCGAAGGCGTGCCCGGCATCAACCGGCCGAGCTTCTCCGACGCGGACATGGAGGGGCGCCGCTGGCTGATGGCGCGGCTGAGCGCGGCCGGCCTTTCGCCGCGAATGGACGCCGCCGGGAACGTGTTCGGCCGCTGGGAGGCCGGCTCCGGTCCGGCCGTGCTGGCCGGCTCGCATCTCGACACGGTTCCGCAAGGTGGCCCGCTTGACGGCACGCTAGGCGTTTGCGCGGCCCTTGAGGCGGTGCGTGTGATCAAGGATGCCGGGCTTGAGCCCGTCCGCCCGATCGAGGTCGTCGCCACTGCGGACGAGGAGGGGCGTTTCGGCGGCATGTTCGGCAGCCAGGCGATCTGCGGCGAGATCGGCCCGGACTGGATCGCCGCGGCCACGGATGACACCGGCGCGCGGCTCGACGCGGCGATGCGTGCCCAGGGGCTCGACCCCGCGGCCGAAATGTCACGCGACATGACCGACATTGCCGTGTTCCTGGAGCTTCACATCGAGCAGGGGCCGGTGCTCGAAAGCGCGGGCGACGAGGTCGGTATCGCCGAGGCGGTGTCCGGGGTGTTCAACTGGATCGTGACGCTGACCGGCCTTGCCAACCATTCAGGCACGACGCCGATGAACCTTCGCCGCGACGCCTTCCGGGGCCTCGCCGATTTCGGCGCCGCGATCCCGGACATCCTCGAACGGGCCGGCGGACCGGAGACGCGCTTGACCGTCGGCAAGGTGGCGCTGAGCCCGAATTTTCCCCACAGCGTCGCCGGGCAGGCGATCTTCTCCATCATCGGACGCGATATTGCCGAGGACGCGATGACGCGCCTCGCCGGAGCGTGCCGCGCCGAGATCGCGCGCGCGGCGGAGGCCCATGGGCTCGACGTCGCCATCGCCGAGCAGAGCTGGCTGCCGCCGACCTGGCTCGATCCCGGCGTTACCGGACAGCTCGCCGGGATCGCCCGCTCCCGGGCCCTGCGTTCACGGATCATGAGCTCCGGCGCCGGCCATGACGCCCAGACCTTCGCCCGGCATTGCCCCGCCGGTCTGATCTTCGTTCCGTCGAAGGGCGGCATCAGCCATTCGCCCTCGGAATGGACGGCCTGGGACCAGATCGAGCACGGCGCGAACGTCCTTGCACAGTCAATTGCAGCGTTCGCGTTAACCCATCGGTTGAGCTGGCGGAAAAGTTAAGCTTCAGTTTGGCCCGCGCCCCGGCTATTGTGAAAACGGCGGTTTGCAACGGCGTCCAACTGGCACGCTTTGTGCTTGCATGACCCGCGTGATCACAGCAGCTCGACAGGAGGGATTCCTAAGATGCGTTCCGTAAAACTCATAACGAGCACCCTGGTTGCCTTGGCGGTTTTCACCGTCCCAGCGTTGTCCGCGACGCTCGACGACGTCAAAGCGCGTGGCGTCCTTAAATGCGGCGTCGACGGCGGTCTGGCAGGCTTTTCCGCGCCGAACGACAAAGGCGAAATGGCCGGCATCGATGCGGATTTCTGCTACGCGTTGGCAGCGGCGATCTTCGGCGACAAGACCAAGGTGAAATTCACCAACTTGACGGCCAAGGAGCGCTTTACCGCTTTGACGTCGGGCGAAATCGACGTTCTTTCGCGCAATACCACGCACACCTTGAGCCGCGACGCGACGCTCGGCATCAACTTCACCTATTACGACTACATCGACGGCCAGGGCTTCCTGGTGAAAAAGTCGCTTGGGGTCAAAAGCGCCAAGGAATTGAACGGCGCGAATGTCTGCGTGCAGGCCGGCACGACCACCGAGCTGAATCTTGCTGACTATTTTCGCGTCAACAAGATGGAGTTCAAGCCGGTCGGCTATGAAACCTCCGTCCAGACCCGCGAAGGTTTCGACGGCGGTTCGTGCGACGTTCTCACCTCCGACAAATCCCAGCTCGCCGCAATTCGTACCGAGCTGAAGGAGCCGGACGGCGCGATCATCCTTCCCGAGACGATCTCGAAAGAACCGCTCGGACCGGCGGTCCGCCAGGGTGACGATCAATGGGCCAACATCGTCCGCTGGACGCTTTTCGCTCTGATCAATGCCGACGAGATGGGCGTTTCGTCCAAGAATATCGATGAGCTGAAGGCCAGCAGCACCAATCCGGACGTCAAGCGCCTTATCGGCACCGAGGACAAGATGGGCGAGGATCTCGGTCTTCCTGCGACCTGGGCCTATGACGCGATCAAGCAGGTCGGCAATTATGACGAGCTGTATGAGCGCAACGTCGCTCCCCTCGGCCTCGCCCGCGAGGGCAGCGTGAACGCGCTGTGGTCGAAGGGTGGTGTGCTCTACGCGCCGCCGCTGCGCTAGGCAAGTCTCGCGTTGGCCCCGGATCCGATGCGACCGGGGCCAACGCTCATTCGTGTCGTGCCTCTCGCCATTCGCTCATCACGCGCAACCGGGAGAGATTCGCCTTGAGCCAGAAAGCTCGGATCCCGTTCTACAGGAATCCCGCAATTCGCGGAATCATCGCCCAGGTCGTGGTCCTCGGACTGGTTGCTTGGGCGCTCGTCACCATCTTCAGCAACACCGTCTACAACCTTCGCGTCCGTGGTATCCAGACCGGATTCTCCTTTATGGATCAGGTCGCGCCGTTCGCGGTCGGTTTCTCGCCCTTTATCGATTACAAGCTCGGCCACAGTCCTTACTGGCTGGTTTTCCTCATCGGCGTGCAGAACACGATTATCGTCAGCGTGCTGGGCATCATCGCCGCGACGATTCTCGGCTTCCTGCTCGGCGTGATGCGGCTGTCGCCGAATTTCTTCCTCTCGCGCTTCGCCGCCCTGTATATCGAGACCTTCCGGAATATCCCCCTGCTCCTGCAGATCATGTTCTGGAACTTCGCGGTGTTCCTGCCGCTGCTGCCTTTCCCGAAGGAAAGCTTCGGGCTTGGCAACAGCGCATTCCTGAACAATCGCGGTCTCTATCTGCCGAAAATGGTCTTCACCGGCGGGTTCGGGCCCTGGGCGCTGCTGATCGCCGTGCTCCTGGGCATTTTCGCTATCGTGACGCTCTCGCGCTGGGCGAAGCAGAAACAATATGAGACCGGGGTCAGGCCGCCGGGGGTGCTTTACGGATTGCTCATCATGGTCGGATTGATGGGGTTCGCCATCCTCGCCTTCCATCCGATCAACTTGGAATTCCCGGAGCTCGGCCGCTTCAATCTGACCGGCGGCACGCAGATCCCGCTGCCGCTGTTCACCTTGTGGTTCTCGCTCTCGACCTACACGGCCGCTTTCATCGCCGAGAACGTGCGCGGCGGCATCGTCGCGGTGTCGCGCGGGCAGACCGAGGCGGCTCAGTCGCTGGGCTTGAAGCGCGGCACGATGCTGCGCCTGGTGATCATTCCGCAGGCACAACGGATCATCATCCCGCCGACGATCAGCCAATATCTCAATCTGACCAAGAACTCCTCGCTCGCGGTCGCGGTCGCCTATGAGGAGTTGGTGAATCTGTGGTCGGGCATCGCGCTCAATCAGACGGGGCAGGCGCTGGTCATCATTGCGATGACCATCGGCGTTTACGAGATGTTGAGCCTGCTCACCTCGGCGATTTTGAATTGGTACAATAGGCGCATGCAGATGGTGGAAAGATAGGGGCGGACAGGCATGGCTGAAGCAATGTTATTCGACCAGAAGGAGAGCCGTCCGCCGCCGATCCAGGAGACGGGTCTGTTTCACTGGATGCGGGTTCACCTGTTCAGTTCGCCGCTGAACAGCCTCGTCACCTTGATCTGCATCTATCTGCTTTATCTGCTGATCCCGCCGATCGTGAATTGGGGGATCCTGAATGCGAATATTTCGGGAACGGACAAGTCCATTTGCGACGCCAATCCGAGCGGGGCGTGCTGGACTTTCATCAAGGTCCGTTTCAACCAGATCATGTTCGGGCTTTATTTCGCCCAGAACCCTGGCCAGCTCTGGCGTCCCATCACCGCCTTCGTCGTTCTTGCCGGCCTCATCGGCTATCTGCTCTGGCCGACCTCGCCGGCCAAGGCGCGGGTCGGCCTGTTCGCGCTGTTCGGCTTTCCCGTCTTCGCCTATGCCCTCATCGAAGGCGAGTTGCTGGGGCTGCCGTCGGCGCCGACAAGGGAATGGGGCGGCTTTCTGCTGACCTTTACCCTGGCGAGCATCGGCATCGTCGGGGCCTTGCCGATCGGCATCGTGCTGGCGCTCGGGCGGCGCTCGACCTTACCGATCATCAGGGCGCTGTCGATCGCCTATATCGAGTTCTGGCGCGGCACGCCGCTGATCACCATCCTGTTCATGGCGTCGGTGATGCTGCCGCTGTTCTTCCCCGGCGAGATCAACTTCAGCAAGGTGCTCCGTGCGCTGATCGGTATCACCCTGTTCCAGTCGGCCTATACGGCTGAGGCGATACGCGGCGGCTTGCAGGCGATGCCGAAGGGACAGTTCGAGGCGGCCGACGCACTCGGCCTCAGCTACTGGAAGAAGATGGGACTGATCATTCTGCCCCAGGCGCTGAAGATTTCGATCCCCGGCATCGTCAATACCTTCATCGAGCTGTTCAAAGATACCTCGCTGGTCTCGATCATCGGCCTGCTCGACCTTCTGAATATGGCCCAGACGGCCAGCCGCTCGATCGAATGGAAGGGCTACGATTTCGAGGCGTACGTCTTCGCGGCGGCAATCTTCTGGGTATGCACCTACAGCATATCGCGCTACAGCCAATCCGTTGAGCGCAAGCTCGATACCACTAAGCGAAGCTAGGAAACTGGACCATGGCAGTGATTGATGCGACGGAAAAACCCGTCACCCACCCCGCGGCCGCGCAAGTCTCCGATCGCCCGATGATCGAGATTTCCGGGCTGAATAAATGGTTTCTGGATTTCCACGTGCTTCGGGACATCGACCTGACCGTCGGGCGCGGCGAGCGCATCGTGATCTGCGGGCCGTCGGGTTCGGGCAAGTCGACGCTGATCCGCTGCATCAACCGGCTGGAGGCGCATCAGGAGGGCACGATCATCGTCGACGGGATCGAGCTCAATGACGATCTGAAGAATATCGAGGACATTCGTCGCGAAGTCGGCATGGTTTTCCAGCACTTCAATCTGTTTCCGCATCTGACGGTTCTGGAGAACTGCGCCTTGGCGCCTATTTGGGTGCGCAAGACGCCGCGCAAGGAAGCCGAGGAAATGGCGCGGGAATTTCTCAAGCGCGTGCGTATCCCCGAGCAGGCGGACAAATATCCGGGGCAGCTTTCCGGCGGCCAGCAGCAGCGCGTGGCCATCGCCCGCTCGCTCTGCATGAACCCGCGCGTGATGCTGTTCGACGAGCCGACCTCCGCTCTCGATCCGGAAATGATTTCCGAGGTGCTGGACGTGATGATCGACCTTGCCGAGAGCGGCATGACCATGCTGGTCGTCACCCACGAAATGGGCTTTGCCCGGCAGGTGGCGCATCGGGTGGTATTCATGGATGCCGGGCAGATTATCGAAATCCAGGATCCGGAAGGCTTCTTCAATCATCCGCAAAGCGACCGCAGCAAGCTCTTCCTCAGTCAGATCCTGGGACAGTAAGCTTGGCCGGGCGTGGCGTCGGTCGCTTTGCAGGGTGATGGACCTCGATATTGCATCGGCTGGAGAGCCGCGGGAATCTCAGGAGTGGAACCGGCGCCGCATCTCAGAGTGCGTCCAGCATATTCAGCCCCTCGCCTGGCCACGCCGTCGGCGGTTCAATCGGCCGAGCATCGCCGGCTTATGCGAGAGAGTCCGCCCTTCCGACCGCTTTCGCCTCCGCCGCCTCATGCCAGGACACAGCCCATGATCACCAATGCAGAGCCGGCTGCCGAACCACAGTGGAATATTCTCAGCCTCGCTGCAGTCGCTGGCGCAAAACCCGAGACTGTTCAATCCGGCCGCGCGCTTTGCCGGCCAGAGCGTTCGACTTCGCTCGACGGATGACGTCCGGCAGCCCGGATCGTGCCGTCGATCTCAAGCGGTTCGCCCATATCGTCCGCAGTGACACCGAACTCTCGTTCTTCAGCGGATAGGATACGGGAAAGACTTGCGCCGGCCGCAGGGCGCCCGCCTGCCCGAAACGCAGCACGATCGGCGCGCGACCGCGTCGAGCCGGTCAGCCGCAACTGCTCCAGCGCTTCGTAGGCAGCAAGCAGTTTCGGCGCCTCATAGTCCCAAGAAAGCTCCTCCCGAACTCTCTGATAGCCATAGGCGCCCATATGCGCGCGCCGTTGCGGATCGGCGAGCAGTTCGAGGATCTTGGTTGCGAAATCGATCGGGTCGTTCCGCCTCGCATAGAGCGATGCATCGCGCGCGGAGAATCGACCCTCGGTGAGATCGAATTGCACGATCGGCTTGCGAAGTGCCATATACTCCATGATCTTGTTCATGGTCGATTTGTCATTCATCGTATTGGCGCGATCCGGGTTCACGCAGACATCCGCCGTGTTCAGCACCGCCAGAAGCTCGTTGTCCGGAACGCGGCCGGTGAAGGTCACGAAGTCCGCGACGCCGGACGCGTTCGCGCGCGTCCGCATTTCCTGTAATGCCGGACCGCCGCCCACGATGGCGAAGTGGACATCGCGGCGGCCGAGCGTGTGGACGATGTGGACTGCGGACTCGAGGAGAAGTTCTATGCCCTCCTGTTGACCGATAACACCGACATAGCCGATGAGATAGGACCTGCCATTCTTGTGTTTCAGATCCGGCGGCATTAGCCGCAGGCGGTCCAGCTTCGGGCCCGAGCGCACCACGAAAACCCGGTCGGCCGGCATCCGCCCGCGCTCGATGGCGATCTTGCGGTAGGAATGGTTTGTGGCGATGGAAATGTCGGCGGTGCGAAACGTCCATCGTTCAAGGAAAAGGAGAAGTCGGTAGAAAAAATCCCGCCGGCCGAACTTTGCTTCATACAGTTCGGGATTGATGTCGTGATGGTCGAACACGAACTGCTTGCGCATGAATAGCTTGAAGAAGCCGCCGATCAGAAAGATCGTGTCCGGAGGATTGCAGGCGTGAACGACGTCGAATCCCCGCGTCAGCAGAACTTTGAGGGCGAGATAGAACTCGAAGGTCAGTGCCCAAAGATATTCCACGGGGTATGCGAGCACGCCGTGAGCTTCCAGGGGCAGCGGATGCCGATAGATATGGACGCCTTCGATCACCTCGGTGGAGGCTTGTGCGTCCTTTCCCTTTGGGCAGATGACGCTGACATCATAGCCGGCTTGGCGCAGCGTCGTGGCTTCAGACCAGACGCGCCGGTCAAACGGCACCGGCAGATTCTCGACGATGAACAGGACTCGCCTGGGTCGGCGCATCTTTCTCGATTTGGCTCCCCCAATTGATGCCTTCATAGCCGTCTCCCAAATGAGCAATATTCTTAAGTCGGACGAAATCGATAAGATGCTGATCGGCTCGAAGCTTATCCGGAATCGCATTGAATTCCGGGGCGTGATTGCCTACGACGACCACGTCGCCGTGCTCCAGCGCCTGGTCTATGTTTTCGACGAGCAGATTGCTGATATGCGGAATGACATTGAGAATATAATTCTTGTTGGCCCCGGTGAGCGCCGCCAACGAGACGTTCGCGTCGTAAAGCCGGACATCGTAGCCTTTCCCGATAAGCCGTTCGATGACCTCGACGACGGGGCTTTCCCGCAGATCGTCCGTACCGGCTTTGAAGCTGAAGCCGAGGATCGATATTTTCTTTCGGCCGCGCGCCGCGATCAGCCGGATCGCGCGTTCGATCTGCAGGCGATTGCTCTCCAGGATGCTGGAGAGCAACGGGAGCTGAACGTCGAGTTCTTTCGCGCGGTGCAGAAGCGCACGCGTGTCTTTCGGAAGACACGATCCGCCGAAGGCGAAGCCCGGCCGGAGATATGCGGTCGAAATGTTTAGCTTGGTATCTGTACAGAAGACATCCATGACGGCGTGGCTATCGATCTGCTGCGCCTTGCACAAATTGCCGATTTCATTGCCGAAGCAGACCTTTAGCGCGTGCCAGACATTGTCGACATATTTCACCATCTCGCTGATCTCGACCGGCGTGACGAGAACCGGCGCATCGATCTTGTCGTAGAGCGCAGACACCGTCCGCGCAGCTTCCTCGTCGATTGCGCCAATGACTGTCTTGGGCGGATTGAAAAAATCCTCGACTGCTGAACCTTCGCGCAAGAATTCGGGGTTGTGTGCCAGTCCGAATGCTTCGCCAACCTTGCCGCCGCAAGCCGCCTCCAGCAGCGGAATGATCCGGCCCTTGAGAGCGCCGGGCAACACGGTGGACCGGATGATCACCGTATGCTTGCCGGTCTTGGCTGCGATTGCAGAGCCGATCTGCCGGCAGACGGCCTCAACCGCGTCCATGTTCAAATTGCCGTTCGGCTGACTGGGTGTGCCGACGCAAATCAGCGAGACCTCCGTCCTGGCAATCGCTTCGATCTGATCCGAAGTGGCGATGATCCGGCCTGACCCGACCCCCTGCTCCAGGAGGTCGCCGAGTTGAGCCTCGATGATCGGAGACTTGCCGCGATTGATCAACGCGACCTTCTCTTCATTCACGTCCACGCCGATAATGTCGTGCCCGAGCTTCGCAAAACAGGCTGCCGATACGACGCCGACATAACCAAGTCCAAAAATGCTAATATTCATAAATTAAACCGGATTTATTTCAATATTTGCAGTCGCGATCGGACGATATATTTGGTTTCGGATTTAATAGTGTGAGCGAGGCCAATAGATGCCTTGGAGGCTTTCGCTCGCTGGCACCTCAGTCGCCACTGATGCGCCTAATCTATGAGGACGCTCCCGGCGATTGCAACTGGTGTTTGAGTTTTTCCACTTTATACAACCGCACTAATGTACGGATCTTTTTTTGCCGGGAATTTTGGGGATCCGGGCGCAAAACGAGTTGCTGTCGTAGGCAAATGCACGTATTAGTTGCATAAGTGGTAAATGAAATAGTGGCGTTTGAATTTCGGTTTTAACAACCTGGGGGAGGCTGCTTCCGGCGGCCTTGCGTAGATGGCATTTCATTCGCGTGCGCTGAACCTTCGTACTCAGCCGATCTTTACAGCAGACTATGCAATCGTAAAGAGGAATATAAGTAGGAAAAGGCTCTCTAGAAGTATCATCGTTGACCTTATTGCCTTCGCAGAAGCTTGCCTAGTTTTCCTTAGCGCCGTTGCCGCGAAAACCATTTACTTGGACATCTACACGAGCGGCGGCCGCGCGGACGTTACGTATATCGGCGCCGCGATTGCCGGGGCGGCCGTCTCGCTTGCGGTCATGCACCAGCGAGGGCACTACAATCCGGATCGCGTGATCGGCAGGTCGCTCCAGCCCGCCGGTATATTCGTCGCTCTGGCCTCCGCGTTCCTCCTGCTGATCCTGTTCGGATACCTTCTCAAGCTCTCGGAGACCTATTCGCGAGGATGGCTCATTGCGTGGTTCCTGCTAAGCTATGGCTCGGTCTTGTGCGCGCGCGCCCTTTCCATTGCGGCATTGCGCCATCTAGCCCGCAAGGGCCTCTTCAACAAGTCGGTTGCGATCATCGGCGCCAGCTCGCTTTGCGGTTCGTTGCGCAACTATCTGCAGCGCGACGACATCGAGGCTGAAGTTGCCGGCTGCTTTGCTCTGCCAGATGCCGAAAGCCGGAACTTGACGCGTTTCGTGTGGGCCGAGCGACTGCGGGAGCTGGTCGAGTTCGGGCGCACAACACATCTGGATCGCGTCATCGTGGCGCTACCCTGCAGCGGCGGAATTTCCGCCCAGGATGTTCTCCTGGAATTGGGGCAGCTGACATGCCATGTCGACTTTTGTCCCGGAGAGGTCGTGCTGGGCATGCGAAATCCCGGGTTCACGACGATCGGCGGATTGGGCTTCTACAATCTGCAAAAAAGCTCCAATTTCGTCCTGGGGCGCCGTTCTCAAGCGGAGCCTCGACCTCGCGGTGAGCGTGCCTTGCTTGTTTTTGCTCTCGGTCCCGATGTTCCTGATTGCGGCAGCCATTCGCATCTCCACTGGGGGAGATGCCTTTTTCCTGCAGGAACGGCGTGGATTGAACGGAAAAACCTTCTCGATCATAAAGTTCCGTACAATGAAGGTTGCCGAGAATGGCGGCGCGGCGCGCCAGGCGACCAGGAATGACAGCCGTATCACGCCGATCGGGCGGATCCTGCGGCGCACCAGTCTCGACGAGCTGCCGCAGCTGATCAATGTCATCAAGGGCGACATGTCCTTGGTCGGCCCGCGGCCGCATGCGATCAAGCAGGACGAGGATTATTCGAGCCTGATCCATCTGAACAACGACCGTCAGCGGCTCGAGCGCTACGCCAACCGCTACAAGGTCAAGCCCGGCATTACGGGGTTGGCGCAGATTAGAGGATATCGCGGCCAGACGGACACGCCGGACAAGATGAGAAAAAGGATCGAGTACGACCTCGATTATATCAACAACTGGCACATTGGGCAGGATCTCCATATCCTGGCTCAAACCGTGGTGGCCGTGTTCAAGGGTGAGAATGCATTTTGATCGGTTTTCTTCCGAACGCCTGGGATTGGAGCGCAGTTCGATCCGGCGACGGATGGTTTAGGCGTCTGGATTGTCGGATCACGGTCGAAGCGGCGCAGGCTTGGCGTGAGTGATCGGGTGGTGATGCCGCTGCGCCCGGCGCATGAAACCATTGCCGAAGGTCGCGAATGAACGACCGATTTCATCTCAGCACAGCTCCGCTGATACGGAGCTAGCTGAAGAAGACCGGTATCAAGTGCTCTATGCCAATCGGAACGGTGGAGCAGCTTCAGGTCGCACGCGATGCCAAATGGCGCCGTGTTTTCCCTGTGTGCAGATATCCATCTGGGCAAGCCGTATGCATAAAAGCGGCGCTCGGCTCGGTCCCTGATTATCGCATATGGCGTTTGTTACCGGGAGGCGTCGCACCTGGGAAAAGGCGCTGCGGGCCATCGCGCCAACGCTTGGGCGCGCCGTTGGATCCGCGAGATATCGTCGTTGCGACCGTGGATGAATGCCGTCTCAACCGGTCCTTCAATCTGCTGCTCGGGGCTCGTTCGTCGTGCGCGTCGGTTGCAGTGGCCGGGGGGCGATCAAAGCCATCCCACGTTAGGATCGCGGCTCGGCGGCGCCGCGCAGACGACCGGTCATCCTGGATGCCGATGATCCGCCCAGCTCGATGATATGCGGGCGCAACACACAGGATAGCGCCAACGCCAACGGGCTTCATGACGCCTAAACCCTTGCGTGGCCGGCGCAGGTGCGCGGTAAGGCTTCCAGGCACAAGCACGGGCTTTACGCTCCGGCTTGGATTAAGCACCGTCCTGGCCAGAGACCCTTGCGGCGCCGGCGAGAAGCCGCCCCGCCTGCTAAGCGGGGCTGCCGTAATAATGCGGGTAGGCGCGGGCATAGCGGCCGTATTGGTCGCCCTTGTAGGACGCCATGCGAGCGAGATCGACCTTATTGAGGACGGCGCCGGTGATTTTCTCATGACGTGTATGAAGAGACCGGATAGCACCTTCGACGGCGTTGACGGGCGTTCGATCCCACTCGATGACGAGCAGGATTCCGTCAACGAGCTCGGCGAGCACGCGGGAGTCGACAATCGGGTTGATCGGCGCGGTATCGATGATGATCAGATCATATAACTCGCGCAGCTGGTTCAACAGCTCTTCCATGCCCTTGGATCCGAGGATTTCCGCCGCATGCGCCTGAACCTCCGATCCGGGAAGAAAATCGACGCCGCTGCGATCGTGCACGATTGCCTGTTCGATTTCGACCTTGCCGGCGAGAACTTCGACCAAGCCCGGGGCGGGGCGCTGAAGCAACCGCTCGGTGAGAGACGGATTGCGGAGATCGGCATCGATAAGCAGGGTTCGAGAGCCGGCCCGCGCTGCGTATTGCGCAAGATTGGCCGCTACCGTGGTCTTTCCCTCATTCGGCTGCGACGACGTGATCATCACCACCTTTTGCGGCATGTAGACATTCGAAAGCTGCAGGCTGACTTTCAGTGTTCTCATCAACTCGGTATAAGGCGAGATCGGCTTGCCGACGACATGGCGTTCAATCGGCGTCGGGCCGCTTTCATCCCCGCCGCTATCGGTGACGGAAAGGATCGGCAGCGATCCGAGACAGGACACTTTCAGCTTTTCCTCGACCTGCTCGGCGCTCTTCAGAGTGTTGTCGAGATGGTTCAGCAGGAAGACGAGCGCAACACCAATGCCACAAGAGCCAACGATGACGATCACGAGCGTCAGCAGTTTTTTCGGTGAACTGGGGGCGTCAGGAGGGATTGCCGTGGTGATGATCCGCAAATCCGCGGTGCGCAGTGTTTCCTGTTCCTTGGTTTCTTTGAACCGGTCGAGGAAGGCTTTGTAAATCGCCTTATTGGAATCCGCTTCCAATTCGAGCTCTTTGAGCTTGACCAGCGCCGAACGAGCGCCTTTGGCCTTTTCCTTCAAATCCTGCAGGCTGTTCTCGATCGAGGTCCGGCGCAACCGCGCAATGTTGTACTCGTTCTCGATATTGGCCACGATTCGCTTGGCTTCCTCGGCAATGCTGCGTTCCAGGTCCCGCCGTTCGGCGCGTTTGTTGCGGACCTTGGGGTGCTTGTCGGTGAAGCGGGTGATCAGTTCGGCCTCTTCGCGCGCGACCGTGGCAAGCGCTTCGCGCAGCTTTCCTACGACGTCAGACTGAGCGACCACATCGATCGAGGTAAGTTCACCGTCTTTGCTGATGACCTCGCGCGCCTGCTGCAGCTTGGCGAACCTCTCGTCCATCTGCACCTGAGCGCTCGCAAGCTCCACGTTCAGCTGCCGCAACTGGGCGTCGAAGGGCGTTTCCTGCTCGACGCCGACCAGATTATATTGAGCCCGATAGGCCTCGATGGCCCGTTCGGACTCCTGAACTTTGGCCTGTAGCGCCTGCAGCCGGCCGCGCAGCCAAGTGTTGGCCTGCTTGGTGACTTCGAACTTCGCTTCCAGCCGATCCATGAGATAGGCCTCGGCAACCTCGTTGGCGATCTTCGCCGCCATCGCCGGATCCCGGAAGCTGTAGCTGAGCCCCACCACATAGGTAAGCCCGAGCCGCTTGACGTCGAGCGCTTTGCCGAATTGCCGGACCAGGAGGTCGTCTTCATCGACCTGCGGGTCGGCCCGACGGGCCTTCGAAAGCCCCAGGGTGGACCGGACTTTGGCCAGCAGCGAGCCAACTATGCCGCGTGCGTTGAAATCCTCGTTGTTCGCAAGGTGCAGCGCCGAAATCACCCGCTTCGCAACGGACGCGGATTTGATGATTTCCACTTCGCTGTCGATCGCAGACGTATCCGACCCCAGTCCGGGCACGACTTCGCCGAGATCGATCGCCTTCTTGTCGCGGGTATCGATGTAGATCTGTGTCGTGGCTGTGTAGAGGGGTGTCGCCGTCAGAAGGTAGATCAGCGTCAGCGTGACCCCGACCAGAACAGACGAAACGATGACGCGGTATCGATAAGCAATGACGCGGAAGATCGATCGCAGATCGATCTTCCTTTCTTCGGACTCGGTTTCGACGGGTACGGAATGCATCTGACGCGGGTCTGTGGGTCTATTCATTGGAAACCTGGGAGATCAATCCTTGAAGCACGAGGAATCGCGTGTTTGCGCTCGACGACGGGAGGAACCGGCAACCGCGGATCGGGAAGATCGCGGGATGCGAGCAGGAGTTGGTCCGCGGCGCCGGCCCGCTTCGGCTTATGCCGCCGAGCTTCGGCGTCCTTCTGCGTACAAGCGGCGGCGCTCGTTCTGCCATCCGCGCCGCGGCGATCGCCTTACAACGGCAGATCGACATGCGCGCGTCTCCGCATGCATCCCCGAAAATTCGCAGCCCTGCCGGAAATTGCGAAACGAACCGCACGCCCGGAAACGGACCGGCAGTCGGCAAACTCAGGCCCATATTCCCCATCGCAACCATAACCATTTTACACGTTATAGTTGTAATGCGTTAAGAACGGTACGCGGTCAAGTCGCGATCCGAAACGGTCCACTTTGAAATGATCGCAGATGCTTCAGGGCGACAATCGAGGGGCCGCTACGGCGGCTCGACGCAAACAGGTGTCCACATTGCTGGGAAATCCCTAGAATATCCGTTCCGGAACGCGAATATTGTCGCCTGGCAGCACCCGCATCGGTCGATCCAGCCGGTATTCCTTCTCGCTGGTCTGGTTGGCGCGCCGGATATAGACGTAACTCGTCGCCGCCCGATAGGTATAGCCGCCGGCTTTCGCCACCGCGTCATTGACGAGCAGGCCGTCGATATAGGCATATTCGCCGCCGTTCTTGACCTCGCCTTGAATGTAGAAGGGGCGGAAATTCAAGACCTGGGTGCTGACTTTCGGACTACGGACGTAGACTTTCAGCTTCTCAGTCAACATTCGTTCGAATTCGGTCACGGTCAATCCGCTGGCCTTGACCTGCCCGATCAGCGGAAGGGACAGTGTCCCGTTCCCGGTCACGTCGAACTCGCCGGAAAGATCCTCCTCCCCGTAGACAGTCAGACGGATCTTGTCGCCCGAGCCAAGGCGATATTCGTTGGTGTGAACGGCCGCGGATTTCTCCGGCGCGGGGCCAATTCCCTGCGTGATGACCGCGGTCGGCACTCCGCCGCTGGCGCAGCCGGTGAGGATTGCCAATAGGCCGGCCAGAGCCCCCGCGGGGGCGATGCTCCTTATTCGCCATACATGACGGCGCATGGAATGACCTCGAAGATCTCTGGCGAGATTCAGGAGTTTCATGGAAGCTCGAACGGGTTTGCTTTTTGCGGTGTAAAGAACGCCCATACGGGGAAGCCGCTCACCTGAACGGCAGCAATCACCCGCGGAACGTATGAAAAACCGCGAGTCCTATCCAGGTGGTGGGGCGACGATTCCCACAACCTTTAGATAAATCGCTGCTGGTCGGCTTCCAGAACGAGGCAGGTCAGGCGGCCGGTGGCATAGGCTCCGGTGTCGATATTCAGCCGGTTGGGCAGAATTTCTGGTTCTGGAACAGGGGAGTGGCCGTGAACGATGATCTTGCCGTGAGGTTGCCGGCTTTGCAGAAACTCCTCGCGGATCCAGAGTAGATCTTGCTCTTCTTGGTGCTTTATCGCCACACCGGGACGCACCCCGGCATGGACGAACATGTAATCTCCGATGATCACGCTGACCAGCAGGTCGTCGAGAAACTGACGGTGTGCCGCCGGCAGATTGGCGATGAAGCGGCGGTGAATCTCCTTGCGGCCGCCCGGCTCGCGCAGAAGCGCCAGGTCGACGCCGTAAGAATGCAAGGTTTCCACGCCCCCATAGGCCAGCCAGGTGTCGAGGATCACGGGGTTTCTCATGAAATTCAGCAGGGTCGCTTCGTGGTTGCCCTTGAGAAAGACGCGCCGGCTGCCTCGCCGCGGCGATGTCAGCAGCCACTCGATCACCTCCTTTACATTCGGACCGCGGTCGATGTAGTCGCCCAGATAGATCTCACCTACGGTCAGCCGGCCTGCCGGCGCATCCGCCTTGTCGGCGGCGATCTTCTCATGCACCTCGCGCAGCAGGTCCATCCGGCCGTGGATGTCGCCGATCACATAGAGGCGGACGCCTTCGGGAACGCTCGGTTCTTCCACGCCAGGGTTGTTCATTGTGGTCTTGATGGTATCGAACATGGCCATGCATCTGCCAACCGTCGGAACGCGTGCGTCCATCGTCCGAATGGCGTGCCACGGAATGACGCACCTTCGATAGACGTCGCCAGCGGCAGTTTTGTTCAGCTCGGGCTGAGCCAGATCGGAAGTCTCGAAGAAGAAGGCTACCCGCTGGGCCTGGGCGCGCGCAACCCATCAGTTGGGCTGAGTGGCCTTCGGCGCGCGTCCTGTCGAGCCCTCCACCGCCTTGGTGCTCCAGCCGCAGCACGATCCTGAGCCCTGAGCACCGATTTTTACAGCGCCTGCCGCCCGCCGATCCCGTCTGCGGCGTCTGCGCGCCGCCATGCTGAATGAAGGTTGTATATTCGTTTTAATTCTCCTGAAATCGTGCATACCGTAGACATATCCCAAGCCGAATGTCCCGGATCTCGGGTCGTTTTCACGAAGCAGCAAAGCCTCAGCTCTGCGTTTGCTCCTGCGTTGTCTGTATCGAGGTGAGGATGGAGAAGGTCGAAATCAGACTGCCGGCGCAACTCGACCTGGCGTCGCTTACTGCGCTGAAAGAAGAGCTGACCTCGGCAGCCACGTCTGCAAATTCGCTCATCGTCGACGGATCGAACGTCGAACGGGTCGGCACTCCGGCAATTCAGCTCATCCTCGCTGCGGCGAAGGCGTTTTCCGGCGAAGGGCGCCAATTTACCTTGGAAGCCCCCTCTCAACCCCTGTCGGCCGCCTTCGACGATCTCGGTCTTGCCGAGGTCACGCGCCAATGGAGCGCTTGCTGATGGCCAAACGCATCCTGACCGTGGACGATTCCAAAACCAGCGGGACATGGTCGGCTTCACCCTGCGCAATGCGGGCTACGAGGTGCTGGAAGCCGAGGATGGCGTGCGCGCGCTCTCGGTCCTGAGCAGCGCCAGCGTCGACCTCATCATCACCGACATCAACATGCCGAACATGGACGGTGTCACGCTCGTCAAGCAATTGCGGGCCAAGCCGAATTTCAAATCCACACCCATCCTGATCCTGACCACCGAGGGCGGCGAGAGCAAGAAAGCCGAAGGCCGTGCCGCCGGCGCGACGGGCTGGATCCTCAAGCCATTCGCGCCCGACAAACTGTTGCAAGTCGTAAACAAAGTTTGCCCATAAAGCGGCCGGGAGACGCGGGATGTCGACAGACTCCTCCAATGAATACGCACAATTCCGCAAGACCTTCTTCGAGGAATGCACCGAGGTTCTCTCCGACATGGAGGGCCGTCTCGGTCAGCTTCAGGAGGGGCCGGCCGAACTCGAAGATCTGCACGCGATCTTCCGCGCGGCGCATTCGATCAAGGCGGGTGCCGGGGCGTTCCACTTCATGGAACTGGTGCGTTTTGCGCATATTTTCGAAACGCTGCTCGATCATCTCCGCGAGGGTCGAATCACGCCCGACGAACGTGTGGTCGGCGCGCTGATCCGTTCCGGCGACGTGCTGTCGGCTCTGGTCGCGGCGGCTCAGGAAGAGCAGGCGATCGAGGAAGGCTACGGGTCCGACGTGGCCGATGAGCTGCAGGCGATCATGGACGCAGCCGGACAGGGCGGCGGCGAGTCCGGCGTTGCCGCGGCCAAGCCCGGCGCGACGGATGCCGCCCCCGACGCGACGCCGAAAGGCGCGCACCTCTACCGCATCGTGTTCCGCCCGCATTCCGAACTGTTCCGCCACGCCAACGAGCCGCTCCTGCTCATTCGTGAACTGAAGCAACTCGGCGAGGTGACCGCGGTCTGCGACCAGGCGCGGCTCCCAAATCTGTGGGAGATCGAACCGGAGGAATCCTATCTCGCCTGGACATTCGATCTGACCACACCTACCGAAGGATCGATCCAGGACGTCTTCGAGTTCGTCGATCAGGATTGCGATCTGTCGATCGATGACGTCAGCGCCGGCGCCGAGGACGTCGAAGAAGCGGTCGAGCGGCCTGCCGACGACGAGGACGATGCGCCGGCCCAGCTGCAGCCATCGGGCATGCGCGTCGGTGCCCAGGCGCCCGCCGCCGCCGGCCAGGGCCAGAAGGCTCAGCGCAGTACCACGTCCTCGATCCGCGTGGACATCGCCCGCATCGACCGCCTGGTGAACATGGCCGGCGAGCTGGTCATTGCGCAGGCCATGCTGGCGCAGCAGATCGCCGACCAGTCCGGCGAGACCGGACAGGTCTCCATCCAGGGGCATGAAGACCTCGCGGCGCTGACCCGCGAGTTGCAGGAATGCGTGATGGCGATCCGGATGCAGCCGGTCAAATCGGTGTTTGCCCGTATGCCGCGGCTCGTGCGCGAGATCTCCGGGAAAGTCGGCAAGTCGGTGCGGCTGGTGACCTCAGGCGAGCAGACCGAGGTGGATAAGACCGTCATCGAGGAACTCGCCGATCCGCTGACCCACATGATCCGCAATGCCGTCGATTACGGTATCGAGCCGCCGACGGTCCGCCGCGAGAGGGGTAAGCCGGAAGAGGGGCTGATCCAGCTTTCCGCGAGCCATGTCGGCAGCAACATCCTCATCCAGATCGTCGACGATGGCGCCGGCATCGACCGCGACCGGCTGCTGCAGAAGGCGACCGATAAAGGGCTCGTGGCGCCCGACGCCACCCTCAGCGACGACGAGATCGAAGACCTGATCTTCGCGCCCGGTCTGTCCACGGCCAGCAGTGTCACCGATCTGTCCGGCCGCGGCGTCGGCATGGATGTCGTGCGGCGGAATATCACCAATCTGGGCGGGCGTATCCAGGTCCAGTCGGTGCCCGGCAAAGGTACGCGCTTCACGCTGGCCATCCCGCTGACGCTCGCTGTGCTGGACGGCATGGTCGTCGCCCTCGGTGGTCAGCGCTACATCATGCCGCTCACCAGCATCGTCGAAAGCTTCCGCCCGACACAGCGCCAGATCCGGACGCTGGCCGGCGGGCGCCAGCTAACCCGCATTTCTCACAAGTCGTCGGCGCATCGGGGCCTGTGACGGTGTAAACTTGTTTTGCGAGAACGAGTTATACCAATTCGAGGGAGTTCCCCGATGCTGACAGAGTGTAGCCCGAACGAGATTGATTTCGGAAGAGCGGGCGGACGCCGTGTGGTCGCGGATTTCGATGGCGGCATGGTGTCCTCGGATGCCGGGGCTCTTTTGCTTGGGGAGACGGACAAGGCGCTCCAACTCGTCGATCGCTTCGCCGCGTGCTTTCGCGATCGCCGCCATCCTGCTTACGTGGTGCACGAGGTGAAGACGTTGGTCGCGCAGCGTGTGTTCGGCCTGGCGCTGGGCTATGAGGATCTTGTCGACCATGACGAGTTGCGCCGCGATCCCGTTCTCGGTGTACTGCTCGGCAAGCTCGATCACGCGACCGCGACGCCCGGACCGCTGGCCGGCAAGAGCACACTGAACCGGCTGGAGCATGCCCCGGCCGAGGGAACCACTGGGCGTTATCATAAAATCGGCCACGACAGCGCAGCGATCGAGGCTCTGTTCGTCGACTTTTTTCTCGACGCGCACGGCAAGCCGCCGCGTGAGATCGTGCTCGACCTCGATGCCACTGACGATCCGTTGCATGGCCATCAGGAAGGCCGGTTCTTCCACGGCTATTACGACTGCTATTGCTACCTGCCGCTCTACGTCTTCTGCGGCCGCCATCTTCTGGCCGCCAAGCTTCGGCGGTCGAACATCGACGGCAGCGCCGGTGCGGTCGAGGAGACGGCGCGCATTGTCGGTCGGATCCGGGCGCGCTGGCCGAAGGTGAAGATCATCTTGCGCGCCGATTCCGGCTTCGCCCGGGAGGCCCTGATGGTCTGGTGCGAGGCCAACAAGGTCGACTATGTCTTCGGCCTCGCCCGCAACGCGCGTCTGGAGGCCCGCATCGCGGACGCGTTGGCCGACGCCCGGCGGCTGTCGGAGGCCGCGGGAGGCAAGCCGGCGCGGGTGTTTCGGGATTTCCTGTGGTCGACGAAGGGGTCCTGGTCGCGCCGCCGCCGCGTGATCGGCAAGGCGGAATGGACCGGCGGGGAAGCCAACCCGCGCTTTCTCGTCACCTCGCTGAAGCCGGACGCCTGGAGCGCCAAGCCGCTCTACGAAGATCTCTATTGCAAGCGCGGCGAGATGGAAAACCGCATCAAGGAGGCGCAAGGCGATCTGTTCGCCGACCGTACCTCCACGGCAACGATGCGGGCCAACCAGTTGCGCCTGTGGTTTGCCTCGATGGCTTACGTTCTGCTCTGCGCGCTGCGCCGGATCGGCCTGGCTCATACGCAGCTTGCCGCCGCGACCTGTGACACCATCCGGCTGAAGCTGCTGAAGATCGGCGCGCTGGTGAAAATCAGTGCACGTCGGGTCAAGATCGCCTTCGCATCCGCCTGTCCGGCCGCCGCGGAATGGCGTCTCGCCGCAGCCCGGCTCGCGCATGCCCGCGGCTCCCCCGCGTGACACGCTAAGCTGCAACGCGCCTCTTTCGCAGCATACCCCGAGGCCCACTGGAGATCGAACAACCCGAGCCGATTCTCGAAGCCGGTCGCGCAGTCCGCGCCACCCACAAGCACGCCGCGCGGCAACGCCGAACGCCAAGCGGACGGATGACGACGCCATGACTTCAGCCGTGTGAGAAATGCGGGCTAACCTCGATCCGGGGCGAATTCTTCCGTGTGCTGCATCTCGACCGCCTGTTCAACGTCGCCGAGGCCGTGGCCGATCCCTCGGAAGGGCTCGTCGTTCTCGTCGAGACCGCGGGCGGCGAGAAGGTCGGCATCAAGGTCGACGAGCTGCTCGGCCAGCAGCAGGTGGTGATCAAGAGCCTGCAGGAGAATTTCCATCCCGTCACCGGTACCTCAGGCGCCACCATTCTCGGCAACGGAAAGGTCGCCCTGATCCTCGACATCGAGCAGCTCGCCAAGATGATCGAGCGCCAGTCCAACCTCCTCGACGAGGATGGCGAGACGCCCATTCACGCTGAGACGACGCGTCCGCCCTCCGCCGCCCATGGCGGTGCGGAGCACGTCCAGCACGCTTTGAGTGCATGAGGAGATACCCATGACGGCTGCAAGCGAAACTCCGGCTGGTGCGGACGCCAATGGTGCGCCTGTCACCAACGAGACGCGCCAGTTCATCAGTTTGAAGGTCGGCAACGAGAATTACGCCATCGATATTCTCGCGGTCCGGGAGATCAAAGGCTGGACGACCACCACGGTGCTGCCGAACCAGCCCAAATATGTGCTCGGCGTCCTCAATCTGCGCGGCGCCATCGTGCCGGTTTTCGACCTGCGCTGCCGTTTCGGCCAGGGCATGACCGAGGCGACGCCGATGCACGTGGTGATCATAGTCAAGGTTCTGGAGCGCACGGTCGGCATTCTCGTCGATGCCGTCTCGGACATTCTCGCCGTGAATACGGCGGAGATCCGCCCGGTCCCGGAAATGGATCGCTCGGTATCCACTGAGTATTTCTCCGGCATCGTCTCGATTAATGACAGCACGGTCGTCATCCTCTGCCTGGAGAAGCTCTTCGGGCACGACGAACTTCAGCTGGTTGCATGAGCCGGTCGTTTTCAGTTCAAGAAAGGCTTTCCGCAAATGTCGCTTAATTCCCTCAAAATCCGCTACAAGCTCTCCTTGATCGTCGGCGTTCTGGCGATTCCGCTGGTCTTGTTCGCGTTCCTCTTCCTCCAGCAAAGCTTCAAGGACATCCATTTTGCGGACAAAGAGAGAGACGGCGTCGCCTATCTCAAAGGCGCATGGGCGACCCTGAACGCTCTGGTCGATGTCGGCACCGATCGGAATGCCCTGCCGGCTTCGAAGCTGGCGGGCGCGCCGAGCCTCTCCGAGCTTGCCGCCAAATTCGATGCGGGGATGGCCACCAGCGAAGCGTTCAACACCCTCTCCAAGAGGCTCTCTGCGGTGGGCTGGCCGAGCCAGCGTATCCAGGACGAGACCGCGATCCAGAGCGGCATCGAGGAAGCCAAGGCGCTCATTACCTCGATTACCGATGGTTCCAATCTCACGCTCGATCCCGATCTGGACAGCTATTATGCGATGGACGTCGTGGCCTTCAAGCTCCCCGGACTTATCGCGGATATCGGCGACCTGATGGCGGAGGCGAATGTCCAGAAGGGCATGACCATCCTCACCGACGACATCAAAGCCAATCTGATGATCTCGCTTGGCAAGTTCAACGATACCGTCTCCAACGTTGCCGGGGCACTCGACACCGCCTTCCAGAAGAATGTCGACGGGCGCACGCGTGCCGCCATGTCCCCGAGCGCTGACGCGTTCTCGAAGACGGCGAACGAGTTCGGCACCGAGATGAAGCGCATCGCCTCCGAGGTTCGCTCGCTGGCTCAGCGTTCCTCGGCCGCGGCCAAGGACATCAAGGGCCTGATCGTGGAGAGCGTCAGCCAGGTGAAGGACGGTGTGAAGCTGGTTCATAATGCCGGCACCTCGCTGAGCGAGATCGTCGAATTGATCAAGCGTGTCGCAGACATCATCTCCGAAATCGCCTCGGCCAGCCGTGAGCAGTCCACGGGCGTGGAGGAGATCAACAAGGCCGTCGCGCAGATGGACGAGATGACCCAGCAGAACTCGGCGCTCGTCGAAGAGAACGCCGCGGCATGCCGCATGCTCCAGGAGCAGGCACAGGGCATGCAGCACCGGATGTCCTCCTTCGTCATCGACGGGAGCGAGACGCCGCGCCAGGCGGCCGATAAGCCGCGGGCTGCCAAGCCGGCCGCAAAGCAGCCCTCGCGCCAGCTCAAATCGCCGGTCAAGAAGGTCGCCAGCGGCGGCGCTGCGGGAATGCAGGCCGCTCTGCAGGCGAACTTCGAAGGCGATGCGGATTGGAAAGAGTTCTAGGGTCGCAGCGTGAGCCAGGTCAGCGAAGCTGCGGAAGAGACGCCTTTTCGTGGAGGGAGCTCTCAGGAGTTCCCTCTCGATGAAGGGGAATACCGCTATCTCACATCTCTGGTCTACGACCGCAGCGGGATCGTTCTCGGCCCGAACAAGGTCAATATGGTCTATTCCCGGCTCGTCCGACGGCTGAGGGAATTGAAGCTGCGCTCGTTCAGCGACTATTGCGAACTGGTCGCAAGCGAGCGCGGAGACCAGGAGATCGGCTTCCTGATCAACGCGATTACGACCAACCTGACGCGGTTTTTTCGCGAGAACCACCATTTCGAGCACTTGCGCGATACGGTCGTTCCCGAGGCAATGGCGAGCAACGGCAACCGGCGGCTGCGTATCTGGTCGGCGGGCTGCTCCTCCGGCGAGGAGCCCTACTCGATTGCCATGACCGTGGCGGACGTTCTCGGCGACATCAGCCGCTGGGACGCACGGATCCTGGCGACCGATCTCGATACGACGATGGTCGCAACCGGTCATGCCGGCATCTATCCGGGAGCGGCGGTATCGGAGCTGCCGGCCGGGATGCGCGCCAAATATTTCCATCGGGCGTAAGGCCGCGAAGACGGCGCATGGCAAGTCGTCGATCCGATCCGCAATCTGATTGCCTTCAAGCATCTGAACCTGCTTGGACCCTGGCCGATGAAGGGCTCGTTCGACGCGATCTTCTGCCGCAACGTGATGATCTATTTCGACGCTCCGACCAAGATCGCCCTGGTCAAGCGCTACGCCACGATGCTTAAGCCGGAAGGCTGGCTCTATATCGGTCACGCGGAATTGCTGCTTGAAGACAATGCCGGCTTCAAGCTGACGGGCCGCACGATCTACAGAAAGCTGCCGACATGAGGGCTCGTGACGCGGCGCACGGTTCCGTGCATACCAGCACCGGCGTCGTCGGCACCCGGCCGCCGCGCGTCTTCGATCCGCGGGTCGGCATGTTTGCGGTGCGGCTTCTGCCGGGGAGCTACACGACCGGCGCCGCTGACGAAACCATCGTTACTGTGCTCGGCTCCTGCGTCGCAGCATGCATCCGCAATCCGTTTAGCGGCTTCGGCGGGATGAACCACTTCATGCTCCCCGAAAGCGAGACGGGAGAATGGAGCGGCGCATCCGCGGCCCTGCGCTACGGCAATTATGCCATGGAGCTGTTGATCAACGAGGCGCTCAAGTCCGGCTGCGGACGCGGTGACCTCGAGATCAAGGTGTTCGGCGGAGCCAATCTGACGGACGGCTTTTCCCAGGTCGGCTCCAAGAACGCGCAATTTGCCGTGGATTATCTGGATGCGGAGGGACTATCGGCGGTGTCCTCCGACCTCGGAGGCAATCAGCCGCGGGTGGTCCGCTACGTTCCGGGAACGGGAACCGCCCGGCGCATCCTTCTGAAGCGGCCGGAAGCCGGCGACATCATGGAGAGGGAGCGTCAGTACAAGGTGACGCTGACCACCAAGCCGACCGAAGGCGACATCGAACTGTTCGATTGAGGCAAACATGGAAAAAGCTCCGCTGCGCGTTCTTGTGGTCGACGACTCCGCTTTGATGCGCAAAATGCTCACCGAGATGATCTGCTCCGATCCGGAGCTGACCGTGGTCGACACCGCGGAGGATCCGTACGATGCGCGCGAGAAGATCAAGCGTCTCAATCCGGATGTCGTCACCCTCGATATCGAGATGCCGCGCATGCACGGGCTCGATTTTCTTGAAAAGATCATGACGCTGCGCCCGATGCCGGTGGTGATGATTTCCTCGCTGACGACCGAGGGCGCCGAGGTCACGCTGCGGGCGCTCGAGCTGGGCGCGGTGGATTTCATCGCCAAGCCGAGCGACGGCCAGGGCACATTGCGGGAGAAGACCGACGAGGTGGTGGCCAAGGTCAAGGCGGCGGGCGCCCGCGTCAGGCCGCTGACGCGTCGTCCCGCGGAGCGCTCCAGTGCACGTGCCGCGAGCTACGTCCGCAACGAGCGCATGATCGTGGCTGTCGGTGCCTCGACCGGCGGTGTCGAGGCATTAGGCTGTGTGCTGACGGCCTTTCCTGTCGATGCGCCGCCGATCCTGATCACCCACCACATGCCCGAGCGTTTCGTTCCCTCATTCTCCAACCGGCTCAACGAGGTCTGCGACATCACCGTTTCGGAAGCGCGGGACGGAGAGCTGGTGGAGGCCGGCCACGCCTACATTTCGCCGGGCAACACTCATCTGCGCCTGATCCACACCAATGAGGGATTTCGCTGCCAGCTCCGCGGCCATGAGCGGGTGAGCGGGCATTGCCCGTCCGTCGACGTGCTGTTCCAATCCGTGGCGAAGCATGCCGGCGCCCATGCGGTCGGCGTGATCCTGACGGGTATGGGACGTGACGGCGCCTCCGGCATGCTCGCCATGCGGCACGCGGGCGCCCGGACGATCGGCCAGGACGAAGCCAGCGCGCTTATTTACGGCATGCCGAAAGCTGCTTTCGAGGTGGGTGGCGTTCAGGAGCAGGTATCGCTCGGGCGCGTGGCCGGCCGTGTTCTGGAGCTATGCACCAGGGAGAGGGTCGGAGGCTGACCGGCATAGGTTCTGTGCAAGTTCGGCGTGTGGTTGGCCGGAATCTTAATCAATAAGTGTGATCGTTGTCCTATGTTTAAATTGTCGGCCTTGCGTCAGGATAACAGCGCTGAGGAGTTGGAAGGCACGGAGCAATCCGCGCCTGCACAGCCCGGCATGACGGACCGCACGGCTGCGATCGAGTTGCTGGCGAACTGGCTGGGACTGTCGAGCACGCAAAGGGCGGCGCTCGAAGTGCTCGGCGACGGGCTGCGCGATGTTGCCGGCCTGATCGACTCCAATATCGGCGACGTGTCCCGCCGCTTCCAGAACCTGGCGACGCTGTCGCAACAGCAGACGGAGTTGGTCAACAGCCTTTCCAACGCGGTGCAGACCGTCGAGTTCGACGGCCAGGCCGTTCCGCTCTCGGCGGTGGTGGAAAGTCTTCAAGGCACCGTTTCCGAATTCGTCGAGAAGATCGTCCTGCTCTCGTCGCGCGGCGTCAATCTGGTCTACAAGCTGGACGATGTTCTGAGCGATCTTGGTTCGGTTCAAGGCAGCATCGTCGCCATAGACAAGATCAACCGCCAGACCAACCTCCTTGCTCTCAACGCCAAGATCGAGGCGGCACGGTCCGGGGAAGCCGGGCGCAGCTTTGCCGTGGTCGCAGACGAAGTGCGTGAGTTTGGCCTCGGCGATCGACCGGCTATCGGGGAGCCTGAAGACGCAGCTGACGACGGTTTCCGAAGGAATTCGTGGCTCCTACGGCATTCTGCAGGAAATCGCCTCCACCGACATGTCCGAGCAGAACCTCGCCGCCAACACCCGCATCTCGATGATGATGAATGCGATGCTCACCCAGAGCAGCCAGTTCGCGGTCGCGCTCGACAAAAGCGCGCGGACATCGAAGGCGATTTCGAGCGACATTGCCGCCGCCGTGGTGGCCATGCAGTTCCAGGACCGGGCCATGCAGCTCCTCGAGAACGTTTCGATCGCGGTCGACACCGCGGCTTCAAACCTTTGCGTTCTCGACGATGAAACCGCCGCGCAGTGTCCCGTCGAGCCGAACCGCGACCGTGCCGAGCTGATTGCCGACCAGATTCTCCAGCATTGCACGCTGGGCGAAATTCATCAGCGTCTGGAGCGCGGGTTCGGGAGACAGGTATCGAACACGACCGAAGCCGCGTCTTCAGCAGCACCCGGAGACGAGGACGAGGGTGGAATTGAACTCTTTTGAGAGACTGGAGCTTTGCCGTGCAAGTTACGACCCACGTCGACGGCGACACATTCGAAGCGCGGCTGAGCGATCGTCTGTCATTCTCCGACAACGGCGCTTTCCGGAAACTTCTGGATGAGATGCTTGCCTCGAATACAAGACATTGGGTGTTCGACGTCGCCAACCTGGCGGCCGTGGATTCCGCCGGACTGGGCATGTTCATCATCGCGATGGAGACGGCGAAAAAGGCGGGCCAGTCGCTGGTGCTGCGCTCGCCGACGGGACATGTGAAGAATCTGATCGAGTTGTCGAAGATGGACAAGCTGATCACCGTCGAAGGCTGAACGCGCGGGGGTATTCACTGTGAGCAGAGCCTTACTCGATAGTCCGCCTGATGCGAAAAGCTTCGGCAAGACCCGCCTCGGCGAGGATCTGACCACGGCGCATATCCTGGTTGCCGACGACAACCGCGCATCGCGGACGATCATCGCGCATCATCTGCGTGCCAGCGGTTTCAACAATATCGCCCTGGTCGAGGACGGCTATCAGGCGCTGATGGCGATGAGCGACATGCCGGCGGAGCTGGTGATCACCGATCTGATCATGCCCAATGTCGACGGCCTCGAACTTTGCCGTCTGCTTCGCGCCGCTCCCGAAACGATCGAGGTGCCGGTGCTGGTCCAGACCGGCAGCACCGACCCGGACCTGCGCGCCAAGGCGTTCTCCAACGGCGCCACGGACCTCGTCACCAAGCCCTATGATCCGCGCGAGCTGCTGTCCCGCGTCCGCATCCTTCTGGAGCGGGGGCGTCTCATCGAGCGTCTGTCCGAGTTTCAACGGGGTATCGAGCACGAGCTGCTCCAGGCCGCGTCGATCCAGGAAGCTCTGCTGCCCAGCCAGGTCTTGCTCAACCACATCCGCTCGATCTGTCCGCTCGACCTTGCCGGCCATCATGAAGCCTCGGTCGGCCTCGGCGGCGACATCTGGGGCATCGAGGCGGTCACCAGCAAGCGCATCATGATCTTCAGCGCCGACTTCGCCGGACACGGCATCGGTGCGGCGCTCAACACCGTGCGCATGCATTCCTTCATCAATACCAATCTGGCAAAGCCGAACGATCCCGCCGTCCTCCTCGATCAGCTCAACCAGTTCCTCTGCGGCGTGCTGCCGACCGGCCAGTACGCCACGATGTTCTGCGCGATCCTGGACCTGGAGGCATGCATGATCGAATACGCCTCGGCCGCGGCGCCGCCGCAGCTTCTGCGCGGGGCGGGCGACCGTCCGTTCGAGGTGATCCAGGAGCCGGGCTTTCCGCTCGGGGTGTCGCGGAGCGCCACCTTCGACAGCACTAAGGCGCCATTCGGTCCCGGCGGGACGCTGCTCCTGTTCAGCGATGCCCTCATCGAGACGCCGCAGCCGCCGGAGGAGGTCTTCACGCCCGAAGGGCTGTGCGGCTTCGTCAACACCATCAATGCGGCAGCCGAGGCACAGGAGATACGCGACCGCGTATTGAGAGAGTTCTTCTCCAGAATCTCCGAAAAGCCGGGGGACGATCTGACGCTGATCGCTGCACACTACGTTAAGCAGGAGAAGCTGTGATGAAGGCTTTGCATAGCCATTCCGCTGATCAGCAGATCCTTACCGACAAAGCCATTCGCGACTATCTCGCGGCGCATAAATCGGTCGTCGGTCGCCTGATCTGCGGCACCTTCGAAATCCGCGGACTGGACCAGGCGGAAAAGCTGTCGACGATGCTGGCAAGCAATTATCCGGCGCCCGAGCGCGTTTCGACCGGCATCTGGGAGCTGATGTGCAACGCCATCGAGCACGGCAATCTCGAGATCGATTTCAACAACAAGTCGAAGCTCATCCAAAGCGGTCACTATACGGAGGAAATTTCGCGCCGTCTGGCAATGCCCAACTTCTCCAAGCGCGTCGTTCTGGTGGAGTTCAAGCGCACCAAGACCGGGATCCGCCTTCGCGTCACCGATGAAGGCCCGGGCTTCGACTACAAGAAGTTTCTGAGCTCCCATCTGTCCGTGGAGACGCCGAACGGGCGCGGCATTCTCATCGCCACCAAGTTCAGCTTCGACAAGGTGATCTATCGCGGGCGCGGCAACGTCGTGGACGCGATCACCAACGTCTGACCACGCCTCGCCACCGCGATCCCTCTCGCCCGCAGCCTTCCGTCCCCGCTCCGACCTGGCTTCCGCTCCCGTGCGGCCAGCGCGCCCCCGCTCGCAAATTCGCCGCTCCGGGTGAACCGTTTCCGCTCCTGCTGTGTCTAAAGGTCCGAATGGACTGTTGTCCTCCATGGGACCGGCGCAGAACGGGGTGAGTTCGCATAATGAAACGGATTGCCATTATCGATGATCACAAGCTTTTTTCCGCGGGGCTTCAATTGCTGCTCGCGGAGCTGGATCAGCCGACGCAGACCGACATTTTTGACCGGCTGACGGCGTTTCTCGACGCGCTCGAGGCTGGCTGCGGGTGCCACGATCTGGTGATCCTGGCCTCCCACATTCCGGGCTTTGCCATCAACGATTTCGTCGGTCCGCTCAAGAGCCAATGCGCCGGCGCGCGTGTGCTGGTCGTCTCCGCGTCTGTCAGCCCATCGGATCGCAAACAGGCATTCGCCGCCGGAGCCGACGGCTATATGCATCGACATGCCGCCGCGGAGCTGTTTCTGAACGGGATCGAGGCGCTCCTCGATGGCGCGGACGAGGTCGATTGCGGCGACGCCATCCCCGGGTCGGCGGGCAAGGTCAATCTGACGCCGCGTCAGCTCGACATTCTCATATTGGCGTCGAAGGGGCTCTCCAACAAGGAGATCGCCCGTGCACTGGGCATTTCGCCCGAAACCGTAAAGTCTCATCTCAGCGACATCTATCAGCGCTTTTCCGTCGGCAACCGGCTGGAAGCCATAGAGCACGCCCGCAATTACGGGCTTTGCTGAGCTGGCCCCGCGTTTTCCGGCCTGCAAGCGGCGCATTCCGCCGATCATCGATAACCCCGATACGCGCCGCGAGACCCAAGGCTCCGGCGCGTATCGCTTTGTACCGCGCGCGCCGCGATTTGCGCCCCGGGGACGCGCCCTTTCCGGGCATCGATGGTCAGCCCTCGAATTTTTTTCTCGAAAGCGAAAACCGATCCTGCTCCGGCGTGACCAACAAGTATGAGCCCGCAGCATCGCGCAATTAGGCGGCGGTGGGATGGGCCGAAAAACCAAGGAGTAGATCATGACCAAGACCAAAATGATTTTTGCCGCTTCGTTCCTCAGCATGGCGCTGTTGGCCGGGGCCTCGCAGACCGGAACCGCAAATGCTGCGCCGCTCGCCGGCTCGGCCACCCAGATCGCCAAGGTCGTGAAGGCCGACGGCGTGCAGAAAGTCGGCTGGCGCCGGCGTGCGGTCCGCCGGTATGTCCGCCGGAACTTCCATCCGCGCCGCTGGTGCTACAACCACCCGTATCGCTGCGGACGCTTCGCGCGCGGCTGGCGCCGGGGTTACGGCTACGGCGCAGGTGCTGGCTATGCCGGTGGCGGCCTTTGCCATCGTCATCTGTTTCCGGTCGCCGGCATGGCGTTTCACGCCGGGGTCCGCTGCAATCACCGGCACTTCCGCGCCTATCGGAGCTGGGAGTGGGTCCGCTAAGCGGGCGCGTTTGAACCAAATGAAGCCCCCGCATCGTCCAAGATTGCAGGGGCTTCTTATAAAGCGCTTCCGCGATGAAACCGCCCCAGAGTGAACGGGCAATGGACAAGATCACTGATGACCGCGATCTGATTTCGCGAATTGGAGCAGGCGACGAAATCGCAATGCGCGTGCTCTTTGTTCGCCATCAAGGCCGCGTCCTTGGTTTCATCCGCCGCATTTTGCGGAACGAAGCCATGGCCGAGGAAGTCGCCAACGAAGTTTTCCTGGAGGTCTGGCGCGGCGCGCACACCTTCCAGGATCGCTGCTCGGGCCTCACCTGGGTGCTGTCGATCGCGCATCACCGCTGTCTCAACGTCCTGCGTAAACGCTCCGAGGGCTGTCTGGATGACGCCGAGGCGGCGCATATCGCGGACGACGATGACGATCCGGAGGTGATCGCGCAGAAGGCCGACAAGGCGCAGGTTCTGCGCCGGTGCTCTGAGGCGCTGCCGCCGATCTATCGCGAGATCATCGATCTCGTCTACTACCACGAGCTGTCGATCAGGGAAGTGTCCGAGGTGCTCGACCTTCCGGACGGCACCGTGAAAACCAGATTATTCAAAGCACGCAAGCGGCTCGAGCAGATGCTCGTCGAAGCCGGCGTCGATCGGGGATGGCCATGATTAACGATGCACAGACACCTTCAGAGCGCGAAGACATCGAACAGCTGCTGCCGTGGTACGCAACCGGCCGGCTCGATGTGATCGACCGCGCCAGGGTGGAAGCGTTTCTCGCCCGCCATCCGGAGATGCGCCAGAGCCTGAGCCTGAACCTGGCGGAACGCAGCGAGACCGCCTTCCTCAACGGACCGGCCGAGATCCCCTCTACGGAGGTGGTGGACCGCTTCATGGCGCAGATTTCGCCGCGCAGAAGCGAGACCGTCCGTCCGGTTCTGCGCAGCCGCGCGCCGCTCGGTCTCGACGGGTTGCTTGCACGGCTGCGGGATGAGTTTTTCGGTCCGTTCCTCGGGATGGGATTTGCGGCATGGGGTACTGCTGCCGCGGCGCTGATCATCCTGATCCAGGCGGCGGTCATTTTCGCGCTCGTCAACAAAGAGCCGTCCCAGGGCTACGAGATTGCCCGCGGTGCGGCCGACGCCGTCGTCGAAGGCCGATTGGTGCTGGTCCGCTTCACCAAAACCGCCTCTTTGACCAGCGTCGCCGACACTCTGTCGAAGCTGAACATGTCCATCGTCTCCGGACCGAAGGCCGGCGGGCTGTTCACCCTGCGCATCGGGCCGGACAGCATGAGCGAAGCCGAGCGCGACAGGCTCATCGATATGCTCAGTAAACAGAAAGACCTTATCGCGTTCGTGACGGCGACGAGATAGTTCGCCGTTACGAAATGTCGCCAACCCGCTGGAGACGGATGCCATGGCCAAGCTGTTGACGGACTGCCGGAGAATGACGTGCACCATTTCTTCGCGGACGCTTCTGATCCTCGCCGCCATCGCCGCCCTTGTGGCGGTCTATGCCGGCGCGGGGCCGGTCCGCGCGGCGCCGACGCCGGCGTCCGTCATATCCGACGATGCGCGCGCGATGGCGCAGGAGGCCCGGCCGGGTTTGCTCGAGGTGCGCGGCAGGTTCGCCAACCGGCGCTGGCAGCATCGCCGGGGAAACCGGCGCGGGCACAGAGGGCGCGCCAATGAGCGGCCAGGGCACCGTCAGGACAAGAACTCCAAGGATGACAAGCCGACCAAGCAGACGGACAACGGCCCGAAGAAGCCCACGCATGACGATCCGCCGAATGACGACCGTCCCCACGGAGACCGCCCCCACGGCGACCGTCCGCATGACAACTACCCGCATCAGGACCGGCCGCCCAATCATATCGTCTGCCTCGGGGGCCGAGTTCGCGACGGCCGATGCCGCTGCCGGCATTTTGCCAGCCGCCGGACGCTTTACAGCTCGGTGTTCGCCTGTGGCCATGGCAATCGCCGGCCGACGATCCCGCCCCGCAGCGTTCAATACCGTGCGGCGGGCCCCGCCCTTGCCGTCGGCGGCAGCCAGGCGAATGCCGCGCCGCGCAGGCCGGCGACCGCCCATCTGCCGGATTTCGTGCCCGATCAGGTACTGGTGCGCTTGGCGCGAGCTGTTCCGGAAGACGTCGACCAGCAGCTTGCGCTCAATCACCGGCTTCAGCTCCTCAGCCGCTCGCGTCTGAGCGCGCTCAACGGGCGCCTGCTCGTTTATCGCATCCCCGACGGCCGCTCCGTTGCGTCGGTGATCGAGGCGCTTCGCGGCGATCCGCGGGTGACAGCGCCGCAGCCGAACCATTATTTTCGTCAGCAGGGCGGCGCAGCTCTCGCGTCGGATGCCGTCACCGCCGACGATCTGCAATATGCACTGCAGAAGCTGAATCTGCCGCCGGCCTTGTCGCTCGCCGATGGCGAGGGCGTGTTGATTGCGGTGCTCGACACCGAGATCGATACGACGCATCCCGATCTTGCCGGCGCCATCGTCGAGCTTTTCGATGCGGCCGAAACCGGCGCCGCGAAGCCGGGCGATCATGGTACGGCGATTGCCGGGATCATACGCGCCCACGGCCTCTTGCAAGGCGTCGCGCCCGGCGCGCGGATTCTCGGCGTCAACGTATTCGGGCCGGATCAGCTTGACGGCTCGTCGGCCGCGACCACGGCGAGCCTGCTCCGGGGCATCGACTGGGCGGTCAAGCGCGGCGCGCGCGTTATCAATCTCAGCCTCGCCGGGCCCGAGGACGACCTGCTCAGGCGCGGCATCGCCGCTGCGACCGGCGAAGGTGTGATCGTCGTTGCTGCTGCGGGCAATGAAGGGGAGGGCGCGCCGCCGGCCTATCCGGCTGCCTACGACGATGTGATTGCCGTCACGGCCACCGATATCGGCGACGGTCTCTATCGGGCCGCGAACCGCGGCGACTATATCGACGTCGCCGCGCCGGGCGTCGACATCCTGACGCCCGCGTCGGGCCACGGCCATCTGCTGCAATCCGGCACGTCGTTCGCCGCGGCCCATATCAGCGGCGTGGTCGCCCTGATGCTCGAGCGCGACCCGGCCCTGACGCCGGAAGAGGTTCACAGCGTGTTGACGGGCCGCGCGCGCGATCTCGGACCGCCCGGCGCCGACGACGAATTCGGAGCGGGCTGCGCCGATGCGTTCGCAACCGTCAGAGCGGTCGGCCTGTCGCAGTAAACGGCCGCGCGTGCCGGCCTCAGCAGGCGACTGCGGTGTGGATGCGGTTCGGCGGCGCCACGTCCGGCGCGTCGTAATAGATGAGCTGGGAGCCGCCGGTTTCGAACGCGAACGGCACCTGGATGAGCCCGTCGAGAGCGGCAAGGATTCGCGGCTGCCGCTCGGGCGGGGCGAAGAACAGCATGAAGCCGCCGCCGCCGGCGCCCAGCAGCTTGCCGCCGACCGCCCCCGCCTGCCGCGCCTTCTCATAGACGTCGTCGACGAAGGCGGGAGCGATTCGCGCCGAGAGGCCGCGCTTGAGCTGCCAGGTCTCGTGCAGCAGGCGGCCGAATTCGCCGATGTCGCCGCCGTCCGTCAGGATGCGCTCGCCCTCATCGACCAGCAGGCGCATGGCGTGCAGCTCGCTCTGCTTCTTGCCGATCGAGGCGATCTGCTCCCCGGCGATGTCGGAGGCATTGCGGCTCACCCCGGTAAAGAACAGCATCAGATGATCCTGGAACTGCGTCATGCGCGGTTTCGGCAGGATGACCGGCTCGATGGTGAAGCCGCCGTCGCGCTCGATCAGGATCTTGTTGAAGCCGCCATGCGCGGTCTGGATCTGGTCCTGGACGCCGACATTCTCATGCAGCAAATCCTGCTCCACATGGATCGCCTGTTCGGCCAGATCGCGCTTGCAGATCATCTTGCCGAGCAGGGCATGGGCGGCAAGCAGCATGCCGTTGGTGAAGCTGGAGCTGGAGCCGAGGCCGGAGCGCGCCGGCAGGTCCGCATTGTGGTGGATCTCGACGCCATCGTCGATGTTCAGCATGCCGAGCACCGCGCGGATCACCGGATGCCGGATCTCGCGGCGGTCGTTGATCCGCTCGACCTCCGACCACACGATCCGGCTCTTATGCTCGAAGAACGGCGGCAGGTAGCGGCAGTTGATATAGCAATATTTGTCGATGGTAGTGGCGAGCACCGCGCCGCCATGCTCGCGGAACCAGGGCTCGTAATCGGTGCCGCCGCCGAAGAACGAGATGCGGAAAGGGGTGCGGCTGATGATCATGGGACCTCGGCGATGCGGACACGGAACTGATACTGAGGCGAATGATGGCAAATCATGTTTGCCGGGCCGTGAATCCGATCGGTTGCTCTTTAATCGCAGACGAAATTCGCGTCCGGAGAACCGCCGCTACCGCGTCAGAAACGCATTTCCCTGCCGCTCGATCGCCGCGCGCCAGTAATCCAGCAGGTCCTGCATGGTCTGCTCGTAAGGGATCTTCGGCTCCCAGCCGGTATGCGCGCGGAACTTGCTCGTGTCCGGGACCTGGAGGTCGGCGTCGATCGGGCGGAAGCGCTCCGGATCGGGCACGACCTCGATCTCGCCGCGCATCGGGGAAAGCGAAATCAGCTTGTCGAGAATGTCGCCGACAGTGCAGTGGAACGCGCCGCCGATATTGTAATAGGAGCCCGCGACCGGATTGACCGTCACCAGCATGTGATAGGCGCGCACGGCGTCGCGGACGTCGGCGACGGTGCGCAGCGAGTTGAGATTGCCGACCTTGACGACCGGCTCGATCAGTCCGCGCTCGATCATGGCGATCTGCTTGGCGAAGGTCGACTCGGCGAAGACGTCGCCGCGGCGCGGGCCGGTATGGGTGAACATCCGCGTCGTCAGCGTGGTCAGGCCATAGGCTTCGGCGTAGAAGCGGCCGACGAGATCGGTGCCGGCCTTGGAGATGGCATAGGGCGAGGCGGGGTGGAACGCGCATTCCTCGTCGATCGGCAGCTTTTCCTTCGGCACGCGGCCGAAAACCTCGGACGACGAGCAGACGTGAACGATCGCGCCCGGCGCAAATTCGCGGATCGCATCGAGCACGCGCACCGTGCCCTGGATGTTGGTTTCCAGCGTGTCGAGCGGGGCGTCGAACGAGGTCTTCGGGAAGCTCTGCGCGGCAAGATGGAAGACGTAGGTCGGCTGCGCCGCCTTCACCGCTTCACGGATCGACAGCGTGTCGCGCAGATCGCCATAGGTGAGAAATACGCGGTCCCGGCGGTTGATCGCGGGAATCAGGCTTTCCAGATTGCCGAGCGGGCTGCGCCAGCGGGCGAGGCCCCAAACGTCCCAATCGGTGTGGGCAATGAGATATTCGGCCAGATGCGAGCCGACCATGCCGGTGACGCCGGTGATGAATGCGCGAGGTCTGGTCATGGCGCCTTGCTCCTTCTCGCGGTCTTCCTCGACGGGGCCGTCCGCTTCCGCCTCAAGCAAGTCCGCGCTCCTTCAGGAAAGCCTCGACGCAGTCGGCGACATAGCGCCGGGCATTCTCGTCGACGGCCTGGTGGTTGCCGAACGAGAAGGCGCGCTCCATGATCGCGGTTGGCGTTGTCCATCGCGCCGACCGTGCGGTGCTCGTAATGCTGGAGGGCCGGCTGGCGGGCGATGTTGCCGCAGATGATCGGGCGGGTCTCGATGCCGGCGGCGTTGAGGTAAGCGGTCAGCTCGGTCACCGTGAATGGCGCGTCGTCCTTCGCGATCAGCGGGAAGCCGAACCAGGAGCTCTGGCCCTTCGGATATTCCTTCTGGAAGTCGAAGAACGCCCCGAACCGGCCGAGCGCGTCCCAGAACCAGGCGGCGTTCTTGCGGCGGGCCTGGACGAAATCGGCGAGCTTGGGAAGCTGGATGAGGCCCATCGCCCCGGCGAGTTCGGTCGGGCGCAGATTGTAGCCGAGATTGACGAACAGGAAGCGCTTGTCGAAATCCGGATACTGGTCGTACCAGCGTTGCTTGTCCTCGACCTCGCGGGTCCAGCCATGGGCGCGCAGGATGCGCATCAGTTCGGTCAGCTCGAAATCGTCGGTGACCGTGATGCCGCCTTCGAGCGTGGTCATGTGGTGCGAATAGTAGAAGCTGAACGTGCCGACGCGCCCGAACTTGCCGACCGGCTTGCCGTCGTAATAAGCGCCGAGCGCCTCGCAGCAATCCTCGATCAGCATCAGCGAATGCCGCCAGCAGACCGCGTTGATGGCGTCCATGTCGCACGGATTGCCGTAGACCGGCACGATCATGACCGCGCGGGTCTTCGGGCCGATGGCGCGCTCGATCTCGGCCGGATCGATGTTCAGCGTCTCCGGATCGATGTCGACGATGACGGGCTTCAAGCCGAGCTGGATCAGCGGCCAGACGGTCGTCGACCAGGACAACGCCGGCACGATCACCTCGTCGCCCGGACGAAGCCCGTCCTTGGCCGCATGATTGGCGAGCGCGGCGATGGCGAGCAGGTTGGCGGACGAGCCGGAATTGCTCATCACACCGTGCCGCCAGCCATGATCGCGGGCGAAGGCCAACTCGAAATCGCGCACCTTCGGGCCCATCGTCACCTGGGTGGTCAGCAGGCATTCGAGCGCGGCGCTGATTTCGTCGGCGCCGAAGGTCGGTTCATGCAGGCGAACCACGGGATTGCGCGCGTCGAAGGCGTAGTTGTGGTTGACGTTGCAATAGGTCTCGATGCCGTTGCGGATCGCAGCGAACAGCTCGGCATTGGCGATGCTCGATGGACGCTCGGCGCGCCAGTCGAGGCCGTCATCCTGACGTTCTGCGGATTGCTTGGCCATCTCAGAAAGGTCCTCTGAATTCGGTGATTTCGCTGGCCGCGGCGAGCTTCATGTCCCACGCGCCGGGCGATCCCTCGTGGACCATGCCGAAGGCTCTCTCGGCAATGGTCTGCGCATTGGGATAAAAGAGTGCTTCGAGCTTGCGCGTCGTCGGGCAGGGCGTCGGCAGATAGCCCATGCGGGCGACCTGGGGCGGGACCTCGCCTTTGAGAGCCTCCAGAACGCGCAGAATGATCTCGCCCGCCGCGCCGCAGGCGAGCCAGCCGGTATCGACGACGAGCAGCCGGCCGGTCTTGCGCACCGAAGCGGCGATGGTTTCGGCGTCGAGCGGCGACAGGCAGACCGGATCGATCACTTCCACGTCGATGCCCTTGCCGGCGAGCAGATGCTTCGCCCGCACGCATTCGAGCGCCATATGGCTGATGCCGACGATGGTGACGTCGCTGCCCGGCGTCAGCACGCGCGCCTTTCCGAACGGCACCTCATAGTCCTCTTCCGGGACGTGCCCGGTGATCGGGTGCAGCATCCGGTGCTCGATCATGATCACCGGATTGTCGTCGCGGATCGCGGCGATCAGGCAGCCCTTGGCGTCATAGGGGGTGGTCGGAGCGAAGACCTTCAGCCCCGGCACATGCATGAAATAGGAGTGGAACGCCTGGCTGTGCTGCGCACCCTGGCCCCAGCTCCGGCCGATAATGCCGCGCACGACGATCGGTACACGGTGGGCGCCGGCGAACATGTAGCTCATCTTGGCCGCCATGTTGACGAGCTGGTTCATGCATAAGAGCATGAAGTCCATGCGCTGGTGCACCTGGATCGGACGCATCCCCGCCATCGCCGCGCCGACGCCGATGCCGGTCATGCCTTCTTCCGCAAGCGGAACATCAAAGGAGCGCTGGGCGCCGAATTCTTTGTGCAGGTCTAGGGTCGTGCCGAACATGCCTCGGGCGTCGTCGACACCCTGGCCCATGACGAACACGGACGAATCGCGGGCCATCTCCTGGCGGGTCGCTTCATGCAGCGCCTCGCCATAGCTGATATGCCGGGTGGCGCTACTGGCTTGCGGCGAAGACATGGTCGAAAACTTCCTGATCCTCGGGGAACGGGCTCGATTCGGCGAAAGCGATGGCTTCGGCGAGCTCGCGCTCGACGCTGTCGGCGATCTCCCGCCGCACGCTTTCCTCGATCATCGAGCCCACATAGGCAACCTGATCCTCCGCGATGGCGGCGCTGAGCGTGTCCTCGCAGCGATAGCCGTAGTGACGGTCCTCGCCGGGGCCGACATGGTCGCGCCAGCGCGTCGTCGCGATCTCGACGAAACGGGGCCCAAGTCCCTTGCGGATGTCGGCAAGGGCGCGGCCGGCGACGCCGTAGGTGGTCATGAAGTCGCCGCTCTCGTCCTTTTCGCAAGGGACGCCATAGGCGCGATAGCGGTCGCATAGCCCGTAGCCGGCCATGCGCGCGCTGACATGGGAGTAGATCGCATATTCGTTGTTCTCGCAGACGAACAGGATCGGCAGGCGGTGCAGCGCGGCGAAGTTGACGCTCTCGTGGACGGCGCCTTCATCGGTTGCGCCTTCGCCGAAGAAGCACACGACGATGCGGTCCTCCTTGCGCAGCTTCACCGCCAGGGCAAAACCGACCGCGTCGGGTACGCCGGATGCGACGATCGCGGACGTTCCCATCATATTCACCTCGGGGTCGACCAGATGCATCGACCCGGCCTTGCCGCGCCCGCAGCCGTCGGCCTTGCCGTAAAGCTCGGCCCACATCCGCCGCAGATCGCCGCCCTTGGCGAGATAGGCGGCGTGGCCGCGATAGGTGGCGAACAGCACGTCGTCGCGGTTGAGCTGATCGCAGACCGCAACGGAGACGGCTTCCTGTCCGATGCTCAGGTGGACCGGGCTCTTGATCTTGTCGGTCGGATAGAGCCGGATGATCTCCTCCTCCACGCGGCGGATGCGCAGGAGCTGGGTATAACAGCGCGCCAGGTCGGCCTCGCCGAGCGCGATGCCCGCGCTGGCGTCGGCGAGTTCTTCGGCCAGCCGCGAATAGCGGCTCGTGCGCCGGATCGTCGGGTTGGGTGCCTGGATTTCCGGTTTAGCCATGATGTCCCATTGCTGCTTTGAATTCCGGCTGCGGCTCGGCGGCCGGGGCCACATGTTCGAGGAAATAGCGGTAGGCGCTTGCAAGGCCGTCCATCAGCGAACGACCGCCGCTCCAGCCCGCCTCGGCAAGCCGCGTACCGTCGAGGCTCTTGCGCGGCATCCCGTCGGGCTTCGATGTGTCGAACTCCAGCCGTCCCTCGAAGCCGACGATCCCGGCGACGGTTTCAGCGATTGCGGCGATCGAGGTCTCGCTGCCGAGGCCGATATTGATCGGATCGCCGCTCTGATAGGTCTTCAGCAGATGCACGATCGCGTCGGCGCAATCGTCGACATGCATGAATTCGCGGGTCGGCCGGCCGCTGCCCCAGATCGAGATGGTGGGAAGTCCCTTGAGCCGGGCTTCGTGCATCCGCCGGATGAGAGCCGGGATCACATGGCTCATCATCGGATCGAAATTGTCGCCCGGGCCGTAAAGATTGGCGGGGATGGTGGTGAAATAATCCAGCCCGTGCTCCTGGCGATAGGCTTCGGTCAGCTTGAGGCCGGCGATCTTGGCCAGCGCATACCATTGATTGGTAGGCTCGAGCAGCCCGGTCAGCAGGTCGTCCTCGCGGATCGGCTGGGCGGCGTCGCGCGGATAGATGCAGCTCGATGCGAGGAAGATCAGCCGCCTCACGCCGGCATCGGCGGACGCGCAGATGACGTTCTGGGCGATGGCCAGATTGTCGGCCAGGAAGGCGACCGGAAAGTTGGCATTGGCATGAATTCCGCCGACCTTCGCGGCGGCGAGAAGAACGGCGTCGGGGCGGTTCTGGCGCAACCAGGACTGAACGTCCGACTGCCGCGTCAGATCGAGCCTGCCGCGATCGGCGGTCAGCGCCTCGCATTGCTCGCCGCGCAGGCGCCGCAACAGCGCGGACCCGACCATCCCGCGATGGCCGCAGACCCAGATGCGCTTGCCTTCGATCGGATAATGTTCGCCGCTCATCGGCGCCGAGCCTCGACCCTTGGTTAACGTCGCAGCAGTTTAGAGAGGACTGCTTTATGCACCCTTAAGTTGCATAGCTTTTGCCGGGCTGACGGTGCGTCGTGAGAATGGCGGTGGCGAAGGCCGCGAGCGATCCGCCGGGGAAAAGATAGCCGGGCAGGCCGCAATTGCGCGCCGCTTCGAGGTCGGTGTCCCGGTCGCCGATGAGGAAGCTGCGCTCGGCATCGATCGGCCAATGCTTCATCAGGTCGAGAATCATGCCGCCGGCCGGCTTGCGCCAGGGATGGGCGGCGCGATAGGAGGCGAGTGTTGCGTCAGGATGGAACGGGCAATAGCGCCAGTCGTCGATATGCGCACCTTGTCTTGCCAGCTTGGCGTTCATCCACAGGTGCAGCCGCTTAACCGCTTCTTCATTATAAAAGCCGCGCGCGACGCCGGCCTGATTGGTGACGACGAAGACGAAATAACCGTTGTCATTGAACCATTTGACCGCGGCGGCCGCGCCATCGGTCCAATCGATCTGGTCCGGGCGATGCGGATAGCCGGTGTCGGCGTTCAGCACGCCGTCCCGGTCGAGAAACACCGCGGGCCGGCGCATATGCTGCGGGATCAGCGTTTGCGCGCGGCTGAGATCCTCCGGGATGCCGATGTCGATAAAAAAGCCGTCATAGCTCTTGCCGCCGAGCAGGCCCGAACCCGCGAGGCGCGGTAGCACGTCCTTTTCCAGCGAGGCGGGGACGGTGTCAATCCAGTCCAGCACCGACCGGTCCAGCCAGTAGATGCCGCCATTGATAACGCCCGGCCCGCCGACGGCGGCCTTTTCGGAGAAATCGGTGATCGCGTCGCCAGAGAGCGTGACGCGGCCATAGCGGCCGGTATCGGCCATGCTCCGGAGGGCGACGACGCCCAGGGTGTGATAGGGCGTGATTGGTGGGACGCAGAGGTCGAGATAGTTGATGTCGAACAGGCTGTCGCCGTTGAGCAGCAGGAACTGTTCGGCCAGATGTTCCCGGGCGTGGAGGAGTGCGCCGGCCGTCCCTGCCGGAGCCGGCTCGACGAGGCAGGTGATCCGGCAGCCGAGGTCCGGCCCTCGGGCCTCAAGCGCCTGCAACTGATCGGCGAGGTAGCCGGCAAGCAGCACGATGTCGGTGAAGCCGTGACGGGCAAGATTGGCGATCAGACGGTCGAGGAATGGCCGCCGGCCGATTTCGATCAGCGGCTTCGGACAGGCGTCTGTCATCGCGCCGAGCCGTGTTCCGCGCCCGCCGACGAGAATCACCGCCTGCAAGCCGCCGTTCATTGGCATGTCAGCGAGTCTTCGACCAGCTCGCAGATCGTATGGCCGATGGCGATGTGCAGCTCCTGAATGCGCGGCGTGCTGAGCGATGGCGCATTGATCAGGTGGTCGGCTATCGTCGCCATCGTGCCGCCGCCGCCGCCGGTCAGCGCGATGGTGCGGATGTCCGATGTCCTTTGCCGCCTCGAACGCCTCGACGATATTGGCGCTGTTGCCGCTCGTGGAGATGCCGACCAGCACGTCGCCGGCCCGGCCCAGCCCGCGCACCTGCCGGGCGAAAACCTTTTCGAAACCATAATCGTTGCCGATCGCGGTGAGCGCCGAGGTATCGACGGTGAGGGCAACCGAGGCCATCGGAGCGCGGTCGACGAGGAAGCGGCCCATCAGTTCCGCCGCCAGATGCTGGGCGTCCGCCGCCGAACCGCCATTGCCGCAGAACATTACCTTGCCGTCATTGCGCAGGCAGCGCTCGATGATGCGCGCCGCCTTCACGATCGGCGCAACATTGGTTTTCAGATGGGCGAAGTTCTGCTCCGTCTCATGAAAGCGCAGGGATGCGATCCGCGACCAGTCCTCATCGCTGAGGGCTTTGATCTGTTCGTCGGCAAAGACGTTTTGACCGGACATGTGGATGCACCCGTGAATGTCGCGTTTTCGACGAGCCGTCAGACCATTGCGCCGTATTGATCGTAAAGCTGGTGTTCGCCGACCACGCCGCCGGTGCCGCCGCTGCGGAATTCCTGCTGCGTTTCCGGATTGGAGTAATAGGAGCCGACGACGATCTCTCCGCGCGAGACGTTCTTGTCCGCCTTCATCAGCCGGTCCCAGACGATGAAGTCGATGATCGTCGGGATCGGATCGCCATTGCCGAAGCGTTTCGGAAAGCCGCCGATCGACCGGATCGCCGCGGTTTTGAAGATCGGCGCCGGCCCCCAGGTGCCGCGCGTGCCGTCGCCGCTGCCGAGGCGGAGGCCCTCGCCAGTTTCGGGCGGCCAGTTTTTACAGGGCTGCAATCGATTCAGATCGAAGGCCATCCGGTCGATGTCGCCTTCTTCGGTGAAGCGGATCTCCCAGTCGCCGAAGAAGGCGTCGGCGTCGAGCTGCTTCATCGCGCCGACCTGCAATTCGAGAGCGTTGCGGAAGAAAAAATCGTCGATATTGAGCGTGGCGAAATAGGGCGTATTGGCGAGGGCAAGGCCGAGATTGAAGGCTTCGGCAGTCCTGATGCCGTCGGAGACCGTAGACCATGGTCACGCGCGGATCGGGCTTCTCAAGCACCATGCCGCCGTCGCAGACATAGATGATCCTGATCGGGATTGTCTGGTTCAGTAGCGAACTGGAGTGCTGGCGAAAATAGAGGTCCAGATGCTTCTGCTTGTGCCAGGCGGAACAAACGACGGTCAGTTCTTCGCTCATCGAAACGAGTCCTTGGCAGGCGGTGCCTTCACGAATTTGGCGACTATCGCGGGCGTGGCTGGTCCCGGCCTTACGTCCGGCTATGCGAGCCGTCGCCCGCTATCAGCCGTTCCGCAAGCCGTCCGCATGCGGGGCGATATTGCCCCGCCACCAGCCGACGGTCCGCTCGATGCCGCCCGCCAGGGCAACCTGCGGCTCCCAGCCGAGTTCGGCTTTGGCCTTGGCGTAGTTGAGCGTCAGATCGAAGGGGATGGTGGGCTTGGACAGGTCGTGTTTGAGCTCGAGCTTCTTGCCGCTCGCCGCAACGATCCGCTCGACGAGCTCGCGGATCGAGATCGACTGCCCGAGCGCCGCAATTATAGAGGCCGAAATTCGCGCTTTGCTTCTCGATTGCAAGCCTGACGAACCGGACGAGATCGTCGACATGCAGAAGGTCGCGCCGCTCCTCGCCCGTGCCCCAGATGGTCAGCTCGTCCTTGGCGAGCATCGCCTTGGTAACGCTGGCGCCGAACACGTGGCTGCGCTCCAGGTCGAACTTGTCGTAAGGGCCGTAAATGTTCGAATGCCGGATGACCGTATGCTTGGTGCGGCCGAGACCGGCATAGAAATCGCACATCTTCTCGACATAGACCTTGGTCCAGCCGACGCCGAAATATTTCGGCGAAATCTCGCCGGTGAAATCCTCTTCTTTGACCGGAACGCTGGACGAAGGGTACATCACCGTGCAGCTGAAAAACACGAAATGCTTCACGCTGTGCTCGTGAGCGGCGCGCAGCAGCACCGAGTTCATCACGGCGTTGTCGGTGACGTGGATGAACGGCTTGGAGGTGATGTCCTTGGCGCCAGAGGTGGTCGCGGCGGCCTGGATGACGATGTCGGCGCCTTCGAGCAGCCGGTCGACGGCGGCGGCATCGCGCAGATCGACCTCCGCCCAGCGGACGCCGGGTTCCGCGAAGGGGGGGCGCAGATGCGCCACGGCGACGATGTCATGGCCGCCCTGCCTGGCGAAATGCTCGACCAGATTGCGCCCGATGAAGCCGGTTGCACCGCAAATCACGATCCTGCTCATGCAGATGGCCGTCTCTATTGGTTAAATGAAAGCGAATGCGCGCCGGAAAAAACGGACGCTTGAATTCCCGCAACTGCAACTTTATCGGATTATTGTAATATTTTGATTCGATAGGATTAATTATGTTTGAGACATTTTACGAAAATCGTAAGGTTCTGGTAACCGGCGGCACCGGGCTGATCGGGCGTCCGTTGACGGAGATGCTGGTCGCGGCCGGGGCGGACGTTACCGTGGTGTCCCTCGACGATGCCTCGCGCGCGCCGGCCGGCGTGAGGTTCGTCAGAGCCGATCTGCGTAATTTCGACAATTGCATTGCGGCCTGCGAGGGCCGGAGCGTGGTCTTCAATCTGGCGGGCGTGAAGGGCTCGCCGAAAATGACCGCGCAGATGCCGGCCAGCTTCTTCGTGCCGACCCTGCAATTCTCGGTCAACATGATGGAAGCCGCGTTCCGGGCCGGCGTCGAGCGCTATCTGTTCACCAGCTCGATCGGCGTCTACGAGCCGGCCGACGTGTTTTATGAGGACGCGGTCTGGAAGACCTTCCCGTCGCCGAATGACCGCTTTGCCGGATGGGCGAAACGCATGGGCGAGCTTCAGGCGCAGGCCTATGAGATTCAGCACGGCTGGGACAAGATCTCCATCGTCCGCCCGGCCAATGTCTACGGGCCGTTCGACAATTTCGACCCCGAAAATGCCATGGTGATCCCGAGCCTGATCCGCCGCGCGCTCGGGGGTGAGCGGCCGCTGACCGTATGGGGCGACGGCAGCCCAGTCCGCGATTTCATCCACGCCCGAGACGTGGCGCGCGGCATGATGCGGGTGGTGGAGCAGGGCTATAATCAGCCGGTCAATCTGGGCAGCGGCATCGGCGTCACCATCCGCGAGATCGCCGAGACGGTGGCGCGGCTGATGCCGGACGCTTGCGAGATCGTCTGGGATCGTACGAAGCCGGCGGGCGATGCCAAGCGGCTCATGAGCACGCAGCGCGCGGAAGGACTCGGCATCCGGCCATCGGTGGCCCTGGAAGATGGTATCCGCGAAACGATCGAGTGGTTCCGCGAGAACGCCGAGACCGCCGACAAGCGCTATAACGCCTTCACCGAGAAAACCGCTGCTGCGCGGTGATGGTCCATGCGCATCCTGATATCGGGAACGGCAAGCGGGCTCGGCGCATCGCTACTGAAGCGGTTCGGCGGCGAGGCGCTCCGGCGGTCGGATGTGGCCGGTGGCGAGTTGCCGTCGCCGGGGACGCCATTCGACATGATCGTCCATTGCGCGGTCGACACGGCCAAAACCGTCAGTCATGAGACGATCGACGGCTATTTCCGGAACAATGTCGAACTGACGAGGCGGCTCGTCGCCGTTCCGCATCGGCGCTTCGTCTACCTGTCGTCCGTGGACGTCTATCCCAAGACGATGTCGCCCGGCCGCGAAGATGCGCCGATCAACGCGCACGATATTTCCGGCGTCTACGGCATCGCGAAATTCTACGCCGAAGCCCTGGTCATGGCCGGTGCCACAGCTCCGCTGATCGTGCGGGCGAGCGCGCTGCTCGGCCCCGGCATGCGCGAGAACAGCCTGACCCGGATCATGACGAAACCGGGCGTTGCCATCGGCCTGAGCGGCGCGTCGAGCTTCAATTACGTCCGTCACGAGGATGTCGGCGATCTGATTGAGGCCGCGGGCAGCGAAGGGCTGACCGGGATCGTCAATTGCTGCTCGTCCTCGCCTGTGACATTGGAGGAGATCCGAAGCACGTTCGGTCTCGATGCCCACTTCGGCGATTTCCTCTATCGCACGCCGGAGATCGACAATCGCAAGGCTGCGGCGCTCGTCCCAGGCCTGGCGCGCACATCGCTCGAAGCCGTCAGGCGGTTCCGGGAGGACGATCGCGGCGCATCGTAAAGGTCGTCCTTCCGCCGGGACGTCGCACGCCGGGCCGCCGCCACCAGCGCCTAACCCTCGGCGGCATAGTCGTAAATGTCCTCCTCCTGCGCATTGTGGATGCGCACCAGCGACTCGATCGATTCGATGACGCGCTGCGCGTCGCGGATCAGATAGCGGTCGGCGTCCTTCGGCGTCAGCCCGCTGCACAGACGGGCGAGCAGGCGCGCCAGATGCAGGATTTCGCGATGCGCGCGGCTCATGGCCGCGAGGCCGTGCTCGTCGCGCAGATATTTTGCCAGCCGTGGATAGACGGTGCTCTCGTCCTGGCGCTCGTGCTCGACGATGGTGTCGCCGATCAAAATATTGGCGTCCTTTATCAGCGCGACCGCGTCCTCCGGCGAGGCATCGTCGAGACCGTCGGCGATCTCGCGCAGCCGGTTGAGGCTCCCGGCGAGATCCTGGTGATCCTGGCGCAGTGCCCGTGCGGCGGCGGCCTTCATGGTCTCGCGGCCGAAGCTCCATTCCGGCGTCAGCGCCCGCAGGGCGTTGAGGATGACGGCGACGTCGATGGCCTCCTGGGTGAGCGCTCCGGCAACCGGCGTCAGCCAGCCGAACGCGGCGGCGACCATGGCGACACCCGACATCGCCATGCCCGCGCCGATGCTCTGCACGGCGATTCGGCGAGAGCGGCGCGCAATGGCGATGGCGTCGGAGACGCGGTCGAGGCGGTCGACCAGGATCACCGCGTCGGCAGCCTCCGATGAGGCGCTGGCGCCGCGCGCGCCCATGGCGATGCCGACATTGGCGGCGGCAAGGGCCGGCGCGTCGTTGATGCCGTCGCCGACCATGAGTGTCGGATGCAGCCGCTGCTCGGTGGTCACCGCCTCGACCTTGTCGGCGGGAACGCGCTCGGCAAGCACGGCATCGAGGTCGAGCGCGGCGGCGATGGTCTCGGCCGAATCGGCGCGGTCGCCGGTGACCATGACGATACGCGCCACGCCTGCGTTTCTCAGCGCCTGAACCGCGCGCGGCGCCTCCCGCCGCAACTCGTCCGCCAGCAGAATGGCGCCGATCTTCCGCCCGTCGACGGAGACGAACACGCTGAGCGCCGACCGCCAGGCCGCCCGCCTCAGCGCACGCGCGGCCCAGTCTTCCGGATGGCCGCGCCCATAGACCAGCTCATGCGAGCCGACCATGACGCGCCGGCCGCCGACATCGCCTTCCAGCCCTGAGCCCATCGTTTCGCGCACCTTGTCCGGCGTTGTCAGCTCCAGCCCCCTGGCGCGCGTGGCGGCGACGATCGCGGCGGCAACGACATGGTGCGACGCCTGCTCCAGCGATCCGGCGAGTTGCAGCACCTCGTCGGCGCTTTCGCCCGGCGCCGTCTCGATGGCGACCAGCCGCGCTCCGCCCACGGTCAGCGTGCCGGTCTTGTCGAACATGACGGTGTGGGTTCTGGCGAGAGCTTCGAGCGGACCGCCGCCCTTGATCAGGATGCCGCGGCGCGCGGCGCGCGAGACGCCGGCGATGAAGGCGACGGGTGCGGCAAGAATCAGCGGGCAAGGCGTTGAGGCGACCAGCACGGCGAGCGCGCGGACGGGATCGCCGGACGCCCACCACGCGCCGCCCGCGAGCAGCAGCGTGGCCGGGAGTAGAAGCAGCGCGTAGCGGTCGGCGAGGCGGATGAAGGGCGCTTTCGCGGTCTGCGCCGAGGTCACCATCCGCACGATGCCGGCATAGGTGCTTTCCCCCGCGGCGGCGGTCGCGCGCAGCTCGAAGGTCTCGCCGGCATTGATGGTGCCGCTATGGATCGGATCGCCGCTCGGCCGCGTGACAGGCATCGGCTCGCCGGTCAGCGCCAACTCGTCGATCGTCGCGCCCGCGCCGATGATGACGCCGTCGACCGGAATCACCTCGCCGGCCCGCACCAGAACGGCGTCGCCAACGGCAATGTCGTCCACGGGCACGTCTTCGACCGAGGCGCCGATGCGGCGATGCGCGATGCGGGGCGCGCGGTCGACCAGGGATTTCAGGTTTCGCTCCGCCCGGGCGACGGCGAAGTCTTCCAGCAAATTGCCGCCGGCATACATCACCGCGACGACGACACCTGCGAGGGCCTGACCGAGCAGCAGCGCGGCGGCCATGGCGACGAACGCGACGGCGTCGACGCCCATCCGGCCGGCCAGCAGATCGCGCGTCATCGAAACGGCAAGGCCGATGACGACCGGAACCGTGCCCGCCGCCCAGAGCCATCCCGCCAGCGCCGCGCTTCCTGCCAGCCATGCGAGGCTGCCAAGGACAAGGCCGCCGAGCGCGATCAGGACCAGCGCGCGTCGAAGCACTCGATCGGTGAGCATTTCAGCCATGAAGATCCACCCCCGGATAAGGCTGGCGATTGACGTGGATTGCTGGAGGAGCCGCCATTCCCCCACCGTGCTCGGTGATGAAGCATCAAGCACAAACCGGCGGGCCGGACAACTGGGGCAAATTCTCTGCGCGGTCCGGGGATTCCTGGCGGATCGAAAAAGCGCTCAGCGCCAGTCGGCGTCCTGGGCGATTACGGAGAGACAGTCGCCGCGCCCGATCAGCCCCGCGACGTGACGGTGGACGACGATGCCCGCGAGCGGGGCGCGGTAGATGCAGGGCGGCGCGGTGGGGGCGTCGATGTCGTGAATATAGGCGATCGGGTCGCCCGCCCGGATCGTCTGGCCCGGCTCCACGGCGACTTCCATGATGCCGCTGCGGTCGGCGATGACGAACGAGCCCTCGGGCGTTTCCAGGAAGCGGGTCTCGCCCGTCCCGCGCGCCGCCTCGGCGAGGGCGCCTACATGCACGAGCACGTCGTGAACGCCGTCCGTGGCGATCCGAACCGTCTCCACCGTGGTCGTGCCGCCGCCGCCCAGCTCGGTCGAAACGAACACCTTGCCCATCTCTTCGACGGCGGTGTCCAACATGCCGACCGCGTCCAGCTCGTTCAGCACCAGGCAGTTCGGCGCGCCGAAGGCTTTGGCCGCCGCGATGGTCCGGGCCATGAGCTCCTGATCCGCGAGCTTATGGACCACGGAGGTCGGCAGAAAGCTCATCATCTTGCCGCCGGCGTGGATGTCGACGACGACGTCGCAGAGCGGCAGGATGAAGCGCTGGACGAAGTCAGCGATCATCTCGGTGACGGTGCCGTTCTGGTTGCCGGGAAAGGTGCGGTTCATGTTGCGGCTGTCGATCGGCGAAAGGCGGGTGCCGGCCTTCACCGCGGGGTAGTTCAGCGCGGGGATGACGATCACGCGGCCCGACAGCCTCGCGAGGTCCAGCGAGCGGATCAGGTTCATCAGCGCGATCGGGCCTTCATATTCGTCGCCATGGCTGCCGCCGGTCAGCAGCACGGTGGGGCCTTCGCCACGTTTGAAAACCGAAATCGGCATCAGGATCGAGCCCCAGGCGGAGTCGTTGCGCGAATGCGGGATGGTCAGATGGCTGTGTTGCGCGCCCTCGGCATTGAAATCGATGGTGCTGGATATTTTACTGCGCAATTCCATGGAGGTTTCGATCACGGCCCCGCAATCCTTCGATCAAAGATGTGCACAATAGTCCTTGACGGATGGCATTCGCCGCCTTCACAACAAGGGTTTATAGGTGACCGGCGCGCCACTTGTACACAACAATACGTTTTGAGGTGCGTTCTTGTTGACGTTGCAGTCCATCTATCAGGCCCGCAACCGGATCGGCGAGTTGGCCCTGCGCACGCCGCTCGTGACCGCCGCGTCGCTGTCGGGAGAGCGCCGCGAAACGCGCCTTAAACTGGAAACGTTGCAGCCGACCGGAGCCTTCAAGATCCGCGGCGCGGCGAACGCAATATCGATGCTGTTCGAAAGCCAGACAAGCCGCGGCGTGGTCTGTGCGTCGACAGGTAATCACGGCCGCGCGGTAAGCCATGTCGCGCGGCGCATGGGGCTCAAGGCGGCGGTGTGCATGTCGGAGCTGGTCCCGGAAAACAAGCGCGAGGCGATCCGCGCTCTCGGCGCCGCGCTCCACATTGCCGGCCGGAGCCAGGACGACGCGCAGAAAGAAGTCGAGCGGCTCGTCGCCGACGAAGGGATGGCGGAGATCCCGCCCTTCGATCATGCGGCGGTGATCGCCGGGCAGGGAACCATCGGGCTGGAGATTCTGGAAGACTGGCCGGAGGTTGACACGGTCGTCGTACCGCTGTCCGGCGGCGGCCTGATCGGCGGGATTGCGCTGGCGGTCAAATCCGCTTCTCCCGGCATCCGCGTGATCGGTGTTTCGATGGAGCGCGGCGCGGCGATGCAGGCCAGTCTGATGGCCGGCCATCCGATCGAGGTCGAGGAGCAGCGCTCGCTCGCCGACTCGCTGGGCGGCGGCATCGGGCTCCATAACCGGCACACCTTCCCCTCGCACGCGACCTGGTCGATGAGGTCGTGTTGCTGCCGGAGGCGGCAATCGCGCGCGCCATGCGTCATTTGTTTCGCGCCGAAGGACTGGTGACCGAAGGCGCGGCGGCCGTCGGGGCGGCGCTGCTGCTTGGGGACGGCGGGGCGAAGCTCGGAGAGCGCGTCGCCGTCGTCATTTCCGGCCGCAATGTCGACATGGACGTCTTCCAGCGCGTCGCTGCTGGCGAAATCCCCTATTGAACGGAGCGAGGTCATGCCGGACGTCACCATCTTGACCGAGCGCGAACTCCGCGATTGCGTGGCGCTCGACAAATCCTCCGTTGACGTCGTCGAACGGGCGTTCCGTGCGCTCGGCGAGGGCGGGGTGGTCATGCCGCCGATCCTGGGCATGACCATCCCGGAGCGCAATGGCGAGGTCGACGTCAAGACCGCCTATATGCCCGGTTTGGACAGCTTTGCCATCAAGGTCAGCCCTGGCTTTTTTGACAACCCCAAATTCGGCCTGCCCAGTCTCAATGGGCTGATGGTGCTCTTGTCCTCCGAGACCGGCATCGTCAAGGCGGTGCTGCTCGACAATGGCTATCTGACCGATTTGCGCACCGCCGCGGCGGCGCCGTCGCCGCGCGCCATCTCGCACCGCGCGAGGTGAAGACCGCAGGCGTGATCGGCGCCGGGATGCAGGCGCGGCTGCAGATCGAAGCGCTGAAGATTGAGCGGGATTTCGAGGAGGTCGTCGTCTGGGCGCCCCGGCCGGAGGCGGCGGAGCACTACGCGGAGCGGCAATCCGGCATTCTCGGCGTTCCGGTACACGTCGCAGCGAGTGCGGAAGACGTCGTGCGCCGCTCACAGGTGGTCGTGACCACGACGCCCGCGCGTCAGTCCGGTGCTGATGGCCGAGTGGCTGCATCCGGGACTGCACATCACGGCGATGGGCTCCGACTCGCCGGAGAAGAACGAAATCGACCCATATGTGTTCGCCCGCGCCGACCGGTTCATCTGTGACCGGATCGAACAGAGCGAAAGTCGCGGCGAGATGCGGGCGGCGCTCGCGGCGGGCATTGCCGCGTCCGAAGCCATCGAGATCGGCGAGATCTGTGCCGGACGCAAGCCGGGCCGCGGCTCCGAAGCGGAGATCACGCTCTGCGATCTCACCGGCACCGGCGTCCAGGACACCGCCATCGCCACCCATGCCGCAGCCATTGCCGCAAGCCGCGGATATGGCACGAAAATCTCCGCCTGACCGGCGACACATTCAAATGTTCGCGCGTGCCCCGCGCGGCCGACACGAGGAAAGGTTCCGACGATGGACATGGACCGCACCAGCGATCTCGAAGCGCTCGACCGCGCGCATTTTTTTCATCCGTCCACGCATCTGGCGCAGTTCGCGCGCGGCGAGGGGCCGAGCCGGATCGTCACCGGCGGTGAGGGCATCTACATCGTCGACCGTGACGGCAAGCGCAGCCTGGACGGTTTTGCCGGGCTCTATTGCGTGAATATCGGCTATGGCCGCAAGGAGGTCGCCGCCGCCATCGCCGAGCAGGCGCACCAGCTCGCCTATTATCATTCCTATGTCGGACATTCGAACGAGGCGGCGATCAAGCTGTCGGAGCGCATCGTGCGCAAGGCGGGAATGGACATGAGCCGCGTCTACTACGGCCTTTCGGGATCGGACGCCAACGAGACGAATATCAAGCTGGTCTGGTATTACAACAACGTGCTCGGCCGCCCGGAGAAGAAGAAGATCATCTCGCGCTGGCGCGGCTATCACGGCTCCGGCGTCATGACCGGCAGCCTCACCGGGCTCGATCCGTTCCACAAGGCGTTCGACCTGCCGATGGGGCCGATCCGGCATACGAGCTGCCCGCACGCTTATTGGAACGCGCATGACGGCGAGAGCGAGGCCGAATTCGCTCAGCGCTGCGCCGACGAGCTGGAGCAGCTCATCCTCGCCGAGGGGCCGGAGACGGTCGCCGCCTTCATCGGCGAGCCGGTGATGGGCACGGGCGGCCTGATCCCGCCGCCGGAGGGCTATTGGGGCGCGGTGCAGACGGTTCTGGCGAAATACGACGTCCTGCTGATCGCGGACGAAGTGGTGACGGCATTCGGGCGCACCGGGCAGTATTTCGGCTCGCACACCTACGATATGAAGCCGGACCTGATCACCATCGCCAAGGGCCTGACCTCGGCCTATCTGCCGCTGTCGGGCGTGATCGTCGGCGAGCGCGTCTGGAAGGTGCTGGAGCAGGGCACCGACGAAATGGGGCCGATCGGCCATGGCTGGACCTATTCGGCGCATCCGACCTGCGCGGCGGCGGCCAACGCCAATCTCGACATCGTCGACGGCGAGGATCTGACTGGGAACGCGCGGACCGTCGGCGCCTATCTGCTGAAGCGCCTGCATGAGACTTTCTACGACCATCCGATTGTTGGCGAGGTCCGGGGCGTCGGCCTGATGGCGGCGCTGGAGTTCGTCGCCGATAAGGCGAAGAAGGAGCGCTTCGATCCGGGCAAGAAGGTCGGCGGGGCGGTCTCGGCCGCGTGCCTCGAGGAGGGTCTGATCGCCCGCGCCATGCCCCAGGGCGACATCCTCGGCCTCGCCCCGCCGCTGGTCATCACGCGCGACGAGGTCGACACGCTCGTCGGCATGGCCAAGCGCGCCGTGGATAAGGTTCACGGGAGTCTGTAGTGCGTACCGTGTCGCCCCGGCCGAGCGCCGGGGCCTAATCGCGTGAGCTCGGCGCGTTACGAAATGACGCAAGCCGCGCCCCGTCGCTTACTTCACAAACAGTTTCCGCGGCACGTTCGCAAGGCACGCCCCGCCTGCGTCCGTCACGACGACGCTTTCGCTGATTTCGAAGCCCCAATCGTCGAACCAGAGGCCCGGCATAAAATGCAGCGTCATGCCGGCCTGCAACTCCGTCTTGTCTGTCCGCCTCAGGCTCATGGTGCGCTCGCCCCAGTCGGGCGGATAGGAGAGACCGATGGAGTAGCCGCAGCGATTGTCCTTGTCGTATCCGTGCTTGTGCAGGGTGTCGAAGAAGGTCGCCGCGACCTCGCCGCAGGTTTTGCCGGGCCGGAATGTCTCCAGTGTCGCCTCGATGCCTTCGAGGATGACCTTCTCCACGTCCAGATATTTCTCCGGCGGCGTGCCGAGATAGAGCGTGCGCGAGCAGGGGCAGTGATAGCGGTTATGTGCGCCGGCGAGTTCCAGGAACATGCCGGTCTCGCCGTCCAGCGGACTTCCGTCCCAGGTCATGTGGCAGGCCGAGGCTTCCTCGCCGCTGCCGATCAGCGGCACGATGGCGGGATAGTCGCCGTAATGTTCGGGCGTGCCTTTGATGCCGGCATGGGTGATTTCGGCGACCAGATCGTTCTTGCGCATCCCCGGCTCGGCGACCTCCAGGATCCGCTCATAGACCTTCTCGATCACCCGTGCCGCGCAGCGCATATAGCCGATCTCGGCGTCGGACTTCACCGCGCGCTGCCAGTTGACCAGCCCGGTGGCGTCGACGAATCGCGCGTTCGGCAGACCCGCCCTGAGCGAATCCATCGCCCGCGCGGAGAAATAATAATTGTCCATCTCCGCGCCGATCCGGGACGCCGACCAGCCCTCGTCGCGGAAGATTTCCGACAGGCGGTCCATCGGATGGATCTCGCGGGACTGGACGTAATGATCGGCATAGGGCCGGATCTGCTCCTGGGCGAGGTTGGTGGTCAGCCGCGCGCCGGCGGCGTCGATGCCGCGGCCGAACCAGAACAACCGCCCGTCCAGCGCCACGACCACGCATTGATGCACGTAGAACGACCAGCCGTCATAGCCGGTGAGCCACGCCATGTTGGATGGGTCCGAGACGATGAGCACGTCGACGCCCGCGTTTTCCATGGCCTTGCGGGTCTTGAGGAGGCGGGTGTCGTATTCGGCGACGCTGAAGCGTGTTCGGCTGGGTGTCATGCCATGCTTTCCTGAAACGTCAGTCGACGGTGTTTCCATTGCCGGTCCGCGCGGCGAAGACCCGGCCGGCCCCGCCGAGCGGAGGGCGAAGCGAAGGGGTTTCCTGTTGCCGGCTGCCTGGCGGGCATCGGAAAATGGCGGGAGCAAGCGGCCATAGGCGAGCCGAGTGAGCCGCGTTGTGCACAACCTGGTGCCATTTTGAGCAAATTGCCCGAAGAATGCCTGTCCCGCAATCAGCAAATTCGCGAGATGTACATCACTGTTGCTGGCTGTAATTAAATCTGCAATTCTTGCTCAGGGCGAGTTTTTAAGAAACCGGCAGCGCGGGCGTCCCCCTGATCGGCTTTCTGCATCCGCGTCACGCAGCCCAGCCGTCGCCCCGGCCGGTCATTCCGATGGGAGGAGACATGCAGCAATTCCGGAACATTAGCCGCCGTGCCGTGCTCGGCGCCGCAGCGATCGCCATGCTGGCGGGAACCGCGACATCCGCAATGGCGGAGTCCACGCTCGAGAGGATCAAGAAGCAGGGCTTCATCCGCGTCGGCTTTGCCAATGAGGCGCCTTACTCCTTCGCCACCTCCGCCGGCAAGCTGACCGGCGAGTCGCCGACCGTCTTCCGCCATGTGATGGAGAAGCTCGGCGTGAAGGAAGTCGACGGCGTGCTGACGGAATGGGGCTCCCTGATCCCCGGTCTGAAGGCGGGCCGGTTCGACGCGATCGTCGCCTCCATGTACATCACGCCGAAACGGTGCGAGCAGATCATTTTCGCCAACCCGACCTATGGTATCGGCGAGGCGCTGATCGTCAAGAAGGGCAATCCGGACGGCATCAGCACCTATAAGGACGCGGTCGACAAGAGCAAGAAGATCGCCTTCGTCGCCGGCGTCGCCGAGATCGAGCACGCCAAGCTGGCCGGCATGGAGATGGACCAGCGCGTGATCGTGCCGGACTTCGCCTCCGCCGTCGCCGCGGTCAAATCCGGACGCGCCGTCGCCGCGGCGTTCACCTCGCTGACCGCCAAGGACCTCGCCTCCAAGGACGACAGCGTCGAGCGCGCCGACCCGTTCACCTTCATCCATGAAGGCAAGAAATATAAGGGCGAGGGTTCGTTCGGCTTCCGCAAGGAAGACACCGACCTGCGCGACGCTGTGAACAAGGTTCTCGACGGCTTCATCGGCTCGGAGGAGCATCTGGCGATGGTCAAGGAGTTCGGCTTCGACAAGTCGAACCTGCCGGAGAAGACCGCCGCCGAGCACTGCGCCGACAAATAGGACCTTCGCCTGCCGGCTCCGCCCTGGGGCCGGCCGACCTCCGTTCGGGAACGCGTTCATGGAATCAGGTCAGTCCCGGCTCATCGTCGCCATCGTGGTGAGTTTCGTGGCCGGACTGGTGGTTGCGACTTTCGCCGAATTCCGTGAGTTTCTTCCTGAGCTGCTTCGCGGTGCGCTGGTGACCCTGGAGATCACAGCAGGCGGGGCAGTGGTCGCGGTTGCGGCCGCCCTCGCCGCCGCGATTGCGAAAATGTACGGGCCGCTTCCAGTCCGCTGGCTGGCGGTCGCCTATATCGAGATCTTCCGCGGCACCTCGGCTCTCGTCCAACTGTTCTGGATGTTTTTCGTGCTGCCGCAATTCGGCGTCACGCTCGACCCGTTCACGGTGGGCATCGCCGCGCTCGGCCTCAATGTCGGGGCCTATGGCGCGGAGGTGATCCGCGGCGCGATCCAGTCGGTCGACCGGGGGCAGTGGGAGGCGAGCACGGCGCTCAACCTCTCGCGCATGCAGGCGCTGCGCCGGATCATCCTGCCCCAGGCTTTCGTCGCCATGATCCCGCCCTGGGGCAATCTGTTCATCGAATTGCTGAAGGGGACCGCTCTGGTTTCCCTGATCACGCTCGCCGACCTGACCTTTAAGGCGCAACAGATGAACCAGAACACGCTGAAGACGGTGCCGATCTTTACGCTCGTGCTGGTGATGTATCTCGCCATTTCGCTGGTGATCACCACGCTCATGCGTACGCTGGAACGGCGGGCGGGTCGCGGGCTGCTGCGCGGAAGGATGGGGTCGTGAGCTTCGAGTGGGACTGGAACTATACGCTGGAGATCCTGCCGGTATTGGCGAAAGCCTCGATCGTCACCGTCGAGGCGACGGTCATGGGCTTTACCTTCGCCGCGATCATCGGGCTGATCTTTGCGTTGCTGCGGCTCTCGGCGCCGTTCTACGTCCGCTGGGTGGTGACGGGCATCGTCGAGTTCATCCGCTCCACGCCGCTCCTGATACAGATCTTTTTCCTCTACTACGTCATGCCGGAATTCGGCCTGACCCTGGGCGCGATGACCGCCGGCGTCCTGGCGCTCGGCCTGCATTACGGCAGCTACTGCTCGGAGGTCTACCGCGCCGGCCTCGAAAACATCCCGCGCGGGCAATGGGAAGCCTCGACCGCGCTCAATCTCTCGCCTTACGTGACCTTCCGCGACATCATCATTCCCCAGGCGATCCCGCCGGTCGTGCCGGCGCTGGGCAACTATCTGGTGGCGCTGTTCAAGGAAACCCCGCTCCTCTCGGCCATCGCGGTGCTGGAGTTGATGCAGACGGCCAAGATCCTCGGGTCGGAGAGCTTTCAATATACCGAGCCGATCACGCTGGTCGGCGTTTTCTTCTTGTTCTTCAGCCTCGTTTCGGCGGCGCTCATCCGTCAGGTCGAACGCTGGCTCAATACGCGGCATGGAGGCGCGCGATGAACGGCCAAACCCCCGCGAACGAGCCGATGGTCCGGTTCGACAATGTCACGAAATGCTACGGACCGCTGACGGTCCTGGACGAGCTATGCCTGGACATCGCACCGAACGAGAAGGTCGCGATCATCGGGCCGTCGGGCTCGGGCAAGACGACGGTCCTGCGGATGCTTGATGACGCTGGAGCAGATCGACAAGGGCGTCATCTGGGTGGACGGCGAGCCGCTCACGCATATGCCGAACGGCCAGGTGTTCGTTCCCGCCAATCGCAAGCATGTCCGCCGGATACGCTCGAAAATCGGCATGGTGTTCCAGCACTTCAATCTGTTCCCGCATATGAGCGCGGTGAAGAACTGCATGGAAGCGCCGATCACCGTCCTCGGCCTGAGCAAGACGGAAGCATATGAGCGCGCGGCCGAGCTGTTGAACATGGTCGGCCTCGGCGACAAGCTCGACCATTATCCGGGGCAGCTCTCCGGCGGCCAGAAACAGCGCGTCGCCATCGCCCGTGCGCTCGCCATGCGCCCGAAGGTGATGCTGTTCGACGAGGTGACCTCGGCGCTCGATCCGGAGCTGGTCGGCGAGGTTCTCAATGTGATCCGCGCGCTGTCGGCGGCGCACAATCTCACCATGCTGATGGTTACGCACCAGATGGGCTTCGCCAAGGAGTTTGCCGACCGCGTCTGTTTCTTCTATGAGGGAAAGATCGCGGAGCAAGGTCCGCCTGAGGAACTCTTCGGCAATCCCAAAAATGAACGAACACAGCAATTCCTCAGCGCCGTACTCGAAGCAGGATGAGGACGAGGTGGCTGGAGCGGAAAGCGAGCTGTCGGCCACGCGCGAACGCTTCCGCACCATCTACTGCACGATCCGCGAGCGCATCGCGCTGCTCGACTATCTGCCCGGCGAGCGCCTGTCCGAGGTCGATCTGGCCGACGAATTCGGCGTCAGCCGCACGCCCGTGCGCCGTGTCCTGGCGCGGCTGGAGGCGGAAGGGCTGCTCGAGAGCCGGCACGGCGTCGGCACGTTCGTCACCACGCTCGATATGGCGGAGCTGCGCGACATCTATCGTCTGCGCAAGGAGCTGGCCTCGCTGACCGGCATGCTCAGCCCGAAACGGCCGACGCCGGATGTCCTCGAGGCGATGACCGAGATCCAGAACCAGTGCCGGCTGATCGCCTCCGCGCCCAACCCCAAGAAGGCCTTCGCCCGCATCAACATCGCCTTTTTCAATACCTTGATGCAGACGGTCGGCAACAAGCCGCTGCGGCAGACGCTCGAGCTGCTGTTCTACCGGACCGCACGCATGTGGCCGGCGCTGACCAGCGAGGAGGTCATCATCCGGGAGGCGGATATCTTCTTCGAGGAGATCCGCGATACCATTCGCGCCCTTGCCATCGGCGACATGGACTCAGCCGCCCATCTGCGCCGCACGCATATCTCTTTGGCTTTTACCCGGCTGGAAAGCTATGTCGCGGATGGCGCGAAGGCGGCTGCGAACACGAATGAAGACGGATAGCGGGCGGGCTGGAACAGGCCGTCAAAGCGCCGTGAGGGCCACGGACTTCGGCTCATTGCTTCTTGGCAATGGCGGCGAGCAGGGTTCCGCTGACGAAAGGCTTGTCCACGAAGCCGAGCGGATTGGCGCGGTTCGCCCTGGCGCGGGTCGTGGGATCGAGATTGGCGGAGGCGAACACGCTGCGAATGCCGAACCGCTCCCAGATCTCGACGGCGGCGTCCACCCCGTCCCGCGGGCCGATCAGCCGGATGTCCATGACCATGAGATCGGGACGCTCGCGGTCGGCGAGTTTGACCGCTTCGTCGGCTGTGTCGGCGATCGCGACAACCTTGTGGCCCGCGGCCATCAAAGCGGATTCGATGTCGAGCCGCACGAAAGGCTCATCTTCCACCACGACGACGCGCAGTACGCCTCCGGACTTGCCCGGCTGCGCTGCAGGATCGGCGTCGCGCTCGGGGTTGCCATTGTCCGAGATGGCCGAGGCGATGACTGGGAAAGTCACGCCGTGTTGCATCAACTCTTATGAGCGGGCGAGCCGCCGGTCCTGTCCAATCGAAATGTCACGCTCATCCGCTTTAACGGCTCGGTTTCGATATTTAGCGCACCGCCGAGCTTTTCCGCAAGCGCCCTGGCAAGTGATAACCCCGTACTGGGTGCCTTGTCGACGAACTCCGTCCCATCGTCGACAACGGCAACGATGCCAAAACTATTTGCCTGCTCCAGCTTCACGTTAATGTGACCAGGCCGACCCGGCGGGAAGGCGTGCTTATACGCGTTCGAGACGATTTCGTTGACGATCAAGGCGAGCGAGATGGCGCTGTCGGCGGTCAGAAACAGCGGTTCCGCCTCAACCGACACGGTAACATCCTCGCGGCCGTAGGCGTGATCCGCGGCCTCGACCAGAAGGCGGACCAGTTGTCCGCAGTCGATCTCGACGAAATCGGCCGTGTCGTAGAGCAGCGTGTGGACCGCCGACATCGCCTTCACGCGGTTCGACGCATCCATGAGGCTTGCCCGCGACAAGGCATCGGGGGCGTTCCGCATGGCCAGCGAAAGCATGCTCAGCACGACCTGGAGATTGTTCTTGATCCGGTGCTGTACCTCGGACAAAAGCACGTCCTTGGCTGTGAGCGCCTCTTCCAGCTCGTTCTGGATCTGCTGCTGACGGCGCAGCGCGGCGTCGAGCGCGTTGACTTTCTCCGTCAGCGTCAGAAATCCGCCGAGGGCTTCTCGCTGGGGGGTGAGCCTGACCAGGAGGAGCGCCGGCCGGCTGGCCGCGGCCGGTTGAACGAGACCGCCGTCGCAGCGCCATTTCTCCGCGGCTTCGCCGGGCACTGTCAGTTCGACGGCGCCCGGGAGCGGTCCGCTGGTGGCCGAGCATTTGCTCAGATAGGCGAGAAACCGCTCCGGATTGCTGCAATAGGCGCTGAGATTGCCGTCTACGGCGATCGGCGTCAGAGACCGGCGCCCGATCCGGTTCATCGCCAGGATCCCGCCATCGCGGGAGAGCAGCAGCGCCGGATTCGGATCGGTGTCGAGAAACACCGAAAAACTGCGGATCAGTCCGTCAGTCGGTTGCGCGGTAATATTCTCGTCCTGTGGCATTCTCGGCATCGGGGGTCTGTCGTAGATACACAACAACGCGACAGCCAGGATGCCCTCGAGCGATCGTCTGCTGAAGCTCGACTTTGGCATAGCCCAGATTATTGGCGGCTATGTGCCCAAACACATTTGACGTCATCATGCAAAGCGACGGTCTGTCAATTACCTTATCGCCGAACGGGCACGCCCAATTGCCGAGCACGATTTTGTCGTCGCTCTCTTCGATGATGAAAAAGTCGCCCTTGATGCGGCGCTTAAGGTCGACGAGCACGGCGGCGACCTGCGATCGGTCCAGATGGTCGACCGACAGTCCGTGTCGATAGGCTTCCTCGATCGAGCGGCCGAGACTGGCGCCGACGACGCTGATATAGCCCGAGGCATCGTCGATGCCCACGACATCCTCAAGCGTTCCGGTAAGCTCGCGAATGAGCGAACGCATGAACCAATCCGGCTCAAGTCGCAGCGGGATGTCTTTGGGAGCGTTCGCCATGGGCCTCCTGGCCTGTTCTTAGTACCGATATCGCGCTCGCACGGCTGTGCGGTTTGCGTCCGAGCTTATTTTATAAATCGTTTCCCGCTGATTACTTTCGACGATATGCGGCTAAAAATGTGCGCACGGCGACAGCCACGACGTGACGAATGCGCTCATCCGACGGCGGCGGCGCGGCGAAAAACATCATGGGTTTGAAAAGCGTGGCCTGACAGGAGTCCAGGAATTGCGCTGCGGCGAGCTCGCAATCCTCCATTTCCAGTACGCCTCCCTCGGCCTGGGCGTTCAGATAGCTGCATACACGGGCCATCCCCGTCGCCGGACCGGCGTCGTAAAAGCGGCGGCCGAGCGTGGGCATGCGCCCGGCGATGCTGATGACCGTTCGCAACGGGGAGAGTCGCCCCGGCTGGCACTGAAAGCGGACAAAGGCGCAGCCCAGCCGTGTCAGCACCGCTTCGACATCGCGGTCGCTGTGATCGAGCGAAAACACCTGCTCGGCCTGAGCGCGGCTCTCCTCCTCGAAAATCGCCTCGAAAAGCTCTTCTTTGCTTTCGAAATAGACATAGAGCGTACCCTTGGAGACGCCGGCCTGTCGGGCGATCTCGCCCATACTGGCGGCATCGAAGCCCTTTTCGAGGAATACCTGCCGCGCGCCCTCCATGATCTGGCGGCATTTCGCGCGGTCTTTTTGTGGCTCGTGGGGAGCGCTGGTGGTCTGATGAGTGTGCGTCATCTGTGCAGCCTCGGGGGTCAAAACCTGCCGCAACACGCAAAGTTTTTCATACTGAACGGTTCGGTCATATTGAAATCCGCGTCCTAAGTATATATTAAATGCGCTGACCGAACGGTTCGGTCAATAGGTGGGTGCCGGAGCGTTGCAGATGAGAAGACGTTTAAAGGGCAGCCTTGAAGGGCCGGAATCCGGAGAAATGCCGATGGCCGATGCTACAGACCCGTCCGACCAGCGTGTCGGTCCCGTGCTGCAGCACGTCGAGGCGGAGGCCCGGCCCGAAGCGGACGATGCCGTCGCAGAAGCGGCGGCCCAGGGCGAGGCAGGGCAAGCCCAACGCGCGCGACCCTCGTGGCGCAAGCGGATCGCGCTGATCCTGGTGCCGCTGCTGCTGGTCGCCGGGGCATACTATGGCTACCGGTACTGGACCGTCGGCCGGTTCATGATCTCCACGGATGACGCCTATATCGGCGCCGACATCGCCACGCTGTCGGCGAAGGTCTCCGGATATGTGACCGAGGTTGCCGTTGCGGATCACGCGCACGTCAAGACCGGAGAGATCATCGCCCGCATCGACGATGGCGACTATCGCCTCGCCGTGCAGACCGCCAAGGACAAGATCACCGTTCAGCGGGCTGCGATCACGCGGATCGACCGCCAGATCGGCGCGCAGCAGGCGGCCGTCGAACAGGCCAAGGCTCAGCTGATCGCCAACGAGGCCGACGCCAAGCGCGCCGGGCTGGAGTTGCAACGGCAGAATGACCTTGCCGGTCGGGATTATTCCAGCCGGCAGACGCTGGAGCAGGCCGAAGCCAAGAACGCGCAAGCCGCCGCCGCGGTCAGCAGCGCCAAGGCGGCCGTGGACGCCGCTGAGGCCAATACCGAGGTGATGAAAGCTCAGAAGCTCGAAGCCGAAGGCACGCTGGCGCAGCTACAGACCGCGCTGGCCATCGCCGAACGCGACCTGTCCTTCACCGAAATCCGTGCGCCCTTCGACGGCGTCATTGGCAACCGCGCCATGCAGAAGGGCGATCTGGTTCAGCCCGGCCAGCGGCTCGCCAGCCTGGTGCCGCTCGATCACGTCTATATCGATGCCAATTTCAAGGAAACTCAGCTCGCCACTCTGCGGCCCGGCCAGCCGGTCGAGATCGAGGTCGACGCCATGCCGGGCCATGTCTTTCACGGCAAGGTGGTGAGCTTTGCCCCCGCGTCGGGTTCGCTGTTCTCGCTGCTGCCGCCGGAGAACGCCACGGGCAATTTCACCAAGGTCGTGCAGCGCGTGCCGGTGCGCATCCGGGTCGATCAGAAGCCGGACGAGCATGATCTGCTGCGCCCCGGCATGTCGGTGGTCGCCACGGTCAACACCAAGGACGGCGCGGTTGCCGAGACCCGCAAGTAAGCCGCGGTGTGCCAGGACAAGCCCCGATGTCGAACGTCCACACATTGAATGCGCGAGGGCCGGGACGGCCGGCGCCTGCTCCCGCGCCGACGCGCGCCGAAGCCGACCGCATCGACCCGAAGCGGTTCGTGGCGTTCATCGCCATGGTCTTCGGCATGTTCATGGCGATCCTCGACATCCAGATCGTCTCCGCCTCGCTCAGCGAGATCCAGGCCGGCCTGTCCGCCTCGCCGGACGAGATCACCTGGGTGCAGACCTCCTATCTGATCGCCGAAGTGATCATGATCCCGCTGTCCGGGTTCCTCTCGCGGGCGCTCGGCACGCGGACCCTGTTCGCCACGGCGGCCGCGGGCTTCACCATCTCCAGCTTCATGTGCGGCCTCTCGACCAGCCTTGAGGAGATGATCTTCTGGCGCGTGATCCAGGGCTTCATCGGCGGCGGCATGATCCCGAGCGTGTTCGCCTCCGCCTATCTGATCTTCCCGCGCTCGCGCATGGGCCTGATCACGCCGATGATCGGCCTCGTCGTCACGCTCGCCCCGACCATCGGTCCGACCGTCGGCGGCTATCTGACCGAGCATTTCTCCTGGCACTGGCTGTTCTTCATCAACATCATCCCCGGTATCCTGGTCACGGTCGCCGCGCTCGCGCTGATCGATTTCGACGAGCCGGACCTGTCGCTGTTCGACAATTTCGACTGGACGGGATTCCTTTCGATGGCGGCGTTTCTCGGCGCGCTTCAATACATTCTCGAAGAAGGTCCGCGCAACGACTGGTTCGACGACCAGGCGGTCGTCATCTTCTCGCTGATTTCGGCGATCGGGGCTGTCGTGTTCTTCTGGCGGGTGCTGACCGCCAGCCATCCGATCGTCGATCTGCGCGCCTTCCAGAACCGCAATTACGCGGTCGGCTCGCTGTTCAATTTCATCGTCGGCACCGCGCTTTACGGCCTCACCTACCTCTACCCGGTCTATCTCGCCCAGATCCGCGGCTACAACGCGCTGATGATCGGCGAGACCATGTTCGTCACCGGCATGACCATGTTCTTCACCGCGCCGCTCGTCGGGCGGATGGTCGGCCGGGTCGACCCGCGCTACATCATGATGACCGGCTTCATCAGCTTCGGAATCGGCACCTGGTGGTTCTCGCACGTTACCCACGACTGGGATTTCTGGGAGCTGTTCTGGCCGCAGATCTTCCGCGGGTTCGGCCTGATGATGTCGATGATCCCGATCAACAACGTCTCGCTCGGCACGCTGCCGCCGGAGCGGGTGAAGGATGCCTCCGCCGTCTTCAACCTGACCCGCAATCTCGGCGGCGCCGTCGGCCTCGCCAGCCTCAACACGCTGCTCACCGACCGCACCGACCTCCACGTCGCCCGCCTGCGCGAAAGCATGAACTGGGCCCGCGAGCCGGCGGTCGAGACGCTGAACAATATGACCCGCGCGTTCTCCAGCTACGGCAGCGACGCGCATAATATGGCGCTGGAGCGGCTCGCCGGCCTGATCCACCGCGAGGCCGTCGTCATGGCGTTCGCGGACATCTTCATGCTGTTTACCGGCCTGTTCGCCTGCCTCGTCATCATGGCCCTGGTGATCAAGCGCCCCGCCGCCGCCCCACCGACCGACGCGCATTGACCCCTGACCGTTCCCGTACGCGGATCACATCGGCCACACGATCAGCAGCAGCGGGATCGACACCAGCACGATGATGATCTCCAGGGGCAGGCCCATGCGCCAATAGTCGCCGAATCGGTAGCCGCCGGGGCCGAGCACCAGGATGTTGTTCTTGTGCCCGATCGGGGTGAGGAAGGCGCAGGACGCGCCGATCGCGACCGCCATCAGGAACGGGTCGGGATTGACCTTCAGGGTCTTGGCCATTTCCAGGCCGATGGGGGCGGCGATCACGGCGGTCGCGACATTGTTGAGGACGTCCGACAGCGTCATGGTGATGATCAGCAGCAGCGCGAGGGCGACCCAGGCCGGCGCGCCGGACGTTACCGCGATGAGGCCGTCGGCGATCAGCGCCGTGCCGCCGGAGGCTTCGAGCGCGGCGCCGAGCGGCAGCATCGAGCCGAGCAGGATGATCACCGGCCATTCCACCGTGGTGTAGATCTCGCGTCCGCCGACCAGCCCGAGCGCGACGAAGGCCAGCACGCAAACCGATAGCGCAATCGATAGGTCGATGACGCCGAACGAGGCGATGCCGATGGCCGCGGCGAACAGCCCGGCGGCGATCGCGGCCTTCGACCGCTGGGCGACGGCAAGGCCGCGCGGCGCCAGCGGCAGGCCGCCGGTCCACTCCAGGACCTCAGCCTGCCGATGTTCCGGGACGAGCAGCAGCAGCACGTCGCCCGCCTGGATGGTCGTCGTCCTGAGGCTTTCGTGGATGCGCCGGCCCTGACGCGAAATGCCGACCAGGGAAACCACGAAGCGGTACAGCAGGCCCGAGCTTTGCGCCGAACGGCCCGCGAGCCAGGCGCCCGGCGGGACAACCAGCTCGATCAGCGTCAGATCGTTGAGTGCGCCCTTCTCGCGCTGCTCGGGCAGCAAATATTCGAGCCCGAGTTCGCCGACGAGCTGGTCGACATCCTTCGCCGCCGCTTCGATCACCAGCACGTCGCCCTCGGCGATGGTGATGGAGCGGCGAATGGCCGGAAGCCGGACGCCGCGGCGCAGCACCGAAATCAGCTCGGAGCCGCTGTCCCTCAGTTTCTTGCGGACGTCGCCGATGGATTCGCCCATCGTCGCCGAGCCCTCCTTCACTCGCGCCTCGGCGATATAATCCTTCAGGTCGAAGCCCTCTTCGGACGTGCTTTTGCCCGAAGCGGTAGGGATCAGCCGCCATCCGACGAGGGCGACGAAGATCAGCCCGGCCAGCGCCGCCGCCCCGCCGACGGGGGTGAAATCGAACATGTGAAAGGGCTGGCCGAGGGCGCGCTCGCGGAAGCTGGCGACGACGATATTCGGCGGCGTGCCGATCAGCGTGACAAGGCCGCCGAGGATGGTGGCGAAGGACAGCGCCATCAGCGTCGTGCCCGGAGGCCGGCCGGCTTTCCCTGCGGCCTGGACGTCGAGCGGCATCAGCAGCGCGAGCGCGGCGACATTGTTCATCACCGCCGAAAGCGGGGCGGCGATCGCCGACATGATGCCGATATGCGCGGGGACCGAGCGCGGCGCGGCGTTCAGGAGCCGCCCGAGCTGGTCGACGACGCCGGCGTTGGTCAGGCCGCGCGAGACGATCAACACCAGGGCGATGATCACCGTGGCCGGGTGGACGAAGCCTTCGAATGCTTTCTCCGGCGGCACGATGCCGAGCAAGAGAGCCGCCAGCAGCGCGCCGAACGCGACGAAGTCGTAGCGCCATCGTGCCCAGATCAGCAGAGCGAGGACGGCCGCGAGCAGGGCGAAGAGCATGGTTTGATCGGACAAGGGAGGCGTTCCTGTGGGCGAAAGGGGCATGACGGCGGAGCGGGGTTCGCGCGAGACGTGATGCGAGCAGATGGAGCGGACGGCGTGCGCCTTGTCAATCCGTGGCAAGGCGCGGCGTTCCAGCGGATAGCTGCCGAACTTTACAAAACTTCACAAAGGCGCACTTCGGCGGAAACACTGCGCGTCCACTTTCAAGTCACCACTCATAGCACCTTAAAACGGATGGAGACTTGAAATGGCGGACACGGAAATGGAAACGGACGGATCGGGGCCAACTCCTGATGAGAAGCGCCCGCGGCGGCGCTGGATTCGCGGCACGCTCGTTGGAATTCTGCTTGTCGCACTGGGCTTTGCGTCCGGCACCGCTGTCGGCGTGCATCGCGCTGCGGCCTGGTTCTGGCACGGCATGGAGCATCACCGCTTCGATCCCCAGCAGGCCGCCGCCCGCGTCGACCGCGGCGTTGAGCGCGCGCTTTCGAATGTGAACGCCACGACCGAGCAGGAGACCAAGGTCAGCGAAATCGCCAAATCCGCCGTGACCGACCTGGCGGCGCTCGGCGTCGATCCGTGGACGACGCGCGGCAAATTCGTCGACCTGCTCCGGGCGGACACCGTCGATCCGGCGGCGCTGGAAGCGCTCCGGGCCGAGCAGGTGGCCAAGATGGACGCCGCATCGAAGCGTATCGTGCAGGCCATGACCGAGGCCGCGCAGGTGCTGACGCCCGAGCAGCGGCGCGAGCTGACCGACCACTGGAGTGAGCGTTACCCGCGCTGATTTTCCCCCGCGCTGTCCCCCCAGCGCGCCCGCGGCCTGCCGCCACCCTTCCCAGCCAAGGGTGGCGGCACGGCCAGCCTGCATCTTCGAGCAGCCTTGCCCTTGAGCGCCGGGCGTGGAATAGCAGAGGCGATCGAAGCTCATGACCGCCATGCCCAGTATCCTCCTCGTTGACGACGACGTCCGGCTCGCCTCCATGATCGCGGCCTATCTGCGCGACAATCAGTTCGACGTCGCCCATGCCGCTGATGCGGCCGCCGCGCGCAGCGAGCTTCAGCGCGGCGGCTTCGATCTCGTCATCCTCGACTTGATGCTGCCCGACGCCGACGGGCTCGACCTGTTCCGTGAGCTGCAATCCCAGCCCTCGCTGCAATCGCTGCCGGTCATCATGCTCACCGCACGCGGTGATCCGATGGACAAGGTCGTCGGCCTCGAAATCGGCGCGGAGGATTATGTCGCCAAGCCGTTCGAGCCGCGCGAGCTGCTCGCCCGCATCCGCGTCGTGCTGCGCCGGGCGCGGGGCGGGGCGACAGCCGACGTGCTGCGCTTCGGCCGGCTGGAGATCGACCGGGGCAGTCGCGCCGTCCGCGTCGATGGCGCGGAAAAGGCGCTCACCAGCTATCAGTTCGATCTGCTCATGGCGATGGCGGAGCGGGCGGGCCGCGTACTGTCGCGGGAGAACCTTGCCGATCTGGTCCGCGCTGACCATCAGCCCTACGACCCCTCGCTTGACCGCTCGATCGACGTGCACATCGCCCGGCTGCGCGCGGCGATCGAGGACGATCCCAAACACCCTCGGCGCATCCTGACCGTGCGCGGCGTCGGCTATGTTTTTGCAAAGGCGCAGAGCTGATGAGCCGCCTCTATATCCGCATCTATCTGGCGGTGCTGGGCAGTCTCCTGGTCTTTGCGCTGCTGGCCGGCATCACGGGCGTGATGCTCAGGGTCTTCGACGACGACCGCGCGGGGCCGGACTGGCGGCAGATGGAGACCGCTATCGTCGAGCGGCTGCTGCCCGCGGCCGCCGATCCGGCAGCGCTGGCGAAGGATCTGCGCTTCTGGCACGAGCAGACCGGCTTCGCTCTGACGCTCCTTGCCCCGGACGGCCATGTCGTCGCGCAGGCGGGCGAGGGACCGCAGGCGCGCGGCGAGAACGGGCGCGGCGGTCCGGACCGGCGAAGCTGGCGCGACCGCTGGGACCGTTGGGATTTCGAGCTGCGCGATGGCCGGCGCCTGCTTGCCGTGCCGCCGAAGGGAGATTTCACGCCGCTGCGTCACTTCCGCTGGCTGGCGGCGCTGCTCGGGATCGGGCTTGCGGTCGGCATTGCCGCCTATCCGTTCATCCGCTATCTGACCCGGCGGCTCGAACGGCTGGAACACGGCGTCGCCGCATTCGGGGCCGGCAACCTTTCCGCACGCGTCGCGATTAAGGGGCGCGACGAGATCGCCAGGCTGGCGGCCACCTTCAACGCCTCCGCCGACCGGATCGAGGCGTTGCTCAACGCACATAAGGCGCTGCTTGCCAACGCTTCGCATGAGCTGCGTTCGCCATTGTCGCGCCTGCGCATGGCCATCGAGCGGCTTCCGGCCGGGGCCGACGAAGCGGCGAGCATGGAAATCCGGCGCAACATCGAAGAACTCGACGCGCTGGTCGAGGAGATCCTCATCGCCAGCCGCCTGCAGGCGAACGCGGCGGGCGAAATCAGGGCGGAGCCGGTCGATCTCGTCGGCTTGCTGGCCGAGGAATGCGCGCCGTTCGATGCCGAGCTCGATGTCGAGGGGGGCGCTCCCGCCGCGATCCAGGGCGATGCGCGCCTGCTGCGGCGGTTGTTCCGCAACCTCTTGGAAAATGCCGGACGCTATGGCGGCGCGGAGCCCCCGGCGGTGACGGTCAGGGCTGCCGAGCGCTTCGTCACCGTTTCGGTGTGCGACCGCGGGCCCGGCGTGCCCGAGGCGGAGCGCGAAAAGATCTTCGAACCGTTCTACCGCGTCAGGACCATGCCCGAAAGCGCGGGCGGGGCCGGGCTCGGCCTCTCGCTCGTGCGCCAGATCGCGGAGCGGCACGGCGGCTCGGCGCGCTGTCTGCCGCGCGAGGGCGGCGGCAGTTGTTTCGAGGTCCGGTTGTCGGCGGGCGCGGTTTCTTGATCTCGCTCGGATCGCGCGGGCGCTGCGCGAGGCGCGTGACGCCCGGTCCTATGCCGAGGTTGCGGCATGAGCGGGACCGGCGGAGGCAAATTGCGCGGGGATTGAGCTTCAGGCCGCCCAGCGGATCTCGTGCCCGTAGAGCCAGTCCGGTTTCGGCGCGAGGCGCAGGAAGACCGGCATCATCAGGTTGCGTATCAACGAGGCGAGGCGCCCGCCTTTCTTCTGGTCGCCGCTCTGCCGGCCCATCGCCACGACGCGCTCGGCCCGCGGCCGGCGTTCGCTTTCGTAGGTGGCGAAGGCGGCGGCCGGATCCGCTGGCTGCGCGGCGAGCTGCTTGGCAATGACGATCGCGTCTTCGAGTGCCATCGACGCGCCCTGGCCGGAATGTGGACTGACCGCGTGGGCGGCGTCCCCGACCAGTGCCACGCGACCCTCGCTCCAGCGCGGCAGCCTGGCGACGTCGAAAATGTCGAGCGGTGGGATCATCGCCGTCGTTGCCGCGAGAATCGCCGGATCTCCGGGGACCAGCCGTCGCCCGCGCGCAGCAGCGCCGCGATGCCCGCCTCGCCGGACAGCGCCTGCCGGTCGTCATCGGACAGAGGCCGCTCGCGCGGCAGCGAATGCCACCAATAGGCGCCCCGCTCCTCGCGGCGGTCGCCGAACGCATAGCCGACGAAGGCGCCGTCGCCGAAGCAGAACGTCATGGCATGCTCGCGCTCCGGGCCGAGCACCCGCATCATCGCACTGCGCGGCACGAACCCGCCGGCGCCGATCAGGCCGGTAAATTCGGGCTCCGGTCCGTCCGGCAGAATCTGCCGCCGTACCGCCGAATGCAGACCGTCCGCGCCGATCAGGATGTCGCCGCGCTCCTTCGTTCCGTCGGCGAAATGCGCGCGTGACCCCGGCGCCGTCCTGTTCGATCCGGGCCAGCCGCCTGCCATAGGTGACGGACAAGCCGTGCCGCTCAAGCGCGTCCATGAGGATGGCGTGGAAGGTGGCGCGGCTGAGCGAGATGCCGGGAAAGCGGTATTGCCCGGCCGGGCCGTAGGACATCGAGCCGAGCGGCCGGCCATGCCCCGTGCGGAAGCTGAAGCGGTCGATTACCGTGCCCGCCTCTGCGATGCGCTCGGCCAGCCCCAGTTCGCCGAGGACGTTCATGCCGTTGGGAGCGATGGTGAATGCGCCGCCGATCTCGGTTTTCGCCGGGTAGGCCTCGAAGATCGCCGGCTCGTAGCCCGCTTTTTGCAGGAACAATGCGGCGGCCGGACCTGCAATGCCTCCGCCAATAACGATTGCGCGCGGTGTCGATGCCATAACCTTGCCTCCTGACAGAGATGCGCTATGATTGATTTAGGAATGTTTTATAAGAAAGCAATTTGATTGTCGAGCAAAACAAGGATCGAGCTGATTGCCGCCATCGGCAAGGCGGTGCAGGCGTTCCAGGACGCGACGGACCTGTTCGATCAGGCGGCGGCGAACAAGCTCGGGATCAACCGCACCGATCTGCGCTGCCTCGGCGTCGTCGCCGAACGCGGACCTGTGGCGGTGGGCGAGGTCGGGCGCGCCGTCGATCTGACCCGCGGCGCCACCACGACGGCTCTCGACCGGGTCGAGCGCGCCGGCTATGTTCGCCGCATCCGCGACGCGCAGGATCGCCGCGGCGTGCTCATCGAGATGACCGAGGCGGGGCGCGCAGCGGCAGAGGCGATCTGGGCGCCGATGGTCGCGGCCGGCGAGACCATGCTGGCGGGCTATTCCGAAGAGGCGCTCGGCCATATTCTGCGCTTCCTGCGCGAGGGCAAGGCTTTGCAGCTCGGATTTCTGGTCACCGCGCCGAAGGCGGACGAGGAACCGGAAAGCGCCTGACCGGCGCGGGACAATGAGCCGTTCGCAACCGATGAAAGATTGACAGACCGCACAATGAAACCGGATTTCGTCGTCGCCGCGCTTTACAAGTTTACGCCGTTCACGGATCTGGATGACCTGCGCCGGTCGCTCATCGACGCCTGCCGGGACGCCGGGCTGTGCGGCACGCTGATCATCGCGCATGAGGGCATCAACGGCACCATCGCCGGATCGCGCGCCGGGATCGACGCCGTGCTCGCCGCCATCCGCGCCCTGCCGGGCTGCGCCGATCTGGAGCACAAGGAATCGGCGGCGGCCGAGATGCCGTTCTACCGGATGAAGGTCCGGGTGAAAAAGGAGATCGTTACGCTGGGCGTGCCGGAAGCCGATCCGAGCACGTGCGTCGGCACCTATGTCGCGCCGGAGGATTGGAACGCGCTGATTGCCGACCCGGACGTCGCCATCATCGACACGCGCAACGATTACGAGGTCGGCATCGGCACGTTCGAGGGTGCGATCAATCCGCAGACGGCCTCGTTCCGGGAGTTTCCCGACTGGTTCCGGCAGCAGACCGAACTGCACGGCAAGCGGAAATTCGCCATGTTCTGCACCGGCGGCATCCGCTGCGAGAAGGCGACGGCGTTCCTGAAGACCCAGGGCTTCGACGAGGTCTACCATCTGCAGGGCGGGATCCTGAAATATCTGGAGACGGTGCCGGAGGCCGAAAGCCGCTGGCAGGGCGAATGCTTCGTCTTCGATCATCGCACGGCGCTCGGTCACGGGGTCAAGCAGGGCAGCTATGAGCTATGCCACGCCTGCCGGATGCCGATCAGCGAGGCCGACAAGGCGTCGGAGGCTTACGTGAAGGGCGTGAGCTGCCCGCATTGCCATGAGGCGTTCAGCGCCGAGCGCAAGGCACGGTTCGCCGAGCGGCAGCGCCAGGTCGAGAGGGCCACGCAGCGCGGCGAGCGGCATTTCGGCTCGAATCGCCAGGAGCCGCGCAAGGTCTCCGAGGACGGCGGCGATGCGGAGTCCCGATAGCCGTTTTCGTTGCAAAACAACGGCAATCGGCGGTCCCGAGCTCATTGTCATAAGGTTGAAATAAAACTCCGCTTTTCTTCCCGTACCGCAACGGGAAGATGCGATGTTGGACGCGACGAATGCCCACGACCACCGGGATGCCGATCATCCGGGGGGCGAACTCTTCCGGACGCTTTTCATATCCGACATTCATCTCGGCACAAGAGCGTCCCAGGCCGACGCCTTCCTCGATTTCCTCAGGGTCTATGACGCCGAGACGATCTATCTGGTCGGCGACATCATCGATTTCTGGCGGGTCAAGCGCGGGCCGATCTGGCCGCAGTCCCACAACGATGTGCTGCAGAAGATCCTGCGTAAGGCCCGCAAGGGCGCGCGGGTCATCTTCATCCCCGGCAACCACGATGAGGCCTTGCGCGATTATTGCGGCCTGACCTTCGGCGGCATCGAGATCCATCACGATTACGTCCATGTCGCCGCCGACGGCCGCCGGATCCTGGTGATGCACGGCGACGAGTTCGACGTCGTGGTCCGCTACGCCAAATGGCTGGCGCTGCTCGGCGACCGGTCTTACGAATTCGCGCTCTGGTGCAACCATCCGCTGAACTGGCTGCGGCGGCGCTTCGGCTTCGGCTACTGGTCGCTGTCGGCCTATCTGAAGCTGCGCGTCAAGAGCGCGGTCAATTTCATCGGCGAGTTCGAGCACGCCATTGCCGAGGAGGCCAGGCGGCGCCATGCGGACGGCGTGATCTGCGGCCACATCCACCATGCCGCCGACCGAATGATCGAAGGCATCCGCTACATCAATTGCGGGGATTGGGTCGAGAGCCACACGGCGGTCGTTGAGGATTTCGACGGCACCATGCGCCTCGTGCGCTGGCAGGAGGAAGCGGTGCAGAGCGTCGTGCCGCAGCCGGTTCTGGTGCCGCCCCCCGAGCCGCTCATCGAGCTTCCGCCGCCCGCACCGGCAGCCGACCGCTATACGCCGGCGACGATAACGCAGCGGGCGGAGGAACGGCCACGGCAGGACTGTTGACGGCCGGCCGCCCGAACGAAGCGCGCCGGAGGGTGCGTCGAAATGCAACCCAGGAGGAACGATTGGTTGACGCAGCAGAAGCGATGACGCCCAAAAGCGGCGTCATGATCGGCGCCGCGGTGTACCGGAGCAGGGCGCTTTCGGCCGAGGGGCTGCGCGAGCGGCTTTTCGCGCTGATGTTCTCCAATCTCGTCTATCCGCAGATCTGGGAAGACCCCGCGATCGATCTGGAGGCCCTGGCGCTGACCCCGGAAAGCCGGGTCGTCACCATCGCCTCGGGCGGCTGCAACGTGCTCAGCTATCTGACGGCGCGACCGGGCCATATCGCCGCGATCGACATCAACGCCGCCCATGTGGCGCTCAATCGGCTGAAGCTGGCCGCATTGCGCCATCTGCCGGACTACGATGCCTTCTACCGCTTCTTCGGCGCGGCCGACACCAAGGCGAATATCGCGGCCTTCAAGCGCCATATTCTCCCGCATCTCGACGCGCAGACCGCGTCCTATTGGTACCGGCGGCATGGGCTGCGACGCGGGCGGCGGATCAAGAGCTTCTCCAACAATTTCTATCGCGCGGGGCTCCTCGGCGGCTTCATCGGCGCGAGCCATCTGGTCGCCCGGCTGCACGGCGTCAATCCGCGCACGCTGCTGAAGGCGCGGACGCTCGACGAGCAGCGGCGGATCTTCGACCGCGAGCTTGCCCCGCTGTTCAGCCGGCGGGCCGTGCGCTGGCTGGTCAACCGCCCGGCATCGCTCTACGGGCTCGGCATTCCGCCGGCGCAGTACAAGGCGCTCGGCGGCGAGACCAAAGGCGGTATGGCCGAAGTGTTGCGGCAGCGCCTGGAGCGGCTTGCCTGCGGGTTTCCGCTGTCGGAAAATTACTTCGCCTGGCAGGCCTTCGGGCGCCGCTATGCGCCGTCCGGCGCCGGCGCGCTGCCGCCCTATCTGGACCATGCGAATTTCGACGCATTGCGGGCGAATACCGGCCGGGTGTCGGTCCACCACGCGTCATTGACGGACCATCTGGCCGCCTCGCCGGCCGGGAGCCTCGACCGCTACGTGCTGCTCGATGCCCAGGACTGGATGGGCGATGCCACGCTGACCGAACTGTGGAGCGAAATCACCCGCACCGCCCGGCCGGGCGCGCGCGTGATCTTCCGCACGGCAGGCGAGGCAACCATCTTGCCGGGCCGGGTGCCGGATGAGATCCTGTCGCGCTGGCACTATGCCGAGGCGGACTCGCGCGCCTGGACGCGCCGGGACCGGTCCGCGATCTATGGCGGCTTTCATCTCTATGTCCTGAAAGGCTGACGCCCATGTTGGAGACCGCCTCTGCCGCAGAGAGGATGGACGGCATCTACCGCCGCCAGCGTTTCATCTATGACGCGACCCGCCGCTATTATCTGCTCGGGCGCAATCGGCTGATCGCCGATCTCGACGTGCCGGCGGGCGGCACCGCGCTGGAGGTCGGCTGCGGCACGGCGCGCAATCTCATCCTTGGCGCGCGGCGTTATCCCGAGGCACGGTTCTGCGGGCTCGACGTCTCGGAGATGATGCTGCAGACGGCGCAGACCTCGATCGAGCGGAACGGGCTTGCCGGCCGGATCGCGCTGGCCGCCGCCGATGCCAAAACATTCGAGCCGGCCGCGCTTTTCGGCGCGGATCGTTTCGACCGGGTTTTCGTGTCCTACGCGCTGTCGATGATTCCCGGCTGGAAGGATGTGGTGCGGCGCGCTGCCGCTTCCGTCGCGCCGGGCGGTGCGCTGCTGATCGTCGATTTCGGCGATTTCGCGCAATATCCCTCGCTGCTGCGCCGCGCGCAGCTCGCCTGGCTCGGCCGGTTCGAGGTGATGCCGATTGCCGGTTTCGAGAACAAGATCAAGGCGCTGGCGAGCGAGATCGGTTTCTGCGCGGCGACCGCGAGGCTGTATGGCGGCTATGCGGTCCAGGCGCGTCTGACCGGGCGCTGACCCGGCGGCTGGTTTGACCCAGCTCAAAGCGCCGCCCCATCCGACGGGCTAAAAGCAGCCTTCGAGGTAAGGCTGCAAGATGGACGCATCGGTCGCCAAATATCTGGATCTGCGGGTTCCGCGCTATACGAGCTACCCGACTGCGCCGCATTTCTCCGGCGCGATCGGGGAGGCGCAGTTGCGCGAATGGCTCGGCGCGTTGCCGGCGGATGCGCGCCTGTCGCTCTATCTCCACATCCCGTTCTGCCAGAAGATGTGCTGGTATTGCGGCTGCAATATGCGGCTTGCCGCGCGCTACGGCCCGGTCGCCGCTTATGTCGACCGGCTGATCGAGGAAATCCATCTCGCTGCCGACGCGCTGCCCGACCGCCATCTCGTCACCCATATCCACTGGGGCGGCGGCACGCCGACCGCCATGCGCCCGGAGGATTTCGGCCGGAGCGATGAGCGCGCTGCGCGCCCGTTTCGATATGTCCGGGAATGCCGAAATTGCCGTCGAGATCGATCCGCGCACGCTGGCCTTCGAAACCGTGGAAGCCCTGGCGCGGATGGGCTGCCAATCGCGCCACGCTCGGCGTGCAGGAATTCGATGCGAGCGTGCAGGAGACGATCAACCGCATTCAGCCCTTCGAGACCGTCGCGCAGGTCGACGCCGCTGGCTGCGCGAGCCGGCATCGACGCGATCAATTTCGACCTGATGTACGGCCTGCCGCACCAGACAGTCGAAACCTGCAGGACACCGTCCGCCAGGCCATTGGCCTCAGGCCGAACCGCATCGCGCTGTTCGGCTATGCCCATGTGCCGTGGATGGCGAAGAACCAGCGCATGATCGCCGAGGACAGCCTGCCCGGACGGGGCCGCGCGGTTCGAAAGTCCGAAGCCGCCGCCGAGGCTGATCGCCGGGCTGGGTTATCAGCGGATCGGGCATCGATCATTTCGCCCTGCCCGGCGACGCCATGGCCGATGCCGCGCGCTACCGGGCGGCTCCGCCGCAATTTCCAGGGCTACACCATCGACGACAGCGAGGCGCTGATCGGGCTCGGCGCCACCTCGATTTCGGCGCTGCCGCAGGGCTATACGCAGAACATCGTCGAGACCGGCGCTTACATGCGCGCGGTCTACGCAGGGACGGCTGCCGGTCGGCAAGGGCGTCGGCGCTGACGGCCGAAGACGTCGTGCGGCGGGCGGTTATCGAGACGGCTGATGTGCGATTTCGCCGTCGATGTCGCCGACATCGGCGGCCGGTTTGCGACGCCGGAGGCAAGCTTCGCCGAGCCCATTCACCGGCTCGAGACGCTCATTGCCGACGGGCTTGTCGAGCACGACGATCATGCCCTTCGCATCACGCCGCTCGGGCGCCCGGTCGCCCGCGTGGTTGCCGCCGCGTTCGATGCCTATCTCTCGGATAGCACCAGCGCCCTACGCCACGCCAAGGTCTGACGGCTTATTTCTGCCCTGCAGTCCCGCATCCTCATTGAGGCGTCAGATCCTCCCGGAGCGTGTCGAGCAAGTCGACACTTTCCAGCACGGCGTTATGCAGCCGCTCCTTCAGCACGTGCTGCGTGCACGGCGCCAGATACCAGGCCAGCGGAATGTTCGAGCACGGGGTCTGGCTCTCCTCGGAGAATGCCGGATCCCATTGGAAGCGCAACAATGTCGGGTCGATGCGGAAAGCCTGCCGCAACGTTTCGGCGCTGCGTTGGTCGCGGGCCTGGAACAGGGCCTTGGCATGGGCGGTGAGCTCGGCGCCGCGCGGTGCTTCGTCGCTGAGCGGCAGGGCGGTGCCGGTGGTCTGCAGGTTCTTGGCCATCAGGTCGTAGATGCTGGGCACTTTCTCACCGAGAAAGATGATGCGCACCTTTGCGCGCAGGTTCTGGGAGGTGACGATATCCTCGATCGCCAGCTTCATCGCCTGGGCGATGGTCAGGCCCGAGCCGTCGAAATAGCCGCCATCCACGAGCCGGATGCTGCTCGACGAGCCGAAGCCGCTGAGGAAACCGGCCGGCAGGCGCGATCGGGAAGCGGGCGCTGAGGCTGGCCCCGTCGATCAGGTAGATCGAGCGGTTCTCGAAATTCGGGCTGTTTCTGGCGGCGAGGCTGTTGGCGTAATATTGCGGGTCGAGATTTGACAGCACGACCGGCGATCCGGTATCGACCTCGGTGGCGTTGAAGATCAGCACCGGCACGTCGCCGGCCGGGTCCCAATAGGAGTTGATCTCGCATTCGCCGAAATAGTTCTGCGTCGAGCAGCCGCCGGGGGCGCGCGCGCCTTTGCGCAGGATGGCCGGCGCCTTCTCCTCCGTTTTGGCGAGTGCGGTGCGCCAGTTTTCGCTGAGCGCCTTGCGGAACGCCTGCGACCGATCCAGCGGTCCGACCGGCCAGGGCAGGATACGCTGCAGCATGTCGGGGAACAGGCCGGCGCCGACGATGGTGGAGATGAGGTCCTTGGAGAAGAAATTGTCGAGGATCGGCGTCGGATTGTAGGTCGCCGTGTCTCTGTTCGGTCGCGGCGATATTGCAGCCGGCTCAGCGTCGGATCTTCAAGGCTCTGCCGCTGCGAGGCGAAAGCCAGCGCGCCGAGACCGCCGCCGGACACGCCACTGATGGCGAAGATATGATGCGCGAAGGCCGGGCATTTCTGCTGCAGGAAATCGAGGAAATAGGCCGGTCCGCATCGACGCATAGATGCCGCCGCCGGCGGAGGCGACGATGTAGACCGGATAATCCTGCGTCGCATAGGCGGCGCGATCCCGCCGCGCCTGCAGCCATTTCAGGAATTGCTGCTTGCCCTTCAGCGGCGTCGAGGCGATGTCCCGTGCGGGAACGACATGGCTGTTGTTGATGCCCCAGGCATTGATGCCGACGACCCACACCAGCAGGATCGCGGCCCATGGCATGCCGGTCGCCCGGCCATAATAGAACAGACCGCCGAGAAAGATGTAGGCGAGGATGATATAGGCGACGATGGTGTTGATCGAGCCGACATAGTCGAACAGATTCGCCGGATAGTAGGCGAACAGCAGCGAGACCGCGACGAAGACCACGATGGACGTGATGAACAGCGTCATCATCGAGATCGGCCCGATGGCGCTGCCGGGGTGGCGGAAGAAATAGGCCGCGAAGATGGCCTGCAGAACCAGCGTCTCGACGATCACGCCGACCGCGAACACCGGGAAGCTTGCCAGGAGGTCCAGCCGGGTTGGATCACCATCAGATATTTGATCAGCAGGATCGCCGGGAAGCAGTACCGCGACAAGCCCTGCGAACAGGAAACGTGCTCAGCGTCTGGCTTTCGATCGCGTGAAACAGCTTCACCGTGATGATGTTGGCGATCGAGGCACCAGATCGCGACAAGCACGAAGAACATCGCGATCTTGGGCAGATATTGGGTGCAGGTCACATTGCCGGACACGGCGGCGTCGAGGGGCACTGCGTTGCCTATCGCTGTTCCACAAATCGGCTTCGCACTGGATTTCGATTTCATTGATGAGCTTGGCGATTTCGGTCGCCTGCGTGCCGAGGAAATCGAAAAACAGCACCAGCGCCAGAAAGCCGAGAACGGCTACCGGCAAAATAAAAAAGACGAAGTTGTGAGAAAGGCTGCTGGCTTTGCTGGTTCCGGCTGCCGTCATGTCGTTCACCCCCAACCCAAACGACGCGCACTGAGGCTGTCAGGCTTGATTATTTTTGCAGGCAGATGATCGAGAACACGCTTCCGCCCTGGCTGCGGTCGACGAGGATCTTATTGGTATTCGGCGGGCACTGAATATCGACCTGCGCCTGATTTTCGACACTGCCAGCTCACTTTCGGATTGGTGATCTCGACCGAACGCGCCTCGAAGGAGCGCACGGTGAGCGAAGCGTTCGGCACCACCACAGTCACCGGGCCCTGACATCTCTGCCGGGCATTGCCGAGATATTGCTGCGCGGCGGCCGTCTCGGTCGGCGCGGTCGCGGAAAGCACCAGCCCGCACAGAAGCACGAGTTGCAGATGGTTGAACTTTATGCCGGTTATCATGGACCAATTTCCGTCAGAAAGCCGGTTGAAAACACGCGCCACATTGGAGCAAACATGGTCAAAAGTCATCCAGTGAATTGGACGACAACCAAGTTTAACCGCCCCTGAACGCCGCTGCCGCATCCGTTCATGCGCGGTGTGTGGCGCCTCAGCCCCAGCGGCTGACATAGACGGCGAGGAAGGTCAGTAATCCGTAGGTCATCATGGCGATGCCGACGAGCGCATAGAGCGTCCATTCGGGCGTGTTCAAGCTGGTCAGCACGAGGCCGCCAAGGGCGATGACGACCAGCCGCGAGGTCGCCGCAAGCACGGGGCCGACGACTTTTCCCGCCCCTTGTGCTGCAAAATAGAGACACATGCCGAAGCCGATGAAGCCTTAGAACGGCCCGGCCCAGGACAGATAGGTGTAGGTCGAGGCGAGCACGTCCGGATGGCCGGTGAACAGCCCGGCCCAAAGCCACGGCGCCGCTGCGAAGACGAGGCCGGCAATGCCGAAGAACACCGCCGAGATCGTGGCCCCGGTCCAGGCGACGCTGCGGGCGCGGGCGACGTCCCCGGCGCCGATCGCCATGCCGACCAGCGGCACGCAAGCGGCGCCAATGGCGAAGCTGATCGGAATGAGCAGGAATTCGAGCCTTGCGCCGATGCCGTATCCCGCCAGCGCGAATTTGCCGTAGCGGGCGATAAGGCCGGTCAGGATCAGCACGGTCAGCACCGATTGCAGCGGCGACAGCGAGGCAATCGCGCCGACCTTGAGGATGTCGCGGAACATCTCGCGGCGGATCGAGCCGGGCGCGAATGCGATCCGTACGCGCGAATGCCGTGAACGGAGGAATGCCGAAGAGGAACAGCGCTCCCCGCTGAACGCCAGGATCTGCCCGAGGCCGATCCCGACCATGCCCAGCCGTGGGACGGGGCCAAGCCCGAGGCCCAGCGTGCCGCCGAGGACCACCTGCGACAGCGCCACTCCGAGCAAAGCGAGCGCGGGGATCTTCATGTTGCCCGAGCCGCGCAGCACCGATGCGAGGGTGTTGGTCAGCCAGATGGCGGTGCAGCCGACGAAGATCGTATTGGAGTAGATCATCGCCTGCTGGAGCACCTCGGCGCGGCCGCCGAGAAGCTGATAGAGCGGGCGGCCGAACAGCAGAAACAGCACGGAGAAGACGATCGCCGCGCTCACGCCAATGACGACCGCATGAAGCGCGAGCGCCGCCGCCCGGACTTCGTCGCCGGCTCCCAGCGCGCGGGCGATGGCCGAGGAGACGCCGCCGCCCATTGCGCCCGCCGACATCATCTGCTGCAGCATGACCATCGGGAAGACCAGCGCCATCGCGGCCAGCGAATTGGTGCCGAGGAGACCGACATAGGTGGTCTCCGCGATCGCGACCAGCGCGACGGCAAGCATCGCCACCGTGTTCGGCAGCGCCAGCCGCGTGATGGTGCCGAGGATCGGAGACACCAGCAGCGGGTTCTGCGGCGGCGCCCGGAGCGGCTCGGCCTCGATGACGGCGGTGACGGCCATGGCCTGTCCTCAGGTTTGAAGAGCGGGTGCCGCAGGCGCTTGCAGGCGCTCGACCGGCTGTTCGCGGATCGGCCAGTGCAGGATCGCCGCGAGCAGGCCGAGGCCGATGGAAAGCCACCACATGGTGTCATAGGAGCGTGTCAGGTCGAAGATCCGCCCGCCCAGCCAGACGCCGAGAAACGATCCGAGTTGGTGCGACAGGAACACGATGCCGAACAGCATCGACATCCAGACCGTGCCGAAGAAGCGTGGCGACGAGCCCGCTGGTCAGCGGAATGGTGGCGAGCCAGAGCAGGCCGAGCAGCGTGCATAGCACGATCACGGTAACAGGCGTTATCGGCAGGAACCGGAAGCCCGCGAAGATGATGGCCCGGCCGAAATAGATCACGCTCAGGGCGCGTCGCTTGTCGATGTAGCGGCCCGATTGCCCGGCGAGAAAGGTGCCGACGATATTGGCGATGCCGACAGCCGAGAGCGCATACGGGCCGACCCAGTCGGGCAGGCCCTGGTCGACGGTGAAGGCCGGCAGATGCACCATGATGAAGGCGACATGGAAGCCGCAGACGAAGAAGCCGGCGGTCAGCAGCCAGTAGCTCGGATACCGGGCCGCTTCGCCGAGCGCCTCGGAGATGGTCTGGCTGCGTTCGACGCCGCTCTGCACAACCGGCTTGCCGCTCATCGGCCAGGCGAGCGGGATGAGCAGCGCGGTGATCGCCATCAGCCAGAGGAGGCTGCCCTGCCAGCCGGCGAAGTCGATCAGCAGATGCATGACCGGAAGCGCGACGAAGCCGCCGACGCCGGCCGACATGCCGATCGAGGCAATCGCCCCGAGCCGCTTCTCCGGCGGAGCAAGCCGCCCGATGACGCCGACGAGCGAGGTGACGCCGGTTCCGCTGACGCCGATGCCCATCAGGATGCCGCTGACGATCAGGCCGGTTGGGCCGGTCGCCGAGTACATGGCCCACATCCCGGCAATGGTGGCCAGCAGGCAGACGACGATGATCCGCCCCGCGCCGAATTTGTCGATCAGCGCGCCGGAAAGCGGGGCGCCGATGCCCATCAGCAATTGCGCGAGCGCCATGGCCAGGGCGAAGGGTTCGCGCCCGATATGCAGCCCCATCGTCACCGGCTTCAGATAGAGGCCCATCGACTGCGCGCGGCCCATGGACACGCCGACGATGATGCCGACGATCAGAATGAGCAGCCAAAGTGGTAGCGTGGTTCGGGTTGCGGAGGGTTGCATGGGCGTGTCCTCAGAATGCCGTCGGGGCGTTTGCTGTATATGCAGGTAAATCCACAAAAAAACGCATCATGAAGCGAGCCGCTCCAGCAGATGATCAAGGGCGGCATTGAGAGCCGGCGCCTGCTCTTCGCCGATCGCCGCTTCGATCTCGCACTGCGCCTCGGTCCAGGCCGGCTTGGCGCGCGCCAATGTCGCCCGTCCGCTCTCGGTCAGCTTCAGGCGGCGCGTGCGGCGGTCTTCAGGATCGGCGTCGAGCGCAACGAAGCCTTGCCGTTGCAGGGGGCGCAAATTCCGGGTGAGGGTGGTCGGGTCCATGATCAGCCGGTCGGCCAGTGCGCCGATGCTGATGCCATCGAGCCGCGACAGGTTCGCCAGCAACCCGTATTGGCCGATGGTCAGGCCGTGCTCGGCGAGGTGGTGGTCGTAGATCTGCGAGATGCGGCGCGACGCTTTGCGCAGCCGCAGGCAGATGCAGCCCTGTGTCGCGGTTCGTTTCGGAGGCGCTTCGCTCGTCATCCCGGATTATTACCTGCATATGCAGGCTTTAGCAAGCGGGTTGGTTTCATGGGTGCGCGAAGGGCTTGCGCCGGTTTCGTTCGTCGCCCGGGCCTCGAGCCGGGGCCAACTCGCCTTTCAGCTCGGCATTTGCTCGTGGAGATGCGATTGGATCCCGGATCTGCGTTTCGCTTGTCCGGGACGATGCATGTTTGCAGACCACTTCAGCAGATGCGTGGAAGCTGCTCGCCGACGAGCATGTCGACGATGCGGTTGCCGCCGAACACGGTCTTCATTTGGACGCGGCCGGGAATGCCCTCGACCGCCTCGCCGACGATCGCCGCATCGCGTCCCTCGGCGACGCCGCGCATGGTCGCGAGCGCCGCTTCGGCTTCGGCGGCGGGGACGAACAGCACCAGCGTGCCCTCATTGGCGAGATAGAGCGGGTCGAAGCCGAGGATTTCGCAGAAGCCGCGGATTTCCTCGCGCAGGGGCAGGGTGCGTTCATCCAGCCGGATCGAGGTGCCCGAGCTTGCTGCGATCTCATTGAGCGCTGCCGCGAGGCCCCCGCGCGTGGCATCGCGCGCGCATCTGAGGCCGGGCGCGGCGTTGCGGACGGCGCGCATCAGATGGTGCAGCGGGGCGCAGTCGCTCTTGATGTCGGTCTGCAGCGCCATGTCGCCCCGCGCGTGCAGGATCGCGGCGCCATGATGGCCGAGATAGCCGTTGACGATGGCGACGTCCCCGGCCCGCACCTTGCTGGCCGCCAGATCGACGCCCGGCGGGATGATGCCGATCCCAGAGGTTGAAATGAACAGCTTGTCCGCCGCGCCGCGCGCCACGACCTTGGTGTCGCCGGTGACGATGGCGACGCCCGCCCGGTCTGCCGCCTCACGCATCGACGCGGCGACCTTGCGCAACAAGCCGACCTCGAAGCCTTCCTCGATGATGAAGGAGGCGGACAGCCATTTCGGTTCCGCGCCGCCGACCGCCAGATCGTTGACCGTGCCCCATACGGCAAGCTTGCCGATGTCGCCGCCGGGAAAGAACAGCGGATCGACGACGAAGCTGTCGGAGGTGAAGGCGAGCCGTCCGCCGGATATGAGATCGGCGGTCGGGACGAGCCGGGCCTGATCCTCCATTTCGCCGGTCGCGGCTGTATGAAAGGCCGAGACGAACACGTCCTCGACCAGATCGCGCATGGCCTTGCCGCCGCCGCCATGGGCGAGCGTGACGGTCTTGGCGGAGGTCTTGCGGAAGGCGGGATGGGCGCCGCCGGGAGCGTTCATTCCGCCGGCTCCATCGCGCGCGTGCCGCCATACTGATAATAGGCCGCACACGCTCCTTCGGATGAAACCATCAGCGCGCCGAGCGGATTTTCCGGCACGCATTCGCGGCCGTATTTCGGGCATTGCCAGGGCTTGATCGCGCCTTTGATGACGTCGCCGCAGCGGCAGCCGTCCGGTTCACGGCCCGACGATTTGCCCGCGCCATAGCCGACGCCGAATTTGCGCTCGGCGTCGTAGGCGGCGAATTCCTCGCGGATACGCACGCCCGAGCGGTCGATCTCGCCGAGCCCGCGCCACTCGAAACGCTCGCGCGGCTCGTAGACCTTGTCGATCGCGGCGAGCGCCTGCGGGTTGCCGTCCTCCGGAACGACGCGGGCATATTCGCTTTCGATCTCGGCGCGCCCGTCGGCGATCTGCCGCAGCACCATCGCAACCGCCTGCAAGAGGTCGAGCGGCTCGAAGCCGGAGACCACCAGCGGCTTGCCGAACTCCTTAGCGATGAAGTCGTAAGGCCGGTTGCCGATCACCATCGAGACATGGCCGGGGCCGATGAAACCGTCGAGCCGCATGTCCGGGTCCTCGAGCAGTGCACGGATCGGTGGAGGCACGAGGATGTGATTGCAGAAGATCGAGAAATTGGTCTGGCCTTCGGCGGCGGCGCGCAGGAGCGTCAGCGCGGTCGCCGGCATGGTGGTCTCGAAGCCGAGGCCGAAGAACACCACCTGCCGATCGGGGTTCCGGCGTGCGAGGTCGAGCGCGTCGAGCGGCGAATAGACCATGCGGATGTCGCAACCCTCCGCCTTGGCCTGCATCAGGCTCTTGCGCGTTCCAGGCACGCGCATGGCATCGCCGAAGGTGCAGAGAATGACGCCTGGATGCTCGGCGATCTCGATGCAATCGTCGACGCGGCTCATCGGCAGCACGCAGACCGGGCAGCCCGGACCGTGGATGAATTCGATGCCCTTGGGCACCAGCTTGTCGAGGCCGTAGCGGAAGATCGCATGGGTGTGGCCGCCGCAGATCTCCATGATGTGGAGCGGCTTCTCCGGTGTGCCGCCCGCCGCCTCGCAGAGGGCTTCGATTTTCGTCAGCAAGTGTTTGGCGAGGGCGGGATCACGGAATTCATCGACGAATTTCATGCCTCTGCCTCCAGCATGGCCGCGCTCTTGCGCATCGCCTGCATCTCCTCCTCCGCTTCGCCGAGCGCGGCGAGCGCCTCAAGCGTCAGCCGGGCCTCCTCTTCGTCGATGATGCTCATGGCGAAGCCGACATGGACCAGCACCCATTTGCCGATCAGGTCTTCAAGCGGGCCGGTCGCCACGCAGGTGAGATCCACGTCGCGCCGCACGCCGGAGAAATCCACCGCGGCGAGATTGCGGTCGGCATTGGAAATGGCGACGACCCGTCCGGGTATTCCAAGACACATGTTCTGCCTCCCTGAATCGCGCTTCGTGACTGGCCGAGGCCGCCCATGTCGAATGTCGCGTATAATTTCCAATGCGTGCGCCCGTTCCCCGGGATCGCCGGCCGCCAGACTGTGCGTCTCGATCAACTCGGCGCTGGCACCTGTTCCTCGTTCGGCGTCAGCATACCCGCGATCCGGTTTTGCGGCGCGTGAAAATTGCCGGCCAGGCATGGCGGCCGAGAATTTAGAGGGGCTTCGCGGGTAAAGCCCGTCGCCCCCTAACTTGCCTGCGCGGCCGCGCGCAGCCGGGCCAGACGATCTTCCGCGGCTTTCACCGATCGGGCGAGAACGGCCTGCCGCTCGGCGGCGATCCATGCCAGCCAGGCGTCCATGCCTTCGCCCGAGCGCGCCGAGACACGGATGATCTCGATGTCGGGATTGATCCGGCGGGCGTTCGCTTCACACGCCTCGATGTCGAAATCCAGATGCGGCAACAGGTCGATCTTGTTGAGGATCATCAGCCGCGCGGCGGCGAACATGTCGGGATATTTGACCGGCTTGTCCTCGCCCTCGGTCACCGAAAGGATGGCGACCTTGGCGTCCTCGCCCAGATCGAAGGCGGCGGGGCAGACGAGATTGCCGACATTCTCGATGAACAAGACCGCGTTCTCGGCGAGGCCGAGGTGGTCGAGCGCGTGGCCGACCATGTGCGCATCGAGATGGCAGCCCTTGCCGGTGTTCACCTGGATCGCGGGCGCCCCTGTCGCGCGGATGCGGTCGGCATCGTTCGTGGTCTGCTGATCGCCCTCGATCACGCCGACCGGCGCGGCGTTACCGAGCCGCCGGATGGTTTCGACGAGCAGCGTGGTCTTGCCCGAGCCGGGGCTGGAAACCAGGTTGAGCGCGAGCGTCGCGGCGGCCTGGAGGCGCTTGCGGTTCTCGGCGGCAAAGCCGTCGTTCTTGGCGAGGATGTTCTGCTCGATCTCGATCATCCGCCCTTGCGACAGGCCGGGCGCGTGGGCGTGCGCCGGCCCGGCGCCGTAGTCGAGATCGCCGCCGGCGCTGTGATGGTGGTCGTGACCGTGTTCATGACCATGGGCGTGCCCATGATCATGATGATGATGCCCGTCGCCGTGATCGTGATGGTGATCGCCAGCCTTCGCCGCCGCGCCCTCGATCGTCGCTCCGCCGTCAGAGCATCCGCAAACCATGCACATCAGACCACCTCCAGATCCTTGATGCGGAGTTCATCTCCGCCGGTAATGCTGAGCTGCGCGCCCCGGCAATCCGGGCAGTCGGCAAGCCGGTCCGTCACTGGGAACGCCTTGCTGCATTCGAAGCACCATGCGCGCCCCGGCAGGTCGACGATTTCCAGGGCCGCACCGTCCGCCACCGTGCCGTGCGTGACGGCCTCGAAGCCGAAGCGCAGCGCCTCCGGCTCGACGCCGCCGAAACAGCCGATCTCGAGCCGCACCTTCAGCACTTTGGAGAAATGCTGGCGCGCAGCATGCTCCTCCAGAATCCCGACGATGCTTTGGCAGATCGACATTTCATGCATGTCACGCCGTCTCCCAGACGACCTCGACGCCGACGCAAGGGTCGGCCGCGGCGAGTGCCATGGCGAAGACCTTCCGCCGCAACGGCTCCGGCGCCGAGAGCGCCGATCGCAGCAATCCGCCGAGAAGACCGCCGGGCGCGATCATCGCGTCGGTCGGCGTCAAAATCGTGTAGTCGGCGATTTTCCCCTCCGTGATCACGGCGTGATGCTCCAGTCTTCCGCGTGCGGCCTCGGCCCAGCCGGCTCCGTCCTTCAGTTGGCCGAAACGCGGCGCCGCCCCGCCGGTTCTCATCTCCCCAATCAGCCGGGCCGCCTCGCGCAAACGGGCGATCATCCGCAACGCCAGCGTCGGCCCGGAGTTTCCCAGACGGCCGCGGACATGTTCATCCGAAAGGCAGCGTACGAAAAACGTCGGATCCACCTCGCCTTCGAGCCGGCCCCATTCCGCCCGCCACTCTGCCACTTCCGCCAATATGCCAAGCGGGACGCTCGCCGCATTGCGCTCCGTCAAAGTCTCCCGCTGAAGAAATCCGGCGGCGGGCTCGCCGAAAAGCTGCTGCTCGAGCGCCTCGAGCCTATCGCCGTAAAGCGCGGTCAGTCCCTTCAACGGTGCCGGATCGATAGCGCGCCCCATGGCGAGGGGCCAGTCCCTGAGCATGACGATAGCGTGTTCGCGCAGGATTTCCGAGGCCAGCCGAGCGTTGGCGCCAGTGGCTGGCGTCAAGCCCAGCGCGAGCGACGCGGCCGCTGTGTGCGCCATCGGGCACAGGTTGAAGATCCGCGAGATGAGCGGTGGAACCGCCTCGACGGGCTTGCCCTTCATGATTACGGCAGGCGAGATCGCGCCGCTCCGGGCAAGCCGGACGTCGGGCTTGTCCGCCGGACCGCAAATCTCGATCCGCAGCCCGCCATCCATCATCCCAGGGCTCCCTCGGTCGCGTCAGCCATCACGGCGTGCGCCATTTCCGGTCGCCTGGATCTGGCTGGTGAATTGATCCATCGGCGACAACAGCGAGCAGGCGAAATCGCGGCCCGCAGGTCCGCGGAAATTGAATATGAACTCGTCGTCGCCGGAAGGAAAGGAGAAGATCCGCCCAGCGCCGGCGGCGACCTGCGATCAATTTTTGCCTCAGGGCTGCGGGCCTGCGGGGTCGTATTGCATCAGCCGTGCGGCGGCGCTGGCGGCCTGACCGAAGGCGAGCCCGCCATCGTTGCTGGGCACCTGGCGCTGGGTGAGAACCGGCAGCCCGCAATCCCGAAGCGATGACAGCATCAGGCGCATGAGCAGCCCGTTCTGCATCACGCCGCCGGACAGGGCGATGGCACCGGCCTCGGCCTCCCGCGCCAGCCGCAAGGCAAGGTGCGCGGAGGCTTCGGCAAAACCGAGATGGAAGCGCGCGGCGACGACGCCCGCCGGCGTCCGGCGTTCCAGGTCGGCGAGCAGCGCCTCCCACATCGGCGCGGGATCGAGGATCAGTCGTCCGGAATTGGACTTTATCTCGAACGGGTAGCCGCGCCCGGCGTCACATCCACGCGCGAGACTTTCGGCTTCCATTGCCGCCTGTCCCTCGAAGGTCACTCGATCGAAAGCGCAGCCGGTCGCCGCGCCGACGGCATCGAAGAGGCGCCCGGCGGAGGAGGTGAGAGGGGTGTTGAGGCCCTTGGCGATCATCGCCCGGATCGTGCCGACCGGCTTTGCCGCAAGCGGGGCTTGCAGTCCCGCGCGGTGAAGCCGGTCGATGCCGTCCTCGCCGAACGCCGCGACGGCCTGCGCGACGAGATTGCGCCACGGCTCGCGCACGGCGGCGGCGCTGCCGGGAAGCGGTACGGGTTTGAGCGAGGCGATGCGCTCGAAACGGCGATAGCTGCAGACGAGCCATTCGCCGCCCCAGACGGTTCCGTCGCCGCCATAGCCGGTGCCGTCGAGCGAGACGCCCAGCACCGGCGCGCCGTCCGCCGGCCAGCCGTTTTCCGCCATGGCTGAAACGATATGGGCATGGTGATGCTGGACCTCGACGAGCGGCAGACCACGTTCGGCGGCGATCTCCTGCGCTTTTAACGTCGAGCGATACTGCGGATGGCCGTCGCAAACGATGGCCTGCGGCGCAAAGCCGAACAGCGTTTCATAGTCGGCGATCGCCTTCTCGAACTCGGAAAAAGCCAGCGCGTCTTCGAGGTCGCCCATGTGGTGGGACAGCAGGGCCTGCCCGCCGCCGGTAAAGCAGATGGCGGATTTGAGCTCCCCGCCGAGCGCGAGCACGGGCGGGGCCTCTTTGAGGCTGCCCGGCAGTTCCAGCGGCGCCGGGGCAAAGCCGCGGGCACGGCGCAACACGCGGATGTCGCCGTCGATGGCGGTCGCAACGGAATCGTCCAGGCGCCGCGCGATCTCGCGGTCATGCAGCAGGAAGGCGTCGGCAAAGTCGCCGAGTTTCGCCAGGGCCTCGTCATTGCCGATCGCCTGCGGCTCGCCGGACAGGTTGCCGCTGGTCATCACCATCGGCCGGCCGGCCGCCTCGCAGATCAGCACATGGAGCGGCGTGTAGGGCAGCATCCAGCCGAGGATGTCGAGCGATGGGGCCACGCTTGCCGCCAGCCCGCCGCCCTTGCCCTCGATGAGCACGATCGGCGCGGCGGGATCGGCGAGCAGCAGGGTCTGCGCGGGCGTCGGCCGAGAAAGGCGCCGGATCATCGGCAGATCCGCCGCCATAAGGGCGAACGGTTTGTGCGGACGGCGCTTGCGGCGCCTTAGCTCGGCGACCGCATCTTCATTGGTGGCATCGCATGCCAGATGAAAGCCGCCAATGCCTTTCAGCGCCAGAATGCCGCCGTCGAGGATGAGCCTTGCCGCAAGGTCCACCGGCGCGCCGGGCGGCTCTGCGCCGCCCCGCACGAATGAGAGTGACGGGCCGCAATCCGGGCAGGCAATCGGCTGGGCATGAAAGCGCCGGTCGGCCGGGTTCTCGTATTCGGCGCGGCAGGCCCCGCACATGACGAAATGGCGCATCCGCGTCGCCGACCGGTCATAGGGGATCGCATCGACGATGGAAAAGCGCGGGCCGCAATTGGTGCAGTTGGCGAAGGGGTAGCGGTGCCGCCGTTCGCCCGGCTCGGCGATCTCGGCCGCGCAGTCGGCGCAGATCGCGGCATCCGGCGTCACCCCGGTGTTGCATGTGCCGCCCTTGGTTTCCGCGATGGCAAAGCCCGCCGGGTGGTAGGATGCGGCAAGCGGCCGGCGCTCGATTGCCGTGATCCGGGCGAGCGGCGGCTTCTCCGCCTCGATGGCGCCAACGAAGGCATCGAGCGCATCGCCGGCCGCGCGGATCAGCACGCCCTCGCCGTCATTGCCGACCTCGCCGGAAATCCCGAACCGCGCCGCCAGCTGCCAGATGAAAGGCCGGAAGCCGACTCCCTGGACGAGCCCTCTTATGCGGATTTCCTCGGCGGGCATCAGTGGACCGTGCAAGCTCAAGACCCGTAGGCCGTAACATGGAGGGGATCATAAGCGCCGGACGTTTGCATCTCCACAGTCAAATCGAGGCCAAGGCCGTTAGGCGCTCAATCGCCGATGAAGCGGGCGAATTCGTCGAGCGCCATGCGTTCGGAGCGGAACGTGTTCACCGGCGCCTGCTGATCGGCATAGCCGATGGCCAGGCCGCTATAGAGCACCCAGTCCGGGTCGACTTCGAGAAAGCGGCCGACTTCGTCGTGATAGGAGGCCCAGGCCTCCTGCGGGCAGCTATCGAGGCCGCGGGCGCGGAGCAGCAACATGATGGTCTGCAGATAGATGCCGAGGTCGGTCCACTGCGCAATGCCCATATGCCGGTCGACATACAGGAACAGGCCGACGGGAGCGCCGAAAAACGCGTAATTGCGCCTGAACCAGCGCAGCCGCGCGGCCTTGTCCTCGCGGGGGATGCCGAGCGTGGCATACATTGCTTCGCCGATGCGGAAGCGTTGCGTGCGGTAGGGCTCGGCGAGATCGTCCGGGTAGACCTGATATTGCGGTGTGTCGCGGGCCGGGTTGTCGGCGATGCGGCGATGCATGATCTGGCAAAGCTGCTGCAGCGGCTCGCCCGAGATGACGACCACGCGCCAGGGCTGCAGATTGCCGCCGGAGGGCGCGCGGGCCGCCAGGGCGAGAATGTCGTTCAACTCCGCCATGTCGACAGGCCGGCCGAGAAAGGCGCGCACGCTGCGCCGGCTGTCGACGGCTTCCGATACGGTCAGCTCTTTCGGATCGGTCTGTCCCAACGGCAATCTCCCGGTCACGAGTCGCCCAACCGGCGCGCCTCTTACAATGGCGCAAGGCTAGCGGCATCTCCGCCGATCGCCAATCCCCAAGGCCCTCGCGCGGCATCGGCAGTCGAGGAAATGGGCGGCGTAACGACGGAGTGGACGACGAGCTGGCCCCACCTTGAGGCCATGCGATCAATGACGATGCTCGTGAGAATCGCACTTGGGCGACGCCATCCCCGAAGCGGAAGGCTACGACGCGCGGCGGCTGTCGACGAGGCGGAGCGGCGCGGGCAGGGCTGCGCGGCGGATCAGGCGCGGGAACGCGACGTCGATGCGCAGGCCGGGGCCGTTGTCGGCGAGGTCCAGCTTCGCCCGGTGAAGATGCGCAATCGCGGCGACGAGGCTGAGCCCGAGGCCGCTTCCCGGCGTCGAGCGCGATTTCTCCAGCCGGTACAGCCGCTGGAAGACCTTCTCGCGTTCCGCTTCCGGAATGCCCGGGCCCGGTGTCGCAAAGCCGCGCCGTGACCGTTTCGTCGGCCACCGACAGATGCAGCGAGATCAGCGCGCCCTTCTGGCTGTGCCGGATCGAATTCTCGATCAGATTGGCGAAAAGCTGGGTGAGAAGCTCGCGGTCGCCGAGGATGCTGGCGTCGGCGCCGGCGTCGATATCCATGGCGAAGCGGTCGCCCTCATCCTCGATCACCACCCCGTAGACGTCGGCGACATGGCCGAGCAGGTCCTGCAGGTCGACCGGGGCAAAGCGCTTGCGCCCGGCGCCCGCCTCGATCTGGGTGATACGCAGCAGCGCCTCGAACGTGTCGACGATGGTGTCGATCTCGCGCAGCGCGTCGGCGATCAGGCAGCGGAACTGGGCGACGCTTTGCGCGCCGACGCGGGCGGCATCGAGCCGCTGGCGCAGGCGGCCGAGCGGATGTTTGAGGTCGTGGGCGATGTCGGAGGAGGTCTGATTGACGTTGAGGATCAGCCGTTCGAGCTGGTCGAGCGTCTGGTTGATCTGGCTGGCGACATGGTCGAGGTCGTCGCGCACGCTCTCGACGGGCACGCGCCGGTCGATCTGCCCTTCGGCGACGGCGGTGAGCGTCGAGGCAAGCGCGTCGATCTTGTCCTGGGCGCGCTTGGCAAGGTGGGCGCCGACCAGGGCGGGCACGACGATGGCGAGCGCCAGGCCCCAGATCAGCGCGCTGAGCAGGGTTGCCGAGGTCTCGACGATGACGCGGTCATTGCCGCCGACCAGCAACTCGCCCTGGGAGACCGGCGTCCAGATCGCATAGAAGCGATCGTCCGGGCGGCCGAGGTCCTGGATCGCCGGGAAACTCGGAGCGGCCGAGATAGCGCCAGCCGGGGAAATGGATCGCGCGGCGGATATTGCCGGCGATGAATTGCGCCGTTCTTGTCGAGCAGCAGGAAAATGCTGTCGGCGTCCCTGACGGAGGCGGCCTCGCTCCCGACGACCTGCGAGAGGTCGCTGAAACCCTGCTCGCGGTCGACGCGGATCAGCGCGTCCCTCGCCTCGACGACGCGCTCGCGGATGCGCGTCGCCAGCGACTGCGTCAGGCTCAGATACAGCAGCGCGAAAAGCAGCAACACGGTCAGCACGAACATGCCGCTGAACGCGAATGCGAGCCGGATCGCGGTGCGGCCGTGAAGCTGGTCAATCCGCATTGACGGTGTAGCCCGTTCCGCGGATGGTCTGGATCAGCTCCTTGTCGAACGGCTTGTCGATCTTGGCGCGGAGCCGGGAAATATGCGTCTCGACGACGCTGGTCTTCGGGTCGAAATGGAAGTCCCAGACCCGCTCGAGCAGCATCGTCCGGGTGACGACGCGGCCGCGATTGCGCATCAAGACTTCGAGCAGCCGGAACTCGCGCGGCTGCAGGTCGATGCGCACGCCCCGGCGGGTGACGACATGCCGGATCAGGTCCATCTGCAGATCGCCGACATTGAGCATGCTTTCCTCGCCCTTGAGCGGAGGGCGGCGCGCCACGGCATGGATGCGGGCGAGCAGCTCGGAGAAGGCGAAAGGCTTTGAGATGTAGTCGTCGCCGCCGGCTTCGAGGCCGAGCACGCGGTCGTCGACGCCGCCGAGCGAGGTCAGGAAAATCGCCGGGACATGCCGCCCGGCGCTGCGCAGCGTGCGCACCAGCGAAAGGCCGTCGAGCCCGGGCAGCATCCGGTCGACGATCATCACGTCATGGTCTTCGGTCATCGCTTGGAGCAGGGCGTCGCGTCCGTCGCTGAAGCGCTCGACGCTGTGGCCTTCTTCCTCAAGGCCGCTTGCAATGTAATCCGAGGTTTCTTGATCGTCCTCGACAACCAGAATCCGCATGGGCAGGGTCTCCGGGCGGCCCGCCTATCAGAAGCAGGCAATCTGTTTCGGCCATATTTAACACCACCTGCCGGCAGACAGATATGAGTTTCTCCCTCGGCTCCGGTCGCTGCCCCGAACGATGCCCGGCTAAGCTTAAGGCGGCCGCTGCAGGGCACTATCGCGTCCGCCTCGATCCCGCCATTCTAAAAGGGACGGCGGACCGGAATCCGCCGCCTTAGACGCAAGGGAGCTTACTTCTTCATGCAGGTCTTGGACGCGGTGTCCCATTTCATGCCCTTCATCTTTGCGCATTCCGCCTTGGTCTTGGGCGCGTCTGCTGCATAGACGACACGGGGCGGCAACGGAAAGGAACAGGGTGGCGGCAACCGCAGAGCCAATCAGTTTGGTAAGCATCGTTTTCACTCCCTCGGGATTTTGACACCACGTCATTTGCGTGGCGTAGCGACGATGCACCGCAGCCCTTACAGGCGGATTGCCGCCAGTTTACAGTTTCGTAAACTGAAAACCGGGGAATTCGGTTTGACCGTAGGCGCCTTATATGCCGTGTCACCGAGGTTTTCTGCGTTCCTGCTCGATGTCTTCCATGATTTCGAGCTGGATCTGCTGAATCTCGGCGAGGCGCTCCCATTGCCGCAGCAGAAGGTGGTCGAGCTTTTCGTGCAGCATGCGGATTTCCAGCTCGGCCTTCAGATTGACCCGGTAATCGTTCTGCGACCGCAGCCGGTCCTTGGCCTCCTGCCGGCGCTGGCTCATCATGATCAGCGGTGCCTGGACCGCGGCGATGCATGACAACACCAGATTGAGCAGGATGAACGGGAAGGGATCGAAGGGCGTGGCAAAAAGGCCCGACAGATTGAGGGCGATCCAACCGAACAGCACGCCCATGAACATGCCGATAAAGGCCCAGCTTCCGCCGAAACCGGCGATCCGGTCGGCCCACCGGTCGCCGGGGGTCAGCCTCTCGTCGAACGCCGCTTCGACGTCTTCCGTCAGCGTTCCCTGCTTGGCGATCGAGGCAATCACCGTCTTGTCGAGCGTGGAGAGTTCGCGGCGTTCCTTGAGCAGCATGTCGGCCACATAGCGGTGCCGGTATTTGAGCAGGTCCTCGTGGCAGATATAGCCGGTCTCGCGCCAGTCCGGCTTGTCGGCGGCGATGAGCGCGGCGAGCTCCGGGCGGACGCTGTCGACCGGCACCAGGTCGGAAAGCGGCCGGTGAAGGCCGCAAACGCCGCATGTCGCGGTCTCTTTCTTATGGGTCATGGCCGGCGGTCCTGCCGTTAAGAAATGCGCAAACCAAAAACGAAGCGGGGCTTCGTTGCCTGCTTAGACCGCGGATATAATCAGCGCCGCGCGCTTTGTCACTTGCCGCGCGCAAAGCCGCTGTTGGCAAGGCAATATCCGCATATACGCCGATTGCAAAAGCGTCTATGCTTCGCCGCGTTTGCACCCGGCCGGACCTCTCATGCACAGGCGCTTTTACGACATCAAGGCGTGCTGGAACCGCGTAATGGCGGCGGCGGCCTTCATGCTGACGGCGCTGCTGAACACCGCCGTCGCGCCGCAATCGGAAGAAACCCGGCTCGCGAACGCTCCGGCCAAACATCTCGAAATCGCCGCCGCGATCAGCCGTCAGATGCTGGAGCCTCTCGCGCCCCGGCTGAATGGCGGGGGAGACGGCGGCAACGGGCTGCACGCGGCGATCACCGAGCCATCGGTGTTGTCCTTCGCGCGGCTCGAAACCACAACGAATACGTGCCGATCAGACGCCGCGTCTCTCGGCGGCAAGGCTTCGCGCCGGTCCGACCCGCGCACCACCTTCGATCTGAAGCCACGACCCGATGCTTCATCTCAGGCGTCCGGCTGTGTCCGGCGCGCTATAACTTCTGATCGAAGGTTGTTTAAATGCTCGTCTTTTCCCGCCTCAAGGCGGCGCTGATCGTCGGCGCCTGCCTTCTCGGCGTCTCCCTGGCCATACCGAGCCTCATGGCTCCGGGCACATTCCCCGCCTGGCTGCGGCTGCCGCACATCAATCTCGGCCTTGACCTGCAAGGCGGTTCCTATCTCCTGCTCGAAGTCGACCGCGACGCGATCGTGACGGAGAAGATCGGCACGACCCGCGCGCAGATCCCGCATCTGCTGAGCGAGGCGGGCATTCCCGGCGCCCAGGTGGCCGTCGCAGGGCACGCGATCACGATCACGCTGCCGGATGCGAGCCGGCTCGACGCTGCGCAGAAGGCCCTGCGGCATATTCTGAACGAGCGGACCGAGCGCCCGCATAGCTTCCCGATCTGGGATCTGACCACGGACGGCGCCAAGATGACGCTGGCGATGTCCGACGACTCCGTTCTCGCCATCGCCAAGGCAGCAGCGACCCAGTCGATCCCGATCGTGCGCCGCCGCATGGACGAAACCGGCGTCAACGAGCCCGCAATCGCCCGGCAGGGCGACAGCCGCATCCTGGTCGAGCTTCCCGGCGTTTCCGACCCCGACCGGATCAAGCATCTGCTCGGCTCGACGGCGAAGATGAGCTTCCGCCTTGTCGCGCCGGACGGCGCCACGCCCGGACCTGATACCGAGCGCCTCCCTTACGCCGATCCCAAGGACGGCGCGCGCGAAATCACCGTGCAGCGGCAGATCGCGGTCGATGGCGCGAACCTGACCCAGGCCTCCGCAATCATGGATCAGCGCGCCGGCGGCTGGCTCGTCCGCTTCCAGTTCGACTATACCGGCACCAAGCGCTTTGCGGAGGTAACCGGCAAGCATATCGGCGAACCTTTCGCCATCGTGCTGGACGGCAAGGTGATCAGCGCGCCGGTGATCCGCGAGCCCATCGTCGGCGGCCAGGGCCAGATCAGCGGCAATTTCTCCGCTCATGACGCCTACGACCTGGCGGTATTGCTCAAGGCCGGCGCATTGCCGGCGCCGCTGAAGGTCGTCGAGGAACGCTCGATCGGCCCGAGCCTCGGCGCGGACGCCATCCAGGCGGGGCTTTATTCGATCCTCGCCGGCTTCGTCCTGGTGGTGGCGATGATGATCACCGCCTATGGGCGTTTCGGCGTCTATGCCGCGATTGCGCTGATCGCCAATCTCGGCTTGACCATCAGCGGCCTGTCTGTCCTCGGCGCCACACTGACCTTGCCGGGCATTGCCGGCATCCTGCTGGCGCTCGGCATGGCGGTCGACGCCAACATCCTCGTCAATGAGCGCATGCGCGAGGAGACCCAGCGGGGACGCACCGTGTTCGGCGCCATCGAGGGCGGTTTCCGGCGGGCGTTCCGCACGATCTGGGACGCCAACGCCACCACGCTGATCAAGATGCTGATCCTGTTCGCGGTCGGCGTCGGCGCGATCCGGGGCTTCGCCATCACCATCAGCCTCGGCATCCTGATCTCCATGTTTACCGCGCTTGTCCTGGTGCGGCTGCTGATCTCGCGCTGGCTCCGCGCGGCCCGGCCGAAGACGCTCCAGGTCGGCACGCGCTGGCGCTTCTTCCCCGAGGGCACCAGCATCCCGTTCATGAAGGCCCGCTATTCGGGGCTGGTGGTCTCGGCGGTGATCAGCATTGCCTCGCTGATGCTGCTCTGGCATCCGGGCCTGCAAATGGGCGTCGACTTCGCCGGCGGCATCGAGATCGAGGCGCGCGCTTCGGCTCCGGCCGATTTCGGCGCGCTGCGTCAGCAGATCGGCACCGCGGGGCTGGGGCCGGTGCAGGTGCAGCAATTCGGCGGGCCGAACGAGGTGTTGTTCCGCTTCGAGGCGCCGCCGACCGACAGCGCCGACCAGCAGGCCGCCCTGGCGCGCGCCCGCACGACCATCCAGCAGGCGATGCCGGGCGGCGAGATCCGGCGCGTCGAGGTCGTCGGGCCGACGGTCGGCAAGGAGTTGCTGGAAGACGGGTTGATGGCGCTCGGCCTCGCCGCGGTGGCGATGTTCATCTATATCGCCTTCCGCTTCGAATGGCCTTTCGCGGTCGGCGCCATCGCCACGATGTTTCTCGACCTGACCAAAACGGTCGGCTTCCTGGCCCTGACCGGCTTCGAGTTCAACCTCGCCAGCATCGCCGCTATCCTGACGATCATGGGCTTTTCCATCAACGACAAGGTGGTGGTCTATGACCGGGTCAGGGAGAACCTGGCGGGCGCCCCGGGCGAGCCGCTGAAGGAGGTCATCGACCGCAGCATCAACGAAACGCTGTCGCGGACCATCGGCACGTCGCTGGCGCTGTTCCTCGCCATCGCGCCGCTGGCGCTGTTCGGCGGACCCGCGCTGGAGGAGTTCGCCCTGACCTTGCTGTTCGGCCTGGTGCTGGCGACCAGCTCGTCGATCTTCATCGCCGCGCCGATCCTGCTCAACCTGGGCGAGAGGCGTCTGCGCAAGACGCGCACGCCGGGTGGATCGCCCGCTCTGGCGACGGGATAGCGCCTCAAACCAGCGCGTGGCGGCGGCATCGATCCGCCGCCACGCAAGCTTGCCGGCATAGTCTACCTTGCGGCCGCCTTCGCAAAACCACAGTTCGGGGTAATGTCTGCGGCCGGTCAATCAGGAGCGCACAGGATGCGGCATCGGCCCAGGCGTCACTCGATGGCTCGGATCTCTTGGCAAGGCCTCGTTCCCTCGCTGTTTGCCGCGTGCATGGCAGCCGCGCTGCCCCTCGCAGGTGCGGGCGCGGCGACGAGTGATGCGAACCAATGCTGGTCCCCGCAATCCCTCGCTTACCGGCCCGGCGAGATCGCCATCCACAAAAACATCCCCGCCGCGCGCGTCGCGCCGCCGCCCGCATTGGCAGGGTCGCCGCAGAGCGTGCCCCCGGGCGTGGTCGGTGCGATCCGCCGCGTCGAGCTGCCGCCGGGATCGAAGAAGCTGATCGCGATCACCTTCGACCTTTGCGAACAGCCCCACGAGATCGCCGGCTATCAGGGCGACATCGTCGATTTCCTGCGTGCGCAGAAGGTCAAAGCGACGTTCTTCGCCGGCGGGAAATGGCTGCTGACCCATAAGGACCGCGCCGAGCAATTGATGTCAGACCGGCTGTTCGAGGTCGGCAATCACTCATGGGAGCACCGCAATTTGCGGGTGATCTCTGGCCCGGTCCTCGAACAGGAGATTATGGCGCCCCAGCATGCGTATGAACTTCTGCGCGCCGATCTGACCGCGAAGCAGTGCACGGGGGCGGGGGAAAGCACGCTCGCTTCCGAGCGCGCGCCGGCGCGGCCAGCCATGTTCCGGTTTCCTTATGGGGCATGCGACGCGAAATCGCTGAAGGCGGTGAGCGATGCCGGGCTGACGGCGATTCAATGGGACGTGTCGGCCGGGCGATCCCTGGCCGCGCGAAACCGCCCAGCTGATGATCCAGGGCGTGGTCGGCCATGTCCGTCCCGGCTCGATCGTCATCTTCCACGCCAATGGCCGCGGTTGGCATACTTCCGAGGCGATCCCCACGATCATCGCGAAGCTCCGCGAGCGCGGCTACGAATTCGTCACTGTCAGCGAGCTTTTGCGTGCCGGACGTCCGGTTGTCGAAAATCGCTGCTACGAATTCCAAGCCCGGTGACACGGACCGCTATGACACGGTCGCGAGGCGCAACGAGACGGTGGGCGGCAAGCCGGGCACGCAGCATAAGAGCGTCGGCTGGGCGGGCGGCAGCCCGACCCGCTCGGCGCATCAAAGCTGGCGGGCCTGGCCGGAACAGCAATAATGGCGCGCGGCCGGCCGTTCTTCGGGACGCATCATCTGCTCGCTCCGGCAGCGGCAGGCCGCCCGGAGATCGCCTTGCGGCGGGCCACGGAGCGCGACGCCGATCTGCTCGGTCCGGCAATCGCGGCGATGGATCCATGGGCGCGGCTCGGCATCACGACCCCTTCGCAGATGAGCGCATTTCTCGGCCATTCGGACGACAATAAGCGTTGCTTCACGATCCTCGCGGACCGTGCCCGCGCGGGCGCCGTCGTCGTGCGCTTTCCCTGGCTCAGCGGCCCCTATCTCAACCTGCTCGCGGTGCTCGATGCGTTCCAGGACAAGGGCATCGGCAGGCTGGCGCTTGCCTGGATGGAGGCGGAGGGGGCGGCAGCCGGCGCGCGCAACGCGTTTCTCAGCGTGACCGCATTCAACGATGCGGCCATCGCATTCTATATGCGCAACGGCTATAGCGAAGCTGCAACCCTCCGCGATCTGATCAAGGACGGCGAGGACGAGATCCTGATGCGCAAGCGGCTCGCCTGACCCTGGTCCGGCGGCGAACCGCGTCATGGCCCATCGCGTCCTGGCGAAGCGCAAGGACGCGGCGCGGCAGCGATGCCGATCCACATCCGATGTTCACTCGTGATGCCTCTTTCATCGTCATCCCCGCCTTGGCGGGGATGACGGCCGGGACTGTAGAAGATAACCATCATCCGCATGCGCCTCAACTCCCCCGGCACACCGAGGAAACCTGGAGCTGCGTGTGCGCCGCCTCCGGATCGTCTGGCACCTGATCGTTAGGCGGACTTGCCGGAGCCCGGCTCGCCTGCCACCGCCGGCACTTCGCCCTCATCGCGTTCCAGATCGACATCCGCGCAGCCGATCCGGGGGCCGCATCGCTTGGTGAGCACCTTGGCCGACAGAAGCGATGCGACCGTCACGGCTTCGGCTCCAGGGCTGCGGAATAGGGGACAGGAATGAGCGTTCGATCGGTGATGCCCAGCACCATCTGCCCGTGCTCGGCGGAGGTGACGCGCTTGATCTCGGTCCATTCCTCGTCGGCCATGAACGCCGCCCAGCGCTGCTTGAGTTCGGCCTCATCCGTCCAGGAAAGCAGATAGACGAAGTTCAGTTCGTCCTCCCGCCGCTCCTCCCACATGGCGAGGATACGTAAGCCGTAATTCGCCATGATCCGCGCAGCATGGTCGCGGAAGCGGGCGTGGAAAGGTTCGGCTGCGTTCGGGTCGATACGGTAGACGCGAAGCTGGTTGATCATCGGATGTCTCCAAAGTTATCGGGGGTGTGCCAGAAGCACGCCCTCACTCCCCGTGCTGCGCCGTGTAGAATGCGCAGAATTCGCCCAGCCGGTCGAAAGCGGTCGCGAAGCCGTTCGTCCGCGCGTGCATATAGATGATGCGCGGCCCCTGCGCAGGGCGGAGATCGACGCATATGGCGTCATCCACGACGTCGGTAAATCCGATCAAAAAGCCGCGCGTCGGATCGAAGTCGCCGGGCGGCGCCGCTTCGCTCGGCGCGCCGCGCAGGATTGCCAGCTTCGGATCGCGGACGGATCGGTTTTCCCGTTCGAGCTGGTCGATACTGCAAAAGCCAATGAAGCCGGAGCTCGGATTGCCGAAGTGGTCGAGCCATGCGGGGCTGGTGCGTTTGCCCGGCCAATCGCCGCGGAACATCAACGCCTGCAGTGGGGCCGGCACTTCGAAGCCGTTCAATTTCAGCGGTCCGCTCATGACCCGGCCTCCCCATCGATCTGAACGTAATAGCTGTAGCCGTGCCGCTTGAACCCCAGCTTCTCGTAAAACGCATGTGCCCGTTTGCGTCCGGCATTGGAGGACAGGACCAGCTTGTAGCAGCCCGCGGCCCGTGCCAAGGCCAGCGCGTGGACCATCATCGCCTGACCGAGCCCGGCACCCTGGCATGCCGCATCGACGACGACGTCCTCGACGATGGCGGAGGGTGTGCCGAGATGGCCGAGATTGTGCATCAGCAGGAACGCATAGCTGCCGACGATACTGCCATATTGCTCGGCGATGTAGAGCTTGTAGTAGGGGTAGCGGGCGAAGTCGGCGAAGATGGCGCGGGCCTCTTCGAGGGGCAGAATGGCGCCGTCGTCGAAATCCGGCTGGGCGTAGAGCGCAAGTATGGCGGCCAGATCGCAATCGAGCGCCTCGCGGATGGTCGGCGCCTGCTCCGTGTTCATTGGCTCGCCTCTCGCGCAGTCTCGCCGTCGGCCCGGCGGGCTTCGCGATAGTCCGTGTCCGAACAGGCGAACAGCCGGCCGCCTGCGTCGTCCGTAACGACCGCGTCGAGATAGACACGCGTTGCGCCGCAGAGCCCGCAGGGCTTGGCGAACCGGGCGCGCTCGAAGGGGCGGGTCTCGAAATCGAGGCTGATATCACCCGCGTGCAGGGCCGAATGGCGTAGATCCGCTGCTCGACCCCGGCACCGAAAAGCTGCAGCGCGGGGCACATGTCGATTTTCGGATTGTCGAATTTCGGATCGGCGAGGGGGCCATCACATAGCGGGCCTCGACCGTCACCGGATCGGCATAGGTCGTGGCGATATGGCCGTGCCAGGCAATGTCCTCAGAGAGCTTCACATGCATGATGCCGTCATCGTCGCGAGCTTGCATCCGGCGCGGCTCGGTCTCGCGTGGCTCGAGAAAGCGCAAGGGTTCCGGGATCGGCACGCTGACTGTCACGGCAGAAGGCCCCTGGAGGTCAAGTCCTCGGCGAGCTGTTCCGGCGTCCTGAACTGGATCGCGTCGATGCCGACGGCCGCCGCGCCTGCGACATTCTTCGGCGAGTTGTCGATGAACAGGCAATTCTGCGCTTCAAGACCGTTGCGTTCGAGGCAGAGCCGGTAGATCGCGGCATCGGGCTTGAGCAGCTTCTCGTCGCCGGAGACGACGATGTCGCGGAAATGGCTGAAGAACGGAAAGCGCGCGCGGGTCTCGGCCCATTTCTCGGACGAATAGTTGGTGATGGCGTAAAGCGGTACGCCCTTTTCCGAGAGCCGTTCGAGGATCACGACAGTGTCGTCGATGGCGCTGGGCAGCATTTCGTGCCAGCGGAGATGGGCCGCCTCGATCAGCGCCTTGCGGTGGGGATGGCGCGCGGTCAAGTCGGCGATGGCCGGGTCCCAAAGCCCGCCCGCGTCGAGTGCGCGGTTCCACTCGTTGAAACCGATCTCCAGGAGGAATGCATCGATTGCGGCATCGTCGGGAAGGAGCTTGGAATAGAGATGCTTGGGGTTCCAATCGATCAGGACGGCGCCGATGTCGAAGATTACGGTTTGGGTCATTCGGCAGCCTCCTTGGGCGCGGGATTGTCCGTATGCATCAGTCGGTAATTCTCCCACTCGGCGCGAAGCTGATGCAGCAGGGCGAGCTCGGCCGGGAGGTCGACATAATGCGGCAGCTTTCAGATGCTCGACGAAGCCGGTCGCCTGGACGTTGTCGGAATGGGTTCGATGTTTTTATGACGCCGCTTCCGAACCTGCAAGACCGCAAAACGACGCGCCGCTGCCTCGCGGAGCAGTGACTTCGACCACGAACGGCGTTCGCGACGGCGGAGATCACCGGCCGCGGCGAGGCCCTCGGCTGGTGAGACTAGGACCGCGACCGGCTCGGCGCGGCACAGTTTACTGGACGCTCGCCTGCGCGGGCATGTGGAAATCGATCCCTTTTCTCAACCCGCCCCGCCGGGCTCCGCAGCCCCGTTCAGCACGCGGCTTGCCAGGATGTCCCGTGCATCGATGACTGACAGGGTTTCCACGCCGACCGGGCCGTCCGTGGCGAAAATGCGGTTCGCCTGACGCAGCCGCGCGCGGTCGAGCGCATTGCGGATCGAGCGGGCATTGGCGAACAGCGGCTGCTCCTTGCGCGCGGCGATATAGGCGACCATCGCCTCACGGGCGTCGTCGCTCAGTCGATAGTTCTGCCTGCCCAGCATGATCTCGGCGATCCGCAGAAGCTCGCCGTCCGCATAGTCGGGGAAGTCGATGTGATGGGCGATGCGCGAGCGGAAGCCGGGGTTGGAGCGGAAGAAGTTGTCCATGCGGTCGGCATAGCCCGCGAGAATGACGACGAGGTCCTCGCGCTGGTTCTCCATCACCTGCAGCAGGATCTCGATCGCCTCCTGGCCGTAGTCGCGCTCGTTCTCCTGGCGGTAGAGATAGTACGCCTCGTCGATGAACAGCACGCCGCCCATCGCCTTTTTCAGGATCTCCTTCGTCTTCGGCGCGGTGTGGCCGATATACTGGCCGACGAGGTCGTCGCGCGTGACGGAAACCAGGTGGCCTTTGCGGATATAGCCGAGCTGGTGCAGGATGTCGGCCATCCTGCATCGCGACGGTGGTCTTGCCGGTGCCGGGATTGCCGGTGAAGCTCATATGCAGCGTCGGCGTTTCGGTGGCCAGCCCCATCCGGCGGCGGGCGCGGTCGACGAGCAGCAGCGCGGCGATCTCGCGGATGCGGTTCTTGACCGGCGCCAGGCCGACCAGTTCCTCGTCGAGCTTCTTCAGCACATCGGCGAGGCCGGTCTCGGCGAATTCTTTGCGCAGGTCGACCGTTTCGGGAAGCGGGACGGTTTCCTGCGTCTCAGTCGTGGTTTCGGTCGACATGTCTGGATCCTTCGGATTTGCGGCATTTTCCGTGGGCGTTGCTCCACTCTGACCCCGTCGCCGAAGCGGCCGCCCTCTCCGTCAAGGGAGAGGGCAAGTGGAGGATGTCGCAGGCGAGCCTTAGCTGGAATGCCCGGCGGCTGCATAACCGCCGGACGAGGGGCTTCAACTTACCCCGTGTACCGATCACCTTCCGGCCGGACCGTCGCGTAGGACCGCGTCGTGTAGGCGACATTGCGGCCGCCGCGTTCCTGGCGCTCGAGCATGAAGCCGGGCTCTTCCTTGGGGCGTCCGACGAGGAAGGACAGCTTCACCGACTCCCAGCCGTGGGTCGCATCGAAGGCGGACAAGCGGATATACATCCGGCCGCCGTAGACCTTGCGGCATTCGGCCAGCTCCATCATCACGCCCGCCGCGTCGGGGACGTCGAACATCGGCGTGCCCCACATCTCCCAATAGGTGTTGCGCGGGTGCGGATCGTCCGTGAACTCCAGATTCACCGCCCAGCCATTGTCGATGCAGTACTGGACCTGCTTCCTGATCTGCTCGTCGGTCAGGTCTGGCAGGAAAGAGAATGCGCCTTGTGTCATTTTCATTCGTTTCTTCCTTTCTCGCCCTCTCCCCTCGCGGGAGAGGGCGGACGCGAAGCGGCCGGGTGAGGGGGCTTCGCGGATGATTAAGGATGGTGAGGCATGTCGGCGTCTCTGTTCGCGAAGACGCCCCCTCACCCACCCGCCTTGCGGCGGGAGCCCTCTCCCGAAAGGGGAGAGGGCGAAGAGAGGATTACTCCGCCGCCGTCGCGGTCGGCACGAAGTCCGGCGTGTCGGTGGAGGCATAGTTGAAGGTGACGTCCTTCCAGACGTCCAGCGCCTGGCGCAGCGGCGTGCAGCATTTCGCCGCCTCGTTCAGGATCTCCGGCCCTTCGACGGCGATGTCGCGGCCCTCGTTGCGGGCAAGCACCATCGCCTCCAGCGCCACGCGGTTGGCGGTCGCGCCCGCGGCGATGCCCATCGGATGGCCGATCGTGCCGCCGCCGAACTGCAGCACCACATCCTCGCCGAGAAGGTCGAGAAGCTGGTGCATCTGCCCGGCATGGATGCCGCCCGAGGCGACCGGCATCATCTTGTTGAGGCTCGCCCAGTCCTGGTCGAAGAAGATGCCGTGCTCCAGCCGCATCGGGTTGTAGTCCTCGCGGCAGATGTCGTAATAGCCCTTCGTCGTCTCCGGATCGCCTTCCAGCTTGCCGACGACCGTGCCGGCATGGATGTGGTCGACGCCCGCCAGCCGCATCCACTTGGCGATCACGCGGAACGATACGCCATGCGTCTTCTGCCGCGTATAGGTGCCGTGGCCGGCGCGGTGCAGATGCAGGATCATGTCGTTCCTGCGCGCCCATTTCGCCATGGACTGGATGGCGGTGTAGCCGATGACGAGGTCGATCATGACGATGCACGGAGCCGAGTTCCTTGGCGAATTCGGCGCGCTCGTACATGTCCTCCATGGTGCCGGCGGTGACGTTGAGATAGGTGCCCTTCACCTCGCCGGTCGCGGCCTGCGCCCTGTTCACCGCCTCCATGCAATAGAGGAAGCGGTCGCGCCAGTGCATGAAGGGCTGCGAGTTGATGTTCTCGTCGTCCTTGGTGAAGTCGAGCCCGCCCTTCAGCGCCTCGTAGACGACCCGGCCGTAATTGCGGCCGGACAGGCCGAGCTTCGGCTTCACCGTCGCGCCGAGCAGCGGCCGGCCGAACTTGTCGAGCCGCTCGCGCTCCACGACGATGCCGGTCGCCGGGCCCTGGAAGGTCTTCACATAGGCGACGGGAAGACGCATGTCCTCCAGCCGCAGCGCCTTCAAGCGGCTTGAAGCCGAAGACGTTGCCGATGATCGACGCGGTCAGGTTGGCGATCGAGCCCGGCTCGAACAGGTCGAGATCATAGGCGATATAGGCGAAATACTGGCCCTCGCGCGTTCGGCACCGGATCGACGCGGTAAGCCTTGGCGCGGTATTTCTCGCACGCCGTCAGCCGGTCGGTCCACACCACCGTCCAGGTCGCGGTCGAGGACTTCGCCGGCGACCGCCGCCGCCGCCTCGATCGGATCGACGCCATCCTGCGGCGTGATGCGGAACAGGGCGATGATGTCGGTGTCCTTCGGCTCGTAGTCGGGCTCCCAATAGCCCATCTTCTTGTATTCCATGACGCCGGCCTTGTAGCGTTCCTTGCCGGTCATTGGCGTGGTGGTCGTATCCATGGGGCTTTTCCTTCCCGGCCTGCAGGCCGTAATTAAGATTTATTCCGCTGCCTGAAGATTGACGCTGCCTTGCGGATCGAGCGCTCCGGAAGCGTAGCGTCTGGCCATTTCGCTCATCGGAATGACCTTGATTTTCGAGGCGTGCCCCGCCGTACCGAAAGCTTCGAAACGCTCGCGGCAGACCTGGCTCATCGCCTGCCATGGCGGGCTTCAGGAATTTGCGCGGGTCGAATTCGGACCGCGCGGTCATGCGCGACGCGGCGCATCTCGGCGGTCGCGGCAAGGCGAAGGTCGGTGTCGATATTGACCTTGCGCACGCCGTGCCTGATGCCGCGCACGATCTCCTCGACCGGCACGCCATAGGTTTCGCGCATTTCGCCGCCATTGGCGTTGAAGACCTCCTGCCAGGTCTTCCGGCACCGAGGACGAGCCATGCATGACGATATGCGTGTTCGGCAGCCGCGCGTGGATCCTCTCGATCACGTCCATGGCCAGCACGTCGCCGGTCGGTTTGCGCGTGAATTTGTAGGCGCCGTGCGAGGTGCCGATGGCAACGGCGAGCGCATCGACCTTGGTGTCGGCGACGAAGCGCGCCGCCTCATCCGGATCGGTGAGCAGCATCGACTTGTCGAGCTTGCCCTCGAAGCCGTGGCCGTCCTCGGCCTCGCCTTCGCCCGTTTCCAGCGAGCCGAGGCAGCCGAGTTCGCCTTCGACCGAAGCGCCGACCATATGGGCCAGCCGCGCGACCTCGCGGGTGATGCCGACATTGTAGTCGTAGTCGGCGGGCGTCTTGGCGTCCTCCTTCAGCGAGCCGTCCATCATCACCGAGGTGAAGCCGTGCTGGATCGCGGAAAGGCAGGTGGCGACATTGTTGCCGTGGTCCTGATGGATGCAGAGCGGGATCGACGGGATAGATCGCCTCCAGCGCCTCCATCATCTTCGCCAGCATGATGTCGTTGGCATAGGAGCGGGCGCCGCGCGAGGCCTGGATGATGACCGGCGCGTCGACGGCCTTCGCCGCGTCCATGATCGCGAGACCCTGCTCCATATTGTTGATGTTGAAGGCCGGCACGCCGTAGCCATGTTCGGCGGCGTGGTCCAGAAGCTGTCTGAGTGTGATGCGGGCCATGTCGCTCTCCCTAGTTGATCGCTTCGCGTGCCGCCGCAGCGACGGCCTCGGCGGTGATGCCGAAATGGCGGTAGAGGTCTTCGGCGGGAGCCGATGCGCCGAAGCCGGTCATGCCGATGAAGGCGCCGCCGCGTCCGAGCCAGCGGTCCCAGCCCTGGCGAACGCCTGCCTCGACCGCGACGCAAGGGGCATTGCCGAGAACTTCGGCCCGATACTCGTCGGATTGCGCCTCGAACAGCTCCCAGCACGGCATGGACACCACGGCCGCGCGGATGCCTTCGGCGGCAAGAGCGTCGGCAGCCTCGACGGCGATCGGCACTTCCGATCCGGTCGCCAGCAGCGTGACGTCGCGCCCGCTCAGCGGCTCGCGCAGCACATAGGCGCCGGCGCCGCAGACATTGGCCGCCTTGCGGTCATGACGCAGGGTCGGCAGACCCTGGCGCGTCAGGCAGAGGATCGACGGGCCGGTTTCGTGTTCCAGCGCGATCTGCCAGCACTCCGCCGTCTCGACCGCATCGGCGGGACGCAGGACGAGGACGTTCGGCATCGCCCGGAGGCTGGCGACATGCTCGACCGGCTGATGCGTCGGACCGTCCTCGCCGAGGCCGATGGAGTCATGCGTCATGACATAGATGACGCGGATGCCCATGAGCGCGGAGAGCCGGATCGAGGGGCGGCAATAATCCGTGAACACCAGGAAGGTGCCGCCATACGGGATGAACCCGCCATGCAGGGCGATGCCGTTCATCGCCGCCGCCATGCCGTGCTCGCGCACGCCGTAATGGATGTAGCTGCCGGAGAAATCCTCGCGCGTGACCGACCGCTGGCCCTTGGCGTGGGTCAGGTTCGAATGCGTCAGGTCCGCTGAGCCGCCGGCCAGATTGGGCGTCACCGGCGCGATGGCGTCAAGCACGAGTCTGGGATGCCTTGCGGCTCGCGATCTTCGGCTTCTCGGCGCACCATTCATCCTTCAGCGCCTGGAGCTTTTCCGCCGTCGCATCCGGCAGGACGCCCTCGATGGCGGCGTGGAAGCTGCGCTGGGCATCGCCCGGCTGAGCATCCAGCATGTGCTGCCATTGCCGGTGAGCATCCGCGCCCCGGCCGCCGGCCTGCCGCCAGGCGTCGAGGATATGCGGCGGGAACTTCGAACGGCGCGTAGTCCCAGCCCAGAGCTGCGCGGGCGCCGGCGATCTCGTCGGCGCCGAGCGGCGCGCCATGTACGCCTTCGGTGCCCTGCTTGTTCGGTGCGCCATAGCCGATCACCGTGCGGCAGGCGATCAGCGACGGCCGGTCCGACCCGCGGGCGGCGTCGAGTGCCGCCGCGATCTCAGCCGGGTTGTGACCGTCGACGCGGGTGGCGTTCCAGCCGGCCGCCTCGAAACGCTTCAGTTGATCCGTAGACGTGGAAAGCGAGGTCGGCCCGTCGATGGAAATGGAATTGTCGTCCCACATCACGATCAGCTTCGACAGGCGCAGATGACCCGCGAGGTCGATCGCCTCATGGCTGATGCCTTCCATCAGGCAGCCGTCGCCCGCGATCACATAGGTATAGTGATCGACGATGCCATTGCCGAACCGGGCGTTCATCATACGCTCGGCGAGCGCCATGCCGACGGCATTGGCAAGCCCCTGACCAAGCGGTCCGGTGGTGGTCTCGACGCCCGGACAATGGCCGTATTCCGGATGCCCGGCCGTTTTTGCGCCCAACTGCCGGAAGTGCTTCAACTCGTCGAGCGTGACGCCCTCATACCCGGTCAGATAGAGCAGCGCATAGAGCAGCATCGAACCGTGACCGGCGGAGAGGATGAAGCGGTCGCGGTCCGGCCACTGAGGATCGGCGGCATCGAATTTCAGAAAATCGCGGAACAGCACGGTGGCGACGTCGGCCATGCCCATCGGCATCCCCGGATGGCCGGACTTGGCCTTCTCCACGCCGTCCATGGCGAGCGCGCGGATGGCGTTGGCCATGTCCCGATGCGTCGCATCCGCGTCCGCCGATGCGGGCGCCGTCTTCAGTTGCATTTCCATTGTTTGTTTCCTTCCCTCAGCCCGCACGCCGTCTGCGTTCTACGAGCTTCATGATCATCGGCGTCAGAATGAGCTGCATGGCCAAGTCCAGCTTGCCGCCGGGAATGACGATCGAATTGGCCCGCGACATGAAGCTGTCGTGGATCATCGACACCAGGTAGGAGAAGTCGATCCCGCGCGGATTGCGGAAGCGAATGACGACGAGCGACTCGTCCGGCGTCGGGATCCAGCGGGCAATGAACGGGTTCGAGGTATCGACCGTCGGCACGCGCTGGAAATTGATGTCGGTCTGGGTGAATTGCGGACAGATATAGTTCACATAGTCCGGCATCCGCCGCAGGATCGTGTCGGTGACCGCTTCGGTCGAATAGCCGCGCGCATCCATGTCGCGATGGATCTTCTGGATCCACTCCAGATTGAGCACCGGCACGACGCCGATTTTCATATCCGGATACTGAGCGATGTCGATTTTCCCGGTGACCACCGCTCCGTGCAGGCCCTCGTAGAAAAGCAGATCCGTGCCCGCGGGAAAATCGCTCCACGCGGTGAAGGTGCCGGGAGGCGTTCCGTACCGCTCCGCTTCCCGTTCGTCATGAATGTAGTGCCGCGTCTGGCCGAATCCGCTTTCGCTGTAATCGCGGAACGTCTTCTCCAGCTCGGCCAGCAGGTTCGCCTCGGGGCCGAAATGGCTGAAATGATTGTTGCCGGCCCGCCCGGCCTCCGCCATCGCCTCGCGCATTCCCGCGCGGTCGTAGCGGTGGAAGGCGTCGCCCTCGATCATCGCGGCATTGACGCCCTCGCGGCGGAAGATCTGCTCGAAGGTATGGCGGACCGTCGAAGTCCCGGCGCCGGACGAGCCGGTGACGGAAATGATGGGATATCTCTGTGACATTGCTCTGTTCCGTTCCAGCTCAAACGCGCAGAAGGCCGCGGCGGCCAAATAGCGGCGAGCGCTCGAAAAGGGTATTGGGATCGGCCTTATAGCGCGCGATCCGGTCGACCTCGTCGGCCGAACCGAAGATAAGCGGCGTACGCTGATGAACCGCTTCGGGTACGATATCGAGGATCGGCATCTGCCCGTCGAACGCCTTGCCGCCCGCCTGCTCGATCACAAAGGCGATCGGATTGGCCTCGTAGACGAGACGCAGCCGGCCCTTGTCGTAGCCCTTCCGATCGTCGCGCGGGTAGAGGAACACGCCGCCGCGGACGAGGATGCGGTGACACTCGGCGACCAGCGAAGCGATCCAGCGCATGTTGACATTGTCGCCGCGCGGTCCTTCCGTCCCGGCGATGCAGTCGTCGATATAGGCGCGGACGCTGTCGCTCCAATGCCGGTAGTTGGATGCGTTGATGGCGTATTCGTTCGATGTTGCCGTAAGGGTGATACGATCCGCCGTCAGATAGAAGACGCGGTCTTCCGGGTCGAGCGTGAACATCGCCGTGCCGTCGCCGACGGTCAGCACCATCGCGCATTGCGGTCCGTAAATGACATAGCCCGCTGCGAGCTGCGCGCTTCCGGCCTGGGTGAAGCTGTCGGCGCCGCGGGCAGGCAGAAGCGAAAAGATCGTGCCGATCGAGACATTGGTGTCGATATTCGATGAGCCGTCGAGCGGGTCGATGGCGACGGCGATCGGAGCGGCGTCGTTAAGAGCGACCGGTGTCTTCAATTCCTCGGAGGCGATGACGGCAACCGGCGCGCCGCGCAGCTTGGCGACGAACCGGTCGTTCGCCCAGACGTCGAGCTCTTTCTGCTCGTCTCCGCCTTCATTCGCCCCGACCGCGGCTCCGAGTTCACCCAGCAGCGGCCCCTTCGCGATACGCATTGCGATTTCAGCAGCGGCCTCGCCGATCGCGATCAGGGCATCCGCCGTCGCACGCCGCAGCGGATCGGATCCGCTCCAGCCGCGCAAATAGAAATCGAGTGAGACATGGTTGTACATCGAAAGGCCGCCTCCCAACGGCCGGGTGGATGTATCATTCCCCGGTTGGCAGTTGGCGTCCGGCGGCGTGCTTTTGACGTTAGGGTGCTGAGAAAAGCGAATTTAGTAAAATTAATTGTTCTGTGCATCAGGCAAAGAATTTCTTAGTATGGTGCCATGCGTGACGTCACTCTGAAACAGCTCCGGATCGTTGCGGCCATCGCCAGAACCGGCAAAGTCCTTGGCGCCGCTGAGCTTTTGAGCGTGACCCCGCCTGCGGTGACGTTGCAGCTCAAGCAGCTCGAGGAAATCGTCGGCCTTCCGGTTTTCGAGCGCACCCGCGACGGAATGAAGCTGACCCAGGCCGGAAAATTGCTTCTCGACAGCGCTCAGCGCGTTGACATCGAGCTGGCCGCCTGCGCGGACGGGCTGAGCGCCCTGCGCGGCCTGACCGGTGGATCGGTCTCCATCGGCGTCGTCAGCACGGCGAAATATTTCGCCCCTGCGGCGCTGGGTGCCTTCAAGCGCCAGCATCCCGGCTTGGAGCTTAAGCTGTTCGTCGGCAATCGCGAGGATACGGTTCGGGGCCTCGCCGCGTTGGAGTTCGACATCGCCGTCATGGGACGGCCGCCGGAGGGGCTCAACGTGGAAAGCGCGGTCTTCGGCGATCATCCTCATGTCGTCGTCGCGCGTCCCGACCATCCGCTGGCGGGCCGCCGGAGCGTGACCCTCGCCGAGCTGGCGAAGGAGACGTTTCTGATGCGCGAGGAGGGCTCCGGCACGCGCGGCCTCACCGAGCGCCTGTTTGCCGGAGCGGGGCTAACGCCTCGGATCGGCATGGAAATCTCCTCCAATGAGACGATCAAGCAGGCGGTGATGGCCGGGCTCGGCATCGCCTTCATCTCCGCCCATACCACTGCGACGGAGATCGAAATGGGCCGGCTCGTCGTGCTCGATGTCGAGGGCCTGCCGGCGCTGCGGCAATGGCAGGTCGTGCGCCATGCGGAAAAGCGCCTGCTGCCCGCCGCCGCCGCGCTGTGGGACTTTCTGCGGAAGGAGGGCAAGACTTTCCTGCCGCCGCTGCGCCTCCCCTGGGAGGGCGGCGAGGCGTAAGTCCGCGGCCAAGGCTACGCCCGCAAATCATTGCCGTTCCCGCCTGTCTGTCGCATGATGAGACGATGAGAGGAGGGCAGCGCATGAAATGTTCCATAATGCCGTCTCAGTACCAGGGGGTGGCAGTATGACTGCGCGTCGCACGATCGCCCCGGCCGATCTCAAGGCGATGGTCGGCCAGGAAATCGGCCTGTCCCGTTGGATCGAAATCAGCCAATCGCGGATCGACGCCTTCGCCGAAGTCAGCGAGGACTGGCAGTTCATCCATATCGATCCGGACCGTGCCGCGGCCGAAACCCCTTTCGGCGGGACGATCGCGCATGGCTTCCTGACGCTTTCGCTCCTGTCCGCCATGGCCATCGACGCGGTGCCGCGGCTCGAAAACGTGACCATGGGCGTCAATTACGGGTTCGACAAGATCCGGTTCCTGACGCCGGTGCGGGCCGGGTCGCGCGTCCGCGGCCGGTTCACCGTGCTGTCGGTGGAGGAGCACAGGCCCGGCGAAATCACCATGAAATACAAGGTCGACGTCGAGATCGAGGGCAGCGACCGCCCGGCGCTCGCGGCGGAATGGATCTCGCGGCAATATTACAGTCAGGCCTAGATGGGGATGGGCTAAGATGTCGCTTGCACCACACTCAGACGCAATCCCCGCATCGGCGGGGATCCAGTATCCTCCATCGTCACGGGGCTTGCTGGATCCCCGCCGATACGGGGATTGCGATCGCGGCGGTTCGACTTAAACCGATCGCGCTGTAACGATCGCCGGACCAACCGGCAGGCAGAAGGGGAGACGCGATGCGCTTCAAGGATATGAGCGTGCTCATCACCGGCGCGGCCAGCGGGTTCGGCCGGCTCGCGGCTGAGAAGTTTGCCGCCGAAGGGGCGAAGCTGACGCTTCAGGACGTCTCCGAACCGGGGCTGGCCGAGACGGCGGAACGCATACGCGCGCGCGGCGGCGCGGCGGTAACGCTGGTCGGCGATGTCAGCGACGAGGCACACGCCAAGGCGCTGGTGCAGCTTGCCGTCGACACCTATGGGCGGCTCGATATCGCCCTCAACAATGCCGGGATCGGCAACGGCATGGCGACCATTCCCGAAATCTCCGCCGAGGACTACGACCGGGTCATGGATGTGAACGCCAAGGGCGTGTTCCTCGGCATGAAATATCAGATCCCCGCCATCGCCAAGGCAGGCGGCGGCTCGATCCTGAACACGGCCTCGGCCGCCGGTGTCGTCGGCGCCGGACATCTCGCCGCCTATGCCGCGTCGAAACACGCCGTGATCGGCCTCACCCGCGCCGCTGCCGACGAATCCGCGCGGCTCAACATCCGGGTCAACGCGATCTGCCCATCCTTTGCCTCCACGCCGATGATGGAGCGCATGGCCGATCAGATGTCCGCCGAGCGCCACATCACCCGCGATCAGTCCTACTCGCGGATCGCCAGCCGGGTGCCCATGCGCCGCGTGGCGACGCCGGAGGAGATCGTGCAGGCAATGCTTTGGATTGTTTCGCCGGAGAACAGCTTCATGACAGGTCAAGCGGTTTCGATCGATGGTGGATTGACGGCCGTCTGAGGCATTGATGAGCGCACGACCATTCGCGCCCCTGCCGGGGTGCTTCTTCCCGAGGGCCTGTCGCCAGCCAACCATGGCTGGCCTCTGATGCAGATCGGCTGGACCGTCCCGCATTCGCCGGCCCCTCCGGGCGGCGTCTCCCACGCCAGGCGGCACATGGCTGCAGCCTGGCTGATCCAGGCCATGCTCGGCTGCGAGATCCTCTTCTTTCTGACGGGGGCGGCGATCGCGGGCTATGCCGCCTGGACCGCGACGCTGTTCTATCTGATCGCGGCGGCGGACAAATTCGGCGCCCGCGAGCGCATCCTGCTGACGCTCTGCATCGGGGCCGCCGTAGCCCTTGCCTGGCGGGGCGATTGGAGCGACCTCGGGAAGGCGCTTAATCAGGCGGTATTCCTGGCTGGCTTCATTTCGATGATGAGCCTGTTGCGCGAGGCGGCGGCGCGCTCGCCGGCGGTGCTGACCTGCGGCGTCTACCTGACCATGCAGCCGCCGAAAACCCGCTATCTGACCACCCATCTCGGCGGCCACGGCCTTGGCGCGCTGGTCAATTTCGGCGCCATCAGTCTGCTTGCGCCGCTGATCCAGCGCGGCGTCGCCGCATCCAACGCGCCGCCCGACATCGCCCTGATCCGGGAGCGGCGCCAGATCTCGGCACTGATCCGCGGGTTCTCCTGGATCATCGTCTGGTCGCCGACGGCGGTGACGCAGGCGCTGCTGGCGACCGTCGTCACCAATGTCGAGCCGCACCGGCTGCTGCTTTACGGCCTCTTGACCTCCGCGCTGATGCTCGGCGTCGGCTGGTCGGAGGACCATCTGCGCTGGCGCGGGCTGGCGAAACGGCTGCGCGCGGGCGGCTGGAAGGCGACGGTGCCGCCGCCCTTTCCGAGGAAAGCGTTCATCACGCTGGGCGGCGTCGCCGCCTGCATCGTGGCGACCGTGTTCTTTTTTCACTGGCTGTTCGCCGTCCCGACGCCGCACGCCCTGATGCTGACCGCGCCGGTGATCCTCGTTTGCTGGCTCTTGGCGCAGGGCGGCGCGGACCATCTCAAGGCGAATATGCGGAACGTCTTTCTCGAGGCACTGCCGAACGGCGCCCGCGAGATCGCCACGCTCGGTGCGTCGGGATATCTCGGTGTCGCCGCGGCGGCCTTGCTGCCGGTCGCCCCGATTGCCGAGCGCATAGGCGGCTGGGGGCTGCCGCCGGTCCTGTTCCTGATCACGCTGCCGGTGATCGTCACTGCGGCCGGGCAGATCGCGATCAGCCCGATCATGGCCGTCGTCTTCCTCGCCGCCGTGATCCATGCCTTCCCTGTGCCGCCCGCCGACCCGACGCTGACCGCGTTGGCCCTATCCTGCGGCTGGGCGCTGAGCATGACCGCCTCCCCTAACGCATCCGGCGCGATCATGCTGGCCCGGATGACGGGGCGCTCGCCCTATCAGCTCACCTGGCAGTGGAATTTCGGCTACAATCTTATGGCGCTGGCGACGTTGGCGCTGCTGTTTCTCGCTCTGACACAGTTCCATACGAGCTGACAACTAAGCGACCAAACAAATCGAGTATCGCCCCCGTTTCTGTTCCGCTGGGTAGAAAATTATTGGATCTCAAATGTTAGATGTAAGGTTTGGCGCAAAGGCCAACGGTCAAGGGATGGAAGCCGATGAAAGCAGCGGATGCACCGGACTATGTCGTTGGCGTTATCGGTGCTGGCGCCATGGGACAGGGAATTGCGCAGGTCTCCGTGCAGAGTGGAGCGCGCACTATCTTGATGGACGCCAAGCCGGGCGCGTGTGAGGCCGCGCGGAAAGCCATCGAAGGCCGCATTACCCGCCAGGTCGAGCGCGGACACTTGCCGGAAAACGCCCTCGCTAAGTCCATGCGATGTCTCGAACTCGCCAGCGATGCGTCCGCCCTTGCACCATGCGACGTCGTCATCGAAGCGGTCTTCGAGGACCTCGACGTCAAGCGCTCGCTGTTCAGGCAGGTCGAGGCGGTCGTTTCGCCGGACTGCATCATCGCCTCCAACACCTCCTCCATCCCGATCGCCTCGATTGCCCGCGCCTGCGAAACCCGCAACCGCATCGCCGGGATGCACTTCTTCAATCCCGTGCCGCTGATGAAGCTGGTCGAGGTCATCGAGGCGGCGGAGACCTCCGGGGAGACGGTCGCCAATCTCGACACGCTTGGACGCCGCTTCGGGCGCACGCCGGTCCGCGTCAAGGACAGCCCCGGCTTTCTCGTCAATTTAGGCGGCCGCGCTTTCACCACCGAGGGGCTGCGCATCGCCCATGAGGGCGTCGCCACGCCGGCCCAGATCGACGCCGTGATGCGCGATTGCCGGCATTTCCGCATGGGCCCGTTCGAGCTGATGGATCTCACCGGCATCGACGTGAACTATCCCGTCAGCCAGATCATCTATGAAGGCTATATGCAGGACGCGCGGATCAGGACCGCGCCGAACCACAAGGCTATGTTCGACGCCGGCCTTCTCGGGCGCAAGACGGGCGCCGGCTGGTTCCACTATCGGGGCGCCGAGAAGATCGACCCGCCGTCGCCCGACTTCGAGACGTTCGCCGCGCCGCCAAGGAGCGTCGTGCTGGCCAAGGACAGTCCGCTGCTGAGGCAGTTCTGCGATGAGGTCGGCATCGCCGTCGGCCCGGATGACGGCCGCAAGCCGATCCTTGCCGCGCCCATCGGTGACGACGCGGCCCATACCGCGCTTGCGACGGGTACGGATTATCTGCGCCTCGTCTGCCTCGATCTCTCCTGCGACACATCCCATCGCGTCACCATCATGACCGCGCCGGCCGCCGATCCCGGTGCGCGGAACGCTGTCGCCGCCGCACTTGCCGCCGCCGGCCGCCGCGTCACCGCGATCAAGGACAGCCCGGGATTCATCTCGCAGCGCCTGTCGGCCATGGTCGCCAATCTCGGCTGCTACATGGCCGAGATCGGCCTCGGGACGCCGGAGGACATCGACACGGCGATGAAGCTGGGCCTTGGCTATCCGCTCGGACCGCTCGAACTCGCCGAGGATCTGGGCACGGGCAATACGTTGCGGATCATGGAGCGGCTTCAGGCGATCACGGGCGAGGATCGCTACCGGCCGACCCTTTGGCTGAAGCGCCGCGCGCTGCTTGGGCTTCCTGTTCATGCTGCTGGTTGAGGTGGGGAATGCGTTGGAAAAACAGGCCCGATGGGTCGAACTGGGGCGATTTCGGCCCCGATGACGAGGCTGGGCGGATCAATCTGATCACGCCGGAAAAGGTGCGCCAGGGCATCGCCGAGGTGCGTGACGGACGCAGCTTCTGCCTGTCGCTGCCACTCGATTATCCGGGCGGGAACCTGCTCAACGCCGCGCGCCACCCGCCGCAGCGCCTCGCGACCGCGGCGCCCGACGGCGTGCCCCGCTATCTGCTGCCGCTGTCGGCCGGTAATCCCGACCTCACCGATGTCGTCTGCGACGACCGCGTGCTGATCCATATGCAGTACTCGACGCAATGGGACGCTCTATCCCATGTCGGGTCGCAATTCGATGCCGATGGCGACGGCGTGGCCGAGACGGTGTTCTATAATGGCTGGCGCGGCGGCGAGGACATCGTGCTCGAGGGCGGGCATGGCGAATGCGGCGCCTATGAGGGGGCCGAGGCCAAGCGCCTCGGCATCGAGAAGATGGCCGAGCGCTGCGTGCAGGGCCGCGCGGTGCTGATCGACTTTCACGCCATCCATGGCGATGCGAAGGTCGATATCGATTTCGACGCGCTCGACGAAGCGATGCGTGTACAGAGCGTTACGGTCGAGGCCGGCGACATGGTGTGCTTCCACACCGGCTTTGCCCGCAAGATCCTGGAGATGAACCGGCAGCCGAGCGCGGATGTCCTGCGCAATAGCTGCGCCGCGCTTGAGGGCCGGGATCCGCGCCTGCAGGAATGGGTGCGCGACAGCGGCGTCGCGTTGCTGATCGCCGACAACTACGCCGTCGAGCGCTTTCCCAACACCAAGGGAGAAGGGCGGCGTCCGCTCCTGCCGCTGCATGAGCTGTGCCTGTTCAAGCTCGGCATTCATCTTGGCGAATTGTGGTGGCTCAGTGAGCTGGCCGACTATCTGCGTACTGCCGGCCGCAATCGCTTCCTGCTGACGGCGCCGCCTTTGCGGCTGCCCGGTGCGGTCGGCTCGCCGGTCACGCCGGTGGCGACCGTCTGAGACGCGCGGGTGTGACGATCATCCGCGTCAACGCCGCCAGTGTCCGGTCGCCGGGATCTGCGCCGCCGGCTCTGGCTGCGACCATCGCAGCGGTAAGGCATCTTCGATCGATACACCTTCGCTGCGCAAAATCATTGAAAGCGACCGGTCGTTTTCATCGAATCCGGACAGCCATTTTCATTGAAAGCGGACACCCGTTTTCATGAAGGTGGACAGCTTGGAGGCGCGGCAGGCGGCGCACGCGGAGGTTGCTTCCGGCGTCTGACCTTTTCTTAAGCGGTTAACGCTTTTCCTCGGTTTTTGGGGGATTGCGGATGCCGCGGAAACGGTCGGATATGCGACGGGTTAAAGAGGTTTTGCGGCTGGCCCATGAACTGGGCTATTCGCTGCGGCAGATCGCGGAGTCCGTTCGGCTGGGCCGGACTTCGGTGCGGGATTATCTGGCGCGGGCGGATGCGGCCGGCGTGCGCTACGAGGACGTCGCCGACAAGGGCGAGGCGGAGATTGAGGCGCTGTTGTTCCGGCGTCCGGAGCCGGCGGTCACGCGGCCTCAACCGGATTGGGCGGAGGTTGCGGCGGAGCTGGCCAAGCCGGCGGTGACGCTGCTGCTGGTTTGGCAGGAATACCGGGACCGGCACCCGGATGGTTACAGCTACAGCCAGTTCCGCCGGCATTACCGCAGCCATCAAAGCCTCGCGCCAGAGCCGCGCATGCGGCGGACGATGCTGCCGGCCCAGCTTTGCGAGGTCGACTACGCCGGCATGGCCATGACGGTGATGACAGCCGGTGGCGAGCGCCAAGTGAGCATATTCGTCGGCACGCTGCCGTTTTCCACTCACCTGTATGCGGAAGCGACGTGGACGCAAGGCAGCGAGGATTGGCTCGCCAGCCATGTGCGGATGTTTGCGGCCTGGGGCGGTTCGGTTCCAAAGCTGGTGCCCGACAATCTGAAGACGGGCGTCACCCACGCCAGCTTTTACGACCCGGTGCTGAACCCATCCTATCTGGCGCTGGCGCGGCATTATGGGATCGGCATTGTCCCAGCCCGCGTGCGTCATCCACGGGACAAGCCCCTGGTGGAAAACGGCGTACAGCAGGTCGAGCGCTGGGTGCTGGCGCCGCTGCGCAACCGGCAATTCTTCAGCCTGGATGACCTGAATGCGGCGATTGCGGAAAAGCTCTTTGAGCTGAACAACCGGCCGCTGAGCGCGGACGGTACGCAGACCCGCGCCAGTGTGTTCGCGGCGCATGAGAAGCCCAAATTGAAGGCGCTGCCCCGCGAGGCCTTTGCAATCGGCCGCTGGCAGCGCTTCAAACTCGGCTCCGACTATCACATCTGCATCGATGGGGTGGCCTATTCGGCACCGTTCGGGTTGATCGGCAAGCCGGTCGATGTGCACTACACCGCCCGCCTGGTCGGCATTTTCCATCAGGGCGAACGCGTCGCCTCGCATGCGCGGAGCAGGCCGGAGCCGGGCGTGCTGCGTCCGGCCGTCACCCTCGACGAACATCGCCCGCCCCAGCATCGAGCGGCGGCGCGGCTCTCGCCTGAGGCCGTGCAGGAGGCGATTGCCGTCATCGGCGGAGCCGTGACGGCGCTGTCGGACAGGATCTTCCTGCGCGCCGATCATCCCGACCAAGCCGCACGCCACGTGGCCGGGCTGATCGCGCTCGGCGAGAAGCACGGCGCCGACGCACTGCAGAGCGCGGCCACCGCCGCCCTGATCGCCAACGTGCATTCCTACGCCTTTGTCCGCGCGTTGCTGGCCAGTGGTCGGACGGGCTTGCCCTGCGACGCCACCGCCTCCGGCGCCGGCCTGCACGAAAATCTGCGCGGCCCCGCCTACTACCACTAATCCCCAAGCCAACCTGAAGGAGATAGCCGATGCACTACCAGAACCTGGAAAAGCTCAAGCACTTGCGCCTGTTCGGCATGGCGCGCGCGCTGGAGGAGCTACAGAACCTCGCCGATCGCGGCCAGCTGGACTTCACCGACCAACTGGCGCTGCTGATCGACCGCGAGGCGACCGATCGCGCCAACGCCGGAGCGAACGTTTATCGTGAGCGACAAGCGCTCACTTCTTGCTGAGCCGGCTGAGACACGCCCGGCTGCGTCAGGCCGCGTGCTTTGAGAACCTCAACATGAAGCCGACGCGCGGCCTCGATAAAAGCATGATCCGCGACCTGTTCACCTGCCGCTGGATCGGCGAGCACCGTCATCTGATCGTCACCGGGAAAACCGGTACGGGCAAGAGCTGGCTTGCCTGCGCGCTGGGCAATCAGGCCGCCCGCGAGGGCCACAGCGTGCTGTATATGCGCCTGTCGCGCCTGCTCGACGATCTTGCTGTCGCGCGGCTCGGCAGCGGCGTCGGCCGGCTGATGCGCCAGGTGGCCAAGGTCAACGTTTTGATCCTGGACGACTGGGCGATGATCGACCTCACCGCCGCCCAGCGCCGCGACCTCATGGAGATCATCGACGACCGGCACGATCGCGGCTCCATCATCCTCGCCAGCCAGATCCCGGTTGACCGCTGGCACGCCACCATCGGCGATCCCACCTACGCCGACGCCATCCTCGACCGCATCGTCCACAACGCCATTCGTCTGCCCCTGAAGGGCAAATCTCTGCGCGAGCCGGACACCGATCCGGGCGTGGACACCGGCGGAGACCAAGAGTTTGACGCCAGAAAATAAGCAGCTTTCTTAACGCTGAGGACAACCCTAGAATGCAGCAACGGTCAGACGTCGGTCCTGCGAGCCGTCCCTCGGGACGGCTCGCAGGAAAGCCGCAAATGCCCTGCCCGTCATGACGCTTCCACGCTGTCCGCTTTCATGAACATGCGCACCTTCGCTGACGAAGAACCGCAGAAAACGCTCCGCCTCGGGAAAATCGGCCCCATCCGGTGCTCTCCACCTGATGGCGGCCTCGCCAGTCAGCATCAGGATGGCGCCGGTATCGAAATCGACGAACAACATGCCTGCGCGCGGGTTGACGGCGATGTTGCCAAAGGTGGCGAAGGCGTTGTTGCCGGGGAAGTCAGGCGCGGTCAGCACCGTTCGCCCGTCTTCCGCCTCGACGCGGACGAAGCCGGGCCTGCCGCCGCGATGGTTGACGTCGACGCCCTCGGCTCGATCGTCGCTGTCCAGTTTCGCCGAGGCCGTGCCGATGAAAAATGTGTCCGCGCGCTCGATCAGTGCTTGGGCGGGGGCGGAGAGCAGGGCGGTTTCCTCGGTCCGTTTTGGCGTGGCCGTCCCGCCGGTCGCTATAAAGCGAGGCGCGCGCGCCTGGATATATTTCGCGCAATTGCCGAAGCTCTGATCGACGGCGACGGCAATGCCTGCTGCATCCAACTCGGCGATCCGGCCGTTCATCCGGTTGCGGCGCCTGGTTGCCGGCTGAATGCCGAGCAGGCCGAGCGGCGCGCCAGGACGGAGATTGTCCGCCAGCGGATCGCCTGGAAGGGGCAAGCCGCCGATGCGAAGCAGGCGGGGATCGGGCGAGGAGAGAAAGCCCGGCTTGCCCGCTAGTGGTTCGAATTTAACGCTTCGAACCACGCCGTTTTATGTTCATGGATCGAATTAACATGACATTCTAATCACTTACCTCGGCCTCATCGCACGGCAAGAGGGACTTAAATGTCATGTTCGATCCACTAGGATCGACGCCCAGGGCCTGCCTCTTGGATCCAGGCTGCCGACGATGATGAACGGAAGCTCGGCGAAAAAGACGCGGTGCTGATCCGGCATGAAATCGCGGATCATCATGCGTCCCATGCGCTCGGCCCGCTCGCGGACCCCGGCCTGGCTCTGGATGGCCTGCTCCCCGGCATGATAGGGCGAGGCGTGCTCGTCCGCGTCCGGCCGCCCATTCGGCCCATCTGAAGCTGACATTGATTTACCTGCCTTTCAGCGCCGGCCCATACGCCGATCGCCGTCTATGCCGGCGCGGCGGCCGGCATCCGCTTCATCGGGACGAAGCCAAAAACACCGCCGAGGATGTTCGGCGGCGTTGGAGGTCAGAAGAATGCGATCATTGGCAGCGGGGCGCGCCCGGAGGGCAGCTGAGCTATTTCAGCGGCTCGACGACACCGCCGAAGCGGTAGCCGATGCCGACGCCGATCATCCACGGATCGATATCGACATTCGTGTCGAACCTGCCGAGAGTGGTCTGGACCGTCGCGTCGGTATTCAGCCAAAGCTTCTTCACATCGACGTTGAGGAACCAGTTGCCTTCCAGGTGGATATCCACACCGGCCTGCAACGCCCAGCCAAAGCTGTTGTCGAGGTCGAGCGAATTGACGACGCCGGGGGTGCCTGCATCTTCGTTGAAGAAGACCGTATAGTTCACGCCGGCGCCGACATAGGGCTTGATGCCGCGCCCGGCATCGAAGTGATATTGCAGCAGCAGCGTCGGCGGCAGCAGCCATGCGTTGCCGATGTCGACGCCATCGAGGTCGGCTTTGCCCTTGATGTCGTGGGGCGTAACGCCGAGGACCAGCTCGACGGCTATGTTCTTGTTGAAGAAGTAGCTGATGTCGAGCTCAGGCACGACGGAATTGTCGATGCTCAGATCGGCGCTCGAATAAGCCAGGCCATCAAGCTTCCAATCGGAGGAATCCTCGCTCGGCATCACTCCGAGAATCCGCGCGCGGATCATCCAGCCGGCACCGTAATCCATCGTATATTCCGGCTCCGGCAGCGGGTCTTTCATGCTGCCGCCATTGATGTCGGCAGCCATCGCGCTGGTCAACATTGCCGCGGTGAGACCCAGCGCCGCCAGGAATGTCTTCTTCGTGTTGTTCATTAGTCCCCCTAAGTCGAATCAGTGGACGGATTTAAGTCGTTCCGCCGCGCATTAGATCAGCAGCCCCCAGGCAGCCGTTGATCTAGATCAACGATTCGGGGTTTACCGCAAGCTGTGGGAATTGCGCCCTACCACCATTGCTTCGAAGTGGAACGATCCGGGGGACAAGTCGGAAAATGGGTTGGTTCAGGCTCTGTCTGCGCGGATGCGGCGGGGGCGCAGCCGCTGCTGGAGCGCGGGAAGCAGGTCGCGGAAACGGGCGCCTGCGAGCAGGTAATGGAGCCCCAGCCGTGCGCCGAGCGCCATGGAGGCGACGGCGAGCGGCCAGCTCAGCGCCAGCACCGATCCCGCGGTAATGCCTTGCCCGATCGTGCATCCGCCGGCGAGCACGCCGCCGATGCCCATCAGCGCGCCGCCGCCGAGATGGCGGCGCATTTCGTGCTGGTCGTCATAGGCTTCCCAGCGGAACTCGCGGTAGAAGATCGAAGCGAGAAACGATCCGAAGATCACGCCGAGGACCGCGCAGATGCCGAAGGTCCACAGCGTCTGGCCGGGTGCGGCGACCGCTTGCAGGGTGTCGGCGACGGGGGCGACGAAGGTCAGCCCTTCCGGCTGCACGACCAGCGCCATCTCGTCGATCAGCACGCCGGTCACCAGCCACGCCCCTGCGGCCCCCAGGCCGAGCGCAAGGCCGGAGGTCAACAGGCGCGGGGTCTCGAAGACTTCGCCGCGGGATAGCGCCCAGACGAGCAGCAACCCGGCGGCGGCGAGCATGACGCCGATCCGGAGGTCGATCCCCGTAAGCCAGCTCACCAGCGCCGCAAGGTCCGCCTGCAGCCCGCCGGGAAGGGCGACGCTCTGGCTTTCGATATAGCCGAGGCGGAACGAGGCGAGCCCGCCCCTGAGAACGGCGAGGGCGACGATGGCGTAGATGACGATCGTCACCAGCGAGCGCATATCGCCGCTGCCGAGGCGCACCAGCGATCCGAAGGCGCAGGTGCCGACGAGGGCCATGCCGAAGCCGAACAGAAAGCCGCCGCCAATGATGCTGATCCAGGGCAGGCGCAGGGGCAGATAGCGGATCACCTCAGGCGCAAGCAGGCCGCTGAGGATCATGAGCTGGGTGAGAAGAATGGCGATGGCGAGCGCGATGGCCAGCACTTTCAGACGACGGAAATTTCCCGCCATGAACGCGTCTTCCAGCGCGCCGAACGTGCAGAGGCGCCCGCGCCGGGCGGTATACCCGACGATGCATCCGATCACGCCGCCGCATAAGGCGACGGCCCAGGCCGGCAGCGGCTCCATTCAGACGCTTCCCAAAAAAAGCGATGCCTTTAGCGGCGTTCTTTTTAGTTTCTTATTCTGCCAATGCCGTTCTCGCGGCAAAAAATATCGTAGATGACGGCAATCACCCTGTGAAGTCTTTCATCGGCGATGCTGTAATAAATCGTCTTGCCGTCGCGCCGGGTGGTGACGAGGCCGTCGAGGCGCAGCCTGGCGAGCTGCTGCGAGACGGTCGGCTGGCGGAGCGAAAGGATGCTCTCCAGCTCGGTCACCGAGCGCTCGCGTTCGGCGAGATAGCAGAGCAGCAGGAGCCGCGTTTCGTGAGCCAGCGCCTTGAGAAACTCGCTGGCATCGCGCGCGCGCCGCACCATCCGTTCGATCTCCGGTGCGTCCTCGTCCACCGAACGCAGCTCGTCGAGAACCGAGTCGGGCAGGATTTGCGAGCGTTCGTCTTCCATCAGAGTTTCCGTTTCGCTTTAGTCAGGGCCGGCGCTTCGTTCAACGCGTGCGGTCTCAACTTGTTCAATATCTCGTCGAGCAATCCCCAGAACGCAGCATCGTCGGAATAGCCGACAATCCGCGCCACCTCCATATTTCTTTCCAGAACGATGAATGTCGGCGTGTAAAGCACAGGCTCGCGAAACTCGTAACGAAGGTCCGGCACGTCGCTGATATCGACCCTATGCAGCGGCGCGACCCTGGATTCGTCGGTCTTGTCGTAGATCGAGCCGACCTGGATCTCCCAGACGCGGCAATACGGGCAGCTCGGCCGGCCGACGACCAGCAATTCGGCGGATTGCGCGCCCGTCGCCCAGGCTGCGGCAAACAGGCAGGCCAGCCCTGCCAGGGCCGGCGTCAACAGCTTTGTGATGGCGTGTGAGAGGTGTCCCATAGTATAAACATATACGAATGTTTGAACTCAAGCCAATGATTTGGCCCTTAACAAGCGGATGTACCATGGAAAGAGCAATTCTGTCGCGGCGCGGTTTCCTCGCAGGCTGCGGGGCGGCGGCGCTCTTTACTCCGCATCTCGCCCATGCGGCCGGTCCCCAGCTTTCCGAGGACGGCCTTTATGAACAGCCCTGGTTCCTGCAAAGTTTCCTCGACCTGGCGGACGATTTCCGCGGGGCCAAGGAGAAAGGCAAGGGCTTCATCCTGATATGGGAGCTGCGCGGCTGCCCCTATTGCAAGCTGCTGCACACAGTCAATCTCGCCAATCCGAAGATCGCGGCCTATGCGCAGGAAAATTTCGACGTCCTGCAGCTCAATCTGGTCGGCTCGCGCCCCGTGACCGATTTCGACGGCAAGGAACTCGCCGAGAAGGACCTCGCCGCTCGCTACCAGATCGCCGGAACGCCGACGTTGCAATTCTTCGCCGAAGGTCCGTCCGGCCAGATCGAGGAGACCGTGCGTACCAACTATCTGAAGCCGCCGGAGTTTTTCGGCATGCTGCGTTTCGTCCGCGAACGCGCCTACGAGACGATGCCGTTCGAGGCCTATCTGAAGGAAAATCCGCCGCAGATCTGACCGACCGCCAAAAGGGGCGCAGCATCATGGACGCCGCACCCCTCCCCCCGGCCGTCTATTTGTTGACTGGCGAGTCCTTTGCGAACAGCAGCGCGACGACGTCCTTGATCTGCTCTTCGCTCAGGAATTTGTGGTAGCCGAAGCGCGGCATCTGCGAGCAGGGCAGCACCGCCTGAGCGTTGTACACCTTCGCATAGGTGGCCTTCGCCTCTTTCGGATCGAAATCGCGCGCCTTGCCGTAGCCGAGGAGGCTCGGGCCGAGCGTGCCGTAGCTCAACTCGTCCGGACGCATCTGGTGGCAGGCATAGCAATTGCCGCCATTGACCGTGTCCGGCTTGTCGTTGAAGCGCCCGCCGAAGCCGCTCTGCGCGATCGCCTCACCTTTTTTCCAGTCGCCCATGACGTTGCCGTCCTTCGGGTAGACGACCGTGGCTTTCTCACGCTCGAGGATCTTATTGGCGACATCCGCGGGCGGCTGATTGCGGTATTGCGAGCAGATCTTCTGGGTTTCGTCCTGCTGGACGCGCGGGAGCCAGTCCTTCGGCGCCTTCGTCCAGGTGGCGGCGACATATTTCTCCACCAGAGCCGGGTCCGCCTCGGGGATGTCCTGGGCCATGGCCGGCGTCACGCCGACGAGGGCGAGCAGGCCAAGTTGTGCAACGAGAATTCTCTTCATCCTAGCCTCCCTTATCGCTTGATCGACGGCACTTCGATGACGCCGCCTTCGCCCATTTTCGCCATGTAGACCGTCAGCGCGGTCAAACCGTCCGAGGCATAATCCGGTGCCGGCAGGCGCATCTGGCGATAGCAATCATTAAGCCGGTGCTGCATCGTGCGAAGCTGGCTCTGGGACACGCGGTAGGTCGGCCAGGTGGCGACCGTCACGCGGGCGGCTTCCGTCGGCTCGGAGAAGTTCGGCAGCTCCTGCAGGCGGATGCGCAATTTGTCGGCGCCGTGGCAGGTGGCGCAGGAAAAATCGGAAATGCCCGAACGGCGGTTGAACATCGCCGTGCCGACCGCCAGCATCTCTTTCTCCTTCGGATGGGAGAGCTGCGGCTGGATTTTCATGCCGTTCGACTTGTTGGCGATGAAAGCGACGAGGTCCTCCATGTCCGAGGTCGTGCCGCCCTTGCCGAATTTGCGCTTGATGATGTCCTTGGTATCCAGGCCCTGGATCTTCTGCATGCACCATAGGAGACGCTGCTCCAGATCCATGACCTTGTCGGCGTCCGCGAAGTACCGCGGCAATTTGGCATAGGCGCCTTCCAGCGTGCCCGGACCCTCGCCGAGATCGCAGGTCTCCAGCGACACGTTTTTCGTGCCGCGCGCCTCCGCCCAGAGCTGCTCGCCGCGATCGACGTTCAGATATCCGGGGTTCGACATCGGATCGCTGATCATTTCCCGATAACGCTGGATTTCTTTTTCACTTGCATCCTGTTGCGCCACCGCGAGCCCCGCCGTAAAGCAGAGTCCGGCAGCACCGACAACGGCGAGTCGAAGCAATCGTCTAATCATGTTTCCTCCCTCGCCCACGATGGGCGGCTTCTTGGCGCGGACCGTTGCGTCCGGACATTGCCCGCTGACCCCTGTCCTCGCGAAATTTGCGTTCTTCGACGTTTCATTCGGAAGAGACCGTGCGAACATGTCTTTACATTCTCATAAATATATATGACGATGCAAGGCGTATAACGAGGCAGCGGTGACAATGCCTCACGCAGGAAACGTTTTTAACCGACAGGGCTATAGGTCATGATCAAAACCGGGCTCTCCCGCCGGACATTCGTAGCCGGTGCCAGCCTTACCGCGCTGGCGCTCGTTATCGCGCCGTACACGGCGCATGCCGACGTCAAGGGCGTCGAGGAAGAACTCAAGAAATTGTTCGGCGACAAGCCGATGGCCGAAGACCGCATCAAGCTCGATGTGCCGCAGATCGCCGAAAACGGTTTGGTCGTGCCGCTGAACATCGATGTGGAAAGCGCCATGACGGATGCGGACTACGTCAAGTCGGTGCACGTCTTTGCCGACGGCAATCCGCTGCCGCATGTGATCACCTATCACTTCACCCCGATGAGCGGGCGTGCCTCCGCATCGACCCGTATGCGCCTTGCGAAGACGCAGAACGTCATCGCGGTCGCGGAGATGTCGGACGGCAGCCTGCATATGGCGAAGTCGGAAGTGAAGGTCACGATCGGCGGGTGCGGCGGCTAAAGCCGGCCCAATCCCCGCAACGCGCATCGAACAAGGTCTTTCCAGGAGGAAATCATGGCGGTGAAATCAAAGCCCCGCATCCGGGTACCGGCCACGGCCACGTCCGGCGAAGTCATCGAAATCAAGACGCTGATCTCCCATGAGATGGAGAGCGGTCAGCGGAAGGATTCATCCGGCAAGCCGATCGCGCGCCGGATCATCAACAAGTTCACGGCCAAATTCAACGGCAAGGACGTCTTCAGCGCCGATTGGTATCCGTCGATTTCCGCCAATCCTTACCAGTCCTTTTTCTTCAAGGCGACCGAGAGCGGCAAGTTCCAGTTCAGCTGGGCGGACGATGACGGCTCGACCTATGAAGCGACCGCTGATCTGAAGGTCGGCTAGGCAAACGGCGCCAGCCGCGCGGCTCGTGAAAAACTTGCCGAACCAGAATAACGAGGCCATGCCCGCCCGATGCGGGCATGTAGCCAAACGTCGAAGGTTCCGGATATCCGCGTTTCGCGGGATTGACGAACGAAATTGAGGCGCCGGGCTTCGTCAGCGCGCTGCCGGGCCGGCTATGCCTCAACGTCTGGGAAGAAACGTTCATGTTCAGCCGCCGTGAATTTCTGGCAGCCGCCGCTGCCGCTTCCGCATTGCTTGCCGGACAGGGCCTGCCCCTCTCCCGCGCCCTCGCCCAGCAGAAGCTGACGCAGGAGATGCTCTTGAAAAGCGCTCCAGTCGGCAAGCTGACGATCCTTCATCTCACCGATATTCACGCACAGCTCAAGCCGATCTATTTCCGCGAGCCGTCGATCAATATCGGCGTCGGCGAGGCGAAGGGACAGCCGCCGCATCTGACCGGCGATGCGTTTCTCAAGGCATTCGGGATCGCGCCCGGCTCGGCGGACGCCTATGCTCTGACATCGGAGGACTTCGCCGCACTCGCCAAGGGCTATGGCCGCATGGGCGGGCTCGACCGCATCGCCACCGTCGTCAAGACGATCCGCGCCGAGCGGGGCGAGGACAATGTCCTGTTCCTCGACGGCGGCGACACCTGGCAGGGGAGCTGGACTTCGCTCCAGACCAAAGGCCAGGACATGATCGATCTCATGACCCTGCTGAAGCCCGACGCCATGGTCGGCCATTGGGAGTTCACCTATGGCGCTGACCGCGTGCGCGAGGCGGTCGATGCGCTGCCCTTCGCGTTTCTCGGCCAGAACGTCCGCGATCTGGAATGGCAGGAGCCGGTCTTCGACGGATCGAAGACCTTCGAGCGCGGCGGCGCCAAGATCGCCGTGATCGGCCAGGCCTTCCCCTACACGCCGATCGCCAATCCGCGCTGGATGATGCCGCAATGGGAGTTCGGCATCCGCGAGGAGGATGTACAGAAGCAGGTGGACGACGCCCGCTCCGGCGGCGCCGATATCGTCGTGCTGCTCTCGCATAACGGCTTCGATGTCGACCGCAAGCTTGCCTCGCGCGTCAAGGGCATCGACATCATCCTGACCGCGCACACTCATGACGCCGTGCCGAAAGTGGTCGAGGAAAGCGGCGTCATGCTGATCGCCACCGGGTCGCACGGCAAGTTCGTGTCGCGGCTCGATCTCGACGTGCTCAACAAGAAGATCGTCGATTTCCGCTTGACGCTGATCCCCATATTCTCCGACGTGATCAAGGCGGACGCCGAAATGGCCGCCGCGATCGACAAGGCCCGCGCGCCGTTCGAAGCCGATCTTTCCCGCGTCATCGGCACGACCGAAAGCCTGCTTTATCGGCGCGGCAATTTCAACGGCACCTTCGACGATCTGATCTGCGACGCCATGCTGTCCGAGCGCGATGCGGAAATCGCGTTGTCGCCCGGCGTGCGCTGGGGCGGCAGCCTGGTCCCCGGCGATCCGATCACCTTCGAGGCGATCGCCAACGCCACGGCCATCACCTATCCGAACTGCTACCGGACCGAGATGACCGGCGAATTCCTCAAGCAGGTCTTCGAGGACATCGCCGACAACATCTTCAATCCCGACCCCTATTACCAGCAGGGCGGCGACATGGTTCGCGCAGGCGGCCTCGGCTACACCATCGACGTCAACGCCCCGATCGGCAGCCGCATCTCCGATCTGACGCTGTTGAAGACCGGCAAGCCGATCGACCCGGCGCGGAAATATGTCGTCGCCGGCTGGGCGAGCATCAATGAAGGTACGGAAGGTCCGCCGATCTGGGAGGTCGTGGAAAACCACGTCTCCAAGGCCAAGACGGTCAAGGTCGGGGACAACACGGCGGTGAAGATCGTCGGCGCATAGCGCGGGTGGCCATCGGGCTTTCGCGCGTAATGCATTCACATATACGCATAAGAATAGAGAGTGGTGAGGAAAGATGAGTGGCACAAAGCGCGGCAGCCTCCTCGACCGCCGGAAGTTCCTGAAAGGGACGGGCGTCGCCGCTGCGGCAACCGCCGCCTCCTGGAGCTTGGCGAGAGCGGCCGAGCCCGATCCTGCGATCATGAAGCTCCCGGATTCGTCGCGCTATCTCGGCGACGGCGTTCAGGCGCATCCCTACGGCACGCCGTCGAAATTCGAGGCGCATGTGGTTCGGCGCGATGTCGAATGGCTGACGGCGAGCCGCGAATCCTCGGTCAACTTCACCCCGATCCATGAACTCGACGGCATCATCACGCCGAACGGCCTGTGCTTCGAGCGTCATCATAGCGGCATTGCCGAGGTGGACCCGGCGCAATACCGGCTGATGATCAACGGGCTGGTCGACAAGCCGCTCGTGTTCACCATGGACGACCTCAAGCGCTTTCCGCGCGAGAATAAGGTGTACCTGCTCGAATGCGCGGCGAATTCCGGCATGGAGTGGCGCGGCGCCCAGCTCAATGGCTGCCAGTTCACCCACGGCATGATCCACACGGTCATGTATACCGGCGTGCCGCTGAAATACGTGCTCCAGGAAGCCGGGCTGAAGACCAACGCCAAGTGGATCATGGCCGAGGGCGGCGATGCCGCCGGGCTCAATCGCTCGCTGCCGATGGAGAAGGCGCTCGACGACTGCATGCTTGCCTTCAAGATGAACGGCGAGTCGCTGCGGCCCGAGAACGGCTATCCGGTGCGCCTCGTCGTGCCGGGCTGGGAAGGCAATATGTGGATCAAATGGATCCGCCGCATCGAGGTGGGCGACGAGCCCTGGGCCACGCGCGAGGAAACCTCGAAATATACGGACCTGCTGTCCGACGGCCGCGCGCGCCGCTTCACCTGGATCATGGACGCAAAATCGATCGTCACCAATCCGAGCCCGCAGGCGCCGCTGAAATTCAAGGGGCCGAACATCATCACCGGTCTTGCCTGGTCGGGGCGCGGCTCGATCAAGCGCGTGGACGTGACGGTCGACGGCGGCAAGAACTGGCAGGCCGCGCGCATCGACGGGCCGGTCTTCCCGAAGGCGGCGACGCGCTTCTATGTCGATTTCGACTGGCAGGGCGAGGAGATGATGATCCAGTCCCGCGCCATGGACGACACCGGCTACGTTCAGCCGACCAAGGAAGAACTGCGGCAGGTGCGCGGCGAGAACTCGATCTACCACAATAACGGCATTCAGACCTGGCTGGTCCGCGGCGATGGGAGCACGGAAAATGTCGAAATCTCTTAAAGTCGCGCTCCTGGTGCTGATGACCGGGGTCTCCGGCCGCCGCGCTTGCCGGCGAGAAGCCGACGCATTTCGGGCTTGGCCGCGAGGCGCTGCCTGCGGAAATCAACGCCTGGAATATCGATGTCCGCCCGGACGGGCAGGGGCTTCCGCCCGGCAAGGGCACGGTCGCCGAAGGCGAGAAGCTGTTCCTGGAACGCTGCGCCGCGTGTCACGGCGAATTCGGCGAAGGCGCCGGGCGCTGGCCGCCGCTCGCCGGCGGTTTGGGAACGCTGAAATCCGTCGCGCCGGACAAAACCATCGGCTCGTTCTGGCCGTATACCGTCAACGGTCTACGACTATATCCACCGGGCCATGCCGTTCGGCGACGCGCAGTCGCTGACGCCGGACGAGACCTATTCGCTGGTCGCATTCATCTTGAACATGAACGACATCGTTCCGAACGATTTCGAGCTCAGCGACAAGAATTTCGCCACTGTCCATCTGCCTAACGAGAACGCATTCTATGACGACGACCGCACGGTCGCGGAAAAGGCGTTCTGGAAGAAAGACCCTTGCATGAAAGACTGCAAGACGGACGTCAAGATCACCGGGCGCGCCCGCGTGCTCGACGTGACGCCGGACTCCGAGAAATCGGGGAATGTCGACTGAACCGGTGCAGGAAGCCGGAAGGCGTAAAGCCAAAGGCACGCGGTGCGAGCGAACACGCCGCGGCACAACGCTCTAGGGAAGGAAACGATGACCGATCACACTCGCCGCGATGTCATGCGCGGGGTTGCCCTTGCCGGCGCGACGCTGGCAGCGGGCGGCGCCTCGGCCTTGGCCGCTCCGCCGAAGCTGGCGCTCGACCGACATCAAGAAGGAAGCCAATGTCGCGTGCCTTTATCACTGCGATTTCGGCGATGTCGGGCGCTTCAATCAGATGCTCAACAACATCTCGAACCACTACACGGTCTACAATGCCGACCCTTTCGAGATCCAGCTGGTCATCGTGGCGCACAGCGCCGGGGTGAAGTTCTTCCTGTCGACGCTGGAGAACACGCCGTGGAGCAGCGAAAAGATTCCCGATGAGGTGTTCACGCGCGTCTCAAGCCTGTCGAAGAACGGCCTGCGCGTCTTTCTCTGCGACATCACCTTCACCAAGAACAAGCTCGACCGCGAGAAAGTCCACGCGGGCGATTTCATCAATTTCGTGCCTTCGGGGGTGGCGACGGTGGCTGCGTTGCAGTCCAAGGGTTTCGCCTATCTGAAGGTCGCCTGATCGGCAGGTGGGAGCGGGCTTTTCTCGTCGGGGACGGCTGACGGTTTCGGCGGGACCATCATTCGCGTCGGAGGGGTGAATGCTGGTCGGAAGACGTCGCTTCATCGGCGGCGCGGCTGCTGCGGTTTGCGCCGGCGCTATCGGGGTGCCGGCGGTGCTCGGCCGGGCAAAGCCGAAGCTCGTCGTCATCGGTGGCGGTCCGGGCGGCGCGACGGTGGCAAAATATGTCGCCAGGGAGTCCGGCAACGCCATCGACGTGACGCTCGTCGAGCCGCTCGAAGGAATACACGACCTGCTTCTTCTCCAATCTTTATCTCGGCGGCTATCGCGATTTCGCCTCGTTGACGCACCGCTACGACAAGCTCGCCGCGAATTACGGCGTGAAGCTGGAGCGCCAGTTGGCCTCCGCCATCGATCGCGACCGGCGCGAGGTGAGACTGGCGGACGGCAGCGTCCTCTCCTACGACCGGCTGGTCGTCTCGCCCGGCATCGCGCTGAACTATCAGTCCGTGCCCGGCTATTCCGAGGCGGCCGCGGAGAAGATGCCCCATGCCTGGACGCATGGCGGTCAGCTCCAAGCTGCTGAAATCGATGCTCGACGCCGTTCCCGATGGCGGTCTCGTCGTGATGATACCGCCGCCGAACCCATCGCGCTGTCCGCCCGGCCCCTATGAGCGCGTCTCGATGATGGCGCATCTGTTCAAGAGCACCGGCCGCGGGAACTGCAAGATCATCATCGTCGACCCGAAGGACAAGTTCTCCAAACAGGGGGTGTTTCAGCCCGGCTGGGAGAAATATTACCCCAGAATGATCGAATGGCTGTCGCCCGACATTCACGGCGGCGTCAAATCGGTCGACCCGGCGACCAACACCGTCGTCACCGATTTCGAGACCTATGATGCCGCGCTCGTCAACGTGATCCCGGCGCAGACCGCAGGCGCGATCGCGGTCGGCGCGGGGCTTGCGGATGGCAGCTCGTTTTGCCCGATCGATGCCTTTTCGATGAAGTCGCGGCTTGATCCGAACATCTACGTGATCGGCGACGCCTGCATTCCAGGCGACATGCCGAAATCCGCCTTCTCGGCCAACAGCCAGGCCAAGGTGGCGGCGATGTCGATCCGCTGCGAATTGACCGGCGCGCCTGCGCTTCAGGCACGGTTCGCCAGCAGTTGCTGGAGCCTGATCGAGACCGACGATTCGGTCATGGTCGGCGGGAACTACGAGCCGACCGCGGAGAAGATCGCCGAGACCGACGGCGTCATTTCGCATCCCGACGACGCGGCCGGATTGCGGGCACAAAACTATCAGGACGCGCTCGCCTGGTATGCGAGCATCACGGCCGACGTGTTTTCGTAAGGCGCTTAAATCACGGCCGCAAATGCCTCGTTCGCGGCCGTGGACGGCTTACAGACACGCCTCGAAAAGCGCCTTGATGTTCTCCGCCGTCAGCTTGACCGGGTTGCCGCCTGCGCTCGGATCCTCAAGCGCCATCGCCGTCATGCGGTCGATGTCCGGATCTTTCACGCCGAGCTCGGTGAGGTTTTTCGGAATGCCGAGCGCGGCGTTCAGCCCGGCGATGAAATCGCAGAAGCCGTCGAAGCCGCCCGCAATGCCCAGATAGGCGGCAGCGCGTGCGATGCGATCCTCGATGGCCGGGCGGTTGAACGACAGGACCGGCAGCATGACCACGGCGTTGGTGGTGCCGTGATGGGTGTGATGGATCGCGCCGACCGGATGCGACAGCGCATGAATCGCGCCGAGCCCCTTCTGGAAGGCGATCGCGCCCATGGCGCCGGCGCTCATCATCTCGGCGCGGGCTTCCAGATCGCCGCCATTCGTGTATGCGCGCAACAGGTTATCCTTGACGATGCGCATGCCCTCCAGCGCGATCCCCTGCGAGAACGGATGGTAGAAAGGCGACGAATAGGCTTCGAGGCAATGAGCAAAGGCGTCCATGCCGGTGCCCGCGGTGATGGCGGGCGGCATCCCGACGGTCAGCTCCGGATCGCAGATCACCTGCGCCGGCATGAGCTTCGGGTGGAAGATGATCTTCTTGACCTCGCTCGCCGAATTGGTCAGCACGCCCGCGCGGCCGACTTCCGAGCCGGTGCCCGCCGTCGTCGGCACTGCGACGATCGGCTTGATGCGGCTCGCGTCGGCCCGCGTCCACCAGTCGCCGATGTCCTCCAGCTCCCATATCGAGACCGTTTGCTCCGCCATCAGAGCAATAAGTTTGCCCAGATCCAAACCCGATCCGCCGCCGAATGCGATCACACCGTCATGATTTCCTGCGCGGAACGCGTCGATCCCGCTGGCGAGGTTCTTCTCATTCGGGTTAGGATCGACATCGCAGAACAGACGACACCCCAGATGTGCCTGTTCCGCGATGTCTAGCACGCCTCTCGTGATCGGCAGACCTGCCAGTCCACGGTCGGTCACGAGCAGCGGGCGTTCGATCCCGGCGGCCTTGCAGGCCTCGGGCAGTTCCTTGATCCGCCCGGTGCCGAACCGGATCGCGGTGGGGTAGCTCCAATTCGCAATCGGAACCATCGCTTTAAGCTTTCTTCAGGTGGTAGGATTTGGGGCGGGTGACGCTCTGATAGCCGAGGATCGACAGCGAGGCGCCGCGGCCGGTGTCCTTGCAGCCGGACCAGCAGAGCGCCGGGTCGAGATAGTCGCAGCGGTTCATATAGATCGTGCCGGTCTCGATCTGGCGGCCGATCGCGGCGGCGGCATCGGTGTCCTTCGTCCACAGCGATGCGGTGAGGCCGAAATCGCTGTCGTTCATCAGCCGGATCGCCTCCGCGTCGGAGGAAACCTTCATGATGCCGACGACCGGGCCGAAGCTTTCCTCGCGCATCACCCGCATGGAATGATCGACGTCGACGAGAATTTGCGGGGCGAGATAGGCGCTGTCGCCCGTATCGGCGGGGAACAGGCTCGGATCGACCAGCGGCTTCGCGCCGGCTTCGACCGCTTCGGCGATCTGTGCGCGGACCTCGCCGGCGAAGCGGCGATGCGCCATCGGGCCGAGCGTGGTTTCGCCGTCGAGCGGATTGCCCAGCTTGTAGGTCTCGACCAGCGCCTTCGATTTTTCGACGAACGCGTCGAACAGGCTGTCATGCACATAGATGCGCTCGATGCCGCAGCAGCACTGGCCGGAATTGAACATCGCGCCATCGATCAGCGTGTCGACCGCCGCGTCGAGCTCGGCGTCGGCGCGGACATAGCCAGGGTCCTTGCCGCCAAGCTCCAGGCCGATGCCGGTGAAGGTGCCGGCGGCGGCCTGCTCGATCGAGGTGCCGCCGATCACCGAGCCGGTGAAGTTGATGAAGCCGAAAGCTGCGCTTGCGGATCAGCTCGGCGGTGGTCTCGTGAGTGAGGAAGAGAGTGTTGAACAGCCCATCCGGCAGCCCCGCCTCGGCGAAGGCGCGAGCGAAGCGCTCGCCGACCAGCAATGTCTGCGTCGAGCCTTTAAAGGCGACGGCGTTGCCGGCGATGAGCGCCGGGACGATGGAATTGACGGCGGTGAGGTAGGGGTAGTTCCAGGGCGCGATGACGAGCACCGTGCCGACCGGCTCGCGGGCGATATAACGATGGAAGCGGTCGCTGTCCTCGATGACGAGGGGTCTGAGCGCGTCTTCCGCGACCGAGGCCATGTAGGACGCCCGCTCCTTGACGCCGCCGATCTCGCCGCCATAGCGCACCGGCCGGCCCATCTGCCAGGCAAGCTCCGGCACGATCTCCCCGTTCATCGCCTCCAGCGCGGCGATGGCCTTATCGACGACGGCCACGCGCTCCGCCAAGGGCCGCGCCGCCCAGTCCTTCTGCGCGGCTTTTGCCTTAGCCAGGACCGATGCAGCCTCGTCCGATGTCTGCGTCTCGCGTTCCGCATAGATGCTGCCGTCAACCGGCGAAATGCAGGTCAGTTTGCTCATTGTCCATCCATTCAGGCGTCATCCCCGCGCAGGCGGGGATCCAGTACTCCACAGAGACACTTGTGTTTACTGGATCCCCGCTTTCGCGGGGATGACGATTGATTGAAAGACCGTGCTGAATCAAGCCCTCTCGAAGCCGCGCTCGATCTCCCAATCGGTGACGCGGCGGTCATATTCTTCCTGCTCCCAGCGCGCGGCGTGAACATAGTGGTCGATCACATCGTCGCCGAAGGCCGTGCGCATCATAGCCGAGCCGTTCAGCGCCTCGGTCGCGCCGCGCAGGGTCTTCGGGATCTCGCGCACCATCTTATCGCCGCCATAGGCGTCGCCGACGAATTCCGGCTCCAGCTCCATCTGCTTCTCGATGCCGTCGATGCCCGGCCGCGAGCAGGGCCGCATAGGCGAGGTAGGGGTTCAGGTCGGCCCCGCCGACCCGGCATTCGACACGCACGGCTTTGGTGTCGGCGCCGCAGACGCGGTAGCCGGCGGTGCGGTTGTCGAGGCTCCAGATCGCCTTGGTCGGCGCGAAGGTGCCGGCCTGATAGCGCTTATAGGAATTGATATACGGCGCGAGGAACACGGTGATCTCGCTCGCATGACTGAGAAGCCCGGCCATGTAATGGCGCATCAGCTTCGACATGCCGTGCGGGGCGGACGCATCGTAGAACAGCGGCTGGTTGTCGGCGGTGCTCCAGAGCGACTGGTGGACGTGGCAGGAGCTGCCGGCGGCGACATAGTCCCATTTGGCCATGAAGGTCACGGATTTGCCCTTCGACCAGGCGATCTCCTTGCAGGCATTCTTGGTGATCGAATGATCGTCGGCGGAGACCAGCGCTGCGTCATAGAGGACGTTGATCTCCTCCTGGCCGGCCGACGCCTCGCCCTTGCTGTTCTCGACCTTGATGCCGGCGCCGAAGAGGCCGTTGCGGATCGCCCGCATCACGTCTTCTTCCTTGGTGGTCTGGAAGATGTGGTAGTCCTCATTGTACGGACTGATCAGGCGCATGCCGCGATAGCCCATGTCGCGGATCTCGTCAAAGCTGTGGCTGAACAGGAAGAATTCCAGCTCCGAGGCGGTCATCGCCTTCATGCCCATCGCCTCTAACCGGGCGAGCTGCTTCTTCAGCACGGTGCGCGGCGAATGCGGGACATCGGCATGGGTGTGGTGATCGAGCACGTCGCAGAGCACCAGCGCGGTGCCTTCCAGCCAGGGCGTGCGGCGCAGCGTCGCCAGGTCCGGCTTCATCGTGTAGTCGCCATAGCCGGTCCGCCAGCTCGACGCCTTGAAGCCGTCGACCGTGTTCATCTCCATGTCGGTGGCGAGCAGGTAGTTGCAGCTATGGGTTTCTTCCCAGGCGCTTTTGACGAAATGCGCGGCGTGAAAGCGCTTGCCCATCAGCCGCCCCTGCATGTCCACCTGACACATCAGGACCGTATCGATGGAGCCGTCCGCCACGGCCTGTTTCAGCTCGTCCATCGAAAGATTGCCCGGCATCTTCGAATCCCCGGTTTTGTTGTCCAGTCAGCGTCTCGTCACTCGTCATCCCCGCGCAGGCGGGGATCCAGTACTCCCAAAGGAGCGTTGTGTTTACCCGATCCCCGCTTTCGCGGGGATGACGTCCGAAGAGTGCGACGAGGGCGGAGACGATCCTCCGCCCACGCCCTTATGCATCAGGTATAGCGATAGGGCCGCCCGGCCTTGTCCATCGCGGCGTTGTATTCCTTGATGATCTTGACGACCTTCGCCTTGACTTCGCTTTCCTTGGCGATCTCGTCCCAGAACTCGCGTGCCTTGGCTTCGACGGTCGCCCATTCCGCATCGGGGATCGTGGTCAGCTTGAGCTTGTCGCCCTGAACACGCAGCTTCGCCTCGCCGCCCCAATACCAATGCTGGCGGTAGTAGTGCGACGAATCCATCGAGAGCTTGAACAGCTCCTTCAGATTGTCGGGAAGCTCGGCCCAGCGGTCCTTGTTGGCGAAGTAGGAGCCAGCCCAGGCGCCGGAGATGTTGTTGGTCAGGAAGTAGTCGGTGACGTTGGCCCAGCCCACCGTGTAGTCCTCGGTGATGCCCGACCAGGCGAGGCCGTCAAGCTCGCCGGTCTGCATGGCGACTTCGACGTCTTCCCACGGCAGCGTGACCGGCACCACGCCGAACTGGGCGAGGAAGCGGCCGGCGGTGGGGAAGGTGAAGACGCGCAGGCCCTGCAGGTCGGCCAGCTTGTTGATCGGCTTCTTGGTGGCGAAGTTGCACGGATCCCAGGAGCCGGCCGACAGCCATTTCACGCCGACCTTGTCGTATTCCTCTTCCCAGATCTTGGCGAGGCCCCACTGGTTGAACAGCGTCGGCACGTCGAGGCTGTACCGGCAAGCGAACGGGAAATAGCCGCCGAACACGCGGACCTCGGTCGGCGCGGCGATGGAATCGTCGTCCGACTGCACCGCGTCGATCGTGCCGTTCTGCACCGCCTGGAACAATTCGCCGGTCGGTACGAGCTGGTCGGCGAAATACAGCTCGATCTCCATCTTGTCGCCCGCGACCTTATTGAAGGCTTCGATGGAGGGCTTGATGACGTGCTCGGCGAGCGCGGGACCTGCATAAGTTTGCAGGCGCCATTTGATCTTCGCCTGACCAAGGACGGCCGGCGCGGCAAGGGTCGATGCGCCAACCGCGGCGCTCGCGAGGCCGGCGTTCTTCAAAAACTGGCGTCTGTTCTTCATGTCTCTCTCCTCCATTCGCTCAGTGTCGGATTTCTCTCAGTCCTCTTGTAGGCCTCCCGTTTCCCGGTCTTCTTTGTCTTCGTTTCGCTTTCCTATTTTGTGTAGACGTATTCAGGCAGCCACAGCGCGATCTGCGGGAACGCCGTAACCAGCGCGAGTGCAATCATCATGACGAACACGAAAGGCGTGATCGAACGGTAGATGTCGCCCAGCGTGATCTCCGGCGGCGCCATGGCGCGCATCAGGAACAGGTTGTAGCCGAAGGGCGGGGTCATATAGGCGATCTGGCAGGTGATGGTGTAGAGCACGCCGTACCAGATCAGGTCGAAGCCGAGATGTCCGACCAGCGGCACATAAAGCGGCGCGACGATCACCAGCATGGCGGTATCGTCCAGGAAGGTGCCCATGATCAGATAGGAGAGCTGCATCAGGATCAGGATCTCCCACGGGCCAAGGCCGAGGCTTTCGGTGAAGAAGCCCTCGATGGCGCGGACGGCGCCGAGGCCGTCGAACACCGCGCCGAAACCGAGCGCGGCGAGGATGATCCACATGAACATGCAGGAGATGGCGAGAGTTTGCCGGATGGTGGTCTCGAACACCTGCCATGTGAGGCGGCGCTTGAGGATCGCGGCGGCGGTGGCCGCCAGCGCACCGATGGCGGAGCTTTCGACCAGGCTGGTCCAGCCGTTGATGAACGGCACCATCATCGAGAAGAAGATGCCGAGCGGAAGCAGCCCCGCCTCGAGCAGAGCCAGCTTTTCCCTCATCGGCACATTGCGTTCTTCCGGCGAAAGGACCGGACCCAGATGTGGCTGGAACCAGCAGCGGATCACCACGTAGAGGATGAACAGCCCGGCCATCATCAGCCCCGGCAGGACGCCCGCGAGCCAGAGCTGGCCAACCGGCTGGCGCGCGATCATGGCGTAAAGCACGAGCACGACGGAGGGCGGCACGAGAATGCCGAGCGACGATCCCGCCTGGATCACCCCCGTCACCATCTGCTTGTCATAGCCGCGCTTGAGCAGCTCCGGCAGCGCGATGGTCGCGCCGATCGCCATGCCCGCGACCGACAGCCCGTTCATCGCCGAAATCAGCACCATCAGCGCGATCGTGCCGATGGCGAGCCCGCCATGCAGCGGCCCCATCCAGACATGGAACATCTTGTAGAGATCGTCGGCGATCCGCGACTCCGACATGATGTAGCCCATGTAGATGAACATCGGCAGAGTCAGCAGCGGATACCATTTCATCACCTTCATCGCGGCCGAGAAGGCGATGTTCGAGCCGCCCGTCCCCCACAGGAACAGCGCGGCGATAACAGCGACGAAACCGATGGCGGCGAAGACGCGCTGCCCGGTCATGAGCATCAGCATCATGGAGGCAAACATCGTCAGGGCGATCGTCTCATACGACATTACAGATCCTCCCCGCGGATCCGCGCGATGTCCTTGAAGAACTCCGCAATCGCCTGCAGCAGCATCATCAGGATGCCGACGCACATGATGATCTTGATCGGCGCCATATAGGGTCGCCAGGAGGAGTAACTTCGCTCCCCATATTCGAGCGCGTAACCGGTACTGGTGAGGGCGCCGTAAAGCAGCACGCCGAGATAGAAGATCAGCGCGAATACGCTGAAGGCGTCGACCCAGGCCTTCTGGCGGTCGGTCCAGCCGCCATAGATCAGGTCCATGCGGACATTCGAGCCGAGCTGGATCGAATAGGCGCCGCCGAGCAGGTAATAGGCCGTCAGCGCGAACTGCGCCATTTCCAGCGTCCATAGCGACGGCAGCAGGAAGGTCTTGGAAAAGGACGACCACAGAAGGATGGCCATCATCACGAAGATGCCGATACATCATCAGGCGTCCGACCCCCCGGTTGAACATCTCGACATATCGGATATAGGCTTTAACGCCGGCTGGCATGGTCACTCCTGGTCTGACAGGGTTGCGCGTGTCGGCACGCCCAAACGGTTCAGCGCGTATTGAAGCATGTTAGAGAGCGCTTCCGCCACCCGGGTCTGCTGCGCCGGGTCGTGGATCAGATCGTTGCGGATCTCAATCATTACATTGAGTAGGCCGCGCGGGACGGCATGTTTGGCCAAGGTGTGCGTGACGCCGTCGGCTGGGCCGTAGGGCTGGTTGCGCTCGGTCCTGAGCTCGGTCAAACGGGGGGCGCATTCGAGCATGGCATCGGCAAGGCGCGGGTCGGTATCATGGAGGATGCCGAGCTCCACCTGCCGCTCCTGCCCGTAATAAACCGGGGTGAAGCTGTGTATGGTCACGACGGCGGATGCCCGGCCGGCAGCCGTCCGCGATGCGATCAGCGTCTCGATTGCGGCGTGATAGGGCGCATAGATCGCCTCGGCGCGAGCCTGACGCTCGTCCGCGCTCAGATTGTGATTGCCCGGAATATCGTAGATCTCGCTTTCAGGGCGAATGGCCTGAGGCGAATCCGGCGGGCGGTTGACGTCGTAAACGAGGCGCGAAAAGCCGGACGATATCAACGTCGCATCCAGCAGCCGGGCCAGCCGCAGCGCGACGTCATGGGCGCCGGGATCCCAGGCGACGTGGGTTTGCAGGACGCGCGTGTCGACCTGGAGCGTACCGAGTGCGCGGGGAATCCGGTTGGAGGCGTGATCGCAAACGAGAATGACGGGACTGGCGCCTTCGGGGTTTTCAATCCAAACCGCGGGGCCGTCTTCGACGTCCAGAACGACACTGTTTGCGCGACCGCTCACCAACGCTCCCTCTCGAACTCTGAAAAGAATTGAACAAGCTTCGCCGGTCTGTCAATTTTCTTTCTAAGTGAGGGCGGCTTTTGGCGCTGATAAAGGCAATTGCCGCCCGACGCCTGCGAAAAAAATGGGAGGCAGCGCGTTTGACCGGCTATCAGAAGACGATCTCCGAACTGGTTCAGGAGCGTTTTGAGACACTGACGCGCGCGGAGCGCCAGCTCGCCAACTCCCTGCTCGAACATTATCCGGTGTCGGGCCTGGCCAGCATCACCACGGTGGCCAAGAAGGCGGCCGTCTCCACGCCGACCGTCGCGCGAATGGTGCAGAAGCTAGGTTTTAAAGGGTTTTCCCAGTTTCAGGCGGCCCTGCGCACCGAGGTCGAGGCCAAGATTTCAAATCCGATCGTGAAGCACAATCTGTGGGCCGAGAACGCACCGGGCACGCATATCCTCAACCGCTTCGCCGATTCGGTGGTGCAGAACCTGCATCAGACACTCGCCCAGCTCGACCCGGACAAGTTCGACAGGGTCTGCACGGTCCTGGCCGATCCGAGCCGCTCGGTGCTGATTACCGGCGGGCGGATCACGCGGACGCTCGCGGAATACTTCTTTTGCCTGATGCAGATGGTCCGGCCGCGCATCGCGCTCGTCCCGTCGGGCACCAGCACATGGCCGGACTACCTGCTCGACGTCAAAGCGGGCGATGTCCTGGTGATGTTCGACATCCGGCGCTACGAGAACCACATCCTCAAGCTTGCCGAGCTGGCGGCGGAGAAGGAGCTCGAGGTGGTTCTGTTCACCGATCAATGGGGCTCGCCGATCGCGCAATACGCCAGTCATCGGTTCAACTGCCGGATCGAGGCGCCCTCGGCCTGGGATTCGCTCGCCTCGATCATGGTCATTCTGGAGACCATCGTCGCGCAGATCCAGGCGGCGACCTGGAAGAATACCCATGACCGCATGACCGATCTGGAAACCATCTTCGACCGGACGGGGTTGTTCCGGAAGTTCAAATAACGACGAGCTTCTCGATGTCGCCCCGGCCTTGAGCCGGGGCCTACCGGCCTCGCGCAATGCGACTGCATTTGCGGACCCTGCGAGTGGATCCCGGCTCAAGGGCCGGGATGACGGAAACCCTACTCAATAGAAACCCCGACTAAAGCTTCACCGCATGATTGTCCCAATGCCAGTCGGTCTCCGCGAGCGCCGTCACCGTGCCGGGCGCGACGCTGTCGACGACCTGGCCGTAGCCGGTGGTCAACAGGAATTCGCCGGATGCCCCGCCCTTTGCCACGCCCGACACATCGGCGAGATTGCGGCTGCCGAGGATGCGGCCCGTTGCGACCTCGATGAAGATGGCGACGCTGCCGCGCGATGACGTGACCGCCGCGATTTCCCCCGGCCCATCCATCGCGACCGAGCTGATATAGCCGCGCAGACCCGGCACGACGGCACGGTCGAGGGCGACGATCGACAGCTTTTCCCCGCGGCGATGACGCAGCACCAGCGGCGGGATCGTCCCGTCCCGAACCTCGCACTGGCAGCCGATAACGACGCGGTCGTCCGCGCCGCGATCCAGATGCCGCAGGGAAATGGTCTGCAGATCCTTGGGCAAGACGTGCTTCTCGACGAGATCGCCGTGACGCAGGTCGACATAGGTGAGCGACGGATCCATTGCCGCCAGATCGAGCGGTTCGCGCCCGGTGCCGAATTCGGGATGGGTGGCAAGGCCGCCATTGGCGATGACCAGTGTGCGCCCGTCGCCGAGCAGCGCGATGTCATGCGGGTCGATGCCGAAGGCGGGAAATTCGCCGATGCGCTTGAAGCCGCCGGTCGCGTCGTAGATGCCGATCCGCCCCTGGCCCGCTTCGAAATCGTTCTCGGTGGCGAACAGCAGGCGGCCGTCCGGCGAGAAGATGCCGTGACCGTAGAAATGCCGGTCGAGCGGGGTGGTGAAGCGGACGGGTGGCGCGGAGCGGTCCGCGGAGAAGGCGACGGCGAAATTGCCGGGACGGCGGGCGAAGGCGACGCAGCGTCTCGTCACCGGACAGACGGTGACGTCATGGCCGCGCGCAGGAAGACTGACGGCATTGACGTCGCGGCCGGCTTCGTCGAAGATCGCCGCCGAATATTCGTCGCCCGCGCCCTTGCGTGCGGCGGCATAAAGGGCGGCCGCCTCATGCGTCGCGGCTCGCGCACTGGTCAGGCCCGCGCCGGCGAAGCACAGCGCTCCCGCCAGAAAGGCGCGTCGGTCAATCTCCGTCTGATGCATTGAAACCTACCGGCATGTTGGTGAGTTGTCCGGCCGCCCGCGCCAGGGCGGTGCCCGCGCTTTTCAGCGGGAAGCCGAGCGCGACGGCCTCGCTTCGCCGCGGCGATGCCCCGAAGATATCGGGGACGGCGGCGAGATCCTGCGCGCGTTTCTCCGCGCCTTCCAATTCAAAGAGAGCCTGCCTGACGTCCCCCGCTGACTGGGGATCGCCCTTGGCTTCAGCGGCGCGGATCATCTCATCGGCAAGGCCGGTGTCGGCAAGCATGGCGCGCAGGCCCGCAATCCGCGCGGCGATGAACACCATGGTCGACCCGCTTTCGTCGAACGGGCCGGGCGTCACGCGCCGGCTGGCGTCGACGCCGAGCGGACGCGCCAGCTCGATGTCGCGAACCCGCTCCACCCCTTCGAGAACGGCCTTCACCAGCGCATAGGTGGTCTCGCGCGCGCTGAGATAGGCGCTGTTGTCCGGCCCCGGCCCCAGCCAGAGCCGGCCGAACGCACCGTCCGCCGTCCATGCGGAGGCAGCTTCGCCCGCGAGCATCTTCAGATTGGCGGCGATCGCTTTGGCATAGCGGCAGGCGAAGTCCGAGGCGCCGCCGGCGGCGAGCGGCGGTTTGGGATCGCCGGTGTAAAGCAGGTGCTCAAAGGCGGTGAGGCCCTGAACGGCGATGCTCTTCGCCGCAAGCGCGGCCGGATCGGCATAATCGGACGGGTGCTTGCGAAGCGCGGCGAACACCTGGCGGCGGCCGATGCCCTTGCGGTCCGGCCAGTACCAGATGCGCTCGTAGCGGTTTTCGGCGCGGATTGCGCCGAAGGTGATCTGCGCGCTCCTTCCCCAGGCGCGCAGCGAAGCGGTGAATGCGCTGTGAAGCGCCTTCAGGGCAGCGTCGCCAGGGTGGCCGCAATAGTCGGATGTGGACTGCTCCAGCTTTCCGAACGCCTCGGCGAGCTGCCGATAGGACGGCGCGATGTGGCGCTCGAGAGCCTGCCGCGCGACTTTGCCGTGGTCGATGTCCGCGCTCTGAGCCGCAATGGCACGGGGCTGCGGCGCGGCGATGAGCGCCAGAAGCAGGACGGCGAGAGTTGGAAGATGCCGCATATATGAGCCCTATAAGGATTTGAGAAAATCGAGCAGCCTGCGCCGGTCTTCGGCCTGGAGCCCCACGAACGCGTCGCGTGCCTTCTGCGCCTCGCCGCCATGCCAGAGGATCGCCTCGGTCAGCGTTCGCGCGCGCCCGTCATGAAGGAAATTGGCCCGCCCGCTGACCATTTCGGTCAGGCCGATGCCCCAGAGCGGCGCCGTGCGCCATTCCTGTCCGCTGGCGAAGCCCTCCGGCTGATCGTCGGCGAGCCCCTCGCCCATATCGTGCAGCAGCAGATCGGTATAGGGCCAGATGAGCTGATGGGCGAGATGGGGCTGGTCGTCGGCATCGCCGGTCATCAGCTTCGGGCGGTGGCAGCTCGCACAGCCGATGCCGTAGAACAGCGCCTTGCCCTGAAGGATCTCGGGATTCGCCGGAGCGCGCCGGGCGGGGACGGCAAGGTTCCGGGAATAGAACGCGACCAGCTTGAATAGCTTGGCTACGGCCTCCGGCTCGCCCTTCGCCGGATCGCTGCCATGGGGCGCGTCCAGGCAGAACCGCTGGGCATCGGTGCAGTCGCCCGCATCATTGCGGTAAAGCGGCGATGAGATGCCCATGTCGCCGGAAAATGCCGCGGCAGCCTGCTGGCTGATGCTCGGCGTGCCGGCCTTGTGGCCGAAGCGGCCGAGCATGAGACGGTCCTCCTCCGCCGACCAGACCCGCTGCGGCTTTCCGGAAATACCGTCGCCGTCCCTGTCGTCCGGATCGGCATAGTCGAGGATCTGCGCTTCGGGCACGCGCTCGATCAGGCCGAGGCCGATCATCTGCGGTGCGACCCGCGGCGACAGCGTCACTTTCGAGTGCATCGGTCCGTAGCCGAGATGCTCGATCCGGTAGTCCGGCTTGCGCAGATGCACGGTTTCGCCGCCGGCCAGCACGACCGGACTGTCGGCGTAGTCGATATGGATCTTGCCCTCGGCCTTATGGCCCTGAATGGCGAGCGTTTGCAACTGGCCGCCATAGACCGGATCGCCGATCGATTTGACGCGGCCCTCGGCGATCAGGCGCTTCTGTTCTTTGGTCTCCGGCGGAATGGCCAGTTTGACGAGGAATGAGGTTGCGTCCTCCTGGGGCCAGTTGGCGGCGGGGGGATGGCCGCGCCCGTCCTTCAGATGGCAGTTCTGGCAGGCGCGGGCATTATAGAGCGGACCGAGACCGTCGGAGGATTTCGTCGAGGCCGGCGCGGAGACCCAGAGCTTGCGGAAGACGGCATTGCCAATCTTGAAGTCGAATTCCTTCTTGAAATCGAGATCGCCGGAGGATTGCGAGAAGGCGTTGGCGTTGAGCGTATGGTTTCGCGCCGTGGCGGTGCCGCCGGGCTGGTCCTCGCCGTCCTCCGGCTTGTCGAACTGCACGGCCGGCGTCAGCAGGTCCCGCGACGCTGCTGATTGAGGCGCGCCGGTTGCCAAGCCCTGATGCGAAAGCCCGGCGGCCAGAGGGATTGCGGCGGAAAGGCAAGCGCCCGTCAGCCAGCGCAACGGATGGCGCGCACGAAGCTTCGCGCTCAAGCCGTCGCTCGCCGAAGCCCGGCGGCCACGCGGCTTCTTGCACCTATATATCAAGCGCATCTCAATAGCTCTTTGCGGATGGGGCAGGGCGCCGCACGAGCGCCCAGCCGATTATCCTCATGGGCCTCAGCCCTTGGAAGCGCTGGGGACGCTTGCCGGATTGTCGAGGCTGTCGGAGCCTTCGAACTGTATGGCCTCGACCCTCAGCGCGGCGACGGCGCGTTCGATCGCTTTCGTCTGGTCCAGCAAAGGTCGATCGCGGCCTGCACGACGGCGTTACCCTCGTCATTTCCATCGCCGATCATCTGGTCATAGGCTTCGACCGTTTCGGCGCGCTGTTTGAGCGCAGTGAACGCCGCGAAGGTTGCCTCAAGCTTTGCACGCAAGGCGGCGTCCGCGTCCGGCGCACCGGCCTTGACCAGATCGGAAATGCTCGGCCCGGAGACCGTCGTGCCGTCGGGACGCGTATAGCTGGCGAAATAGACGTTCCGCATGCCGACGACATCGTAATAATGCGAGTTGTGGGTGTTGTCGGAGAAGCAGTCATGCTCCTCCTCCGGATCGTGCAGCAACAGGCCGAGCTTCATCCGCTCGCCGGCCAGCTCGCCATAGGAGAGCGAACCGAGCCCGGTGAAGATCGCCACGATACCGGCCTTCTCGTCGGACAGTAGCGTCTGCCGCGCCGCGCCGCCGTCTTTCCACTGGTCCGACCATCCAGCTCAGATCGTCGATCAGCAGCCCGGTTGCGGCGCGCAGATAGTCGCCGCGCCGGTCGCAGTGGCCGCCCGTGCAGTTGGCCGTATCGAAATCCGTCGCCGGACGATTGCCGCTGCCGGCCTCGGTGCCGTTCAGGTCCTGGCCCCAGAGCAGGAATTCGATAACGTGATAGCCGGTCGCGACGTTCGCTTCGATCTTGCCGGCCTCATGCAGCGTCTGCGAAATCAGCTCCTTGGTGATCTTGGACGCATCCACCTGCTTGCCGGCGATGGTCAGCGTCTCATTGGCGATGACGTTGGCGGTGTAGAGCTCGTTCTCGGCGGATTCGGTGCCATAGGCGGGGTCCACATAGTCGATCAGGCCCTCGTCGAGCGGCCAGGAGTTCACCTTGCCCTCCCAGTCGTCGACGATGGTGTTGCCGAAGCGGAACACTTCCGTCTGCTGATAGGGCACGCGGGCGGCGATCCAGGCCTTCCGCGCCGCGGCGAGGGTCTCGCCGGTTGGATGTGCGAGCAGGGCGTCGACCTGCGTCTTCAGGGTTTCCGCGGTGCTCAGGGCGTCCTGATAGCCGGCGAGCGCGATGGCGGCATAGGTTTTGAGGACATCGGACGGTTTCACCTCGGCGGCCGCCGACGACAGGATCAGCATGGACGTTGCGCCGGCGGCAGCGACCGTCCGGCAAAATCGGTTGAACCGCAGCATTCGAGGTCTCCGTGTTCCCATAAACAGTCGATCAAGAGGCGCCGGCACGCGGCAGGGGTTCCACGCACCGACGCTGCGATCATTTCGATAGTTGAGTAAAACAGTCAAGATTAAAAGCGGCGGGTGGACGAATATTTCGCTTAAAAAACAAAGATGTTAGAATTATTCTAGGTCTAAGGAGCGCGGCATCTGGTCGACGCAAAGGTGCCGCCGCCGGCCGATAGTCCCCTAACAGCCAGAATTCATTTACGTTTTCGCTCGCCCCCGTTGCGGCAGGCGCACTTTCGTGCGGCATGCAATCTCGGCGTGCGGCCCGCCGGAACGCCCCCATGACTTTCCCGCATCATCTGGCGTCGTGATCCTCCGGCCCCGGAACCGGCGGGCACAGACGGCGTTACTGCTTCGTGTTCATCGGGGGCTGGGCCGCGAGGGTGCCATCCTGCCAACGTTCTTAAGCTTTGAGGAGGAAGACTATGGCGTCAGTCATTGAAGCCGGACCCGACGCGGTCGCGGCTGTGATAGAAAAGCCGACAAGCTACGTCGACTGGGGAGGCGTCTTTGCCGGCGTCATCGTCGCCCTGGCCATGTCATGGCTGCTGCTGACATTCGGCTCGGCGATCGGCCTGATCTCGATTTCCCCCTACACCTTAACGAGCACCACCGGCACGACGCTGACCATCGCCGCAGCGGTGTGGTTCGCGCTGACGCAAATCTACGCGCTCGGGGTCGGCGCCTATATCGCGGCCCGGCTCCGTCCGCGGGCGGAAGGCCCGGGCGGCGACGAGTTGACATTCCGGGACGGCGTCAGCGGCCTTAGCGTGTGGGCGCTTTCGATCGTGCTCGGCCTGTTCATTGCCGGCGTCGCGACGCTGTCCGCCACAAGGACCGGTGCGGAAGCTGCAAGCGCCGCCGCAACCGCCGCCGCGCCGAAAGCCGTCAATCCCGATTACCTCGTCGACGTCCTGTTCCGCCCGGCCAATGCCGGCGTTGCCCAGACTCAGTCGGATCAGGCCGCGCAGCCGCCGGCCCAGTCAGCGCAGAACGATACGTCCCCGGCGACAGCCAATCCCTCGACCGCCGCGCCCGAGCAAACCGCCGCGCCCGCGAGCCCGCCGGCCGGCGCCTCGGTTGCAACCGTCGACGAGGACACCCGCGGGATCGTCAACCGCATCATCGCCCGCTCGCTCGCCGCAAGGCAGCCTGCAGCCGAACGACAAGACTTATCTCGCGCCAGCTCATTTCAGCTCGGACCGGGCTCAATCAGCAGCAGGCGGAGCAGCGGATCGAACAGACCATCGACCAGGCGAAACAAACCGCGCTCGAGGCCGCCGATACTGCGCGAAAGGCGACGTCTCTTATCGGCTTCTGGATCGCGTTCATCATGCTGGCCGCGGGCATGGCCTGCTGGTGGGCGGGCACTCTCGGCGGACATCATCGCGACGAGGGGACTTGGTACTAGTAGCTTGATTTCCGATCAACCAAAGTCTTAGGGGATATGACAATGCCTGTTTCAACATTGCTTCTGGTCATTCTGATTCTTCTTCTCGTCGGCGCCGTACCGGCCTGGCCACACAGCCGGAGCTTGGGGCTACGGACCCTCGGGCATCCTCGGCGTCGTGCTCGTGGTTCTGCTGGTGCTGGTGGTGATGGGCCGCGTCTGACGTCGCCGGCCCACGCCGCAACGGCAAAACAAAGGGCCGCCCCGCACATTGCAGGGCGGCCCTTTGCATATTCGGCGTCAGGCGCCGCTACTCGCTCGCCGCCGTCACGCCGCTCGGTGCGTCCCGGCCTTCGTAGAGATCGTGGAAATTTTCGCGGATCTGGCGTTTCAGCACCTTGCCGGTCGCCGTATGCGGGAGCTGGTCGACGAACACAACGTCGTCCGGCAGCCACCATTTCACCACCCGCTCGCCGAGGAAGCGTAGAACGTCCTCTTTGGTCGAGGTCGCGCCGTCCTTCAGCACCACGACCAGCAGCGGACGCTCGGCCCATTGCGGATGCGGCAGGCCGACCACGGCGCATTCGGCGATGTCCGGATGGCTCATGGTGACGTTCTCCACGTCCACCGAGCTGATCCATTCGCCGCCCGATTTGATGATGTCCTTGGCGCGATCGACGATGTTGAGGAAGCCCAGCTCGTCGATGGTGGCGATGTCGCCGGTGTCGAACCAGCCGTCGCGCCAGGCGGAATGCTCGCTCTCCTTGTAATAGCCGCTCGCGATCCAGGGGCCGCGGACCAGCAGGCGCCCGGACGTCTTGCCGTCATGGGGCAGGGGCTTGCCGTCGGGATCCGCGATGCGCATCTGCACGCCATAGACCGCACGGCCTTGCTTGGCCTGCAGATTGTAGCGCTCCTCCAGCGGCAGGCTGTCCGTATAGCGGCTGGGCGAGTTCGTCGTGCCGAGCGGCGACATCTCCGTCATGCCCCAGGCGTGAACGACGAACACGCCGTGCTTTTCCTCGAAGGCCTTGCTCATCGCCAGCGGCGCCGCCGAACCGCCGATCACGGCGCGCTTCGCCGACGTCATCGTCAGGTTCTCTTTTTCGCAGTAGTTGAGCAGATTGAGCCAGACGGTCGGCACGCCGAGCAGCAGGTCGACACGCTCGCCGTCGATCAGCTCGTAGAGCGACTTGCCGTCGAGACCGGGGCCGGGCAGCACCAGCTTGGCCCCGCCCATCGCCGCCGAGTACGGAATGCCCCAGGCGTTGACGTGGAACATCGGCACGACCGGCAGGATCGAATTCTGCGAGGAGATGCCGAGCGCCGCCGGAGTGCAGGCGGAGAGCGCGTGCAGCACCGTCGAGCGGTGGCTGTAGAGCACGCCCTTCGGATTGCCCGTCGTTCCCGAGGTGTAGCACATCGAGGCGGCGGTGTTCTCCTCCAGGTCGGGCCATTCGAACTGGTCCGGCTGGTCCTCGATCAGCTCCTCATAGGAGATCGCCGGCAGTGGACATTCCGGCATCGCGTCCTTGGGCGCCAGGACGACAATGTGCTTCAGATGCGGGAGCTTGGAATGAACGGCTTGGAGCAGCGGCAGGAAGGTCGGGTCGATGAAGATGGCGACGTCTTCTGCGTGATTGACGATGTAGATCAGCTGCTCCGGATGGAGGCGTGGATTGAGCGTGTGCAGGATCGCGCCGATGCCGGAGACCGCGTAATAGGTCTCGAAATGGCGGTGATTGTTCCATGCGAGCGTGCCGATCCGGTCCTGAAAGCCGATACCCAGCTTGGTCTTCAGCGCGTTGGCGAGCTTGCGGCTGCGGCGGGCGGCATCGCGATAGGTATAGCGGTAGATACCACCCTCGGTGTTTCGGCTGACGATCTGGCTATCGTGGTTGTATGTCTCGGCATGCCGCAGGATTGACGAAATCGTCAACGGAACGTTCATTATCATGCCGTCCATGCTTTTCCTCCCAAAATTCCGCAGCGCGGCTTGTTCGCTTGTCGCTGCGTCACACACACTGTACGTCCGCCGCTTTCGGGCGAATTCGCGTTATTCGGACATAGGGTATTATGTTGCCCGCCGCGAGCAAAGAATTGAGTGAAAAATGCCCGGCGGCCATGGGACAGCCCGCGCTGGATGGCGCGGGAACGGGCCCGCCCGAAGCGCCGTCGCAATGGGACGCGACTGGAATTGCCGCCCGAATAACCCCCGCTTCTCGGTTATTGACGATTGATCCTGCCGCGAAAATGGTGTGTGACGGACCAGTCGTTGCAACCCCGAAGACTCACGAAGCGCAAGCGAGGCAGAAGGCTCCATGAGTGCCATCATCAAGCCGATCACAGCCCTGCTGATGAGCGCCGCGATCGTGCTCGCGGCCAACGGGCTGGAGGGCGTGCTGCTACCCGTGCGCGGCTCGATCGAGGGGTTCACGTCGATCGAGATCGGCCTGCTCGGCGCGGCCTATTTCGGCGGGCTGACGCTTGGCTGCGTCGTCGGCCCGCGCGTGATCAGCCGGGTGGGGCACATCCGCGCCTTCCTGGTCTTTGCCGCCGTCGCAACCGTCTCGCCGCTCCTAGAGGCGATGGAGCCCAACGCCGGACTGTGGTGGATCTTCCGCTGCCTGACCGGCATCTGCTTCGCCGGCATCATGAATGTCGTGGAGAGCTGGCTGACCAGTGTGGCTACCAACGCCAATCGCGGCCGGATCATGAGCACCTACGCCATGATCAATTTCGCCTCGCTCACTGCGGGGCAGCAACTCCTCAATCTCGCCGATCCGGAGGATTTCCGGCTGTTCTCGATGATCGCGGTGCTTTGCGCGCTGTCGACCGTGCCGCTGGCTCTGACGCTGTCCCGGTCGCCCACGCCGCCGCTGCGGCCGCGGCTGCGCATTGCGCAGATCTATCGGGTCTCGCCCGCGGCGGTGGCAGGCGCGCTCGGCGCGGGGTTGGCGAACGGTGCGTTCTGGTCGTTCAGCCCGGTCTACGCGCGCGACAGCGGATTGCCGGCCGGGCTGATCGCGATGTTTCTCAGCCTGGCCGTGGTTGGCGGCGCGCTGGCGCAATATCCTGTCGGCCGGCTATCGGACAGCATTGACCGCCGCCGCGTCCTCGTGGCGATCTGCATCGGCGCCTGCATCACCGGCGTGCTTCTGTTTCTGTTTTCGGACGCCGCCCCGCCGGTCAAGTTGGCGCTTGCCGCCGCATTCGGCGTCTTCGCGCTGCCGGTCTACTGGGTATCGTTCGCTCACGCCAATGACCTGGCCGAGCCGGACGAGGCGGTCAACGTCTCTTCCAACATCCTGATGCTGTTCAGCACCGGAGCGATATTCGGCCCGATCATTGCGGCCGTTCTCAAACAGCAATTCGGCCACGGCACGCTGTTTCTCTATACCGCGTTCATCCACCTGCTGATCAGCCTCGCCGTGTTGTACCGGATGACGCAGCGCGCCGCGCTGCCGCCCGAAGACCGCGTCGTCTACGACGATCTGCCGGTCAGCACCACGCCGGCCGTCTTCGAGCTTGCGCTGCCGGAAGCGCATGGCGCGACGCCGGAGGCCCGCCCCGTCGAGGAGGAGAATGCCGGCTGACTGCGCAGGAGCAATGAAACAATCTCCGCTTCGGCGTGTTACGGAGCTGCCGATCGGTCATTGGTTCCGAAGTGTTAGCCGAGACGCGTTGCGCATCGCTCAATTGAAAGGGGGAGACAATGTTATCGCGCCCGACCTTCGCCATCTGGCTCGTTTCCACGATTCTTGCCGCAATCGTCATCCTGATGACGTACGCAAATATTACCATTCCCGTCATTTCGCCGATCGTTGCCGGGCACGGCTTTGAGACGCTTTTGATCGCTTATATTCTGTTATGGCTGGGGACGATTTTCAACGGCTTCTGAGGTTCAGCGAGGACGGGCGGCCGCGCGCGGATGGGCGCGGTCGTACGTTCTCAGCAACGCCTCCCGGTCCACCTCGGTGTAGATCTGCGTGGTGGAAAGGCTTGCATGACCCAGCAATTCCTGGATCGAGCGAAGATCGGCGCCGTTGCCGAGGAGGTGCGTAGCGAATGAGTGCCTGAGGGCATGCGGCGTCGCCGTCTCCGGAAGCCCGAGCGCATCGCGCAGCCGGGCAATCAGCAATTGCAGGATCCGAGGCGAGAGCCGGCCGCCCTTGGCGCCGACGAAAAGTGGCCCCTCCGGGGTAAGGTGAAAGGGGCAAAGGGCCAGGTACCGTTCGACCGCGGTCTGAATTGCGGGAAGGACGGGGACCATGCGCTCCTTGCCACCCTTTCCCTTCACGCGCAGGCTGTCGCGCGGCGGCACCGGCGCGTCGCGGCGCGGCAGCGTCAGCGCTTCCGAAATTCGCAATCCCGCCCCGTAAAGCAGAACCAGCACGGCATTGTCCCGCGCGCCGATCCATTTCTCCTGACCGCGCTTGAAGGCATCGGTGCTCTCGGTGAGCAGGTCCTGCGTTTTCGGCACGGTGAGCGGTCTTGGGATCGAGAAAGGCACCTTCGGCAGAGCGACCGCCAGAACCGTGCGGTTCTTCAGCAGCCCGGCCTTTTCCAGAAAGTGGAAGAAGGAGCGCAGCGCCGAAATGCTGCGCGACAGGCTGCGGCTGCATGCGCCACGAGCGCGGCGGGCGGCCATGAAGGCGCGCAGGTTCTGCGGCGTCAGCCGGTTCAGGTCGCCGAGCGAGGCGGGCGCGCCGAGATGGCCCGCGATGAAGACGAATAGCTGGCGGGCGTCGCGCTCATAGGCTTCCAGCGTGTTCGCCGAATAGCCGCGCTCATGGGCGAGGAATGTCATCCATGCGCCGAATGCCTTCAGCGCGTCGGGCGCTGCTGGAAAGGCAAGCGGCTCGTCCTCCGGGTCGGCGGTCATGGCGCGCTCCGGCGAATACGGCCGTGCGACGGCTCCGGGTCCCTGCGGCGGGCGGCGATCGGAATAAAAGACTGTTCGCCCGCCTGACCCATTGCCGCCTCTACAGAATGCTCTGGCCGGTCTTCGCCCAGTCCGCCAGGAATTGCTCCAGCCCCTTGTCGGTCAGCGGATGACTTGCAAGCTGACGCAATACGGCCGGCGGAAGCGTGGCGACATCGGCCCCGGCAAGCGCGCACTCCGTCACATGGCGGGGATGGCGCAGGGAGGCAGCCAGAATTTCGGTGCCGAGATCGGCGTAGTTGTCATAGATCTGGCGGATGTCGCGGATCAGCGCCATGCCGTCCTCGCCGCAATCGTCCAGCCGGCCGATGAATGGCGAGATGAAGGTCGCGCCCGCCTTCGCGGCAAGCAGCGCCTGATTGGCGGAAAAGCAGAGCGTCACGTTGACCATCGTGCCTTCGCCGCTCAGCGTGCGGCACACTTTCAGCCCGTCCCAGGTGAGCGGCACCTTGACCGCGACATTCTTGGCGATCGTCGCCAGACGCTGGCCTTCGGCGAGCATCGTCTCCGCGTCGGTCGCGGCGACTTCCGCGCTGACCGGCCCCGCGACTACGGCGCAGATCTCCTCGATCGTGGCGATGAAGTTGCGGCCGGATTTCGAGATCAGGGAAGGGTTGGTGGTCACGCCGTCGACCATTCCGGTCGCAGCGAGCTGCCGGATCTGGTCCGTGTCGGCTGTGTCGATGAAGAACTTCATACTTTTAATCCATCGGTTGATCGTTTCATATCGTGCCTCGGTTTACACTTGGTTAACGCCGGTAGAGCCCCACACCGATGTGCCCTCTATACGGCAGGAGCGCCGCCCGATCCATCCGGTTCAGGCGCGTTCGGCTCAAACGCAAGACGATCCTCACAGCGACCGTTCGGCGGGCGGAAAACGGCGGCATTTGCCTGCATCGGCGCATCGGAGCTCCGCGCCCTTTGCCGCTCACTGACCGCTCGGTCATATGCAGGACATTTTCGCTCCCGATACTTCAGCCCATTAGAAGCGCGGACTGCAATCCTACGCCCTTTCCGGTGGCCAGGCATGTGGAGATGAGCGGAAACGGGTTGAGCCTCGCGTGTGGGCAAGCGTCTGGCGCAACCTCCAGGAGGTGAGGCGCCCGGTCGCCGCGGGATCCTCGCGGGGGGATCGTCCTGGTTGCGGAACCAATCGCGCGGGTGGAGGGTTGATAGCGCACAAATGCGAGCTTCGCCAAGCCGGAAGAGCTGATTATCGCGCTCATCGCGGCAGCTGCCTGACCGACCCGGCGCTCGCTATTTCAAATTGAAAGGGACGCTTATGAAGCGATTGAGAATGTCGGTTGCGGCTGCGGCCGCAGCGATATTGGTCGGCGGTTTCGGCATGGCGCCTGCTAGCGCGGCCCCGATTGCCGTTCCGACGATGACGGCACCCGCCGCGGGCTCCACGACGGCGCCGTATCTTCTGCAGGTGCGCGAATGGCGCGGCGGCCACGGTCATGGCGGTGGCCGGCGCCATGGCGGTGGTGGCGGTGGCTGGTCTCGCCATGGCGGCGGCGGCGGGAACTGGTCTCGGCACAGCGGCGGCGGGAACTGGTCGCGTCGCGGCGGTCACGGATGGTACGGCCGCCGGGGTCATCGGGGCTACTGGCGCGATGGCTACTGGGTAGGCCTGCCGTTCCTGGCCTATGGCCTGGGCGCATACGACTATAACGACGATTATTATGACGGGTACTACGACAGCTATCCGTATGACTCTGACGCCGGCTATGCGCGCTGCGAGGCGAGGTTTCGCTCGTTCGACCCGCACACCGGCACCTATATGGGCTATGACGGCCACCGTCATCGCTGCCCGTATCTGTAGGCTAAACGACCGTTTCGCTCATCTTGGATGACGCGGATTTAGAAGAAGGCGCAGCTTCAACGCTGCGCCTTTGCGTTTGAAGGAGCGCCGGCCACAAAAAACGCGGCAGCTGGGGCTGCCGCGCCGTCAGAGCGGGGAGGTTTTATCGCATCAAGCCGGTGACGGCGAGCCGTCGGGGGTTGCGTCCGGCGGCGTCTGCGGCCGATCGCGGCGCTCGGTCATGAACTGATCGAACTCGGCCTTGTCCTTGGCGTGACGGAGCCGGCGCAGGAAGTCCATGAACTCCTGCTGTTCCTCTTCGAGCCGTTTCAGCGTGTCTGCCTTGTAGTCTTCGAAGGCGGAATTGCCGCTGCCGTAGCCGCGCCGGCCGCCACGGCCTTCGCGCCCAAAGCCGGCCCAGCGTTCCTGTTTCCAACGGCCCCAATGGCCCCGTCCACATCCCATTCGTCCACTCCACATCATAAAGCCCAGGATTGCCAATCCGACGGGCCACCAAACGATAAAGCCCAGCACCATCACTGCGATCCATGCTGGCTTACCGAACTCGTCTAGTCTTTCGGCGATGACCATCAGACCCTCATGTAAATGTTAGTTACATTAACGTAGTTGGGACAGGCGGTTCGGCTTGTCAAGTCGTTCGAGATGATCGATGCGTAGAAGCGCGGGCCAAGCCTGTCATTTCACCCATGAGGTGGGAAGGCTTGGGCGAAAGTGAAGGTTGGCGGAGCGGGATTTCGGGAGAGTGCGATGACGACGTTGCGGATCGGTTCGGGGTCTTATCTGGAGCCGCAGATCGGGTTCAGCCGTGCCGTGCGGGCGGGGCCGATGATTGCCGTTTCAGGGACGGCGCCGATAGCCGAGGGCGGCGGGACGGCCGCGATCGGCGACGCCTACGCCCAGACTGTGCGCTGCCTGGAGATCATCAAGGCAGCGGTCGAGCGTGCGGGCGGGGCGCTGGAGAATGTGATCCGCACCCGCGTCATGCTCACCGACATCGCCCAGTGGCCGGAAGCGGCACGCGCCCACGGTGCGTTCTTCGCCGAGATCCGACCCGCCTGCACCTTCGTCGAAGTGTCCCGCTTCATCGATCCGGACTGGCTGGTGGAAATTGAAGCGGACGCTTTCGTGCCCTGACCGGGACGGCACACGTCCGGTGCGCTTAACGGATGCCGAGGCCCTGGAAATAGACCAGGATCGCCGCCTCCAGCAGTTCCTCCGCCGACATCGGCGTCTTGCGGCCGCTACCGGCGCCGAACAGCGAGGCGATCCCGTGCGACACCGCCCAGATATGCAGCGCGACCATCAGCGCCGGCGGGCGCTTCTCCGGCGGAAGCGCGGCGCACAGCACCTCGGAGGCGCGCCTCAAGACCTCGAACGCCTGATCGGCGGCCTGGCGCAGCTCGGGCGTGCGATCGGAGGAAATCCCGGCGCCGAACATGGCGGCATAGAAGGCGGGTTCATCGCGCGCGAAGGCAAGATAGGCCAGTCCGACATTGCCGAATGCGGTCAGCGGATCCGGTTTGCCATCGGCCCAAGCCGACGCCAGCCGCGCGGCAAACGCCTCGAAGCCGAGCCGCGCCACATCGGCAAGCAGCTCGTCGCGGTCGCGGAAATGACGGTAGGGCGCGGCAGGGCTCACCCCGGCGAAGCGCGCTGCGTCCGCGATGGTGAAACCGGCCGGCCCCTTTTCGGCAATCAGGTTGAGCGCGCCCTGAATGAGCGCCTCCCGCAGATTGCCGTGATGATAGCCGCGGCGGCCCGGCGGCCCGCCCCGATCTTTGGACCAGTTCATGTGATGGATCTTTACATGAAGCTTGCGCGCGCTGCACGCATCATCGCATCGAGGGTAAATCCGGGCGGGGAAATGGCTGGCTTAGCTGGAAGCGCCCCGGCCAAACAAGAAATGCAGAGCTTCCGGACCTTCATGGGGAGCCGGAAACTCTGCTTGGCCGGGGGGCAAGGCCAGAAAAATCGAGAGCACGTCTACGCGTCACAATCTCAAGATGTTCCAAGCTTACCATGCAACTCCTACTGGGCCGTTAATGGCCGCGGCCTTATTCGATGACGATACGCGGGGCCGTACGCTGCTGGGCCCCTTCCGAAACGGACGTCCAGACGCGCGCCGCAATATCGCGATAAACCTCTGCGTGCGCTGATTCCGGGTTGCTGACAACTACGGGATGTCCGCTATCCGACGTTTCCCGAATGAGCATGTCGAGCGGCACCTCGCCGAGGAACGGCACGCCCATGCGCGTCGCCTCCTCCCTGCCGCCGCCATGGCTGAAGATTTCCGAGCGCTCGCCGCATTTCGGGCAGAGGAAATAGCTCATATTTTCGACGATGCCAAGCAGGGGCACGTTCACCCGCTTGAACATGTTCAAGCCCTTGCGCGCGTCGATCAGCGCCAGATCCTGCGGGGTGGAGACGATCACCGCACCGGACAGCGGTACCTGCTGCGCCATGGTGAGCTGGGCGTCGCCCGTGCCGGGCGGCATGTCGACGATCATGATGTCGAGCGGACCCCAATCGACGTCGCGCATCATCTGCGTCAGCGCCGACATCACCATCGGCCCGCGCCAGATCATCGGCGTGTCCTCATCGACCAGGAAGCCGATCGACATCGCTTTCAGACCGTAATTGCTCATCGGCCGGATCGTCTTGTCGTCGACCATTTCCGGCTTGCCCTTGAGGCCGAGCAGACGCGGGACGGATGGGCCGTAGACGTCGGCATCGAGGAGGCCGGTCTTCAGGCCATTGGCATGAAGCGCCAGGGCGAGGTTGACGGCGGTCGTCGACTTGCCGACGCCGCCCTTGCCGGAGGCGACCGCCACGATGTGTTTCACCTCGCGGACGCCTTGCAACGGGCTCGGGGCCGCCGCGCCGTGCGAGTGCGCCGGACGCTCCGGCGCCGGGCGCGAGGCGGGCTTGTCCGCGGTCAGCGTGACCATCACGCCGGTTACGCCGGGCACGGTGGCCGCGGCGCGTTCGGCGCGGGCGCGCATCGGCTCCAGCGCCTCGGCGCGTTCGGGCGGCACGGCGATGGAGAAATAGACCTTGCCGTTCTGAATGACGATCTCGGAAACCAGATCGAGGCTGACGATGTCGCGCCCGCCGTCGGGACCGGGAACGCGTTTCAGCTCGGCAAGGATCTGGTTTTGAGTAGGTGTTGGGCTCATCGGTTTGTCCGGATCTCGATTGTCTTGAACATCGCCCGGTGGAAGGGCGCGCTCCTGAAACCTAATGTGGGGTCGCGCGGGGCTCGGTGAAGTCCGGCAACGGCCTCCCTGACACCCATGCGGCGCAATGATCGTGATACATGGTCATGAAGCGGACGGCATCGTCAACCGCCCAGCCTGTCGCGGGGAAAAATGCCGGAGATGCCTCGATTTGGGCGCCCGCAACTTTCGGCGGCCGGCCCAAAAATTCCCGCCTCACAACTTCGTGATCGCCAGATTCTTTCGCGCCTCCGCCCGGCGGCCCGACCAACGCCATCCGCCGCCGGCGATGATCGCCGTTAAACGGCGGTCTTCATCGACCTTCCGTAAGCGTCAAGGACGGTTCGGGTTTTACTGCACCGCGCGCGCTGCAAAATGGCCGACGAAGCCGGTTTTGCCTTGCAGAGCGGCCTTCTCATGCTGAAAAAACAATAAAGACATGGTTCAGGTTGGCCGCCATAATGTGGCCGCTTGGGGTGACGCTCCGCGGAACGGCGAGCGGACGGCGGTGTTTGTAAGACCAAGGGGGACTGCCGGTGCAGCCCGGTATTCGAGGGCAAGCTTGTTTTGGGTAACGCACCCGGCACGATGAGGTCAGGAGTTCGCCGATGGCGGTTGCGAAGAAGAGGCCGGGTTTTTCCTGGATGTGGTTCATGCTGCTTGCGGGCCTGAGCCTCTTATCCTGGATATCGACCTATACCGGAATCATGGAGCTGATCGCCGCGTCGACCGGCCAGATCGGCTGGGTTCCGCGTATCGCGGTGGCCTTCGCCGTGTTCATGCTCCAGCTGATGATCCTTTACGTGCTGGACGCGATGTTCTCCGGCCAGATGCGCTGGTGGCTCTGGCCCGGCTACATCCTCGGCTATTGCATTCTTTTTCTGATCTCCGTCGGTTTCGCCTTCGGCTTCTACTGGAAGTATCTGGAGGCGGGCAGCGTGACCACCGCGTCCGCGGAAGCCTCGCTGCGCGAAGTCCAGCAGACGTTGCAGCTCGGCACCACGCGGCTGGAGCAGATGCAGTCGACCTTCACCTCGCTCGCGCAGATCTCGGGGGAAAAGGCGGAACGCGAGCGCACGGTCGGGCGAACGTGTCCCGGCAGCCCGCCAGGCGATGGACCGCGCCGGCGGCTGCGTGACGCCGATGCGGAGCGCTTCCGTTTTGCCGACCAGTATATCGCCTCCCGCGTCAACGAGGTGAAGACCGACATCGGCGCGGTGAATTCCGATCTGCAGAAGATTTTGACCAAGGATCCTTCGACGATCGATGCGCTGACCGGCTCGCGCAGCGTCTTCATCGGCGAACTCAACCGGCGGCTCGGCCTCGTCGCGACGCGCTTCAACGCCCTGCGCTCCGATCCGCAGCTTCTTCAGCTTCGAGACGAATTCGCCACCCGCGCCAGTCAGACCCGGTTTCCGGACGATCGCGGCGGCAATTTCGTTTGCCCCGACCCTCAGCTTCAGACCGCGCTGAACGGCGTCATTCGTTCGATCAACGAGCTGCCGGAGCTCGCCCCGCCCCTGTTGCGCACCTATGAAGGCTCCGAGGCGGTTATCGAAGCCTTCCGGCGGCTGACGAACAGCGCGATCCATAGCTGGGAGCAGCTCACCAACGACATCCAGAACGCCGTCGCCTCGACGGGGCTGGTCGCGGCGGCAGCGCCGGTACCGCCCGCGATCGATGGCCTGGCGGAACGGGATTACATCCCGCTGATGATCGCGATCTTCGTCGACCTGTGCATCCTGCTGGTGTCGGTCAACCGGCCGTTCGGCCCGTTCTTCGAGCTGTCGCGGAGCATGGAGGCGGCAAGGCGCGGCACGATGAACGACTACCTGGAGACCTTCTACAAGGTCTTCCAGGACCAGTTCGACCCGGCGCGCAAGCCGACCGCCGCCGACGTCATCGCGCCGATCCAGGATGTGGTGTTCGACCACAAGGGCCGCTATTACGCCGCGGTCCCGCTCGATTTCCGCGAAGAAGACTATATGAAATGGCTCGAAAGGCGCACCGGCCCGTCGGCGGCCGAGTCGATCTTCCGCGCCACCTCCGAGCGGCCGTTAGAGGAATCCCGGTATATCACCGGCGTTTTCGCGACGCTTGAGGGGAGCGGCTTCGTCGAGTTGATCGACGGAAAGGACGAGGGCCTGGAGCCAGCGCTTGTCAAGCAGAAGCTCGATCAGCAGGGCAGCGTCTATGGTCAGGCCGACGCCTTCCGGCTTTACCGGTTCCGCCGGCAGGCCTGGGCGCAGATCCTCATCCAGTCGGTGGCGAGCGGCGCCGCGCGCAGTGAACGGGAATGGCGCAAGGAAGGCCGTGCCGGGCGCTGGGAAAGGCCGCGCGTTGCGATCGCCGCGCAGGAAGGCAGCTATCGCGGCGAGGCGAAGGCTGTCGAGGATACGCCGAGAGCCTCGATTTCCCAGGAGGCGACAGCAATTGAGGATAAGCGTCCGGAGGGCGTCGACGAGGACCCGGATACGGATCAATACAACCCCCCAAAATTTAACGGCTCTCCCAATGTCCACGATGGCGACAAGACCGTCGGCGACGACCGGCCCAAGGGCACGGATCGCTAGGCGCCGGGTTCTGCCCGACGCCGTCCTGGACTTGTGAGAGCCGCACCGAAGCCGCGGACGACGGCCGGCGCCGCCCGAGGGTGCCGGCCGAATATTTCGCGCAACCCGTCATGACGTTTTTGACGATATTCCTCGCCTTATCAATCGTTCCTTAACCGTGAGGGGATTAAGTCAGGGGATCGGCCGACGCAGCCGATCGATCGCTGCACCCTCCCGCCAGACAGGAACGACGATCCATGGGGTTTCTCTCTGCTTTCAATAAAAAACCCGTTGGTGAACGCCAGCATTCCGTAGAGAAGCTGTCCGAGCAGATCGCGGCCCATCTCGACAGGCTGGAGACCAAAGGCGGATCGGTCGAAGAACGAACGCTGACCGTGATCGCGCGTTCGCCGACCGCTGCGGTGGCGCAGGCCGTGGGCGCGCAGGCAAAAGCGCTGATCCGCAACGAAGTGACCACCCGTTTGATTTTTGCGCGGATCGCCCCGCTCGATCAGATGCTGGAGCTGGCGGCCTCGCTCGAGGTTGCCCCGCGCGAGGGCAAGTGCCACGCGATCCGCATCATCCGGACCGCGGCGCTGCTCAATGCCCATGAGCAGCTCGTGCTCGGGCAGTCCTGCTGCTGGACCGGCGACATGCTTCGCCGCTCGGAGGAAAACCGCAACGGTCTCGATCTTTGGGAAGTGGATGCCCCCGGCTCCGTCAAGCTCGGGCAGCTCGCATTCGATGCGATCTGGCAGATCGCCAAGCCGATCCCGGCGCGGCTGTTCTCGCCCGGCGTCCGGGTCGTCACCTCGCGCACGCCATTGACGCCGGCGGTCGCCGCTGCCGGCCTTGCCTCGGAAAGCGCCATGCGCGCCTTCCCCGGATCGCCCGTCACGCGGCACTGACGCACGATCATTTAAGCAGAGCGCGGCTTGAGCGTCAGCATCCGTCGTCCCGGCCCGTCCGGTGCGCCGGGGCCTGTGCGCCTTTGAGGCGGCCCGCTTTCGCGTGAATGACGCGTGCGGAATATCCCGGACGAGATCGAAACGGTTCCGCCAGCGTTCAGCGCTCCGTCAGCTTCAGCTCGATGCGGCGATTGCGGCGCATGGCCTCGTCGGAGTTGCCCTCCGCTATCGGCTGATATCTCGCCGAACCCGGCCGCGACCAGACGCTTGGCCGGTATGCCCTTGCTGATCAGATATTTGACCACCGAAATCGAGCGGGCGGAAGACAGCTCCCAGTTCGACGCGAATGTCGGCGTCGCGATCGGGCGGCTGTCGGTGTGGCCGTCGATGCGCAGCACCCAGTTGATCTCGCTCGGGATCTGCTGTTCGAGCTGCAGCAGCGCGTCGGCAAGCTTGTCGAGCTGCGGCTTGCCGGCAGGCGTCAGCTCGGCCGAACCGCTGTCGAAGAACACCTCGGACTGGAACACGAAGCGGTCGCCGACGATCTGGATGTCCGGGCGGTCGCCGATCACCTTGCGGAGCTGGCCGAAGAAGTCGGACCGGTAGCGCGACAGCTCCTGGACGCGGCGGGCCAGGGCGACATTCAGCCTTTGCCCAAGGTCGGCGATCCGGGTCTGGGACTCGCGGTCCCGTTTCTCGGAGGCTTCGAGCGCGTCTTCGAGCGCGGCGATCTGGCGGCGGAGTGCGGCGATCTGCTGATTGAGCAATTCGACCTGGGCGAGGGCTTCGGAGGAGAGCTTCTTCTGCTCGTCGAGTTCGCCGGTGAGGGTCGAAATCCGCCCCTCCGCGGACTGGCCCTGCTCGCCGGCCGCGCTGAGCTGCCCTTGCAGACGATCCTTCTCGGCCTGGGAGGCGGTCAGCGAGGCCTGCATCGAGGCGATCTGGTCGGCGGCCGACTGGGCGCGCGAGCGCTCGAGCGCAAGCAGCTCCGTCAGCGAGGCGAGCTGCTTGTTGAGCCGGGCGAGCGCGGCGTCCTTGCCGCTGGATTCCTGGGTGACGAAATACTGCGCGATCATGAACATCGACATCAGGAAGATCACCACGAGCAGCAAGGTCGACAGCACGTCGACGAAGCCCGGCCAATAATCCTGCGCACCGCGGCGCCGTCCTCTTGCGGCAAACGCCATGGGGTCGGCCTCCTAAATTCTGACTGATACCGCGACCATTGCCGTCAGCGATCCCCGCGCCCCGGCGGGCGGGCGGCAACGTCGCGCAGAATGGTGGCGAGTTTGTTCTGTTCGCGAAGCATGTTGGCGAGCGCATTCTGCTGATGCGCCTGCTCGTCCACCCATTCGCGGACGACCTTCTGCTCCGCGCGCATCTGCTTCACCAGCCGGTCGATGCCGCGCGACAACTCCAGCATGGCGTCGCCGGTATTGTTGCGAACCATGCTCTGCTCGATTTTTTCGGCAAGGTCGGTCATGGCGCGCTGCATGTCGAGAATGGCGAAGCGGAGCTGGGCGGGCTGTCCGGACGATGCGCCGCTGTTTTCCTGTCCCAGCTCGGTCATGCTGGACAGCCATTCCTCGACTTCGTTGTAAAAGCGCGACTGCGCCTGCGATGCCTGCAGGTCCAGAAAACCGACGATCAGCGAGCCGGCAAGGCCGAACAGCGATGACGAGAATGCCACGCCCATGCCTTTGAGCGGCGCTGTCAGGCCGTTCTTCAGCTCCTCGAACAGGACCCCGCTTTCGCCGCCGCCCGGATTGAGCGCGTTGATCGTCGACGCCGACCGACTGAACCGTCTGCATCAGGCCCCAAAAGGTGCCGAGCAGGCCGAGAAACACCAGAAGGCCAACCAGATAGCGCGTCGTCTCGCGGGACTCGTCGAGCCGGGAGCCGATCGAGTTGAGGATGGAGCGCATCGCGGTGGCGTTGAGCGCGGACTGTCCCTGGCGCCGGGTCAGCAGCGTCGCCATCGGAGCCAGCATGACCGGCGAGCGCTCGACGGTCAGTCCCGGGTCGGCGATGCGGAAATTGTTGACCCAGCGGATTTCGGGATAGAGCCGGAGGACTTGCTGGAACGTGTAGATGACGCCAAACCCGAGCGTGCCGAGAATGACCCCGTTAAGGGCCGGGTTCGCGTTGAACGCGGTGGCGATGGAGGCGTATAGAATAATGGCTATAAACGACGCGAGGGCGACGAATAAAAACATCCGCCACACGAACACTTGCGGCTTCGACAACTTGTAGTAGGGTGTCTTCGTCATACTCATCGAATGCCTTTGCAGCGGATAAGCCATGGCACCGCCCCCCTCCCGCTCTCACTCATAGCCGATATCCACAGCAAAAAACAGCAAGTTGGCATTTGAGGGGGCTATAACACTGAGCGGTGTGGCCGGTCCAACGCTCACACGGTTTCGCGGCCCTGCGACGGCGGCGAAGTTCAAACATCGTTAACGATACGCGAGCAAATATAGGCCGCATTTTTAGGCAAATTCTCAGATTGCCAATGAATATTTCGCCATTCGCTAAAGCAATTTCAATAACGCACGATGGACACGTTCATTCCCTGCAAGAACGTTGCCAGTCTCCATCATCGCCTTGCCGCCGTCCAGGTCGGATGCAAAGCCTCCCGCTTCCCGGAGAATGACCAGCCCTGCGGCCATATCCCACGGGCTGAGGCCGAGTTCCCAAAAGCCGTCGTAACGCCCCGCGGCGACCCAGGCGAGGTCGAGCGCGGCCGAACCGCTGCGGCGGATGCCGGCGACGACCGGCATGACGGCGGTGAGCTGGCGGAGGAAGGTGTCCTGCCCCGGCCGGCCGCAATGCGGGATGCCGGTGACCACGACGCAATCCTCCAGGCGGGAGCGCGCGGCGACGCGGATACGTCGGTCGTTCAGGAAGGCGCCCTTGCCCCGCTCGGCGGTGAAGGTGTCGCCATTGGCGGGATTGTAGATCAGCCCGGCGACGAGCTCGCCGTCACGCTGCAGCGCCACCGAGATGCAGAAATGCGGAATGCTGTGCAGGAAGTTGGTGGTTCCGTCCAGCGGGTCGACGATCCAGACATGGCTTTTGTCCGGACCCTCGACCATCCCGCGCTCTTCCATCAGAAAGCCGTAGCCGTGGCGCGCTTTGGCCAGCTCGTCATAAAGGATCTGTTCGGCGCGAAGATCGGCGGCGGAAACGAAATCGCCCGGCCCCTTCAACGAGACCTGCAGATGTTCGACCTCGCCGAAATCCCGCGCGAGACTCCGGCCCGCCTTGCGCACGGCGCCAAACATCATGGTCATCAGCGCAGAGGCTGCCATTGCGTTTCCTCGAAGTGTCGGCTTTGAATGAGCGGCCCGGCAAGGCCGGACGGGGGCTGGCCCCGCTGCCGTCGGCGCCATGCAAACTGCCCGCTCGCGCGCGGAAAGTCCAGCCTCTTAGGTTCAAACTTAAGTATATCCGCAGCGCTCGGGACCGCCGTCAGTCGGCGCGGCGGACGTAGCTGATATCGTTGGTGTCGACGACGATCCGCTCGCCCGTGGTGACGAAAGGCGGCACCATCACGCGGACGCCGTTTTCCATGATCGCCGGCTTGTAGGAGGCGGATGCGGTCTGGCCCTTGACGACCGGCTCGGCCTCGGTGACCTGGAGCACGACATGATCGGGTAGGGAAATGCCGATCGGCCTGCCCTCGTAGCTCTCCACGGTGACTTTCATCCCATCCTGCAGAAACGCCGCGCGCTCGCCGACGAACTCCTCGACGATCTCGAGCTGCTCGTAGCTTGCGGTGTCCATGAAGATGAGCATGTCATCCTGCTTGTAGAGGAACTGATAGTCGTTCTGCTCGAGCCGGACGCGCTCCACGGATTCCGACGCGCGGAAGCGCTCGTTGAGCTTCGAGCCGTTGAGGAGGTTCTTCAGCTCGACCTGCGCATAGGCCGGCCCTTTGCCCGGCTTGACCGCCTGAACCTTGACCGCCACCCAAAGCGAGCTCTGATGCTCGATCACATTGCCGGGGCGGATTTCGTTGCCGTTGATCTTCATGGCGCTCCGATGTCGTCATTTCCATGGATTTTCGGCATCCATTGGGGGGCTTCCGGGGGCGATGTCAAGGGGACGCGCGAGGGCCCGAGCAAGTTGCATGGCGCGGTCACGGAGATGTCGGATCGGTTACCGGCTGCGGACGAAGCGCACGAACGGCCGTCGCCGGGATCTCAGACCGGGGCAATGGCACGTCGCGACCGCTTCGGCGCCGAAGTAATGAATTCTTACTAGGCCGGCTGGCTCAGCGTGGCGGGAGCAAGTTTTCCGATAATCGAAAAATGCATCATCTCTTTGAAAAGTCGTGGAAAACGCCGTTTGACGCACGGCGAATTATGCTTCATGGGACAAGATGGAACGCGAGTGAAAAAGTTCGTTAAGAAATTGCTAGTGAAAAAGATATCTGGTATTCTACAATTCTAAATCGACAAAATGTTGTAATTCACTTGCGCAGAAGTGGGGGCGGATGTGGATAAGCTTGCAGTTTGGGTATTCGCCGCACTTCTCGGCTATATTTGCTTCGTCCTTACTTCCATAAATGGAAAATTGGACGATTTGAATGCCTCCGGGGCACAGGTCGCGGTTTTAAACGAAGTAAAGCCGCAGAGCTTTACGGGGAATGACGTTCAGCAGATCGTCTATCGGGAAGCCGCTCCTTCCGTCGGCACATCGATGCAGGCTGGTTTCCTTTTGGCCGCTATGATCTCAATTTTCGTCAGCTGGCACACGTCGAGAATCTACCATACGCATCAGTGGACCAAGCGGATGCTCAAAAAGACGTTCACGACTTATAGCGAGCCGCATATCGTGCCCGCCCGGCGTGACCCCGTTCATGTGGATCAGGATTGCGTCGGCGACCCGCCGCGACCCGATGGGCGGATCAAGCAGAGTTGGCTTCCGGCGCACGCCAAGGAGCTGTATGTGAGCTGGGGTCGTGCCTGACGCGGATGCGTCGGACGGGCCTAAGCCGCGCTCTCGGCGCTCGCCTTAATTGCGCGCGCTTCGCCGATAGAATGCGGCTCATGACCAGATCGATCCGCATCCGCTTCGGCACCCCTTGGCTCCTCGCCGTGATTTTGGCCACCGGTACGCACGCCGCCATGGCGGCCGACGGCGCGCCAGCCACGGCCACGACCGGCAGCGCCACCACGATGATCAACGGCAAACCCGCCCAGCGCGCGGGGGATCAGACCGGCGACGGTGCGGTGGCCGTCGAGTTGTCCTCCAACGTCTTCATCGACGGAAAGCCGGCGGCGATCGGCGGCGGCTGTGCGAACGGGGCGGGCGGGGGCAGCTCGAACGTCTTCATCAACGGCAAGCCTGCCGCGATCGGCGCCGGCGCGCCCTGCCCGAAATAGATCCGCCGGCTAGCGCGTCACCCCGCCTTCGAAAACATCGCTCGGGCGGGATCGAAGCGCTTCCGCCTAAAATGAACTCGCCCTAACGGTCGACGCGCACCGTTTCCGATTGCGTGCCATCCTTGAAGGACAGCCTTACGCTGGCGAACTTCGTGTTGGTGGGCAGCTCGATATAGATCGGCCCGTTGCCGACATTATAAGGATCTTTCGGGTTGCACGGCTCCAGGGCGAAATCGCTCGGCGTCGCTTCTGAATCGATGCCATAGGCGACGGCGTCGATGGCGCAGCGATTGGATACGAGCTGGCTGAAATAGAGCAGCAGCTTGCCGTCGTAGTCGCGGAACGCCAGCCAGCTGTTCTTGGTCATGTCGAGCATCTGCTTCTGCGCCGCGATCAGGGCGGCGCCGGGATCGAAATCCAGGGTGAACGGCCCGCGCATCTCGCTGCCGATATCGGTGTATTTGACGAAGATCCGGGTCTTGCCGACATTCGGCTTCAGTGAGATCGAGGTCTTCGGCATCTTCAGCCCGGTGGCGGCGTTGGTCGCATCGAGTTGGCCGGTCGAGCGGAACGCCTCCTCGTCGGCGAGCTTGTAGAACACCTCGCGCGGCATCTCCTTGAAGTTGAGATTGACGATCCAGTCGGCATTGGACCGCATCGCCGACATCGTAACCGGCGTCTCGTTCATCGACTGTTTCAGGAGGGCGAGCGAGGCGAGGCGCTTGTCGGCATCCTCCAGCCATTCGGCGGCGACGCTCTGGTCGATGAAATAGCGGATGAGCTTGCCCTCGGCGTGCAGTGCCTTGAAGCGCTCCAGCGCGGCCAGTTCGGCCTGCTTGTCGGCGAGCGACTGCGCGCCCTTGCGCGCGGCGGAATAGTCGCGGCTGAGCTCGTAGAAACCGGGGGCGAAGTCCGGGTTGGCATCGAGAAAGGCCGTCAGCATGTCGACCCGCTGCGGCGCTTCGAGGAGCAGAATCCGGGCGAAATCCATCAGCGGGCGCGGGTCCTGCTCATACAGGGCCGCGTAGATCTCACGCGCGCCGCCCCGGCCCTCCTGGATCTTCAGAAAGCTCTGATAGCGCAGATGCGGATCGACGAAATTCAGCTTGAAGGCGAAGAAGGCGTTGTAGCTGCGCCGGGCGTTCGCGTAGTCGCCGCGCTGCTCGTAGAGGCGCGCATTGTGGTAGTGCTCCTCGGGCTTGGCCGCATTCTCGATGATGCCGCCGGCTTTGTTGATCCCGGCAAAGCCCTGCTGGATCGCTTCAAGAGAGACGGCGATCTGCTTCGTCGTCTCGGCAATGCTCCGCGTCGCTTCTTCGGTGTTCTTGGTGCTTTCCTCGACCCGCCCGACCGCCTCGGCGGTTTTCCGCGTGGTCTCCTTGATCTCGGCGACGTCCTTGCGGATCAGGCCGATCGATTGCTGCAGCTCGGCGATGGCGGGAAAATTCGTCGCCAGCACGCCCTTGGCCTCGGTCTCCTTGGTCTGGAAGATCAGGGTGATGCTGGAGAAGGTGAGAAAGGAGGCGGCGATGATCAGCGGCGGCAGCAGACGCGGGCGCACCGTGCGCCTGATCAGTACGCCGAGGATCAGGACCACGGTGCCGGCCAGGCTCAGCCAGAAGACGTAGGTGCTGAGCGGCGCCAGCGGCTGGACCACGTCCGACACGAACCCGCCGACCGCCGCCACCGGCATGAAGATCGCCGTATATCGCCCCAGATTTTCCCGAGCTATCCCGTTCATGCGCCTGCCCCTCCCACAACGCGAGCCACAAAGGCCTCCGACACCGCACGCAGGCGGCGAGGTTCGATTATGGTGGGATTGTGGCGGGGGCAGGGCGCAGCAGCAGAGACGGCCGACGCGGGGATGCGCTGACGACCGGTTCCGTCAGATGAGCGCAAGCGGCGCTTTTTGTGTCGGGCATTTCTCCGCACAATGGCGGGCAGGGGCGGCGAAGCGCTGTGCCGCTCAGGATGCCAAAGGCGGATCGATGATTGGCAGAGCGTCTTTTCTGATGCCGCTGACCTGGCTCGGCAGGCAACGAGCGCGGGCCGTGGCGGCTTTGGTCGTCGCCGGCATCGCGCTTCCTGGGGTTGGCGCGCTGCTCAAGCCGTTCGTTTCGCTCGCGGTTTTCCTCCTTCTGGTGACCTCATTTCTGCGCGCCGATCTCGCCGCGTTGAAGCGGAGTGTCGCGCGTCCGGGGCTCGTCATCTCGGCAACGCTCTGGACGATGGTCGCCGTTCCGACATTCGTCGTCCTGGCTGCCCATGCGGCTGGCCTGCCGGCCAAAGCGCCCGATTTTTTCAGTGCGATGATGCTGCATGCGATCGCGTCGCCGATGATGTCGGCGCCTGCTTTTGCCGCGCTGATGGGACTTGATACGACCTTGCCGCTTGCGGTGCTCGTTCTTTCAAGCGCGCTTCTGCCGCTCACGGCCATCGGCTTCGTCTTTGCCGCTGGGCTCGATCTTTCGCTTTCGCCGGTCGCCTTGGGACTGCAACTCGCCGGCATGCTTTGCGGTGCCGCTCTCGCCGCCTTATTCATCCGGCGCGGGATGGGGCTCGAAACGGTTGCGCGCTACCGTGACGAAATCGACGGATTCAACATCCTAATCCTCTACGTGTTTATCGCGGCGCTGATGGCGGAATTCGGCGGTGAGTTGCTGGCCCGGCCGTTACAGGTGCTTGGCCTGACGGCCCTGGCGTTTGCGATCTTCTTTGTGCTGTTGGGGATCACCGCCGTCGTCTTCCGGCGAAGGGGCAGGGAAGTGGCGTTTGCGGTCGGGATCGTCACATCGCAGCGCAATATGGGCCTTATGCTGGCGGCGGCAGGCGGGGCCGTGCCGCAACTCGTCTGGCTTTACATCGCGGTCAGCCAGTTTCCCATCTATCTGTCGCCGCTGATGCTTGGATGGGTGGTCCGGTGGCTGAAAGTGCGCCGACACCCACCCCGGATCGGCCGGCAACCCGGCGATCTGGAGGCTGCCCCGGATGCGTGATTGCGGGCTACAGCCTTAGCCCGGCACGCCGCTGCCACGCCACCGCCGGTGGCGGCCCTTCAGATATTCCTCCGAGCGCATTTCCATCAGCCGCGAGGCGGTGCGCTGGAACAGGTCGGCGCCGTCGCCGGCGGGGTAGAGGGCGTCCGGCTCGGCGTCGGCCGAGACGATCAGGCCGGTGCCGTTGTCGTAGAGCGTGTCGATGAGGGTGTTGAAGCGTCTTGCCTCGTTGCGGCGGTCGGGCGTCAGGATCGGTACATGCTCCATGATCACCGTATGGAAGTTGCGGGCGATGGCGAGATAGTCGTTGGCGCCGAGCGGTTTTGCGCACAGATCGGCGAAGCTGAAACGGGCGACGCCCATCGCCGCCTCGGGCACGGCCACCTCGCGGCCCTTGACCGTGACGCTCGCCGGCGCGCCCGTATCGCGCCCTGTCAGCATCCGCCAGACCTTACGGATTTCGGCATCCGCCTCCGCTCCGAGCGGGGAGAAATAGAGCGGCGTGCCCGACAGCCGGTCGAGCCGGTAGTCGCGCGCCGAATCCAGCTCCAGCACCTCCATCCGGTCCTCGATCAGCGACACGAAGGGCAGGAACAGCGCCCGATTGAGACCGTCCTTGTAAAGATCCCAGGGCGGAACGTTGGAAGTGGCGACCATGACCGTGCCGCGCTCGAACAGCACGTCGAACAGCCGGCCGAGGATCATCGCGTCGGCGATGTCGGTGACGTGCAACTCGTCGAAGCACAGAAGCGGGGCGTTCCTGGCGATGCGCTCGGCGACGAAAGGCACCGGATCGCCCGGATGGGTCTTGCGCGCCTCGGCGATCAGATCGTGGGTCTCGCCCATGAATTCGTGGAAATGCAGCGCGGCGCTTCCTCGCGAACGGGACGGTGGCGAAAAACAGGTCCATCAGCATGGTCTTGCCGCGGCCGACCTTGCCAAAGACATAGAGCCCGCGCGGCACCTCGCCGCTTCTGCGCGTCAAGAAGGAAAAGAAGTCGGTCTTGCCGGGGGGCGTGTAGCTGGCGAGACGGTCGGCCAGAACTCTGCAGCTTCTCGACGGCGAGAGCCTGCGCGGGGTCCGATCCGATCTCGCCCGAGTGGACCATCTCGCGATAGCGCTCGAGCAGCCTCTGGGCCATATGCACGTCCTTGGCGGTGACAGTGTCGGAGCTAAGCCCCGGCAAGGCAGCTACAACAGGCGCGCGGTGGGCGCAACCGTTGAAAAGAGCGTTGCCCGGCGGCGTTTCCTTGCCTAAGAACGAATTGGGGCTCGGGCTCGTGGCATGGTGTGGGAGTAATTTAGTGAGAAATCTTATATTTTTCGTTGGCGTTATCGTATCCGGCTTAGCTTTTGCGGCGGGGGCCGAGGCGGCGAGCTGCTATCCGGTGAAGAGCGATGTCGTCAGCCTTGGCGAGAAGGCGGCCCGGGCCTATGGCGAGCGCGCCCTCGACCGGGAGATCGAAGAGCGGAAGAACAGTCTCATGTCCTCCGGCGCAGGTATCGGAAAGATCGGCAACCGGAAGATCGACTGCAAGCATTTCCCCAATGTTCTGGGCGCGGATGAGTGGCGCTGCGTCGGTGCGGCCAAGGTCTGCGCGAAAAGCTAGAGCACCGGTTTGCGTCGCGAAAATGCGACAAAGCAAAGGACGAGCGCGTCGGCGTTGCTCGCGCCACAGCAGCCGCAACGCCGCGGCGGGGGCGTTTTTTCTTGCCCGCCCCGGTCAAATCGCGATCATGCCCTCCCATGGATGCACAGCAAAGCGCCGGCCGGTATGTGAGCAGCCTGGACGCGGTCCGGGCAGGCGGCAAGCGCGCGCTGGCCGAGGCGCTGGCGCAGGTCGAGCGTGCGGGCGACGACCCGGCCATCGCGGCGCTGATCGACGAGGCCTATCTCGCCCCGCGCGCCCACGTCATCGGCTTCACCGGTCCGCCGGGCGTCGGCAAGTCGACGCTGATCGACACGCTGGTGCGCAAATGGCGCGCGTCCGGCGTCACCGTCGGCGTGATCGCGGTCGACCCTTCCTCCCACCGCACGCGCGGCGCGCTGCTCGGCGACCGCATCCGTATGCGTACGGACCCAGAGGACCAGGGCGTGTTCGTGCGCTCGCTCGCCTCGCGGGGCAGCCTTGGCGGGCTGGCCGAGCTGGCGTTTCCCGCCATCGTGCTGATGCGCGCGATCTACGACCGGGTGATCGTCGAGACGGTCGGCGTCGGCCAGTCGGAGGCGGATATCTCCACCGTCGCCGATACGGTCGTGCTGTGCGTGCAGCCGGGTTCGGGTGATTCACTGCAATTCATGAAGGCCGGGATCATGGAGATCCCGGACCTCGCCGTTGTCACCAAAGCCGATATGGGGGCACCGGCGCAGCGGGCGCTTGCCGACCTCAAGGGCGCCATGGGGCTGGCTCGCGGCGGGGATGTGGAGTGCCTGAAGCTGTCGGCGACGAAGAGCGAAGGCGTCGATGCGCTGATCGATGCGCTGGCGCGCCGCCACGCCGCGATGGAAGGCGCCGCGCTCGCAAAACGGCGGCAGGCACAGGCGGAAGGCTGGCTGCGCGCGGCGCTGCTTCAGCGGTTCGGCCGCGACGGGCTGGCGGTTGCAGCGGGTGCGGCGGTGCTCGCCGACGGCGCGGCGCCGTTCGGCCGCTGCCGGGCGATCGCCGCCCAAATCACCGTGAGGTTCGAGGGATGATCCCCGACCCGGCCGAGATATTGCGTGCACAAACCCGCGTGTATAAAGGCGCCGAGATGCTGGTGCGGGCCTTAACTTATTTTTTCCATAGTTTTCTGGCTGAACTGTTGCAGAGTTTGCGCGTGGCTCGGCTGTAAGGGTCTGTTTACCTTTATACGCTCTCATTCTTGTATCGTTCTAAAACAAGTTGAAACTTTCGGCTTGATTGGCAGAAGAGGGCATCGGTCGACCGCACATCGCTGAGGGAAAACGGCTAGAGCTGGGGAATGATTGTTCGTCTGGGTGGGATAAGGCAGCGGGTTACTTATGGCATAGCGGCTGTTTCGCTTGTCGGCGCAGCGTCTTCGCTTGCCCATTTTTCCTATTTCTCGTCGTCGGCGCCTGGCTTTTCCGGAGCTCACGCCACGACGATGGTGCGTTTGCCGGCCAGGGCGGCTCCGAAAACCCCTCTCAGCGCCTCGACGGATTCGCTGTTCAAACAGTCCGGCAAGCAGGACCGCGCCGATTTCGTGACCCGTGAGGCCGTCGCGGATGCGAGCCCGGCCCCGGAGCCCGCGAGCGTTCCCCGCGCTCCGTCTCAGGGCCGAGGACGTGCAATTCGTCGTCGCCTCCCTGACGCCGCTGGACATGGGCCGTCCGGGTCCGACCCGCGCTGCACGCGATTTCCGCCAGGACGTCAACCGCTCCGGCAAGGCCGACCGGCTGTCGCTGCCGCAGCAGGTGGCCAAGCTGATCGAGCCGGAGCCCGAACCGGCGTCCGAGAATGTCGAGGGTGTGAGCGCGGCGCTGTTCATGCTTGCCCCGCGAACCGACGCTTCGTTCCAGTCAGCCTCGGCCGATGATGCCACGATCCAGGAAGCCTCGCTGACCAAGGCCAGCGCGAGCGCGGAGCCGGCGAAGGCACCGAGCTGGGCCGATATGATCAAGCTCGCACGCATTGGCGGCGGCGACGGCGAGGACATCAAATCGCGCATCTTCGGCGGCCTGACCGAAGACGAATTCCGTGCCCGAGAATTCCGCTGCATGGCCACCGCGATCTATTTCGAGGCGCGCGGTGAGAGCATCAAGGGCCAGACTGCGGTGGGACAGGTCATCATGACCCGCGTGCGCAGCGACTATTACCCCAATACGATTTGCGGCGTGGTCTATCAGGGCCAGTGGAACCGCAACGCCTGCCAGTTCTCGTTCGCCTGCGACGGCGCACCCGACACGCCAAGGGACAAGGACGAGTGGCGGACGGCGATCGACGTGGCGAAGAAGGTGATTTCCGGCGAGGCCTATGTGAAGGAAGTCGGCGCTGCGACGCACTATCACGCCACCTATGTTTCGCCCGATTGGCGCAAGCTGATGAAGCGGGTGGCCAAGGTCGGCGTGCATATCTTCTACAAGGCGCCCTTCGTCCAGCCGCTGGTCGCCAGCAACGATTTCAAGAAGCTTTAGGCGCGGACGCCCCCTTGCGTTGCGCAGACCCGGCGCTTGATACCGCGCGCCCGGATCCTGGCAACGGGATAATTGCCCTTGGCCTTTTCCGCCTTCCCATCTAACGCCCGTCGCCCCCGGCCGTCACGGAATTGCCACAGTTGGCCATTGGATCCAGCTTGCATGGCCGCTCGGGGTTGGTGCGGGGAGCACCCGATGTTATGATTAAATTGCAGAGAAAAATTGATTAAGTTCGTTGGTATTAACCTTGAAGAGCTCCTTGGACAACTTCCAGGCGAGCAAGTGTTATTTTGCCTCCAGGGCTTATAATTTTGTGGATTCAATTTTCAATTTAGCGATGCACGGGAGAACAATGAAGGCATTACTCAAAACAGCTGCCATGATCGGCGCAGTGAGCATGATGTCGGTCCAGCAGGCTTTTGCCGGCGGTCTTTGTAGTTGGTTCCCCGGTCTGTGCAGTGGTGGTGGCACGGGGAATTCCGTTCCGGAGATCGACGGACCTGGCGGCATTGCCGCGATGGCGCTTCTCGTGAGTGTCGTTGCCGTGATCTATAACCGCAGCCGCAAATAGCGGTTTGGTGCTGATTGCCGTCGGCGCGCGAGCCCTCGGGGCCGCGCCGCCGACGCGCATTGCAATCATACAAGCCCAGGCCGGGATGACGATCGATCAGCCGAGCCTTTCCTCTGGCCGTCCGGGCCAAGCCGCCGGTGCCGGGAGTGCCGGCGAGCCGGGCACGCGCGCGCTTGGCCTGCGGCGTGTGGTGGTGTTCGTCGCACTTGCCGTCGGCGAGATTTTTCTCACCTCGTTTCTCTTCAATTTTCCGCTGGCGCTGCCGGAATGGTCGAATCCCGTTGCCTACGCCAATAAGGTGGCGCGCCTCGGGTTGATCGCGGGCGCGGCGTTCGTGCTCATCCTCTATCCGGCGCGGCATCGGTTCCTCGACGCCTGGCGCGCAGCCGCCCGCGCTCACAGCCTGAGCTGGGCCGTGGCGCTCAATCTCGGACTGTTTGCGCTGCTCTTGCCCGCCACCCTCGTCTTTTCGGCCTTCGCGGCACAGGCGGCCACCCCGCCCTTGGGCTGGTTCGCCGTGTATTGCGTGCTGCTGATCCTCACCGGCGCGTCCCTGGCCTTCATCGCCGCGCCGCCTTCATTCATTGCCGGGCTGTTCAGGTCGGCGCCGCTGGAAATCGCGCTGGCCGTCGTCAGCGCCTGTCTGGTCATCGGCATCGGCGAGCTTTCGCAGGAGGCGTGGTCGACCCTGGCCATGGCGACGCTAAAGGCATCGCACGGCATTCTCAGCCTCTACGAGACCAACATCGTACTCGACGTCGACCAGCGGCTGCTCGGTGTTGGCGATTTCCAGGTTCTGATCCAGGAGGAATGTTCCGGCTATGAGGGCATCGGGCTCATCGTCACATTTCTCTCGCTCTATATGTGGATCTTCCGGCGTGATCTGCGCTTTCCGGACGCGCTTTTGCTGTTCCCGATCGGCGTGGCCGCCATCTGGAGCCTGAATGCCGTCCGCATTGCCGCGCTGGTCAGCATCGGCGCGCATCTTTCACCCGTCGTCGCGGTGAACGGATTTCATTCGCAGGCCGGCTGGATGTCGTTTCTGCTGGTGACGTTCGGCGTCATTGCCGTCTCCCGCAGGGTGCGGTTCTTCAGCGCCGTCGCCACCGAGCGCGCCGCCCCGGCGCGGCGGCCGGACGAGAGGCTGATCCTGGCGCTTCTGGTTCCGTTCATGGCGCTGATGGCGGCGGGTATCGTGTCCTCCGCCTTCAAGCCGCATGACGAATGGCTCTACGCGCTGAAGGTCGTCGCGGTCTTCGGCGCGGTCTGGGCGTTTCGCGATCAGTATATCGGTCTGATCGCCAGGGTGTCGTGGCTGTCGATCCTTCGCCGGGGCCGGCGTCGGCATCGCCTGGATCGCAACGCAGCAGGCCACGGACGAAGGGGCCGCCCTCGGAACATGGCTCGCCGGTCTGCCCGCCTATCTTGCCGTCCTGTGGATTGCCTTGCGCGCCGCCGGGACGACCTTCCTCGTGCCGCTCGCCGAGGAACTCGCCTTTCGCAGCTATCTGCACCGGGTGCTGATCTCGCGGCGCTTCGAGACCGTCGAGCCGGGGCAATTCGCGCCACTTGCCTTCCTGGTTTCGTCGGCCCTGTTCGGCGTCATGCACGAGCGCTGGATCGCGGCCGCCATGTCGGGCGCGGTCTTTGCCCTGGTGATGTATCGCAGCAACCGGCTGTCCGATCCGATCGCTGCGCATGTGGTTGCCAACGGGGTGATCATGCTGTGGGCGGTGACGATGGCGGAGTGGTCGCTTCTATAGCCGCCCACGGTATCGCTCATTGGGCGTCCTTGGCGCTTAGAGCCACGGGCACTCCCCATGCCCCCACACGGTCGAGCAGAGCGCAAGATCGTAGAGGAATGTCGCGACCGGCACGTCGAACTGATCGAGCACCCACCAGATCAGCAGGAAGACGCCGATCGCGAGTGCAACCGCCGGCACATACCAGAGCCGCGACAGATAGATCACCCGCGTGATGAAGCGCGTCTCATCGGCAGCGGGCGGCGCTGCTTCCTCTCCCGCGGGAATCGTCTCGACGACGGCGCTCGAGCCTGGCGTGAACGGCGCCACCAGCGAAGCAAGGCCGACGGCGATGGTGGCGACCGTCGGGACCAGCGGCGTCAGCAGCATCCCGGTGACGAACAGCCCCTCGTCCCACGGCGAATGCACCGCCTGGGCGGCGGCGGCCCGCCATTCGAAGCTGTCGCGGCCGAAGATGGATAGCAGCTTGTCGACCAGTTCCAGACCGATCGGCAGAAGCATCGACAGCACCATGACGAACATGACCGCCGCGGCGATATCCACCATGAAGATGAACACCACAAGCACGGCGCCCGCAATGCCGGGCGAGGCGATCTCCATCATCGAGATATTGAACCGCGTCACCGCCCAGGACAGCCAGTCCATGACCGCGTTCAGCACCGGCAGGATGACGAAAAACAGCATCAGGAAGAAGGCGAAGTCCTTGGCCATCGTCAGCGCGATGATCGTCACCAGTATTAGCGCGATCAGGAATGCCCACAGGCCGGCGAAGGCAAAAGCGATGGCGAAGGCAAAGGCGAATGTAAAGCCGCCGACGATGGCGAAAGCGACGGTGCCGACATTGGACACCTCGCCGGCAAGGCTGGAGGCGACGGCAAAGGCGATGGCGAAGGCGAAAACGACGGCAAAGGCGCCCAGCACGATGCGCGTGACCAGGTCTGCCAGCTCCCGGTCGCCGCCGAACGAGGACCATTTCCGGCGCAGGAACCAGTAGCTGAAATGAAACAGCGCCCGCACCGCGATCGAGAGCATGACCGCCCAGAAAAGATACAGGAGCACCTCGCCGATGCTGATCTTCCCGGTCTTATAACCGGCCAGAACATTGGCCAGCAGGAACAAGGCGACCGGAAAGACGAAGGCGATGGCGACGCAGCGCTCGAAGGCCTGTCCGCTCCAGCGCCTGCCGAACCAGCGGTGCAGCCAGGCATTCAGGCGGCGCATTTCGGTGAGGAAACGCGAGAATGGCGAGACGGCGCCGAAGCGGCCGCGAAGGTCGTCGCGCGCGGGCGCCGTCGCAAGCTGATCGATGATCGCCACGCGCGGAAACGGCAGCAGCCAAAGGAGGATGGTAATCAGCAGGATAAGCAATGCAGTGATCGAACCGGTGACGCTCCAACCCTGCCACGAAATCAACGCGAGACCAGAACCGGCCGACTCCATATCCGCACTACCCCCCCCACCCCATACTCGCCCGGCATCCTGCAAAAGAGTGCAGCAAGTTGCAAGCCAACTCTTTGTACCTGCGTGAAATTGTATCCGGGTGGTCGCTCCGCGCGCTCAGGCGCAACGCATTGGATCGGAGGCGCCGCGGCTCAGTTGCGCATGTCGAGAAGACGGCGGGCGATGACCTGGGCCTGGATTTCGGCGGCGCCTTCGAAGATGCTCAGGATCCGCGCATCGCAGAGCAGCCGGCTGACCGGATATTCGAGCGCAAAACCGTTGCCGCCATGGATCTGCACGGCGTTATCGGCCGCGGCCCAGGCGACGCGCGCGGCCAGCAGCTTGGCCATGCCGGCTTCCAGATCGCAGCGCCGGCCCTGATCCTTTTCGCGCGCGGCGAAATAGGTGAGCTGGCGGGCGATCATGATTTCCACCGCCATCATCGCGATCTTGTCCGCAACCCGCGGGAAGGCGACGATGGGCTTGCCGAATTGCTGGCGCTCGTTGGCGTAGCGCAACGCGATGTCCATGGCGGACTGGGCAACGCCGATCGCCCGCGCCGCGGTCTGGATGCGCGCCGCCTCGAAGGTCTGCATGAGCTGCTTGAAGCCCTGGCCCTCCTCGCCGCCGAGCAGGTTTTCGGCGGCAACCTCGAAGCCGTCGAACGAGATCTCGTATTCCTTCATGCCGCGATAGCCGAGCACTTCGATCTCGCCGCCGCTCATGCCTTCGGCCGGGAACGGATTGTCGTCCGTGCCGCGCGGCTTCTCGGCGAGGAACATCGACAGGCCCTTATAGCCGGGCTCGGCGGGATCGGTGCGGGCGAGCAGCGTCATCAGGTCGGCGCGGACGGGATGGGTGATCCAGGTCTTCTGCCCGGTGACCTTGTAGGCGTCGCCGTCACGCACGGCGCGCGTTTTCAGCCCGGCGAGATTGGAGCCGGTGTTCGGCTCGGTGAAAACCGCAGTGGGCAGAATTTCGCCGGAGGCGAGCTTCGGCAGCCATTTACTGCTTCTGCTCCTCGGTGCCGCCGCCCAGGATCAGCTCGGCGGCGATCTCCGAGCGCGTGCCCAGCGAGCCGACGCCGATATAGCCGCGCGACAGTTCCTCGGAGACCAGGCACATGGCTTCCTTGCCGAGCCCGAGGCCGCCGAATTCTTCGGGGATGGTCAGGCCGAACACGCCGATCTCGCTCATCTTGGCGATGACTTCGAGCGGGATATAGCTGTTGGTCAGGTGCCATTCATGGGCATGGGGCGCGATTTCCGCCTCGGAGAAGCGGCGCATCTCGTCGCGCATGCTCTCCAGCATTTCATCGAGCCCGCTGTCGCCATAGGTCGCATTGCCCTGGCTTTCGTTGATCAGGCCGATCAGGCGGGCGCGCGCATCCGGCGTGTTGCCGCTCCGGGTCAGGCTCTGCACGGCTGCGTCCGAGGCGAATGCCGCCTGATCCTCGGGCGACACGCCAAGCTCGCCGAGGCGGGCGAATTCGTGCTGGCTCATCGGGATGCCGCCGATGATCTGGGCGCTGTATTCGGCGAGGCCGATGCGGACCAGAAGCTGCTCGATCTCGCCGAACCGGCCCGCTTCCTGCTGCCGCTGCGCATAGGAGGCGAGCTGCTTCAGGGATTCCACATAGGTGGCAAGCCATGCCAGGCCGTGCGCGCGATGCTGCTCCTGGTCGATCAGGGCGGCATCAATCTGGCCGCCGGGGGCGAGCACGGTGCGGGTTTCGGCGACCGCCTTACCGAGAAGGCGTTCGCCGGCCGTGGCGACTTGGGCAGCCATCGCTGAGATCGAGCCGGACAGGCCGGCGTGGTCACGCTCTGTTTCGGGGGCCGCCAAAGTCATTCCTCGATCACTCCTGTCGTTCAACCGGACCGGCTCATCGGTGTTCGGCCGAACGGCCGCCGAAAAGCCGGCTGAAGAAGCCCCCTTTCGCGGGGCGCTCCAATGTCTTCGCCTGTGCCGCGACATCCACATGCGGCTTGGGCGTATCGTCCTCGGCTGCGGTTGTGGTCTCCGCCGGCTCCGGCGCTTCCGCGGCAGGCGCCGTCGCAAGGTCATTCGCGGTCTCGGCCGGTTCGGCCATCGCCTCGGTCGGGGCCGGTTCGTCTTGCGTGGCCGTCTCCGGCGTTGCGGGCGAGGCGGTCTCGGCCGCATCGGCCGGTTCCGGTGCGGCCTCGGCGGTCTCGACCGGCTCGGCCGCCTCCGCCGTGAGCGCTTCGCTTGCCTCGGTCTCTTTCGCAGCGCTCGGCAGGCTCGGCAAAGGCGACGGGCTCCGCCGGCTCGCTGACAGGCGCTTCGCTCAGCGTCTCGACCGCCGCGATCGTCTGATCGACGGCATCGGCGAACGCCGTGATCGCCTCCTCGGCTTTGGCCTCGACCTCGGCGGCAGCGGCGATCACCGCTGTCTCCCCCGCGGAGGAAACCGTCTCAGTCTCCTCGGCTGCGACCTGCGCCTCGGCTTCGGTGGTCACGGCCATCGGCGCCGCGTCCTCCGCCGCGGCCGGCATAGCCGCCACCGCGATTTCTTCAGCCTCGTTCGCTATGATTGCCTCGTCGCGGACCAGCTCTTCGACGGCCACGTCTGCCAAAGTCACCGCTTCGGCCGGCGCTTCGGTTGCTGTGGCGATCGGCTCCGCTGCTACAGCCTCTGCTTCGGCTGGTTCGGCAGCTTCGCCATCCGCCTCGGCCGCTTCGGCTCCTTCCGCAAGGGCCGGTTCGGGATCAGCGACCGGGACAGCATGGACGGCAGGCTGCTCGAATTCTCCGACGTCGTCAGGCGCGGAGCTTCGACTTTCCGACCCTCCATCGTTGAAGGCTTCGCCGTTATCCTGCGCCATCGGCTCGGCGATCTCCGGCTCCGGTGCGGGCTGCGGCGCGGCCGATGTCGCCTCGGCCGCCTCCGTGCGAGGCATCGTCTCCGGCGGAGCCTGTACCGGCTCGGCGGCCGCCTCGACAGGCTCGGGCCGTGCCGTCTCCTCTTGCGCCGGCTCCGGGCGCGGCTCGGGCCTGGCGACCGCGATCCTGTCCGGTGCGGTGCTGCCGTTCATCCGCGCGAGCTGCGGACGGTCGGCATGCATGATCTGCTCGACGCGGCGCCAGGACGCGTCGGCAAGGTCGTCGAACCCGGTGCGCTCCGTTGCTGCTGCTTCGGGCTCGAGAACGACATCGATCTCCTGGGTCGCGGCCTCCTCGGCTTCCGTTTCAGCTTCGTCTTCCGGCTCGGGCTGTTCGTCTTCGATGGCTGCGGTCATGGGCGGCACGGTCTCCGCTGGGGCAGGCGTTTCGGGTTCGGCGGCCATTTCCGCCGGCGCGGCGGCTGACGTGCTCGGGAGCAGCGGCGACCGGCTCGGGCGGGGGAGCGAGAAGCCCCTCGATGGAGCCGATGATGCCGAGCGCCTCGTGCCGCGCGGTGTCCGCGACGGACGCCGCCGACATGGCGCAGCGCATACCAGCGCCTCGGCGAAATCGCCGACCTCTCGCGGCCGGCTCCGCTCCGGCTTCGGCCGGAAAATCCCGAAGTGCGGACAACAGGCTGGCGACCATGTAGAAATCATTGCCGCTGAAGGTCCGCCGGGCGTGGAACATGGCGGCGTCGATGGCCGACGCAAAGCCGGTCCTGGGCGCGCGCTGCGGGCTCGGACGTCACGCCGCCGCTTTCGTCGTCGTCCGGTCTCTCGACGTAAGCGGGCGCCGGATGCTTGACCACGGGCGGCTTCGCATAGGCCTGGGCCGGGCTGGTGGCATCGGCCGTCTCGATGCTGGTCAGACTGATCGCCACGGTCGGCTGCGGCATGCCGAAGGAATTCGCCCGCGGGGTGATGATGTGATCGACGTCACCCTCGGCCTGCTGCCCTTGCGTCGGAATTTCCGGCGGCGTGGACGGCTCGGACGGTGAGCCCGGCGGCGAAGGGATATCCGGCATGGGCGACGGCGAAGGTTGGGCCGGGCTGTCCGGCACGCTCGGCTCCTCGGGCGTCGAGGGCGTACTGGGCTCGGCAGGGCTGTCCGGCGTATTCGGCACTTCCGGGTCGCCGCCGGTCGCCGCGACGAGCGTGCCCTCAGAATCGATGCGCGCCTCGATCAGGCTCAGCACCGATCGCGCCAGGTCGCCATTCAGTTCGGTATTGTTTTCAAGCGAATTGAGCTGCTGCACGATCATATAATAGGTGTTGCCGGTGAGCTGTTCCGCGGCTTTGGCCCGCAGCTCACGAATTCCGGCAATGATCTCAGAGCGGCTATCCTCCATTTTTGCCCCCAATGTCTTAGACTTGTGTGTGAGAATCTGAGGCGTCAGTTTAACGAAACTTGCTCTCGGGGCCAGCCGAAAGCGGCTCACGGAGCAATCAGTCAGACGAAAATCTTTCCTTGGAGGATAAGTTCCGCGGCGCCGCGCTCAGCCGAAGCGTTTCTGGCTGAGCTCGACCACGTCCTCGAAGGTGCGAAGGCCCGTCTGCGGGGCGTTGACCAGCACCGCCATATTGCCGGGCTGATGCTGGTTCTTCCACATGCGCATATGCGCCTTGGGGATGTCGTCCCACGGGAAGACCTCCGACATGCACGGGTCGATGCGGCGCTCGATCATCAGCCGGTTGGCCTGGCTGGCCTGGAGCAGATTGGCGAAATGCGAGCCCTGGACGCGCTTCTGGTGCATCCACAGGTAACGCGCATCGAGTGTCAGATTGTAGCCGGTCGTGCCGGCGCAGATCACCACCATGCCGCCGCGCTTCACCACGAACACCGAAACCGGGAAAGTCGACTCGCCGGGATGCTCGAAGACGAAATCGACATTGTTGCCCTTGCCGGTGTGCTCCCAGATCGCCTTGCCGAAATTGCGCACTTCCTTGGTCCAGGCGGCATATTCCGGCGTGTTCACCACCGGCATCTGGCCCCAGCAATTGAAGTCCTTGCGGTTGATGACGCCTTTGGCGCCGAGCTGCATGACGAAGTCGCGCTTCGAATCGTCGGAGATGACGCCGATGGCGTTGGCGCCGGCCGTGGCGATGAGCTGGATGGCGAAGGAGCCCAGGCCCCCAGAGGCGCCCCAGACCAGCACGTTATGACCGGGGCGCAGCACATGCGGGCGATGGCCGAACAGCATCCGGTAGGCGGTGGCGAGCGTCAGCGTATAACAGGCGCTCTCTTCCCAGGTCAGGTGCTTCGGGCGCTCCATGAGCTGGCGGTCCTGCACGCGGCAGAATTGCGCGAACGACCCGTCGGGCGTCTCGTAGCCCCAGATGCGCTGGCTCGGCGAGAACATCGGGTCGCCGCCATTGCATTCCTCGTCGTCGCCGTCGTCCTGGTTGCAGTGGATGACGACCTCGTCGCCGACCTTCCAGCGCTTCACCTTCGAGCCGACCGCCCAGACGATGCCGGCGGCGTCGGAGCCGGCGACATGGTAGGGGTTCTTGTGCACGTCGTTGATCGGGGAGATCGGAATGCCGAGCGCGGCCCACACGCCGTTATAGTTGACGCCCGCCGCCATCACCAGGACGAGCACGTCGTGGCTGTCCAGCTCCCAGGTCGGGACGACCTCGACCTGCATGGCCTGGTCCGGAGGCCCGTGGCGGTCCGCCCGGATCGACCATGCGTACATGGTTTTCGGGACGTGTCCGAGCGGAGGGATCTCGCCGATCTCGTAAAGGTCTTTCTTCGGCCCCTGACCGCCGTCGATTGCCGTAAGCGCTGGTTCTGACATCCGGCCTAACTCCTCCTTCCACACCCGTTATTGCGGCCACGTTTTCGCCCAGGCGCGCCGTTCGGGCAGGGCAAATTGCCGGGCGTGACGGCGCGTGCGGGAGCGCGGCTCGGTTCGTCGTTCGCGTTAAATGGTTGGTCAGATCGTCCCGCATTGCAAGATAAATCTTGCGATGCAGCATGCCGCCGAATTGGGCAGTCTGACGCGCGAAGCGCCGGCAAATGATGGAATTGCGGGCCTTTAGCGCCGCCGGACCAGGGGAGCCTGCCGGCGGGGGAACCGGCGATCTAATTGCAGTCGGCGGTGGCGCTCAACAGGCTCTGGATGTTTCGCTGGATGCAGCCGTTGACGCGATCGATTTCCTTCAGGCTGTTGGAGATCGAAACCTGAAAATCTTCCAGGTTGTCGATGAGATCGTTCAACCCGTCCTTGTCGACGCTGAGCCGGGAGCTTTCCACCTTGCCCATGATCCGCGTGACTTCGAGCCCGGCGGCGAGCCTCTTCATTTCCGTGCAGGACTGGTGGAAGCGTTCGGCCTGCGTCGCGATCGCATTGAGCCCCTCGACGGCGCTCTCCTGGTAGGTTTTCCGCTGATCGTCCAGGAGCGCGATTTCCTCGTCCTGGGACGTCTCGCCGGTTGCGGTCTCGTGCTGGAAGAATGCCAGCGTTTCGCGCTGGATCTTGGCGGTGCAGACCAGGAAGAAGCCCTTGTTGACCGCCTTGGACACCTCGTCCGCCGAGGCGATGAATTCATCCATCCGCAGTTTGATGTCGGCCGAGATGATGTTGTAGTTGTTCGAGATCACCCCGATGGTCGCGCCTTCCTCGCCAAGTTGCGCGGCTTGGACGCGGAGATTGAGCGGGACATAGGCGTTTTCGGCATAGGCCTCGAAGATCGCCGCCGCCTGCTTCAACAGCGACTGGGCTGCCTTGGCCAATTCCTCGAAATAGCTGATCGTGATGTCGGGCCGCTTGCCGAGCTGGTTGTCGCGCGCGGCGATTTCCTGGCCGAGCGCCGTGGACATGAAGGCCTCGTAGTCCTTGAAGCCGAAGCTCGGCCAGCCTCTCCAGCAAGCATCCGGGCGCTTTCGGCCGGTTTCATGCGGCTCGCCTTCTCAGCGGCGACCAATGCCATGTATTCCCGCTCGACGACGGCGAAGATCGCGCTGCTGGGCTTGATGCGGACCGAGAGATAGCCGCCATCCACGGGCGTGACGATGGCATAGACCCAGTAATAGCGGCCGTCCTTGGCCCTGTTCTTCACATAGGCGCCGATGGCCTCGCCGCGCTTGATCGTATCCCAGAGCAGCCAGAATACCGCGCGCGGCATGTCCTGGTGGCGGATGACATTGTGCGGCTTGTGCAGCAATTCTTCCCAGGAATACATGCTGATCCGTTGAAACACGCTGTTTCCGGACAGGATGTGACCCTTTTCGTTGGTCCTGGAGAAGAAGATCTCTTCAAAGGAAAACGGGACTTCGCCAAACGCTTCGGATGCGTCGTGCTCTTCTTGCGCAGCGCTTTGTCTCATAGAGTCCGCTCGGATCGATTGAAGAGAATTCCGGGCGCAGTCTACGGTGATTTACATAACGTCGATTTAACTTGCGGTTCCTTGCGCGACGCATAGGCGGGCGAAGCTTCGCATCCGGTCGCGCGCGTCAGCGCTCGTCGTCCGCGGGTTCACGCGTAATCAAGCGCGGTCTGGGTAAGCGGCGTCACCTGGAGCGGCATGCCGCCACGCGGTTGCAGGGTGACGCGCGACACCGGCTCGGGCTTGGTCTTGCCGTCCCAGTCGAAGCGTGCGCCGCGGATCAGGGTTGCCAGCATGACGGTGGCCTCGGTCATGGCGAAGCTGTTGCCGAGACAGATGCGCGCGCCGGCGCCGAACGGCATGAACTGGGTGCGCGGCATGGCCGCCTCGCGCTCCGGAGCAAAGCGCGTCGGGTCGAAACGGTCCGGGTCGCTCCAGAGCTGGCGATGGCGGTGGATGCAGTAGATCGGGATGACCGCCATCGATCCCTTTTCGATTTTGACGACCGCCAGTCAGCTCGACGGTCTGCATTGCAACGCGCGAGACCACCGGAACCGGCGCATAAAGGCGCATCGCTTCTTTCAGCACCTGCTGCGTGACCTGAAGCGCGCCGATATGCTCGGGCGCGATCTTCCCCTCGCCGCACAGCGCGGCGATCTCGGCGCGGGCCGCATCCTGCCACTCCGGCGCGCGGGCGAGAAGGTAGAGCGTCCAGGTCAGCGCGCGCGCGGTGGTCTCGTGACCGGCTTCAAGCAGCGTCAGCAGGTTGTTGACGAGTTGCTCCATCGACATCGGCTCGCCGGTCTCGGGATCGCGTGCATCGAGCAGCCGGCCGAGCAGATCGCCGCTGCCCCCGCCGCCTTCGCGCTGGCGGCGGACGATGATGTCGGCCACCGCGCCGCGCAACCGCTTTGCCGAGCGTTTCAGGATCCAGCTTGCCGGATGCGGGAACCACAGCGGCACGTTGAGCGCGCCATACATGATTTCCCAGGAGATGTAGGCGAGGCTCTGCCCCGTCGCACGCTTGATGATCGCGGATTCGCGCGGCGCGCCGCCCTGGAGCATGGTCCGCTCGATGACGGCGAAGGTCGCATCCGTCATGTCGTGGTCGACCTGCTGAACGCTGCCGGGCGGTGCCGCCCGCCATTTCGCCAGCAGCTCTTCGGCCGGCTGCGCCATGCCGGGCAGGTAATTGGCCATTTCCGACGGCCGGAACAGCGGCGCCATGGTCCGGCGCTGCCAGCGCCACAATGCGCCATCCGCGCTGAGCACGCCGTCCTTCAGCGTCCGCCGGAACACCCGCTTTTCCACCGGGGATTTGAGAAAGGTGGCGGTGTGCTTGATCAGCACGTCCTCGACGAGGTCCGGGGCAACCACCCAGTACACATTGTAGCGGGACGACTCCAGCCTCACGAACCGGTCTTCATAGGCCGCCTGCGGAAGCGCGAGCAGCGGGTTGCGGACGAATCGGAACACGAACTTCCGCAAGGGCAGGGGCTGCGCCGGCGGCGTCACCGTGGGCGGGTAAAGCGCCGGGACGGTCGGGACGGCTGCGGTCATCACTGTTTCTCTCCCGGGCAAATTCGAGGCTTTCGTCCCACGATAATGGACATTAAGGCGCCTCTCCTATTCTTTTCATCTGGCACTTCCGCCTGAACAGGGTTGAGATCCTTATGTGCGTCGCGTAAGCGTCAAAGAAAAGGATACGGATCATGAAGGCTCTTACCGTCGGTGGCGCGATGGTGGACTCCATCGCCATCATCAACTCCAGCAGCATCGAGCGCATGGTCATGCGCAACGCCGACGCCTCGTTCCTGCTGCTCGAGGAAGGCCGCAAGACCGAGGCGGAGGAGATCTCGACCCATCCCGGCGGCGGCGCGGTCAACACCGCGATTTCCATGGCGCGGCTCGGCCTCGACGTGTCGGCCATCGTCAAGCTGGGCATGGACCAGCGCGCCGACAGCATTCTGGCCAAGCTTGAAGGCGAGGGCGTGTCCACGCGCTGGATCCGGCGCGATGCGCGGATGCCGACAGGCGCATCGCTGCTGATCTCCTCCCATGAGCGCAATGCGGGGATCTTCACCTTCCGCGGCGCCAACACGCTCTTGTCGATGGAGGACATCCGGCCGGAGGCGCTCAGCGTCGACGTCGTCTACATCTCCAGCCTCAGCAATCAATCGGCCGACTGCTTCCCCGATCTCGTCAAGGCGGGTAAGAAGGCGGGCTGCAAGGTGGTCGCCAATCCGGGCATCCGCCAGCTCACCGCGCGCGGCCGGGCGTTTCTCGATACGGTCGGCTCGCTCGACATGATGCTCATCAACCGGGCCGAGGCGAACGCGCTGGTGCCCTCGATCTCGGCGATGGCGGGCGAGGGCGGCCCGATCCTGCCGCTGGCGCCGGACGAGACCATGCCGGACCTGATCCGCCGCGGGCTGTCGTCGGGCGGGTTCGAGATCACGCTGCTGCGCTTCTTCAAATCCCTGCTGGATGCGGGATGTGGCGTTGTCGTCGTCACCGACGGGCGGCACGGGGCCTTCGCGGCGTCGGGGGAAAAGGTCGTGCATTGCTCGACGGTGCCGACCGAGGTCGTCGGGACGGCCGGCGCGGGCGATGCCTTCGCCTCCACGCTTGTCGCGCTGACCGCATCTGGCTGGCCGCTGGATCGCGCGCTGAAGGCGGCGGCGATCAATTCCGCCTCCGTGGTCCGCTATGTCGATACGCAGACCGGACTGATGAAGCTTGCCGAACTTGAGGAAGCCGTCGACCGGGACGACAAGCTGCGCGTGCGCGAGTGGGCGATGTAGCGCGGCCCGGCGCTCGGCTGTTGGCGCGTTTGGGGATGGGGGGCGTCTTGCGTTATCTCGTGGTTGCCGGCGTGATCCGGCTGGCCGTTATCGTATTGGTGCTCTTGGCGGCCGCAGGCGATCCCGCGCGGGCGGAGGACGGCTCCGACGCCCGAGGGTGCTGGCGGCGGGAGCGGCCGGACCCGGGCAGCACGGCCCCGAACGTGGTCGGCTTCTGTTTCAAGCCGGGCGGCAGGATGGAAGGCTTTACCTTCGACGATGGCGACGGCTGGGACTGGGCCAAGGACTGGAAGCAGAGCGAACCGGGCGTCCTGCTGATCGACGATCGGCGATGTCTATTCCGCATCGAGCCGGACCGCCGGACGCTGGAGCTGTTCTGGTGCGGCGAGTGGACCGGCGAATGGCGGCAGACCCAGTGAGGCGGCCGCGACTTCCTCGCGCAGGTCCGACACGAAGAAACCGGCCACGAGGGGCCGGTTTCGATCACCTGTCAATCCTTGCGGATTGAACAACGCTGAGATTACACGCTCGGACTCGGAGGATGCAAATATCGTAGATGTTTTGCAAATACCGGATCCACAAAGGTATTCTGGAGACGCAACCCTACAATGCCATGATGCTGTTGAAGACGCTCTTTGAACTCGTTGAGCAAATTATTCAGCATCTATTCCGCTCCATCACATGCTATGCCGCTTCGAAAGTCCTTTCGTCTGAAAGATCTTCTCCGCAGCGATGGCGGAAACCGTCCGGTTTCCTCTCTCTTTGCGCACACTGAAGACCAGCATACGCCCATGCGAAACGCCCGGCTCCGAACTTGGTTCGGTCCGTGCGCAGATTTTTCCCATGGCGCATGAATAATCCTCGTGCCGCATATCCATGGTTTTTCAGGCCCATGGATCTCTGGCCCATCGCAAGGCGGCGGTCGAATTGAGCACGCGAGCGGCCGCCCTTGGCATTCGATGAACCGTAATTAGTATAATTCGATTCTAATTTTCTGTGGAGAAGAGTTAACGAAACGTTAACGGACGCGCGGCATCGAGAATGGATCGCAAATTCAGCGGGTTGGGTCATAGGGTCCCGGAGGCCGTGACATGAAAAAGCCCGCAGTGCGTGTGCGCTGCGGGCTGAATTCGATTCGGACGCTCCTGGCGGACCTTATGCCACCGGCCGGGATTCGGCCTGCTCGGCGGCCTTCTTCACCGCCTTCTGGACTTTCTCGAACGCCCGGACCTCGATCTGCCGGATCCGCTCACGGCTGACGCCGAACTCGCTCGACAGCTCTTCCAAGGTCAGAGGGTCGTCGGATAGCCGGCGCGCCTCGAATATCCGCTTCTCGCGCGGGGTCAGAGTGTCGATCGCCTCGAACAGATAGCCGCGGCGATTATCCAGCTCTTCGCGATCCACGAGCGCGGTTTCCTGGTCGGTCTCGTCGTCGACCAGCCAGTCCTGCCATTCGCCGCCATCGGCATCCGCACGCAGCGGCGCGTTCAGCGAGCTGTCGCCGGCAAGACGGCGGTTCATCGAGATCACGTCTTCTTCCGGCACGTCGAGCGTGGTGGCGATCGTGCGGACCTGGTCCGGATGCAGATCGCCGTCCTCGAGCGCCTGAAGCTGGCCTTTCAGCTTGCGCAGATTGAAGAACAGCTTCTTCTGCGCTGCCGTGGTGCCCATTTTCACCAGGCTCCAGGACCGCAGAATATATTCTTGAATCGCAGCTTTGATCCACCACATGGCATATGTGGCAAGACGAAAGCCCTTGTCGGGGTCAAAGCGTTTGACGGCCTGCATGAGACCGACATTGCCCTCGGAGATAACTTCGCCGATAGGCAGACCGTAACCACGATACCCCATGGCGATGCGGGCAACGAGGCGCAGATGCGACGTGACAAGCCTTTGCGCCGCCGCCGTATCTTCGTGCTCCTGCCATCGCTTTGCGAGCATGTATTCTTCCTGGGGCTCCAGCATGGGGAAACGCCGGATCTCCTCAAGATAGCGGGATAACCCGCCGCTCCCTGCTACTGATGGAAGTGTAGCCATGGCTAAATTCCTTCGCTCACGCTTCGTACGCGTCTGCCATTCCCCCGAAGAACGGCTGCTTTTTACGATTTGTTCCGCCAAACGTTCCTAACTGGCAAGGCAAACATCTGTGAACTTCATGTGTCCCGCTCATTTCAGAGCCTCGACCACCGAGCGCATATCGCGTGGCAGTTCTGCTTCGAACTGCATAAATTGGCCAGTGGTGGGGTGAAGAAATCCAAGTACAGCCGCGTGGAGGGCTTGCCTCGTCATTGTTAATATCGCAGATCGGGCCGTTTCCCGCAATGCACGAGTTTTTGATCGGAAACCACTCCCATAAAGCTGATCTCCGATAACGGGATACCCGATATGCGACAGATGGACGCGAATTTGATGTGTGCGTCCGGTCATCAACTCGCATGCTACAAGACTTGCAACAGCATCGGCCTCGCTTTTTCCATTTTCTGGTAAAATCTTCCTTACATGATACGTGGTGCAGGCGAATTTTCCTTCGCGATTGACCACCGCCATTTTCAGTCGATTGGTCGGATGGCGGCCAAGATAGCCTTCGATTGTGCCTTTTAGCGGACGCGGCTTGCCCCAGACCAATGCCAGATATTGCCGAGTGAGTGGGCCTTCGCGTCCGTGGTCGGCGAATTGCGCCGCCAATCCCTGATGCGCGGCGTCGGTCTTGGCGACCACCATGACGCCGGTGGTGTCCTTGTCGAGCCGGTGAACGATGCCCGGTCGGCGCACGCCGCCGATGCCTGACAGGCTGTCGCCGCAATGGGCGATCAGCGCGTTGACCAGCGTCCCCGTCCAGTTCCCCGCCGCCGGATGCACGACCAGCCCGGCCGGCTTGTTGATGACGATCAGCGCGTCATCCTCATAGAGGATATCCAGCGGAATGGTCTCCGCTTCCGGCTCGGCGGCGACGGCCTCGGGGATCTCCAGCTCGAAGCTCTCCTCCGGTTTGACCCGGTAATCGGGCTCGACTATCGTGCGCCCGCCGGCACGCACTTGTCCCTGCTTGATCAGGCCGCGCGCGCGGGAGCGGCTGATGTCGGGGCAGCCGGCGGCGATCAGCCGGTCGAGCCGCATCCCGTCATCCGTTTCCTGTGCCGTAATCGATCGAAGAGACATTGCCTGCATTTTGCCGATTATCGAGGGTCCATGCTGAACGATACCGAAACGCTCCCGGAAGGCGCGACGATGACGCCGAGCCAGGTGCGGAAGCTGAAGCTCGCCATAGTTATTATGACGGTGATGCTGGTCGTCGGGTTCATCCTCTTGTTGGTCGGCATCTATCTGCAGGCCCAGAAGCCCGGCAAAAAAGCCAAAACCGCCGCTTCCGTCCCCGCCGCGATCTCACCCGCCGCCCCGCTCGACACGACGCTGACCGTCCCGCCCGGTGCGGAAGCTCGACTCAGATGGTGACAGATGAAGGGCGGCTGATCTTGCACATTCGTGCTGCGAGTTGCAGCGAAATAGCGGTCATCGATCTGGCGAGCGGCAAGGAAGTTCAACGCATCCGACTGAAGCCGCAAGAAACGCCTTGATCGCGACGCCGCGCGCTCTTTATATCTCGAAATCGTCGATTGACTGAAGTCCCGTTCGTCTAGCGGTCAGGACGCGGCCCTCTCACGGCTGAAACAGGGGTTCGATTCCCCTACGGGGCACCAAAATAGCGTCTGCGCTCGTCGATCTCCAACCACTCCCGTCTGTCCAGGCCGTTGCTCAGCAAGGCCGTGTGCCCTATCAACGTCGACGTAAGCTGATTCGCGTCGTTCGTCGTCGGTGAACGAGACATAGGCGGAGACATGGGACAAGTCAACAAGCTCAGCGCGCTGGCCGTTCGTCAGCTTAACCGGCCCGGCCTGCACAGCGACGGCGGGCACCTTTATCTCCTCGTAAAGCCGGGCCGCCGCTCGTGGATCTTCCGGTTCGAGCGGGACGGCCGGCGGCGGGAGATGGGCCTCGGTACCGTGCGAGACGTGCCGCTTGCCAGGGCACGCGAGCTGGCAGCAGAGGCGAGGCGCCAGCTGGCCGAGGGTATCGACCCGATCGAGGCCAGGCGCCAGGCGCGCCAGGCCGCTAGCGCGCCCCGCACGGCGACGTTTGCCGAGTGCGCCGCCCTGTTCCTCGAGGCTCGGCGGCACGAGTGGCGATCGGACAAGACGCTCACAAGATGGCGAGGGCATTGCCGCTATGCCCTCCGGGTATTCGGCCAGAAGCCGGTCGACCGGGTGGGCGTCGAGGACGTGCTCCGGGTCCTGGCTCCCGTGTGGCTGCCGAAGGCCGAGACGGCCGGAAAGGTGCGCGAACTGCTCGAGGCCGTGCTCGATTACGCCGGCGCGCGCGGCCTCAGGCGAGGCGACAATCCGGCGCGCTGGCGAGGGCACCTAGAGCACTTATTGCCAAGCCACGCCAAGGCGGCGAGGACCGAGCATCACCGGGCGATCCACTGGCGGGAGGCTCCCGCATTCATGATGGACATGCGGCAGCGCGAGGCGCCGGCCGCGAGGGCGATCGAGCTGCTCGCGCTGACAGCGATGCGGACCGCCGAGCTGATCGATGCTGTATGGGACGAGATCGACCTGGGCGCCGCGCTTTGGGTCATCCAGGCCGAGCGGACCAAGTCCGGGCGGGTGCACCGAGTGCCATTATCCGAGCGAGCAATCGAGATCCTGCGCGGCCAGGCGGAGGTCCGGGAGGGCCGCTTCGTATTCCCAGGCGGCCGGCGCGGTCAACCGCTTTCAAATGCGGCGATGCTCGCGCTGCTGAAGAGGGCCGAATGGCACGACCGGCTCGTTCCTCACGGCTTGCGCAGCGTCTTTCGCGGGTGGGCGGCGGACCACTCCTGGCCGCGCGAGGTGGCGGAGGCCGCTCTCGGCCACGCGGTCGACGACCAGGTCGAGAGATCGTACGCTCGGGGGGACTTGCTAGATCGTAGGCGGCCGATGATGCAGTCATGGTCCGAATACTTGTCATCGGTACAAGTAATAAAATAGTATTCAAGAAAATACCGAAAATTAACTCGCCGCGTCTGTCGCGCAACGGGACGCATAGATCTATGTCTCTTCGCATCCGTGATTGGGAGCTTGGGACATGACTGATCGAATTACCGTGAGCATCGTCGAGGCGGCGAAGCTTTTAGGAGTGTGCAGGGATCGGATCTACGTGCTGATCCGCTCCGGCGACCTGCCCGCGAGAAAGCTCGGAAACAGGACGCTTGTTCGCCGCGCCGACATCGAGAAGTTGGTCGACGAGCTGCCGCGCCTGGAACTCGGCGCCGCAGCCGGCTAGGCACGCGATGGCCCGGCGCGCGGGGTGCGGCCGGGCCTGAGGACTTTGCAGAACGCAACGATTTCGCGCCGTCTCTCAATTGTCGTCCCCGCCTACGGTCCGGACGGCGAGATCCAGAGCCTCCAGTACATCATCGACCAGCGGGATCAGAGGGGCCGCAACAAGTTCAACCACGCCGGCGCGTCCACGCGCGGCGCCTACTTCGTCATCCGGGCCGACCTGCAGCACAACGACTGCGTGCTCTGGCTGTGCGCGGGTCTAGGTGTTTAGTCCCGCTGTGTGATGGAGTGGATTTAGCCTGAACCGATCCGGTGTTTCTGTCCAGCATTTGCAAATGTATTCGTAGGACGTCAGTCCCTTCAGCGTTTTGAGACGCTTGGCATAATTGTAAGCGGCCAAGAAGGTTTGCAGGTGCTGCTCAAGCTGGTCGTGGCGGTCATAGTGATACCGCTTGACCGTAGCCTCCTTCAGTGTTCGGTTCATCCGCTCCACTTGCCCGTTCGTCATAAGTGAGCGCTTGTCGCTCACGACAAACGTTCGCTTTGGATGATTGATCTTGGTGAGACGGTGTTCGACGCCGCTTTCCCGGCACGTGCGGTCGAAGATATGCTCGAAGCTGAGCCGGTCGGTCTTCCTGTTCGTAAATTGAATGCCGGACTGTGAGCGCTTGTCGCTCACGGTAAACGTTCGCTCCCGTCTGTCAGGACTGTATGAATGGTGTAGGGCACAGCTTCAACGAGACGACGCAGGAATTTGGCGGCGTTCATTTTGCCCGCCTTTTCATAGAGTTCCGCGAAAGCGAACTTTGATGTCCGATCAATTGCGACGAAGAGATAGAGCTTGCCTTCCTCGGTGCGTACTTCAGCAATATCAATATGGAAGAAGCCAATTGGATAGGATTTGAACTTCTTCTTCGCGGCCTTTTCGCCCTCGACCTCTGGCAAACGGCTGATATCGTGGCGCTGAAGTAGACGGTGCAAAGACGAGCGCGTCAGATGCGGGATGGTCGCCTGTAACGCATAGAGGCAGTCATCAAGCGGCAACAGTGTATGGCGGCGGAAGGCCACAGCCATCGCCTCGTCTTCAGCCGTCAGCACGGTCGAGCGGGGATCTTTCGGCCCCATCGCTGCGTCTTCTACAGTTGTTCGTTTCCGCCACTTCGCCACCGTCTTGGGGTTGAGCCCGTAACGCGCAGCTAGTTCTTTGGCCGTAGCCTTCGATCGCTGTATCGCAGTTCGGACGGCGTGCGTGGTCGTGGCGCTGCCGTGAAGTATCTGTCCCATAGGGCCTCCCGCATAATGGGATCAGGTAAACTGATTCCATCACACAGCGGGACTAAACACCTAGCGCATCTTTTAGCAAGCGGCGTGAAGCCACAAAAATATGTGGCCGCTTCTGAAGTTCATTCGCTCGCCGTCAATGCCGCAAGGCGTCGCTTGAGCTCTTCCATTTTCTTGTTTGCCATCTTCCTTCTTCCGAACATCAACCCGGCTGAGATGAAGTACCACCGGAAGGACCAAGGTGCGACCGATAGCAAAAATGCATTTCCAACCAGTGCACCGACAATGGCGAATGGCAGTGGCCAACCATTCATAAACACCGGGAAATTCGGAAAGACGGCTACGATAAGAATAAAGACAGCCACGGCCACCAAGGCAGGAATAAAGGGCCAAACCCATAGAGATCCAGCAAAAAATGCGGCAAACAGCGGCAACCTTTGGGCCCATGTCAACGCCCAAATCTCATGTTTCGTAAAGTTTATCTTTATCCAACTTATCATTGCTCAATTTAGGATAAGCGTCGCCGTTGGATATTGGGCCCAAAACGCCCATGGCCGTCGTTGCTCCATCCCGCTTTGCCTAAGCAGAAATTCGCCAGTTGACCAACGAATTGACGCATCGTTCCTGGTTCAAAGCATGCACGGCTTCGTGGATTTCGCTGTCGAGGGTTTCGGCGTCGGTGAATGTCCGATGGGCCAGATGATGCGCCTTGAGATCGCGCCAAACACCCTCGATATCGTTGAGCTCAGGCGCGTATTTGGGCAGCCATTCAACGGTCAGCCAGTGCCGGCGTGCCGCAAGTGCGGCCCGGGTGATCTTGCTGACGTGGACCGGCCCGTTGTCCAGGACCAGCACGACGGGCTTGACCGTATGCCCGGGTTTCGGGCCATAGAGACGATCGAGCTGCTCCAGATGGGCAATGAAGTCGCTGCTGCGCTTGGTCCGGCTCGTGTGAACGATAAGGCGGCGGGTGACGTGATCGAGCGAGCCCACCATCGCCGCCTTCTTGGCCTGCCCTGGCGCCGGTACGCGCAGGTCAGCCCCGCGTTTTGCCCATACGCGCGCCAGATAAGGATGCGTCAATGCCTCGCTCTCATCGCCATAGAGCAGGACAATATCGCCAGCTTCGGCCTGAGCCTTGCGCAACTGGAGCCTGAGCCCAATGCGCTCGACCTCGGCCGCGATCTGGCGCCCCTTCAGCGTGTGCCGGAGCCGCCGCCAGCGGAAGTTTTTTTTCGCAGCGCCTTGGAGAGCTGCGAAGGCCCGATCTCGATGCGCTCGGCACGTTTGATCTCGGCGATCAGCCGCGGGATCGTCCAGGTCCGTCTATCGGCGACAGGCGCTTCCAGCAACGGCACGCAGACCCGCAATGCCGCCTCGATCTTCACCGGCGGCGGGCCTGCATACAGGCTCGCCTTCACCGCTTCCACGCCGCCACGCGCGAACTCGCCCCGCCAGAAGCGGACCGTATCCTCACGCACACGGAATACCTCGGCAATCCGCGCACTGGTCCACCCCCTCAGCGTCAACAGGATGGCGCGCGCCCGATCAGCTTCGCCACGATCCTTCGACCTGGCCAGCGTTTCGAGCGCCGACTTCTGTTCCTCGCTCGCCGTCACCGGAGATCTGCCTGCCATGTCCCGCCCTCGCGAATCCACACGAAGACGGAATCACAGGCGACATGCGTTGGTCTAGTTTGCGAAGTCTGCTTAGGTCGTTAGGGCAGGCACAGGTTCGATGTGCTGCGTGACCGTGGAATGCGTCCATCCGGCCGCCATGCCGAAAGTCAGAAGGATCTTGGAATTCGCCAGCCCATAGACCCACCTTCGCCGCCCTGGCCCGGTCCTCGTCAGCGACATAATCGAGTGAGTATTTGCGGAAGGCGATGGCTCGGCCCTGCGTGACCATCCAACGGCTGATGTCCGCATCTTCCAGCGTGCACAGCCCCACCATACGCCCATAGCGATCTGTGTCGCGCCGTGTGCAGGTCACGGGCTTGCGCCCGACCTTCTTGGCTAATTAGACGTGCTGAGAAAAGTGACCCAATTTAGCCGCTGGGACCACACTCCCGCGTCGCGGACTTGTCCGTATGCGGAGGGGAGGCGGATGCGGTGCCATGATACCTCGACCGCCGAAGTTGACTCCGAGCGGAAACTCCGGCGCAAAGCGCAGGAAGGCACGAGAACCAAATCATTGGTGAGCCTCGGCGGGAGCTGCAAGATTGCGCCGATTTTTGGTCACTGGAAAACCTCGGAGCAGGGATCGCTCCTTGCGCGACGACATCTGTTTCAATATGGAAAACGCATGATTGACATCGCGAAATTGATGTATAGAACCGTACATATGACGGCTGAGATCGCTCAAACGACCTTGTAGGCATGATTACCGCTGCGCAGTTGCGCGCCGCACGTGCATTAATTGGGATCGACCAACGTGAGCTGGCCCAGCGCTCCGGTCTGTCGGTGCCGACAATTCAGCGTATGGAAGCCTCCAACGGCGTGGTCCGCGGCAATGTCGATTCGCTCATGAAATTAATCGATGCACTTGCCGCCAGCGGTATCGAATTGATCGGCGAAGGGGCGGTCTCCGATGGAGGCGGACGGGGTGTGCGGCTCAAATGAACACAGGCGGTGGACAAGCTAGCGCGCACGGACAGCGGAGCCGCTGATGGTCATCTATGCGCTCTGCGGCGTACTGGCGCTGATGGCTCTCGCCCCGCTCGCAATTGCGCTGAGAGCGGCGTCTCTCGCCCCTCGCGTGGTCTATAGCGCCAGCCTGATCATCACGCTGACACTCTGCGTTATCGCCCTGCTGGCCTTGTTTGGATATGACGGCGCCGCATCGGCGACCGTATTACCGCTCGGCCTGCCTTGGCTTGGCACGCATTTCCGCATTGACGCGCTCGCAGCCTTTTTCCTCTTCGTCGTCAATCTCGGGGGCGCGGCCGCGAGCTTGTTCGCTCTTGGCTACGGACGGCACGAGGAATTTCCGCAGCGAGTGCTGCCGTTCTATCCAGCCTATCTCGGTGCGATGAATCTGGTGCTGCTTGCCGACGACGCCTTTTCGTTCCTGGTGTCGTGGGAGTTCATGTCGCTGAGCTCCTGGGCGCTGGTGATCGCACACCATCACATCCGCGAAAATCTGCGTGCCGGTTATATCTACCTCCTGATGGCGAGCTTCGGCACGCTGGCGTTGCTGCTCGCTTTCGGGCTGCTCGCCGGTGCTGGCGGAAATTACGCATTCGACGCGATCCGCGTTGTGCATCCCTCCATCGGCTTGGCCGCCCTGGCATTGATTCTGGTGCTGATCGGCACCGGCTCGAAAGCCGGGCTAGTGCCCCTGCATGCCTGGCTGCCGCTCGCCCATCCAGCCGCGCCCAGCCATGTCTCCGCGCTCATGAGCGGCGTGATGACGAAGGTTGCGGTTTACGGCTTCATTCGCATCGTGTTCGACCTGCTGGGCCAACCCGACTGGTGGTGGAGTCTGGTGGTGCTGGCGGCGGGTGGCGCCACCGCCGCGATGGGGGTGCTCTATGCGCTGATGCAGCACGACCTCAAGCGCGTCCTCGCCTACAGCACCATTGAGAATATCGGTATCATTTTCGCCGCACTCGGGCTGGCACTGGCGTTCAAGGCCCACGGAATGCCCCTGGCCGCCGCCCTCGCGCTCACCGCGGCCTTGTTCCATGTGTTCAATCACGCGCTGTTCAAAAGCCTGCTGTTCTGCGGTGCAGGGGCTGTGCTGACGAGCACCGGCGAGCGGGACATGGAGAAGCTCGGCGGCCTTATTCACCGCATGCCGCACACCGCGCTCGTTTTCCTCATCGGCGCGATGGCGATCTCTGCGCTGCCGCCGCTTAATGGCTTCGTGTCCGAATGGCTGACCTTTCAGGCCATTCTTCTGAGCCCGCAATTGCCGTCCTGGGGCTTGAAGCTCATGGTACCGGCAGTTGGCGCACTGTTGGCTCTGTCGGCAGCGCTTGCCGCCGCCTGCTTCGTACGCGTCTTCGGTATCAGCTTCCTTGGCCGCGCCCGCACGCCAGCAGCCAGTGCTGCGCAGGAAACCGACGCCAGCGCGCTCGTCGCAATGTATTTCCTCGCCGCCGCCTGCCTGATTACGGGCATTCTGCCCGGCGTTTTCATCGATGCGCTGGCGCCGGTAGCGCTGATGCTGACCGGCAGCCGCATGCCGGTGCAGATGAGTGTGGAATGGCTGTCGATCGTGCCGATCGCTGAAAGCCGCAGCTCCTATAACGGGCTTCTGGTGTTCGTGTTCATGGCCTTATCCTCTGCGACCGCCGCCTTCGCGATCCACCGGCTTGCTTCCGACCGTCTGCGCCGTGGCCCGGCTTGGGATTGCGGCTATCCGGATTCAAACCCGCTCACGCAATATAGCGCGGACAGTTTCAGCCAGCCGATCCGCCGCGTGTTCGGCACGCTCGTGTTCAGTGCCCGCGAGATTGGTGAGATGCCACCACCCGGCGTGATGCGTTCGGCGAGCCTCAAGGTCACAATGCGCGATCCGATCTGGGACCTGGCTTACGCGCCGATCGCCCACTGTATCGACTACGCGGCCACGCGGTTGAACGTGCTGCAATTCCTGACAATCCGCCGTTATCTCACTCTGGTCTTCTCCGCGCTGGTGCTGCTGCTCTTGGTGCTCGCAATATGGCCCTGATCCGCGACATCGCCTTGCAGGGCGCTCAGATGCTGCTGGTACTGGCGCTCGCGCCGCTATTGACTGGCCTCGTGCGCAAGCTGAAGGCACGATTATTGCGCCGGCAGGGACCGCCGATGCTGCAGCCCTATCGCGATCTCATCCGTCTGATGCGCAAGGAGGTGATTCTGGCGGAAAGCGCCTCCCCGCTGTTCCGCGTCGTCCCCTATGTGGCGTTCGCGGGCACCTGGGTGGCGGCCTCGCTAGTGCCCACCTTCCGCAGCGGCCTCCTCTTCTCCTGGACTGCAGATCTCATCGCCATTATGGCCCTGCTTGGCAGCGCCCGTTTCTTCCTCGCCCTCGCGGGGCTCGATGTCGGCACCAGCTTCGGCGGCATTGGATCGAGCCGCGAAGTGATGATTGCCTCGCTCGCCGAGCCTGCCATGCTGATGATCGTCTTCACGCTCGCGCTGATCGCCGGCTCGAACTCAGCTCTCGACCATGTCGGCTTTCATGAATTCGCCGGAGGTGGGATTGCGCGTCTCGCTTGGCCTTGGCCTCGTCGCGCTCATCATCGTCGCCATCGCCGAAAACGGTCGCATTCCGGTCGACAACCCGGCGACGCATCTCGAACTCACCATGGTGCACGAGGCCATGGTCCTGGAATATTCGGGCCGCCATCTCGCGCTGATCGAGTTGTCGGCATCGCTCAAGCTTCTCCTTTACATCTCGCTGATCGCCTGCCTGTTCGTGCCCTGGGGCATCAGCTCGGCGACCGCCGAACCCTTGCCGCTGGCCATCGGTGTCGCCGCCTATTTCGCCAAGCTCGCGATCGCCTGCCTGCTGCTGGCCGTTTTCGAAACCGCGATTGCCAAGATGCGTGTGTTTCGCGTGCCGGAATTCCTCGGCGCTGCTTTGATGCTGGCGTTGCTGGCAACACTTCTACGCTTCGTATCGGGGAGCCTGTGATGCATGGGCTGGGCTTCGACATCGCGCATATGCTGGCCGGCTCACTGGTGCTGATAAGCTTCATGCAGCTCTATCAGGACCGGCTGCTGGCGCTGATCAACATCTTCGGCCTGCATGCCGTGGTGCTGGCCGCCTCGGTTGCGTGGCAGGCCAATGTTCAGGGAGCACCGCATCTCTATATCACCGCCGCTATCGCACTGGTGTTCAAGGCCGTCATCATTCCCATCGCGCTGCGTCGAATCGTCGTGCGGCTCGGCATTCATCGCGAGATCGAGGTCGTGGTCGGCGTCGGTCCTACCATGCTTCTGGGCATGGGCCTGGTTGCGCTCTCGATGGTGGTAATGCTTCGGGTGACCGCCGCAGCCGATCCGCTGGCGCGCGAGGACCTTGCTTTCGCATTGTCCGTGCTGCTGCTCGGCCTGCTGATGATGGTGACGCGGCGCAATGCCGTCAGTCAGGTGATCGGCTTCATGTCGCTGGAAAATGGCCTGGTGCTGGCTGCAACCGGCGCGAAGGGCATGCCGCTGGTGGTGGAGATCAGCGTAGCCTTTTCGGTGCTGATAGCCTTTATCGTGATGGGCATCTTCCTGTTCCGGATTCGCGAGCGGTTCGACACGGTCGACATCCAGGCGCTCGACCGCTTCCGCGGAGAACGCCAATGACGTTCGACGCGCTTGAGGCCGTACTGGTAATCCCCCTGCTGGCGGCCGCGCTGCTCGCCGTTCTTCCCGGCTATCGCCTCACAGCAAACCTGAATGTGGGCGCCGCACTGCTCACCTTTCTCGTCTCCGTATCGCTGTTCGTGGCCGAGCCGCCCTCCGGCACCTACCTGCTCGTTGACGACCTCAATAAGGTCTTCATCGTGCTGACCACCTTCGTGGCCTTCACCACCAGCGCGTTCAGTGCGAGCTACATCGGCCACGAGATCGAAATCGGCCGTCTGACGCCCACATCCGTGCGTTTCTATCACGCCATGTACCAAGTCTTGATGTTCGCCATGAATCTCGCGTTGGTCGCCAACAATATCGGCCTGATGTGGGTGGCCGTTGAAATTGCCACGCTCACCACCGTGCTGATGGTCGGCATCTATCGGACCCATGAGGCGCTCGAAGCGGCCTGGAAATATTTCATCCTCGGCAGCGTCGGCATCGCTTTGGCGCTATTCGGCACCATCCTGGTCTACATGGCGGCGCGGCCGGTGATCGGCGAAGGGCTGGAAGCCATGGTGTGGACCGTGCTGATCGCCCATGCGGCGAAATTCGACGCCGCGCTGCTCAACGTCGCCTTTGTCTTCCTGCTGCTCGGCTACGGCACCAAAGTCGGGCTCGCGCCGCTGCACGCCTGGCTCCCGGATGCCCATGCCGAAGGCCCGACGCCGATATCTGCCGTGCTTTCCGGCCTGCTGCTGAATGTCGCTCTCTATGCTTTGCTGCGTTTCAAGATGCTCTTGGCGCTGAATCCGGCAGCGATTGCGCCCGGGCCGCTGATGGTGACCATGGGACTGATTTCCTGCATCTTCGCCGCCTTCATGCTGTACCGCCGCCGCGACATCAAGCGGCTGTTCGCCTATTCCTCGATTGAGCATATGGGCATCATCGTCTTCGCTTTCGGCATGGGTGGCCCGCTGGCGAATTTCGCCGGACTTTTGCATATGACCATGCATTCGCTCACAAAATCGGCGATTTTCTTTGCGGTCGGACATATCGCGCAGGTGAAGGGCACGCAGCGGATCGCGGATCTCGGTGGGCTCACGGTAACGCATCCCGTGCTCGGCTGGGGGCTGGTGGCGGGCGTGGTCGCCATAGCCGGTTTGCCGCCGCTTGGAATCTTCATGAGCGAATTCTTGGTGGTGACGTCGACCTTTGCGCGCCAGCCTTTGCTTGTGCCACTCCTTGTGCTCGGCATTCTGATTGCGCTCGGCGGTCTCTTCCTCCGCCTCGGTATGATTGCCTTCGGCGAACCGCGCGGCCCTGTAACGCCAGTGCATGCGTCCTATGTTCCGATGTTCGCCCATCTGGCCATCGTGTTACTCGGCGGAATTTATTTGCCGCCTGCGTTGGTGAGCGGTTTTGAAAACGTAGCCAAGCTGCTGGGGTGATGCCATGGCGCTGCTTGATCACATCCCATACCAGGAGACGGCAGAACGGCACCGTCCCTGGCCGCGAGTAATGGTTGCCGACGCTGGCTGGAATGCGGCGGTCGATCAACTGGCAGCGGGGAGATGCACGCTACTCGGACTGTGGGCTGATACAGGTGCAGCGCAGGTGCATATGGCGCTACTGGGCACAGGCGCAGACATCGCCGTGCTCACATACACCTGCAGGGATGGGTCTTATCCCAGCTTAGGCGCCAGGCACCCACCCGCCATTCGCCTGGAACGCGCCATCAATAGTCTGTTCGGCCTGGAAGCCACCGGCTCACCGGATAGCCGCCCCTGGCTCGATCTCGGCTTCTGGGATGTCATGCATCCGCTTGGGAAGAGGGCACCGGCGGCGGAGCCTACCCCCTACGCCTTCCTCCCGGCCGAGGGCGAAGCCTTGCACCAGATTCCGGTTGGCCCGGTCCATGCTGGCATCATCGAACCTGGGCATTTCCGCTTCACCGTCAATGGCGAGCACGTGGTGCGGCTGGAGCAGCGGCTCGGCTATGTCCACAAAGGCGTGGAATTGTTGATGAATGGAGCAGCGCTCGAAGAGGCGACAAAACTCGCCAGCCGCGTGTCCGGGGACAGCACTGTCGCCTACGCTTTTGCGTTCGCACAGGCCGCAGAAGCGGCGCTGCAAGCGAACCCGCCGCCGCGCGCGATCTATCTGCGCGCGCTGATGGCCGAGCTTGAACGGCTTGCAAATCATTTTGGTGACATCGGCGCTATCTGCAATGACGCGTCATTCTCGCTCATGCATGCACAAACCGGGATCCTGCGCGAGCGCGTCTTGCGCGTTTGCGACGCATGTTTTGGCCATCGCCTGATGAGGGACGTCATTGTTCCCGGCGGCGTTGCGCGTGACATCGCGCCGGAGGGTCCAGCGCAGTTGCGGGCGCTGCTCGCGGAAATCGGCAGGGTATTCCCGGCCCTGATAGAACTCTACGATAACACGGCCTCATTGCAGGACCGCACGGTCACAACCGGCATCGTGAAGCAGGATTACGTGCGGCAATTTGGTGCCGGCGGGTATATCGGCAGGGCGTCGGGTCGGAATTTCGACGCACGGCGCTCGCTCGCTTATACTCCGTACGACGCTCTGTCGTTCGAGGTACCCGTGCTCGACGCCGGCGACGTCAATGCGCGGGTCTGGATCCGCATCCGCGAAGTCGAACAGAGTCTGCGCGTTGATCGAGCAGGTTCTCGACAAACTGCCGGCCGGCGCAATCAAGGCACCGCTGGCGGCCAACGACGAGCCTTGCGAAGGCATGGCCATCATCGAGGCCTTCCGCGGCGACGTGCTCGTGTGGCTGCGCTTGAGCGCCCAAGGTCGCGTGGCGCGCTGTCACCTGCGCGACGCCTCCTGGTTCCAATGGCCTCTCCTGGAAACCGCCGCCGACGGCAACATCGTCGCCGACTTTCCGCTCTGCAATAAATCTTTCAACTGTTCTTATTCAGGGCACGACCTTTAGAGGCGACCATGCGCAAGACATTGCTCAACAGCCTAATCCGTGGCCCCCTGACCGAGCCACCCCCCGCACCCGACGAAGCCGCACTTGCCGAGTTGGCGCAAAGCGTCAACCGCAGCGCCCGCGCGCGGCTTGGTCGCTCCTTGTCAATTCGCCAAGTCGATGCCGGCTCGTGCAATGGCTGCGAATTGGAAATTCATGCGCTGAACAATGCCTTCTACGATCTAGAGCGCTTTGGCGTGCGCTTTGTTGCCTCGCCCCGTCATGCGGACGTGCTTATGGTCACCGGACCGGTGACGAAGAATATGCGCGAAGCGTTGCTGCGCACCTATAAGGCGACGCCCGACCCGAAATGGGTGGTGGCGATCGGAACCTGCGCCGTCGATGGCGGAATGTTTGCCGACAGCTACGCGGTCGTTGGTGGCGTGAAGCATGTCGTTCCGGTCGATCTCCATATTCATGGCTGTCCGCCATCGCCGTTAGAAATTCTAGGAGGTTTGATCGCGCTGTTGAAGACGTGAACGGAAGCAGCATTCCGTCTGGAGCATGCTCTCGATGTTGTGGTTCCTCGAAGCGGGGCTTGTTGCCGTAGCGCGCCAGTTCGCGGCCATCATAGCTGTGACTTTGATTATTGTGCTACTTGCGTCGCAAGAGGTGATAGTTCCGGGGGTCTGGGCAGCGGGTGGCGACCCCGCCTTTTGTCGTTTCGTCTCACGAATTCTTGGATGGGCCTATCTCCTGACCGCGACAGGCTTGGCCTTAACGCGAGATCGTTCAATTACGGTGACTGCTGAGCGGATCCGACATGCTGCCCGCCTCATCGACCCGGAGCACGGATCGGCAGCGCTTGCAGTGCAACTCGTCCTTTGTGCAATTCTATTCGCCTTGTTCGCACTTCGGGCGCCTCCCGGGTGGCTGATAGACATCGCCCAGTATGTCGGAATTGCCTGCGCCGCGTCGGCTGCGTGGACCGGCATAATCAGCGTCGGGGTCGCTTGCTTGGGCGCAAGCGCACACGCCGCCGTCAGGGCGCTTTGACAATTGCAAATTTGCGATGTTTTTCTCACCACTCAAGGCGCGAGTATGTCTGAGACTGTCGCCGGATGCATTTCCTTGGGCCTCTCAGGAGGGGCCGGAAAGGTTGGGCCAGCAGATCGATCAGAGCTGAGGATCCGCATTAGCGAAGTCACCGTGGAGCTATCGCCAAATCTTGACGGGGCGGTAGAAAGTCTGAGTTTGGACCGGCCTAACCAGATTGCCTGCGGCGGTTCTTCGGCCGAATACGGGCCCCGGTTCATTGTGCCACGGCCAGCGGAACGCGTTTGTGCCGTATTTTGCCGGCTTAGCCCCGCTTTTCACGACGCAACGCCTGCGGAACGGCGGATATTGAGACCCAGCGCGCGCAGGTTGACGACATAGCGCATGTTGGACATGCCCCGAATGCGCAGCTTCGCCAGCTTCATCTGGTGTTTCAGATGCGACATGGTCGCTTCGATGCCGGCGCGCCATCGGTAGATTTCGCGGAAGGCGTCGCCGCGCTCATAAAGCCGGCGCTTCTGATTGGCGGCTCGCTCGGGCGTATATTGAAAGCGGGCGAACTGGCCGTCGCGCTTGGCCGCCTGCACCGGGCATCGCCGCATATCCGGACATTCGCGGCAGATGGAGAGATCAAAGCGCGCCTGCAGCTTGGCTGCGGCGGCCGAGGTCGAGACCGGTTCAACTCTTTTCGGGCAACGCACAACCAAGCCTGCTTCGTCGAGGACGAAGTCCTCCAGCGTCAACTGTCCGCGGCTGGCGCCCTTGGCCGGCCGCGCCGGGGCCACGAGGTCGATGTCCCGCTGGCGCGTCAGGGTCATGTTGTCGCTGCAACCATAATGTGAATCGGCCAGCATCACCGCTGGAGCCAACGCGCGTGCGCCAAGATCGTCCAGCGCTCCGGCCAGGCGATGACCATCATGCACCGTCATCTTATGTCCGGTTAAGTTTTAGCTAATGCATCTTATGAACGGCGACATGGGTGATCAGGTTGGGAGCGGCCGCGGTCTCATCCTCCCGGTTCTCATCGCCATCTTCGCAATAGGTTTCGACGATCTGCGCGATATAGCCGTGGCCTTTGTGCGCGTTGAAGCTGGCATCGGGATCGGCCGGATTGCCGACGGTATCGCACGGCACATCCTCGGGCGCTCGAACGAGAACAGCCGGCTTGTCTTGAGATGCACAATCCTCCTCGGCGATCTCGAGCTGATCGCGCAAAACTCGCTCCAGGATCGTAAAGCTGGGAAGTTGCGCCGCTGGCGTGCCCCGGAATTGCAGCGCGAGCGATAGAAGGTCTTGTCCGGCTTCGCCCAGCCGCCGTTTGGAAACGCTCGGCGTCGTATTGGCGAAAGCACCCTCGCCCTCGCGATCGACATAGCGGCGGATGATCTCTTTGCCGATCCGTTCGTAATGATCAGGATGAATGCGCTCGAGTTCACGTACGAATTTCGAAATGGTCTCGACAATGATACCGAGCCTCGTCATCGTGCGCATCGCTGAACGAAGCGCCGTCGAATCCATCCGTTGTCGGCTTGTGTCCACCGCAAAAGCCCTGACCAGCCGATCCGTCAAGCCGCGAAACAAAACCTCGTCAAAACCTTGCTCGATAAAAAGGCGGCGATAGTTCCGAAGGGTTTTCTCGCAGAAATAGCTGTCCGCCTCGCTGCGCACGTCCAGCGCATAGTGCCACGCCATGTTGAAGGCCAGCGCCTCGACCGTGTGCGCGTCGGTCAGGTCATGCAGTTGCTGCAAAAGCAATACGCCCACAACGATGTGGAGATCTTTCGACGGCCGGCAGAGGCGGTCGTCAAGGTGATGACATAGGTCGCCAACCGGAAGAGCCTCCAGAAGGTGGTTCCGAAAAACACCGGCCCAGGATCGCTCCAATAGCCGCCGGCGTTTCTCTCCAAGTACGGACCAGTGATCGAAAAGATCCCCCGTCCGCCGATCGCGCAAAGTGAACATGCGGAACCATAGACCGCACCCAGGCCCACGCGGAATCGACTTTTTACCGCCCCGTCGGAAATCTTGGTGACGGCCTGATGGATCAGGCGGCGGCTTTGGGCTGACGGTCGGCAGTGCCGATCACTTCCAGCCCGTCGGTAAACTTGGCACCAAGCACAAGCTTGGGGAACTGGTTGTGTCCGTCGAGTCGGCGCCAACTTTTCTGTGCGGCGTCGACGAACTTGAACACCATCGCCAGCGCCGAGCTGCAACTGCGCCGAGATCCGGTCCGGCGCGCCGAGACTCTCGCCGCTCAGCAGCGTGTCGAGCTCCGGCGCGGGCTGGCCGCTCAGGGCGGTGTCCATCGCATCGGCGGGCACATCCCAGCTTATGCCGACCTCGCCGCTGAGCTGGCCGTGATCGACAATGGTCTGCGGCACATAGCCGATTTCGAGCTGGTCCAGTTCCTGCGCGCCGACGGTGAATTTCTCTTTGGTGCTCGGATCGAGCGCACCGGAAAGCGTGTAGCTCAGCCGCGCCAGCTGGCCGTCATGCGCAAGCTCCACCGTGCGCGTGAGCCACTGATTGCCGTCGAGCCGGGGCTCGATGCCGAGATTGGCGAATTTCAGCGCAACCTTTGCACGCTCCTGAACGCCGCCGCGCGAGGTGTAGCTGATCACATTGTCGCGCAGGAAGGTCATATCGCCCTGCGAGGGCGCAATCGCGTCGGCCAGCGGATTCGGGATCGAGGGGAGGCTGCTTCCGTCATCCGTGATCGGATTGGAGGCCGGGTTCGACAGGTCCGGGACAGTGGAGATCGCGCTGCCGGCGTCGTGAATGCTTTCGGACAAGGCGAGCCGCTGAAGGATGCTCACCGCGCGGGCGGCGTCCTCCTGCGTGGCAAACCGCATGGTAACCGAGCCGGAGGTTCTCAGGTTGAGCTCGGCGGCGGGGTCGATACCCGGAACCGGCGGTTCGATGGTGCCGCCCCCGAGGAGGTTCTTGTCGAACGCGACGTCATAGGCCGGCGGCGCGCCGGTCTCGCCCGCAGCCGGCGCATCGCCGACCTGCTGGACCGTGATCTGGTAGCCGTACTGGCTTTTGACGCCGATGCCGAGCGGCACGTCGCCCACCGGGATCGGTAACTGCAGCTTGCCCTCGCCGGTCATCGACATGACGACCTGGTCGCCGTCGGAGTTCAGCTTGGCGATCTCGTCGGCGGGATGGATTGCGGTGTTGACGCCCTCGCCAGTCTGCTCGGAAAGTCCCGGATGGCCCGGCTGCGGCGCGTCCGGCTCGGCGGGTGGCGGCGGAGGCGGGGCCGCAGGCGATTGAGGCTGCTCGAGATGCCGATCGAAATTGGCCCGTGTTGCAGCGTCTTCGCTGAGTGCTGCCCGTTCAGCCACGCGTGCGGACGCCGCCGCTCCGATTGCAGCCACCATGACACTCTCTCCCCGCCGCCAAAGACGCGGCCCTTGCTTGGTGAACAAGTAGAATTTGCGCACGGAGGCGCTCATCCAAGGAGTAACAGTGCTCGATTACAGTGATGTGATGTGTTTGTGTCAGTTAGACTAAGGAAATATGTCAGTTTTACAAAAGTGTTATGATCGATGGTTGCGTCATTATTCTGTAATATTGGCAGGCGATCGAGTCTCGTGTAAGGTAATACAGAACTGATTTGCGCTGTTGAAACGGAGCCGTAGGCCGCGAATCGAATGATTCCCG
>CAVSIA010000018.1:0-103109 GCA_963727575.1 uncultured Alphaproteobacteria bacterium
GCAAAAGACGCACCATTAGGCTGGCTGGAGGAGGGCAGCCATTTTGAATTGATAGAAGGGTCGAAGATCGTTGCGCGGGGACTAATCACGCATAACTAGACAATCTGCGCGACGTTTACGAGATTTGTTCGTGCAACTGGCCACCTAAAAGCGGAGAGGGGTCAACTCAACCGGCTGACCTCGGCGACGGTGGGCGTCGATATCGCCAAGAGCTTCAACTACGGTTTGATCGGCAATCTGACCGGTAAATCCGATGTCGGCACCTATATCTATCCGGCGGCAGGCCAGCCCTTCCCGCATGCGGTGTCCTCGATCTCGGGCAGTGTCATCAACACCACCTTCTCCTATGACGCCAATGGCAATATGACGGGGGGCAACGGCCTCACCGTCACCTATGCTTCCTTCAACAAGCCGGCGAGCATCACGCGCGGCTCGGCGATGATCGTCTTCCTGCACGATCCCGAGCATCAGCGCTTCAAGCAAATCTCATCAGCAGGCGAAACGCTCTATCTCGCCGAGAGCGGCGTGATGGCGGAGAAGCTGACCGGCTCGGGCGGGGTCATCCAGTGGACCAACTATCTGGTTGTCGGCGGCGATACCGTCGGCATGCGGGTGGAGCGCTCCGACGCCACCATCTACACCCGCTACTTCCACAAGGATCATCTCGGCTCGATCGCCACCATCACCGACGAGACCGGCGCGGTCACCGAGCGGCTGTCCTATGATGCTTGGGGCAAGCGGCGCTTCCCCAACGGCCAGGACGACCCGACCGGGAGCATCGCCAGCCAGACGACGCGCGGCTTCACTGGACACGAAGAACTGGCCGATGTCGGGCTCGTGCATATGAACGGCCGCGTCTACGACCCGCTGATAGGCCGCTTCGGCACCCCCGACCCGACAACAGAGAACCCGTTCTCTACTCAGGGGTGGAACCGTTATTCCTATGTCGGCAACTCCCCGGTCAACTTCGCTGACCCGTCCGGCTATTGCTTTATGGGGTGCGTCTGGCAAAAGCCGTTCAAGGCGATCGGCGGATTGCTCCGGCGGATTCCAATATTGGGGCAGATCGCGCAGATCGCCATTTCGATTGCTGTCTGCAATGTCGGCTTCAGCGCCTGCGCCGTTGCCCTCAATGGCATAGTTTCGGCTGCAGTTACCGGCCTCAGTTCCGGCAATCTCGGCTTGGCCTTGAAATCAGGATTTATTGCTGCTGCCACTACTGTGGCCATGCATCAGGTCGGAGACCTGACAGGAGGACTTGGACTAAGCAGACTTCGCAAACTAGACCAACGCATGTCGCCTGTGATTCCGTCTTCGTGTGGATTCGCGAGGGCGGGACATGGCAGGCAGATCTCCGGTGACGGCGAGCGAGGAACAGAAGGCGGCGCTCGAAACGCTGGCCAGGTCGAAGGATCGTGGCGAAGCTGATCGGGCGCGCGCCATCCTGTTGACGCTGAGGGGGTGGACCAGTGCGCGGATTGCCGAGGTATTCCGTGTGCGTGAGGATACGGTCCGCTTCTGGCGGGGCGAGTTCGCGCGTGGCGGCGTGGAAGCGGTGAAGGCGAGCCTGTATGCAGGCCCGCCGCCGGTGAAGATCGAGGCGGCATTGCGGGTCTGCGTGCCGTTGCTGGAAGCGCCTGTCGCCGATAGACGGACCTGGACGATCCCGCGGCTGATCGCCGAGATCAAACGTGTCGAGCGCATCGAGATCGGGCCTTCGCAGCTCTCCAAGGCGCTGCGAAAAAAAACTTCCGCTGGCGGCGGCCCCGGCACACGCTGAAGGGGCGCCAGATCGCGGCCGAGGTCGAGCGCATTGGGCTCAGGCTCCAGTTGCGCAAGGCTCAGGCCGAAGCTGGCGATATTGTCCTGCTCTATGGCGATGAGAGCGAGGCATTGACGCATCCTTATCTGGCGCGCGTATGGGCAAAACGCGGGGCTGACCTGCGCGTACCGGCGCCAGGGCAGGCCAAGAAGGCGGCGATGGTGGGCTCGCTCGATCACGTCACCCGCCGCCTTATCGTTCACACGAGCCGGACCAAGCGCAGCAGCGACTTCATTGCCCATCTGGAGCAGCTCGATCGTCTCTATGGCCCGAAACCCGGGCATACGGTCAAGCCCGTCGTGCTGGTCCTGGACAACGGGCCGGTCCACGTCAGCAAGATCACCCGGGCCGCACTTGCGGCACGCCGGCACTGGCTGACAGTTGAATGGCTGCCCAAATACACGCCTGAGCTCAACGATATCGAGGGTGTTTGGCGCGATCTCAAGGCGCATCATCTGGCCCATCGGACATTCACCGACGCCGAAACCCTCGACAGCGAAATCCACGAAGCCGTGCATGCTTTGAACCAGGAACGATGCGTCAATTCGTTGGTCAACTGGCGAATCTCTGCTTAGAACAGCATCGATCTAGGTGGAGCCCACCGCTAAAACGCGGTCGAAATCCCTGGCACCGATATCCGGCTCCCGTTTCGCAGTGCAAGCCCGTTCCCGGCCCAATGCCGCCTCAGGGACGCAATCCCCGCTGCCGGCGCGCCTGGTCATGGTGACGCGCCTTCGCTGCGGTGCGGAACTTTCAGACGACGATTGTTGTTGAGGATGCGTGTTTACGCAGAGGCGGGACTGGCTGAGCGCGGTCAAGGCCGGCAAGAGCACGAAGGTCGCGGAAGTAGCAGAGGTGCGACCTCTGACCGATGGACCGGTTTTGCCGAGACAATCGACACAGAGGAGGTGTGGACGCCTCTTCGATCAATGATTTCGGCTTCCAAGATTGCCCGCGCCCCAAAGGCGTGGCGGTTGTCCTTTGTGCCTGTGTAAGCCGGAGAGCTGAATGAAAATCGCCCAGATTTCACCCCTGACCGAGAGCGTACCCCCCAAGACGTATGGCGGAACCGAACGCATCGTTTCCTATCTGACGGAGGAGCTGGTCCGTCAGGGGCACGAGGTGACGCTGTTCGCGAGCGGCGACTCCCGGACGGCCGCGGAGCTTGTTTCCTGTTCGCCCCAGGCGCTCCGGTTGAGCGACGTTCGCGATGCGATGCCGCACAATGTGCTGCAACTGGAAAAGGTCCGGCAGCGCGCCGATGAGTTCGACATCCTGCATTTCCACTCCGACTATCTGCATTTCCCGCTGCTGAGAGGCTCCGGCTACCGCGCCGTGTCGACCATGCACGGGCGTCTCGACCTGCCGGATTATCAACCTCTCTTCGAGGAATATGACGACATGCCGCTGGTCTCGATCTCCGACGGTCAGCGCGCGCCGCTGAAGGCCCGATGGGCATCGACCGTCTATCACGGCCTTCCAACGGATCTTTATGAATTTTCCCCCGGCGGCGGAGGTGGCTATCTGGCGTTTCTCGGCCGGCTTTGCCCGGATAAGCGTCCCGATCGGGCGATCGAGATCGCCGCGCGCGCAGGGCTGGAGCTGAAAATCGCCGCCAAGGTGGACAAGGTCGACCAGGACTATTTCGACGGCGTCATCCGTCCTTTGCTGGGCGGGCCGAATGTCGAGTTCGTCGGCGAGATCGGCGAGCGCGAGAAGCAGGACTTTCTGGGCAATGCGCGGGCGCTTTTGTTTCCGATCGACTGGCCGGAGCCCTTCGGCCTGACCATGATCGAAGCCATGGCGTGCGGCACGCCGGTGATCGCCTGGCCGCATGGCTCCGTGCCTGAGGTCATCGAGCACGGCAGCTCGGGCTTCATCGTCGACAGCATCGAGGACGCTGTGGCGGCCGTGGACGCGATCGGCACGCTGGACCGCGCCGGCGTTCGCGCGCGGTTCCTCAAGCGCTTTACCGCCGACCGCATGGCGCGGGACTATGTCCGTGTCTATCGCGCGCAATTGAAACCTGCGGCACGCGCGGCGCTCCGGGTGGCGTGACGCCGCACGCGCCTGCTGTCTTCCGGCGCACCGGCGGCGGCGGTTTTGCGCAGATCGAGGCGCGCCGATATGCTATGGGCTGTCCTGATCGCTTCGACCGCGTCCGCACCGTCATGCTGAGTTAAGAAGCGGCGGCATCGTCGACGCCGATTAGCTCAACGGGATGACCCCATGCTGCAAAAAGATCTGGCCAAAGCCATTATGGTCCCGACCGATGGCGGGTTTCGGCTCGCCGGCCACGATCCCTCCTGGACCGGCACCGAGGACATCCAATTCCTGCGCGGCAAGCGGCTCAAAAAGCGGGCCAAGAAATATCTGAAGGAGCGGCGCAAGCTGCTCATCGAAGCGCAGGAAAAGCTCTACGCCAACGATCGCTATTCGCTGCTTATCGTCTTTCAAGCGATGGACGCCGCGGGCAAGGATGGCACCATCAAGCACGTCATGTCTGGCGTCAATCCGCAAGGCTGCCAGGTGTTCAGCTTCAAGCAGCCCTCGGCGGAGGACCTCGATCACAATTTTCTCTGGCGATCCTGGCGCGCTGTGCCCGAACGTGGCCGGATCGGGATTTTCAACCGCTCCTATTACGAAGAAGTGCTGGTCGTGCGGGTGCATCCCGAGCTGATCGAGAAGCAGCGGCTGCCGGTGAAAACGCTCAGCGAGGACTTCTGGGAGGGGCGCTACGAAGACATCAACGCCTTCGAGAAACACCTCTCGCGCAACGGCACCGTCATCCTGAAATTCTTCCTGAATGTCTCGGAAGAGGAACAGCGGCAACGCTTCATCGAGCGGCTGACCGACCCGGACAAGCTCTGGAAGTTCTCAGCAGCCGATTTGCAGGAACGGGCTCATTGGGACGAGTACCAGGAGGCGTATCAAGACCTCATCGCCAATACCAGCACCGACTGGGCGCCATGGTACGTCATCCCGGCAGACAATAAATGGCTGATGCGCGCGCTGGTCATGAATGTCATCACCGACGCGATCGAGAGCCTCGGCCTTGAATTTCCGAAGGTTGCACCGGAGCGCATTGCGGAATTCCGGCAGGCGCTCAAGATACTGAAGGCCGAAGACTCGAACGGCGATCATCCGCAATCAGACGATGATTAGCGGACGGCGCGAACGGTTCCATTCATGCGCCGCTTCCGAAATCGGTGCCCCCGCCCTTGCATTGGCACAACGGTCAATAGCGCGCGCGCAAACCGACCATGACCACGTTCTTCTCGTAGTCGACATTCGGCTCGATGTCGGAATCATACTGCGTGAATGCGTAGTTGGCCCAAAGCGACAGCTTCGACCAGAATTGATATTCCGCGCCGGCGGTCAGCCTGAAATAGCTGTCGCTGCGATCGACATCGACATAATCGAGCCAGCCATAGCCGCCGCCCGCCGTCAGCGTCAGGTCCCGGCGCAGCGCATAGTCCGCCCGGATGCCGATGGTGGAATCGATGGTGTTGGAGGCGCCGGCGATGTTGGTGGGAAAGCCGATGTTGCGTTCCCCGACCAGCGCAATCGTCATCAGCGGCGTCGCGCCCCAGCTCAGCTTGCCGCGATAGGTCCAGGTGTCGATGTCGCTGAGCTGCCCGGTGCTGCCGAAATGCAGATAGCCGACCGCGGCTTCGCCTACGACGAGGCGCGTGACCTCATGACGAACGCCGGCGAGCGCCGTATACCCGTCGCCCTCGAATTGGCTGTCTTGAAAATCGCGTTTGAAGAATGAGCTCTCGACGAAGCCGGAGGTTTTTGGACTTACCTCGTAGCCGGTCCGGCCAACCGCGGTGAAGATGGTGCCGTCGCGGAAGGACTGGTCGATGGTCACGCCGCCGATTTGGGCATCGCTGAAATCGCGGTGCTGGATGCCGCCGCCGAATTCCGCCCATAGCCGGTTGAACTGCTTGTGGGCGAGGATGTTGCCTTCCAGCGTATGCGTTTCGATCGGCTCGTCGAACTGGAGCGTCGACTTGCCATATCCGCGCTGCTCGTCGGCAATGCCGTATTTCCCGTCCGCCTTGATCCATAAGCCGCGCTGGATATCGAGAAAACCGGCCGCGCCGACATTGGCATAGGTCTGATTCTCGCCGTCATATTTTTCGTAGAAGCTGCCGCCCGCGCCGGCGTAGAACTCCACCGTATGACGGGACCAGTCGGAGATCACCTGGATTTCCGCGTTGGTATTGGCGAAGGTGTCGGCCTTGTGGCCGGATGGCCGCGCGAAGACGTTGTCGTCATAGCCGGCGGACACGTCCGCTTTCGGCTGAATGATGAAGGCGCCCATGCGAATGCCCGGCGTGAACCGGCGCGATTCCGGCGCGAGCAGGTCGTTTACATTTCCTGGGAGCGTCGGCCCAGCCTCGCCTTCACCGGCGCCGGGCGCATCTTCGGCGTGGGCCGGGAGGAGTGCGACGCCGAACGCGGCAGCGCAGGCCATCCAACCGCATAAAACCCATCGCCCCATCGCGAATGCCCCCGATCACTCTCAAAAAATGGCTTTCGCTGCCATCCGGCAGCTTTCATTGGACTCACAAACAGGAAGAGATCTGATTTCGTCTTGTGACCGTTACCGCATGACGCGAGCACGTCAAAACTCAAAGGGCGCGATTTCTACAGGATAATCCATTTTCTTTAAAAATTAATTAAAATTATTTTATCTATACATAAAACAACTCGAGACACGACTGTCGTCAACTGTTAGCGACCATCATCAATTCACGGCTGACCGAGGCGAGCGTACGCCCTTATAAGTTGTATAATTTTTAAACGCAACTCACTGCGCGCATCTCGTTCCGGATTCCCACTGAAAACCGGTGACCAAAAAAAGCGCCGTCACCCGCATGTGGGCAACGGCGATGCACGAGCTTCGCGCCGATGCAGACGCCCCCTCATTCCGGAAACGGCGGGCTGACGGCGCTTAGAGCACGATCGGGAAAAGTGGACGCCGGTTTTCCCGAAAAATCGTGTGAAAATAAACGACTCTGGTGCATGAGCGATTCAACATGAAGCGGTCATGCGCTAATTAGATACGCGGATCTTCGCGGTCGTGAACGTGCCGCAGGGCGTCGCGCGTTTCCTTGTCGAGCCGCGACATGTCCAGGATCACCTTCTCGGAATGCACGGCGGAAATCGCCTCGAGCGGGATGGCGCGGTCGCCGGCATTCTCGAAGTAGATGATCAGCGTCTTAGGGTGCTGCGCCGAGACCTCGCGGACCGTTCCTATCGCCTTTTGGCCGTCGGCGACGAAGACCTCGAATCCCTCGCGGATCGTGTTGTCTGCCATTTCTTCCTCCATTTCGGCGCACCGGCCGGCGCTTCCTGCCCGCAGCCGGTCGCCGTTGCGGCGGGTGTCGCCGGGCGGTAAAAACCTGCGCCGCGTGTCCGCCCCTGCGTGACAGGTCGGCGGGCATCCGCGGCGCATCCGTTGCTTCAATTCGGCGACCGCAATCAGCCGCCCGCGTTACCCGTCCGGCTCGCTTCGAACAGGAACCAGACGCGCCGTTCGGCTTCGTCGATCCAGATCTCCAGCATGCTCGTCGTGGCGACATCGCCGTGCTCGTCGCATAGATCATGCGTCTCGCGCATCCACCCGATGAGCTGCATGTTGTCGCTGCGCAGCTCGGCGAGCATGTCCAGCGGCGTCACGTAATCGGCGTCGTTATCGAGGATGCGTTGAAGCTTGGCGATCTGGCCGGTGGATCGCAACGTCGTGCCGCCCAGCTTGCGGGCACGCTCGGCGATCGGATCGGTCGTGGCATAGATCTGGGCGGCCTGCTCGTCGAGCATCAGGTGATAGTCGCGGAAGTGCGGGCCCGACACATGCCAGTGGAAGTTCTTCGTCTTCATGTAAAGGGCAAACATATCGGCCAGCAACATCGCCAGCGCGCCGGCGATGTCCTTGGTGGCATTCTCGCCGAGATCACTCGGCGTTTTGAGCGGTGCGCTCTGTCTGGATTTGGCCTTACTGTCACTCATGCCTGGCTCCTTCTGGGAATTGGCCGTTTCCGGCCCTGGTGTGATGCGCAATCATATCCCCAACCGGCGGATCGGTCACAACGAGATTCTGCGTCGCCTCCGTCCGCCGGCTGACGATATTACTTCGGCAAGGCGTAGGCAATGATCGCGTCGCCCGCCTCGGTGTTCGTCGAGCCGTGTCCGCCCGCGACGGCGACCACGTATTGGCGTCCGTCGGCGCCTTGATAGGACATCGGCGTGGCCTGACCGCCGGCGGGCAGCCGGCTTCGCCACAATTCGTCGCCCGTGGTCACGTCATAAGCGCGCAGGAAATAATCCAGCGTGCCGCTCATGAACGCGACGCCGCCGGCGGTCGCGATCGGGCCGCCGAGATTGGGCACGCCCAGCTTGAACGGCAGCGGCAGGGGCGACAGGTCGCGCACGGTGCCGTTCTTGTGCTGCCAGACCGTCTTGCCGGTCTTCAGATCGATACCGGCGATGTAGCCCCATGGCGGCGCCTGGCACGGAATGCGCCCGCCGAGCGCCGAGGTGAAGGGCGACATCTTGGCGGCGTAGGGTGCGCCATAATTTTCGTTGAGGCCCGGCTTGCCGTCGGAGACGTAGTTGGTCGTGTCGTCCTTTCGCGGGATCAGCTTGACGGTGAAGGCGAAGTGAACCGGTGTCGCCACGATGAGCTGGCGCACAGGATCGATCGCCACGCCGCCCCAGTTGAAGGCGCCGAAATTGCCTGGATATACGATCGTGCCCTGCGTCGAAGGCGGCGTATAGCGGCCCTCATAGCGCAGCGAACGGAAGGCGATGCGGCAGGCAAGCTGGTCGAACATCGTCGCGCCCCACATGTCGCGGCCGCGAAGCTTCCGCGGCTTGAACGAGATCGCCGAAACCGGCTGCGTCGGGGCCGCCTTGTCGCCCTTGGCCGCGCCTTGCGGCGCCGGCTCCTCGTTGACCGGCAGGATCGGCGCGCCCGTGCGGCGGTCGAGCACATAGATTTCGCCCTGCTTGGTCGCCTGGACCAGGCCGGGCACGACGCCGCCGCCAGTCGAGATGTTCACGAGCTGCGGCTGCGAGGGCACGTCCATGTCCCAGAGATCGTGATGCACGGTCTGGAACACCCAGCGCACTTGCCCGGTGTCGAGATCAAGCGCCGTGACGGAGGACGAAAACCGCTCGGTGTTGGCGCTGCGGTTGCCGCCGAACTGATCGGGCGGCGCATTGCCCATCGGCGCATAGACCATGCCGAGCTGCGGGTCGACGCTGAGGATCGACCAGCTGTTCGGGGAATTCTCGGTATAGGTCTGGCCCGCCGGAATCGGCTGGGTCTGGTCCGGGTTGCCGCTGTCGAAATTCCAGACGAGCTGCCCGGTCTCGGCATTGTAGGCGCGGATCACGCCCGATGGCTCGGTCGTCGACACGTTGTCGTTGACCGACCCGCCGACGACGATCAGGTTTCGCGCCACGACCGGCGGCGAGGTGGAATAATAGGCGCCCGGCGTGTGGTTGGGCATGTTCGCCCATAGATCGACGATGCCGTTCTGGCCGAAGCCCGGGCAGACCTCGCCCGTCGCGGCGTCAAGCGCATAGAGCTGCGCCTCGGCCGTCGGCAGGATGATGCGCTCGCTGCATGGGGCGCCCGCCGTCGCGTTGGGCACGCGGTAGTAGGACACGCCGCGGCAGGTCTGATGCTGGCGCATCTTGCTTTTGCCGACATTCGGGTCGAAGCGCCATTTCTCCTTGCCGGTCACCGGATCGAGGGCGATGGCGATGTTGTGCGCCGTGCACAGATAGAGCGTCCCGCCGACCTTGATCGGCGTCACCTCATAGGTCGTCTCGCCGGAATCGGCGGGCCCGCGAATGTCGCCGGTGTGATAGGTCCAGGCCTTGGCGAGCTGGGCGACGTTGGTCGGCGTGATCTGGTCGAGCGGCGAATAGCGGCTGCCGCCCGGCGTGCGCCCGTAATTGGGCCAGTCGCCCGGCGCGATGTCGGTGCCCTGCGTATCGATGCTCGCCGCCTGCTCGGTCGGCAGGGTGCCGGCGAGATCGTTGGACGGCGTCAACATCGCATAGGCCGCGACCGCCAGCGAGACCAGCAGACGTTGCCGTGAGGATGAGACCGGCGCCGCGAAACGCGCTCGCTGTCATCGGGATCGTCCGCGTCGTGAAGCCGCCCGGTGATCCAGGGCATCACCAGCCACAGGCCGATGAGCACGATCACCCCGCCGCGCGGTGCAAGCTGCCACCAGTCGAAGCCGACTTCGTAGACAGCCCAGATCAGCGTGCCGGCCAGCACCAGCGCATAGATCAGCAGCGCCGCCGGGCGGTGTCCGAACAGCGCCGCCCCCGCGGCGATGAAGCCGAGGCCGCAGATGACGTAGTACCAGGAGCCGCCCAGCCAGGCGAGGTAGGCGCCTGCGGCGATAAGGACAAGTCCGAGGAGGAAAATGACGATGGCTGAAAGGCGTACCATGCATCCTCTCTTTAGCTTTGAAATGAACGCCGCGAGAGTTCGCGACGCGAGTTTGAAGGGTGGCGGCGCTGCGGTCTTGCACAGTCCAGCCGCGCTTTGATCGAAAGCGCCGGCCTGAAACGGATGCGGCTAGGGGACCGGGCTGCGCGTCCCGGCGACGAGGCTCCGCGAGCGGGCGTTGTGCCGGAGAGAGCCGCGCCCATGGACGCACAGGTCCGCGGCGATGCGCTCGGTCTTTGATGGAAAATCGATCATGATTGCCTTCGTCGGGCGGGACCGGCGCCAGAATTGCCAAACTGCAGGCGTGGCGTATTGCCCTGTTGCGGAACGCGCGATCGGCCAAAGGGTTGCATCGGGACGGCGATCACAGCTCGGTGAACGGCGCGACGAAGAACGCGGCGCCAACGGCGCGGCCGCCGTGCGAGGTGCTTGGCGCGACCCCGCCGGTCCTGCTAAGAGGTTGAAATGGCGGCCGCTGAGGGGACCGACGACCGGCGCGCGCCACGGCCCGTGTTCATATCCACTTGAGGGGCGCCAGGGGGATGTCCAGTCCAGCACTGACGAGCCGGCTCGACCGCGCCGTCGACGATCAGCACGACCACGTTCTCGGCACCGCGAATGCCGAGGTCACGCTGGTCGAATATGGCAGCTATGCCTGCCCGTATTGCCGCGCGGCGAACGACGAGATCGCCGCCGTCCGCGACGATTTCGGCGAGCGGCTGCGCTACGTGTTCCGCCACCGCCCGCTGACCGGCAGCGATATCGCCCGCCGCGCGGCCGAGCTGGTGGAACATGCGGCCGACCCCGATCAGTTCTGGAAGGCCCATATCAAGCTGATGACCCGGTCCGAGACCTTGAGCGAGGACGACCTGCTCGCGGTCGCGGCCGATCTCGGCATCGCCAAGGAAGTCCCGGAGACCGCGGAAGAGACGGCGACGGCCGCTCGTCAGCGCGTGGAGGAGGACGAAGCGAGCGCCCGGGCCAGCGGCGTCAAGGTGACGCCGACCTTCTTCATCGACAGCCGCCGCTATGACGGGCCCTGGGACCAGAGTTCGCTCGCCGACGCCATGCTCGGCCGGCTCGGCCACCGGGTCAGCACGGCCGCGCTCGACTTCGTGAGCTGGGGTCCGTCCGCCGGCTTTCTGCTTTTCCTCGCGACGCTCCTTGCCATCGCCATCGCCAACTCGCCGATGGGCCTCGAGTTCGAAGCGTTCTGGGAGCAGCATCTCGGCGTCGCTCTGGGCAGCGCCGAATTCAGCCTGACGCTGCGGGAATGGATCAATGACGGGCTGTTGACGATCTTCTTCCTGGTCGTCGGCCTGGAGATCAAACGCGAATTCACCATCGGGCATCTCGCCAGCCGGCAGGCCGCCGCCCTGCCGATCGCCGCGGCAATTGGCGGCATGATCGCCCCCACTCTGCTCTACGTCCTCGTCATTCCCTCCGGCCCCTGGGCGCATGGTTGGGGCGTGCCGATGGCGACGGACACCGCTTTCGCCATCGCCCTGATCGTCGTGCTAGGCAATCGTGTGCCGATCGCGCTGCGCATCTTCCTGACGGCGGCGGCGATCGTCGACGATATCGGTGCGATCCTCGTCGTCGCGCTGTTCTATGCCGGCGATCTGCACCTCGAATATCTCGGCATCGCCGCGGCCCTCGTCCTCGGCCTGGCGATGCTCAACCGCTCCCACGTCTACCGCATCTCGCCCTACCTGCTGATCGGCGTCGGGCTGTGGGCGGCCGTCCACGCCAGCGGCCTTCACGCAACGCTTGCCGGCGTCGTCCTCGCCCTGTTCATCCCGACCCGCAGGCCGCCGAACTTCATCGCCCTGGCGACGCAGGCCAACACGCTGCTGAAGGTCGAGGCCGCCCGCGGGGACGAGGTGCTTCGGCGCGGGCCTTCGCTGCCGATGCTCCGGGCGCTCGATGCGATCCAGGATCGGCTGGAGGCGCCCGGCGACCGCCTGTTGCGGCGGGCCGGCGCGCGGTCGAGCTATATCGTGCTACCGCTGTTCGCTCTGGCCAATGCCGGCGTGGCGCTCAATATGGACGCCTTCGCCGGCCATGAGGATCTGCTGCTGGCGATCATGCTCGGGCTGGTCGTCGGCAAACCGCTCGGCCTGTTCTGTGCCGCAGGGCTCGCCGTGGCCGCCGGCCTGGCGATCAAGCCCGGCGGCTATTCCTGGCGCCAGCTTGCCGGCGCGGGCGGCCTGGCCGGCATCGGCTTTACCATGTCGCTGTTTATCGCCGGCGTCGCCTTCCCGGTGCCGGCGGATTTCGCCGCGGCCAAGATTGCCGTGCTCTCGGCGTCCGTGCTCTCCGCGCTGATCGGCGTCGCGCTGCTCTGGGGCGCCGAGACGCCCAGCGAAGAGGAGCAGCGGGCCGAAGCTCCGCCGGAGGACCGGCGGGTCTCGCAGCTCAGCGATTAGCTCGAACCGGTGAACGAAGTCCAATTCGTCGCTCATCGCACGCGTCCGTATTCTTGCATACCAAAACCGGGCCTCGAAACCCGCAGCTCGCGCCTTAAAATTAAAGAATATTTGACCCTGTCCCCATTGCCGTTTCGCGGATGTCAAAACCCGTGTCGCAGGCAGCGCGAAAGCCCCTTTGTTGCGGCAATATCGTTGCTGAGCATACGAACCGGCTCAGCCGTCGGAACAGCGTGCAGAGCAATGGCGGCCGCCAACCGCCGACGTAACCCACTGCTTGCCGACAGGTTTTTTCAAAGGCGCACAAAAATGCGCTTGCAACCGGGTGCAACATCCACATATTAGCGGCCGATCGGAACTCGGACGACAGCATCGGCGGCTGGTCGCGCGACGGTCCTTCCGATGGCAGGGAAAATCCGTTCGCCCGGATGCCTGCCAATCAAAATGGAGCCACAGTTCCTCGATGCGAGATATCCGGCGCTTCGGAAACCGACTCGAAAGAGAAGTCGGATAAACCTCCGAGTATCAGGACGGTCTATCCGTCCACCGCTTCCCCCAAAAATCATGCCTAAGGCGCTCTCATCCGTCGGCCAGACGCCGTCCGATAAGATCGTGCGCTTCGCCGAAGCCCGGCGGGAGAGCTATCCCATCGGCAAGCAGGCGCGCGCCTTCCAGAAGCGCTTCTTCCCCGACGTTTCGGCGGCGGACTGGAGCGACTGGCGCTGGCAGCTCCGATCGCGGATCAAGAACCTTGCCGTGCTGGAGCGCGTCTTCCAGCTCTCCGAGGACGAGCGGGACGCCGATCACGCGCCACAAGGGCTCCCTGCCGGTCGGCATCACGCCCTATTACGCCAGCCTGCTCGACCGGGAGAACCCGGAGGACGGCCTGCGACGAACCCATATTCCGGTCGGCCAGGAATATCTGCGCACGCCGGGCGAGGCGGACGATCCGCTCGGCGAGGATCATGACTGCGGCCGTCCCTGGCCTCGTCCACCGCTATCCCGACCGCGTGCTGTTTCTGGCGACCGGCTTCTGCTCGACCTATTGCCGCTATTGCACGCGCTCGCGCATGGTCGGCGAGGCGGGCGGCGAGTATTCCTTCTCCAAGTCGCAATGGGAGAAGGCCTTCGCCTATCTGGAGGCCCACACCGAAATCCGCGACGTGCTGATCTCCGGCGGCGACCCGCTGACGCTGGCCGACGACAAGCTCGACTACCTGCTCGGCCGGCTCCGACAGATCAAGCATATCGAGTTCATCCGGCTCGGCACCAAGGTGCCGGTGGTGCTGCCGATGCGCGTGACGCGGGCGCTCGTCCGGATGCTGAGAAAGCACCATCCGATCTGGATGAGCGTGCATTTCACCCACCCTTCCGAGCTGACCTCCGGAAGTGACGCAGGCGACCGCCCGTCTCGCCGATGCCGGCATTCCGCTCGGCAGCCAGACGGTGCTGCTCCAGGGCATCAACGACGATGTCGCCACCATGAAGCAGCTCATGCACGGGCTGCTGATGCGGCGGGTGAAGCCCTATTACCTCTACCAGTGCGACCCGATCACCGGCTCGGCGCAGTTCCGCACGCCGGTGTCGAAGGGCCTGGAGATCATCGAGGGCCTGCGCGGGCATACGACCGGCTACGCGGTACCGCAATTCGTCATCGACGCACCCGGCGGCGGCGGCAAGATCCCCCTGCTGCCCGAATATGTCGTCGGCCGCGACGGCGACGACCTGCTTCTGCGCAACTTCGAAGGCGGCATCTACCGGTACAAGGACCCGCAAGGCACAGTCGGCGCCGGCCGCACGGTCGACCCGGCGCTGATCGCCGCCGCGAAGCCGGAGGCGTGACGGCCATGCGCATCGGTTTCGTCTACGACCTCAGAGACGATTATCTGGCTCTGGGGTATTCCGAGCTTGAGGTCGCCGAATTCGACACCGGCTCCACCATTGCGGAAATCGAGACGGCGCTGATCCGCGTCGGGCATAGCGTCGACCGGATCGGGCGGGGCCAGACCCTCGCCGGGCATCTCGCGGCCGGCGAGCGGTGGGATCTCGTCTTCTCCATCGCCGAAGGCCTGTCCGGCCGTTCGCGCGAAGCGCAGGTGGCGGCGCTGTGCGAGCTGTTCGGCCAGCCTTACGCCTTCTCGGATCCGCTGACCATGGCGGCGACGCTCGACAAAGGCGTCGCCAAGCGCATCGTCCGCGATCACGGCCTGCCGACGGCGCCATTCGCGGTGCTGCGTTCGGCAAGCGAGGCGGCATGTGTCGATCTGCCGTTCCCACTCTTCGTCAAGCCGGTGGCCGAGGGTACGGGCAAGGGCTGCGAGGCTGCATCCCGCGTCGCCAGCCCTGCCGAGCTGGCGAACGTGGCCGGCGCGCTCATCGCCCGGTTCCAGCAGCCGGTGATCTGCGAGACCTATCTGCCCGGCCGCGAGTTTACCGTCGGCATTCTCGGCACCGGCGAGACGGCGCGCGTTATCGGCGTCATGGAAATCTCTGTCCGCCACGGCGTCGAGGACCGGATTTACTCGTTCGAAAACAAGGAACTATGCGAGGAGCGCGTGATCTACGAGCTGGCATCGGACGCGCAGGCCCGCCGAGCCGGTGCAACCGCGCTCGCCTGCTATCGCGCCCTCGACTGCCGCGACGCCGGCCGCATCGACATGAAGCTCGATGCCTCGGGCGCTGCACAGTTCCTCGAGCTCAACCCGATCGCCGGTCTGCACCCGACGCATTCGGACCTGCCGATGATCGCCACCAAATCCGGCCTCGGCTATGACGGCCTGATTGCCGGCATCGTCAAGGCCGCTGCCAAACGCCTCGCCATTCGCCCAAGCCGGTCTCGGCAAACCCGTCTCGCGGAGGCCGCATAAAAGACCATGCCCAATCGCTTCGTTCCCGTCATTCATGGCGCGGCAACCGACAGGCCCGACGAGCAGGATACCATCGACACGGCCAGCGCAATCGCCCAGAGCCTGCATCGGCTCGGCTATCAGAGCGAGATCATCGTCGTCGACCCGAAGCTGGGCGCCCTGCCCCGGCTCGCCGCGCGGCAGCCGCTGGTCGTCTTCAACCTCGTCGAGGCACTTGACGGCGACGGCGCGCTGGCACCGCTGCCGCTGGCCGCGATGGATCACCTCGGCCTTGCCTATACGGGCGCGCGCACGGCCGCCTATTCCAGCTCGACCTCAAAAATCACCGCCAAGACGCGGCTCGCCGCCCATGGCGTCCCAACGCCGGCCTGCTGGCCCCGCGGCGAAGGCGTTCCGCCCACGACCACGGTCATCGTCAAATCCGTGGACGAGCACGGCTCGCTCGGCATGGACGGCGCATGCATCGTCTCCAGCGAGCGCGCCGCGGCGGAGGTCAAGGCACGCGAGGCCCGCTTCGGCGGGCGCTTCTTCGCCGAGGAATATATCGAAGGCCGCGAGTTCAACGTCGCCCTGATGCAGACGGTCGTGGGCGTGAAGGTCCTGCCGGTGCAGGAGATCGATTTCTCCGGCCTGCCCGACGACGCACCGCCGATCGTCGACTACGCCGCCAAATGGGACCCGGCGGCCGCGTCCTATCACCTGACGCCGCGCCGTTTCGGTCTTGAGGCCCGCGAATCGGAGCTGGCGCGCGAGCTGGCCCGGATCGCGCGCGCCGCCTGGAATGCGTTCGACCTGTCCGGCTACGCCCGCGTCGACTTCCGCGTGGCCGAGGACGGCGCGCCCTATGTGCTCGAAGTCAACGCCAATCCGTGCCTGGCGCCCGATGCCGGTTTCGCCGCCGCATCCGCCAAAGCCGGCCTCGGCTACGACGAGGTCATCGCCGGGATCGTGCGCGCCGCCATTCCCGCCGCGAGCAAGGCCGCCTGACATGCTGAGGATCCGGACGATCCGGAACGCGCTCACCGACGCCGACCGCGACACGGTCGCCGAGGTCCAGGCGATCCTGCGCGCGCAGTTCCCGCTGATGCCCGCCGCCGAGATCGACAAGCTCCCCGATCAGCTCGCCGATCCGCTCAGCTATCAGTTCGTCTCCAAACTGCTGGTCTCGGACGATCGCACCCACCAGAAGGTCCGCGCCTTCGCCATCCTGCTGAACTTTGCCGATCTCTCGTTCGCCTATCTGGAGACGATCTCCGCCGCGCCGGGACGGACCGGGGGGGGCCTTGGCGCCGCGCTTTACGACGCGGTGCGCGAAGAGGCGCTCGCATTCGGCGCGCGCGGGCTTTATTTCGAATGCCTGCCGGACGATCCCAAGCTCAGCCCGGACCCGAAGATCCGGCGCCAGAACGAGCGGCGCCTGCAGTTCTACGAGCGATACGGCGCGCTGCCGATCATCGGCACGAATTACGAGCAGCCTATCGAGGAGGGCACCACCGACAGCCCCTATCTCGTCTTCGACGGGTTCGGCAAGCACACCCTGCCGCCGCCGGCCACGCTCGCCGCGATCGTGCGCGCCATTCTCGAGCGCAAATATGGCGATGTCTGCCCGCCCGCCTATGTCGATATGGTGGAGAAATCGGTGATGGCCGCCGACTACGGCCTGCGCCCGCCGCGCTATGCCGACAAGCCGGAGGCGCGGCGCGCGCCCTCGCACACCTCGCCGCGGCTGACCCAGCCGATCGCCCTGATCGTCAACGACCGGCATTCGATCCATCACATCCGCGAGCGCGGCTATGTCGAGGCGCCGGTCCGCGTCGCCGCGATCACCCGGGAGCTGTCCAAGACCGATCTGTTCGAGACATTGCCGGCCCGCAGCTTTCAGGACCGCTGGATCCGCGAAGTCCACGATGGCGGCCTGGTCGATTACATCCGCGACGCCTGCGCCGAGGCGCCGGAGAGAAAGTCGATCTACCCTTACGTCTTCCCCGTCCGCAACGCCGCGCGCAAGCCGACCGAGCGCTCCGTGCTGCCCGGCTATTGGTGCATCGACACCTTCACCCCGATCAACCGCAACGCCTATCCGGCCGCGCGTCACGCGGTCGACTGCGCGCTGACCGCCGCCGACGAAGTGCTGAACGGGCGCCCGCTCGCCTATGCACTGGTGCGCCCGCCCGGCCATCACGCCGAGCGCCGGACCTTCGGCGGGTTCTGCTATTTCTGCAATCCGGCCATCGCGGCGCATTATCTGGTGCGGCACGGGCCGGTCGCCATCCTCGACATCGACTATCACCATGGCAACGGCCAGCAGGACATCTTCTACGAGCGCTCCGATGTGCTGACCGTCTCGGTGCACGGCGCGCCGAGCTTTGCCTATCCCTATTTCACCGGCTTCCGCGACGAGCGCGGGCTCGGGCGCGGCGCGGGCTACAACGTCAACATCCCGCTTCCGGAGACGATCACGCCGGAGGAACACCGGACGGCCGTCGCCCAGGCGCTACGTCGTGTGGCCAGGCATGACCCGAAATTCCTCGTCGCCGCCATCGGCTTCGATACCGCCAAGGACGACCCGACCGGCACCTGGTCGAACAGAGCCGCCGATTTCCACCGCCTCGGCGAGATGATCGGCGCGGCGGGCTATCCGACCGTGGTCATCCAGGAGGGCGGCTACCGGGTGCGCACGCTCGGCATCAATGCGCGGAATTTCTTCGCCGGGCTGGCGCAGGGAATGGCCGGCGCGCGGCCCGCTATTCGCAAGCGCCCCAAGATCGTCAGTAAGCCGAACGCCGCCGCGCTGTCGTGGCGCGAGACGGTGACGATGGACGATGTGGAGCCGATCCGCAGCCTCGTCGCCGGCACGGGCATGTTCACGCCGGCCGAAGTCGATGTGGCCGTGGAACTGGTCACCGATCGCATCGAGAAAGGCCGCGCCTCGGGCTATGAATTCGTCGTCGCCGAGGATAATGGGCGCGTCGCCGGCTACGCCTGCTATGGCCCGACGCCGGCGACCGAAGGCACGATCGACCTTTACTGGATCGTGGTCGGCGCCGACACGCAGGGGCGCGGCATCGGACGCGACATCCTCAGGCGCACCGAAGAGGCCGTACGCCGGATCGACGGCAAGCGTCTTTATGTCGATACGTCCTCGCTGGCCAAATACGCCCCGACCCGCGCCTTCTATCGGAAGACCGGCTTCCGCAAGGTTGCGGAACTGACCGACTTCTACCGTGTTGGAGACAACAAGGTGGTGTACGTCAAGGCGATCGCAGGATGAATGAAGAGCTATCGGCTCCCGCCGCGCGAGCCAATGCGGCGCAACTGCTCGATTGGGGCGTGCGCCGCGTAAAAGCGGTGCCCGGCACCTCGCCCGGACGCGGACGCGGCCTGTTCGCGGCAGCGCCCATCGCGGCAGGCGAGGTAATCGAGCGCGCCTGCACAGTCTATATCGACGCACAGCAGGCGCTCTCCCTCGACCGCATGCTCCCCCTCGGAGATTTCTACTTCCAGCACCCGCTTTCGAAAGAGGAAGGGCTGATGGTGCTCGGGCAGGCGAGCCTGTGCAACCACGCCGACGAGCCGAATGCCGATGTCCGTTTCGAGGAAGGCGGCAACTGCGGATGGGTCGCCGTGCTGCATGCGCTGCGCGACATCGGCGCCGGCCAGGAGATCACCTACCGCTATCGCTGTCCGCTCTGGTTTTCAACGGCGGCAACGCAGTAGACGCAGGGGGCATGGGCGCCCGCACGCGGCCAGCCGCCGATACGGAATGTTACGCTTTTGTTCGCGCTTCGCCATTGGACCGCCGCGCTTGGCGATTATCTACACGCAAATCGAGAAGCGCCCGTCCATTGAGAGAGGAGGAGCTCATGGCCATCGGCCAAGACCCTCAAAATGCTCTGATCGCTCTCAACCGCTTCGGTCTCGGTGCGCGCGCCGATGACTTCGCCGAAGCATCGCGCGATCCCCGCGGCTTCCTCGCCGAGGAGCTGAAATCACCGCAGATTGCCCTTCTCACCGGCGATCTGCCCTCCAGCCAGGAAGCGCTGCAGAAAGTCTTCGCCTTTCAGGAGCGGCGCAAGATGGCCCGCCAGCGCGCGGCGGCGGCGGCGAAGACGGGCGAAAGCGACGGCACCTCGAGCAAGAATCCCGCGCCCTCGATGCAGGGCATGGCCGAGAACGAGCCCCAGGGCACGACCCCGCCCGACGATCGACCGCACCGGCGGCTGGGCGAGCGCGGACGCCGGATGCGCATGGCCCGGGTGCCGCAGCAGCTTTACCGCGCCGAAGTCAGCGCGCGCATGCGCAAACAGGCCGAGGCACGGGCCGGCTATGTCGAGCGGCTCGTTGCCTTCTGGTCCAACCATTTCGCCGTATCGGCGGCCAAGGGCCCGCTGGTTCGGGCGTCCGCAGGCGCCTTCGAGCGCGAGGCGATCCGCCCGCATGTGCTCGGCCGCTTCGAGGACATGCTGATCGCCGTCGAGCAGCATCCGAGTATGCTGTTCTATCTCGACAATCAACGCTCGATGGGTCCCAATTCCCGTGCCGGACGCAATCGCGGCAAGGGCCTCAACGAAAATCTCGCCCGCGAAATCCTCGAATTGCACACGCTCGGCGTCGGCGGCGGCTATACCCAGGCCGACGTCACCTCGCTCGCCCGCATCATCACCGGATGGAGCTTTGCCGGACGGCGGGCGCGCCGCGAGGAGCCGGGCGTGTTCCTGTTCCGCGCCAACTGGCACGAGCCTGGCGATCACGATCTGCTCGGCAAGGCCTACACCCAGCGCGGCATCGAACAGGGCGAGGCCGCTTTCGCCGACCTTGCCCGTCATCCTGCGACCGCCAGACATATCGCCACCAAGCTCGTCCGCCATTTCGTCGCCGACGACCCGCCTCCCGCACTGGTCGAGCGGCTTACAAAGGTATTCCTCGACACCGATGGCGATCTCGGCGCGGTCTCGCCTGATCCGCGACGACGATGCATGGGACGCGCCGCTCACGAAGATGCGCACGCCCGTCGAATTCCTGACCGCCATCACCCGCGCCACCGGCTTCGAACCGAAGCGCCCGCAAGTGACCATCAGCGCGCTCAGGGCCATGGGCATGATGCTGTGGCAGCCTCCGGGTCCGAACGGCTATCCGGACATCGCGGCCGACTGGGCTTCACCTGCATTAGCTAAAACTTAACCGGACACATGGTGTTCTGGCCCCACGGCACAGAGATAGCCGAGGCGGGGCGCGGAGCTGGTCGGGGTTGCGGAGCGCCCCGCCTCGGCGGACAGGAGAACACCATGACGAAAGATCAGAAAGTCATTCGCGCCAAACTCGGATTGCTGGAACTGGCCAAACAGCTCGGCAATGTCAGCCAGGCGTGCAAGATGCTGGGTTACAGCCGCGACAGTTTCTATCGCTTCAAGGAGCTGTACGACAAAGGCGGTGAGTTTGCGTTGCAGGAGATTTCCAGAGCCAAGCCGCTGCTGCGCAACCGGGTCGCCGAGGAGGTCGAGGCGGCGATCGTCGAGATGGCCATCGAACAGCCGCCCTTCGGCCAGCTTCGCGTCGCCAACGAATTGAAGAAGCGCGGCATCACCGTGTCACCGGCCGGCGTTCGCTGCGTCTGGCTGCGGCACGATCTGGAGACGATGAAAAAGCGGCTCAAGGCGATGGAGGCCAAAATCGCGCAGGAAGGCGGCATCCTCACCGAAAGCCAGCTCGCCGCGTTGGAGAAAGCCAAGGCGGAAAAGGAAGCACACGGCGAGTTCGAGAGTGAACATCCCGGTTATTGCGGCGCTCAAGATACGTTCTACATCGGCAATATGAAGGGCGTCGGCCGGATTTACCAACAGACCTTCGTCGACACCTATTCGAAGGTCACCTTCGCCAAGCTCTACGACCGGAAGACGCCGATCACCGCAGCCGAGATCCTCAATGACCGAGTGATCCCGTTCTTTGAGAGCCAGGAGATCAAGCTCCAGCGCATCCTGACCGATCGGGGGACGGAGTATTGCGGCAATCCAGAGCGGCACGAATACGAGCTCTATCTCGCCGTCGAGGACATCGACCATTCCCGGACCAAGACCAAGAGCCCGCAGACCAACGGCATCGTCGAGCGCTTCCACAGGACGGTGCTGAATGAATTCTACCGGATCGCGTTCCGAAAGAAGCTGTACCGTTCGATCGATGAGCTGCAGGCCGACCTCGATGCCTGGCTCGAGGCGTTCAATCGCGAACGCCCCCATCAGGGACGATGGTGCTTCGGCAAAACGCCGATGCAGACTTTCCTTGACGCAAAGCCCATTGCAAAGGAGAAAATGATCGCAGCCTGACCACGTCAGGCAATCGAAACCCGACAGCTCTCCAGACACCGTCTGTCAGCTCGAGTCTTAGCTTTTACACTTCACCGGAGGCGATGAAGACGCGGCTCGATGTGTCCTGGCGCACCGCGCAGCAGATCAAGACGGTCGATGCACCGCTCGGCGTGCTCGATGCGGTCGCCGGCAGCGCAGCGTCGCGCGAAACCCGCGAGGCGATGTCGCGCGCCGAATCCCGCCAGCAGGCGCTGGCGATCCTGTTCATGTCGCCCGAATTCCAGCGGAGGTGACCCATGCCGCTTTTTTGCGAAACCCCCTCCGTCTCCCGCCGTGCGCTCTTGATCGGCGGCGGCGCGCTCGTCGCCTGGGCGCATCTGCCGCGCTTTGCTCATGCCGCGGGCGGGCGCGATCCGCGCCTCGTCGTGATCATTCTGCGCGGGGCGCTCGACGGGCTGTCCGCGGTCGGACCGGTCGGCGACCCGAACTATGCGGGGCTGCATGGCGATCTGGCGCTGTCGCTGTCCGGCGAGCACCCGGCGCTGCCGCTCGACGGCTTCTTCGCGGTCAATCCGGCCATGCCGAATTTCGCCCGGCTGTACAAAAACGGCCAGGCGGCGGTGGTCCATGCGGTTGCAACCAGCTATCGGGAGCGGTCGCATTTCGACGGCCAGGACGTGCTGGAGAGCGGCTATGCCGGCGCCGGACGGATCGATTCCGGCTGGCTTAACCGCGCCGTCGGCCAGCTTCCGAGCGGCGAGCGGGTCCGGCCTGCGCGCGGCCTCGGCGTCGGCTCGGTGACACCGCTGGTGATGCGCGGCCCGGCCCCGGTCCTCGGCTGGGCGCCGCAGACCCTGCCCAATGCGAATGCCGATCTCGCCACCCGCGTTCTCGATCTCTACACCCATCGCGACCCGCTACTCGCGGCATCGCTACGCGCCGGGCTCGACACCGACAAGATGGCCGCGGGCGGCGAGATGGCGAAAGCGCGCGGCGGTATGAACCAGCCGGCGGCCATGCGCCGGGCGGCGGCCGGCGCGGCGAAGATCATGGCCGCCGATGACGGCCCGCGCATCGCCGCGCTCGCCTTCGACGGCTGGGACACCCACGCCAATGAGGGCGGCGCGACCGGTCAGCTCGCCAACCGCCTCTCCGGCCTGGACGGCGCGTTGGAGGAATTCGAGAAGGGCCTCGGCGACACGTGGAAGGACACAGCCATCGCCGTGGTCACCGAGTTCGGCCGCACCGTGCGCATCAACGGCACGGTCGGCACCGATCACGGCACCGGCACCGTCGCCTTTCTCGCTGGCGGCGCGATCAAGGGCGGGCGGGTGATCGCCGACTGGCCGGGGCTCGCCGACGCCCAGCTCCATGAGGCGCGCGACCTGAAGCCGACGACCGATCTGCGCGCGGTGCTGAAGGGGTTGCTCGCCGACCAGTTCGGCCTGTCGGGCGGCGTGCTGGCGGAGAGCGTGTTTCCCGGCTCCGGCGCCGTGAAGCCGATGAGCGGCCTGATCGCCTGACAATCGATCGGATGCCGCGCGACGGCAAGCGATGCCGCGCGTGAGGTACCCGCTCTACATTGCCCCGAGCGCCTGACGCCAGGCGTAAACGATGGATGAGGCGGTCTGTCCCTCGGACATGCTGGAGCCGATCACGTAAAGCGTCAGCAGCGCGACCAGCACGGGGATGAAGACGATGTGCACCGCCGCCAGCACGCTGTCGAGGCGGGGCACGCGGGCGACGCCTTTATTCATGCGCAGGATCGACAGGCCGATCATTAGACTGATGAGCATGTAGTCGAACAGGAAGATCTTGTCCGACACGGTGGCCTCGTCGGAGTCGACTTTCGGGATCGTCAGATACAGCGCGACCGCCGAAAGCAGCGCGGTGACCTGGATGGTGACGATGGCCTCGAAATGGCCGCGCGGGATGAAGATCGCCAGATAGGCGATGATCATGATGAAAGCCAGCGGCACGACGACGGTGAGGAAATAGTCCGTCGCCTCCCGTTTCATCACCCAGACGAAGCTGCCCTTGTAGAACGGCACGATGCTGCGCTGATGGCTCATCGCATCGATGATCGGCAGGAAGTCCTCGTCATAACCGACATATTGCTCCTTGACCCGCCAGCCCTCGGCGTCGACCGACTGGTCGCGAAGCTTTGCCGGAGAGGGCTGGATGATGAACGGCGCATCCCCGCTCTTGGAGCGGATATCGATGGAAAAGCGCTGCGTGTCGAATGGGTAATTGCCGAAATTCGGCTGGAACATGAACTTGCCGGAGACCGCGTAGATCTTGACGCCGGGCGGATAGGCGTCGCTCGGGCCGCCCTGGTGGAGGGGCCGGATGGTGATCTGCTTGTTGTTGGTCTGCGGATCGAGAAACGCGTTGGCGAAGTCGATCTCGTCGAGGCTCTCATCCTTCAACCCGTGCAGCGACAGATAGAATTCGGCGACGAAGCTCTTCTCCCGGTCGTCGATGCGGAAGGCTCGGGTCAGGTCGACGTCGAGATAGAGCGTCTGGATCTGGCGCATCGTGTCGTTTCTGAGGGCGACATACTGCACGGGCGCCAGTTGCGTGGCCCCGAGGCCCTGCGGCCGCGTGATGATGAACGGCGTGCGCGCGGCCGCCCGCGACCCCAGCCGGAACGACCAGTTCTCCGACTCGCCCGGGTAGATGCCGTGACCGGCGGCGAAGGACCGCTGAAGCTCGCTGACGATCCGGCCGCGCAAGGCGGGGACGTCGGCATCGGAATCGGCGTCGGTCAGGGTCTGGGCAATCAGCCCGATCATGTCGCTGTATTGCAGGCCGATGCCGACCGCGCGCAGGTTCGCGGCGGAGAGCAGATGCGGGGCGTCCCTGAGCGGGCGCTCCTTGCAATCGCCCGACGCCCATCCCGCCGCGCTGGTGTTGCGCCCGCCTTCGAACATCAGTCCCTCGGTGTTGGAGTGAAACAGCCGCTGGCGGAGCCTGTCGTTGAAAGCGTCCGGCAGGCCGTCCCAGGCAAGCTGGTAAAGATCGCCCGAATAGGCGATCGGACCGGAGCCGAAGATCGTCTCGAGACGGCCGGAGACGAAGATCGGCGGCGTCACCCCGGCCTTTTGCAACGCGGGCAGGACCTCGGCTATGCGGCTGCTGCCGATGCTGAGAAACAGAAAATCGGGCGCTGCCTGCTTCAGCTTGTCGATCATTGCCGCGGTTTCGGCCGGCTCCAGCTTGTTGTCGTTCAGGGCGAGTTCCAGGTCGGCGACAAGCGTGACGGGCGCGAGTTGCTTGACCATGCCGTCCCGCAATGCGGAGCTGTAGATCCGATCCTTGATGCTGACGAAGGCCGGCCGGGTGACGTGCTTGTCTTTCAGGAATTGCGCCATGACCGGGATGCTGTCGTCTTCCTGGGCGCCGCGCATGGTGAAGACGGTCGGATAATCGGCGAAGATGCTGTTGACGGAGATATTCGACAGCCAGGGCATGCCGCTGGCGGCGATCGCCTTGCCGGCCGTGTCGAACACCTCCTTGCCGCGTCCCGAACTGGTGAGCCCCACCATCGCCAAGGTCTGCGGGTCGGCAACCGTCGCGTTTACATTGGCGATGGTTTTTTTCGCATCGCCCTCGTCGTCGAGGAATTCGAGGGCGAGGCGCCGCCCTTGGACGCCGCCCGTGGCATTGATGCGGTCCCGCGCCGCGGTGGCCAGGCTGACGATCGCGGGAACGTCGCCGGGCTCGTAGCAGCGGTCGGCGCGCGACGTGACCAGAACGCCGATCTTGAAGGGCAGCGGCCCGGCTTCCGCCTCTTCGGCCGCGGCGGGAAGCGGAATGGCGGCAGAAAGCGCCAATACGGCGAGGGCGATGAGAAGGCCGGACGAAGGGATGAGGGCTTTCAACCTTGACGTGATCGCGGCCGAAAGAATGCCAAGACTAACAACGCGGTCCACCTGATCCCCCGAAACTACCAAACCGCCTTGCTATAGCAGCCCAGCACGTTATGGGAAAGCCAAGCCGGGCAACACTCCCCGCCTAGATTGACGCGGCGCGCGGCAGGCCCCATGCGGCGCGGAAAGCGGCAGCGGCACCCGGCGTCAAGGAAGCGCCTTCAGATAGCGCACCGTCCGGCCGTCGCTGACCGCTTGGGCGGCGTGAACGATGGCGTTGGTGTCGATGCCGTAATGGCGGTAGAGGTCCGCGATGGTGCCGGTCTGGCCGAAATGCTCCACGCCCAGCGCCTTGACCCGCTGCCCCTGGACGCCGCCGAGCCAGGCGAGCGTCGCCGGATGTCCGTCGATGACGGTGACGAGGCCGCATTCGCGCGACGTCTGGCCTAAGAGCCGCTCGACATGGCTGACGGCGCCGGCATTGCCCCGCTGGCGGGCGCGTTCGGCGGCCTGCAATCCGGCGTTGAGGCGGTCGGCCGAGGTGACGGCGAGCAACCCGACATCGCGCCTGTCTTCGGCAAGCAGCCCCGTCGCTGCAATCGCTTCCGCCGCGACGACGCCCTGATAGGCGATCACCACCGCCGCGTTCGGACCCGGCTCGCGCATCCAGTACGCCCCGGCGAGAATGTCGTGCTCAAGCTCCGGGGTCATCTCGCGTAGCGGCTGCTCCAGCGGCCGCGTCGACAGCCGCAGATAGACCGAGCCGCCGGTTTCGTCGCGCAGCCAGGTGCGCTCGTCCGGATCGCCCTCGCCGCTGCGCTGCATATAGTCGAAGCTGAACCGCATCATCACCGCCAGCTCGTCAACGAAGGCGGGTTCGAACGCCAAGAGCCCGTCCTGCGCCATGCCAAGCAGCGGCGTGCCGATCGACTGATGCGCCCCGCCCTCGGGCGCCAGCGAAATGCCCGAAGGCGTCGCCACCAGCATGAAGCGGGCGTCCTGATAGCAGGCATAGTTGAGCTGGTCGGCGGCGCGGTAGATGAACGGATCGTAGACCGTGCCGATCGGCAGGAGCCGCTCGCCGTTGATGGAGTGGGACAGGCCCATCGCCGACAGCATCAGGAACAGGTTCGAACTCCGCGATGCCCAGCTCGATGTGCTGGCCCGACGGGCTCAGATTCCAGGTGTAGGTCGAGGGGATGCGCTCGGATTTGAACGTGTCGGCCAGCGGCGTCGTCGAGAACAGCCCGCGCCGGTTCACCCAGCCGCCGAGATTGGTGGAGACGCTGACATCCGGCGAGGTGGTGACGATGCGGCGGGCGAAATCGCTGTCCTCGCGCGCGGTCTCGGCGAGGATCTGGCCGAAGCCGGTCTGGGTGGACACGGGCTTGCCGGCGGGCGGAAAGACGAGACGCTCCGGGACCGCGACCGGCGACGCCGACCGCCGCCTGGCGCCGGACGCAAAGAACGGCGCGCTCGCAACGAAACGCTCAAGCTCGGCCGCATCGATCCCGGCGCCTTCCCATTTCTCCCACTCGCGGCCTTCGCGGATACCCATGGCGTCACGGAGAACGGCGGTCTGGGCGGGCGTCATCAGGCCGGCATGGTTGTCCTTATGGCCGGCGAGCGGCAGGCCCATGCCCTTGATCGTGTAGCAGATGAAGCAGACCGGACGCTCATGCTGCGACGCCTTGTCGAGCGCGTCGAGAAGCGAGGGCAGATCGTGGCCGCCTAGATTGGTCATCAGCTCGGCAAGCTCGGCGTCGGTCCGCGCCTCGATGAGCTGCGTCACGGGTCCCTGGTCGCCCAGATCGTCGGTGAGGCGCTTGCGCCATGCCGCCCCGCCCTGGAAGGTGAGTGCGGCATAAAGCTGATTGGGGCAACTGTCGATCCAGTCGCGCAGGGCCTCGCCGCCCGGCTCGGCGAACGCTGCCTGCTGGAGCTTGCCGTATTTGAGCACGACCACGTCCCAGCCGAAATTGGCGAAGATCTGCTCGAATTTCTGCCACAGCCCTTCGCGGATGATGGCGTCAAGGCTCTGGCGGTTATAATCGACGATCCACCAGCAATTGCGCAGGCCGTGCTTCCAGCCCTCGATCAGCGCCTCGTAGATATTGCCCTCGTCCATTTCGGCGTCGCCGATCAGCGCCACCATGCGGCCGGCGCGCTCGCCCTTCATCCAGCCATGGGCGCCGACATAGTCCTGAACCATTGAGGAAAAGATCGTCTGCGCGACGCCGAGCCCGACCGAGCCGGTGGAGAAATCGACGTCGTCGGTGTCCTTGGTCCGCGACGGGTAGCTCTGCGCGCCGTGAAAGCCGCGGAAGTCGATGAGCTTTTCCCGCGTCTGCCGGCCGGCGAGATATTGGATGGCATGATAGATCGGCGAGGCGTGCGGCTTGACGGCGACGCGGTCTTCCGGGCGCAGCGCGTGGAAGTAGAGCGCGGTCATGATCGTGGCGAGTGAGGCGCAGGACGCCTGATGGCCGCCGACCTTGATCTCGCCGCCGGGCCGAACGTGGTTGGCGTGGTGAATGGTCCAGGTCGCCAGCCAGAGGGCGCGCTTCTCCAACTCGGACAGGGCAGCATATTTCGCGTCAATCGCCGGCATTCGTCACTCCCGACAGCTCACCAGGGCAAGATCATTTCAGGCGGAAAACCCGTCCATCATATCATGGTTGCGCCGCCGAGCGAGAGGCGGCGGCGCGGTGGCGACGATCGTATCGGAATGAGGCGGGCGGTGAAAGATTCGGCCGGCTAGTGCACTGCCGCATTCACATGGTGCATACCTCAGTGCGCTAGCTCTTTGTCATGCATCAATTTTACCAAGCTCCCGCTGAAGCCTCCGTTTGGATCGATGCACTAGATCGGCGTTCCCCGCGGCCTGACGAGCATCCCCCGCTCCTTGAGGAACGGATGGATTTCGACCGCCCTGCGCAGCGCCTCCTGGCCGAGCTCGACCCGCCCCTGGTGCATCAGGATCACCGCCTTGCCCGCCAGCGCGCCGAAATGCTTCGGCTCGAGCGCGAGCACATGCTCGATGGCCTCCAGCGAGCCATCCAGATCGTCCATGAAGAAAAGCACGGTCGCCCTCTGGTTCCAGCCCTCGGCATAGTCCGGCAGGCGCGCGACCAGCGCATCGGCGATCTTCAGCGCTTTCTCGTTGTCGTAGGCGCGCCGCGCGGCGAGGATCGCGGCCATCTGCTCGGTCGCTTCCTTGTCCGGCCCTTGCGTCCAGAACAGCCAGATCTGGTCTTCGGCCGCCCGCGCTTCCTGCTCGTTACGCGCCTGTTTGAGCTGGCGAAACAGTTGCTCGCGCAAGGCGGTGCGGCTGTCGGGCTTGCCGATCTGACCGGTATTGGGCGGCGTTTTGGCCTCAGGGCCCGTGGCGGTGACGCTCGCGGCCAGCAGAACGCTGGCGACGAGTGCGCCCGTGCGAAGGATCCGGCTCATGATGCCGATATTATACATGGCCGAACTCTGCTTGCGGTGAATTCCTCGTGAACACGCCGCCACGCTTGGCCTCCTGGCCGATCAATCCGGCGCGCGCAGAAAGCCGAGCACCTCGGAGAGAAACAGGTCAGGCATCTCCTCCTGGAGTGTGTGCCCGCATGGAAGCGCCCTGCCCTGGACGTTGGCGGCCTTCTCGCGCCAGGTCTCCACCACGTCATAGAGCGCCCCGACCGTGCCCTTCGCGCCCCACAGCGCCAGGAGCGGTGCGGTCAGCTTGCGGTCGGCGTCCGCAGCGTCATGTTCGAGGTCGATGCCTGCCGCGGCGCGGTAGTCCTCGCAAATGGCATGGATCGTCTCCGGCTTTTGATAGCAGCGCAGATAGTCGGCAAATACGCGTGGGTCGACGGCGTCCGGCGTCTTGACCTGCCCGTCGAGATGGCGCTTGAGGAAATAGGCCGGGTCGGCGCCGATCAGCCGTTCCGGCAGATCGTAAGGCTGGATCAGGAAGAACCACCAGAAATAGCGGGTGGCGAATTCCTTGTCGGTGCGCGCATACATGGTCGCGGTCGGCGTAATATCGATGACGACGAGGCTGTCGACAGCCTCCGGATGATCGAGGGCCATGCGGTGCGCAACGCGGCCGCCGCGATCGTGGCCGACGACGGCGAAGCGCTGGTGGCCGAGCTGGCGCATCATCTCGACCTGGTCGCGCGCCATGGTCCGCTTCGAATAGCCATCGTGGCGCTCGCCGCCCGGCGGCTTTTCGAAATCGCCGTAGCCGCGCAGATCGGCGGCGATGACCGTGTATCCCGCCGCAACGAGGCCGGGCGCGACCTTGTGCCAGGTCAGGAGGTTCTGCGGATGGCCGTGAAGCAGCAGAAGCGGCGGCCCCTCACCGGCGCGGGCGACATTGAGGCGCAAACCGTTGGCGACGATCGAAAGGCCCTCGAATTGGGGAAGAAGCTCGCTCAGCGCAGACATCGGCGTCGCCCACATTGGTCCGCCCGCGGCGGCTCGATCCGAGCAGTCTGGAGATTTTGGCCAGGGCGTGCAAGCAGCAACGCCGCGCGGCAATCACTTCCTGTTGCGGCAATGGCGATGAGGCACGGAGGCGCCGATTTGCGGCTCTACACAACTTCGGGTTGCTGTTTGCGAACTCGGATCGGCTTTCAACCCTTGGCCCGCGGCCTGATCCGCCCCTGCGCATCGCTGAGGCTCATCAGATAGCTGGCCGCCTCCTCGATGTCGGCGACCATCTCCCGTTCGGCGGCCTCAGGGTCGCCCTTGCGCATCGCTTCCAGGATCGCCTGGTGGTGATCCGTCCCCTTCAGCGAGAGGACGTATTCGGGGATGACGAAGGACAGCACCGGACCGCAGCGCAACCAAAGGCCCTCGATCATGTCGATAAGCACCGGGACACGCGACATCTGGTAGATGCCGAAATGGAACTGCCGGTGAATGTCGAGATAGGTATCGAGATTGCGCGAGGCGATCAGCGCGCGCATCTCCTGCAATCTCGTGCCGAGCCGGTCGATGTCGGCGGGCGTGGCATGTGCGACGGCTTCGCGCGCCGCGCGTCCCTCCAGCTCGCTGCGCACGATGACCAGGTGGCGCAGCGCATCCGCCTTGACGTCGGGCACGACGGCGGCGCTGCGCGGCCCCTGCTCCAGCACGCCCTCGGCGATCAGCCGGGTCACCGCATCGCGCACCGGCGTGATCGACGTGCCGAAAATCTCCGCCAGATAGCGCAGCGTCAGCACGCTTCCCGGCTCGAACCGGCCGGCAAAAAGCGCGTCGCGCAACTGGGTCCTGGCAATATCGCCCAGCGGCTCGCGCTCAATCCTCTTTAGACCGCCCGCCAGACGAGCCTCCATCATTATCTCCTGTCCTCGATAACCCAAATCTTGCTCTCCATCATACACGGAGTTGACATTCTTTGTCATTCGATGTTTGTTATAACAAATAACACTAAGGGAGGACATCCATGCAATTCCACAAGCATCTTCTGTTTTCGGCCGTAACCGCGGCGACCCTGTCATTCGCCGTGCCGCATATGGCGAGCGCCGCCGACGCCTACCCCGATCACGAAGCGCGCTGGATCATCCCCTGGAACGCAGGCGGCTCGAACGACATCATGGCCCGCTTCCTGCAGCCGATCCTTGAAAAGAACGGTCTCAAGGTCGTCATCGAGAACATGCCCGGCGGCACAGGCGCCATCGGCATGGGAACCGTCGCCACGTCCAAGCCGGACGGCTACATCTTCGGCAACGGCACCAGCTCGACGCTCTCCATCATCGCGCAGAAAAAAGCCCCGCTCACCAACGAGCAGTTCACGCACATCATCCGCGTCTCCAAGGACCCGCTGCTGTTGGTCGTGCCCGGCAACAGTCCGCACAAGACGCTGCAGGATTTCATCAAATACCTGAAGGACAACCCCGGCAAGGTCACCATCGGCACGCCGGGCTCGAACAACATCAACCACATCTTCGCCGTCATGACCGCGCGCGGCGCGGGCGTGCCCTTCCGCCACGTCTCCTATCCGGGCGGCTCGCGGGTGATTGCCGAGCTGATGGGCAATCAGGTCGAAGCCGGCGTTCTGAAGCCCAGCGAGACCATCGAGCAGATCAAGGCCGGCGATCTGCGCCCGCTCGGCGTCTTCGAGAACGAGCGCCTCGAGGTGCTGCCGGACGTGCCGACGCTGAAGGAAGCCGGCATCGATGTCTTCCCCTACGGCCCGGTCGTGCAGATGGCCTATATCGCCGCCCCGGCGGGCATGGACCCGGCCGTCCGCGAGAAGCTGACCTCGATCTTCAAGACCGCGATCACCAGCGACGAGTTCAAGAAATTCGCCGCCGACAACGGCTTCGTCATCGATCCGATCTCCGGCGACGAGCTGGAGCAGGAGATCAAGAAGGTCGCCGCCGCGATCGCCGAGGTCGCCGGTCAGGTCTTTGCAAAGAAATAGCTGCGTTTAATGGGAAAGGCCCGGTCGCACCCGCGCGGCCGGGCCGTTTCTGACCGGTAAAGCCATGCGAACCGTCCGCTTCTTCGCCTCTGCCCTCTCGACGCTCATGCTGCTCGGCCTGTGCATCCTGCTTGCGCCGCCGGCTTTCGAGCTGACCACGGCGGGTCCGCAATACGGCATCGGCGCCGGGGCATTGCTGCAATTCGTGATCGTCGCCACGGCGCTGCTCACCGTCCTCATGCTGATCCGCGACTTTATCGCGTGGCGGGAAGACGGCGCTGAAACCGCCACGGGGGAAGCCAATACGCTCGACGACGCCGACCCGATGCGCGTCATCGGCGTCTGCGTGCTGGCGCTGCTCGCGGCGCATATCGCGCTGTGGGCCTATGCCGGGTTCATCGCCGCCTCGGTCGCCTTCATGGCGGCGCTCAGCCTGATCCTGCTGCCGCGCGATCAGTGGACCGCCTCGCGGCTCGCCATCGTCGCGGCGATGTCGGTGCTGTTCCCGGTCGCGGTCTGGGCGCTGTTCGTCCATGTCCTCATGGTCCCGCTCCGCTGAGCCCGAATAGGAGCCGTCGCCAATGGATATTCTCGCCCATCTCTCGGTCGCGCTCGTCAACGAGATCACCAATCCGCTGGCGCTCGCGCTGATCGTGGTCGGCGTGACCGTCGGCTTCGTCTTCGGCGCGACGCCCGGCCTCACCGCGACCATGGGCGTCGCCCTGTTCATCCCGCTGACCTTTCCGCTCAAGGCCGACCTCGCCATCGGCATGATGATCGCGCTCTATTGCGGCTCGATGGCCGGCGGCGCCATCCCGGCAATCCTGATCAACATTCCCGGCACACCCTCCGCCGTGATCACCACCATCGACGGCTATCCGATGGCGCGCAAGGGACAGGCCGCACAGGCCTATGGCTGGGCGCCGATCGCCTCGATCGTCGGTGGACTGATCGCCTGGGTCGCGCTGGTGACCGTCGCCCCTGCCCTCGCCCGGCTCGCGCTGATGCTCGGCCCCGCCGAATATGCCGCAACGGCCCTGCTCGGCATGACCATCATCTCCTCCATCGTGCCCGGCTCTGTGCTGAAGGGCCTCTTGGCGACGGTGCTCGGGCTCGGCCTCTCCGTCGTCGGCCTCGACCAGATCACCGGCGAGGCGCGCTGGACGTTCGACACGCTCTCGCTGATGCGGCGGCATCGACATCATGCCGGCGCTGATCGGCCTGCTCGTCGTGCCCGAGCTGATGAACTCGCTGTTCGAGCCGCACGGCACCAAACGCATGACCTACGAGTTGAAGGGCATGCTGCCGAGCTTCAAGCAATGGCTGGGCCAGGCGGGCAACAACGTCCGCTCGGCACTGATCGGCGTCGGCACCGGCATCGTCCCGGCGCTCGGCGGCAGCGTCGCCGCGCTGATCGCCTATGATCAGGCCAAGCGCTTCGATAAGAACCGCGCCGAATACGGCAAAGGCGCGCCGGGCGGCATCGTCGCCTCGGAAGCTGCGAATAACGGCGTCACCGGCGGCGCGCTGATCCCGCTCCTAACCCTCGGCATCCCCGGCGACACCGTGACCGCCATGCTGCTCGGCGGCTTGATGATCCACGGCCTGCAGCCCGGCCCGCGCCTGTTCGAGACCAGCGCCGATGTCGTCTGGGACATCCTCGCCACGGTTCTCCTCGCCAATCTCGCGATCATCTTCGTCGGCCTGATCGGTTTCCGCTTCTTCGTCCGCGTGCTCGACGTGCCCAAGCATTTGCTGGTGCCGGCGCTGTTCGTTCTGGCAACCGTCGGCACCTTTTCGCTCGCCAATCAGTGGTTCGACGTCGTCGTCATGCTCGGGCTCGGCACCGCCGGCTTTCTCCTGAGCCTCGCCAGCATCCCGGTCTATCCGATCGTCATCGGCGTCATTCTGGGGCCGCTGCTGGAATCCGAACTGCGCCGCGCTCTGGTCATCAGCGGCGGCGACTGGACCACGTTCGTCACGCGCCCCGGCGCCGCCGTCATCCTTGCCGCCGCATTCGCCGCCCTCGTGCTGCCGACCGTGTTCGGCTTCATCCGGCGGCGCCGCGAGCACGCCCCGAACGCCGCTGATCCGAAACCGGAGACCTCTTGATGAAAATCAAATCCGTCAAATCGCATGTCCTTTCATCCAAGGTCGAGCGGCCCTTCACTTCTTCGCGTGGCTGGCTCTACACGACGCGCGGTACCTGCCTCGTCGAGATCGAGACCGATGACGGCGTCGTCGGCTGGGGCGAATGCTACGGGCCGTCGGCGGTCGCCAAGGCGTTCATCGAGACGCAGTTCGCCGCGCGGATCACCGGCCGCGACCCGTTCGACGTCGAGGTGATCTGGGAGGAGCTGTATAACCGGATCAAGGATTACGGACCGTCGGGCATGGCCATCGCGGCGATCTCCGGCATCGACATCGCGCTGTGGGACATCATCGGCAAGGCGTGCGGAAAGCCGGTGCACAAGCTGATCGGCGGCGCCTTCCGCACCGCGGTCGACGCCTACGCGACCGGCCTGTATTTCATCGACATGGACCGGCTGGTCGAAGAGGCGGTCGAGGAGGCCGAGGGCTATGTCTCGGAAGGCTTCAAGGCGATCAAGATGAAGATCGGCCTGGGCTCGATCGAGAAGGACTACCAGCGCGTCGCGGCCGTGCGCAAGGCCATCGGGCCGGACATCCGGCTGATGGTCGACGCCAATCACTGTTTCTCCGTACCCGTCGCGATCCGCCTGGGCCGCAGGCTTGAGGAGCTCGACATCGAATGGTTCGAGGAGCCGATCTCGCCGGAAGACATCGACGGCTACGTCGAGGTTTCGCGCGCCCTCGACATGGCGGTCGCGGGCGGTGAGAACGAGTTCACCCGCTGGGGCTTCCGCGAGGCGATCACCCGCAAGGCGATGGACATCGTGCAGCCGGACGTCTGTGCGGCCGGCGGGCTGACCGAATGCAAGAAGATCGCGACGCTCGCCTCCGCGCATGGCGTCGAATGCGTGCCGCACGCCTGGGGCTCGGCCGTGGGGCTTGCCGCGACGCTGCACTTCCTCGCTGCGCTACCGGACCAGCCGCCGAGCTTCCGTCCGTTCCCGCCGCTTCTGGAATTCGAGCAGTGCGAGAACCCGTTCCGCGACCATCTGGCGACGACGCCCATCGTTCAGAAGCAGGGCCGCGTCGCCATCCCCACCGGCCCCGGTCTCGGCATCGACATCGACCGCTCGGTGCTCGAACGCTACCGGACGGCCTGAGGAGGCGCGGGGCATGCGGTTCGTGACCTTCGAGACGGGCGGATCGGCGCGCGCGGGTGTGCTGGACGGCGATGCGCGCGGTGTGGGCGACGGCGTCTACGATCTGGCGCATCCGAGCATGACGGGCGCGCTCCATGGCGTGACGCCCGACGTGCTTTCCTTCATTCGCGAGGGCCTTCCGGCTGTCGCCGACCGGATCGCGTTACACGGCTTGCATGAGGCGGCACGGCTGAGGCTGACGGCGGTCAAGCTGCTCGCGCCGATCCCGGCGCCGCCGCACATCCACGGCGCCGCGCATAATTTCTGGTGCGCGATCCGCGAGCGCGGCATCGAGGCGCCTGCCGCGCCGGTGCTATTCGACAAAGCGCCGCATACCGTCATCGGGCCGGGCGCTCTGGTCCACCTGCCGCCGGACATCGGCGGCGTCACCTATGAGGCCGAGCTTGCCGCCGTGATCGGCACCGGCGGCTCGGGCATCCCCGCGGCGGTCGCCCTCGATCATGTCTGCGGCTATACGATCTTCAACGATGTCAGCGCCAGCGACATGATCCGCGCCGACGGCCATTTCCGCACCGGCAAGAACCTGGCGACGTTCGGCCCGCTCGGCCCGTTCCTTGCCACCACCGACGAAATCCCCGACCCGCAGGCGCTACGCGTGACATTCGAGATGAATGGCGAGACACTGCAGGACGGGACGACGGCGTCGATGCTGTTCCCCGTCGCCGAGCTGATTGCCGTCATCTCCCGAAACCGGCCTTTGGTCCCCGGCGACGTCATCGCCACGGGCACCCCGGCGGGCGTCGCGGCGATGCGCAAGCCACCCGCCTGGCTGCGGGCCGGTACGGAGATGACCGCAGCGGTCGAGGGGCTCGGCGCACTGACCAACCCGATTGTCGAGGGACCACCCTTCCATGGCTGACCGCGCGAAAGTCCTGATCACCAACCCGACGCACCCGGACGGCGTCGCCATGATCGAAGCCGAGGCCGATCTCATCGTCGCGCCCGATGCCGGCGCCGACACGCTGCGCCGCCTCGCCGCCGACGTCGACGGGATCATCGTCCGCGCCAAGCTGCCCGACGACATTTTCGACGCCGCGCCGCGGGTCAAAGGCGTGGTGCGCCATGGCGTGGGGCTGGATTTCATCCCCGTCGAGGCGGCGACGAAACGCGGCATCGCCGTCGCCAATCTGCCCGGCAGCAATACGCAATCCGTCGCCGAATACGTCTTTGCCGCGCTGATGGCGCTGCGCCGCCCGGTGGCGACGCTCGATCGGCGCCTGCGCGCGGAGGGCTGGGGCGCGGCTCGTCCGATGGCGGAAGGGTTCGCCGAAATCGGCGGCTCCACGATCGGCATTCTCGGCGTCGGCTCGATCGGCCGGACCGTTGCCAGGATCGCCAAGGGCGGCTTCGGCATGACGGTGCTCGGCACCTCGCGCCGGAAGGGCCGCATGCCGGAAGGCGTCGAAGAGGTCGATCTGGAGACGCTGTTCTCGCGCGCCGATGCCATCGTCATCTCCTGCGCGCTGACGCCGGAGACGACCGGGCTGGTCGACGCAGCGCTGATCGGCCGGATGAAGCCGAACGCGATCCTCATCAACGTGTCGCGCGCGGCCGTCATCGATGGCGGCGCGCTTCTGGCGGCGCTGCGGGGCGGCGCCATCGCCGGTGCGGCGCTCGACGTGCATGACGTCCAGCCGCTGCCCGCGGACCATCCCGCATTCGAGACGCCGAACCTGCTGCTGACGCCGCATATCGCCGCGATCACCGCAACCAGCTATCGCAACATGAGCGTCGGCGCGGCGGGGGAGATGCTTCGCATTCTGCGCGGCGAAGACCCTGTGAATTTCGTCAATCCCGAATGCCGCTCGACCGGAGGCACCCGATGAAGATCACCAAAATCACCGCCGTCCCGGTCTCCTATCGCGTGCCGGAGGGCCAGAACGTCACGCTCGGCATCGGCCGCGCGGTCAAACGCGACGCCGTGCTGGTCAAGGTGGAAACCGATGAGGGCGTCACCGGCTGGGGCGAGGCGCATCACGGACGCTCGCCGGGCGCCATCGCCAAGCTGATCGACACCACGATGACCGAGCTGGTGCTCGGCATGGACGCGCTCGACGTCGTCGGCGTCTGGTCGCGCGTCTACAAGATGCAGCTTGCCAGCCACGGCATGGGCGCGGCGGCGAGCCTGGCGCTCAGCGGCATCGATCAGGCGCTATGGGACATTCGCGGCAAGTCCATCGGCTGGCCGCTCTACCGGCTGCTGGGCGGGTCGTCCAAGCCGATCAAGGCCTATGCGGGCGGCATCTCGCTCGGCTGGCAGGACCCGTCATCGCTCGCCGAGGAAGCGCTCCGACATCTCGCCTGCGGCTACCGCGCGCTGAAGCTGCGCGTCGGCGATACGCCGGAGCGCGACATCGCCCGCGTCGAGGCGGTGCGCAAGGCCGTCGCCTGCCGAGATCGACGTGCTGGTCGATGCCAATACCGGCTATTCGCTGCAGGACGTCCGCCGCGTCATGCCGGCCTATGAGGAGCTGCGCGTCGGCTGGCTGGAGGAGCCGTTCCCGGCGCATGACTATCGCGCCTATAACGACGCCGCCGCGCTCGGCACGGTCGCGCTTGCAGCGGGCGAGAACCACTATACCCGCTTCGAGTTCTCCCGCCTCGTCGAGGACGGCGCGGTCAGCTTCGCCCAGCCTGACCTGTCCAAGACCGGCGGCGTGACCGAAGCCATGCGCATCGCCGCGCTGGTCTCGGCGTGGAAGATCAGCGTCAACCCGCACACCTCGCTCACCGGCATCAACATGGCGGCCTCGATCCACCTGCTGGCCGCGGTCGACAATCCCGGCTATTTCGAAGGCGACGTCACCATCTACAATCCGTTCCGCGACGAGCTCGGCGCGCCGCCCTACAGCCTCGACGAGAACGGCTGCGTCCGGCCGCTCGAGACGCCCGGCATCGGCATCGAGATCGACGAGGCTTTTGCGTCGAAATTCCCGCTGATCGATGGACCTTGCTACGTCTGACGGTCTAAAATGGTCCCGAACGCCCGCAGCTCGATGAAGTAGAGCGGCGTAACGGGAGGGACCGAATGGGAGACGACGCGAACACCTTCGACGGCCGATGCACCTGCGGCGAAATCCGCTACCGGATGACCAGCCGGCCGCTCTTTGTGCATTGCTGCCATTGCCGCTGGTGCCAGCGCGAGACGGGAACGGCCTTCGCGCTCAACGCGATGATCGAGGCGGACCGCGTCGTGCTGCTGCACGGCGAGCCCGAGATCGTCGACACGCCGTCCAACAGCGGCAACGGACAGCGGATCGCCCGCTGCCCGACCTGCCGGATCGCGGTGTGGAGCAACTACAGCGGCAGCGGCGATGCGATCCGCTTCGTCCGCGTCGGCACGCTCGATGACCCGGACCGCCTGCCGCCGGACATCCATATCTTCACCATGTCGAAGCAGCCCTGGGTCGTCATTCCGGAGGGCACACCGGCCGTCGAGGAGTATTACCGCCGCAGCGACTACTGGCCCGAGGAGAGCCTTAAGCGGCGGCGCGTCCTGTTCCTATAAGCGCCGCGATCAGCCGTCTCCTCATCGAGCGATCCAGCGAATACCGCATCGCAACACTTTGCGCTCCATTTGCCTCGCAATAACAAGCGTTAGCGCCCACTCGCATGGCGACGCAGTTGCCGTTATGATGCCGGACACAAAGCAGAAAAACCCGAACGGAGGAGTGGCCGATGACAATGCTGGGAAAGACGCTGAGGGGGGCTGTGCTGGCTGGCGCGGCAATGTTGGCAGCGGCAGGGCTCGCCAACGCCGAGACGCGGGTCACGTTCAAATCGGCCAAGACCGGCTCGTCCTACTACCAGATGTCGGTGCAGATCGCCGAAGCCATGAAGGCCGGCTCCAACGGCAACATCATCGTCACCGTCGAGGAAAGCCAGGGCTCGGTGCAGAACGTCATGGAGGTGCGGGCCCGCGGCGCCGATTACGTGTTCACCACCCCGCCCTCGCTGGTCGGCCTCGCCCAGAACGGCAAGGCGATGTTCGAGGGCAAGGGCGACCCGAAATTCAACGAGATCCGCGCGCTGTTTCCGCTGCCGTCGCTGACCATGCATTTCGTCATGTCGAAGAAGAGCGGCGTCACCGACATCGCCGGCCTCGAAGGCAAGACCATCCTGCTCGGCAAGGGCTCGTTCGGCGCGACGGAAGGGGCGAAATACCTCAAGCTGTTCGGCCTGGAGGGCAAGGTCAAGATCGCCGACGCCGAGCTCTCCAACGCGGTCGATGCGCTCAAGAACGGCCAGATCGACGGCTTCGTCACCGCCGGGTCCTACCCCGCGCCGAACGTGATCGAAGCGGCGGCCGGAACCGGCGTCACCGTGCTGTCGATGACCGACGACCAGATCGCGCAGACCAAGCAGACCAAGCTGATCATCCCGGCCGGCACCTATCCCGGCCAGACCGGAGAAATCGCGACCACCTCGCTGCCGGTCGTCACCTACACGACCACCGCCATGGCTGACGACGTCGCCTATGCGATGACCAAGGCGTTCTGGGAGCAGAAGGCCAAGATGGGCGAAGATGCGCCCTGGTGGGAGGGCGTCAGCGAGGCGCTCTTGGCCAACATCAAGGGCAAGGTTCACCCCGGCGCGGTGAAATATTACAAGGAGATCGGCTACAAGCTATCCGACTCGCAGATGTAACCAGCCACCGTTCATTCGCCGCCCGGATGCCTACGCGTTCGGGCGGCCTCCCGAGATCGCCCCCGTATGCGTTTCACCTCCCGGCACGCCTGGGCGCTGTTTGCGGCAGCGCTCGTCGCTTTCCACCTCGGCCTGATCTTTTCCGGATTGGTGCCGAACCTGGTCAGCCGGCCGCTGCACATGGCTTTCGCCCTGCCCTTCGTGCTGGTCTTTGGCGCCCGCTCGCGCGCCGAACGGGCAACCGGCCTCGCGCTGGCGGCGATCGGCGTTGCCGGCTGCGTGTGGATCGCGCTCAACGAGAACCGTCTCGCCGATCAATACGGCTTTCTCGAAAACGGCTTTCAGATCGGGCTTGCCATCGCGCTGCTGCTGATCGTGCTGGAAATGGCGCGCCGCTCGATCGGCTGGCCGCTGCCGATCATCGCGTTCCTGGCGCTGTGCTACGGGCTGTTCGGCCAATATATCCCCGGAGAGTTCGGCCATTCCGGCACGCCGCTGAACAGCTTCCTCGGCACGCTCACCATCGCCGAGGGCGGGCTGTGGGGCAGCCTGACCGGCGTGTCCGTCAACATCGTCGCGATTTTCGTGATCTTCGGCGCGGTGCTGAACGCGGGCGAGGCCGGACAGGGCTTCATGAATATCGCCGCGGTCGCCGCCGGCCGGCTGAAGGGCGGCGCGGCCAAGGTCTCGGTGATCTCCTCGGCGCTGTTCGGCTCGATCTCCGGCTCGGCCTCAGCCAACGTCGCCTCCACCGGCGCGATCACGCTGCCGGCGATGACCAAGCTCGGCTATCCGAAGCGCCTCTCCGCCGCGGTCGAGGCGGTCGCGTCCTCCGGCGGCCAGATCATGCCGCCGCTGATGGGCGCGGGAGCGTTCGTCATGGTCGAGCTGACCGGCATTCCCTATACGCGGATCATGGCGGCGGCGATCCTGCCGGCGCTGCTCTACTTTTTCGCCGTCTGGGTCGGCATCAACGCCTTCGCCAAGCGCTACGAGCTGAAATCGGTGCCAGCGGAGGACGCCCCGCCGCTGCGCGCGGTGGTGATCACCTCGATCTTCTTCCTCGTCCCATTCACCGTGCTGATGTGGGCGATGTTCGCCGCCGGCTACACGCCGCAATATGCCGCCTGCCTCGCCATCCTCGCCGCCGCGCCGATGCTGCTGATCGACGGCCGGTTGACCTTCGATGCCCGTCGCAGCCTCGACCGCTATACCGACGCGCTGATCACGGCGGGCCGGCAGGCAGCGATGATCGCCTCGATCATCCTGTGCGCCTCGATCGTCATCGGCGTACTCTCCGTCACCGGCCTCGGCGTCAAGATCACCTCTATCATTCTGTCCGGCTCGGGCGGAACGCTCTGGCTGTCGCTGCTGCTCACCGCGGTCGCCTGCCTGATTCTCGGTATGGAGGTGCCGACCACCGCCGCCTATGTGATCTGCATTTCAGTCGCCGGACCGGCGCTGACCCAGATTGGCCTGGAGCCGCTCCAGGCGCATCTGTTCGTGTTCTGGTTCGCGCTGCTGTCGACGATCACGCCGCCGGTTTGCGGCGCGGTGTTCATCGCCGCCGGGATGGTCGAGGAGGACTGGCTGAAAGTCGCGTTCACCGCCATGGCGCTGGGCATCGGGCTTTACCTCATCCCGTTCGCCATGATCGCCAATCCGGCGCTGATCACCCTCGCATCGACACCCGTTCTGACCCTCGCCGTCATGGTCAAGGTCGGCGTCGGCCTCGCGCTGGTTTCGCGGGGCATTATCGCGCCGGAACGCTGGTGGCTGAGGGTGTTGCTGATCGCGGCGGGGCTTGCCGCATTGTTCGTACCGCCATTCTAGCACCGCCGGCCGCCGCCACGTGCTATTTGGCGGTCGAGGCGAAAACCGGCAAGCTTGTCAACATCGAGGGCCGCATCAATCTCTGCCGCACGGACCACCAGAAAGCCGCCAGCTATCCTTGCGAATCCGGCGCTTTGGTCAGCCTCACCGCCCTCGTCGTCCGGCATGACGATGCGTGTGGCTGTCCCCAGTCCGGTGGCGCCCGTCTATGAAAAAGGCAAAAAGTTCTTCCATCGGCGACATGGACAGCTCAATCTGTCCTGCGCCGGCTGGCACGACAGAAACGCCGGACGACGCATGCGCGGCGATACGATCAGCTACGGGCCCGGCAATGGCTACCCCGCCTACCGGCCCGAACGGCAGTCGCTCGGATCGCTGCACCGGCGTTTGCGTGCCTGCTCGCTGGGCGTGCGCGCGTTACAATTCGACTATGGCTCGCCGGACGATCTCAATCTGGAGCTGTATCTCGCAAAACGCGCCGAAGGCGTGCCGATCGAGACTCCGACGATCCGGAAATAAGGAGGGTTCTATGCTGACGCGTAGGCATTTTCTGCTCGGGAGTGCGGGCGCTCTTTCGCTGGCGGCGAGCAGCTTCCCGCGCCCGGCGCTTGCCCAGGCCAAACCGAAGATCGTCATCGTCGGGGGCGGTGCGGGCGGCGTATCGGTCCTGCGCAGGCTTGTCGCGGAGGCAAAGGACGGCTTCGACATCACGCTGATCGAGCCGCAAAAGACCTACACCACTTGCTTCTACTCCAATTTGTTTCTCGGCGGGTTCCAGCCGCTGGAGGTTCTGCAACACGGTTTCGACGCCATTGCAGCCCTAGATGGTATCAAGATCGCGCAGGAGGCTGCCGCTTCGGTCGACCGGGGGAGCCGCCAGGTGCTGCTGGCGGGCGGTTCAACGCTTCCCTATGACCGGCTGGTGCTGTCGCCGGGTATTGCGCTCGACTACACCTCCGTCCCCGGCTGGTCCAAGGAGGCCGAGGACCGTATGCCCCATGCCTGGAGGGCGGGACCGCAGACCATCCTGTTGAAGAAACAGCTCGACGCGGTGCCCGATGGCGGCGTCGTCGTCGTGATTCCGCCGCCGAACCCTTATCGCTGCCCGCCCGGCCCTTATGAGCGCGTATCGATGATGGCCCATGTGCTGAAAGGCTCGGGGCGTACGCAGGCGCGGATCGTCATCCTCGACCCGAAGGACAAATTCTCCAAGCAGGGCCTGTTTCAGCAGGGCTGGGAGAAATATTATCCGGGCATGATCGAATGGCTGTCGCCGATGATCCATGGCGGGGTAAAGAATGTCGACCCGGCGACGATGACGGTGGTCACCGATTTCGAGACCTATACGAAGGCGAACCTCGTCAACGTCATCCCGCGCCAGACGGCGGGCCAGATCGCCATCGACGCCGGCCTCTCCGACGCGACCGGCTATTGCCCGATCGATCCGTTCAGCATGAAGTCGACCTTCGATGCCAACATCTTCGTGCTCGGCGACGCCTCGATTGCCGGCGACATGCCCAAATCCGCCTTTGCCGCCAACAGCCAGGCGCAGGTCGTCGCCCAGGTCATCGCCGCCGAGCTACTCGGCGCCAAGGCTGCGGACGTCGCCTACCGGAACCGCTGCTGGAGCCTGATCGAGGCCAATGACAGCGTGTTCGTCGGCGGCAACTACAAGCCGACCAAGGCCAAGATCGCCCAGACCGAGACCCATATCTCCGGGTTGCAGGACCCCAAGGCCGTCCGGCGCGCCAATTACGAGGACTCCGCCGCCTGGTATTCGCAGATCACCACGGACCTCTACGGCTGAGGCCGCGGTTCCCCACGCGCGGCCGGGCCTCCATCAGGCCCGGCGCTTCCGCTCCAGGATCTTCCAATAGGTCACCGGGAACAGGCGCTCGATCAGCGCGACGAATTTGGCATCCGAGCCGACCATGACGCGCGGACGCTCGTCCTCGATCGCCTTGACGATGATCTCGCCGGCGGTCTCGGACGGCAGCGTCAGCAATTTCTTCGTCACATCGCGGCGCCTGCGGGTATCCTCCTCGGAGAAGCCTTTCGGCGATGCGGGCGTTGTCCGCGATGGAGGTAGCGACGCCGCCGGGATGGACCACGGTGACGCCGACCTGCGTTCCGGCCAGCTCATGGCCCAGCGCATTCGAAAACCCCCGAACGGCGAATTTGCTCGCCGAATAGGCGGTCTGGCCGGGCGGCGCGACGATGCCGAAAATGCTCGACAGGTTGACGATGCGGGCCTTGTCGCTGCGCTTCAGCAGCGGCAGGAAGGCGCGGGTCATCCGCACGACGCCCCAGAAATTAATGTCGAACAGCCACTCGAAATCCTCCGGGCTGACCTGTTCGAACGTGCCCCCGAGCGCCACGCCGGCATTATTGACCAGGACGTCGACGCCTGGATGGTCGGCAAGCACGATGTTCGGGAATGCAGCGACGGCCGCGCGGTCGGCGACGTCGAGCCTGTGGCCGCTGATGCGCAGGCCGCCCCCTGAGGCGAGCCGCGCCGTTTCCGCCAGCCCCGCCTCGTTGACGTCGGCGAGCGCGAGATTGCACCCGCGCCGCGACAGCGACACCGCGATGGCCCGTCCGATCCCGCCCGCGGCGCCGGTGACGACCGCGGTCTTCTGCGCCAGCTTCATGGTCCCTCCCCCGTTGCCGCCCGCTGAGCTCAAGCCGCCCGGCGTTCGGCTGCGGCCCGGTGAAACTCCATGGTCCCGTCATTCACCGAGCCGAACCTCATCAGCGACAGGTCGAGCAGATAGTTCTGATAGAGCTTCCAGGGGCGCTTCGCACCCTGCTTCGGCATGAAATGCTTCGCCCGCTGTATATAGCCCGACGTCAGCGGCAGGGAGGACTCCTCGGACATCGCCGGATCGGTGCGGCGGGGCGCGCACCAGCCATAGCCGTGGGCATCCATGTAATTCAACAGACGGCAGACATATTTCGAGCTGAGTTCGGCCTTCAGCGTCCACGAGGCGTTGGTGTAGCCGAACGCGGAGGCGAGATTGGGAACGTCGCTGTACATCATGCCCTTATAGGTCAGGGTCTTGGAGAAATCGACCTGTGTCCCGTCGACGAAAACCTCCATGCCGCCGAGCAGCTTCACCTTCAGCCCGGTGGCGGTTACGATAATGTCCGCATCCAGATGATCGCCGGAGCGCAGCCGGAGCCCCGTCTCGGTGAAAACCTCGATCTCGTCGGTGACGACCGACGCCTTGCCGGAGCGGATCGCGGCAAAAAGGTCCGCATCCGGAACGAGACAGAGGCGCTGGTCCCAAGGGTTGTAGCGGGGCGTGAAATGCCGGTCGACGTCGTAGTCCGGGCCGAGTTCCTTGCGGATCAGCCCGATCAGTGCATGTTTCACCCTCTCCGGCTTCCGACGCGCCAGATTGTAGACATACATGCTGTAGAACACGTTCTTCCAGCGCGACAGCCCATGCGCCAAGCGCGCCGGCAGCCGGCGGTGCAGCCGGTCGGCGATGGCGTCCCTGGCCGGGACCGCGGCGATATAGGTCGGCGAGCGCTGCACCATGGTGATGTGGGCGGCTTTTTCCGCCATCGCCGGCACCAGCGTCACCGCAGTCGCACCGCTGCCGATGATGACGACGCGCTGGCCGGTGTAATCGAGGTCCTCCGGCCATTTCTGCGGATGTACGATGCGCCCGGCAAAGCGGTCCATATCCGGCCAGCCCGGCATATAGCCTTCGTCGTAATCGTAATAGCCGCTGCACATATAGAGGAAATTGCACCGGTAGCGGACGGCCTTGCCTTCCGGCCCGGCCTCGACATCGAGGGTCCATTGCGCCGCAGCAGAATCCCAGGAGGCGCGCCGGACCGCGTGCCCGAACTTAATCTTGCGATCGATGCCGTATGCCTTCGCCGTGCCACGGATGTAGTCGAGGATATCGGCACCGTCGGCGATGGCTTTTTCGCCGCCCCAGGGCCGGAAGCTGTAGCCCATGGTGTGCATGTCGGAATCGGAGCGGATGCCGGGATAGCGGAACAGGTCCCAGGTGCCGCCGATGGCGTCGCGCGCATCGAGAATGACGAAGCTTTTGGACGGGCAACTGTTTTGCAGATGATACGCGGCGCCGATGCCCGAGAGCCCTGCCCCGACGATCAGTACGTCGACCTGCAGTCACCGCGCCTTCACGATCGGGGGCATTGGCTTCCAACTCAACGACCATAAGGCACCTCTTCGGCGATGGCTCAGCATGGAATTGGCGGAATGTATCGGCGAGTGATTGCGGCAAAACTCTAAGGTGTATACCTTATTTCTGTCAACCGGACTTGCGCGGCATCGGGGAAGGCCGCAGAAAAGCGGTTCTGAAACGTTGTTAATCGGTGTGTCCACGCGCCGGCTGGCGGAAGGAGCAGGAAATGGTGGAAGTCAACGCATCGATCGAACGCCCCAGCACCCGCGCGCGGATCCTCGAGGCGTGCCGGCATCTGTTCAACGAACGCGGCGCTGCTGACGTCACCACCGCGCAGATCGCCGCGGCGGTCGGCATCAATGAGGGCAATCTCTATTACCACTTCAACCGAAAAGAACAGATCCTGGAGGCGCTGTTCGGTGAGTTCGAGCGCGGTCTGCAGAACGCGGCGGCGGCCGATACGGCTCAAGTGGAGGATCCGAGCCGTTACGGCGAGTATCTGACCGGCTGGTTCACCTTGATGTGGGAATGGCGGTTCTTCTACCGCGACGGCGGCCTGGTCTACCGTCTCGCGCCCTCGCTCCGCACCAGGGTGCAGACCTTGTCCGACTACGGCCAGGATCAGGTCCGGATCGTGCTCGAAACGCAAAGGCGCGCCGGGTTCATCAATGCGACGAGCGAGGAAATCGAGGGGCTGATCGTCAATTCCTGGATCGTGTCATCCTACTGGATCGACTATCTGCGCTCCCGTCACGGCATCGCCGATATCACCCGCGAGCATATCCGCTGGGGTGCTTTTCAGGTCATGTCGCTGTTCCTGCCCTTTTTGACGCCGGCGGGCAAAGCCGTCATGACGATCACCGCCGAGAAAGCGACGAAATCGGCCTGACGGGCCGGCCGGGCGACGATCCGAACATCCTGGTGTTCTTCCGCGATGTCTCCGAGCCGCGCGATTCCGCCGCGGCTGAGGATGCGGCGCACCTATTGCCGCCGCGCCAGCCGAACCTGCCCGATCGGCGCCTGCTCCGGCAGGCCGTATTCCCGCCCCGCCAGGGCGAGCAGGCACCAGAGGTAATCCGCATGCGACCAGCGGACGATCAGGTTGAAGTGGTCGGAGCTCGGCCTCGTCCATCGCCGGCAGATACAGCGTCGCCTGCACGCGGCCAAACATCGAGCCTTTGACGGCGCCGCCCCCGAAGCTGCGGGGATGCAGGTCCAGCGTCGTCAGCTTCATCAGCATCTCCCGGCTCGCCGAGCCGACGATCTCGATCACGGTGAACTGATCGCTGACATCGACGGCCTGATGAGTGATTGCCGCGCAGCGCCCCGGCGATGGCGGCTGCGAGGCCGTCTTCGCTGCCGCCGGGATGCAGCAGCAGCCATTCCGACGGGCCGAGCCAGAGCATCGCCCGCTCACCGTCAACGGCTGAGCCGCAGGGCGTCATCGGCAAGGCGAACCCCGCCGCGGCTTCGAAGGCGGGGCCGATCTCGTCGGGCTCGCCTCTCAGGATCAGCTTGCCCAGCAATTGGCGCTCGGCGAGCGCCGCGCGTCCGTCGGTGGACGAAATCGCATCGCGATGCGCGAGGGCTGACCGCCGGGCCGGCGGGACGAGTTGCGCCGCGTTCTCAAGCACGTTCGGCCTCCCGCGTTAAGGGCTCGTCGGCGTCCTTACCCTGCCCGGCGCCTGCAGCCTTGGTCCCCGCACCGAGGAAATCGGTCTCGGTCAGCAGCACCGGCGCGGGCGGATTGCCGCTCCAGCTCGCATACAGCGTCTCTCCGATCCGCTGCCCGCCCGCCTCGATCAGCGCCAGGGCGATAGACCGCCCCAGCGTCGGGCTGAAATAGCTCGACGTGACATGGCCGAGCGTTTTGACTGGCGGCGCGGGTTCTTCGGGCGCGGCGATGATATGCGCGCCTTCGGTGAGCACGAGCTGTGGATCGGCGGACAGCAGGCCGACAAGCTGTTTGCGGTCGGCCCTCATCGTGTCGGAGCGGGCAAGCGATCGCCGCCCGATGAAGTCGCCGCGCTTTTTCACCGCCCAGCCCATGCGCAGATCATGCGGGGTGACGGTGCCGTCGGTGTCCTGGCCGACGATGATGAAGCCTTTCTCGGCGCGCAGCAGATGCATGGCTTCGGTACCGTAAGGCGTGATGCCGTGTGCTCTCGCCGACCGCGAAAATCCGTTCCCAGAGCCACAGGCCGAGCGAGGCAGGGATATTGATCTCGTAGGACAGCTCGCCGGTGAAGGAGATGCGGAACACCCGCACGGGCACGCCGGCGATATGCGCCTCGCGCCAGCTCATGAACGGCATCTGCGCCGGATCCGGGTCGAGATCGTCGCAAAGCGCGCCGACCAGCTTTGCCGCGTCGGGACCGCAAACGCTGGCGACGGCCCATTGCTCGGTGACCGAGGTCAGAAACACCCGCAGCTCCGGCCACTCCGTCTGCAGATAATCTTCCAGCGTCGCCAGCACGCGCGCCGCGCCGCCGGTGGTCGTCGTCATATGGAAATGGTCGTCGGCGAGACAGGCGGTGACGCCGTCATCCGCGACCATGCCGTCCTCGCCCAGCATCAGCCCATAGCGGCACCGTCCGGGCTTCAGCGTCTTCCAGCTATTCGTATAGATGCGGTCGAGGAATTCGCGCGCATCGGGGCCGCGAATGTCGATCTTGCCGAGCGTCGAGGCATCGAGCACGCCGACCGACCGGCGCGCCGCCCGGCATTCCCGCATAAGCGCTGCATGGAAATCCTCGCCGGGCCTCGGATAGAGGCGTGGACGCAGCCAGTTGCCGACCGGCTCGAACTCGGCGCCGTGCGCGACATGCCAGTCATGCATCGGCGTGGTCCGGCGCGGCTCGAACAGTGCGCCGGTATATTGACCGGCAACCGCCCCGAAGGTGACCGGCTTATAGGGTTGGCGAAATGTGGTCACGCCCACATCGGGGATGGTCTGCCCGGTTGCGTCCGCCAGAATGCCAAAGGCGCTGATGCCGATGGTCTTGCCCTGATCGGTGCCCATGCCGGTGGTGGTATACCGCTTGGCGTGCTCGACCGAGCGATAGCCCTCCTGAACGGCAAGATGCAGATCTTTCGTCGTGACGTCGTTCTGCAGATCGATGAAGGCGCGGGCCTTATGTCGAGGCTTCGCCGAGGGCAGCGACCACAGCGCGCGGATGTCGTAGGGCGCAGGCGGCACGCGCTGCTCGATGGCGGGAAGGACGGTCGGCGCGGGCGAAAAGCCGGCGTCTTTCGCGGCGGCGGCGCCGGAGCGAAACCCTTCGGCAAAACGCTCCGCCAGATCGAGCGTGCCGTTGCAGAGCCCTGCCGAGCGCTCCCGCTGCCAGGACCGCGCCGGCCGGAAGGCGGCAATCTCCGCGTCATGCCGCAACTTGCCGCGCGACTGCGCAAACAGCGCGACGTTCGGCGACAGCCCGCCCGACAGGGCAAGCAGATCGCAGCCAATTTCGATGGCGCGCCCGTCGACGGAGCTGTCGCTTGCGAGCCTGTGAACCGTGACGCTTTCGATGTGCCTGCGGCCCGCCGTCCCGTCGATCACGGCGTTGGCTATGACCGGAATGCCGCGCTCGTTGGCCCAGCCGCGCAATCCCGGCTCGATCTGTGCCCGGAGATCGACGATCGCGGCAATGCCGCCGCCGGCCCGATGCAAGGCGAAGGCGGTCCGCCAGGCGGCGTTGTTGTTGGTGAACAGCACCGCATTGCGCCCCGGCAGCGCACCGTAGCGGTGAACGAAGCCGCTGACGGCGCTTGCGAGCATGATGCCCGGCCGGTCGTTGCCGTCGAAAATCAGCGGACGCTCGATCGTGCCCGTCGCCAGCACGACCTGAGCGGCGCGGATGCGCCACAGCCGCTGGCGCGGCACGAGCGGATCGCGCGCGCCGGGAGCCAGATGGTCCTGAATCTGCTGATTGAAGACGAGGAGATTGTCGCCGTAATAGCCGACCGGCGCGGCGCGCTTCAAGATCGTCGCCTCGGGATAGGCGGACAGCTCCGCTTGCGCATGGGCCGCCCAGTCGCGCGGAGCCTTGCCGCTGATCCGGACATCGCCCGGCGCCATCGCAATGAGCGCACCGCCAAGCTCGGGCGTTTCCTCTGCGATGACAATTCGGGCGCCGGAGCGGGCGGCGGTGAGCGCCGCCATCAGACCGGCCGGGCCGGAGCCGACGACCAGCACGTCGCAATGCAAGTTCGTGCTCTCATAATGATCCGTATCCGGAGCGACAGGCGCGCGCCCAAGCCCCTCCGCGCGGCGGATGAAACGCTCGAACAGCATCCAGTTGCCGGGCGGTCCCATGAAGGTCTTGTAATAGAAACCCGAGGGGATGAAGCGCCAGAGTGCGTCGTTGATCGCGCCGGCATCGACGCTCAGCGAGGGCCAGCAATTCTGCGGGAAGGCCTCGAGCCCATCATAGATCTCGACCTCGGTCGCACGCAGATTGGGGTCGGTGCGCGCCGCATCGCCGCCAACCTGCACGAGCCCGGCAGGATCTTCCGCGCCCATGCCGAAGATGCCGCGCGGCCTGTGATATTTGAAGCTGCGCGCGACCATATGGACGCCGTTCGCCAGCAGCGCGGAGGCGAGCGTGTCGCCGGCAAAGCCTTGATAGTGCTTGCGGTCGAAGGAAAAGCCGACGGGCCGGGAACGGTCGATCAGGCCGCCGCTCTCCAGGCGGAAAGGCTGGCCGGTTGCCGCGCGCATCATGCCGCACCCCCTTTCGCGCCCGCCCCTGCCCGATGCTCGATCTTGGCCGCGTCGTTGCCAGAGCCGATGTCCGCCTCGCCAGACGGGGTTCCAAGCGGCGCGATATCGACCTGCGGCCGTTCCGCCCCGATCGGATAGACGACGAGGATCTCATCGGTCGCGGTGTTGCGCAGCATGTTGAACCAGCGCCGGCAGCCCGCGGCGTGGATCCAGCGCTCGGCCAGCGCGCCTTTCGGATTGGTCCGCATGAAGAGGAACTCGGCCCATTCCTCGTCGGTCGTCGCCGTAGTGGCCGACGGACGAACGCGATGCGCCTCGCCGCCATTGGCGAACTCGATCTGGTCCCGCAGGCCGCAATAGGGGCATTCTATGAGGAACATGGCGTGCTCCCGGCGATCCGACGCCAGACGATTGCGCTCGGAATGATCCTGGGCCTGGTCCGCACTTTTCTCGTCATGCCCGCGCAGCAACCACTTGAGCCCACTTGATTGCGAGATTCCGGCCCGCGCGGATATAACGTCGGAGGGTGCGGCGGTCGTTGGTTCGACATCCCGCCGATCCCCGCTAATGCGCGACCGCCGCCGCGCCGTGCTCGGCGACGAGGCGGCCGGTGACGAAGCGTTCGATCGCGAAGGGCGCGGCGATCGGACCCGGCTCGTCCTTGGCGATCAGATCGGCGAAGACCTGGCCGGACCCCGGCGTCGCCTTCCAGCCGCCGGTCCCCCAACCGGTGTTGACGTAGAAGCCCTTGACCGGCGTCTTGGAGATGATCGGGCTGGCGTCCGGAGCAAGGTCGACGATGCCGCCCCATTGCCGCATCATCCTGAGCCGCGAGAAGGTCGGGAAAAGCTCCAGCAGCGAGGAAAGCTCGTTCTCGATGATGTTGAAGCCGCCGCGCTGGGTATAGGAAAGATAGTGATCGATCCCGGCGCCGATCACCAACTCGCCCTTGTCGGACTGGCTGCAATAGGCGTGCACCGCGCTCGACATGACGACACAGGGCAGGATCGGCTTGATCGGCTCGGAAACCAGCGCCTGCAGCGGGTGGCTTTCGATGGGCAGGCGCAGGCCAACCATCCCGGCGATCACGCTGGAATGGCCCGCCGCAACGCTCGCAACCTTCGGCGTACGGATGAAACCGCGCGTCGTCTCGACGCCGGTCACGCGGCCGGCCTCGACCTTGATGCCGGTGACTTCACAGTTCTGCACGATGTCGACGCCCATCGCCGATGCCTGCCGCGCAAAGCCCCAGACCACCGCGTCATGCCGGTTGACGCCGCCGCGGCGCTGCAACGCCGCACCGATCACCGGAAAGCGGACGTCCTGGGAAATATCGATGATCGGGCAGAATTCCTTGACCTGCTTGGCGTCGAGATATTCGCTGTCGATGCCGTTCAGCCGGTTGGCCTCGGAGCGGCGCTTGAGCTGGCGCGCCTCATCGTCATCATGGGCGAGATTGAGTACGCCGCGATGGCTCATCATGATGTTGAAGTTCAGCTCACGGCCGAGGCCCTCCCAGAGCTTAAGCGCGTGCTCGTAGATCGCCGCGCTTTCGTCATAGAGGTAGTTGGAGCGGATGATGGTGGTGTTGCGTCCGGCATTGCCGCCGCCGATCCAGCCCTTTTCGAGGATGGCGACGTTGGTCATGCCATGCTGGCGGGCGAGATAATAGGCGGTTGCCAGGCCGTGGCCTCCGCCGCCGACGATCACCGCGTCGTAGCCGGATTTGGGGCTGGCGTCGCGCCAGGCCGGCTCCCACCCGGAATGACCGCGCAAGCCCTCGCGGATGAGGTTGAACAAGGAGTAACGCCGTGTCATTGGCCGCAAGCTTTCATGTCAGCCAGCCGTCGCCCCAGACTTGATCCGGGGCCCATTTAGATGTTCCCACCTCACGCGCTCGGCGCGTCCGGGGGGACAACAGAACGTTTGCCGAAAACGTCAGCGTCAGGATAAATTCTCGATCTGCCCCTCGTGATTGACATACATCGCATTGGCCGCCGGCACTTTCGGCAGGCCCGGCATGGTCATCATCGTGCCGCAGAGCACCGGCAGGAAGCCGGCCCCCGCCGACAGCTGGACCTCGCGGATCGGCAGAACATGGCCGTCAGTGTCGCCGCGCCGGGTCGGATCCGCCGTAAAGCTGTACTGGGTCTTGGCCATGCAGACCGGCAGATCCCCGTAGCCGAGCCTGGTCAGGCGCCTGATCTGCTGCTCGGCCTCGGGGGAAAGCGCGATGTCGCTGGCGCCGTAAAGCTCGTGGGCGATGGTGCGGATCTTGTCGGCGACGCTCAGCTCCTCATCGTATAGCGGCCGGAACATGCTCAGCGTATCGCTATCGACGATCTCCTTGACACGGCGGGCGAGCGGCTCGATCCCGGCGCTGCCATCGGCCCAATGCGAGCACAGATGCGCCTCCACGCCCTCGCGGGCGCAGAAATCGATGACCGCCTGCGTTTCGGCTTCGGTATCGGCGTTGAAGCGGTTGATGCCCACGATGATCGGCACGCCGAAGCGCTTGAGATTGGCGACGTGCCGGCCAAGATTGGACAGGCCCCGCCTGACCGCATCGACATCGGGCGTCACCAGATCCGCCTTGGCGACGCCGCCATGCATCTTGAGTGCGCGCACCGTGGCGACCAGCACCGCCAGATTGGGCGTCAGACCGGCCTTGCGGCATTTGATGTCGAAGAACTTCTCCGCGCCAAGATCGGCGCCGAAACCCGCTTCGGTCACGACGTAATCGGCGAGCTTCAGCGCCGCCCGGGTGGCGCGCACCGAGTTGCAGCCATGGGCGATATTGGCGAACGGGCCGCCGTGGATGAAGACCGGATTGTTCTCCAGGCTCTGCACCAGATTGGGCATGAAGGCCTGTTTGAGCAGCACCGACATGGCGCCATCGGCTTCCAAATCGGAAGCATAGACCGGCGATTTGTCCGCCCGGTAACCGACGATCATGCCGCCGAGCCGGGTGCGCAGATCGTTGAAATTCCTGGCCAGGCAGAAAATCGCCATCACCTCGCTGGCGACGGTGATATCGAAGCCGTCCTCGCGCGGCACGCCTTCGCTCGCCCCGCCCAGCCCGATGACGATCCGCCTCAGGCTGCGGTCGTTCATGTCCATCACGCGCCGCCAGACGATGCGGCGGGTGTCGAGCCCGGCGGCGTTCCCCCAATGAAGATGGTTGTCGAGAAGCGCCGAGAGCAGGTTATGGGCGCTGGTGATGGCGTGGAAATCGCCGGTGAAATGGAGGTTGATGTCCTCCATCGGCACGACCTGGCTGAAGCCGCCGCCGGCCGCGCCGCCCTTCATGCCGAAGCAGGGGCCGAGGCTCGGCTCGCGAATGCAGGTCGCAGCCCGCGCCCCGATCCTGGCGAGGCCGTCACCGAGGCCGATGGTCGTTGTCGTCTTGCCCTCGCCGGCAGGCGTCGGCGTGATCGCCGTGACCAGGATCAGCTTGCCGTCCGGGCGCGCCTCCAGGCCGTCGACAAAAGCGTCCTCGATCTTGGCGACATGGCGGCCGTAAGGATAGAGCGCATCCTCGGGAATATCGAGGCGCGCGGCGATCTCGCCGATGGGGCGCATATGCGCCTTGCGCGCAATTTCGAGGTCGGTTGCGGGCCGCTCCGCGTGGGCGGCGTGCCGGGAGGGACGAGAGGCGGGGCAGGCTTCAGGTTTGTGCATATATCTATCCTTGCGCCGGAATACTGCCACGGACCAAACACTTGCACCAGGGGGCAGGAAGGCGGAGGCGGCGACCTCATCATGCCTATGGGCGACCGGTTGTCACTGATTAAACACACCGAGATCGCCGCATCCGAGCCGAGGCGTGCCGAACTGGGACACGCTGGACACGCGTTTGCATGGCAATACTTCATGGACGCCAGATTGCCGGGGAATGCGGGGAAATCACGGCATCGATCATCGGCAATATGCGGTTCGCCGAAGGATCGCGCCGCTTAACCAGACCTTCAATTCGGTCCGCTAAGCTGATCCACCCGGCATAGAAACGCCATCGATCTTGGCCGGACCGTACGACTACCGGAATTCGGGACCGCAAATTTATGACATACATGCCGAAGGATAAATCGGATTATATCGCGCTTCTGGCATCGATCTTCGATGCGCTTCCGGATCCAATATTCGTAAAAAACAGTAAACATCAGTGGATCTACGGAAATCCTTCTTTCCAGAAGCTGATCAATATGGACGATTTCATCGGAAAAGATGACACCTGCATCTTTCCGGAAGAGCAGATAAAGGTTTTCTGGGAAGAAGACAGGAAAGTTTTTTCCGGTCAAAGCAGTCTGAACGAAGAGGAAGTCGGTGAGGGCGTCTATGCGCTGACGAAGAAATTCCCGATCAACTTGCCCGATGGATCGGTGGGGCTGGTAGCGATCATCTTCGATATCACCACCTACAAGGAAGTGGAATCCCGCGCCCAGGCCGTCGCAGCGAAAAGCGCCGCGAAGTCGGAGTTTCTGGCGGCGATGAGCCATGAGATCCGCACGCCGCTCAACGGCGTCCTCGGAATGGCGCAGGCGCTGTCCGCATCGAACCTGACCGCCGATCAGCGCGAAATGGTGCAGACCATCGTCGAATCGGGAGCGTCGCTGACGACAATTCTCAACGACGTGCTGGACCTGTCGAAGATCGAAGCCGGCAAACTGGTCATTGCGCCGATCCCCGGCGATCTCACCCACGCCATCAACAAGCTGAAACAGCTCTGGGAGCCGCGCGCCCGCGAAAAGGGTCTCAGACTGTCGATGACCATCGATCCGGCGCTGACCAGACCTTTGAAGTTCGACCCCACGCGCCTCAGCCAATGCGTGTCCAATCTCATATCGAACGCGGTCAAATTCACGCATCAGGGCGAAATCCGCATCGCCGCGACGCTCGAATCGGCCAGCGAGGACGCCAGGGCGCTGATCAAAATCGCCGTCTCCGACACCGGGATCGGCGTAAGCGAGGAATTTCAAGCCCAGCTCTTCAGCGAATTCGCCCAGGCGGACGGCTCGATTGCCAGACAATATGGCGGCACCGGCCTTGGCCTTGCCATTACGCGGAAGCTGGCGCGCCTGATGAACGGCGATGTCCGGGCTGAGAGCGAATTCGGCCGGGGATCGACATTCATTCTGCATTTCGAGGCCGAATGGGTCGACGAGGCCCGCTATCGGGCGCAGCGCGCCAGCACCGGCCCGAAACCGAACGTCGAACGCACCTTTACCGGCAGCCGGGTTCTCCTGGTCGACGACAACGCCGTCAACCGCCAGGTCGCCAAGCTGCTGCTCAAGCCCCTCGACCTTGCCATCGTCGAAGCCAAGAACGGCCAGGACGCCATGGATCGCCTCGTGTCGGAGGCATTCGATCTCGTCCTGCTCGACATGCATATGCCGGTCATGGACGGGCCCGATACGGTGGCCGCGATCCGCAGCTCCAACGAAGCTTGGCGCGATATCGCCATCATCGCGGTGACGGCGGACGCGATGTCGGGCGACAAGGAGCGATATATGGCGCTCGGCCTCAATGGCTATCTGGCCAAACCGCTCGCGCGCAATGAGCTGCTCTCCGAGGTGAGCCGCATTCTTGCCGATCTGGAAACGCGCCATGGACCGGACGCAGCGGGCGACGCGGTCCCCAACGCCCGGACCGGTTCCGGCGGCGGAGACGAACGGGCCGCCTGACGCTTTTTTCGGACAAGGCGCTGCGGAAACCACCTATAATGGCATCCGTCAAATTCGCGGCGAACCTGTTCATGTCGCGAGCGCCGGGAGGCACCCATGGAACTCAACGCCGACTTCACGTCCCGCGTCGCGGTTCACGCCGCCGCGATCGACTGGCGCGCCTCGCCGATGGCGGGCGTCGACCGCAAGATGCTCGACCGGATCGGCGACGAGGTCGCACGCGCAACCTCCATCGTCCGCTACGCGCCCGGCAGCCATTTCTCGCCGCACACCCATGATGGCGGCGAGGAGTTTCTCGTGCTCGAAGGCGTGTTTCAGGACGAGCATGGCGACTTTCCCACCGGCACCTATGTCCGCAATCCGCCGCAGTCCCGGCACCGACCCGGCTCCGAGCCGGGCTGCACGATTTTCGTCAAGCTCTGGCAGTTCGATCCCGCCGACCGCACGCAGGTCCGGATCGACGCCTACCAGGCGGAGCGGATGCCGGTCACGGGCCGCACCGGCGTGACGGCGACGGAGCTGTTCCGCGATGATCGCGAAATCGTCCGCATCGAGCAATGGGCACCCGGAGCGCATATCGCCGCCGAGCCGGTTGGCGGGCTGGAAATCCTTTGCCTCGGCGGCAGCTTCATCGAGGGCGGCGAGCGCTTTGCCGAACGGTCCTGGCTCCGCCTGCCGGTCGGCGCCACACTCGATGCCGTCGCCGGTCCTGATGGCTGCCGTGTGTGGACGAAGGAAGGTCATCTGCGCTTCGTCGAGGCTGACGGCGCACCCAAAAGCGCATAGCCGCCATCCGCAGCGCCGCCCGTTTTGACTTGAGTCCGGCGTCCCGGTCGGGCATACACGGCCCCTTGGCAAAATCTTCGCAAGACCGTCCCGGCCCTCGCCGGCGGGCGGTCTTGCGCGTGCATAGCGGCCCAGGAGCAAATCCGATTATGAGCGTCGGCATCGATTTCGGCACGACCAACAGCGTGCTGGCAACGGCGGCGACGGACGGCAATGTCCGCGTTGCACGCCATGGCCGCAACGGAGGCAACGGCAATTTCCGCTCGATCCTGTGCTTCGTCCGCGAAGGCACGGCGCCGGGATCGCCGATCAGCGTCAAGGCCGGCCCCGAGGCGATGGCGGCTTACCTCGAATATGGCAGCGATTGCCGGCTGGTGCAGTCGATCAAGACCATGGCCGCCAATCCCAACTTCGCGCAGACCCATATTTTCGGGCGCAAATTCACCATCGAAGAGTTGATCGCCGGCATCCTGAAGGCGCTGAGGCAAGACGTCGAACGCGCAATACCCGATCTTGGCGATGCCGTGACCGCGGGCCGCCCGGTGCGATTTGCCGGCAGGTTCGCCGACGAAGCGCTCGCCTTGGAGCGCCTCTCCGCGGCGTTCGCCATGGCCGGCTTCCAGGAGATCTCCTTCGTCGCCGAGCCGCTCGCCGCCGGCTACAAATTCGCCAGCGGCATCGATGAGGCAAAGCTCTGCGTCGTCGCCGATTTCGGCGGCGGCACCAGCGATTTTTCGCTGGTCCGCTTCACGCCGCAGAGCCGGCCGCATCGCCATGGAGACGATCGCCACTTCAGGCGTCGGCATTGCCGGCGACCGGCTCGACTACCGGATCATCGAGCATGTCGTCTGCCCGGATCTCGGGCTCGGCTCACACTATCTGAGCATGGGCAAGCGGCTGCCGGTCCCGGTGCATTACTACACGCGCTTCCAGCGGTGGAGCGACCTCTCCTTCCTACGCACGCCGGAAACGCTGCGCGAGCTTCGCGGCCTCGCCCATCTCGCGGAAGAGCCCGAACGCCTGAGGCGGCTGCTCTATATGATCGAGGAAGAGCTGGGCTTCGAGCTGTATCAGGCGGTCTCGGCGGCCAAGGCCGCGCTGTCGGCGGAGGCAAGCCGCGCAGCTCCTGTTCCGGCACGGGCCGATCCAGATCGATGCGACCATCACCCGCGCCGATTTCGACCGCTGGATCGCGGGCGATCTGAAGACGATCGACGCCGAACTGCCGAAGCTTTTCGAGGGCACCAATCTGACGCCGCACAAGGTCGACCACGTCTTCATGACCGGCGGCACCTCGCTCGTCCCAGCCATCCGCGCCATGATCGCGGCACGCTTTCCCGGCGCCGTGCTCTCCGCCGAGGACGAGTTCGTCTCGGTCGGCGCGGGTCTCGCTCTGATGGGCCGAGACCGCGCCGAGGCGGCTTGAGAGGCGTTGCGGCGTTGGGCAGCTCGATCGGGATGGAATCCCATGCGAGAAACTGAGACGGAATTCCCCGTGAAGAGGGGATCCACTCCTTCGCGGACGCAGGAAATGCCCGGATGCGCCGGGATTTCGATCAAAGCGATTCCGCTTAAACTGGCGCGTCACGCGACCACCGTGATCGTCTCGTGGATCAGCGCCTCCCGATCCGCTTTCGGCCCGACCAGGATCTCCACGTACCTGGCTCCAGGATCATGGCGCCGGTGTCGTCGGGAAACGACAGGTCCTCGCAGCTTAGCTCGAAGCGCACTGTCCCGCTTGCCCCGGCGGCGAGGTCGATCTGCGCCATGCCTTTCAATTCGAGCACCGGCCGGGCGACGCTGGCGACGGGGTCGCGGATGAACAGCAGCGCCGTCTCGCGGCCATCGACCCCGCCCTCGTTGGCGATCTCGGCTTCGACCATGAGCGTTTGGCCCAAGCGCATCGTCGCGGCGGAGAGCTTGATCCCCCGATATGCGAAGCGCGTGTATGAGAGGCCGTGTCCGAAGGGGAACAGCGGCTCCACCGCAATGTCGAGATATTTGCTCGTCTCGCGCATGGCCGCCTCGGCGGGGCGTCCGGTCGGGCGGTGCGCGTAGAAGATCGGGATCTGCCCGACGTCGACCGGCCACGACACCGGCAGCTTGCCGCTCGGGTTGCATTTGCCGGTCAGGATGTCGGCGAGCGCGGGGCCCGCCTGCGTGCCGGGGAGCCATGTGGCGAGCACGGTTCCGGCGTTCTGGAACAGCCACGGGACGGTGAGCGGACGCCCGGCGCTGAGCGCGACGACGACCGGCTTGCCCGATGCAAGCACCGCGTCCGCGAGCCGGCGCTGGCACTCGGGAAGCCCCGGATAGGCCCGGCTTCCAGCCTCGCCGCTCATGCCGGACTCCTCGCCAATGCAAAGCAGCACGATGTCGGCGGCTTCGGCGGCGGCGACTGCGGCATCGATCGCGCCGTCCGCCTCGGCCACGATCCCGCAGCCGCATTCATGATCGATCTGCGCACTGGGCAGCGCCGCCCGCAGACCCGCCAGAAAGCTGATCGTGTCCTCAGCCTTGCCGAGCGCGTGCCAGGGCCCGAGGATCTCGATGCGGTCGTCGGCGAGCGGGCCTATCACTGCGATGCGTTTACGGCGCCGTCCAAAGGCAGCAGTCCGTCGCGGTCCTGCAGCAGCACGATCGAGCGACGCGCCGCGTCTCGGGCCAGGTCGTGATGCGCCTGCCGCGCCGCTTCGGGGACCGGCCGCGCAACGGGCGCTATATCCTCCAGCAGGCCGAGCCGCTCCTTGAGCACCAGCACGCGTCCGACCGCTTCGTCGATCAGGCTTTGCTCGACAAGGCCGCGGGCGAGCGCCTGCGGCAGCCCGGTGCGGTAGGCATCGCTGATCATGTCGATGTCGACGCCTGCCTTGAGCGCGAGCGTGGCCGCCTCCACCATATCGGCCGCCACGCCGTGACTGATCAGCTCGGCGACCGCATTGAAGTCGCTGACGATGACGCCGTCGAACCCCCAGCGCTCGCGAACGAGATCGCGCAGGACGCTCACATTCGCGGTCATCGGCACGCCGGCGATGTCGTTGAAGGACGGCATGATCGCGGCAACGCCGGCGCGCACCGCGGCGGCGAACGGCGGCAGGTGCACCTCGTGCAGGCTGCGGGCGGAGATATCGACGGAGTTATATTCGCGGCCCGCCATGACGGCGCCATAGGCTCCGAGATGCTTTGCCGTCGCGCCGACCGTGCCGTCGCCGAAATCCCGCTGGAAGCCGCGCACCTTGGCTTCGGCAAACCGCGCACCGAGCCAGGGGTCCTCGCCCGGTCCTTCGACGATCCGGCCCCAGCGCGGATCGCGGGCGACGTCGATCATCGGCGCGTAGGTAAGGTCGATGCCGCCGGCGGACGCTTCGTCGGCTGCGGCGCGAGCGGTCGCTTCCCAGAGCGCCGGGTCGAAAGCGGCCGCTTCGCCGAGCGGGACCGGGAACACGGTGTCGTAGCCGTGCACGACATCGGCGGTGACCAGCAGCGGGATGGCGAGCCGGGCCTCTTTTGCCACCGCCTGGGCGCGGACGATCGCATCGGTATTCCACAGCGCCAGGACGCTGCCGACGCGCCCTGCGCGAAGGTCGTCGAGCTGTGCGTCGGACAGGCCAGGGCCGTCCGCACGCCCTTCCGCGCGGATCATGGTGAGCTGCCCCAGCTTTTCCTCGAGGCTCATCGCGGCGAGCAGTTTCTCGACCCTGGCGCTGACAGGTGTTGTCGTCATCCGTTTCTTCCCATGGTTCTTGTCTTGCTCACTTGCCGTCAGCCGCAATGGCGTCGAGTGGAATGACCGAAGCAAGCGGCCTGCCATTCATGCGCGCTTCGAGCGGCCGACCGGCGGCGTCTTCCAGGCGGATTTCACGCCAGCGCGGCGGACGCGGGCCGAGGCGGCGAATATCCAGCTCCGTCTCGCCCCTCTGCCAGCGGGCTTCGATCTGCAACAGGCAGGGCGGGGCGCGATGGTCGACATGGCTCTCGCCGTCGTCGTCGAAGATCTCCGTAGTTGCGACGCCGCCGGATCGCGGAAACAGCCGCAGCGTCAGCGGGCCTTCCTCCCAGGAGGGCGTCGGCCCCAACGGCAGAATGCTGCCCGCGCGCACGAAAGCCGGCGCGGCACCGAGCGCGGCGGCTACTTCGACCGCCCCCTCGCCAAAATTCGCGCCATCGCGAATGTCGAACCAGCCTCCCGCCACCTCCGGGAGCCACACCGTGCGGCCCGTCGATCCGCGATCCAGGATCGGCGCGACCAGCAGGTCCGGCCCGACCATGAAGCAGTCCTGCTCGGCATAGGCGCGCGGACTATCGGGAAAATCGAAGAACAACGGCCGCAGCACCGGCTCGTGACGGGCATGGGCGCGCCAGAGCAGCGTATACATCAGCGGCACCAGCCGCTCCCGCCATTCCAGCGCCGCGCGCACCTGCGGCAGCAGGTCGGGATACATCCACGGCTCGGTGACGCTGCCGTCGTCATTGGAGGAATGGATCGAAAAGCGCGGCCAGTAGATGCCCTGCTCGATCCAGCGCATCAGCAGCTCCGGCTCCGGCTTCGGCCCGGCGAAGCCGCCGACGTCGTGGCCGAAATTGAACAGGCCGGAAAGGCTGAGCCCGTGACCCATGCGCAGATTGTAGCGCGGCGTCTTCCAGTCGGTGAAATTGTCGCCGCTCCAGGTCTGCACGTAGCGCTGCATACCCGGGTCCGCCCGATCGCGAAACCAGAAACGGCCGTTTCTCAGGCACCGCGGCGACCTGCGCGCGTTGCGACGCCCGCATCATCAGCGACGACTGCACCGGCCGCAGGCAGGCCATCGGCGCGCCCTGCCCTGCCAGATCGGCCCCCGCCTCCTCGTCCCAGATCTCGAACTCGTTGTTGTCGTTCCAGGTGCAGGCGATGTCGTTGTCGAGGAGCTGCTCGGTCACCTGGCGCGTCCACCAGTCCGACGTCTGAGGGTTGGTGAAGTCGAGATACGCCGCCTCCCCGCCCCAGAATTGCGCGATATGCGGGCGGGACGAATCCTCGCCGTCACGGACGAAACCGCGGAACGCCTCGACCTCGGCGAAGCGCGGATGGTCGAGCAGCATGGCCGGCTTGATGTTGGCGATGAGATGCAGGCCGGCGGCCTCGAAGCGCGCGCCGAGCGCCTTCGGGTCGGGGATGCGGTCGCGGTTCCAGGTGAACACGTAGCGCTTGTCGCCGATCAGCGAATAACCCGACGACATGTGGAACGACCGGCAGGGAATGCCGTGCTCGCGGATCAGGTCGAGAAAGCCGGCGAGGCGCTCGGCGGCGTTGGGCGCGTCGGTGTAGCTCATCGTCGAGCCGGAATAGCTGAGCGCCCAGCGCGGCGGAAAGGCGGTGCGCCCGGTCAGCGACGCAAAGCGCGCGACGACATCGCCGATGGCCGGGCCGAAGATTACATAGAGGTCGAGATCGCCGTCCTCCGCCTCGAAGGTCCTGTACCAGCCGTGATAGGCGTCGAGCTCCTTGCCGAGGTCGAAGGCCGCGCGGGCGAGATTGTCGTAGAACACGCCGACGGCCGCGCCGCCCTCATCGGGCCGCACGGTCAGATAGAAGGGAATGTGCTTGTACAGTGGATCGGTCGTCTCGGCGTCGTAGCCGCAGGCGTCGAGCGCGCCCATGCGCAGCCGGGTGCCGTATTTGTTGGCGTCGCCGCTCTTTTCGCCGAAGCCGTAATAGTGCTCGGCCGGATCGCGGGCGAGGGCGTGACTGAAGCGCGGTGCGTGGCGGGCGAACTGGTACGGGTGGCTCTGACGGTCCTCCAGAACCGGTCGGAACGGCCGATCGGCGCCGTCGCGATGCAGCCAGCGAATCGCCAGCGGGCCGCGCGCGATGTCGAGGGCGAAATGCGCCGCCTCGATCCGGATCGCATCCTCGGATTCTGCGACCGTGAACGGCGTCCCCGGAAAGCCGGAAACGTCGCAGGCGGTCGCGGCCGTCGATCGGATCGGCCTCGCCCGTCCCGGCCCATTCGGGCGAAAGCGACCAGGTGCGCGTCATGCGCAGACCCGCCGGCCGCATCACCAGAATGCGCGCGACATGCTCGTCCAGCAGGAAGACGCGCAGCCCGAAACCCTTGTCGAGCCCGATCTCGACCGTGCGTCCGTCATGCCTCAACAGGCGCGCGCCCGTCAGCGTCAGCATCGCTCACCTCGCTGCGCAACCGACATCGGTTACGCCTAAAGGATGCGATGGATCAGGACCGCGCGCCAGTAAAGAGAAAAGCGCGGCGGCGCATGACGATCCGCCCCTATTTTTTCTCGGCCGCCTCGGCCTCCGCGACGTTCCGCTTGACCTCGACGAAGCTGTCCGGCGTCACCGAGATCGTGTCGATCCCGCACTCGACGAGGAAGCGGGCAAATTCCGGCCGGTCGCTCGGCGCCTGGCCGCACAGGCCGATCTTCGCCCCTGCCTCATGAGCGGCGGTGATCACGGTCTTGATCATCCATTCGACCGCCTCGTCCTCCTCGTCGAACAGCGCGGTCAGCGCCTCCGAATCGCGGTCGACGCCGAGGGTGAGCTGGGTCAGGTCGTTGCTGCCGATCGAGAAGCCGTCGAAACGCTGGGCGAAGGACTTCGGCCAGCACGACATTCGACGGGATCTCGCACATCACATAGACCTGCAGGCCGTTCTCGCCGCGCTTCAAGCCGGCCTCGGCCATCACCTCGAGAACCCGGTCGGCCTCCTTGGTCGAGCGGCAGAACGGGATCATCGCGATCACATTGTCGAGCCCGATGACCTCGCGCAGCCGCTTCAGGGCCCTGCATTCCAGCGCGAAGCCCTCGCGGTAGTTCGGCGAGTAATAGCGCGACGCCCCGCGGAAGCCGAGCATCGGGTTTTCCTCCTTCGGCTCGAACTCCTTGCCGCCGAGCAGATTGGCGTATTCGTTGGTCTTGAAATCGCTCATCCGCACGATGACGGGCTTGGGATAGTGCGCCGCCGCGATCCGGGCCGAGCGACAGAGCGAGCCGCTCGACGAAATATTCGGTCTTGTCCTCATAGCCCTTGGTCAGCTCGGCGATTTCCTGCTTCGCCGCCTCGTCCTTCAGCGTGTCGTAGCGGACCAGCGCCATCGGGTGGATCCTGATCTGGGTGTTGATCACGAATTCCATCCGCGCGAGGCCGACGCCCTCGGCCGGCAGCCGCCACCAATGGAACGCCGCGGCCGGATTGCCGATATTCAGCATCACCTTGGTGCGCGTCGCCGGAATATCGGCGAGCGAAAGCTCCTCGACCTCGATATCGGCTTTGCCTTCATAGACATAACCCTCGGTGCCCTCGGCACAGGAGACGGTGATTTCCTGGTCGTCATGCAGGATCTCGGTGGCGCGCCCGGTGCCGACGATGGCCGGGAGCCCAAGCTCGCGGCTGACGATCGCGGCATGGGAGGTGCGCCCGCCATGATCGGTGACGATGGCGGCGGCGCGCTTCATGATCGGCACCCAGTCGGGGTCGGTGGTCTCGGTGACGAGCACGGCGCCGTCGACGAAACGGTCGATCTCGCGCGGGCTGCGGATCAGGCGGACAGGTGCGGAGACCGCGGCGTCGCCGATGGAGAGGCCGGTAATCAGCTTGCGCCCCTTGGCCTTGACCCGGTAGCTGCGAATGGCGGTCGCGGCCTTGCGCGACTGCACGGTCTCGGGCCGCGCCTGGACCAGAAACAGCTCGCCGGTCTCGCCGTCCTTGGCCCATTCCATGTCCATGGCCTTGGCGTAGTGCTGTTCGATGGTGACCGCCCAGCGCGCGAGCTGCAGGATCTCGGCGTCGCTCAGGACGTAGGATTCGCGCTCCGCCTTCGAGGTCGGCACGTTGCGCACCGGCCGCTCGCTACCCTCGGCGGCATAGATCATCTTCAGCGCCTTGCCGCCGAGCCGCTTGTCCACGATCGGGACGAGCGCGGGCTTGTCGAGGAACGGCTTGAACACCTGATATTCGTCCGGATCGACCGCGCCCTGCACGACATTCTCGCCAAGTCCCCAGGCGGCGTTGATCAGCACGACCTTGTCGAAGCCGGTTTCGGTGTCGATGGAGAACATCACGCCCGAGGCGCCTTTGTCCGAGCGCACCATCTTCTGCACGCCGATGGACAGCGCGACCTTGAGATGGTCGAAGCCTTTGGCATTGCGGTAGCTGATGGCGCGGTCGGTGAACAGCGACGCATAGCAGCGCCTGCAAGCGTCGAGCAGCGCCGCCTCGCCGCGAATGTTGAGGAAGCTTTCCTGCTGCCCGGCGAAACTCGCCTCGGGCAGATCCTCGGCCGTCGCGCTCGAACGCACGGCGACGTCGGTCATCTCCTGATGCGAGCGCTTCGACAGCGCGCGATAGGCCGCCGTGATCGGGTCGGCGAGGTCGTCCGGCCATTTCGCATTCAAAAAGCCGGTGCGGATGGTCCGGCCTGGCATCGGCAAGCGTTCTGCGGTTGCGCGCCACGTCGTCGAGCGTTTCCGCGATCACCTCATGCAGGCCGTTCGCTTCGAGAAACCGCCAATAGCAGTCCGAGCTGGTGGCAAAGCCGGCGGGCACGTGAATGCCCTTGGCGCCGAGATTTTTCACCATTTCGCCGAGCGACGCGTTCTTGCCGCCGACAAGCGGCACGTCCTTCACCGTCAGCTCTTCAAACCACAAGATGTTGTTAGGTGACTGGTCCGTCATTGCTGGTCCTCGCTAGTGCGTTTGTGCGAGCTTGCCATGCGGTAATGAAGGCCGCATTGCTCCAAGTCAGGTCTTTCGCGGAAGTTTGCTCGCCGGTTTTCTGGTCGAACTGCTCGGAAAGTTCGCCGGTTTCCGGGACGAAGCGGCGGGCGAATTCGAGGATCGCGTCGCCGTTGGCGAGGATCTGGGCGGTTCGTTCGGCCGGAGCGGCCTTGAAACGCGCCTCTGCCGCGGCGAGCTTGTAGTAGAACTCCGCCGCCCCGAAGGTGCAGATGTACCAGGCGCCGCCGCTGATATAGGTGTCGCCGCGATAGCGCCCGAATGCGAGACCCGGCCCTGCATTGCGGTTGATGGCGTAGTCGGCGGCGAATTGCGCCTCCAGCTTTTCGACCGTATCCGCAGCGCGGCTGTCGGTGACGCTATGGCGGCCGATCATCCGCCCGGCCATGCTGTGGGCGTGCCCGGCGGGCATGGTGCCGATGTGAACGAGGCCGAGCATGACCGCGGAATCGAGCGCCTTGGTGGTGGTCGCGCCCGGCGGCATGATGCGGCTGCGGAAATACCCGTCCGGCGACCAGAAATCCTCCAGCCGATCCTGAAGGCGGTGCATCGCATCGGCCAATGCGTGGGAATAGTCCGTCTCGCCCTGGGCGCCGGCCCAGAACATGCCGCCCCGGAGCGCGGCCGACTGCAGGAGCAGCGTGTAATAATGCTCGCCGACCTCTTCCTCCCAGATATCGAAACAGGGCGCGCCGGCGTGCTTCAGCGTGTAATCGAGATCGAGGCGGAGAAGGCGGGCGGCTTCGTCGCGAAGATCGTCGGGCACGGCGCCGGCTTCGAGAAACCGGAGGACTGTCAGCGCGCGGGCGGCCGGGCCGTCATGCTGCGGGCGGCCCCAGCGCTCGAAGTCGAGCGTGCCGTCGGCATTGTAGCGGACATCGCCGAGCACGGCGTCGCCTTCCACGGCAGCGATTTCCGCGTCGGGCCGCAGATATTGCTGAAACTCCGGCGCGGTCTGGCTGCGCATGTCGGTGGCGGCCAGAAACGCGGCGCCGCTGATGCGGCTGAGATCGAGGCTGAAGCGGACGAAATCGGCGAAGCGCTCCCGCCAGGCGTCGGCGTCGATGCCGTTGCGGATCAGGATCAGCGCGGCGTCCATGATCGCGGCGCTGTCGCGCAGCCAGTGAAAGAAATAGTCGGGCTCGTCCTGCGAACCGGCGCTGCCGATGGCGGCCAGCACCGAGCCCTTGGCCGGGCGCACCGTATAGCCGAAACCGGGGCGGTGCTTGACGAGCGAGGTTGCCGAGACGGAGCCGGCCATCTTCGCGGCCGAGATGCGCATCTGCCTCTCTCCCCATGCGTCGAGGGACGTCGTGGTGTCGCGGCATTCAGATCTCCCGCATCGGCCGGCGCAAGTCATTGCCAAGATCTCTAATCGAGTTCACGCCCGATCGTCAAAAGTCGCCTTGATCCAGCTCAAGGCCGATGCGCCGATCGAGAGCAAACCGCTCTACGCGGCACGCCGCGGATCGCGCGCACCCTGAAACGCCGAGGCGATCGCCGCCATGGTGTCGCCGTCCCGGCGGTGAAGCATGACGACCTTCGTCTCCGGCAATGGCGGCAGGCCCGCGCGGTGATCGAGACGCCGGCAGTCGGCGGGCATGTTCCGCGCGCTCAGGCAGGCGATGCCGAGCCCGGCCGACGCCGCCGCCTGCACGGCGCCGACCCCCATGCCGATGAACACGTCCCGCCAGGCGATCTGCATTGCCGCCAGCGCGTTGAGAGCCGCATCGCGCACGCTGCATGGCGGGGCCAGCGAGACGAAGGGCAGCGGATCGCCGGGCGTCCAGCGAAACGATTTCGCGCAGGTCCACACCAACCGGTCGCGGAACAGCAGCCGGCCATTCATGCCGACATCCTCGAAGCGGGCGACGATGGCGTCGAACCGCCCACCCGTATAGGCCTCGAACAGCCGCGCCGAACTCCCGACCGTCACAAGGAGCTGGATGCCGGCGCATTGCCGGTGGAGCTCGGCGAGGACGGAAGGCAGCATCGCACCGACCGCATGATCGCTGACCGCAAGCTCCAGCGTCTCCTTGCTTGCCACGCCGACGGCGCGCAAGGCTGTCTCGTCATGCACCCGCAAGAGCCGGCGCGCCTCGTCGAGGAAAGTCGCCCCGAACGGCGTCATCACCACCGAGCGCGGATTGCGGTCCATCAGGCGCTGGCCAAGGCGCTCCTCGAGCTTGCGAACGCGGACGCTGATCGTCGACTGCGTCGCCGCGAGCGTCGTGCCGGCGGCGGTGAAGCTCGTCGCATCGGCGACGGTGACGAAAGCGCGGAGCAGTTCGATGTCGAGGCTGGGAATTTCGATGATGACGAAATCCGATCGCTAACATGCAAACAATTCGTTTCTATCATCATACAGCCACCGCTACGCTGAGCCCATCAAAAACGAACGCACCGAAGGAGACCGATATGCCCCTCGTCAGAATTTCCCTGCTGCGCGGCAAATCCGAGCAACACAAGCGCGCCGTCGCCGATCAGGTCTATGAAGCGATGCGCGAGGCGTTTCAGGTGCCCGAGAACGACCGGTTCATCATCCTCACCGAGCATGATGCCGGCGGCCTGGATTACGACCGCTCCTATCTCGGCATCGAGCGCTCGGACGATTTCGTCATCGTCCAGATCACCGCGAGCAATACGCGGACGGTGGAGACGAAGAAGGCCTTCTACCGGACACTCGCCGCCCGCCTTGAGGCACACCCAGGCATCCGACCGGAGGACGTCTTCATCAACATCGTCGAGACCGGCAAGGAGAACTGGTCGTTCGGGCGCGGCCAAGCGCAATATGTCTAGGGCGTCGGGCCTAAGAGCGTAGCAGTGTCGCTGTAGGACGAGACGGTTAAATACCTTCGTCGCCCCGGCCTTGAGCCGGGGCCCATGGACCTGCGCATCGTGCGTGTTCCGGCAATGAGATATTTGGGGCCCGGATCAAGTCCGGGCCGGCGAATGCGACGACATCAATGCCAGCGTGAACCGCCGTCGCCTATTGAAACGGCGGCTCGTCGAAGGCGCGGAGCTTGCGGCTGTGGAGGCGGTTGACGCCGCGTTCGCGCAGGATGCGGATCGCCTCCAGCCCGATCATCAGATGCTGGTCGATGCGCTGCCGGTAAAAGGTGTCCGCCATCCCGCGCAGCTTGATCTCGCCGTGAAGCGGCTTGTCCGACACGCAGAGCAGCGTGCCGTAGGGGACGCGGAGGCGGAAGCCGTTGGCGGCGATGGTCGCGCTCTCCATGTCGATGGCGATCGCCCGTGACCGGTTGAAGCGGCTGTAAAGCTCGTTGAAGCGCAGCTCCCAGTTGCGGTCGTCGGTGGTCACCACGGTTCCGGTGCGCATCCGCAATTTCAGGTCCTGGTCGGTGAGGCCGGTGATGCGCGACACCCCGTCCTGCAGAGCGACCTGGATCTCCGCGATCGGCGGCACCGGCACCGAGACCGGCAGGTCATGATCGAGGACGTGGTCTTCGCGCTCATAGGCGTGGGCGAGCACATAATCGCCGAGCTGCTGCGACCGGCGCAGTCCGCCGCAATGGCCGATCATCAGCCAGCAATGCGGACGCAGCACCGCCAGATGATCCGTGATCGTCTTGGCGTTGGACGGGCCGACGCCGATATTGACGAGCGTGATGCCGAGGCGGTCGGGCCGGATCAGGTGGTAGGCCGGCATCTGTTGCAGCGGCTTGCGCGTGGTTGCGCTCCCGGCGCCCGAGGCCGGATCGGTGACGATGTTGCCCGGTTCGACGAAAGACGTGTAGCCTTCGCCGCCTCCGCCGGTCGCCGCCAGCGTCCGGCCATAGGTGATGAAGGCGTCGACATAGCGCTGATAGTTCGTGAACAGAACGAAGCGCTGGAAGTGCCGCGCATGCGTGCCGGTGTAATGATGCAGGCGCTGGATCGCCAGATCGACACGCTCGGCGGTGAACAGCGACAGCGGCCGGACTTCTCCGGCTGCGGGCCGCGAGGTGCCGTTGGCGATAGCGTCGTCGATCGTGCCCAGATCCGGCATGGCGAACACCGCCTGGAGCGCGTGGATGTCGTCCGGCTGCAATTCGGCCGTCGCCTCGTCGACGACGAAGGGCAGCGGGATGGCCCGCGTCGAGACGCCGACCTCGAACGGCACCTTGTGATATTCGGCAAGCCGCTCGAGCTGAACCTTGTAGTAGTCGCGAAAAATCGCAGGCTGGGTCAGCGTCGCCGAATAGCGTCCGGCATAGGGCAGCGTGCCCCAGGACGGCCGGGAATTGTAGACCAGCGCCTCGTGACTCGCCGAGACCCTGACCTCCGGATAGCAGGCATCCTTCACCGGCGAGCCCACCCGCTCCCCTTTAAGAAAGCGCTGAAAGCGATCGCGCACGCGCCCGGCCATCTCGTCATAGATCGCACAGATGCGGTCCAGCGCGTCATTTGCGTCGGCAAAGGTCTCGAACTTGGCTTTCTTGGTCACGGTGCCCTAACAGCGTCGACTCACGATTCTGCGTTATTTAGCAGAAATTCCCATCAGCACCGATGACGACGCTGCGACACCCGGATTTTCCGCGCCGGGGCCTGGCGGATCGACTAGGCCGCCCGGCCGAATCGGTATTCGGTGGTTTGCCGGTATGGCTCGCCGGGGCGAAGAATGGCTTGCGGAAAATAAGGCCGGTTCGGCGAATCCGGCCAGGTCTGCGCCTCGAGGCAGAAGCCGGCATGAGCGCGGTAGACCACGCCGCCGAGGCCGGGGATGCTGCGCGCCGCGTGCTCGCCGTCATAGAATTGCAGGCCCGACTCGGTGGTCCAGACCTCCAGCTCGACGCTGGACTGCGCGCCGCGAGCGGTTGCCGCGCGGCGTAGGGCTCCTCGCGCCGCCGAAAGGCAGAAATTGTGGTCATAGCGACGGTCGTCGCCCGAGCCGCCGCCGATGGCGCGCGGGCTGCGGAAGTCGAACGCCGTCCCGGCGACCGGGATCACCTCGCCGGTCGGGATCAGCTCATCGTCGACCGGCAGATAGGCGTCCGCCTCGATCTGCATGCTGGTGGCCAAGCATTTCGGTGGCGCCGCCGTCGTCGAGATTGAAATAGCTGTGATGGGCAAGATTGCAGAGCGTGGCGGCGTCGGTCGTGGCGGCGAGATCGATGGCGAGTCGGCCGGAGGCGCAGACCGCGTACGTGCACGCAATGTCGAGATTGCCGGGAAAACCCATCTCGCCGTCGCGCGCCCGGTAGCGGAGCGTGGCGAAATCCGGGCCGATTTCCGCCAGGGTCCAAATCTGCCGCCCGATGCCGGCCGTCCCGCCATGCAGACAGTGCTTGCCGCGGAAGTTCGTGTCCGCCTGCCACGTCCGGCCGTCAATGGTGAAACGACCGTCGCGAATGCGGTTGGCATAGCGGCCGACGATGGCGCCGAAATGCGGGGAATACTCCGGATAAGGATCGAAGTCCTCAAAGCCGAGCACCAGAGGAAACGGGTGCCCGGCGAGGCGCAGATCCTGAACGGCCGCGCCCCAGGTGAGGATGTTCGCGGTCAGACCGCCGCCGCGGATCGTCGCGCGCTCAACCGGCCGCCCGTCGCCCAGTTGGCCGAACCGCTCCGCGCGCCCCGCCTCGCTCACAGAATGACCCGCGGTTCCGGCTTGCCCGTCGCGGCGATGTCGAGGACGAAGGTTTTCCCCGCGTCCCCGTCTCCGGCGCGCTGGTCGTCGCTCATCCCCTGCCAGGCCGAGGTGATCAGCAGCCGGTTCAGATCCCGCCCGATGAACGCCGGGCAGCTCGGCTGCCGGGTCGGCATCGGCACGCTGCGCAAGAACTCGCCCTGCGGCGAGATGACGTTGAGGCAGTGCCCGCCCCAGCAGGCGTTCCAGATCGTGCCGTCCGCGTCGACCACCGAGCCGTCGAGGCTTCCCTTATGCGGCCGCCAGTCGACGAGCACGCTGGGCTCCCCGCGCGGCAATCCGGTTGCAGGATCGACGGCCACCGTCATCAGCAGGCCCGCCGTCGTGTCGGTGAAATAGGCGGTCGCGGCGTCGGGCGAGAAGCAGATCGAGTTGGGGATCGAGATGTTCGGATAGAGCGTGCGCAGCTCGCCCTTGAAGAACCAGTAGATCGCGCCGGCGCCGGCCTCGTGCTTCTTGCCCATGGTGCCGATCCAGATCGCGCCCGACGGATGCACGCGGCCGTCATTGGAGCGCGTCGCGGCGTTGTCGGCTTCGAGCGGATGATGAAGCGTGAGCGCGTTTGTCGCTGCGTCGCGCAGATAGAGTCCGTCCTCGGTGGCGATGAGCTGCGTGCGCTCGTCGACGACGCCGAGCATGCTGCCCATCACCGGCAGGTCGTGAACGACCGTCTCGCCCTTGCCGAAATCATGCGCGAGCAGCCGCTTGCCGGCGATGTCGAACCACCACGCCGTGTCGAGTGCGATATCGTAGGTCGGGCCTTCGCCGAGTTCGCACACCGTATTGTCGAAAATCCGCGCGTCCATGCCTCACCTCCCAAAGATTTTGTCATATGCCGCAATGGCCGCGCGCGCCTTGCGCCCGACCTCCTCCGCCGACGCGCCCGGCCGATAAAGGCTTGACCCGAGGCCGAACGTGCGGATGCCCGCTTCTCCGTAGGCGGCGAAATCGGCTTCGGACACGCCGCCCACAGCACCGACCACCACAGCCGGCGGCAGCACCGCGCGGATCGCCTTGATGCCGTCCACGCCGAGCACGCTGGCGGGGAAGAACTTCAGCGCCGAGGCGCCGCTGCGGATCGCCAGCAGAGCTTCGGTCGCGGTGAACACGCCGGGCATGGTGATCATGCCGTGCTGCGACGCGCGCACGATCACGTCGGGCTCGACATTGGGGCTGACCATCAGCCGCCCGCCGGATGCGGCGAGCCGGTCGACGTCGCCCGCCTCCAGAACGGTCCCGGCGCCGATCAGGCAGCCCGGCGGGGCAAGCTTTGCAGCGCGTTCGATGGAGAGGAAAGGGTCGGGAGAATTCAGGGGGATCTCAATGGCTTCGAAGCCGGCTTCGATCAACGCGCCGACGACGGCCTCGGTTTCCTCCGGACGGATGCCGCGCAGAATGGCGACGAGCGAGCGCCTGAGATCGGGCCAGGGAATGCGGGCCGCGTCAGCTGTCATGGTTCGAACCTCCCTCCGGCGCCCACAAGGCGCATCCCGCGCTCCACAACCCGCGCCGCACCGCCTCCTCCGCATCGCATAGGCGCACCGCGATGTCGCTCGCCTCTAGCGCACTTCGGTAAAGCTCCGCAAGGCGGCCGGACGCAACCAGCACGACACCGCCGATGCGCGAATAGCGTGCGGTGACGCCGGCAAGCTCGACGCCGATCAGCAGGCCGGAGAGCCGAGCGGCACCTTCCGCAAGCGGAGCAAACCGGAGGAGCTGGCCGGAGCGGATCTGGAACAGCAGATTGGCGATCGTCTGCGGTTTTTCAGTCGCCAGCTTGACGGCATTAAGGAAGGCGGGATCGTCTGCTGCGACCGGCGCCGAGGTGTCGACCGCGGCGCTCAGGATCGAGTGTCCGGCGAGGACCGCGAACAGCTCGCCGGTCAAATAGGTGGAGAATGCGGAGACCGTGCCGTCGCGCAATTTCACCCATTTCGAGTGCGTTCCCGGCATGCATATGAAGGCGGAGCGTATGCCCTCGGCAGTCAGCCCGAGAAGCTGGGTCTCCTCGCCGCGCATGACGTCGGGCGCCTCGGCCTTGCGCTGCGCGATGCCGCCGAGGATGCGAATGTCGCGGCGCTCGCCTTCGATCGCGACCGCGCTCCCGGCGATGTCCGCGAGGTCCGCGGGCGTGTCGAGATAGCCCGCCTCGCGCCAGCCCTGCCTCGCCCCCGCCATGCCGCAGATCACCACCGGCAGCGGCGCCTCGGCCCCGAGCGCCGCCAGATGGCTCTCCAGCACCGCGCCGAACCCGATGCCGGCCGCGCGGGTCATCCCCTCATCGCTGCGCCGCTCGGCGAGCACCGAACCGTCCCGGCCGAGAAGCCAGAGCCGGAACGACGAGGTGCCCCAATCGACGGCGGCGCAGAACGGCGTCATCTCGGCATCATCCGGTCACCACCACGCCGGCGTCAACAACAAGCGCCTGCCCGGTCATCACCGTCGAGGCGGCGGAGGCGAGAAACAAGGTCGGCTCGACCATGGCTTCCGGCGGGATTTCGACCTTCAGGCATTGCTTGGCGATATGCGACTTCGAGCGCCTCCTCGCTCGCCCACAATTCGCGCTGGCGATCGGTCAGCACCCAGCCTGGGGTCAGCGTGTTGACGCGGATATTGTCGGGCCCGAGCTCGCGGGCGAGCACGCGGGTCAGGCCGTTGATGCCCGCCTTCGCCGTCGCGTAGACCGGATATTCGGCGTTGCCCATCATGTAGGACACGGAGGAGAAATTGATGATCGAGCCGCCGCCTATTTCGCGCATCCCTGGCGCGACCGCCTGGATGGCGAAGAAGTGGTGGCGGAGGTTGACGTTGATCATGTGGTCCCAGTCCTCGACGCTGAAATCGTCGAGCGTATGGCGGTTGTCCCAGGCGGCATTGTTGATCAGCACCGAGATGGCCCCATGCGCCTCGGCGGTCTTGGCGATCGCGTCCTGGAGCGCGGCAATATCGGTGACGTCGCAAGGGATGAAGAGCGGGCGCGTGCCGTAGGTCTTCTCGATCCGGTCGCAGACCGCGGTCGCATCCGAGCGCTGGACGAAGCCGACCTTGGCGCCCTGGGCGATGAAGCCCTCGGTCAGAAATTCGCCGATGCCGGAGCCACCCCCGGAGATGAACACCGATTTGCCCTTGATGTCATGGAATGTCGCGGAGAATTTCATCGGCGGCCTCGCAAGCGTTAGTGGGAATCTTTGGCCACCGCATGGCCGCGGCAGCCCTTCAGGAAGTCGAAATCGGCGCCGGTGTCGGCGCCCATGACGTGGTCGTGGAACAGCCGGGCGTAGCCGTTGTCCGGCGGCACGACCGGATTGCGCCACGCTTTCAGCCGGGCTTGGATTTCCGTATCCGGAACATCGAGGTGCAGCCGCCGCTTCGGCACGTCCAGCTCGACCATGTCGCCGGTACGGACGATCGCAAGCGGCCCGCCCGCCGCCGCTTCGGGGCTGGTGTGCAGCACGACGGTGCCGTAGGCGGTGCCGGACATGCGCGCGTCGGAGATCCGCACCATGTCGGTAATCGCCTTGCGCAGGACCTTCGGCGGCAGGCCCATATTGCCGACCTCGGCCATGCCCGGATAGCCTTTCGGCCCGCAATTCTTCAGCACCATGACGCAGCTCTCGTCGATGTCGAGCGCCTCATCGTTGATCTTGGCCTTATAGTCGTCGATGTCCTCGAAGACCACGGCGCGGCCCCGGTGCACCATCAGATGCGGCGAGGCGGCGGACGGCTTCAGCACCGCCCCGTTGGGCGCCAGATTGCCCCGCAGCACGGCGATGCCGCCTTCCGCGGTCAGCGCCTTTTCGGCTGGGCGGATGACGTCCTCGTTCCAGTTGCGCGCGTCCTTGACCTGCTCCCACTGGCTCTGCCCGGACACCGTCAGCGCATCCTTGTTCAGAAGCCCGGCCTCGCCGAGCATCTTCAGCACCACCGGCAGGCCGCCGGCATAAAAGAACTCCTCCATCAGATATTCGCCCGACGGCATCAGGTTGACGATGGTCGGCACTTCGCGGCCGAGCCGGTCCCAATCGTCGAGCGTCAGGTCGACGCCGACGCGGCCGGCAAGCGCAAGCAGGTGAATGACGGCGTTGGTCGATCCGCCGATGGCGCCGTTTGCGCGGATGGCGTTTTCGAAGGCGGCCCGGGTCAGCACGTCGGACGGTTTCAGATCCTCCTTGACCATCTCCACGATCCGCCGTCCGGTCAGATGCGCCATTACCCGTCGACGGCTGTCGACGGCCGGAATCGCCGCATTGCCCGACAGCGCCATCCCGAGCGCTTCGGCCATCGAGGCCATGGTGGAGGCCGTGCCCATGGTGTTGCAGGAGCCCGGCGAGCGCGACATCGCCTGCTCGGCTTCGAGAAAATCCTCCTGGCTCATGGTCCCCGCCTTGATCGCCTCCGACATCTGCCAGAGCGCGGTGCCGGAGCCGACCCGCTCGCCGCGGAACCAGCCATTGAGCATCGGCCCGCCGGTGACGACAACGGCCGGGATGTCGACCGAGGCCGCGCCCATCAGCAGCGCCGGCGTGGTCTTGTCGCAGCCGACCATCAGCACGACGCCGTCGAGCGGGTTGCCGCGCAACGCCTCCTCCACATCCATCGAGGCAAGATTGCGGAACATCATCGCCGTCGGCCGCAGCGTGCTTTCGCCCGTGGAGAACACCGGAAACTCCAGCGGCAGGCCGCCCGCCTCGTAGACGCCGTGCTTCACCCGCTCGGCCAGGTCGCGCAGATGCGCATTGCAGGGCGTGAGCTGCGACCAGGTATTGCAGATCCCGATCACCGGGCGGCCATCGAACAGATCGGCGGGCAGGCCCTGGTTCTTCATCCAGGAGCGGTGATAGATGTTGTCGCGCGTGGTGCCGCCGAACCATTCGCTCGACCGCAGTTTGCGCGGCCAGGGCGCGGGCTTGAATGTCATTCCAATTCTCCAATTGCGGGATGCGGGCTTGGCTTACCGTCTCGCGCGCAGGCTCATGGCCTTGCGAGCCGGTCTGCGCCACTCATCTCCGCGGTCATCGATTGCGGCGGTCGTCAAAGCGCCGTGACGCGGTGGACGGGCGGCGCATCGGCCTCCCGGCTGACGGCGAGCGAATTTCTCAGCGCAAGGCCGAAATCCGGCGCCTCGATCTCGAACAGGTCTCCCGACTCGGCGCGGATGCCGTCGGCGAAGGACAGCGTCGCCGTCCCGAACATGTGGACGTGAACGTCGCCGGGCTGCCGGAACAGACCATATTTGAAATGATGATGCTCGAGATTGACGATGGTATGCGACATGTTCGCCTCGCCGGACAGGAACGGCTTCTCCCAGACCACCTCGCCGCCGCGGCGGATGCGCGAGCGGCCCTGAATGTCCTCCGGCAGATCGCCGACCAGGATTTCCGGACCGAACGAGGCCGGGCGCAGCTTGGAATGGGCGAGGTACAGGTAGTTGATCCGCTCCATGACGTGGTCGGAGAATTCGTTGGCGAGCGCGAAGCCGACGCGGAACGGCGTGCCGTCGTCGCCGATCACGTAGACGCCGGCGATCTCCGGCTCCTCGCCGCCATCGTCGGCGAATTCGGGCGCGGTCAGCGGGCCGCCGGGCGCGACGGCCATGACGCCGTTGCCCTTGTAGAACCATTCCGGCTGCACTCCGGCGATGCCGTGGCTCGGCTTGCCGCCGTCAAGCCCCATGCGGAACATCTTCATCGAGTCGGTGAAGTTCGCCTCCATCTCGGCGGCGGCGCTGGCATGCATCGCGTCGCGCGTCGATGCGGAGCCGAGATGGGTGAGGCCGGTGCCGGTCAGATGCAGATGCGCAGGGTCCGGATGGGTGATCGGCAGCAGCAGCCGGCCCTCCTCATAGGCCGCCTCCAGATCGACCGCCTCGCCAAGGCCAAGCTCGCGGATCCGTGCGCCGAGCCCGGCGCCGGACCGCGCGGCGTCGAGGGCAAGGTCATAGACGCTCGACGCTCCGTTGACGGCATAGGCCTCGGTCCCCTCGCGCACGACGACGCGCAGGCGGCCGGCCTTGTCTTGGATCTGGGAAAGCAGCACGGGACCTCTCCTTACGCCTTGTTCTTGTTGTAGACGTCGAAAATCACGGCAGCGAGCAGTACCAGGCCCTTGATCACCTGCTGCCAGTCGATGCCGATGCCAAGGATCGACATGCCGTTATTCATCACGCCCATGATGAATGCGCCGACGACCGCGCCGACGACCGTGCCGATGCCGCCGCTCATCGAGGCGCCGCCGATGAACACCGCCGCGATCACGTCCAGCTCGAAGCCGAGGCCGGCTTTCGGCGTCGCGGTATTGAGGCGCGCGGCGAAGACGAGCCCGGCCAGCGCGGACAGCATGCCCATATTGATGAAGGTGAAGAAGGTCAGCCGCTCGGTGTTGATGCCGGACAGCTTGGCTGCGTTCTCGTTGCCGCCGAGAGCGTAGATGCGACGGCCGAGCGTCGTGCGGCTGGTTATGAAGGAGTAGACGCCGATCAGCAGCGCCATGACGATCAGCACGTTGGGCAGGCCGCGAAACGCGGACATCAACCAGGTCAGATAGATAATGGCGACGGCGATGACCGTGTGCTTCGCCAGGAAGAAGGCGAAAGGCTCTTCGAGATGCCCATATTTCTGCGCTTGGGCGCGCCCGCGCATTGCCATGTAGAACAGCGCCGCCGCCGATACGACGCCGAGCACCATGGAGAAGAAGTTGAAGCCGTTGCCGCTGCCTATCAGGTCGGGGATGAAGCCGGAGGAAAGCGACTGGAATTCGCGCGGAAACGGACCGATCGAGCGGCCGTTGAGCAGGCCGAGCGAAAAGCCCTTGAACACCAGCATCCCCGCCAGCGTAACGATGAAGGACGGAATCCGGAAATAGGCGACCCAATAGCCCTGCGCTGCGCCGATGGCCATGCCCGTGGCCAGGCAGATAATTGACGCGGTGAGATAACCGAAGCCGTAGGTGACGATCAGCACGGCGGCCAGCGCACCGATGAAGCCGCTCACGGAGCCGACCGAAAGGTCGATATTTCCCGACACGATGACCAGCAGCATCCCCACCGCCATGATGACGATATAGCTGTTCTGCAGCACGATGTTGGTCAGGTTGACCGGCTTCAGCAGGACGCCGTCGGTGGCGATCTGGAAGAAGGCCATGATGGCCACCAGCGCAAACAGGATGCCGTATTCGCGCATGTGGTGGCGGATGAAATCCGAGTAGGAGGTGGTCTCCTGCTGCGCGGCGGCGCGCTCTTCCTGTGCAATAGCCATAGGCTCACTCATTCGAGTTGAGGATCATACGCATAATCTTTTCCTGGGAAGCTTCGGTCGCCGCCAACTCGCCGACGAAGCGCCCCTCGTTCATCACCAGGATGCGGTCGCACATGCCAAGCAGTTCGGGCATTTCCGAGGAGATGAAGACGATGCCTTTGCCGGCGGCGGCCAGCTCGTTGATGATCGTATAGATCTCATATTTCGCGCCGACATCGATGCCGCGCGTCGGCTCGTCGAGGATCAGCACCTCCGGGTCGGCGAACAGCCATTTCGACAGCACGACTTTCTGCTGATTGCCGCCTGACAGGTTCAGCGTCTTCTGCTCGACATTGGTGCTCTTGATGCGCATCCGGTCGCGGTAGCGTGTCGCAACCGTCAGCTCCTTATTGTCGTCGACGACGCCGGCGCTGGATATGCCCTGTCAGATGCGCCAGGGGGATATTGCGGCGGATGGAGTCGTCGAGGACCAGGCCGTAGGTCTTGCGATCCTCGGTGACGTAGCAGAGGCCGGCGTCGATGGCGCGGGTGACCGTGGACAGATCGACCGGCTTGCCGTCGATCAGCGCCTCGCCTGTGATCCGCTCGCCATAGGAGCGGCCGAACAGGCTCATGGCGAGTTCGGTCCGCCCGGCACCCATCAGCCCGGCAATGCCGACGACTTCGCCGCGCCGGACCTTGAAGGAGACGTCATCGACGATCTTACGGTGGGCGTGGATCGGGTGGAATGCCGTCCAATGCTTCACCTCGAAGACCGTTTCGCCGAGCGTCGGAGTGCGCGGCGGGAAGCGGTCCTGCAAGGGCCTGCCGACCATGTAACGGATGATATCGGCTTCGCTGGCCTCGGCGGCACCGCCATCCACCGTGGTCACGCTGGCGCCGTCGCGCAGCACCGTAATCTTGTCCGCGACCTTGCCGACTTCGTTGAGCTTGTGTGAAATCAGGATCGACGAGATGCCGCGCCCCTTGAATTCGAGCAGCAGATCAAGCAGCGCGTCGCTGTCGGTCTCGTTGAGGCTGGAGGTCGGCTCGTCCAGAATCAGCAGCTTGACGCGCTTTGACAGCGCCTTGGCGATCTCGATGAGCTGCTGCTTGCCGGTGCCGAGCGTGGTCACAAGCGTTCGCGGGGCTTCCCTGAGGCCGACGCGCGCCAGCAATTCCTCGGTGCGTTTATAGGTTTCCGGCCAGTTGATGACGCCGCGCGTCTGCACTTCATTGCCGAGGAAGATATTTTCGGCAATCGACAGCAGCGGCACCAGTGCCAGTTCCTGATGGATGATGCTGATGCCCAGATCCTCGGAGTCGCGGATGCGCCTGAACCGGCGCTCCTCGCCCTCGAACTGGATGGTGCCTTCATAGGTGCCGTAGGGATAAACCCCGCTCAGCACCTTCATCAATGTGGATTTGCCCGCGCCGTTCTCGCCGACGACGGCATGGATTTCGCCCGGCTCGACAGAGATCGAGACATTGTCGAGCGCTTTCACGCCGGGGAATGTCTTGGTGATCCCGCGCATTTCGAGAATGGGTTGCACGTCTTGCTCCAGATCATTGCGGGTGCCGGACGAGGTCCGGTCTGGGGAGCCGGACCCGCGTCTCAGGCGCGCCGTTTATTTGATCTGGTCCATCTTGTAGTAACCGCTGCCGATCAGAACTTTCTCCCAGTTGCTCTTGTCGACGGCAACCGGCTTCAGCAGGTAGGACGGCACAACCTTGACGCCATTGTCATAGGTCTTGGTGTCGTTGACCTCGGGCTCCTTGCCGGCCAGCAGCGCGTTGACCATCGAAACGGTGACCTTGGCCAGTTCGCGCGTGTCCTTGAAGATCGAGGCATATTGCTCGCCCGCCAGAATCGACTTGACCGACTGCACTTCGCAGTCCTGGCCGGAGACGATCGGCATTTTTAAGTCGCCGGAGCCGTAGCCGACGCCCTTGAGCGAGGACAGGATGCCGATGGAGAGGCCGTCATAGGGCGAGAGCACGCCATTAATCTTCTTGTCGGTGTAGTTCGCGGACAGGAGGTTATCCATGCGAGCCTGCGCGACCGCGCCGTCCCAGCGCAGCGTGCCGACCTTGTCCATGCCCATCTGGCCGGACTGGACGACCACCTTGCCGCAGTCGATCAGCGGCTGGAGCACCGACATGGCGCCATTGTAAAAGAAGAAGGCGTTGTTATCGTCAGGCGAGCCGCCGAACAGTTCGACGTTATAGGGGCCGTCGCCGAAGCGTTCTTTCAGGCCCTTGAGCAACGTCTCCGCCTGAAGCACGCCGACCTGAAAATTGTCGAAGGTTGCGTAATAGTCGACATTCTTGCTGTCGCGGATCAGGCGGTCATAGGCGATGACCTTGATCCCGGCGGCGGAGGCGTTGGCGAGTGCGTTGGACAGCGTCGTGCCGTCGATCGCTGCGATCACCAGCACCTTGACGCCCTTGGTGATCATGTTCTCGATCTGAGCGAGCTGATTCGGGATGTCGTCTTCCGCATATTGCAGGTCGGTGCCGTAGCCCGCATCCTGGAAATACTTCACCATATTGTTGCCGTCGTCGATCCAGCGCGCGGACGATTTCGTCGGCATTGCGATGCCGACCGTGCCCTTATCCGCGGCCTGGGCCGAGGAAACGCCAAGCATCGACACCATGGCCAGACCGGCCAGTGCTTTGAAGAGATTCAATTTTTCCTCCCATCGGCGCGCCGATGGACCCGGGCGCCGCTCGTTCATTTTGTCGCGTCACCGGTGGACGGCTTCTTCATGGCCTTTCACCGATGCTGTAAACAGGATCGCCAAAGGCGATATGCAAGTCAAATTTGAAATTGTGATCGCGATATAATAAAATTTATATATCGATCGGTCACCGGGTTAGCACGATGACGGCACAGGAAAAAATCGCGCGCGCCGCGATCCCGCAGTTGATGCGCCGCGGACTGAAGATGCCGCATTTCCGTCTTTACGCCGTGCTCGCCCAGACCGGGCAGATCAGTGCCGCCGCCGACGCGCTGGCCATGTCGCAGCCAGCCGCCTCCCGCCTTGCCGCCGAAGCCGAGCGCATGACCGGCGCCAAGCTCTACGAGCGCACGAGCCGCGGCATCACCCTGACCGTCGCCGGTCAGGCTTTCGCCAACCGCGCGCGCCGGATGCTGCTCGAATTCGAGGAGGCCGAGCGCGAACTGGCGGAGATCCTCGAAGGTAAGGCCGGCCGGGTGAATATCGGCACGGTGACAGGACCGTCGGTCGAGCATGTGCTGCCGGCGGTCAGGCAAGCGCGCCTGCATCTGCCGCGCGTGGCGGTGCATATCGAGGTGTCGACCAGCGACGTGCTCGGCGAGGCGCTCATCGAAGGCGGGCTCGACTTCATCCTGGCGCGCCTCCCCAAGGGCCATGACCCGCGCCTGTTCGACGCCCGTTTCGTCGGCCCGGAGCCGATCAGCCTGATCGTGCGCCGCGACCACCCGCTGCTGCGCCGGCCTCCGGTCACCATGGCGCGGCTGATGGATTTCGACTGGGTGCTGCCTTTGGAAGGCGCTCTGCTGCGGACCGAGGTGGAGAGCGTGCTGCTGCTGCACGGACTGCCGCTACCGGCCAAGGTGCTGAGCACATCCTCGTTCCTGATGACCCTCGTGACGGTCAACCAGACCAATGCGATTGCGCCGATCGCGTCCTCCGTCGCCCGTTTCTTCGCCTCGCCGACGGATATGGGCTGCGCGATCGCGGAGTTGCCGCTCGACATGCAGCTCCAGGTGCAGCCCTATGCATTGATCACCATTGCCGGGCGGGAACTGCCGCCGGCGGCGCAGGCCCTCTACGATTTCGTCGCCGCCGGTCTGGCGAAGGGGTCCGCGTGAGACAACAGCCGAATGAGGTGGAACCGTCCCTGATGCCGGTCTGCGCGGGCTTCCTCGCCTAACTGCGCGGAGGGAACTCTCAGCCTGCCGCGCACCATGCACCGTAATCGGCGAGCACCTGCTCCGATGCCTTGGCCGTGGCGGCTTCGAGCCAGCCGTCTGCCCTGCCGGCGAGATCCTCCGCAACCTTGGCCGCCTTACGCGCCTTGGCCGCATGGATCGCCCCGAGATCGAAGCCCATCGCGGCGAGCAGTCTGGCTGCGGCCTCCGCGTCGGACACGTCGGCCTCGGCGTCACGGTTCTTGCCGAGATTGACTTTCCGCGAGTTCGCCGCGATGCGCCGGAACAGAAATCCGTGATCGACGCGCAGCCAGGGATCGGGCGAGCGATAGGCGCCATTGGCCAGATCCGCGAACCGCGGGTCCGCATTGCCCTTGCGATGCGCCCAGTCCCAGGCGGACGGCACCAGCGCTTTCGCCTCGCGGGCGATCCGGCCGCCATTCCAAGACGCCACCGCGACGAAGCGCGGCCGCCCGAGGCTGCCCCCGCCCTGCTTCGGCCGCAGCGCCAGACGCTCGATGGCCGCGCCTTTCGGCATGACCGCGCGCAGCCCGGCGACGATGCGGCCGGGCGGCTCCGGGTCGGCGTCCGGCAACTCGCCGATGTCCTCCTCCCAGAATTTGCGCCGCTGCTTGTCGGAGCAGGCCACGTAAGGACGCAGCCACGTCTCCTGCTCGTCGAGCAAGGTCGGCCGCGGCTGCGCCAATCCGCGCCGGTAGCCGTCGAGAATGGCCGCGACGGCATCGCCATCGGCGACCGCGGCAAACGGCGCCAGCCGGCCCGCCTTCTCGGTGACGGTCTTGGTCAGCCGGACGCTGGCCGCCAGCCTGACGAGGTCGAAGGCATAGGGCATGACCGCGGCCTCGTCGAAATCGTTGACGCCCCAGACCAGCCGCCCTTCGGCGTCCCGCCAGGTGCCGTAATTCTCCAGATGCAGATCGCCGACCGCGAGCACGGTCGGTGCATCGGCGAGGTCCGGGCAGACGGTTTCGATGGTCTTGGCCCAGCGGAAATAGGTGGCACGCAGGAAGGTGAAGGCATCGCGCCGCATGCGCTCGTGCTTGTAGTCGAGATCGGCGGCGACGACGCTGCATCGTCTGGCAAGCCACGCTTCGAATGCGGCGTTGTCGTCGACAAACGGCTTCGGCATGACATTCGTCCCATCTCATTGGCCGCGGTGGCCCGCCTGGCAGGCAACACGCCGCCCGCGGATGCGTTCCCGCCGACCGCACGACGCTCCGCCGCCGCTCTATCATTGCCGAGAAACGAGAAGAGGGCGAGGAAGTGCTCCTCGCCCCCTCCCGTGAGAGAGACTGGTGGTATCAGCCTCGCGCTTTGAGCGCCTGGTTACTCCCGCTCGCCGGTCAGGTTGAGCAGCAGCGAGAAGATGTTGACGAAATTCAGATAGAGCGAGAACGCGCCGAACACGGCCATCTTTTGCAGCGCTTCGCCGCCGGCATGTCTCCGCATATTCCTCCTTGATGCGCTGCGTGTCCCATGCGGTCAGGCCGACAAAGACGAAAATCCCGATCACGGACACGGCGAATTGCAGCGCCGAGGACGCCAGGAACAGGTTGACGACGCTGGCGATGACGACGCCGATCAGGCCCATGATCAGGAGCGAGCCGAATTTCGACAGGTCGCGCTTGGTCGTATAGCCGTAAAGGCTCATGCCGCCGAACATGGCCCCGGCGATGAAGAAGGTGCGGGCGATGCTGGCCCCGGTGAAGACCAGGAAGACCGAGGCCATGGACAGCCCCATCACCGCGCAGAACGCCCAGAACAACGTCTGCGCCGTCGAGGCGGAGATCGCGTCCATGCGGAACGAGAAGAACAGCACGAAGGCGAGCGGCGCCAGCATCACCACCCATTTCAGCGGCGAGGAAAAGATCGGCACGTAGAGCGCCGGCGTGTTGCCGACGACGAAGGCGACGACGCCGGTAACGACCAGACCGAGCGCCATGTAGTTGTAGATGCGCAGCATGTGCTGGCGAAGGCCCTCGTCGAACAGGACCGCTTCGGTGTGCCCCGTCGCGGTCTGCCAGCCGAAGCCGGGATTGGGCGTACTCATGAGAGGCTCCTTAAGGGTTGAACTCAGTAAAGCGAAGATGCCAGCCGGGCGGCGGCCGTGTTGAGCGCCGCGCCGTCCGCCGTGCCGACCAGCGTGTAGGCGGCATCGCCGATCTGCCAGTAGACGGCTGTGACATCGCGGCTCGACGTCACCGTCGCCGGTTTCACATCGAAGCGCCCCGGCCGGACAGCGAACAGCGAAAGCGTGCCAAGCGCGTCGGTATCGAGGGCAACCTCCACCGCCGGGCCGCCGGATGAGGGGAAGATCTGCACGTCGCGGACATGCCAGTCCTCGGGCAGCACCGGCATACTGATCGCGGTCGCCGCCTGGATCTCCTTGCGGTCGTAATCCGTCTGCATGGCCTGCGAATGCATCGAGGCGCGCAGCAGTGCGGTCCGGTGGGCGCGGGCTGCCTCGCCGACATAAGCGGGCATGGCCGAGGCGGTGGCGCCGCTCCAACTGCCCATCGACAGGAACTCGACATGGGCGAACCAGCCGGCCGCAAGGAGAACGGCGACCGCGGCGATACGCCGGGCGCGGGCGAAATAGACGTCGCGGGAAAGGCCGCGCTCCAGCCGCCGGGCCGCCTCCTGCGTTTCGGGCCTGGCGAGCGGCACCGCTTCGGCCATGGCCAGCCTCAGCTCGTCGCGGCTGCGCAGATCGGCCATCAGCCGGGCCGCCAGCTCGGGCCGCTGGGCCAGATGGTCCTCCACCGCGATGCGGCGCTCCGGCGTAAGCTGGTCGTCGATATAGGCGTGGAGATCGTCCTCGCCGATCGGATCAGTCGGATGCATCGTCTTTTCCTCCAACAATCTTGAGCCTCGGAGCCTGCAACGCTGTGGGGGCGGCGCCTTCCTCAAGCGCCCGCAAGGCGGCGCGGGCGCGGCCGAGCCGCGACATCAGCGTGCCTGTCGGAATGCCGAGCGTCGAAGCGGCGTCCTGATAGGACAGCCCCTCGATGGCCACGAGATGCAGCGCGGCGCGCTGTTCCTCCGGCAGCGCCATGACGCTCTGGCGAAGCTGGGCGAGGCGGATGCTGTGCTCCTGCGGCGGCGGCTCGTGCGCGGCGGCGAGCTGGGAGGCGATCGCCAGCACGGTCTTTTCCGTCCGCCGTCTGCGGGCGCGGTCGATGAAGCAATTGTGGAGGATCGAGAGCAGCCAGGGGCGCAAGGGGCTGCCGGGGCGGTAGGCGCCGCGCTTCTCATAGGCGCGCAGCAGCGCCTCGTGGACCAGATCCTCCGCTTCCGCCGCATCGCGCGTGAGCACGAGCCCGTAGCGCCTGAGCGCCGGAAGCTGCGCGATCACGTCGAAGCGGGATCCTGTCTGTGTCATGACCTGTATACGAAGCGTCCGGCAGTTTAATCCCGGGATCGTTCAAAAAAGATGTGCCTCGGCATCCGAACGCCGCTTTTAAGCGAACGCACATCTTTTGTCGGGTAGAGATTGGACACGGGGGGACGACAGGCGGAACCGCCGCCGGGCCGGATTGTTAACGCCCGGACTGCCGCGCCCGCCATGCGCCGTTCCCGCTGCTTCGCCCACCGTCCAGGTCCTTTCATGGCTTTGATACATACCGATGTCGTGCGCTGCGTCGATGCCATCCTCGCGGAAGCCGGGCCGAACATCGTGCTCGGCCTGCCGATCGGCATCGGCAAGGCCAATCACATCGCCAACGAGCTGTATCGCCGCGCCGCCGCCGACCGCAGCATCCGGCTGACGATCTTCACCGGCCTGACGCTGATGAAGCCGTCCGGCGGCAACGCGCTGGCAAAGCGCTTCGCCGGCCCGCTTGTCGAGCGCCTGTTCGGCGGCTATCCAGACCTCGATTATGCGCTCGCCCAGCGCCGGAGCGCCCTGCCGGACAATATAAGAGTGCATGAATTCTTTCTGCAGGCCGGCGCGATGCTGTCCTCACCCTCGGCCCAGCAGGATTATGTCAGCCTCAACTACACCCATGTCGCCCGCCATCTCCTCGGCCTCGGCGTCAATGTCATCGCCCAGCTTCTTGCACCCGACCCGCACGGTGGGCCGACCTACAGCCTGTCCAGCAACACCGATGTAACGCTCGACGTGCTGCCGGAGCTGCTGCGGCGGCGCGAGGCCGGGCAGAAGATCGTTATCACGGGCCAGGCGAACCGCGCTCTGCCCTATATGCGCGGCGAGGCGGAGTTTCCCGCATCGGCCTTCGACCATGTGCTCGACGCACCCGACTACGAATTCCCACTGTTTGCGCCGCCCAAGCAGCCGGTCTCCGCTGCGGACTATGCCGCCGCGCTTCATGTCGCGACCACGGTCAAGGATGGCGGCACCATCCAACTCGGCATCGGCGCCTTCGGCGACGCGCTCGCTCACATCCTCAAGCTCCGTCATCAGCGCAACGCCGAGTTCCGCGAGCTGGTCGCCTGTCTCGGCGTTGGGCGGAACTGCCCGCATCTGACGCTGGAGCTGGAGCCGTTCGACAAGGGGCTGTACGGCGCCAGCGAAATGTTCGTCGACGGATTTCTCGAACTCTACCGCGCCGGCATCCTGAAGCGCCGCGTCTTCGATAGCATCGAGGCACAGGCGCCGCGCCGATCAGGGCCGCATCAGCCCGGAGGATCTGGCCAAGGGCGTCGTGCTCCATGCCGGCTTCTTCGTCGGCTCGGCCGGCTTCTACGACGCGCTGCGGCAGCTCGACGAAGAGGAGCGCGCCGCGCTGCGCATGACCTCGATCTCGTTCATCAACCAGCTCTATGGCGGCGAAGCGCTGCGCCGGGCCCAGCGGCGCCATAGCCGCTTCGTCAACAGCGCGATGATGGCAACGCTGATGGGCGCGCTCGTCTCCGACCAGCTCGAGGACGGCCGCGTCGTCAGCGGGGTTGGCGGACAGTACAATTTCATCGCCCAGGCACTTGAGCTGGAAGACGCGCGGGCGATCATCGAGGTGAAGGCGACGCGCAATTACGGCGGCCGCGCGCAATCGAACATCCGCTGGTCCTACGGGGCGCAGACCGTGCCGCGCCATTTGCGGGATATGATCGTCACGGAATTATGGCCTTGCCGATTTGCGCGGCCTGGCGGACCGCGACTGCATCGCCGCCATGCTCAACCTCGCCGACAGTCGTTTCCAGGCCGAGCTTCTGGCGGCAGCTAAGAAGGCGGGCAAGATCGAAGCGCGCTTCGAGGTGCCACCGGGCTGCCGCGAAAACCGTCCCGAGCGCATCGAGGCGCTGCTGGAGCCGGCATTCGAGACGCGGCTGCTGGTCGAATATCCGCTCGGCACGCAGATGACACCCGTCGAGATGGAGCTGGCGCGTGCGCTCGGCCAACTGCGCGACATCGCGCCGGCCTGGAGCAAGATCGTCGCGCTGGTCACGGCACATCGGCCGTTCTAAGGCGCGAGCGAGAACGAGCGGTCGGCGCTTGCGCGGATGGGCCTCGGCGAACCGTCCGGGTTGAAGGAGCGCGGACTCGCCATTCTGGTGAAAGCCGCCTTGCGCGCCACGCGCCGCCGCAAGCGCAGCCCCGGCGCGATCTACCGCTGCACCTGATTTTGCCTGCACACTCGGACCATACGGCTTCACGATAGACGTGCCGCACGGTTTCAGTTGTTGTCCTCTGCGTCGCCTTCAGGAGCGCTGGGCTCTCAAGCTGCGCTGTGCCAGCACGATGGCGACACCGCCAAGGGTGACGACCGACGCCACCAGCAGCCGCGGGCTCACCGGTTCGGCCAGCAGGACGATGCCGCCGAATGCCGCAATCGCGGGGACGGCGAGCTGGACGGTCGCCGCGCGCACCGCCGTCAGGCCCGGCAGCGCGGCATACCAGATCACATAACCGATGCCCGACGTAATCGCGCCCGAGGTGATCGCGAGCGCAACGCCGTGGGGCGACGCGTGGTATTGGCTGTGGAAAGCAAGGCTCACCAGCAGCACCGGCGGGACGAGATAGATGAAGTTCCGCGCCGCGACGTTCAGCGGGTCGGCAACGCCCCTGCCGAGCAGCGAATAGAAGCCCCAGGCGACGCCCGAGACGATCATCATCGCCGCACCGAGCGGATCGGGCGCGGTCACGCCGGGCGACACCAGATAGATCAGCCCGGCCACCGCCATGGTCAGCCCGGTCCAGGAGATCAGCGAAAACCGCTCGCCCCCGCGCAGACCGGCGACGAACATCGTCACCTGGACCGCGCCGAACAGGATGAGCGCGCCGGTGCCGGCGCTGAGCGACCGGTAGGCAAAGGAGAAGAAGACGATGTACGCCAGCAGCGCGGCGGGCGATCGCCAGTCGGTGGCGCTGAAATCGACGCGCCGGCCGCGCGCGAAGACGGCAAGCGCCAGCATGGCGGCGCCCGATGCCGCCCGCACGGTGGTAAAGGTGGCGGGATCGATCAGCCGCGGCTGCAGCGCGAGCCTGCACAGGATGGAATTGGCGGCGAATGCGAGCATGGCCAGGAGGGTCAGCACGAACGTGCGCGTGACCGTGGGCTGTGAAAATTCCGGCAGCGTATTATTCCCTCGACAAACCGGCGCTGCGGGAGCGACCTGTTTCTTCTGAGATTATAGTGAGCATAAGGAGGAAGCACCATGATCGTTCTGGTCGCGCGATACCACGTCAAACCCGGCAATGTCGACCAGATGCTCGACGGGCTTGCCCGCATGAAACGCTTGTCGAGCGCGACGAGCCGGGATGCCGGTTCTATCAGGTGTCGCGCTCTCGGGAGACTAACTATCTCGTGATGATCTACGAGCATTATGTCGACGAGGGCGCGCTCACGGCGCATCGCGAGACGCCGCATTTCAAGGCGATCATCCAAGGCGAGATCATCCCGCTTCTGGAGAAGCGCGAGGTGGAAGTGTTCGAGCTGGTTATCGCCTGATACCTGCCCGGTCAGAGTACGAAATCGAACCGCCCGAATTTGCCGTCCGCCGCATCGTTAACGATCAGCAGCAGCCTTTCGTCGAACAGTCCGTCGCGCCGGTTGCGTGGCTCGCCAGGGATATAGAGCTGGGTCGTGAGCACCGGGCCGTTCGGCTTCTGCACCTTTGGTTCGAGAGCATCTGCGCGAGCAGGTCGCGGTCGCCCTCCACCAGCGGCGGGTCGCCGTCCGGGATTTCGACGCGGAACGCGCGGCCCTGGTCCTCAGCGGTGGGCTGGAACAACTCGGCCACAGTCGCGCAGAGCTCGGCCAGATCAACCTCCCGGAACCGGGCGCGCGGCGAGCCGCCCTCGATCTGCGCGATGCGGAGCAACGCCTGGAAGCAGGCGTTGATCGCGTCGATCTGCGCGCGCGCATCGTCGAGGACCTCGACATCCGGCCCGTCCTGCAGCCGGTCCAGCGTGGCCCGCAGCCGGGTCAGCGGTGTCCGCAGGTCGTGCGCGATGTCGGCCGAGACCTGGCGCAGGCTGGCGACGTTCTCGGAAAGCCGGTCGAGCATGGCGTTTATGGCTTGGGCGATGCGGCCGATGTCGTCGTGTCGAGTGCCGACGGGCACCCGGCACTCGAGATCGCCGCCGGCGACGGCATCGAGCGTTGCGCCGATGGCGGCGATCCGCGCCTCGGTCCGCCCGAGGAACCACAGCATCCCGGCGATCGCCAGCAGGGCCGAGGCGCCGAGACCGGCCAACAGCGCCTGCGAGAAGATCTCGACGACCTCGTCGCGCGCCTCGGTGCTGCGGGCCAGCACGAGCGGCCGCCCCGCCAGCTCCGCACCGAGCGCGAGATAGCTGTCGGCGGCCTGCAGGGGCGGCAGGGGCCGAACCGCCTGCTCGTCGAGCGGCCGCCAGCCGGCGAAGGGCGCGGCCAGGCTGGCATTGCCCACGGCGGGTCCGCCCTCGGCGGCTGGCCAGAGAACGTAGACCGGCCCCTCGAAGCGTGCGGCTGCAGCCCGGGCGCGCACCTCGGCCTCGAGGGCCTGCCCGCCGCCGGCCGCGGCGATCGTCTCGAGCGCCGCGAGCTCCTCCAGCAGCCCGGCGCGGAGACGATGCTCCATCTCGCGCATCGAGAGCACATAGGCGGCGAGGAAGGCGGCGACGTTCGCCGCCAGGAACACCAGGGTCAGCAGACCGCCGAGCCGGACGACTCCCGAGCGTGCGAAGGCCGTCAGCCGACGCCGGCCGGCTGGCGTCACTCGCCCACCCGCAGCGTGTAGCCGGCGCCGCGCACCGTCCGGATCAACTCGGCGCCGAACGGCTTGTCGACCTTGGCGCGCAGGCGGCTGACATGGCTCTCGACGACGTTGGTCTGCGGGTCGAAATGGATGTCCCAGACGGCCTCGAGCAGCATCGTCCGGGTCTGCACCCGCCCGGCCGTGCGCATCAGGTGCTCGAGCAGGCGGAACTCGCGTGGCTGCAGGTCGAGCGGCCGGCCGGCGCGGGTGACCCGCCGCCGGATCAGGTCCATCTCGAGATCCGCGACCTTCAGCACGGTCGGCTCGTCCTGCATGTGCGGGCGGCGCGCCAGCGCCGCGAGCCGGGCCGAGAGCTCGGTGAAGGCGAAGGGCTTGACGAGATAGTCGTCGGCGCCGGCATTCAGCCCCTCGACCCGGTCGTCGACACCGCCGAGCGCCGTCAGGAACAGCACTGGCGTGCGCACCTTGGCGCCGCGCAGCGTGCGGACCAGCGACAGCCCGTCGAGCCCGGGCAGCATCCGGTCGACGATGAGGATGTCATAGCCGCCGACGGTCGCCTGGATCAGCCCGTCGCGCCCGTTCGACAGCCGGTCGACCAGGTGCCCGGTCTCGGTCAGACCAGCCACGATGTAATCGGCCGTCCGCTCGTCATCCTCGATCAGCAGCAGCTTCACGCGCGCTCCCCCGGTGGCGCTCGCCGGCAGGCGTGGCCCGGCGGTGGTCCGCCGGGCCGCATGTCTGTCAGTCGTCATCCTCGTCGGCGGGGTGCCCGCTGGCAACGACTTTGCCGGTCTGGGCGTCGACCGCGACCATCGTGCGGTCGCCGTCCTGACCGGCGACCAGCACCGCCCAGACCGGGCCTGAGGCACCCTGGATCGCCTCGTCCGTGTCGTCCTCGAAATCGGCCTCCATGGCCTTGCCGTCGGCGGCGCTTTCCGCGGCGGTGATCGCGTCGGCCAGCGCGACCTTCGCCCCGTCGCCGCCCTCCGGGTCGTCCATCAGCCGCGCGAGGAAGCCCGGCTGCTCCGTCGCGGTCACGCTGCCCGACTGCGGATCGACGGCGACGTTCGTGACCTCGCCGGATGCAAGGGTGCTGACGACGTAGAGGGTCCGGCCGTTGTCGCCCTCGATCGACGCCTCGACGGCGCGTCCCTGGGCGGCCTGCTCGGCCGTTTTCACCGCGTCGAGCAGCGAGTGCGGCGCCGAAAGCGCCAGCTTCGCCTCGCTGGCCTGTTCTCCGCTGTCGCTCTCGGCCAGCGCCGCACCGCCGGCGCCCACCACGGCGAGGCACGCCGTCGCGGCGCAGAGGGTGTTCCTGACTTTCATTCCCGTCTCCTTGGTCTCGTCTGTGCCGGCGCCATTGGATCGGCGCCCGACTGCCACCGATCTGGCGCCGCCGGATCGCCGGATCCTGCCCTGCCGATTACCGATTCCCAATCTGCTCCGACCGGGACGCGGGACCGACGCGGGCCGGGCCGCCGTGAGGGCGCAGCACGCCCGACCTGCGGCGCCCGACCGCCCGGCGCAAGGCGGTCCGGAGCCGACGGTTGCGGAACCGTATAGCGCCCGCCAGCCGCGCGTACAGGAAGCGCTCCAGATGGCTCGCTCGTCTGAGCATGGAGGTTCCAGATGAAGCAGTTTTTTCTCGCGGCGATCCTGATCGCGCTGCCGGTCGCCGGCTTCACGGCCGTCGAGACCTGGCTGCTGCCCAGTGGCGCGGGCACAACCGCCGCTTCGGCCTCGTCCGGGTCTCTCGGTGACCTGTCCGCCTACGAGGCCATCGTGGCAGACACCCGCGATCTCGTCGGCTCCGACGACCTCGCAGCCGCCGAAACCCGGATTACCGATTTCGAGACGAAATGGGACGACACCGAGGCGACGATGCGTCCCGAGGCGCCCGCCGCCTGGGGCAATGTCGACGCGGCGGCGGATGCAACCTTCGCCGCACTGCGCGCCCGCACCCCCGATGCTGCGGAGGCGAAGCAGGCATTGGCCGCGTTGTCCGCCGTCCTGGCTGATCCAGCCGGCGCCGGCGGCTCGTCGGGAGGCGTCGAGCGCGTCGCCGGCATCGCCGTCACCGACGCGAACGGTCACCCGATCCCATGCGAGTCGATGCTGGCCGAGCTTCGCTCGACCCTTCAGGACGGCTCTCTCTCAGCCAAGATGCAGGCCAAGGCGGCCGATCTGCAGGCCAAGGCGACGGAGCGCTGCAACGCCGACGACGACGGGCGCGCCGACGCCTTCGCCGCGCAGGCGCTCGCGCTGGCCCGCCAGTAACCCCAAGCCCGGAGACAGCAATGAACACCCACGCCCTGGCGACGGTCGAAGACACCCGATCGGAGCCGCGCCCGAACCGCGTGCCGAACGTCACGCCGGAGTTCTGGCTGATCAAGCTGATGGCGGTGACCATGGGAGAGACGGCGGCGGACTACCTCGCGGTCAACTTGGGGCTCGGCCTCGCCACGACCTCGCTGATCATGACCGTCGTTCTGGTCGCCGCGCTGGTGCTGCAGTTCTCGCGCAGGCGCTACGTGCCCTGGACGTACTGGATGACCGTCGTCCTGATCTCGATCGTCGGCACGCTCGTCACCGACAACCTCGTCGACAATCTCGGCGTCGGCCTGGTGACCTGCACCGCGGCCTTCACCGTGGCACTGGCGCTGACGTTCTGGGTCTGGTTCAGGGCCGAGGGGACGCTGTCGATCCACACCATCGTCACGACGCGCCGCGAGGCGTTCTACTGGCTCGCGATCCTCTTCACCTTCGCGCTCGGCACGGCGGCGGGCGATCTCGTCGCCGAAGAGTTCGGGCTCGGCTACCTGCCGACCGGCATCCTGTTCGGCGCGATCATCCTGTCGCTCGCCATAGGCTATTTCCTTCTCGGCCTCGACGGCATCCTGGCCTTCTGGCTGGTCTACATCTTCACCCGACCGCTCGGCGCGTCCTTCGGCGACCTCTTGTCCCAGCCGGCGGACTATGGCGGGCTCGGCTTCGGCACGATCGTCACCAGCGCCGGCTTTCTCGCCGTGATCGCCGCGGTCGTGGCCTGGCTGACCCTGTCCGGCCGCGACCAGGAGTTCGTGCAGGCAGGATAGCGGACCCCGGCGCCAAGCGCAGGGTTCCGCTCGGCCGATGACGCTTTGCCCGCGGAGCCCTGCGCCTCGCGGCCCGAACCCAACCAGGTGCGGACCAACTCGCTCCGTTTCGCTGACGACGAGGCTGCAATGAATATGAGTTTGCGGGGCGAAGCCCGACCTTATCAACAGCTGCGACATCGACCGAGAGGCCTCGGCCCGCGGGAAGGCATCGTCTGGTCTCTGACAGCGCACAAGCGCCGGGCGATGGAGTGCAGGGCAGACGCCTCAAGTCGCAGGGTCTTTTCAGGGGTGTCCGGCGGCGCTTGCAGCCGACACGCACGAACTACGCCACCGGCGTCACCCGGGCAGAGGACCACCGCACGCAAACGAGGCTCTTGTCGATCACGTCCGTAGAGCGTGCACCCATCCGAGAAATTCGCGCCCTCCGAGCAGCAGCGCGGCTGCCGAAAATGGGATGAGATAGTAGACCATTCGGTAGATAACGAGCGCCGCGGTCACGTCGGTGAGCTCGACCGACGGTGCCAATCCGGCCATGATCACGGCCTCGAAGACGCCGATGCCGCCTGGCACATGGCTGAGCAGTCCGGCGGAGGTCGCGGCGAAGAAGACCGCCAGGAAGGCGCCGAACGGAACCGTATCGCTGCCTATCAGCAAATAGAGCGTCGCTGCTTCGAATCCCGTCTCGGTTAGGACGACAAGGGCGATCCCGGCGACGACAGCCGGTTTCGGCACCCGCAAACGAAAGCGCTTGGTCAGACAGTGCGTTCGCGACGAAAGCACAATGAGGATCAGACATACAACGAAGAGCGCGGTCGCCGCGATGCTCGAGACCGTCGCGGGCGAGGCGGAGAGGTAGCCGGCGATGGCGCCTGGAGAGAGCGCCAGGAGGAGCAGGCAGATCAGCGTAAGCCCGATGCCGGAGGCCGCCGCCGTAATTGCCGAAATGGCCGCGACATCGAGAAGGGTCACCCCGTGTGCCGAGTAGAGCCGATATCGCACCGCGCCGCCCGACAGCGGGCCGCAGCCGATCACATTGTGGAAGGCATGCCCCGAGAAGGCGCCGAGCGCGACGGTGGCAGCCGGCACCTTCTTGCCGAGCATCTGCAGCGCCACCCCATCATAGCCGATCAGCGCGCAATAGCTGGAGAGCGCGGCGACCAACGCCAGGCAGAGCCGCGCCGCGGAGATCTCCGTGATGCGGCCCATGATCTGATCGGGGCTGACGAGCAGCCCCAGGTGAACGACCGCGACCACCGCCAGACACAGCAGCACCATGGAGACGAGCGGCAGGATGCGGCACCGCGCCCATTGCACTGGCTTGCGCATGGCCACCCCCAGCATGGGTCAGTTCGAGCGCGGATAGGCGCTCATCAGCCGCTGCTGCCGCAGGTGCAGGCGCGCCAGGGCGCCGAGCGCGATCGGCCGATGACCTCTGCGGCGCTGCTTGTCGGCGAGCGCGAACAGGCGCCGCTGCTTGGCGAACACCATCCCGTAGACCTGCGGGACAGTGTATTTCGGATCCCAGGCATGCACCACCTCGGATCCCGAGCCATTGACCTCCATGATGGTGAAGTCGCCGCACTTCAGATCCTCGAGACTCCGGTATCGGACGTCGAACCGGCCGACATGGAAGTCGGCCATGTCCCGTGCCACGGCATCCACCGTGCTGATCAGTTGCTCGGTCGCGTGCTCGGTTCCGTCGAGGTACAGCCCGCCGGCGCGCGCCGAGCCGATCAGGGCCAGCCTGACGCTCTCGCCGGGCAGCGGGACGCGGTCGGGCTCGAAGCTCGGCTGGTGCAGACCGTCGCGCAGCATTCGGCTCAGCCGCGGGTCGGCGGCGATGATCTCGGCGATCGTGCGGCGGCCGTCGCCGACGACCCGCGGGTAATGGCGCAGCAGCATCCCGATGATGGAGCCGCGTGCCTCGTCGGGATCGCGCATGTAGAATATGCCCGCTTCGCCCTCGTCCGGGATGTAGCGCTGGAGCAGGAAGGTCTCGCCCGAGGGATAGCGCGCCGCATAGTGGCCGAGCTCGGCGGGCGAGGAGACCAGCCGCACCCCGTATCCGCACCACCCGATATTCGGCTTGGCGACAATCGGGAAGCAGAGGCCCGCCGCCTGCATCATCAGGCATGTCTCGTCCAGCGAGAACATGCCGTCGGCAGTCACCGCGATCGATGCCGCCGTCATCGACCGCGCGAGCGGGCCCATTATGTCGAAATACTCGAGCTTCCCCTCGCCGACCATGCCCCCGGAGGTGATACGCGGATTGGCCGAGGAGGGCAGCCCGATGCTGCCATATTTCAGGCCGAGCCACAGCCACTGGATGATCATCGGGATCAGATCCAGCCATTTCGGAATGTGCTCCATCATGCCGCGCGTCGAGAACGACCACGCATGGCGGGTCGCCCGTTCCGACGCGAAAGCCTCCGCCGGCTCATCGGCGTGGCAGAGCATGTCCGTCATGGCCGGCACTCGTGTCGACTTGGCGCGCAATGGGCTTCGTCCGGCCGACCCGCCGGAGGGTCCGCCGGCGCCACAAGGTCGGTCGCGGTGTCACACTTCGCCGAGCGTCCAAGCCTTCCAGATGTCGATCGAACGGCCATCGCATGGGTGCGCAGGTGCGTAGCATCGACAAGTCGCGGCGATGAGATGGACACGGGACACATGCCGGGAGCAGCGAGCTCGAACGCGGCGACCGGCTCGGCAGCTAGCGTCATCATGCACGCTCAACGCTGATGCGGGTGAAAAGGACAGCGCCAATCGGCGTCGACGAGCCGGCCGCTGTACTGCCTCGCTGCGGAGCTCTCGCCGTGCCGAGCTAGCATCGGATTTGCCGATCCGTTCGCGGCGATATCGCGCTCGATGATCAGCCGGCGCATCTTTTCGTACGTCCCGTCGGCGCGCAGCGCATCGAACTGACGGTGCAGATTGAATATCAGAGCGGGACAGGGCGATCTTCGCGCTGCACGGCTGGCCAACGGATGCATTCCGACGACGTAGAAAGCATGGCCGCCGACACTCATCGCGAAATGTTCCGATGCGGGATTGCTGCTCACAGCCGGATCCCAGCCGTGGATATCATTGTCGTGCATGCCCTGAAGGCGGCTCCACAGCGCCTTCTCGAATTGCTGTTCATCGATGCGGGCCGTTCCAGGAAAGAAAACGGCGAAGCTGACGAACGTTTCGTCCGGATGCGACCTCATCGCGAACTGAGAGATCGCCGACGCGATTTTGGCGTCGTCTCGACCGGAAGTCAGATCGTCTGCCACGAAGTGCCCGAGACGCCGCCGCGCGACCACAGATTTGGCGCCCAGGCATGGAAAGGCATCACTCTGGATGTATTCCGCGAACGCATCTTCCTGAGGAGAGCGGCCGTGCCGACCCTGTAGAGCCATGAGAGCGCGTCCAATCGCACTTGGTCATATGTGCCTGAAACTCCTCGGGAGAATTCAGGTTCCATTGGGTGCGCGCGGATGTTCCCCTCCGGAGGTGCCGGGTGGCGGGCCCGGATCGGCAGCCGGACGATCCGCGCCAGACGCCGAGCCGCCGTCCGAGAATGGCAGGCTCCGATCATGTCCCGGGGCGTGGTGTAGAAGCGCCGGCCTACGGAAAGGTCCGAGCCTGATCAGGACGCCACGGCGGGCAGCCTGAGTGTCGGATTGTCGGTGACGCGGGCGAGCGTTTCAAGGCTCATGTAGCGCCGCGCCACGGCCCATTCGGCGTTGGTCTCCAGCATCAGCGCACCGACAAGCCGGATGATGGCCTCGTCGTTGGGGAAGATGCCGATGACGTCTGACCGGCGCTTGACCTCGCGGTTGACCCGTTCGAGTGGGTTCGTCGAGGCGATCTGCGCCCAATGCTCGCGAGGGAAGTTCATGTAGGCCAGGACATCGTCGCGGGAGGCGTCCATGAGCGGGCCGAGCTTCTCGTTCTTCTCGCGCAGCGCGTCGGCCACGGTGTCCCATTGAGCCTCGGCTTCGGCCTTCGTCTCCTGTGCGAAGATTGTCTTCAACATCGCCGCAACAGCCGTGCGCTGCTTGGCTGGAGCATGGGCCAGTGCGTTCCGGAGCCAATGAATCCGGCACCTCTGATGCGTGGCGTTGAACACCCGGCGAGCTGCCGCCCGCAGGCCCTTGTGATCGTCGGCGATCACCAGCTTCACGCCGCGCAGGCCACGATCGGCGAGGGAGCGCAGGAACTCGGTCCAGAACGTCTCGGCTTCTGAAGGGCCCGTTGCGACGCCCAGCACCTCGCGCTTGCCATCCTCATTCACCGCGACAGCGATTATCACGGCCCGGCTGACGATCCGACCGCCCTCGCGGACCTTGAGGTAGGTCGCATCGAGCCAGAGGTAGGGCCAGGCTCCCTCCAGGGGCCGGGAGAGGAAGGCGTTCACGCGCTCGTCGATCTCGACGCAGAGCCGGCTGACCTGGCTTTTGGACATGCCGCCCGCGCCCATGGCCTTGACTAGGTCGTCCACGGACCGGGTCGAGATGCCGTGGACGCAGGCTTCTTGAATGACGGCCACGAGCGCCTTCTCGGCCGTCCGCCGCGGTTCGAGGAAGCTCGGGAAGTAGCTGCCCTTACGCAGTTTCGGGATCTCGAGTGCGATCCGTCCGGCGCGGGTGTCCCAATCGCGGTCGCGGTATCCGTTCCGCTGGGCCTCGCGCAGAGGCGAACGCGCGCCCTTCGCGGCGCCCGTGCGCGCCTCGACCTCCAGCTCCATGATCCGCTCGGCCGCAAACGCCAGCATCTCGCGCACGAGGTCGCTATCGGCCTGCTTCTCAACCAGCTCGATCAGCGCCATTCTCTCATCGGTCATCGTCATCTCCGTTCTCGGCTCCAGGTGTCGCAACCCGGACCTTTTCCGAAGATCGACGGTGGCCGCCAGCGTCACCGCCGGCCGCGTGCTGCGCTACGCCGGGGGCTCCGCGCGCGGCCTCCTACACCACCACCAGGGACACAGCCAAGTCGCCGCGCTGCGGGCGCTTGCCGAGAAGCTCGGGTGCTCGCCCGACAGCCTGCGCGTCTGGGCACGTCAGGCGCAGCGCGACGCGGGCGACCGGCCTGGTCAGACCAGCGCCGAGAAGGCGCGGATCCGGGAGCTCGAGCGCGAGAACCGCGAACTGCGGCAGGCGAACGAGATCCTGAAGAAGGGTGAGCCATTGGCGCGCCATTGGTCCGAGCGACAATGGCGAACGCGTATTTTGCCCAGGCGGAGCTCGACCGCCCGTTTCGCAAATGACGGACTTCATTGAAGAACACCGTGGGGTGTTCGGGGTCGAGCCGATCTGCCGCGTGCTGCCGATCGCTCCGTCGACGTATCACCAGCGCGTGCCCGACCGCGCCTCGGCCCGCTCGAGGTCCGACGCGGCCCTGCGCATCGAGATCGTGCGGGTCTGGGAGGAGAACCGCGAGCTCTACGGCGCCCGGAAAATCTGGCATGCGCTGCGCCGGGAGGGTTTCGACGTGGCGCGGTGCACTGTGGAGCGGCTGATGAAGGGCATGGGAATCAAGGGGGTCGTCCGGGGGCGCCGGATCATCACCACCAACCCCGACGCGGCGCGACCCTGCCCGGAAGACAAGGTCAACCGCCAGTTCAAGGCCGTGCGCCCGAACCAGCTCTGGGTCTCCGACTTCACCTACGTGCCCACCTGGTCCGGCACGGTCTATGTGGCGTTCGTCATCGACGTGTTCGCCCGACGTATCGTCGGCTGGCGCGTCTCCACCTCGATGTCTACTCAGTTCGTCCTCGACGCCCTCGACCAGGCGATCTGGCAGAGAAAGGCACAGAAAAACAAGAACTTGATCCACCACTCGGACCGCGGGTCGCAATACCTGTCGATCACCTACACCGAGCGGCTCGTCGAGGCCGGTATCGATCCGTCGGTCGGGACCGTCGGCGACAGCTATGATAATGCGCTCGCCGAATGCATCATCGGCCTGTTCAAGACCGAGGTCATCAGCCCCCTCCGCCCCTGGCGAACCATGCGTGATGTCGAGTGGGAGACGCTGCGCTGGATCGACTGGTACAACAACCGCCGTCTGCTCGCGCCCATCGGTTACATCCCGCCTGCCGAGGCCGAGCAGGACTACTTCGCCAGCCGCAGCAACCTCGACCGCGCCGCCTGACCGTTGAACAAATCACCCTCCGGTAAACCCGGGGCGGTTCAGTTGCTTTGCCGGTCCGTCATTCCATGAGGGCAGGGGATCGTCCTGCGCGGCCGCCGGCAACGGGGCCGCGAGGGCGAGGATCGCGATGACACCCTTGATCAGGCGGCGTCGATCAATCGTCAGAGGGAAACGGCGCAACATGTCTACCCCCGTCAGTTGCTGTTCTGGTCGGTCAGCATGTCCATGACCTTGTCGATCGAGAAGCTGCCGGGTCGCTGGCGCGGCGGGAACTCGCGGAAAGTCGCGAGTTGCTCTGCGACGATCCGCTGGGCGGGCAGGAGCACGAACAGATGCTCGACGAACCACCGGTCATAGTCGCCGGCCTCGTGCTCGGCGCGCTCGAACGGGTCCGAGCGCAGGTTGAAGATCTTCGGCGCCCGCAGCGGGATCAATGGCTGCATCCAGACCTCGAGGCCGTGCGCCTGCTGCTCCATGAACACGGCCTTGTATTGGTCGTAGCGCAGCCCGGCGAGGTCGCCGTCGTCGGTCCAGTAGAAGAACGCGCGCCGCGGATCTTCGGCATTCGGGTCGGCCAGCAGGGCGCGCTGGTCGAAGCCGTCGATGTGGACCTTGTACGTCGCATCGCCGGCGGCATGCCCTTCGAGAAGCTTGGCCTTGATGTCCGGCGCCGCCGGCGGCGGCGACCAGCGTCGGCAGCCAGTCCTCGGCCGAGACGATCCCGTTGATCTCGGCGCGCGGCGGGACCTGGCCCGGCCAGCGGATCAGCGCCGGCACGCGGTAGCCGCCCTCCCAGTTGGTGTTCTTCTCGCCACGGTAGGGCGTCGTGCCGCCGTCCGGCCAGCTGAACGTCTCGGCGCCGTTGTCGGTCGTGTAGATCACGATCGTGTCGTCGGCGATGCCGAGCTCGTCGAGCCTGTCGAGCAGCCTGCCGACATGGCCGTCGTGCTCGACCATGCCGTCCGGATAGATGCCGAGCCCGGTCACGCCTTGCGCTTCCGGCTTCAGCCGCGTCCAGATGTGCATGCGGCTGGGGTTGAACCAGGCGAAGAACGGCTTTCCCGCATCGTGCGCCCGGCCGATGAAGTCGAGCGTGGCATCGAGGAACTCCTCGTCCACCGTCTCCATGCGCTTTTTGTCGAGCGGCCCGGTGTCCTCGCAGTTCTGCTTGCCCCGCTCGCCGAAGCGCGGGTCCTCGCCCGGCACGGGCGCGCTCGTCGCGGCGCAGCGCATGACCCCGCGCGGTCCGAAGGTCTCGCGGAACTCGGTACCTTTCGGATAGTCCGGGTGCTCGGGCTCGTCCTCGGCGTTCAGGTGGTAGAGGTTGCCGAAGAACTCGTCGAAGCCGTGCACCGTCGGCAGGAACTCGTTGCGGTCGCCGAGGTGGTTCTTGCCGAACTGGCCGGTCATGTAACCGAGCGGCCTCAGCAGGTCGGCGATGGTCGGGTCCTCGGCCCGCAGCCCCTCCGGCGCGCCGGGCAGGCCGACCTTCAGCAACCCCGTGCGCATCGGGCTCTGGCCGGTGATGAAGGCGGCGCGGCCGGCGGTGCAGGACTGCTGGCCGTAATAGTCGGTGAGGATCCCGCCCTCCTCGGCCAGCCGGTCGATGTTCGGCGTGCGATAGCCCATCTGGCCGCGGTTGTAGGCGGAGATGTTCCAGTAGCCGATGTCGTCGCCCATGATGACGAGGATGTTGGGCTTCGCGGCCTCCTGCGCGATCGATGGCGCGGCGACCGGAACGAAGAGCGCCGCCACTGCCGCCATAAGATGCCGCCTGATCGTAAGCATGGTTGCCGATCCTCCCTGTCGTTGCCGGCGAGCGAGCGAAGGCGCTCGCTCGAGATCTGTCGGTGTCAGTCGAGCTCGAACTTCTCGATCCCGATCGAGGCGCCGCTGCCGACGATTTCGGTGACACTGATCGGCTGCAGCGTGATCGAGTTCTCGCCGCCGCCGACGAGCACGTTCGCGCCGGCGCCGGCGCCAAGCGCCACCGCCGCGTCCCCGCCGACATAGGTTCCCCTGAGCGATTGCGGCGCCCCGGCATGCGCCGTCGGCGCGAGCACGCCCCAGACGAGCGTCATCTCCTTCGTGACCGACAGGTCGAGCCCGACGCTCTTGATCTGGCCGGTGTAGCTCTCGGCCTTTCCCGATTTCGGCTTGAACTCGCAGGCGAACGTCTCGTCGGTGTAGACGATGTCGTTCTGGACGTTTTTCAGCTTGCAGGTCAGGACGCCGAGTTCGGCGCCGACGTCTGCCCGGGACGGGCCTGCCCCGAGGGCGACGGCGAGCGTCAGCGCGGTGAGCGCGAGTTTCATGCGAGGTCTTCCTTTGGTTTGAAGCCGGCGAATAGAAGGGGCGCCTTTGATCGGGCGCCCCGGGTGCGCAAGGTCAGTCGCTGGGGTGGGCACCGGTGTTGAGCGCCCGCTTCTGCGCGTCGATCTCCGCCATCACCTGCGCCAGATTGTAGGAGGGCGGCGCCTGCAGTGGTGGATAATCGATGTAGCTCTCGAGGAACTTCAGCGCCAGCTGCTGACCGATCGGCAGGATGTTCCAGTCGTAGATGAACGCAGTGCTGGGCGAGTCGAGCGAGCCGCCGAGGCTCAGCGAGGACTGCTGGTCCGGCCCGACCGCCTGTTCGAACGGATCGCGCTTGATGTTGTCGACCAGCGTGAAGTTGTACGTCGTGGACGGCTCCAGCCACCCTTCGGGCCAGCGGATTCGCCATCGTGTAGTAGAACTTCCAGTTCTTGTAGCGCACCGCCGACAGCGTCGCGCCCTGGTAATAGAAGAAATCATCGCGGGCGGACTGCTTTGTCTTGCCGG
>CAVSIA010000019.1:0-45588 GCA_963727575.1 uncultured Alphaproteobacteria bacterium
ATAGCGTGACATTGCCTTCGACCACGCGGCACCGCTGTGCCGGAGGGAACAGGGGGAAATAAATCGATTCGCGCGCGGCTGGCGGGGCCGCCGAGACAGATGCGGACGGTCTCGCCGGGCTCGGGGCAGGCCTCCTGCTTTTTGCGCGGTCCACCGAGAATATTCGCTGATCTCCACGTTTGAGGGGACCCTGCCGGTTCCGAGCCCGCGCCGAACCGCGCCGTGGCCTGAGAACACCGCTTACGCTTCGGCGCGCACCGCATTGAACACGACCTCGACACTGGCACTCTCGCTGTGGAAGCTGGTAAGGCGAACCGACGACTGCGCGATTTGCCGGTGCAAATGTTTGAGCCTAGGAAGATCGCATTTCGAGGCGAGCGACCGAGCAAGGTGAAGCGTATGAGCGATAAGGCGAAGACGCATTTTCATCAGCGTAAGGATGATTGGTGGCCCATATGGTGCCCTCAGCCTCATCACCTGTGGAATACGCCTTGCGTAGCTTCGCGTGACCTGCTGATGGCACATCGAGCGATGGCATCGAAATTTGGCATAATCACACCCTAGGTCGTCGTCGCCGGCATATACCTACGGCGATGTCGTTTCCTAGGCCTCAGCGAGCGCCTATGAGCGCCTCGCGAGCGCTGTAAATCGTCAGTGAACTGCCGATTACAATTGTTGTGTCGGAACCCAAACGCCCGCGAGCTCCAAAGAGAAGCCGATCACGATAAGCCACAGTCCGGTACGCGCGTTGTAAAAAAGAGTGCTCCTTAACCACATCGCTCGAGGCCGATTAGGATTGTCAATAATGTGGCGCGAAATATACGAAGGGGGCCCTACACCGGTGTGCTCGTATTGATCCATAATGCGCTCGAAGACGCCCGCGATTGCGAGTTGGATGACGCCAGAAAGGTCAAAGAATAGGCCCGACGTCGAGACCCATTTCCCGTTCGTGGGCGCGAATGCACGTTGAGGGTAGCGACACCCGCGATGAGCAGAAGGCATAAAAGCCATTTCAGTCGGCGCTCCATACGATGCTCCCGCACTCACCTGTGGAATAGACGAGTTTAGCTTGGGCCGGCATGCGGATGCGATGTCACACAGGCCCTCGACCAAGCATAGCTTCGATGCGTTGCTGAAAGCGTGTTGCGAGCTCGCGAGCATCGGTCCAATCGATGCAGTTGTATTGCCGAATGTCGAAGTGGAGATCTTTGATATCGTCCTTCTTACAAGTCCAGATGACTGGGAGCGCTAATCCCATCGCAAACCCGGCTTCGAAATAGACCCCGCCCCTCTGACCTGTAAAATCGGCTACCACAAATGCCGAGCGTCGGATCTCAGCGATAATTTCGTCGTCGATTTTATTTGCGTGCTCTTTTCTCATCAACTCGAAGGGATTTGTAGCCAGCGTTCTCGATGCCTAATCTCAAACCGTCCTCGTAGATAGCGTTCATATCTGGGGCGAACCACATGGCGACAAAGCATTGGCTTGATTTAGCGCGACGAGAACGCAATTCGTCGGCTTCCATATATCCATCTGGAGTGACGCGCCACTTATCCTGTGTTCGTTCCTCTATTGATCCATGTTTTTTTAGGTATTAAATCAATATAGATAACTCTTTCTCATCCTCGCAGTAAGATATAGCGATTAGATCGTCCTGAGTTGGATTAAATACATCTTGGAGAGTTTTGCAGCGATCCGCGGCCGCGAGGATAAACCGTTCAGATCTTTCTTTCAGAGATGGTTTTTTTAATCTTCTTAGATCTTCAATATCCGTTGCACTGAGTTTGCGCATAATTCCCGTATTATAGTGCTCTCGAAGCCAACCGCTAAGCGTAGCGCGATCGATTTCAAAAAGCTTTGGCATGTCTTCAACAACACCGTTCACTGAGAATTTCCCGCACCTTCGACACGTAGCCAATTCATGCTGAATATCGGCTTGGTTTGAACAGACCGGACACATATTCATTTCTGTTCTCTGTACCCCCACTATCTGCTCAAGGTTACAAATCAGCGATCTAACAGTTTGTGAGATTGGATAGAGCAACTGATAGAGGATCAAGTCAGGGATTTCCCCTTATCCCCTATTGAACTGTCGCCAGTTGCGTCATATGTCGCAGTCACTGGCATAAGCGCCAGCGGAAGGAGGTGCTAGCCATGAAGGCAGTAATGCTCCCTTACCGAAGTCCGAGACCGTAGAGCCGGATTGGCGAAAGCCCAAAGACCGCGAGTTTGCTTCCCAGGGTTCGCAGATTTCTTGGGCGGCCAGCGCAGAGCCTCGGACCATCAGACGGTGTAACAATCGATGACCGTATTGCAGTCTGCGTGCATGCGGAGGGTCTTCCGAGGGCCTGGTCTCTTATTTGATCGGGCCCTTATCATTCACCCCTGTGGAAGGGGCCATAGCCTCAGTTGGCGTCTCAGGCCGGATAGCACGTGCAACTGATACGGCTTAGAGAGAAGCTCATCGGCTTCTCTGAGCAGTTCGCGGATCGCGTCGATGTTCTGGCGTCTTTAACGCGATCGAGGGCGAGGTAGGCGCTGTCGATGAGGGTCTTGGCTTCGTCGATAAGCACGCGGTTCATACACGCCTCCAAAAGAAAGCGTGATACGACACCGCCGTCGAAATCTTGATCCGCCAGCTCCGCTCGGTGCCCTGGACAGCATCGAAGAGATAAGACGTCTAAGTGCTTGGGAAATTTGGTGGAGCCAGACGGGATCGAACCGACGACCTCGTGAATGCCATTCACGCGCTCTCCCAACTGAGCTATGGCCCCTTAGGTGGATGATGTCTTATGCGCTTCGTGCCTCGGGATCAAGAGGAACGTCGCATCTCCCCTGCAATTCACATATGGCGGCACAACGCGCCCGCGTCTAGGATGTCGGCAAGACCAAGGGAGAACGCCATGCCGCGCCTCGAAGGCATTTTCGCCGCTGCCGCCACGCCGCTCAAGCCCGATTACGGCATCGATGAGGAAAGGCTGGTCCGGCATTGCCGCTGGCTGCTCGGAGAGGGCGGCTGCGACGGCGTCAATCTGCTGGGCACGACGGGCGAGGCCACGTCGTTCTCCGTCGCCGAGCGGCTCTCCGCGATGCGCGCGGTCGCCGAGGCCGGGTTGCCGATGACGCGCTTCATGGTCGGCACCGGCGCGGCCGCGATGCAGGACGCCATCACGCTGACCCGCGCCGCGCGGGAGCTCGGCTTTTCCGGCGCGCTGCTGCTGCCGCCCTTCTATTACAAGGGCATCAGCGAGGAGGCGCTCGAAGCTTATGTAAGCAAGGTGATCGAGAGTGCCTGCGAGGGCGATTTCGGGCTCTATCTCTACCACATCCCGCAAATGTCGGCGGTTCCCTACTCGATTCCGCTGGTGCAGAAGCTTGCCGCGCGCTTCCCGGGAACGCTCGCCGGCATCAAGGACTCCACCGGCAACCTGGAAAACTCCGGGCGCTCGCCGAACAGGTGCCGTCGATCGCGGTGTTCCCCGGCTCCGAAGCCCTGCTCGCCCAGGCGCCGGAGGTCAAGTTCGCGGGCTGCATCTCCGGCACCACCAACATCACCGGCGCCCCGACGTCGCGCGGCTGGCGCGCGCGCGGCACCGAGGAGGGACGGCAAGCCTTCGAGCAGGCGGTGGCGCTGCGCGCGGCGGTCGAGAAATTCCCGCTGATCCCGGCGGTGAAGTGGGCGCTGGCGGAATTGCAGGACGATGCCGGCTGGCGGCGCGTTCACCTGCCGCTGACGGCGCTTGCCGATGAGGATTGGAAGCGACTGCGCGCGAGCCTCGACGAGGCCGGTCTGTTCCGCCGCTGAGACGATCCGGTCCGACCCGGTTTGATCGGCGTCGGGGACGGTACAGCTTCGCTTTCGGCCGCGCTACGCAAAATTCGCTATTGCTGATCGCGTGATCGGACGGAAAACCGGTTTCCACTTTGCCTGATCAGCGCTTTAAGCCGCCTCGTCGGCATCGATCATCGCCAGCAGCTTCCGATAGTCCACGGCGGGAAACAGCGGCACCGGGCCGTCCAGCACTTCCTCGATCGGCAGCCAGATGAACGGCTCGTCCTTGTCGGGCTCGATATTGCGCAGGTCGTCGCGCTGATTGAAGCTCTCGTCCTCGAACCACGCGTGATGGATGAAGATGACCTCGTGATGGGGCTCGCCTTCGAAGGTGAAGCGGTTCTGCACGATCTCGAGCAGCTTGCCCGACCTGGACCTGCGTCGCCAGCTCTTCCATCATCTCCCGCCGCAGCGTTTCATGCGAAAGCTCGCCGAATTCGACATGGCCGCCGAGCAGGCGGAAGAACGGCTTGTTGCTGACGTTGTCGAAGCAGTCCATGACCAGCATCCGGCCGTCATGCACGAACACCCCCATTGCCTTGACCTTGGGTTTCGCCATCGAATTCCTTTCATGCGCGAGCGCGGGAACGGCGCGAGGCCGTGCGCCCATGCCCGATCGTCAATGCAAATACCGTACCCGCCCGGAGAGCGTTGGCGCCGTCCGGGCCGGTGCGAGCGTTCGCTGAAGTTTAGCCTGGCCGCTGCGCCTCGTGCAGCCTTCGTGACCGCCTCGGCGGTGATGCCGAAATGCTTGAACAGCTCTTCCGCCGGTCCCGACGCGCCGAAGCCCGTCATGCCGATGAACGCGCCATCGGGGCCGATCCACTCGTCCCAGCCGAACCGCACCCCGGCTTCGACCGCGACGCGCGGCGCCTCGCCCAGCACCGATCTGCGATAGTCCGCGCTCTGCTTGCGGAACAGCTCCCAGCTCGGCATGGATACCGCCGCCGCGGCGATGCCGTCCTCGCTCAATGCCTTCGCCGCCGCCAGAGCGAGCTGGGTTTCGGAGCCGGTCCCCAGGATCGTCACCTGACGCGGCCCCGCGGGTTCGTGGATCACGTAAGCGCCCTTCGCGCTGAGATTTTCGCCGAGATCGGCGCGCGCCGGCAAGCGCCGGCAGGCCCTGGCGCGACAGGCAAAGGATCGACGGCGTCTTCTCCGCCGCCAGAGCCGCGGCCCAGCATTCGGCCGCCTCCATCGCGTCCGCCGGGCGGAACATCAGCAGGTTCGGGATGGCGCGCAGCGCGGCGAAATGCTCGACCGGCTGATGGGTCGGGCCGTCCTCGCCCAGGCCGATCGAGTTCATGCGTCATGACGTGAACGACGCGCAGGCCCATCAGGGCGCCGAGGCGGATCGCCGGGCGCGAGTAGTCGGAGAAGGTCAGGAAGGTGCCGCTGAAGGGAATGAACCCGCCATGCAGGGCGATGCCGTTCATCGCGGCGGCCATGCCGTGCTCGCGCACGCCGTAATGGATGTAGTTGCCGGAGAAGTCCTCCGGTGTGACGGACTTGGCCGCTTTCGTTCTCGTGCCGTTCGAGCCGGTCAGGTCCGCCGAACCGCCGATCAGAGCCGGCACGGCCGCCGTCAGCTCCTCGAGCACGGCCTGCGAGGATTGCCGCGTCGCCAGTTTCGGCGCGTCGGCGGCGAATTTGGCTTTGACCCGCGCCACCGCCTCGGTGAGCTTGCTGCCGGGCTGGCCGGACAATTGCTGCACCAGATCGTCGCGGCGGGCATCGTTCTGCATCCGCTGCAGCCAGTCCTGATGCTCGGATTTGCCATAAGCCGAGCAGCCGCGCCAGGCCTCCAGCACCGGCTCCGGGAATCTCGAACGCCTCATGGTCCCAGCCGAGGCCCGCCCGCGTCTGGCGGATCTCCTCGGCGCCGAGCGGCGAGCCGTGCGTCGCCGCCGTGCCCTGCTTGTTCGGCGCGCCATAGCCGATGATCGTGCGGCAGGCGATCAGGCTCGGGCGGTCGGCGCGCCGGGCGACGGTGATCGCGGAGTAGATCTCCTCCTCATTGTGCCCGTCGACGCGGTGGACGTCCCAGCCGGCGGCCTCGAAGCGGGCGAGCTGGTTCATCGAGGTGGCGAGCGAGGTCGGCCCGTCGATGGAGATGCTGTTGTCGTCGAACAGCACGATCAGCTTGGACAGCTTCAGATGGCCGGCGAGGTCGATGGCCTCATGGCTGATGCCTTCCATCAGGCAGCCGTCGCCGGCGATCACATAGGTGTGGTGGTCGACCAGTTCGTCGCCGAAGCGCGCATTCAGCAGCCGCTCGGCGAGCGCCATGCCGACGGCATTGGCGAGCCCCTGGCCGAGCGGGCCGGTGGTCGTCTCGATGCCCGGCGCGTGGCCGTATTCCGGATGGCCCGCGGTGATCGAGCCGAGCTGGCGGAAATTCTTGAGCTGCTCCAGCGTCATCTCCGGATAGCCGGTGAGATAGAGCAGCGAGTAGAGCAGCATCGAGCCATGCCCGGCCGACAGCACGAAGCGGTCGCGGTCCGGCCAGTCGGGCGCGGCGGGGTCGAATTTCAGAAATCGGGTGAACAGCACGGTCGCGACATCGGCCATGCCCATCGGCATGCCGGGATGGCCGGAATTGGCGCGCTCCACGGCGTCCATGGAGAGCGCCCGGATGGCGTTGGCGAGATCGCGATGCGGCACGGAGGCCGAAGGAGGCTGCGTCATTGAAGGTTCACCGATATGTCCAAAGTCTGCCGCGTGGCGCCCCCCTTAGCGCACGGGGGCGGCATCCGCAACCGGGAAAGCGTCCGGGAATATTTATGGGCTGGCGGCGCGAGATTGACAGCAAAACCCGCAATCGCAGCGCGGCCCGCGGCGATCTAGGACCGGAAGGGCACGACTTTCTGGCGCTGTTCGCCGAGACCGTCGATGCCGAGCCGCATCGACATCGCCGGCCTTCAGGAATTGCGGCGGGCTTCATGCCCATGCCGACGCCGGGCGGCGTGCCGGTGGCGATGACGTCGCCGGGCACCAGCGTCATGAAGCGGCTGATATAGCTGACCAGGAAGGCCGGCTTGAACACCATCGTCGCGGTGCTGCCGGTCTGGCGCCGCTCGCCGTTGACATCGCAGAACATGCCGAGATCTGGCGACGTCGGCGATCTCGTCCTTGGTGACCAGCCACGGGCCGATCGGGCCGAACGTGTCGCAGCCCTTGCCCTTGGTCCACTGGCCGAGCCGCTCGAGCTGGATATTCGCGCTCGGAGACATCGTTGACGACGCAATAGCCGGCGACGCAATCGAGCGCCGCGCTCTCCTCGACATAGCGCGCCCTGCTGCCGATGACGATGCCGAGCTCGACCTCCCAGTCCAGCTTGCGCGAGCCCTGCGGCAGCATGACATCGTCATTGGCGCCGACGATGCAGGAGGTCGCCTTCTGGAACAGGATCGGCTCGGTGGGCACCGGCATGTTCGCCTCGGCGGCGTGGTCGGAATAGTTGAGGCCGACGCCGATGAATTTCGGCACCTGCGCGACGCACGGACCGAAGCGCGGCGCGCCGTAGATCGCCGGCAGCGAGGCGGGATCGATGGCCGCGAGGCGCGCGAGGCCGGCGGGGCTGATCGCGGCGGCGTCGATATCGTCGAAGATGCGCCGACAGATCACGGATCTTGCCCTCGGCGTCGACCATGCCGGGCCGCTCGCTTCCGACGGGACCAAAGCGCAAAAGCTTCATGGCCGGCGTTCTCCCCATCATGCCCGCCCGCCGCTTTGACCGGCGCGGCGATTGCCACCGATCCGTATCGCGGCGTTATGCTCTTATTAAACCGGGGAGTTTCCGGCCTTGTCAACGAAGGCCGACATCGGCAGCGGCGAGACGTTAACCCGCAAGCGCCCGCATGGCCGGCTCGTGCAGCGCCGGATCGCCCACGGCGAGGATCCGTCCGCCATTGGCGGGATCGCCGCCGTCCCATGTGGTAACGACGCCGCCCGCCGCCCGGATGATCGGCACCAGCGGCGCGATGTCGAACGGCTTCAGGCTGGCCTCGGCGACAACGTCGATGAAGCCCGGAAGCGAGCATGCAGTAGAGGTAGCAATCGCCGCCGATCCGCGTCATCCGGCATTCGCGGGACAGGCTCTGGAAATGGCCGACGTCGTCGCCCTTGAACATGTCGGGCGTGGTTGCGCAGAGGACCGCGTCGGCAGAGCGAGCCGCAACGGCGTGTGCGGATCGGTTGCTCGCCCTCGCGGCTGCGGAAATGGGCGCCTTCGGCCGAGTTCCAGAACCGCTCGCCCAGATAGGGCTGGTCCATCATGCCGATCACGGGCTCGCCGTTCTCGACGAGCCCGATCAGCGTGCCCCAGATCGGGATGCCGAGGATGAAGGACCGAGTGCCGTCGATGGGATCGAGCGCCCAGCGATAGGGGCCTTGGGCGGGCTTGTCGGGGAATTCTTCGCCGGCGATGCCGTGCTCGGGATAGTCCGCCTCGATCAGCCGGCGCATCGCCACCTCGGCGCCGCGGTCCGCCTCGGTGACGGGATCGAACCCGCCCGCGGCCTTGTTGACGATATCGCCGCGTGCGCGGAAATGCGGACGGATGACGTCGCCGGCGGCGTCGGCGAGTCGGTGCGCGAACGAAACGAAGCTCTCGATTGACAGCGGTGTTCTGCATAGCCTAACTATGCCTCCGCATCGGGCATCAGTACAAACTGCTGACGATTTGAGCAGGCCTTGCCGCTAAATCGCTGTTCTTGTTGCCAAAATGCGTTGCCGAACGGCAACCTGTTGCTGGATAGCAACAACATTCTAGTCTCATTTCTTTTGGGGTCTTGCTTTTTGTGCGCTGCACTGTCATATTTTGCAGTGCGGGATGGGTCGTTCTGCGATCCTGACCGCAGCCCTCCTTGGGCGTTTCCTCCCTAGACTTGGGTCGTTCGAACCTCGAACGACCCTTTTTTTTGGCTGAAGCAATTCGGCGTCGTCAATTCGCGCCGCCGGGCTACTCCGCTGCGGTGCGGCGGGGCGCCAGATAGCCGGGCAGGGTCTGCACGATCATGCTGGCCAGGCCGGTAAGATGGGCGCGAAGGTTGCGGAAGTCGCGGCGGAGCGCCAGCGTATCCTCCTCCATATACAGCGCGCGGTTGACCTCGATCTGCAAGCGTGTTCAGCCCCTCGGTCGGCACGCCGTAGCGTTCGGTGATGTAGCCGCCGGCATAGGGCTTGTTCAGCGCGACCTTGTAGCCGAGCCCGGAAAGGTAGCGCTCGACGAGGCGGACCATTTCGCGCGGGCAGGACGTGCCGAACCGGTCGCCGAGCACGAAGTCGACCTTCTGCGCGTTGGCCTTGTCGCCCTGATAGGACGGCATCGAGTGGAAGTCGACAAGCACGGCATATCCGAAACGCAACCTGGCCTCGTCAAGCAGGGTCGCGAGCGTCGCGTGATAGGGCTTGTAGAGCCGCTCGATCCGCTCCAGCGCCGCCTTGACCGACAGCGGCATCCGGTAGATCTCTTCCTGCTCGTTGACCACCCGGGCGATGGTGCCGAGCCCGCCGACCACCCGCAGCGAATGCGTGTTGGCGTAGTCCGGCAGCGCCTCGGTGAACAGCGCCGGATCGAGCTCGTAAGGCTCGCGGTTGACGTCGAGATAGGCGCGCGGAAAATGGGCATGCATCAATGTCGCGCCGATATTGACGACACCCGCCAGCAGCAGGTCCACATACGCGTCCTCCGATTTGCGCAATGCGACGGCGGTGAGCCGCGATGCGCTGAGGAAGGAGCTTGGATAGGTGCGGCCACTGTGCGGCGAATTAAAAATAAATGGAGATTCAGTACGTTCCGGCTTCAGAACCGTGAAAGGCGGATTGAGCTCGGTATCAATGGCCTGAGCTTCAATATCATGCATTTTTCGAAAATACCTGCCGAACTTCGCCAGCATGCGTCACGCTAACTTCAGGCGCCGATTGCCATGATCAAGGTCTGAAATGATCGAATGCCTGTCAAGGCGTCCGGTTCCCGAAAGCCCCGCTCCACGGATTTCCCCATAGACCGGGCAAACTAAAAAAAGCCGAAAGCTGCGTGTCAGCATCTCTGCCGGTCATCCTCCCACCCGCGACTATTTCACCTAGAGCTTTGACTTGAGGCAGCGTTGATGCGATCTCATGCCGTCTGGAGAATGCAGTTTACTCGAATTCGCCAGCAGATAACCCACAAAAATTGCATTGTGCGCATTATTGCCCGCCTATGAATGAGAAAAAGATTATTCTCTGGTTTCGCCGCAATCTGCGGCTTGCCGATCATCCCGCCCTCGACGCCGCCGTTAAATCCGACGCTGGCATCGTTCCGGTCTATATCCTCGACGACGAAACTCCGGGGAGTTGGCGGCCCGGCGGCGCCAGCCGGTGGTGGCTTGGCCGGAGCCTGGCTTCGCTGGATGCCGCGCTGCGCGAGCGGGGATCGCGGCTGATCCTGCGCCGCGGCGAGGCGGTGCGCACGATCGTGGATCTGGCCGGCGAGACCGGCGCGGAGGCGCGTCTTCTTCACGCGCGGCTACGAGCCCTTCTGCACCGGACCAGGAACGGCGGTTGCACGCGGCGTTGGAAAAATCCGGTGTGGGCTGCAGGCGCTTCGGCGGCCAGCTCCTGGTCGAGCCGGAGACGATCCGCAACAAATCCGGCGAGCCGTTCAAGGTGTTCACGCCGTTCTACAAGGCCTGCCTGCTCAAGGAGCCGCTCGCGGCCGCCTCGAAGGCGCCGCGAAAGCTCGAGCGCCCCGCGCGGATGGCCCGATAGCGACGGGCTCGCGGACTGGAGCCTGGAGCCGGCGAAGCCGGACTGGGCGCGCGACATGCGCGCATTCTGGACGCCGGGCGAGGCGGGGGCCAGACAGCGGCTCACCGATTTCATCGACGATGCCCTTGCCGGTTACAGCGATAGCCGCGACCGTCCCGGTGTTGACGGCACCTCGCGGCTGTCGCCCTTTCTGGCTTTCGGCGAGATCGGCCCGCGGCAGATCTGGCATGCCGTCGAGGCGGCGTCGAAACGCGATCCGAAACTGGAGCGCGGCGCCCGAGCCTATATCCGCGAGCTGTATTGGCGGGAGTTCTCCTACCATCTCCTGTTTCACTGGCCGCATCTGCCGGAGCGCCCGTTCCGTCCGGAATTCGCAGCGCTGCCCTGGAAGAAGAACAAGGCTGCGCTGACCGCCTGGCAGAAGGGCCGCACCGGTTATCCGATCGTCGATGCCGGGCTGCGCCAGCTCTGGGCGATCGGCTGGATGCACAACCGTGTACGGATGATCGTCGCCTCGCTGCTGACCAAGCATCTGCTGATCCCGTGGCGCGCCGGCGAGGACTGGTTCTGGGACACGCTGGTCGACGCCGACCTCGCCAACAATTCGGCGAGCTGGCAGTGGGTCGCCGGGTCCGGCGCCGACGCCGCGCCGTATTTCCGCGTCTTCAATCCGATCCTGCAAGGAAAGAAGTTCGACCCGGAGGGGGCCTATGTCCGCCGCTGGGTGCCCGAGCTCGCGGAACTGCCGTCCGAGCACATCCATGCGCCGTGGGAAGCGCCAGAGGCAACGCTCAAAAAGGCCGGGGTGACGTTGGGCAAGAGCTATCCGCTGCCGGTGATCGAGCATGACAAGGGGCGGCGCCAGGCGCTCGAAGCCTATGAAGCGGTGAAGGCGGCCGGGGGCAAATCCTAGGTCGACATGACATAATCCCCGCCTGGAGAGCCGAGGCAAGGATAGAGCATTAGACCTGCCCTCGGTAAATCCTAGCTGCGCCGGAAACACGATCTCGACGGTCGTGCCCTTGCCGCGCACGCTGTCGATGGCGATCCGCCCACCGATGCTTTCGACGAGACGCTTGACCAGCGGCAGACCGAGACCGGAGCGGCCGGACTGCGGCGGCGATTTGCGCGGCGTATGCAGCGCCGTTCGGATGTCCTTCTTGGTCATGCCGCGGCCGTCGTCGGCGATGGCGAGCCGCACCGCGCCGTCCTTCCGCCGCCGCGCCGTGACCCGGATCAGGCCGCCGGTCTTGTGGTGCCGGAGCGCATTCATGAGCAGGTTGAGGAGGATCTGCTTCAGCACGCGCTCGGCGGCGAGCAGAGGCGGCAGATCGCGCTCGATGCGGCGATGGATGCGGATGCCCGATGCCGTCGCGACCGGCGCGATGAGACGCAGGCAGGCTTCGACGATGCCGCGCAGATCGATCGGCTCCGGCGCCGGGGCGCTATCTTCCGGCCGCAGCATCCGCGTGGAGAAGTCGCCCAGGATCGCCATCGCCAGATTGGCGCCCTCGATGATGTCGCCGGCATAGGCGCGAAGCCGGTCCTGCTGCTTGCCGGCGGGAGCGATGTCGCGGATGCGCTCGGCGAATCCGAGGATCACCGAAAGCGGATTGCGCATCTCATGGCACAGCTCGCGGACATGGAGGGCGAGCCGATCCGGATCGGGCGAGGGGGCAGGGGTGGGCGCGGCCGATTTTTTCTTCATCCGGGCGGCGATCGCATCGAGCGCGACCTGGTCGGACTTGTTTTCCGCGCGCCGGCGGCTGCGTGGCTGGAGCGGGGCCGGGGGCGTTCTCTTGGGTTCGGCCGACCGGGATGATTCGCGGCTATCGGCGTATTCGAGCGCTTTGACGATCAGGCCGGGGCTGCCGCCGGCCACTTCGAGCCCCTGAACGTAGCATTTAACCGCCCTGCGACCAGATGCCGCAGCCAGGGTGAGCATCTCTACGGATTCCCAGCCTTCTCCAGCCTGAAGGGCGAGCGTCGACAAGCGTTCGATGGTCTTGTTCCGTGCGGGAAAGCGGCGCGAACGCAACGCGTCGAGCGAGTCCGCGCCCCAGAAATCGCGGCCTGCCTGGTTGGCCCAAAGAATACGGCGGGATGAAGCGTCCCAAACCCAGACGGGCTCCTCGGTCGTTAAAAACTCACCGAGCGGAATATACGCTCCCGGACCGTTGCCCGTGTCCATAACGCCCAAATTGACCTGTTTACCGCCTGTTAGCGAAATTTCCTGCAATGGATCATGAAGACAAGATCGGGGCGAAATGACAAGCGGCTCGCGCTTGCGGAGCCCGATTTCCTTTCGGGATGATTAATGTGGGAAACCAGGGGTGAACGCTTCCCGGACGGCAAAGACAGTGGACTTCGACGAAAGTATAAGGCATATCCCATCGCTGGGTGTTGAATTTTGCATTGCAACAAATATATAGTGCAGTGCACAACGCCTTTGGGTATTCCATGAGTGTTGCGGCGCACGAGCGAGGAACTCGTTAGCCACAGTTCCCCCCTTTCATGCGCTCCACGATTTGTTTTAAGAGGCAAAACGATGCAGTACACACCCGAATTTGAGATTCCGTCCACCGTCCGTGACATGGCCACTCGCTCCGTCGATCAGGTCAAAGACGCCTATGGCCGTTTCGTCGACGCCGCCCGTCAGGCTCAGGACATGGTCAGCAAGTCGACCGAAGTTTTCGCTTCCGGCGCGAAAGAAGTGAACGAGAAGGTATTCAGCTTCGCCGAGAGCAATGCGCGGGCGAGCTTCGATGTCGCTTCCCGTCTCGCTCAGGCGCGCGACGTCAAGGAAGTCATGGAAATTCAGACCGCTTTCGCCCGCAGCCAGATGGAAGCCTATGCCCAGCAGGCCCAGGAGCTTGCTCGCATCGTCGCTTCCTCGGCGCAGAAGGCGCAGCCGATGAACTAATTCTGCGGGGGCCTCTCCTGGCCCCTCGATCGACGGTATGGTGCCAGGTCGGCCATCCGCTGATCTGGCACGACGCATATAAGCAGACACAGCGATACCCTCGGAGGAAATAACATGACCGACAATACGGAGACCCCGCAGCGGAATCCTCTTTCCTCGAGTTCATCACACACTTCGGGCACACAGGCGCTGAGCGTGAGCATCGATCGCGACGCGGAAGACCAGGTCAAGGCGGAAACCTCAGAGCAGCCCTCACCCAGTGAAGCGGCGCCCGCGGTTGTCGACGCCACCACGCTCGTCGCATGCAACGAGAACGACCCTTCCGGCAACATGCCCTCCGCGTCGGACGCCGTCGGCGATTTCGGTGTGGAGCCACAGGGCGACCCGGCGACGGAGATCGAGCCGCCATTCGCGGCCGGCGAGGCCGAGCCGATGCTCGACGAGGCCGTTGAGCCTGTCTTGCCGGAGACGGCATCGGAGCTGAGCGAGGCCGCAGCGGCGATCGTCGAGGCGGACATCCCCTCTCAGCCGGATCAAGGCGCGATCGCGCAGGACCTTGTCGCCGCGGTTCAGCCGCACCCGGCACACGAAGCCGCGTCGGCCGATGTGCTTCAAGATGTCCCGCACGCAGCCGCCGAAACGGCCTCTGCAATCGAAGGCGCGGCTGAGGCCGCGACGGAGCAGTTGCGGACCGCCGTCCGGCGGACCATGGAGCAGAACGAGTTCAGCGGCGAAAAGACCCTGGCGACGTTCGACCAGCTCTCGCAACACGTTCGCATCGCGATCGAGGATGCCAAGCACGATGCTGCCCGGATCGGCTTCAAAATGATGGAATTCGCCCAGGCCAGTGTTCAAAACCATATGGAGCTTGCCCGCGACTATGCCGCGGTGCGCAGCGTCCCGGAAATCTTCAATGCTCAGGCGGCTTATTTCCAGCGGCATGTCGATTTGTTGAACCGGCAGACCGAAGAACTGCGCAACCTGACCGCCGAGATCGCGTCCAAGAAGGCGGGGCAGCTCCAGAGCCGGGTTCGCAACTAGCTCGTACCAGCGGCTCATGGCAGGCGGTCCCTCTTGCCGCCTTCATCCGATGAAAACCGCAGCCGGCCCCTCCCCGGCGCTGCGCCGTGCTTGCCCCTTGCGGACTTCTGCCTATATTGTCGCCGGGACCATTGAGATTTTGCCGCCGGGCAGCCTCCGCGAAAACGACATGACCTTTACACCGCACGACGCGGAGGTTTCCGCCTCCGCACGCAATGCCGGCATGAAGAATGGGCTCAACAGCCTGATGCTTCCTCGCGCGCCGGAGGATACGCGGGTGGTGGTCGCGATGTCGGGCGGCGTCGACTCCTCGGTGGTCGCCGCGCTGCTGAAGCGGGACGGCTATGACGTCATCGGCATCACCCTGCAGCTCTACGACCATGGCGCCGCGGTCGCGCGCAAGGGCGCCTGCTGCGCGGGCCAGGACATTCGCGATGCCCGCCGCGTCGCCGCTCAGCTCGACATTCCCCACTATGTCCTGAACTACGAGGAGCGCTTCCGCAGGGAAGTGATCCAGCCGTTCGCGGCGAGCTATGTCGGCGGCGAAACGCCGATTCCCTGCGTCGCCTGCAATCAGTCGATCAAGTTCAAGGACTTGCTGGAAACGGCCAAGGACCTGTCGGCGGATGTGATGGCGACCGGGCATTATGTCGCCAGCCGGCCCGGACGCAGCGGCTGGGATCTTTACCGCGCCGCCGATGCCGACCGCGACCAGAGCTATTTCCTGTTCGGCACCACGCGCGAGCAGCTCGGCTTCCTGCGCTTCCCGCTCGGCCTGTTGCGGAAGGACGAAACCCGGATGCTCGCCGCCGAGCTCGGCCTGCCGGTCGCCGCCAAGCCGGACAGCCAGGACATCTGCTTCGTCCCGACCGGACGCTATGCGCGGATCGTTGAAAAGCTGCATCCTGGCGCGGCCGAGCCGGGAGACATCGTCCATGTCGACGGGCGGGTGCTTGGCCGCCACGAAGGCATCATCAATTACACCGTCGGCCAGCGGCGCGGACTGGGCGTCGCCTCGGGCGAGCCGCTCTATGTCGTCCGCCTCGATCCGGCGGCGCGGCAGGTGCATGTCGGCCCCCGCGAGGCGCTGCTGACCCATGAGCTGGCGTTGCGCGACGTCAATTGGCTTGGCGACCGGCCGGTGTCGGGGCTGCCCGCTGACGGCCTGGCGATCTGGGCGCGGATTCGCTCGTCGCAGGCCGTGCAGCCGGCGACGCTGTTCGCCCGTGACGGGCAGATCTCCGTAACGCTTCATGACGGCGAGCACGGTGTCTCGCCGGGACAGGCCTGCGTGTTCTACGACGGCGACGACGCCCATGCGCGCGTCCTGGGAGGCGGGTGGATAACCGCGGCGCGCGCGCCTCGATAGCGCACGGCCGGGCGGGATCAAAAGCGGGTATGGTCGAAGGCGTTGGGGGGGAATCGATGCCGCATCCACAGCTCGAACGCGTGGCGCGCTGGACGCCGCTGTTCATCGTCGTCTATTTCGCGGTGCAGTTTCTCATTCGCGTGCTGTTCTCGGCCAATCTGGAAATCGATGAGTTCGAATTCGTCGGCCAGACTTATCTGGCGCTCGGCTATGGCAATTCGCATCCGCCGCTCTACAACTGGCTGGTGGCAGGAGCGCTCGCGCTGACCGGCGGCCACTGGCCCGTGGCGGTCGCTCTGGTCAAGAACCTCCTGCTTGTCGGCACCTATCTCCTCGCCTTCGACACGATGCGCCGCATTACCGGCCAGGCGCTGAGCGGCCTTATTGTCGTGGTCAGCTTCCTTCTCCTGCCGCAAATCGTCTGGAAGGCCCAGATTACGCTGTCCCATACCGTCCTGGTGATGTTCGCGGTGGTCGCGGTGATGCATGCGCTCGTCTGTATCGTCCAGCGCGGCGACCGGCTCAGCTTCGTCTGGCTGGGGCTCGCCGCAGCGGCCGGCGCATTGGCTAAGTACAATTTCCCGCTGATGCTGGTGGCGCTGTTCATCTCCGCCTTCAGCATCCCCTATCTAAGGGAACGGCTCTTCAAACGCGCCCTCGCTCTTTCGGCGGCGACACTCTTTCTCCTGTTCAGTCCCCATCTGATCTGGGCGGTTCTGCATGTGCAGGAAACCACGGAGCGCATGGCCAAGCTGGAACGCGACAATTCTGCTTTTGGCGCGCTTGACCTTCCTTGGCTCGGCATTGACGGGCTGATCGGATCCGTCGTCGCCGTCGCGGCATGGGCGGCGCCGCTTGTGCTGGTCTGGGTGGTGATCGCCTATCTGAACCGGAACGAAAATTCGACGGCGAGCAAGCAAAACGAACGTGCCGCGGCTTTCGCCAAGCTTTTCGGGCTTTCCGCGGCTCTCGGACTTGCCGCTTTTGCGCTGATCGTCCTTGCCGGGGACCTGCACATCGTGCACGAGCGTTATATGACGCCGATGCTCATGGCCCTGCCGATGTGGCTGGTGCTGACCTGGCCGTTGGAGGCATCTGCGCGCGCGCCGAAGCAGTTTCTCCGCGTCGGCGCCGTCATCGCCGTTCTGATGACCACCGCATGGCCGGCCTGGATCGCGTTCGGCAAGGAGCAGTTCGCCTTTCCCTACCGGTCATTCGCCGCGGCATTGGATGCGTCGCAATCCAAGCCCCTCGTCATCCTCGCGCAGCAGAGGAAATACGCTGCCAATATCGCGATCTGGCTCTCGCAGGTACGGTTCTGGGAAGACGACCTCAATTCCGATAAGGTCCTGCTGCTCTGGGAGCCGAAATCGATGCAGCCACCAAAAAAATTGATGGTAAAGCTCGGAGACCGTTTCGAGGCGCGGGGCGAGGTCATGACCATGAGCTACCCTTACGAGAATTTTTCCGGCGAGCAGGCGCGTCTGTATGCTCAGCTTTACGCGCGCAAGCCTTGATTCAGGCCGTCGGTGCGTCGCGCGCACGCAAGAATGAGGTGCCATTTTTTCGCGCGCCGCCGATGGACCACAGGGCGCGAAGGCGGCGTCTCTGCCGATAACGCCGCTACTTATGCGCGCGTTCTGGGGCTGTTGCCATCGTCGCCTACGATCATCTCATGAGCCGGACTTGGTAATGTCCGCGACATAACGGTCACATTTTCATTGATTAATTGCGACAGATTGTTTTGTTCGTTATGGGCTGGAACGACATCGAAAGGTCCGGCCTGAGTTGGCGTTCGTTACTTTTACTCGGCTCAAGAGCGCTTATATGCGCCAATTGACAGGGACGAAAGTCTCATTGCAATTGCAAGAGTAGGTCGTGTTAAGCACATAACGTGCTTTTTGGGGAGTAGCACATTTGCAGGCGCAGAAGACCTTGAACCTCTCGACCGTCCGAACCGCGTATAAGCGGTGGGCGCCGGTCTATGACAGCACATTCGGCATCGTGGCCTCCGCGGGACGGCGAAGCTCCGTCGAATTGATCAATCAGCGCCGCGGGAATGTGCTGGAAGTCGGCGTCGGGACCGGCCTCTCGCTCCCGCATTACGGCCCCTATCTGAAGGTGACCGGGATCGACCTGTCGCCGGAAATGCTGGCCAAGGCTCGCGAGCGGGTCGCAAAGGCGGGGCTGTTGAACGTCGAGGCGCTGATGGAGATGGACGCTGCGCATCTCGACTTTCCCAGCGACAGCTTCAACACCGTCGTGGCGATGTATGTCATGACGGTGGTGCCCGATCCCGACCGGGTGATGGCGGAATTGGAGCGGGTCTGCGTTCCCGGCGGCGAGGTGATGGTGGTCAACCACTTCAGCCAGGATAACGGCGTTCGGGGGTGGGCCGAGAAGAAGATGGCGCCGTTTGCCGATCGTCTCGGCTGGCATCCGATCTTCCCGCTCGACCGCGTCATGACATGCCCGAACCTGTCGCTGATCGAGCGCCGACCGCTTTGGCCGGGGGGACTTTTCACGCTGGTCCGCTTCCGCAAGCTGAAATCGACTGGCGAGCGGTGACGCACGCCGAAAGCCGAGACGATGGAGCATGCCCGCCCCGCGCAAGCCACACTTGACGGTCAGCGCGGCGCTCCTTATACGAAAGCGACATCGTGCGGCGGAGTAGCTCAGCTGGTTAGAGCAGCGGAATCATAATCCGCGTGTCGGGGGTTCAAGTCCCTCCTCCGCTACCAACAATTTCAATGACTTAGCCGACAAATTTTACGAACAGGATCTTCATTTGGGAAACCATTTGGGAGATTTTGTTCACGATCTGCTCTTTTCGAGCTTTGCCATGGCTGCCAGAGCCAGGCCTTTTGTGCGCGCCAGATACCGATCCAGGATCGCTCCGACGCTCTTGAGAGAGTGTCCTGTAATCGCAGCGATCTCAGCTTCCGTGCAGCCAGCTTCGGCCAGGCGTGTGACCGCCGTCCCCCTCAGATCATGAAACGTCAGGCCATCGATCCCGGCCCGTTTCGCCGCCTTGTACCAGGACGTCCTCAAGCCGTCGCTCGTCCACGGCCGACATTGGCTGGACGTCAGCATGATTGGCGAATTGCTCGGCAGGCTCTCGATGGTCAGGCGCAGATCCCGGCTGACGGGAATGGCGACATTCATGCCCGTCTTGGATTGTTTGAGCTTGATCCACTGACCATCATAGGATGACCAGGGAAGGCGAATTAGATCGCCCTGGCGCTGTCCTGTCTCCAGCGCCAGAACCAGCGCCTGCCATAGCGGCTCGGAGGCCGCTGCTCTGAATGCGGCGATATCGGCCGGAAGCCATATTTTCTCGGTCCTGTCCGACTTGTAGAGTTTTCGTACACGAGAAGGTGGACGATAGCTTGTCTGACCTCGATCCCGGGCCCAGGAGATCAGCCGCATCAAAATCGTCCAGGCGTAATCGCACTGGCGGTCACCAAGGGACAACCCTTCCCGCCATTCGATGAAATCGCTTGTGATCCGCGGATCGCCCAGCGCAGTGATCGGCAGGTCAGCGAAGGCCGTTTCAATATGGGCGATGTGCTTCAGGTAATCGCGTCGCGTTCGCGGTGCCAGATCGGTAAAATCACGGCTCTGTTTGTAGCCGCTGATGATCGCGTGGAAGGTCTTCGCATCCGCCTTTCGGGTCTGCCGGTGTGCGGCCTCATAGCTCTGCACAAATTCCGGCGACCCTGGATGCCCCACAAGGCGCGGCCCGCCTTTCCATGCATACCAGTAGGTCACGAGGCGGCCATCGGCGAGCCGTGTTGTCACCTTGTTCACGCCCTTCAGTCTAACGCGCGCCATCCTCGCTTCTCCTCCATTGCCGCCATGCATCGAGCGCATTTTCCGCGGACCCGAGCCCGGAGATGCGGTCGCAGGCCTTATCGAGCGCTTTCATATCGTAAAGTCCAAGATCCGGTATGGGTTTTGGCAGAATTCCGGTTTCGACCCAGTGCTTGAAAGTTGAACGGGGGATGCCCAGCTGTCTTGCAGCTTCCGCTTCACAGATAAATCTTGCCATAACCCATCACCAACTCAAGGACTGTTTGATCCTGCCGATCGATTTCAAGATTTTACTCACTCCGCCTGCTCGATCTGCCAGAGCGCGGCGCGGCAGCGTTCGCCGGCGCGGGTGATGTAGAGACCATTGCAACGGTCATCGGTATGCCGCTCGATCCAGCGACCGAGAATGCGCGGATTGATCGCGTGGTGCTCGCCTGCGATCTCCAGGAGCACGTCATGGAGGGCGAGGGCCTGGTCATCATAGGCCGGGGCGTTGATCGCCTTGTGGATGAGATCGCCGGTGCGCCAACGCTTGCCGTCTGGCGCGATGCCCATCGTGGCAGCGGCTGTCTCAAGGAACCCGGCCAGCTTCTGGCGCTCCGGCTCACGTTCCTTGGCGCTGGCGATCGAGGCAGCGGGATCGCCAAGCGCGGCAATGTTCTCACGGGCCAGCCAGAGCACGCATTGCCGGACGAGATCGTCCCAACGCTCGAAGGAGGCCAGCCGGTCCGGCGTCAGGCGCGGCTTGCCGGCCTGGATGAAGCCGCGCAGCAAGGTGAGCGCTGCGGCAATCAGCGCCTGCCGGTTCTCCCGGCAGTGCCCTCTTGCATCGAGGGCGAAGCTGCGCCGTTCGGCATGTTCGGCGCGCGGATCGATCCGGGCGGTGACGATGCGCCGCCAGAGATCGCCGCGCGGGACGAAATTGTTGCCGCTGATCAGCACCAGCACATTGGTAGGCAGGCGGAGCATTTGCGACACGCCCAGCACCCGATCGGCATAATGATCGTCGGTGAGGAAGGCCTCCAGTGCGGCGGAGGCGAACTGACCTTTGACGTTGTCGAGCAGGATTGACGGTTGCCCGGCGCGCAGCAGGGAGAGCAACCGCTTGCGCAATTCCTCCTCCTCGCGGCATTCGGGGATGACGGCGACCGGACCGCCGGCCAGTTCGGCAATGCAGGTGGCAAGCAGCGTTTTGCCGCTGCCGGCACTCGGGTGCGCAAAATCATTGAAAGCGACCGGTCGTTTTCATCGAATCCGGACAGCCATTTTCATTGAAAGCGGACACCCGTTTTCATGAAGGTGGACAGCTTGGAGGCGCGGCAGGCGGCGCACGCGGAGGTTGCTTCCGGCGTCTGACCTTTTCTTAAGCGGTTAACGCTTTTCCTCGGTTTTTGGGGGATTGCGGATGCCGCGGAAACGGTCGGATATGCGACGGGTTAAAGAGGTTTTGCGGCTGGCCCATGAACTGGGCTATTCGCTGCGGCAGATCGCGGAGTCCGTTCGGCTGGGCCGGACTTCGGTGCGGGATTATCTGGCGCGGGCGGATGCGGCCGGCGTGCGCTACGAGGACGTCGCCGACAAGGGCGAGGCGGAGATTGAGGCGCTGTTGTTCCGGCGTCCGGAGCCGGCGGTCACGCGGCCTCAACCGGATTGGGCGGAGGTTGCGGCGGAGCTGGCCAAGCCGGCGGTGACGCTGCTGCTGGTTTGGCAGGAATACCGGGACCGGCACCCGGATGGTTACAGCTACAGCCAGTTCCGCCGGCATTACCGCAGCCATCAAAGCCTCGCGCCAGAGCCGCGCATGCGGCGGACGATGCTGCCGGCCCAGCTTTGCGAGGTCGACTACGCCGGCATGGCCATGACGGTGATGACAGCCGGTGGCGAGCGCCAAGTGAGCATATTCGTCGGCACGCTGCCGTTTTCCACTCACCTGTGTGCGGAAGCGACGTGGACGCAAGGCAGCGAGGATTGGCTCGCCAGCCATGTGCGGATGTTTGCGGCCTGGGGCGGTTCGGTTCCAAAGCTGGTGCCCGACAATCTGAAGACGGGCGTCACCCACGCCAGCTTTTACGACCCGGTGCTGAACCCATCCTATCTGGCGCTGGCGCGGCATTATGGGATCGGCATTGTCCCAGCCCGCGTGCGTCATCCACGGGACAAGCCCCTGGTGGAAAACGGCGTACAGCAGGTCGAGCGCTGGGTGCTGGCGCCGCTGCGCAACCGGCAATTCTTCAGCCTGGATGACCTGAATGCGGCGATTGCGGAAAAGCTCTTTGAGCTGAACAACCGGCCGCTGAGCGCGGACGGTACGCAGACCCGCGCCAGTGTGTTCGCGGCGCATGAGAAGCCCAAATTGAAGGCGCTGCCCCGCGAGGCCTTTGCAATCGGCCGCTGGCAGCGCTTCAAACTCGGCTCCGACTATCACATCTGCATCGATGGGGTGGCCTATTCGGCACCGTTCGGGTTGATCGGCAAGCCGGTCGATGTGCACTACACCGCCCGCCTGGTCGGCATTTTCCATCAGGGCGAACGCGTCGCCTCGCATGCGCGGAGCAGGCCGGAGCCGGGCGTGCTGCGTCCGGCCGTCACCCTCGACGAACATCGCCCGCCCCAGCATCGAGCGGCGGCGCGGCTCTCGCCTGAGGCCGTGCAGGAGGCGATTGCCGTCATCGGCGGAGCCGTGACGGCGCTGTCGGACAGGATCTTCCTGCGCGCCGATCATCCCGACCAAGCCGCACGCCACGTGGCCGGGCTGATCGCGCTCGGCGAGAAGCACGGCGCCGACGCACTGCAGAGCGCGGCCACCGCCGCCCTGATCGCCAACGTGCATTCCTACGCCTTTGTCCGCGCGTTGCTGGCCAGTGGTCGGACGGGCTTGCCCTGCGACGCCACCGCCTCCGGCGCCGGCCTGCACGAAAATCTGCGCGGCCCCGCCTACTACCACTAATCCCCAAGCCAACCTGAAGGAGATAGCCGATGCACTACCAGAACCTGGAAAAGCTCAAGCACTTGCGCCTGTTCGGCATGGCGCGCGCGCTGGAGGAGCTACAGAACCTCGCCGATCGCGGCCAGCTGGACTTCACCGACCAACTGGCGCTGCTGATCGACCGCGAGGCGACCGATCGCGCCAACGCCGGAGCGAACGTTTATCGTGAGCGACAAGCGCTCACTTCTTGCTGAGCCGGCTGAGACACGCCCGGCTGCGTCAGGCCGCGTGCTTTGAGAACCTCAACATGAAGCCGACGCGCGGCCTCGATAAAAGCATGATCCGCGACCTGTTCACCTGCCGCTGGATCGGCGAGCACCGTCATCTGATCGTCACCGGGAAAAGCGAGCCCGCTTCATAATGCTCACCTGTCCATGTTGTTAAAATACAAGAGTTTTTTGCAGAGGATCTCCGGACGACGGACGTCGCAGCCGACGGGCTGTCGCCGCGTCCCTTACCTCGCTTCGATCCAAGTCGGCGGCCTTGATGATCCACGGCGCTCCCTTGCAGAGCTGATTCGCCGCGAGTTGACCATCTTTGATCAAGCGACGCACGGTCGACGGGCTGACGGATAAGGCTGCCGCGGCTTCGTCCAGCGTCACCTCGCCACGCTCCCGGCGCTCGCCCTCCCGATAGGTCGGAATCGCATTGTGATTTCCGTAGGCTGCAGACCCGTGATTGCGTCCAGCCGTTACCGCGTCCCGTGGTTTTGCCGGCGCGATTGAGCACCGCGGCGATCGCTTTGTCCGGCATCTGTCGTGCCAGCACGCGCACGAGATCGATGGTCTCGCCCTCGGCGCTCCAGCGGTGCTGGCCCGTGCGGTTCTTCTTGACCTTGAGAGCCGAGTGGTCACCGCCGTGCCAGCGGATAACGAGATCCAGCGCGTTGTCCTCGACGCGGACGACAATCTCGTCGATCAGCGTCCGCACGATGCGCTTCCTTGTCTGTGGTGCCACGCCAGCTCTTATCCAGGCCTGCTGTAAATCGGCGCCGAGCGTCATCAGCCGCTCGCGATCGGCAGGGGTGAGATCGGTTGCGGGTGATGTGCTCAGTTCCTCCAGCTCCGTCTCCAGGCTGCGCACCACCATCAGCCGCTCGTTCCATCGCTTCTCCAACTCGGCGGCGACGAGACGGTTGTCAGGATCGACGGCGTCGTACTGGCGATGCGCGCGGCCCACCTCGTAGCGGGCTTGCTCGAGCGCCAGCTCCACCTGCCGGCGCTTGTCCTCGCTCGCGCGGCACCGCGCGGCCTGCGCGGCGAGTGCCGCCTCGATGCCGAGCGGCTGCAGGCGCTCGATCACCTCAGCACCGACCTCGCGATCGATGCGCATGCCACCGAACGAGATACAGCGGTCGCCGCCATGATTGATGAAGCCACCCTGGCAGTGATAGCGGCCGGTATTGCCGTCAGTGCCGGAGTAGGCGACATGCAGCTTACGCCCGCAATGGCCACAGCGCAGCAGACCGGCAAGCAAAGCCTCGCCCCGGCGCAGCGCACCGCGGCTCATCGGGTTCTTGCCGTTGGCATTGTCCGCGATCAGGCTCAGGTTCCTCTCGTAGTCTGCCCAACTCAGATAACCCTCGTGGGTGTTCGGGATCAACACCTCCCAATCCTTGCGCTCCTTCTTGAAGCCGCGCACCACCTTCTTGCGGCCGGCCTCGATGCTGACGCGGCTGCCGGTGCGCCCAAAGACATAGGCGCCAGCGTAGATCGGGTTGGTCAGGATGTGCAGGACCGTGTTGTAGACCGGCAGCTTCCATTCGACGCGGCGGCCCTCGGCGCCATAAGTGACCGCGGGCAATAACACGCGCTCGTGCCTGAACCAGAGGTGCACCTGGCGCACCGACTGCATCTCGACGAACTTGGCGAAGACGAGAGCGAGCGCTTCGACGATACGCCGATCCGGGTCCTTCTCGATGCGGTTGTTGCCGATCCGCACGTAGCCTATGGCGACCGTCATGAACAGCTCGCCACGGCGCGCCTTCTGCTTCAACGCCTCGAGCGAGCGCTGGCGCAACACCGACAGTTCCATCTCGCTCATCGTTCCCTTCATGCCGAGCAGCAATCGGTCGTTGGGATGGCGCGGATCGTAAATGCCGTCCTCGTCGGCGATGAGCGTGCCGACGAGACCGCAGAACTCCAACAGCGTGTGCCAATCGCGGCCGTTGCGGGCGAGCCGTGACGCTTCGATCGATATCACCACGCCGACCCGCCCTTCGCAGATGGCGGCCAGCAGTTTCTCGAAGCCGGGCCGCGCGATTCCGCCGCCGGAGCGACCGAGATCGTCGTCGATGACGGCGACATCGCTCCACCCGAGCTGTCGCGCGCGTTCCGGCAAATTGTACTGGCGGCGCTGGCTCTCCAGGTTGTTGGCGACTTGATCGGCTGTGGATTGGCGGATGTAGACGACGGCCTGACGGGCCAGGTGCTCAGGCGTGATCTTGCTCATTCCCGGCCTCCCTCGTCACGAGACCGTCGGCTTGCGCCGCTGCTTTGCATTCGGCCGCCGCCTCGACCAGAAGACGCTCGATCAGGCGGACGAGCGTCATTCTCCGCGCCGCCGGAATCGTCTCCGTGGCCCAATCCGTCTCGAACAGGTCTCTCTGCCGGGTCTGTCGTGAGCGCATGATCACCTCCTCCTCGGGGGGCCGATTCCCCGCGGGACGAGGCTAAAAGCGTATCGAGGCGCGCGCGCAGCTCGACGAGACGATCGACGGATAGCCGAGGGCACGCGGTGAGTGTGACAGAGCCAGCCGCCACCTCGGCCATCCAGCACGGGACCAGAGCCAGCGTGCCGTCCGGCTGGACCACGACCAGGTGATCCTCGCCGGCAAACCGCCGCAGGAACATGACCGGCACCATCTGGCCGCATCGAGGATGGAACGGATAGTGGATCCGCACCTCGAACGCCGGACACCCGGCATTGTGACGCTGTTTCGTCCGGCGGCGGCAAGAGTCATCTCGCCGCGGCGATCGGATTGGCGCTTGTCGAAAATGGCTGGCGTGTGCTGTTCATGCGCACCACCGATCTGGTGCAACGGCTGCAGGTGGCGCGCCGCGAACTCGCGCTCGAAAGCGCCATCGCCAAGCTCGACAAATACCATCTGATCGTCCTCGACGACATCGCCTATGTCAGCAAGGAGTGAGCGCTTGTCGCTCACTCACGGCGAGGCAAGACGAAGAAGGGCTTCTTCTCGCCTCGGATGACCGGGGGCACGGCGGCCCGAGTCCGCCGATCGTCCTGTTCCGCTATGCGCCGGGGCGCAGCGGCGCCTTTGCCGAGCAGTTTCTGCAGGGCTTCAGCGGACAGCTCCTGCAATGCGACCGCTATAACGGTTACGAGCGGCTCACCCGCATCGAGCGGCCGCAAGGACCATGGAGACTGGTGCACTGCTGGAGCCATTTGCGCAGCCGCTTAGTCAAGCAGATGCGCAACACGAAATCGCCGATCGCCGAGGCCGCCATACGCCAGATCGCCACCCTCTACGCGGTCGAGGCAACCGTGCGCGGCATGCCGCCGGAAGACCGGCCGCATTCAGATCCATTTCTGGCGCGGGACACAGGTGAGACGATAGGCGGACTTCTGTTTCACCGCATTAGCAAGCCCCAGTTTACAAAAAACGCCGTTTTCTATTTGGGCGCACAACGCAGAGCGATTGGGAACATTCCTCATGGGTTGGCGTTCATTGACGAACAGTGATCTTGTCCTCGAAAAACGTTCCCTAAGGCGATGGGATCATGCTGCGACTTTGCCCGGTTGAGCAAGTCGGATTTTCTCGAACGCCATGAGGGACGTTCAACAGGGGCAAGGTCACAGCGACCCAAAAAACGAGCTCGAACAACACCCTGTGTAAGACAACCAAATTATGGATGGGGGCTCGCTGTGAACGTTGAGCGTATTGGCCTCGCGCTCGCTGGCATGCCATTTAAGGACGTTGTTTCCGTCAGACGGCATGGCGGATTAGGAAACTGTATTCATTGGCCTTTGGGAATTGCCATCCCAGCGCGCGATGAACAGCGGCGCATCGCCCAATCATTGGCGGCTGTCCAGCGTTCGCTGAACGAGGGAAAGCGTGATGGCGGCGTGGTTCTCGTCGTCAACAACAGCACTGATGGATCATACGACATTGCACAACGCTGGCTGACCTTCCACCAGGTCCGCCACGTCATTGCAGATGTGAATTTTCATCCAAGCGTTTCGCACGCCGGCATGGCGCGACGGGTCGCAACGGATCTGGCGAGGACTATCATCCAGCCGGACGGCATTCTGCTGACCACCGATGCAGACACAGCGCCGCATCAGGATTGGGTGAAACATACCGTTCAGGCGCTGTCCGACAGTGCGGACATCGTATGCGGCGCGATCGAGTTGGCAGGCGAAGAGGTGGCCGCGCTCCCCCAGCATATTCAGATCGAACTTGCGCAGGAAGGCGAATACAGAGCGCTTACTGTTGAATTGAACAGTCTCGTCAATGCGTGTCCGATCTTGCCATGGCGTCAATCGGGCAGCGCCGGTGGCGCCAGTCTGGGCTTCAAAGCCACCGTTTATGACGATGTCGGCGGTATTCCGCCAATTCCATGCGGCGAGGATGGTGCCTTCGTGGCCAAAGCCATATCGCGCGATTGGCGCGCAAAATTCGCCGCCAACGTAAGAGTGACGACGTCGTGTCGCCTCGTGGGCCGGGCGAAAGGGGGGTTGGCCGATGGCATCGCTGCGCGCATCTCCAATGCCGAACCCTATCTCGACGAGGCACTGGAACCGGCTATGGCGACCTTGTCTCGGGCACGTGCCTGCGCCGCACTTCGCAAGGAGTGGCTGAAGGGTTCACACAGCGAGAAACTGCATAGGTGGCTTGGCCTGTCGAAACAGGCAGAGCGTCAAATATCGAGTTTCCTCTATTTCGGCGAATGCTGGCGGTGGTATGAGCAAAATTGCTCGGCGCTGCGCAAAACGAGGCTGCTCCGTAGCGCTGTTCGCCGCGAATTGCCCACACTTCGCGCCATTGTCGCGCGGGAACAGTCCGCCGGCTTCGGCGAGCCTACATTGCGCAAATCGGGATAGTTTCATGCGTGCGGCATTGCAATCGTTCTCTCGTCATGCGGGCCGAATCGACGCGGAGGCTGAGCAGACAGTCATCAAGGCCATCGCTCAGCGTGCGGCCGATGCCGACGCCGGTAACGTCGACCTTGGCGCGGATATCGAGGCGCTTCGAAGTGCCGGCTACCTGATCGCCGCGTTACCGGCCTACGCCGGCGGATATGCATGGGGCCTTAGCTCACACAGCGTGACGGCGCTGAGCAATGTTCTCCGGGCCTTCGGCCGCGCAAACCTCTCGATGGCGCGTCTCTATGAGGGGCATGTCAATGCCATCAAACTGGTTTGGCTCTATGGCAACGGCGCTCAGCAAACAGAACTGTTCGAGAAAGTCCGTCGCGGCACCTTGATGGGCGTATGGGGGGCGGATGCGCGAAACCCCGTCACGATCGGCAATATGAACGGCGCGGAGACGGCGAGGCTTAGCGGTGGTAAGCGCTTCGCTTCGGGGCTCGGCCTGGTCTCGATCGCCATAGTTACCGCGCGTGTCGATGAAGGCTGCCAGCTTCTCGCCTTGCCGGTCGACGATGCGGCACGCATGGATCATTCCCCCTGGCGCACCACCGGAATGCGCGCCACACGGTCCGGGAATTTCGATTTCGAGGGAATGATTGCCGAAGAGGCGGCGCTTCTGGGCAAGCCGAACGATTATCAGCGGGAGCCGCATTTCGAGGGCGGTGTATGGCGTTATGCGGCCGCGCATGTCGGCGGAATGGAAGCGCTGGCGCAAACCGTGCGGGAGGCGATCCACGAGCGCGGGCAGCAGGATGAGCCGCGCCAGCTTGAGCGGCTTGCACGGTTGGTCATGCTCTGCGAGGCTGGACGGCGCTTTGTCGAATCCGCTGCCTCAGCCGTGGAGGCGTACGACGCGGATGAAGACGCTGTCGCCGCCGTGCTTCTGGCAAGGGAGTTCATTGAAAGCGCCGCTGTTGAAGCCATTCAGATCGCCGACCGGTCTCTTGGCACCGCAGCGTTTTTTGATGGGCACCCTGCGGAACGCATCAGGCGTGATCTGAGCTTCTTTCTCCGTCAGGCCGGGCTCGATCAAAAGCTTATGAAAGCGGCTCGTGCCATAGCGGCACACCCTCATGCGGTGGGTGAGCAATGGTAGACGATTGGGAAACGTCGCCGTTGCTTGCGGCGGCGAAGGGTGCGCCTTTCGTCGATCCGGCGACTCTGTCCGGCAGGTGGCGGCGTCCTGGTCCTGGCTCCGCACCCGGATGATGAATCGCTTGGCTGCGGCGCGACCATCGCTATGCTTTCCCGGCGGGGTGTCCGTATTGCTATTGCCGTCATTACCGATGGCAGCCTGTCGCATCGGGCATCGGCGCGTTACCCCAAGGAAAAACTTGCCGCCCTGCGCCATGACGAGGTCCGCGAAGCGGTGCGTCTCCTGACGGGCAATGAGTCCAGCCTTCACTGGTTGGGATATTCCGATTGTTCAGCGCCGAGCGGCGCGGCGGAAACAAGCATCGCGGTTTTGCGCCTCGCCGGGATTGCCGGAGAGGTCGCCGCAACCGCAATCTGGGCGACCTGGGCGGGCGATCCCCATTGCGATCACAAGGCAACGGCGGCATTGGCGCGTGGGCTGCGCGAACGGCTCCCTGGCACCGCGCTTTGGAGCTATCCGATATGGGGCCGGTTCAGTGATGACAAGACGCCAATTCCAGATGCCGCCAGCATGGTGCGCGTCGACACGTCACACTTCAGAGATATGAAGGCTCGCGCGATTGCTGCACATCGTTCGCAAATGAGTGCGTTGATCGACGATGATCCCAATGGCTTCATGATGCCTCCGGACAAGCAACGTCACTTCATCGAAACGCCGGAAATATTCATCCGCGAGGAGTAAAGCGCATGCAGACAGAGCGATCGGCTCGTTTCGATGCGATCTATACTGAGAATTCAGATCCGTGGGAATACCTCACAAGCGACTATGAGCGCCGGAAATACGATGCGACGCTTGCGGCACTCCCACGCCCTCTTTATTCGAACGGGATTGAGATCGGTTGTTCAATCGGGGTGCTCAGCAGGCGTCTGGCGGTTCGCTGTGAGGAAATGCTCGCCCTGGACATATCTTCAGTCGCAATCGAGCGTGCCGTATCTCTGGGCGATTTGCCGGCAAATCTGACGTTCCAGCGCTGCGACGTGCCCCGCGAATGGCCGGTCGGCCAGTATGATCTAATCGTGCTATCGGAAATTTTGTATTTTCTGGATGATGATGAAATTGGGCTGCTGGCAGAGCGTTTGACGTCGGATCTGGAAACGCTCGGGCATTGCCTCATCGTCAATTGGATTGGCGATGCGGGGACCGCTTTAAGAGGGCAAGAAGCCACCGCCAATTTAAAGCATGCGCTCTCGCTTCGCCGCGCTTGCGCGACGCTCACGGCGCACAACACGGAAAACTATGCGCTGGAGCTCCTCGAAATAGGTTGAGGCAGTGCGCGAAGCGTGAACTCCGTGCGCTGGAAAGAATTGGTTCATGACCCTTAGCGACCATCGAGGCAAAACAGCCTTGACGCTGGCTGTGCAAGTTGGCCTCACAGCATTGCGGCTTTCCCGCGCTCAGATCGAGAAGATTTAGGCGCTTCGCCGGCGCGCAACATCCGAGCCAGGGCCCAGATCGTGCTCGCCAGGTAAACCAGCGACGCCGGGATGCACATCATGACGCCCGCCAGCGCCTGGTCGTTCAGTGAATTATTGGAGTAGGCGGCGTAGAGGGGATGCGGAGCGAATGAGATCAGCGCCCCCATGAATGCGCCCTGGATGCCGACCAGCGATACCATCATCACCGCCATGCCGGGGCTGAGCCGCCGCCTTCCGCTGGTCAGCACCACCCGCCAGAAGGCGATGGCGGTGAGCATCAGGACCAAATGCTCCAGGGCGTGCCCCCATGGGTGGCGAAGCGCCCAATCGTAGGCTGCCGGCACATGCCAGAAGCCGATGGCGATCATGAACGCGGCCGCGGCAATCCACGCGGCGACGGGTTTATGGCCGGCTTGCTTCATTCCGGGAAGGCGACAGATCGCCAAGCCGAGCCGCCGGCGCCCGGCGAGCGGAAACAGGCGCAGCAACACGAGCTGCGCATCGGAAGCGGCGAGAAGCGGCGCGGCGATCAGCACCAAAAGCAGATGCTGCGCCATATGCGCTGAGAAATACGTATCGGAAAGTGCATCGAGCGGCGAGAGGAGCGCAATGGCAATGAGGGCGATCGCGGCAGCGAAACTCGCCGCCCGCCACCGGGCAACCGGCCATCGGTGCGGCATGCGCAAGAGCGCACGGGCAAGGCCGCCGAGATAGGCGAGACTGGCGAGCGTCAGCAGCGATGCGATGAGCGGCGCTTCCCACCAGCGTCCAGCATCCGCCACGTCCTGGCCCCCATGGGCAAAGGCGGCCGTGGCGAAGCTGATGCCGACGATCCAGGCAGCGACCCGGGCTAACCGCATGTGTGCTCCAACAGCGGAACGAACAGCGAAAATACGATTGCGGTCAGGAATATGCTGCTCGCGATGAAGCCGGCGAGGCCAAGGAAGCGCGTGCGTCCGTGACCGCTGGAGAGAGCGTCTGTCTCGTCGCCAGGCCCCTCCTCCCGTGTCAACGACCATGTCCGGAAGGCCGCCCACAGAGCCAGCGCCGCGAGAGCGGCCGCCGCGATCCCTGCGATCACGATCAGGGCGTAGGCAACCCCGGCAGAAACACCGGCTGGTGCGCCCGGACAGTTCGACGTGCCGAGCAGATAGGAGGCGTTGAGCTGAAGAAACCACGCCGCGGGCGCGAGCAGCAAGCCCGGTTGCGACCAGCCATCCCGGCACCAGATGGCGATGCGGCGCCGGATGCGCCCGATCTCGTCTTGCATCTCAGAGGTCCTGCTCATGACAATCTCGGAACGAGATAGATGGTGGTGAAAACGACGAGCCACACTGCATCGACGAAATGCCAGTAGAGGGCGCCGAGCATCAGGTGCTGACTGCGGCCCTCGAAGCGGCCCATGAGCGACCACACAAGCAGCGCCAGCAGGATCACCAGCCCGACGATCACATGCGCCATATGCACGCCCGGTCAAGGTGAAATAGGTCGCGCTATAGGCATTGTCGTGAGGCTGAACGGCTTGTTGCGCCACTCCAAGCCTTGCACGCGCGACGAACACGGCGCCCATCACAAGCGTCACCAGCAACGCGATCTGTAACGTTGCCCTGGACATTGCGCCGATTGAAGGCGCGCAGGCCCCAGCCGAGCACGAAGCTGCTCGCCAGCAGCACGAGCGTATCCGGCCCCGCAAGCATCAGGCTGGGGTGCCCGGACGGTGGCCATGGACCGACCGCCTGGGCGCCGAGATAGGCGTAGGAGAAAATCAGATAGACGAAGAGGATGCGCCTCGGTCGCGATCAGGCACATCATGCCCCACCATCCCGATGTGCGCTGGTCGGCGCCCTCGAGCGGCAACGCGCGCAGATGAAACGTCGATGTTCAGCCATGGGGTGCCACCTTCTCCTGGGGGCCGGCGTATTCGGCGTCAGCCAGATCAGCAGCGTCACCGTCAGACAGGACGACGCCGACGCCAAGCGCCCACCAGTTCATCGTCAGCATGGCGCCGAAAACGACGGCCATGCCGATCGCAAGCGTCACCGGCAGCAGGCTGTCGCCGGGCATGACGATGATCGCGTCCGGCTCGGCGTCGAGCGCGGTGACGCCGAGAGTCTCCTTGCCGTCGTCGAGCAGCATGCCGCTCTCCGAAGCCGGGAGCGCTCGTCGGTTTCGTCGAGGCGGTCCTCCCAAAGCGGATGCCGGCTGGCGATGACGGGGATGGTGCGCGAAATTATACGGCGGCGGCGGCGACGCGACCGACCATTCGAGCGTCGGTGCGTCCCAGGGATTGGGTCCCGCGCGCCGCGCCGGCTTGCAGGCTCCGCGCCACATTGATGAGCAGCAGCAGGACGCCCGCCGCGAAGATGAACGCGCCGATGGAAATCACCATATTGTGGGCGCCGAAGCCGAGCTCCGCCGGATAGGTGTAGACGCGCCGCGGCATGCCCATCAGGCCAAGGACGTGCATCGGGAAGAAGGCGAGGTTGAACCCGATGAACATCGTCCAGAATGTCCATTTGCCGAGCCGCTCGTCCAGCATCCGGCCCGGTGAATTTCGGGAACCAGAAATGGATGCCGCCGGCGACCGGGAAGACGTTGATGCCGAGCAGCACGTAATGCAGATGGGCGACGACGAAATAGGTGTCGGTGAGTTGCCAGTCGAGCGCCACCGACGCGGTCATGAAGCCGGAGACGCCGCCGATCACGAACAGCAGCACAAAGCCGGCAAAGAACAGGAACGGCGTATCGAAGCGCGGCCTGCCGGTCCAGATGGTCGCGATCCAGGCGAAGACGGCGATGGCGCTGGGAATGGCGATGACGAAACTCGCCGCGCTGAAGAAGGACAGCGACAGCACCGGCAGTCCCGTCGCGAACATGTGGTGCACCCAGACGCCGAAGCCGAGCACCATCGTCGACGACGGTCGAGATGGCAACCAGCGTGTAGCCGACGAGCGGCCGGCGGCAGAAGACCGGCAGCGCGTCGGAGACGATGCCCATGGCCGGCAAGCACCAGCGCATAGACCCAGGGGTGGCCGAACACCCAGAACAGGTGCTGCCACAGAAGCGGTTGCCCGCCGCCCGCGATGGCGAAGAAGTTGGTGCCGAAATGCCGGTCCATCCACAGCATGAAGCACGCAAGGCTGACGGCGGGCACGGCGAACAGATTGGCGACCGAGGCCGTCAGCGTCCCCCATACCAGGATCGGCAGCCGGTTGACCGACATGCCGGGCGCGCGGCACCGCAGCAGCGAAACGATGAAGTTCGCCGATCCGACGACCGTCGAAATGCCGAGGAAGATGATGCCGAGCGTGAACACGTCGATATTGACGCCGGGATCGTAAGACTGGGCCGCATTGGGAACGTAGTTGAACCAGCCGCCATTCGGCGCCTGGCCGATCGGAACGCTGACATAAAGGAAAATTCCGGCGAACAGGTAGACCCAGTAGCTCAGCGCGTTCAGGCGCGGGAACGCCATGTCGCGCGAGCCGAGCAGCAGCGGCCAGAGGAAGTTGGAGAAGCCTGACAGCATCGGCAGGGCGTAGAGGAAGATCATCGTCACGCCATGCATCGAGAAAAGCTGGTTGTAAGCTTCCGGCGACAGCAGCTTCAGATCCGGTTGCGCGAGCTGCATGCGCATGGTCAGCGCTTCGACGCCGCCGATCAGCAGGAAGGAAGAACGCCGTGCAGAGATAGCGGATGCCGATGCGCTTGTGATCGACGGTCGCGAACCAGCCGTATAATCCCGGCGCCGTCTCCCAGATATCGAGCAGCTTGCGGCGTTCTCGCTCGGAAAGCTCATCGATCAGTGGCATGGCCATCATTTCAATCCTTCGAGAAAGGTGGTGATGGCGCTGGCCTGCGCGGCCGGCACGTCGAGATCCGGCATCTTCGACCCCGGTTTGACGATCTGCGTGTTGTTGATCCAAAAAGCGAGATTGTCGGGATCGTTTTTCAGGGCGCCGGCGCCGATGGTCGTCCTGCCGCCAAAATGGCTGAGGTTCGGGCCGAGAATGCCGCCGGCCTGAAGTCCCCGAACCGCGTGGCAGGCGGCGCAGCGCTGCAGGAACGCCTGCTGGCCCTGACTGCTGTCTGTGCGGAATGGCGGCTTGCAACTGATGGTCCCGCCAGGCCGTGTAAGTCCTCCGCCGCGAGCGCGCGTGACGAAGAGCGCCATCTTCGCATGCTGCAGCGCCGCAGAATTCGGTGCATTGTCCGCGATAGACACCGGGCCGATCCGCCTCGATGCGCGTCCTGTTGGTCATGCCGGGGATCGTGTCCATCTTGCCCGCGAGCTTGGGCACCCAGAAGGAATGGATAACATCCGCCGAACGCAGGTTGACCTGAACCGGAACGCCGACCGGGATGACGATCTCATTGGCGGTCGTGAAGCCTTGGCTGGGAGTGTCCGAACGGTAGCGCGCTTCCCACCACCATTGATGCCCGGTCACGTCGATGACCAGCGCAGGCGGCACGCGAGGCATCGACAACGCTGCGAACCGTCAGCAAGGTCCAGATCGCGGAGGCAAGCAGGAAAACGACGGAGATGCCCGTCCCCATGCTGATCCACCGGATGGCCACGCGGTCGTTGCCCCCGCCAAAGGACGCCGTCATCCGGCGCCATCTGCCGCCAGATCCCATAGACGAGGAGGCCGAGAACGATGAGCGTCACAGCCACCGAGATGGCGATCAGGCCCCAGCCAAGATCGGCGATGTGCCGCGCTGCGGGTCCCGCGCCTTGAAGGTATCCGAGCGGCGCGGAACTGCAGCCGCCGAGCAGTGTCGTCAGGCCGAGAAAAGCTGCGGCGGGCGCGTTTCATTGCTGATCGGACGCTCCCTTGTTCTGCCCCTTGTCCGGAGGAAGATCGCCTGCGGCAGCGGCCTGTGCCAGTTGTGCCGGCACCCCGCCGCCAAGAGACTGGATGTAGCTCGACCAATTGCCAGATGCTGCGCCGCGGCAGCGTTGCGCCCCATTGCGGCATGCCTTTCGGCCGCCCATTCAGGATGGACTGGTAGATGCGCTCCGGGGTGCCGCCATAACGCCAATAGGTGTCGGTCAGGTTTGGACCCATCCCGCCTTTCGCGCCATAGCCGTGGCAGCCGGCGCAGTTCATGGACATGAAGAGCTTGTGCCCGTCATTGACCGCGCTCGCGTCATTGGCGAGCGGGTTTTTCACGGTTGCTATCGGCGGCACCTCGCCCGCTCCGGCAACATCGCCGAGTGGCGCGGCCGGGGAACTCGGGGCCGGATAGTAGGCGTTGTGGAGACTGGCGTTGCCGTGCCGGATATTGACGATCCAGCCCGTGACCGCCACGGAGGCCGCAGCAGTGAGCAGAACGATGATAACGATGCGTAAGGCAGTCATGACAAGCCTCCGCTATTGCGGGGTTGCGACGGACGGAGCGAGAGCGTTGGTTTGCGGCGTTGAGTCCTGAGGCGTGACCTTGTCGCCGTCGACCGAGAAAACGTAGAGCGTGTTGCCACGCGGCGGGAAAGCCGTCACGCGATTTCTGCACCATGGCGGCACCACCGACACCCGCGGCGATGGCGACATATTGGCGGCCGTCCGGTCCTAAATAGGTGATCGGCTGGCCGATAATCCCGGAGCCGAGCTTGTCAGACCAGAGCACCTTGCCGGTCCAGGCATCGACTGCGCGGAACCAGCCATCTGTCGTGCCGTAGAATACCAGGTCGCCAGCGGTCGCTATGGTGCCGCTCATGACCATGAACTTTTCCGGAATCTCCCAGACCTTCGTGCCGGTCGCCGGATTCCAGGCGATGAAGCCGCCCCAATTGCCGTCCTTGCCGTCGACGGAGAAACGTTCCATCTCCATGCCGTCATAAGGCGTGCCGGGAATATACGAAACCTCGTGGTTGGTCAGCTTCATGCAGATGTTGAAGACGCCCACATAGAGCAAGTCCGGTTCGGGCGCTGAACGCCGGCGGCTCCCAGTCCTTCTGGCCGATGTCGGGCGGACAGACCCGGTCAAGCGTCACGTCCGGCTTGGGCTCGCGCGCCGGGTCGACGATCGGGCGCCCGGTTTTCATGTCAAATCCGGTCGACCAGTTCTGATACGCGAAATTCTTTGCGACCAGCACCTCTCCGGTGGTGCGGTCCATCGTGTAGGCATAGGTGTTGCGGTCGAAATGGACCAGGGTCTTGCGCATCTGTCCCCTTGATGGGCATGTCGAGTAGCACTGCCTCGTTAACGCCGTCATAGTCCCACTGGTCGTGCGGGGTGAACTGGTAGGCCCATTTCGCCATGCCCGTCTTTCGGCGACCGCGCGAACATCGCGCTGGTCCAGAGATTGTCGCCGGGCCGCTGCACTGGCACGCGCGGCCCCGGATTGGATGTGCCGTAATAGATCAGATCGACCGCGGGATCGTAGGATATGAAGCCCCATGAGGCACCGGCCCCAGTGTGCCACATCTCTGCCGGCCAGGTCGAAACGCCGAGATCCTTGCCCTTGAGTTGGGGGTAGAACGGCTTGAAATCATCGCCGATGCGGACATCGCTGTCGGGGCCGACCGCATGCGCGCGCCACAGCTCTTTGCCCGTTGCGACGTCGAGCGCCGCCAGCCAGCCATTGACGCCCATCTCGCCGCCCGAGTTACCGACGAAAACCTTCCCATCGGCGGTGAACGCCGACATGGTCATCGTTACGCCCCGCGCCGGGTCATCCATTCGTGTGCGCCAGACCTCCTTGCCGGTCTGCGCATCAACGGCGACCGTCTCAGCGTCGAGAAGATTGTAGATCAGCTTGCCATCGGCATAGGCCCATCCTCGAAGCACCGCATCGCAGCAGGCCTTACCGATGGCGATCGGGGACGGGTTGGGCTGGTATGACCATTTGATGGATGGGCTGGGTTTGGTAAGGTCGAGCGCGTAGGCGACGTTGGGAAACGGCGTCACGACATACATCGTGTCGCCGATGACCAGAGGGCGCACCTTCGTGCCCGTATTGCGTGCCGTCGGAAAATGACCAGGCCAGTTTCAGCTTCGAAACATTGCTGGCGTTGATCTGGTCGAGCGGGCTGTAGCGCGTGTTCGCGTAATCACGCGCCTGGCTGGTCCATTCGCCCGGCTTTCCGGCTCCGGCGAAATTAGCGGTGGCGAGGGTATATGAAGAATGATCGGAGCTAGATTGCTGGGCCGCAGCGGGCGCGCACGTGGGGCATAAGGCGAAACACCCCGCGACTAAGGCTGCGATGCGCATAGTCACACCTATTTTGAGGTAGGAGGATTAGGAAACTCGAAGCCGCCGATTGATCGGTGCGCCGCGATATATTCGAATGAACGTGTGCTCCCAGAAATAGTTCCGACCTATGACCCGTTTCGCGTTCGAGCACGTCGCGCCGAAGTTGGCATTCGCTACGCCGTTCCCTATGGGTTCGGCGGCGGTGTAACCGGAGCGGAAAATCCACTTAATGACCGCCAATCGGCTGTTCAAACAAACCGAGCCAGATCTGCTACGCACTTGTTCTGGATAGCCATGTGTTGGTTGATCATCCGCTTGCGCTACGGATAGGTGTGTGTGCGGCGAACAAGATCCCGGCAAAAATTAATAGGAGCGCGTCGCTCACCCGCCACATGACGAACAGCCTGGCGGCGATGAACGCCGTCAGCACAAGCACATATCGCGCGAGAGATGGGTCTGGGCGAGGGCTCATCGAGAAATCCTTGATCGAGAGTCGCTCGGGCCTGGACGCGCCGGCCATCTTTTCAATCGGAAAGGGATCCGACCGTATCGGCGGGGATCGCACCGCGTTCGCCGCGCGGCCGGCCCTGGTCGATGGTCGTATCATGGGCTGTTTGGTGTTCGATCTTGGAATTGAACTCAGCCCCGAAAAGGAAGATAACCGTGGATAGCCACATCCATGGCATGAAGCCTACGACAGCGCCCAGCGAACCATAGGTTTCATTGAAGCTGCCGAAATTCTGGACGTACCAGAAAAAGAGCAAGGCTCTCTTCGCGCTGGGTATGGGGTTCAGCCAATGGCGCGGCTAGCAGGCGGTTCTGTGCTGCAATGGAAGCGCCGGATTTTTCCAACGCTCGCCGTCAGCCGAGATAGTTCTGAAGATATTTCGTGGCCACGCCGTTGAAACGGTCCAGCCATTTCTTGAAGCGGCTGACGTAGCTATTGACGTTCTGGATATGCAACACCTTTTCGTGCATATGCTCGCCGTGGCTGGCGAGGATCAACTCGTATTCGATCGCCTCTCGTTTTGGGAAAGCGATGAGCGCGGCATCGCCGTCCATGCACGGCAGAGCATCGTTCTTCGAAATCGCGTCCCTCAAGCCGCGCTGACGGCTTTTTCCAAGCGATTGGGCAACACCGCGTCCAGATGATGGCCGTCACGATCGCGGGCGATCGGGATCGGCGTTTGTTCGCCGGACAAGCCCGGCTTTTCGGCCTTGCCTCCACGCTTTCTCGCCTTGCGAGGCAAACACCGCTCGCCCTTTCGGCTTGCCGGAACAAAACATTCATCGACTGCGACGATACCGGTAAGCTGCTGATCCCGAAGGTCTTTCCGCGCACTCAGAAAACGATGCCGCCAGCGGAAAGAGGTGCTCGCATTCACGCCGGCCCGCGCCGCAGCCGCTCGGACAAACTCCGAGGCGTTGAGGGCGCGGCATATTTCAGCCAGCGGTCCCGCTTCCGAAGCCGCGCCAGTGGCGTGCCAGTCAAGGCGTTGAATGTTCTGACGCAGACCAGGCATTTGTAACGCCGCAGCCCTCGTGGCATCCCATGACGATGGATGAGGGACCCTTTGCAATGCGGGCATTTCACATCGGCCTGAAACCGACCATCGATGAGCTTTTGCGCTGCATCGCGGGAGAACAAGCAGCTCAAGCTGGAGCGGGAAATCCTCTCAAAAGCCGCGGCCTGGTTTGCTCGGGAGACCGATGTGATCCCGCCGAAGGGTTCCAATTCATGAGCGCGAACCGGGCCGTTTATCCGATCACCACCATGAGCCGTCTGCTGGGTGTCTCCGCCAGCGGCTTTTACGCCTCGACCAAGCGTCCGCCGTCCAGGCGTTGCCAGGCCGATACGGTTCTGACCGCCAAGATCCGCACGGCGCACGCCGGCTCGAATGGCACGTATGGCGTCCCGCGCATTCATGCCGAACTCGCCGAACAGGGGATGCGCGTTGGCCGCAAGCGCGTGGCCCGCTTGATGCGCACAGCGGGGCTTGCCGGCGTCAGCCGTCGCCGGTTCGTGACGACGACGGTGAAGGGCAGCGGCCGTCAGGCGCCCGATCTGGTTGACCGCAACTTCACAGCAGAAAGGCCTAATGTATTGTGGGTGGCCGATATAACATACTGCCCGACCTGGTCGGGGTTCCTCTATCTCGCTGTCGTTCTCGATGCCTTCAGCCGACGGATTGTCGGTTGGTCGATGTCGACCACTCTGCATGCCAAGATCGTGTTGGATGCGCTCGATATGGCGCTTTGGCGGCGGCGTCCGATCGGCGTGATCCATCACTCCGATCAAGGCTCTCAGTACACGTCCCTTGCCTTCGGCAAGCGCTGCCGGGAGGCGGGTGTCCGGCCATCAGGGAGCGAACATGTGTGGACGGCCCAGTTTATGCAAGAAGAATCTTGAAAGAACTTATCGACACGGTCTGGTGCTGACGTGTGTCCGGCCTTGCGTTGCGGCTCTACACATGCCGCTGGCCCATATGGGAATACGCGGATCGGATCCATTACGTTTATACGCGCTTAAATCGCGCAGTTCGCTGCGTCTGGTTCTTCCGACCCCGTCTTATTGACCGTTGTCCATAAAGTTCTGGAGACCTTCTCACATGAACTGCCGGTGTGAAAAGCCGACAGTAACGTGTGTCAGCCCATCGCCACCGTTCCATGGCTGGGCCGGTGAACGCTGCCATTCGCCATCAGCGCCCAGGCGATGCGTGCCATTTTGTTGGCAAGCGCCATGATGACCAGCATCGGCGGTTTGCGCTCCAGCATGCGGGCAAGCCACGGGCTTGTCCTTATCCCTTCGCCTCGTGGCCCATCGGACAACCGCGCTGGCACCAATAATGAGCAAACGGCGTAATTCCCGATGGCCCATTTTAGACGTCCTCCCCAGTCTGATCTTCCCGCCGCTCGAATGCTGGCGCGGCGTTAGCCCCATCCAGGCAGCGAAGTCACGGCCGCGTTTGAAGATGGTTGCCGCGGAGCCATTGTCTCAACAGCTGTCGCGATGATCGGACCAAAACCTGGAATTGTCATCAAACGGCGTGAGGTCTCATCACGACGGGCTCGGCTGGCGATCTCGACATTCAGCTGGCTGATCTGTTCTGACAGGCGATCGATCATCTCGACAAGAATGAGACACATGGCTCGCGCCGCTTCGGGCAGGCAGCAGTCTGGGCTTCGGACCCAGGCCCCCAGCTTGCTGGCATGAGCGATGCCTTGCGGAGCAACGAGGCCAAATTCTCCGACATGCCCACGAAGTGCATTGATCATCTGTGATCGCTGCCGCACCAATAAGTCGCGCGTTTTGAAAGCAACGGCCGAAGCTTGTTTCTCGGCGCTTTTAACCGGGACAAAGCGCATATTCGCTCGAGCCGCCGCTTCGCTGATTGCCTCCGCATCGGCCATGTCATTCTTTTGGCGTTTGACAAAAGGCTTCACATAAGCTGGCGAGATCAGTCGAACCTCGTGCCCCAGCGCACCGATCTCGCGTCCCCAATGATGGGCGCTGGCGCAAGCCTCCATTGCAACGACGCATCGTGGCTGCGACGAAAGAAACGCAAGGACCTGGTTGCGAGATAATTTCTTGCGGAACACAACCGTGCCATCCAATGAGGCGCCGTGGGCCTGAAACACCCGCTTCGCCAAATCCAAACCGATGATATGAACTTCTGTCACAGGACCCTCCTCAATCACGCTTGCCAACACCACCACTTTGGCACATCGCGGCCGATAGGGGCGTCCACCCCATCGTTTATCGTGAGCGACGAGCGCTCACTCTTGCGAAACTGATAGAGCCGATGGTCGAGCGGCGCGCCGGCGATCGTGATGCCGAGCTCTCCCATGTCGGTGAAATCGGAAAGACCCAGCCGGCCTGGCCGATGCTCCTGCCGGAAGATCACATCCTGCTCGGGGCCGTTCAGCGCCCGCCATTTGCGAACGCGTCGCGATGCTTGTCTGATCGCGGCCAGACAAGACGCCGCTCCATCGTCCGGCGTACGCCAGGCGCGATCTCGGGATGGCGGCGCAGGATCTCCTCGAAGATAGCAACGGCGCGCAGGTCAGGCGCTGCCTTGAGCATCGGCATGATCTCTGCATCCCAAACGCCGGCAAGCGGGTCGGGGCGACGCCGGCCGCGTTCCGGCGTCTTCTGCGAAGGCAGCCGCGGATCGTTCTTGATCCGATAGCCGGTCGCGGTGCTGAATCCTGCCTTGGCCGCCGCGACAGCCGTGGTGTTGGAGGGCTGGAAACTCATGAAAAGCCTCGTCTGGTGATCGTTGATGTGGAGGCCGGGCAAGCGTCGATTCCTCGTTCTCGTGAAGAATTGGATGCTCGATCCGGTCGCTCGCGACCACCTGGCGTCACTCCACCCGAGGTGAAATGCGCGCCGCCGTTTCTGGCATGACAGAGGGAGGGCGTAGCCCGACCGGAGGCATGCCAGAAACGGCTTTCTCATCCTGATTGACGCTGAGTTCTCACTTTGATTGCCGCGCGACAGCCTGGAGCGCCGGATCAGGCCGATGGGCAGCTTTGGTTCCGATGAGAATGAGGGCAGCGATCCGGCTCGGTGCGGCAGCGGCAATCTCGAGGGCGCAAGAACCGCCGACCGAGCAGCCGACCACGACGATGCGATTGCCTTTCGCCAATTTCAGGGCTGCGGCCGCCCATGCTTCGATGCTGCGGCCGAATGAGTAGAGCGTCGGAGTGTATGTCGAGCCCGGCATCAGTCGCGTCTGGGCGGTCCACATCGTGCCGTCGAGCGGAAGCGCATGCAGGAAAAGGAGCTCCAATTCGCCGTCCACGGACATGCGCCTTTTTTCCTGGGCTGCGGCGCCGATCAACTCCTCGCGGCGCAAACCGACATTCGCGGATCTCAACCGTTACAGCCTCATGGCGCGGGAGTTTTACCGAACCGTCAACTCGGCCCAAGCTGCTTGCATCCAAAGGCCGGGACGGCATGTTGTCTCCAAGTTCGGCTACCATGTCTGCCGATGAGGAGCGCCTGGCTGATCTGAACGGCGCCGTCAGAGACGAAGGGCGCGCGCGCTGTTTTCGCCTCAATGGGTGGTAAGGGCTCGCATCGCCCGAGGTGCACGCTGCTACACCCGTTTCTGCTGCCGAGATTTCCTGAATCCGTCGTCACGGCGGGCCGGTATGCTGATAGTCTCGATCCAGAATTCCCATTATCAGATCATCATGCCATTCGCCGGATCGTCGATCTCTGAGGTCCACGCGATCGAGCCGGATATGCCCTATCAGCCGACCTTCCGTCCCCATGATCCAGGCGAAGTCGTGATCGATGAGGTGCTGAACCATTGCGATGCTTTTTTCATGGTCATGGGACGGATGTCAGCGCGACTGCCCCCGTACATGCGAATGATGTCTGCGTCAGTCCCGAGATGCAGCCGTCCGGCCGCGTCGTCGGACGGGGGAGGACGCAATTTGAGATTTGCGCCTGTCAGTATCGGAGGGCCTGCTTGGGTCATGCCCCATGGGCGTCCGAGGGCATCGAGACAATCCGTAGCCGTTGGTTCGATGCGAATCAGCGGGGCACATGAAAAAGCGGCAAAAATGGAGCATTGAGCAACCAAAAAGGAGGAGACCTACAAATTTTGTTGGAAGGCGATCTTCGCCTGCCTGCCCTTTGTTATTGAAATTATTTACTTTTTAATCTGGCACGGTGTTTGCTTGGGGTAGTCCCGTCTCACGGGGATACACATGCGCCTCCATTTTGCCATCGATTTCGATGGAACGATCGCTTTGGAAGATACGACCGACGTCCTGCTGGACCGTCGGGCGGATCCGGCATGGCTGGATGTCGAGACGGAATGGCTCGCCGGACGCATAGGCTCGCGCGAATGCCTTGCGCAGCAGGCGGCCTTGATTCGAGCCACGCCGGAAGAGCTGGATGCCGCGCTTATGGACGTGGCGATCGATCCTGACTTCGTCCCCTTCGTCGCTGCCGCGGGCCGGGCCGGGGCGACGATGCAAGTGGTCTCCGATGGCTTCGACCGCTGCATTCTGCCGGTCCTCGGACGGGCAGGGATCAGCCTTCCCGTCACCTGCAACCGTCTCCGCCCGATCGAGGGCAACCGCTGGGCCGCGGAATTCCCCGCATTTGCGCCCGATTGCCAGAGCAGCAGCGGCGTTTGCAAGTGCGAGGCGGCTCGGACGAAGCGGATGCTGGTCCTGATCGGTGACGGCCGTTCCGATTTCTGCCTGGCCTCGCGCGCCGATGTGGTGCTGGCCAAAGGCAAGCTCGCCGCCCATTGCGCCGAGAACAATCTGCCTTCAAACCCATCAACTCTTTCGCGGACGTTCTGGACTGGCTGCAGCCGTTTCTAACGAGCACGCCGGCCACGCGTTCCCCATCCTTGAACGGAGTCTTTCATGCTTGATAAGATCAACCAGCCTTTGGCTGTGCCGGACGATTTTTCCAACGACGAGGAGCGCGATCTCCTCGAGCTGGAAGCGCGCTACTGCTCGTTCGGCGATACGGTCCACTACTCCGATCCGCCGAAGATCTTCGAGCGCTGCGAGGGCAGCTATCTGTACGACGCCGCCGGCACGCCGTTCCTCGACCTGCAGATGTGGTACTCGGCGGTCAACTTCGGCTACGCCAACAAGCGCCTGAACGATGTGCTGAAGCGTCAGATCGACACCTTGCCGCAGGTCGCCAGCCAGTACCTGCATCCGACCAAGATCGAGCTGGCGAAGATGGTCGCGCAGGATGCCGAAAGGAAGTGGGGCATGAAGGGCCGCGTGCACTTCAATGTCGGCGGCTCGCAGTCGGTCGAGGATTCACTGAAGATCGTGCGCAACGCCTCGGGCGGCAAGAGCCTGGTGTTCGCGTTCGAAGGCGGCTATCACGGCCGCACGCTCGGCGCCTCGGCGATCACGTCGTCGTACCGTTACCGCCGCCGCTACGGCCATTTCGATCGCGCGCATGTTCCTGGAATTTCCGTATCACTTCCGCGGCCCGAAGGGCATGTCGAAGGAGGAGTACGGCGAGCATTGCATCGCCAAGTTCGAGCGCCTGTTCGAGACCGAGTACAACGGCGTGTGGGATCCGAAAGCCGGGCAATGCGAATACGCGGCGTTCTACGTCGAGCCGATCCAGGGCACCGGCGGCTACGTGATTCCGCCGCCGAACTTCTTTGCCGGCCTGAAGCGCGTGCTCGACAAGTACGGCATCCTGCTCGTCGTCGACGAGATCCAGATGGGCTTCTTCCGCACCGGCAAGCTGTGGGCGATCGAGCATTTCGGCGTCAAGCCCGACGTGCTGGTGTTCGGCAAGGCGCTGACCAACGGCCTGAATCCGCTGGCCGGCATCTGGGCGCGCGAGGAACTGATCAACCCGAACGTGTTCCCGCCCGGATCGACGCATTCGACGTTCGCGTCGAATCCGCTCGGCACCGCGGTCGGGCTCGAGACGATGAAGATGCTGGCCGAGAGCGACTACGAGTCGATGGTCATGGCCAAGGGCGCGCACTTCCTCGACGGCCTGCGCGACCTGCAGAAGCGCCATCCGGAGATCGGCGACGTCGACGGCCTCGGCCTGGCGCTGCGCGCCGAGATCTGCGAGGCCGACGGCTTCACGCCGAACAAGAAGCTGCTCGATCGCATGTGCGACATGGGCCTGGCCGGCGAGCTCGAGCACAACGGCAAGCGCACCGGCCTCGTGCTCGACGTCGGTGGCTACTACAAGAACGTCATTACCCTGGCGCCGTCGCTGCACATCAGCAACGAGGAGATCGATCTGGGCCTCAAGCTCCTCGATCAGCCTTCGACCCGGGTGATGAAGGCAGACGATGCGGCTCGAGTGCTCGATCTCGACGGCACGTTAATTGAATCAAGCCTTATCTTGCGGGGCTGATCCAGACGGGTGAGGCCGAGCGGGTGACGCGCGTGATCTAGAGCACGCAACTGGGATTCTGGCCTCCCGCCGGGCGTCCGTACGCTCGGCGAGCGGCTGGGCGAAGGCGA
>CAVSIA010000020.1:0-168296 GCA_963727575.1 uncultured Alphaproteobacteria bacterium
GGAGTTGCCAAGCGCAATGATGTTCTCGCGGCGCAGGATGTATTCGCCGCGCGCCAGTTCCATGACGAGCATTTTGTTCAGCGACGGGATGGCGGTGAAGTCGAAGCTGTCCAAGCCCCTTCACGACCGGGAACTTGGCCGCCCGGATGCGCCGGTCGACCATGCGGCGTTCGCGTTCGATCAGCTCAAGCTCTGCCAGCCGCAGCAGATAGCGGACATGATCGACGCCGGCCTGAGCGCATTCATGAGCCTGTTTCTCATATTCGGCCAGGAAGGTCGGCAGCTTGAGCTGCTTCAGATGGTGCTTCAGAAGAAGCTGCGGTTTCTCGGCGGTCTGGCTCATGCCGCGGCTCCTTCCAAAAGAGCCGCATAATCCGCCGCGCGCGTCGCGCCCACATTGGGCTTGGGCAGATAAGGATAGGCCGTAAGATCGAGCCGTGCCGGACGCCGCTCGACCCGGCAAAGGATCAACTGCTTGACGGCGTCGAAGCCGGCTGCACCGAGGCGGATCGCATCCTTGACCGCAGCGGCAACAAGCTCTTTGTCGAACACCTCCATCAGCCGTAGCACCTGGATGAACTCGCGTTTTCCGCGGTTGCCCATTCTGGCTTCGAGAAGACGCCGGAGATGTTCGAACTGCTCGGGCAGTGGCCAGCCCTGCAACGGCCGCGCCTGATCCAAAGCGCCTGGCTTCTGCTCGATCAGCGCCAAATAATGGAGTGGATCACAGACGAAGGCGCCCCGCTCATGGGACCGCTTGTGCCGGGCGATCTCCTCGCCGTCGCAGATGATGATCGACCTGATCGACAAAGCCCTTCACCACGACATCGCGGAAGCCATGGGTCGTCGGCACCGAATAATCGCTCGTGCGATAGCGGACCAGCGACGTCGACGAAACGCGCGCGGTCCGCTTCTCGCAGGCCTCGAAAGTGCCGGATGGCAGCGGACGGAAGACAGCCAGATCGGCTTCCAGCCGCGCCCCGATCGTCTCGCTCTGGCCGCTCGCCTTGCGATCGAGATCTGCCAGGCAAGCCGCTTCCAATTTGGCGTTCAAAGCTTCGAAGCTCTCGGCAGCCGGCACCGGTGTCAGGAACCGCCGCCGGCCGTTCTTGACCAGACCCTCAACTTTTCCTTTATCGTTCCCCTTCCCCGGCCGGCCGAACCGGTCCCGAAACAGATAGTGACTGATCAGCTCACTGAAGGCGCGTGTCCGCTCCCGCTTGCCGTCGCCGCAAATCCTCGCCACCGCCAGTTTGGTGTTGTCATACAGAATTGATTGCGGGATGCCGCCAAAGAAGGCGAAGGCTGAGACATGCCCGTCCAGAAACGCTTCCGTGGTCTCCGCCGGATAGGCCTTCATGAAGGGAGCGTCCGAATGCGGAAGATCCATGAAGAACACATGCAGCTTTCGGCGCACACCGCCAATCACGCCGATCGCCTCGCCAAAATCGACTTGCGCATGGCCGGGCGGATGCGCCAGCGGCACGAAGGTCTCCCGGCTCCGGCCTTTGGCAATCCGGACATAGTCCTTCACCACCGTATAGCCGCCGGTAAAGCCATGCTCCGTTTTAAGGCGTTCGAAAATCCGTTGAGCCGTGTGCCGCTGCTTCGGTGGCGCCGTGACGTCCGCCGCCAGAATGGCATCAATGACCGGGATCAACGGACCCAGCTTCGGCTTGCCCGGTGGCTTCGACCGAACATAACCCGGAGGCGCCGAAAACCGGCACATCTTCGAAATCGTGTCACGGCTCAGGCCGAAAACACTGGCGGCCTCCCGACGGCTCCTACCCTCAACAAAAACGAACTGTCTGACCGCGGTATAAGTCTCCACCGCATACATCCCCCGCCGATCCCTCCATCTCGGAAAGGATCAGACTAACCAGTGGCCGGTTATTACTCCGCCACGCGACAGCACCAATGCCGCCGCTCCACTGGCCGACTTTTGCACCGCCGCTTACACATGGGCTCAGCGGGATGGGCATTGGCGGCAGAGCCGGGGAACACCAAGCCATGGGCAGTGACAGTGGAGCCCGGCAAGCTCGTTGCACCAGAGCGAAAGACCATGCCGCCGCGCATCGATCCGCTGCCTGGAGCGAACGTGCCCCTGTCGCCCAAGGAGCGTCACGGCGTCCGCTACGGCAAGGAATGGGCCAATAATCGCGACGTGCCCGCGCGCGGCCACGATGGCAGCATCGTCTTCGTTTTCGGCGCAACCCTGCCAACCGTGGTCTGCGCCCCGCTCCATGTCTGTGATTTGGTGCTGCAGGCCGGCGAAAGCGTCAACGACCTCAATGTCGGTGACGGCGTGCGCTGGCAGATCACGCCCGCCACGCAAGGATCAGGGGAGCAGCTCACCACCCATGTGATGATCAAGCCGACCGATGTCGGGCTGCTCACCAATCTGGTGATCACCACCGACCGGCGCGCCTACACCATCAAGCTCGTCAGTTCGCGGACGGAATGGATGCCGCGCGTCGCCTTCTTCTATCCCGAGGATGCGCGGTCCGAATGGGGCGCCTACCGTACCCATCAGGACAGTCTTCGTGAGAGGACGGCAAGCGCTGTGCCGGCGGAAAGCGCCGCGCATCTCGATTTCGCCTATGAGATCTCCGGCGACAGCCCGTCCTGGCGACCGGTGCGGGTCTATGCAAGCGGCGCCAAGACCTACATCCAGTTTCCCAAAGGTATCGCTCACGGCGATCTGCCGGCGCTGGTCGCGCTCGGCGATGATGGCGGGCTCTTCACCGAGCCATCGAAACAACTCGTCAACTACCGCTATGTCCGAGGGCAGTTCGAAGTCGACAAGGTGCTGGGTCGCGCCGCGCTGATCAGCGGCGTCGGCTGGGATCAAATCACGGTGAAGATCAGCCGGCGGGGAGGGGAATGATGCGCATGCGCCTTATCATCCTCGTGGCCCTCCTGCCGCTCGCTGCTTGCGCCGTCTTTCGCCCGGAGACTTCCTGGTCGGATGATCTCGGTAAGGAGGATGCCGCCCAGATCGCCGGCACCATCGCCGCGCTCGTCGTCCAGCGCTTGCCGCTCGAAGATGGCAAGCCGGTCGCTATCGCACCTGCGAGCGGCACCACCGGCAAGGAGGTCGAGGCTGTGCTTGGCAAAGAACTTGAAGACCACGGCTACAAGCTGGCCAGCAGCGAGCGAACGCCCGCCGAGGCGCACCGTCTACGCTTTCTCATCACCAAATATGGCAGCGGCTACGCGCTGCGGGTGACGCTCGATGCCGCCGAGGCCACCACCGCTTTCGCCCGCATGAGTGGCGGCCGGCTTGTCGTCAACGCGCCGCTCGCCATCAGGGAGGCCATGCGATGACGAGCGGTCCGGAACTCTCCCCCAATATGCTCGATGAGCGGCGCGGCGTGCGCCGTCTCCACCGCGTGCCGCTGCTCATCGCCGGAGTGATGCTGCTGCTCATCCTCGCCGCCGTGACCTATACCTATCAAATGCGGCTCGCCGACATGCAGCGGACGGCAAAAGAGGCGCAAATCAAGCCGGAACCGGCGAACCCTTCGAGCCTGTTCCGGGACGCCCCCGACGGTGGCTTCATCCCGGCGAATACGCCTGAGGCGCCATCACCGCCAGGTCCCCTCGTGGCGCTGCCGACCGAGAAGCCGGTTTTGCCGATCGGCGAGCGCGATCCCTATGCCGAAGCCTGGGAGCGGTATAATCAGGAACAGGAACGTCTTGCCCGGCAGCGCAATTCGCGCATGCTGCAGGCGATCGGCGCTCCGACGCGCATCCAGAGCGGTGCGGCCTCCAAACCTACGCCGGCGAGGTCGGATGGGACGGATGCCCGGGACACCCAACAAACGCAAAGTCTCAGCGGCCAATTCGCCTACCTCTATGCCTCTGAAGCCTCCCGCCAGCGCCGGCTTTTCACGGGCGAGGCAGAAGAGGATCTCAACCGTGCCGCCGAAAAACGCGCCTTCCTCATTGACCGCGAACCACAATCCCGTGCGGCAAACTATCTGCCCGGCGGCCGCGAGGCCCCACTCTCGCCTTATGAGGTCAAAGCCGGGACGGTGATCCCCGCCATCATGGTCGGCGGGGTCAGCAGCGATTTGCCCGGCCAGCTCATCGGCCAGGTCGCCGAGAATGTCTACGACACCGCAACCGGGCGCTACATCCTCATCCCGCAAGGCTCCAAACTCGTCGGCACCTATGACAACGCCGTCACCACCGGCCAGAGCCGGGTGCTCGTCGCCTGGACGCGCATCATCTACCCCGATGCTTCCTCGATCGATCTCGGCAAGATGCCGGGCGCCGACCAGAGCGGCTTTGCCGGCTTCAAGGACAGGGTCGACAACCACTTCTGGGAGATGTTCGGCAGCGCCTTGTTAATGTCAGTGTTCTCGGCCGGCGTGCAGGTCGCGCAAGGTGGAGGTGACAGCGGCGAGGATGGCCAGAGCGCCCAGCAGACGATCGCGGCGGGCCTTGGCCAGCAACTCGGACAGTTCGGCCAGGAGCTTGCCCGCCGCAATGCCCGCATCCAGCCGACCCTCGAAATCCGCCCCGGCTATCGCTTCACCGTGATGGTCACCAAGGACATGGTGGTGCGGCCCTGGCAGCCGGCGGGGAAATAGGATGGATCAGACCGCAACGGCACCACGAGCGCTTGTAGGGCCACTTTCATTCACGCCTTGCGTCGACCCCGAGGACTTCTGGCATTGATCAGATTGGATGTAAGCCATATCAATATCTGACCAATGCGGGGATAGTCCGTCGTGAAAGGCAAGATGGCGGGCGTCGACAGCGAGGCCGAACGGGCGATCTTCGCCCGCAACTTGCGCGCTGCGCGCATGCGACTGGGGCTCAGGCAAAAGGACATCTGCCAGGCCACCGGGATCGCCCAGCCTCACCTGTCCGATATCGAAGCCGGCGGCGGCAATATCGCGCTCGACACCATGGTGAAACTGGCAACCGCCGTGAAACTGCCGCTGTGGAAGCTGTTCAAGCCGGGCGAGATCATCGATGAGGATGAAATCCTCCCCTCGCCCCGCAGCATGCCGCGCGAGCGGCGAGACAACGCCGTCGACATCGAATTCAAGCGCGAAGAGATGCGAGGCCTCAAAGCCGCCGCCGCCGAAGCCGGCATGTCGGTGCCGGAATTCATCCGCGCAACACTCCGGGATGCCGGGATCTTTGCAGCAAAGGGCTGAGGCAGGCGCCAGTTGTTTGCGATGCAAGCACCGCGTCTAACGGCAAGCGCCCAAGCGCGCAACCTCCAGATAAATCATCAGTAATTATATGGAAAACGCATCGGATCCAAACAGTATGCGGTGAGTTTTGTGAGTGTGACAGAAAAAACAGACAGATAACGTCATCGTATTTATAAATTACTATTGAATTGCCAGCGACTAACAGCTGATCATAATATTTAATGGCAAAGCAGCGCACCAAGAAAATACTGCCGAACGCCGTCAGGGTCGCTTTAACGTCCAGTGTTTAGAACGCTTAGAGCCACGGCTCACCACATGGAAACGACGACTGCGCTGTCTGCGATTGTGACGATCGGAGATGTTTGAGTAAAATGGTCGATCAACGTCCCTCTATGCTGGCATTGCAGCCTCGCATCATCCGCTTCCGAGACGCACCCAACTATCTCGGCATGGACCGAAATCGGTTCAACGCCGAGGTCCGGCCATACCTGACCGAGGTGCCAATCGGCAAACAAGGCGTCGGCTTCGACCGACTTGAACTCGACGCGTGGCTGGACGACTATGTTGCCCGCAACGGGCGTCCCGCACAGAAAGGAGTTCAGCGATGGGACGCAAACAGGTACCCGGCCTCTTCAAGCGAGCCGGAATTTGGCACATCGATAAGCGGATCCAAGGGCGGCGAGTTTGCCAAAGCACTGGATCAACTAGCCTCGCGGAGGCGGAGCAATACCTAGCAAGACTGATGGAAGAAACCCGGCAGGCCCAGATTTATGGTGTCAGACCCTCAAGGACTTTCGAGCAAGCGGCGGCGAAATTCGTGATCGAGAATCAGCACAAGCGCAGCATCGATGACGATGTCAGCCGGTTAAAGGGGCTGATGCCATGGATGGGCCGAATGCCGCTCGAAAAGATCCACATGGGCAGCCTGCAGCCATGGATCGAGCGGCGTCAGAAGGAGGGCGCTTCAGCCGGTACTATCAATCACGGCTTGAAAGTCGTGCGTCGGATTGTAAATCTGGCGTCGACGGATTGGGTCGATGAGCACGGTCTCACTTGGTTGATTAATCCACCAAAAGTGAGGCTCTTGCCGGATACCGAAAAACGGCAACCTTATCCGCTCAGCTGGGATGAGCAATTGCAGCTTTTTCGTCAATTGCCTGAACATCTTGGGGCGATGGCGCTCTTCGCCGTCAACACCGGATGTCGGGATAGCGAGATCTGTAATTTGCGGTGGAGCTGGGAAGTGAAAGTGCCGGAACTGGAAGCGACGGCATTTATCATCCCTGGTGGGTATGTAAAGAACGGTCACGACCGCTTAGTGGTGCTCAATCGAATCGCCGCCTCAGTGGTCAATATGTGTCGTCGAACGCACCCGGCGCACGTGTTTTCTTTTCGAGGAAAGCCCGTAACACGCATGCTCAATTCCGCTTGGTTGAAAGCGCGAAACAGGGCGGGTCTTACCCAAGTCCGTGTCCACGACCTCAAACACACATTTGGCCGCCGCCTGCGCGCGGCCGGCGTGAGCTTTGAGGATCGACAGGATCTTCTGGGTCATACGTCTGGGCGAATGACAACGCACTACTCAGCCGCTGAGCTGACGCGACTCATCGAGGCGGCCAATCAGGTATGCGAGATTGATGGGAAAAGGCCTGAACTGGTGATTTTGCGAGGAGTTATCCACATCCCCTCCCGCAAAACTCCCGCAAACGAAAATCTTAAAATTGAGAGAAATCAGCTAAGTCGTTGATTTTAATGGTGCCCAGGGGCGGAATCGAACCACCGACACGCGGATTTTCAGTCCGCTGCTCTACCGACTGAGCTACCTGGGCATGAGATCGTGGCGCAAGGCGCCTCGGACGGTTTTGGGTTATAGGTAATCGGGAGCGGCCTGTCCAGCGGAGATCGACGGCGGATGCGCGTATGCGGCGGTCGAGCGCGACTTTCTGCCTCGAACGTGGCGCGGTCGCTCAGCGAGGCCGAGTCCGCGCCGATCCTCTCGCCGGCGACCGCGTACCGCCAACACCGTCATTCGTCCCTGGAGGCCTGGCCGGGCGGCGGCTCGTGGCCTTCCTCGCCGTCCTCATCGTCGTCTTCGGTGACGGGAATGGCGTAGCTGCCCTTCAACCAGCGACCGAGATCGACGTCGGCGCAGCGCTTCGAGCAGAACGGCCGGTACTGGTCGTCGCGCGGCTTGTCGCAGACCGGACACCGCGGCCCCTTGCGGCCTTGCGCCTCACTGGCGGATTCGCGTTTCTGCTCACTCATCCGGCATCCACCTCGGCGCGGTTCAGCCAGTTGAAATAGACCGGGAAGCCTTCGCCCGACAGCAGGCTGACCACCTCGATCAGGGGCAAACCCACGACGTTGGAATAAGATCCGACGATCTGCTGCACGAATGCGCCGGCAATGCCTTGGATCGCGTAGCCGCCGGCTTTGCCGCGCCACTCGCCGCAAGCGAGATAGCTTTCGGTTTCCTGGCGGTTCAACCGCTTCATGCGCACGCGCGTTTCCACCGTGCGCAGCCGGACCTTGCCCTCGGGCGTGACGACGCAGACGGCAGTGTAGACCTTATGCGTGCGTCCGGAAATCGTTGCCAGCGCCTGTGCCGCCTCGTCCAGATATTCCGGCTTGCTGATCGAGCGCCGGCCGACCGCGACGACGGTGTCCGCGGCGAGCACGAAGGCGTCCTTCAGGTCCGGCTCGTTCTGGATCCGCTCATGGGCGGCCAGCGCCTTGGTCTTGGCGAGCCGTTGCGCCAGGCTGCGCGGCCGCTCGCCGCGCTTGGGCGTCTCGTCGATGGTCGCAGGACGCAGCGCGGTCGGTTCGATTCCCACCTGCTCCAGCAGCGCCAGCCGCCGCGGGGAGGCGCTGGCGAGAACCAGGAGATGATGGGCGAGCGGACGCCTTGCGGTTTTCACGACCGGGTCGGCCGGCGCCGCCTCCGCACGATTTCGTTTGAATGACGGGAATGATGCAGCCTTGGGAAGGATCATGAGCTGTCGGTCTGACGTGATTGATGGGCGGACGCGCCGAAGACGCGGTCACGATGCGGCGCTGAGATTGACCGGGGCGGGGGCCAAAATCAAGCCTCTCCTGAGCGGGCGCGTGCCGCAGCTCGACCTTCCATGTATCCGTGAGCCGCATGCCCATGTGAATTCAAAAAAAAGTTGCCACGACGCGAAGTTACGCTTCAATACCTAGGTGGTTTGCGCTAGACTTCCATCGATTTGCCTCGGTGACACCTAAAAATAGCCGAGAGTTGGAGCAAATGATGCTCATGCAACAGAAGTTGTCTCAACTTCTCATCGTCGGCATACAAGATAAAGTCTTATCACCGGTTGGTAACCAACAAGATATTGTATTTGGCGTCGCAAGCCTGATCCAGGCGGCCAAGCTGTTTTCGATCCCGATCACGGTCGTCGAGCACGATCCAGACGCGTTGGGGGCGACGATCGCGCAGATTCGCACCTTGGCCGGCAATAAGGCGGATGTGTTTCCCAAGCTGTATTTTTCGGCGTTGCGCGACGACGCGGTCCAGGCCCGGTTGGAAGACCACCGGGATATGGGACGCGGGCAGATCGTCATTGCCGGCGTCGAGGCGCATCTGTGCGTGACGCAAACGGCGCTCGATCTGATCGGCGACGGCTATGAGGTCTTCGTTGTCGCGGATGCGGTCGGATCGCGCAAAGAGTGCAGCCGCAGGCTCAGCCTCAGGCGCCTCGCGCGGGCCGGCGCCAATCTCGTCGACACGGAAATGGTAATATTCGAATGGTCGGAGAAAGCCGGCACACCGGAATTCAAGGCGCTCCACGCCCTGATCAGCGCTGGCGACGGCAATGGGCAGTCGGGGCCTGGAGCGACCTTGAAACGAAGCTGAACAAACCATTCATAAGCGGTTCACGGCCGGGGCGCCATTCTCACAGGCGTCTGATCCCTGTGTCATCCAACGAACCTTTCCTCGGCAACATTGGGGGCATGAAGTTCAGGGACTTCATGCCCCTCTTTTTTGCGCGCCGCTTGCCACTCCTCACTTCTAAGACTACGTTTCGGCTTATGAATTGAGCCAAACATCAAGGAGAGCACCGTGGCATTCGAATTACCAGAGCTGCCTTATGCTTACGATGCGCTGCAGCCGTACATGTCGGCTGAGACGCTCGAATATCACCACGACAAGCATCACAATGCTTATGTCGAGACCGGAAACAAGCTGCTCGTCGGCTCGGGCCTCGAGGGCAAAGCCCTTGAAGACGTTGTGAAAGAGGCCTACGGCGCCAACCAGCCGCTCTTCAACAATGCCGGCCAGCATTACAACCATATTCACTTCTGGAAATGGATGAAGCCCGGCGGCGGCGGACGCAAACTGCCCGGCACGTTGCAGGCGCGGATCGACAGCGATCTCGGCGGCTTCGACAAATTCCGTGAGGCTTTCATCGACGCAGGCAAAGGCCAGTTCGGCTCAGGCTGGTGCTGGCTGGCGATGAAGGACGGCAAGCTCGAAGTGATGAAGACGCCGAACGGCGAGAACCCGCTGGTTCACGGCGCCAAGCCGCTGCTCGGCTGCGATGTGTGGGAGCACTCCTATTACATCGACTACCGCAATGCGCGGCCGAAATATCTCGAAGCCTGGTTCGACAATCTCGTCAACTGGGAACACGTCGAGCAGATGTTCGCGGCGGCCTGAGCCGTCAGGCCTTCCCGATCGTGAGGCAAGGGTCGCAATTGGCGGCCCTTTTCTTTTATCCGCGGCCCGTTGCGGGCCGAGCTTAAGAGCACGATTGGTTTAAATGCACCCGCCGCAATCCCCGCGCAGGCGGGGATCCGGTTGAGTCGTGCGCCCGCGAAGGACTGGATACCCGTTTTCACGGGGATTTCGTCTCAGGTTTTCGCAACCGACTCCATCCAAGTCGATCCTGCCCAAGCATATGGCCGGAACGCAGGAGCCGAAGCGTGCGCCCGAGTCCGGCGAGGAGCGCACAATCTCCTAAGCTTCCAGCCCGCCCGCAGCGCCGGTAAGGCTTTCGTCCCCGGCCCTAAAGTCCGGGAATGGCGATGCCGAAGGTCTGCACCAGGAGCACGACATTCAACGCCAGGACGATCGTTGCGCCGACGATCGCCGCGATATCCGTCATCCGGCCATTGGCGAAGCCGCCCATGATGTCCCGGCGCCGCGTGAACAGGATCAGCGCGATCATCGGCACCGGCAGGGCGATGCTGAGCACGACCTGGCTGAAGACTAGCGCTTCGGTCGGGTTGACGCCCATCGCCACGACGACGAAAGCCGGGATCATCGTCACCAGCCGCCGCAGCCAGATCGGAATATAGAAGCCGACGAAGCCCTGCATGATCATCTGTCCGGCCATGGTGCCGACGACGGAGCTGGAGATGCCCGAGGCGATCAGCGACACCAGGAACACGGCCGCCGCGCCCGCGCCGAGCAGCGGCGTCAGCGTGTGATAGGCGGTCTCGATCTCGCCGACCTCGCTATGGCCGGCGTGGAACGCGCTCGACGCCATCATCACCATCGCCATGTTGACGAGGCCGGCAACGGCGAGAGCGATCACGACCTCGCGGTTGGAGAAGCGGAGAACCTGCGCCCGTTCGCGGTCGTTGGCGCGTCTGGACGCGGTTCTGCGTCAGGCCGGAGTGCAGATAGACGGCGTGCGGCATGACAGTTGCCCCAATGATGCCGACCGAGATCATCAGCGCTTCGGCGTCCGGCATTTGCGGCAGCACGGTATGCAGCGCGGCGGAGCCCCAGTCGACCGGGGCAATGAACATTTCGATGAGATAGCAAACGCCGATCACGCCCACCAGCGTGCCGATGATCAGCTCCATCGGCCTGAAGCCGCGGGTTTCGATCATCAGGATCGCATAGGCAATGACGGCGGTAACCCCCATTCCCATGATCAGCGGCATGTGAAAGAGCAATGCGAGGCCGATGGCGCCGCCGAGGAACTCGGCAAGGTCGGTGGCCATCGCGGCGATTTCGCTGACCACCCACATGCCCCAGACCACCGGCGTTGGGAACTGATCCCGGCACATTTCCGCAAGGTTGCGGCCCGTAACGATGCCGAGCTTGGCGGACAGCGCCTGGAACAGCATGGCTATCAGGTTGGCCGTAAGAACCACCCAGAGCAGCGTGTAGCCGTATTTCGAGCCGGCCTGGATGTTGGTGGCGAAATTGCCGGGGTCCATATAGGCGATCGACGCGATCACCGCGGGACCGGCGAAAAGCATGGCGGACCATGGTCCGCGGCGGTTGCCTGCGAGCCGGCCGCGAATGGCGGCTCGGGTGCGATCTGTCATTGTTGGTTTCGGGAAGACCGTAGCCATGGAATCTCGTTGTGGTTTTTTGCCTATGCTTTAAAATGTAGCACTGGCTACACTTAAATCAATGGGCGAAATAGCGCGACATGTTGCACCATGGCGTAAACCGCCGTTAAACAAGGTTTGTGCTGTGCACCGCGACGCGAAGAGCAATTCACGGCCGACACAAAGGACAACAACTTGACGCGCAAACCGAAGCCATCGACCGCGGACGAAGCGCGGCCGGACGCCGGCCCTGCGGTCGTTGCGCGCCGTTTCCGCAAGGCGCGCACGGCACGCTCGGCGGCACTCCTTGAGGACTACACCGAGCTGATCGCCGAGCTGCTCGAGAAACACGGCGAGGCGCGGACCACCGAGATCGCCAACCGGCTCGGCGTCGCCCATCCAACGGCGACCAAGGCGATCGCCCGGCTGAAGCGCGAGGGGCTGGCGATTTCCCGCCCCTATCGCGGCGTCTTCCTGACCGATGCCGGCGCCGAAATGGCGGAACGGGCACGGGCGCGGCACCGTCTCGTCGTCGCCGTCCTCAAAGCCATCGGCGTTCCCTCGGAAGCCGCGGAAACGGATGCAGAGGGCATTGAACACTACGTATCCGACGCGACGCTTGCGGCGTTCGAGCGCTTTCTCGAGCAGAAGCCCTAACTCTCTTGCTTAACCTGCTGATGACGTCTGCGTTCCGGGCCGGTGGCGCGGGCGCGACGAAAAATCCGCCTCATGTCATCATCTGGATAATCAGCGCCGTTCCCGAGGCGAGCAGCAAGACCAGCACGGTCCGGCGAAACGCGGTCTCGCTGACGCCGACATAGACGCGTGCCCCGATCCATGCACCTGCCAGCGTCACCGGCAGGCAGATCGCGGCGACGGCGAGTACGGCGAGATCGAGCTGGCCGCTCGCCGCCATTACCAGCGCGGCGGTGCTCAGCACGATCAGGTTGAACGGCTGATAGGTGGCGCGCTGCCGGTCGCTCGGGCCCCCGCGAAGCTGAAGCCAGATCAAGGGCAGCGGCCCTGATAGCCCGGCGAATCCGCCGAGGATGCCGCCGCCGACCCCGACGGCGGTGTCGGCCCCGCGTCCGCCCCAATCGCCGATCGCGGCGCGGCCCAGACCGGAAAGCTGGGAGACCGCGTAAGCGACGAGGAAGACGCCGACAAAAGTCTTGAGCAGCCCCGGCGAGGCCGCGGCGAGCGCGGCGACGCCGATCGGCACACCCAGCACGCCGCCGATCAGGAACGGCGTCACCCGGCTCCATTCGAACGCCTTGCGCACGGTGACGACGCCGACAAGCTGGCCGGCAACCGAGACCAGCGCGATCAGCGGCGGCACCATGGCGGCGGGGAGGGCGTGGAACCAAAAGCCCGCCGAGACCAGTCCCGTGCCGAACCCGGCGAATCCGGTGGTGAAACCGGCGACGAACGCGCCGGCCAGGATGGTCAGCGTTGCGGAGAGGTCGAGCGAGGCGAGTGTCATTCAATCCCTTTTCGGCATTCGCCGAAGCGCGGCCGTTGGCGAATCGCTTGGCTACTTATAGGAGCTGACTTCGATCAGATTGCCGTCGGGATCGTTGAAATAGACCGACATGATCGGCCCGGTCGCGCCGGTTTTCTCCACAGGGCCCCTCGACGATCTCGACCGCTTGGGCGCGCAGATGCTCAAGGACCCGGTCCGGGCTCCAGTCGGTGATCAGGCAGACGTCGCCCGACCCGATCCCGGCGTAATTCCGCGTTTCCTGGCCGAGGGTCTGGAGATTGATCTTCTGGTTTCCGAACTGCAGGGCCTTGCGCCCGCCCGCGAAACTCACCGCGTTCATGCCCAGGATCTGCGTATAGAACGCGACCGCACGGTCGGTGTCGCGGACCGTCAGCACGATATGGTCGATATGGCTTATCATCTTGGCGCCTCTCCAGGATTCGGCGAGCGCTCACGCGCTTTTACCTTCGCGCGCGCATTCACTTCGTTCATGTGGCCGCGCACCAGCCCTTTGTTCATGCATCAATTTTACCAAACTCCGGCTGGCGCCTCCGTTTGGATCGATGCACGGGCAATCCTTTTCCACCGATTGAAATCCGCGTCAAATCCATAGCCATAGGCTTTTTGGCTGAGATCGGTTAAGCAGGGAAGCATTGACCGGATAGCTGGGCATGGCGGGACCTGAGAGATTAAAGCACAAATCGCCGGCGGATTGGCTGAAGGGCGTGCGCGCCTTCGAAGCCATGCCGGAGAGTGCGCTCAAGCGCCTTTACGCCGAGTGCCATCTGCAGACGGTCGACCGCGGCGACACGCTGGTCAAGGCCGGAGACGTACCCGGCGCCCTCCACATCATCACCTCGGGCCGTTTCCGCACCACGCGCTACGCGAACGATCCGGCGCGCGCCGAGATGGGCCCCGGCGCGGTGCTCGGCGAAAAGGCGTTCTTCGCCCGCGAGGCGCAAGGCACCAGCATCACGGCGGCACGCAGCAGCATCGTCCTGACGCTGGACTGGGACAGCTTCGATTCGCTCACCCGCGGCAATCCGGAAGTCTGGCAGGGCGTGCTTCGCAGCCTGATTCAGAATGACGGCGTCAGCCGTCCGTTCCCGCGTCCGCGCGTAACCGCCGACCGCGCCCGCTCGCTGGCGATCTGCCCGGCGGGCACCGAGACGCTGCCGCCCGATTTCGCCAAGCGGCTGGCGGGGGCAGTCGAACAGCGCGCCGAATGCCAGGTGCTGTCCTCCGAAGGGCTCGGGCAGGACATGCCCGGCGGCATCGCCCTCGACGATCCACAGGTCGTGCATTGGCTGAAGGAGCAGGAAGCGCGCTTCGACGTCGTCATTCTGCTCGCCGATCCGGAGCCGACGCCGTGGACCGAGCGCGCCCTTGCCGAGGCCGATGAGATCTGCCTGATCGGTACCCATGACGGCGGACGGCTCGGCACGCCGGTTCCGCTCGGCCCGATCGAGGAGCTGGCCTTCGAAATGCGCGGCGCCGACGCCTGCCGTCTGGCGCTGTTTCACGATCCCCGGCGCGGCTCGACCATTGCCGGGACGCGGCGCTGGCTGGAATACCGGCCGGTGCGCTCGCATCACCACATCCGCCCGCATGAAGCTAAGGATTTCGAGCGCCTGGCGCGCTTCCTGCTCGGCCAGTCCACTGGCTTTTTCGCGGCCGGGCAGGGCGTCTACAGCGCCGCCTCGCTGGGCACGTTCAAGGCGGTGCAGGCGTCGGGCTTCGAGCCGGACTGTTTTGCCGGCGTCGGCGCGGGTACGGCGATCGCGGCCTGTCTGGCGCTCGGCATGGACCCGGACGACACCGACCAGCTCATCTCGGAGGTCATGGTCGAAAGGCGGGCGCTGCGTCGCAAGCATTGGCCGCGTTTCAGCCTCTACGACCAGCGCACGCTCGACCGCTTGATCCTGAAACATTTCCCCGACACCGACCTCGCCGACCTGCCGATCCCGTTCTATTCCGCCTCGGCGAATCTTTCGACCGGCGAGCCTCACATCCACACCGCCGGCAATCTCCAGGTCGCGATCCGCGCCAACTGGACGTTTCCCGGCCTGCTGCCGCCTTTCGTCGACGAGGAAGGGCAGATGCTGGTCGACGGCAGCCTGATTCGCCCGCTGCCGCTGCATCCGATGCACCGGCTCAATGCCGGGCCGAACGTAATCGCCAAGCCCATCGTGCCCGCCTTCGGCAAATCGCCGATCCGCTATCGCGACCTGCCGGCGTGGCAGAAGCAGATGCGGCGGCGCTGGCCGTGGCAGAAGATGCCGGACGAGCCGAGCCTGCCGTCCTACGAAACGACGCTGGTTGCGTCCTACGAAGGCAGCGGCGACGATGCGGACGGTATGGGGCCGCTCGACATGCTGCTGGCCCCGCCGATCCCCGCGGGCACCGACGTTCTGGCGTGGCGCGAGCACAGCCGGATCAAGGATCTGAGCTATCAATGGGCGCTGAACGAGATGGAGAAGCGCGCCGCGTCCGGCGACCTTCCGCTTATCGCAGCGATCCCTTCAGGATAGACTGTCGTTTTGGGGAGTGAGCATGACGGATCGGTCGTCTATCGAAATCCGCCATATGGCCGCGCAGACCGGGTTCCCGCGTATCGGTGAAAAGCGGCGCGACGCGGCCTGGATCGATGCGCAGAAAGCCTTGCCCGACGCGCGGTTTTTCCTGCTCGTCGACCTGAAGCTGCCGATCGTCTCCGATGCGGACCGGATGAATACGCGGCTGCGCGAATATCGCGCCGGAGACCTGACCGCGCTGCGCATCAAGCTTGATGACGCGTGTTTTCTCGGGATGCGCGAGGGCGCGCCGGTGTTTTCCGTGTCGGTATCGGCGGCCGATGCCGTCGCGTTCACCGGCGGCGAGGAGGCGTTCGCGCCGCTCGTCGATCTGCGCACGCTTGCCATTCAGACCGACATGCCCGCCGGGCAATTGACGCTCGCCGCCCAGGCCCGCAGCCTTGCCTGCTGGCATGGGACGCATCGCTGCTGCGGACGCTGCGGGGGCCGCACCCTGACGCGCGACGGCGGATGGCGGCGCGAGTGCTGGGCGTGCGGCCAGAACCATTTCCCGCGCTCCGACCCGGCGGTGATCATGCTGATCACGCATGGCGGGCGGTGCCTGCTGGGCAACGAGCCTCGCTTCCAGGAGAACATGTACTCGGTGCTGGCCGGGTTCGTCGAGCCGGGCGACGATATCGAAACCGCGGTCCGCCGCGAGATCATGGAAGAGGTCGGCGTCCGCGTCGGCCGCGTCGACTATATCGGCAGCCAGCCCTGGCCGTTCCCGCACTCCCTGATGATCGGCTGCTGGGGCGAAGCGCTGAACGACGACCTGACCATCGATCCCGGCGAGATCAACGATGCGCGGTGGTTCAGCCGGGAGGACGTTCAGGTCATGATCCGTCGGGAGCACCCCGACGGGCTGTTCGTGCCGCCGCCGCTTTCGATTTCATACACGCTGGTCCGTGCCTTTGCCGACGGCAAGCTCGGCTGAGCTGGCGACGGGCGGCGGTCCGGCCTGACGCCGCTGCGAAGATGCCGCATGTGCGCCGCCGCGGCTGTTCTCGAGCTGTGCGCTTATTACCATGATCCGTAAGCGCTTTTCTCTCCAAGCCGCTGGCGAGCGGCCGCTCCGCTTTTCCCCACGATTACCAATTCCCGAGCGACCAGCGCCGCGCAACGTACATGACGTAGGCATGACACTTGCATCGTTATGGTGGTCAGCGGCGCGGTCACACACGCTCGGCGAGCGTTGCCGCTGACATCGGCCCTCGGGCCGGTTTGCTGCAATACTCATGTGGAGACCAAGAAATGCTCCAGGTCCTTATATTGGTCTGCGCCGCCGGAATGGCGCCGCAAGATTGCCAGAAAGACACCGCGCTTGACGTTTTTCGCGGACCGACCGTTGTCAATGAAGTGATGTGCGGCCTTCACGGCCAGGCTTATCTTGCCGAGACCTCGCTGGCCGCGCGCGGGCCGGGCGAATATCTGAAGATCAAGTGCGCCCGGACCGAGCCGCGCGACCACGCGTTCCGCGCCGGTTTTGCCGGCGAGGCGGCGCTACGGGGCCGGGGGCACGCGACCGAATAGGTTCGGTAAGGGCGATCTCGCCGGCCTGGAACGAGGGCGGCGCGATCACCGACGTAAAGAGATCCGCAGATCGGGCGCGATTTCTATCGTGCAGGCGATTTTTTTCGCGCCGCCCCCGCCTTATACCTCGAGCCATTCCTTGCGGACGTTCTCGTTCGCCTCGAATTCGGCGGGCGTGCCTTCGAAGACGATCTGGCCGTGGCCCATCACATAGACCCGGCTCGACACCCGCAATGCGATGGTGAGCTTCTGCTCGACCAGCAGGATCGACACCCCGCGGCTGGAAATCTCGCCCAGCAGGTCGGCGACCTGGGCGACGATTTTCGGCGCAAGTCCCTCGGTCGGCTCGTCGATCATGATCAGGTCGGGGTCACCCATCAGCGTCCGGCACATGGTCAGCATCTGCTGCTCGCCGCCGGAGAGCGCCCCGCCCAGCACATCTGCGCGCGCGCGCAGATTGGGGAACAGGTCGAACATGTCCTCCATCGACCAGCGGGCCTTATGCCGCACATCCTTGACGCCGAGGATCAGGTTCTCGCGGACCGTCAGTGTCGGGAAGATCTCACGGTTCTCCAGGACGATGCCGAGCCCGCGCCGCGCGATCTGATGCGGCGCCAAGCCGACCAGCTCGCCGCCGCGGAAGCGCACCGAGCCGCGGCAATCGACATTGCCCATGATCGCGTTGACGGTGGTCGTGCGGCCGACGCCGTTGCGGCCGAGCAGGCTGACGATCTCACCCTCGCCGACATCGAACGAGACGCCCTGGAGGACGTGGCTCTTGCCGTAGAAGGCGTGCAGGTCCCTGACCTCAAGCATGGGCATCGAGCTCCGTTCCCAAATAGGCCTCCTGCACGGCGGCGTTGGCACGAATTGCCGCCGGCGCGTCGCTGGCGATGATCTCGCCATAGACGAGGACGGAGATGCGGTCCGCAAGATTGAAGACGACGCTCATGTCGTGCTCGACGATGACCATGGTCCGGCCGCCGGATACCGCGCGCACCAGCTCGACGATCTGCTCGGTCTCGCTGTGGCTCATGCCCGCGGTCGGCTCGTCGAGCATGATGACCTCGCCGCCGCCGGCCAGCGTGATGCCGATCTCCAGCGCGCGCTGCTCGGCATAGGTGAGCAGGGCGGCGGGGGTAGCGAAGCGGTCGGTGAGGCGGATCTGTTCGAGGATCTCCTCGGTCAGCAGGTTGACGTCGTCCAGATCGTCGACGCTGTCCCAGAATGAATATTTGTATCCCTTGGACCAGAGCGCCCCGCACCGGATGTTCTCGTACACGCTCATATGCGGGAAGATGTTGGTGACCTGGAAGCTGCGAGCGAGGCCCTTGCGGTAGATCTCGAAAGGCGGCAGGCCGCCGATCTCTTCGCCGCGCAGCTTGATGCTGCCGCCGGTCGGGCGATAGCGGCCGCTGATCAGGTGGAACAGCGTCGATTTGCCGGCGCCGTTCGGGCCGATGATGGCGTGCATCTCGCCGGGCGGGATGGCGAGGTCGACGCCGCGGATGATCTCGGTCTGGCCGAAGGATTTGCGCAAATTGGTGAGCTGGAGAGCAGGTGTCATTCTGCGGCCTGTTCACGGATGGAGACGGGGGAGCCGGCGGGCGCGCCTTCGGCGCCGGGACGGACTGCGACCGGCGCATTGGCCTTCGCCCAGGCGGCCCGGACGACGGGGCGCACCATATGGAAAATCAGCCCGCCGACCGCGGCCAGCGCGCCGAAGGCCAGCCATGGCAGCCAGCTCTTGGTGTCGAGCGTCAGATAGAACAGGTGCATCGTGGTGTCGCCAACCCCGGCCTGGTCGATGAAATTGATCATCTCCAGAACGCCGATCACGCCGATCAGCGCGGCGGTGAGCGGAATGCCGGCAAGCAGGTAAGGTCCGATCAACGTCCCGAGCCGCCCGGCGCGGTAGGCGGGGCCGTGCATCATGATCAGTCCGGTGAGCCCCTGGGGCACGAACAGCACGGTGCCGACGAAGATCAGGCCGGCGTAGAGCAGCCAGAGCTCGGTCGCCCCGCTGACCACGGTGCTCAGCAGCGTCAGCACGATGGCGCCGACGATCGGGCCGACGAAAAAGCCGACGCCGCCGATATAGGCCTGGAGCAGCACCTGGCCCGATGCGGCCAGATTGACATTGGCTGCCGTGACGATCTCGTATTGCACGGCGAAAATGCCGCCCGCAAGCCCGGCGAAGAAGGCCGAGGCGGCGAAGCTGACGAAGCGGACCTGGCGCTGGCTGTAGCCGACGAATTCGGCGCGTTCCGGATTGTCGCGCACGGCGTTGGCCATGCGCCCGGCGGGCGTGCGCGAGAAGCGGTACATCAGATAGGCGGCGACGAAGAACCAGAAGGCGGCGAAATAATAGACTTCGATTTGCTGGGCGAGGTTGATGCCGAATAGCACCGGCCCCTTGGTTCGGTCGGCGTTAACGCCCTCCTCGCCGCCGAAGAACGCGACAAGGATGAGCGCCGAGCCTGCCACCAGCTCGGCGATGCCGAGCGAGATCATGGCGAAGACCGTGCCCGCCCGGCGCGTCGAGAAGCTGCCGAAAACGATGCCGAAGATCAGGCCGAACAATCCGCCGAACAGCGGCATCAGCACCACCGGGATCGGCCATCCCTCGGCGATGACGTTCATCACATGCATGCTGAAATAGCCGCCGAGGCCGAAATAGACGGCGTGCCCGAAAGACAGCATCCCGCCCTGTCCGAGCAGCATGTTGTAGGCCAGCGCGAACACGGCGGAGATGCAGATCTGGGTGAGGATGGTCAGGCCGAAATTCGAGCTGACCATCGGCAGCACGACCAGCACCACCGCGAACGCCGCCCAGAAGATGAGCCGGCGGCGGCGGCTTTCGGCGTTGAGCGCCCGGCGCGTTTCGGTGAGCGTGCTCATGTCTCGCGCGTCCCGAACAGGCCCGTCGGCCGGAAGATCAGCACCAGGACGAGCAGCAGGTAAGGCAGAAGCGGCGCCACCTGGGGCAGGGTGGCGAACCAGACATCGTGCATGAAGCTTTCCCGCGTCACCACGATGCCGACCAAGGCCAGGACATCGGCGAGCGACCCGTCGACGGCGACGGCGAAATTATGCAGCACGCCGATGATGAGCGACGCCACGAACGCCCCGGTCAGCGAACCGAGGCCGCCGAGCACGACGACGACGAACACGATGCTGCCGAGTTCGAAGCCCATGGCCGGGTAGGTGCCGAGCACCGGTCCGGCGATCACCCCGGCGACACCCGCAAGCGCCGTGCCGACGCCGAAGGTCACCATGAAGATCAGCGGCACGTTGTGGCCGAGCATGGCGACGACTTGCGGCTGGTTGATCGCGGCCTGGATGATCAGGCCGATCCGCGTGCGCGTCAGCACGACGAGGAGCGCGATGAAGATCGCGATCGAGATCAGCAGCATGAACATCTTGTAGGTCGGGAAATTCGAGCCGAAGAGGGTGAACAGCGCGCCGTCGAGACTGGGCGGCTCGCGGTAAGGTTTCTGGTCCCGGCCCCAGGCGAATTGCACGACTTCCTCGAGCAGAAAGGCGAGGCCGAAGGTGAAGATCAGCTCGGGCACATGGCCGAAACGATGCACATGGCGCAGCCCGTAGCGTTCGACGAAGGCGCCGAACACGCCGACGATGATCGGCGCGATGACGAGCCCCGGCCAGTAGCCGATATAGGTCGAAATCGAATAGGCGAAATAGGCGCCCAGCATGTAGAAGCTCGCGTGGGCGAAATTGAGCACGCCCATCATGCTGAAGATCACGGTCAGCCCGCTTGCGAGCAGGAACAGAAGCAGGCCGTAGACGAGCCCGTTCAGCAGCGAAAAGACGACTGTCTCCATAGCGCACCCCGATGCGTCACGAATACGATCAGGGCAGCGCCCACCCGGTCGCGGAATGATCCGCTCGCGGACGGAGGCTGCCCCGTTAGGCCCGGTTAGGACGGACGCTGCATCTTGCAGGTCGTCTCGGTCGTGTTCTGCTCGCTTGGAACGCTGGTCTGCTCGACGATCCCGTAGCCGGAATTGTCGTAGTCGTATTTCACGCCTTCATTGGTGTGAACGAAGATCTGCAGCGGCATCTGAAGCTGGTGATCCTCGGCGCGCATCTTCACCTTGTCGCCGGCGAGCGTGGTGTATTCCATGCCTTCCAGCGCCTTGGCGACCTCGACCGGCTTGGTGCTGCCGGCCTTCTCCATCGCCTTGCCGAGCATGTCGGTCATCACGGCGATGCGGCTGTAGATCAGGTCTTCCTTCGGATACTTCGCCTTGAACTTCTCGATATAGGCTTCGTTCTCAGGCGTCTTCGGCGGATTCAGGTGGCCTTCGCCGACGACGAAGACGCGGCCCTTGCCGGACTCGCCGATCGTGCCCGTCACGCCCGTGCCAGCGGCATAGAAGGTGTAGATTTTGGCCTTGATGCCCATATCGCTGATCGACTTGGCGAGGTTCACCATGTCGGAGCCCCAGTTGCCGGTGATGATGGCATCGGCGCCGGAGGCCTGGATCTTCTGCACATAAGGCGTGAAGTCCTTCACCTTGCCGATCGGGTGCAGCTCGTCGCCGACGATCTCGATATCGGGACGCTTTTCGGTGATGTATTTCTTGGCGCCGGCGGACACGGCCTTACCGAAGGAATAGTCCTGCCCGATGATGTAGACCTTCTTGATGTCCTTGTCGGCTTTGATGGTCTCGGTGATGGTGTTCAGCTTCATGTCGGCATTGCCGTCGAAGCGGAAGTGCCAGAAGCTGCAATTCTCGTTGGTCAGCGCCGGGTCGACGGCGGAGTGATTGAGGAACAGCACGCGCTGATCCGGATTGCGCTCATTGTGCTTGTTGAGCGCGTCGACGATGGCATGGGCGACGCCGGAGCTGTTGCCCTGCGACGACGTAGCTGACGCCCTGGCTGATGGCTTTCTGGAGCTGGACCAGCGTTTCCTTCGGATTGACCTGGCCGTCGAGACCGAGGATCTCGACCTCGAGCTTGCTACCCCCGACTTCCTTTCCGGCAAGAAACTGATCGGAGGCGAATTCCAGCTCGCGCAGCGCGGCCAGACCGTTGGCGGCGAAAGGCCCCGACAGCCCTTCGATCAGCGCGATCTTGACCTTTTCGGCGTGGACGACATTGACGGTAGCGGCAATGGACAAGGCTGCGGCACCCGCAGCCAGCAAAAGCTTTCTAAACACGATTTCCTCCCTAGCATGCACTTTGGACCGGCGGGGCATGTGATGCGCCCCTTCCGACCGGGGGCAATTCTGTCATCGGCGGCTGCGTAAAACAATGATTTCTATAGATTGCGTATTTGGAATGAGATCGATCGCTCGAAATTTGAGCAGAAGCGCCACTCATCTTTGAAATTCGCATGGTTCTGCTCGGCGGATTTGCGGAAATTCAGTTGAGTTGAGCGCAAGTCTCTCCGTCCGCGAGTGGGCACTCACGGTGTTCAGACGAGTGATGATCGCGGACCGGACGAACCGCCCGGCCGCGGGGCGATCCGGTCAGGCTCCGCCTAGGCCTTGCGCACAGTCTTTGGCCAATTGTCTGGCGTAGCTGCGGAAGTCTACCTCCAGCGTGTAGCGGGCCGAGTTGACGTAGCGCCGGGTCAGCTCGGCGTGATGATGATCGATTTCTTGCTCCATGGTCGCCCGTTCCGGCAGCGCGACCTCCCCCGCCAGAACCGCCGCAAGCCATCGCGCCTGCCGCTCGACAAGCGGGATGGTCGGGCCGACCGGCTGCAGCAGGCCGGCGAAATAGAGCCCCGGCCGGTCGGGCACGGCCATGCGCCGGTAGAGCCGCACCTTCTCGTTGTCCTTCACGGAAAACACGCGCGCGTCGAGAAACGGGAATTCGGTCTCGTAGCCTATCGCGTAGATGATGGTGTCGTAGCGCCCGCGGCGGCCGTCCTCGAACACCACCTCGTGGCCGGAGAACTCCCTGATATCGGGGCGGATCTCGATCCAGCCATGGCCGAGATAGGGCAGCAGCTCCTGGCTGAGCGTCGCGTGCTCGCGCCAGATCGGATGGGCGGGCTTGGGCAGGCCGAACTTCTCCTGAGGCCCGGCGAGAAACCGGGCGGCCTTGCCCACCAGCGCACGCGACACCGGCACCGGCAGGCGCAGCTTGCCGGCGAGGAACGTGCCCCAGCGATCGACCGGCACGCCGAGCATATATTTCGGCAGCACCCAGGCGCTGCGCCGCGTCGAGACGTGCAAGCTGTCGGCGACGCGCGCGACATCGACCGCAATATCGACGGCCGAATTGCCGATGCCGACGATCAGCACGTTCTGGCCGATGAACGGCTCGGGCGTTTCGTAATGATGCGAGTGCAGCAGCTCGCCGTCGAACTGGCCGGGGAAGGACGGCGTTCGCGGCTTCCACAAATGGCCGTTGGCGACGATCACCGTGGGATAGCGGCGCTCGGTGCCGTCTTCGAGCGTCACGATCCAGCCGCCGCTGTCATCCGGGGCGACATGCGTAACCTCCCGGCGGAAGGTGATCAGATCGCGCAGGCCGAAGCGATCCGCGAAGGCCTCGAAATAGCGCAATACGTCACGATGGGACGGAAAGTCTGGCGAGCCGTGCGGAAAGGGAAAGTCGGAATAGGCGAGATTCTTGATGCTGGTGTCGATATGCAGGCTGCGGTAGCAGGAGGAGGCGCCGTTGTCGTTCTGGTAGCGCCACATGCCGCCGATCTTCGAGCCGCGCTCGAAGCAGTCAAAGGCGAGCCCGGTCTCCTTGAGCACTTTCGCTGTGATCAGGCCCGACGATCCCGCGCCGACGATGCAGATCTCGGGCGCCGTCGCCCTTCCGTTCACAAGGGTATGCGCGTCGGCCATTTGCGTCCCGTGACCTCTTCATATCCGTTATAATCCCCGGGGCGGGCTTCGGCGTCTTCGGCGCGAAGCCTTGACGATGATGCCGGGACCGACAACTTACCCGATGTTCATCAAACATACCAAGCGGTAAGCCGTGCAGGCCTGACGTTGCCGCCGAAAGTCTGATTTGGGAGAAAGTCATGCGCGTTCTGGTCACGGGGGCAGGTGGCTTTGTCGGCCGGGGGCTGATATCGGCGCTGCTGAAGGGCCCGGCCCTGGTGGGAGATAGCGGGGCTGAGCAGGTCAGCGAGCTGATCGCCACCGATCTGAATGAGCTCGGCCTCGCCGGCTTGCCGAATGATCCGCGCCTGAGCCCGCGCGCTGGAGACCTGTGCCGGGCGGATTTCCGCGAGGCGCTGTTCGAGAAGCGGATCGACAGCGTTTTCCACCTTGCCGCGACGCTGACGACGGACGCCGAGACCGATTTCGAGCGCGGAATGGCGGTCAACGTTCTCGGCGTGCTCGATCTCCTCGAAGCCTGCCGCATCCAGGGCAACCGGCCGCGCTTCCTCTATCCCAGCTCGATCGCGTCCTTCGGCGGCCCGCTGCCGGAAACGGTCGACGACAGCGTCGTGCACACCCCGCAGACCTCCTATGGCACGGCCAAGGCGATCGCCGAGTTGCTGATCAATGACTATAGCCGCCACGGCTTCGTCGACGGCCGGGTGCTGCGTCTGCCGATCGTGCTGATCCGGCCGGGCGCGCCGAGCCCTTCGGTGTCGGACAAAGTGGCCTCGATCGTGCGCGAGCCGCTCAAGGGCAATGACGTCATCTGTCCGCTGGCGCCGGATACGAAGGTGCCGGTCGCCTCGGTGCGCAGCGTGGCCGCGGCGCTGATCAAGCTGCACAATCTGCCCGCCGACCGCTTCGGCCATACCCGGGCGATGAATCTTCCCTCGCTGACCGTATCGATCGCCGAGATGGTCGCCGCGCTCGAGGCGTTCGACTTTCCCGGACCGCGCGGCGCGGTGACATGGCAACCGGATGAACAGCTCCAGACCATCGTCGAAAGCTGGCCGCGCTTCTTCGTGTCGGAGGAGGCCCGCCGCCACGGCATCGCCGCGGATGCCAGCTTCACCGATATTCTACGAGCGTATGTCGAGGATTTTCCACCGCGATCCGCCTGACCGCGCCGCTCCGGCGATACTGGCCCGAGCCAACCCACTATGGTTCTGATATTGTGCGCCAAAACGCCACCGCGCGCTGGGTGCACAATCAGCGGCGCGCCGGATTTCGGGGAGGGGACCCATGCCGATCGTTTTCCGCGTGCTCGTGTGGCTGGCGCGGATGGCGCCGCGCGCCGCACTGGCCGTGTTTCAATGGTATGCGGCCGATCTGATCGCCGACCTGATCCTTGCCTCCACCAGGCCGGGCGAGCACGAGGGCACCTATGCCGAAACGCTCCGCAACCTCGCCAAGACCTCCTTCGTCTATCGCAAGGTGTTCCTGCGCCTGCTGAAAGCCTCGCTTGAAGAGGCGGCATGGAACGCCTTCGTCGCCTATGCCGAACGCATCCGGCACACCGAGACCGACGAAGACATGCGCGAGGCCGCCGAGCAGATTGCCGGCTACGACGCCGACACCGCCGCGGCAGCCCAGCCTCAGGGTTGAACCGTCGATGCGCGGGGGCGGCGCGTTCAGTAGCGCGGCGCCATCAGCTTGGCGCGTACCAGGCTGACGGCCGACGATGCAAGGAGCTGGCGGGTCTTGATCTGGATGAGTTGCGTCTCGTTGGCCAGATCGCCGACACCGTAGGCCAGCATTTCGGCATGGCCGTCGAGCGCCGCGGCGGAGATCGTCTTGCTCACCTCGAGGTGCGACCCCATGAAGAATGTGGCGTTCCCCTGGCGGTCGTGCAGCGTGAACAGGAACAGCAGGTTTTCGAACCTGCGCCCGCTCTTGGTGTAATTGGTTAACACGGTCTGGCAATCGCGCCCCTCCGCAAGGCCCTCGCGGGTCTCGCGCAGTGCCAGCTCCTCGGTCCCCTCTCCCTGAAGGAACCGGCAATTCCGCCCGACGATCTCGTCCTGCTGATATTCGGTCAGCCGGGAGAACGCCTCGTTAACCAGCATCAGGGGCGCATCATCCGCCGCCGCATCGGCGAGCGCTAGGGGAATAGCCGTCTTTGCGAAGAATTGCGCAATCGTGTCAGGACCGGCAGGCATGGATGGAACTCGCGGCCATTTTCGGGTTTTTCTGTTCTTAGCCGCTGTCGGAGCGAGAGCGGCTGCCGATGCCCGCATTTCCAACGGCCTACATGTCTAATTAGGGGACCGAAAAGGGTCAAGAGTATGCTGGACGACTTCACCTTGACGAGAACTCCGGCTGAGGGAAAGCCGCTCGGCAGCGTGCCCATCGTCGGCGTCGGCGCGTCAGCGGGTGGGCTGGAAGCGTTCCAGGACCTCGTCACCAGCATGACGCCGTCACTGGATCTCGCGCTTGTCCTGGTTCAGCATCTCGATCCCGACCACGAAAGTCTCCTGCCGGAGTTACTCGCCAAAAGATCCAAAGTTCCCATTGTTACGATCCGCGACGGGATGGCGGTCGAGGCGCGGACGATTTATCTCATTCCGCCGAACGCCTCGCTGACGATCGTGGAAGGCCGATTGCGGCTGGCCCCCTTCGAGACGCCGCGCGGCCTGCGCCGGCCAATCGACCTGTTCTTCGAAAGCCTCGCGGAGGACCAGGGCAGCAATTGCGCCAGTATCATTCTCAGCGGCACCGGCAGCGATGGGAGTATCGGCGTCAAGGCCATCAAGCAGGCCGGCGGCCTGGTTTTCGTCCAGGACCCCAAATTCGCCAAATATGACGGGATGCCCAACAGCGCCATCGCCACCAATGCCGTCGATCTGGTGCTGCCGACCCCCGACATGGTCGGCGTCATCGACGAATATTTCAACCGCCGCGTCGGCATCGAGCCGTCGATCGAGAACGATCGCGAATTCATCGCCCGCGTGGCGAAGCATGTGCGCTACCGCACCGGGCACGATTTCGAGCATTACAAGCAGGCGACGTTATTGCGGCGTCTGGCGCGCCGGATGTCTGTGCTCGGCGTCACCGCACCGAGCGAATATCTGCAGCGGCTGATCTCGGATGCGCGCGAAGCGCAGCAGCTTTTCCGCGATCTGCTGATCAACGTAACCAGCTTTTTTCGCGACACGCCGATCTTCTCCACACTGCGCACCGAGGCCATCTCCAAGCTGGTGGCCAACAAAGGGCCGAACGACGAGTTGCGGATCTGGGTGCCGGGCTGCTCCACCGGGCAGGAGGCCTATTCGATCGCCATCCTCCTCGCGGAGGAGCTTTCGCGCACCGATTCGCGGCCCAAGGTCAGCATTTTCGCCACCGATATCGACGATGACGCGCTGCACACCGCGCGCCTCGGCATCTATCCGAATGCCGTTGCCGAGGAAGTGCCGGAGGATATTTTCGAGCGTTATTTCGCCAACACGCCGCAGGGATACCGGATCGCGCCGTCGATCAGGGACATGGTGCGCGTGTCCACCCATAGCCTGATCAAGGATCCGCCGTTCTCCAACCTCGATCTGGTGTCCTGCCGCAACCTGCTGATCTATTTCGACGAGGAGCTGCAGAGCCAGATCATCCCGGTTTTTCACTACTCGTTGAAGCCCGATGGGTTCCTGTTTCTGGGGAACAGCGAGAACCTCGGCAAACATGTGCGCCTGTTCGACGAGGTCAACGGCCCGCACCGTCTGTTCAAGCGAAAGCCTGGCCCGTCCCGTCCGCTCGGGCGTCCGCTGGTCCCGCTGCCGACGGCTGCCGAACCCACCGACTGGACGCTGCCGCCGAGTTCCGCGATGGTTGCCTTCGACCAGCGCACGATCAACGAGGCCATGCTGGCGCGGCACGTGCCTGCCCACATCGTCGTCAACAGTGCGCGCGAGGTTATCTATGCCTCGGGGCGGACGGCGCGGTTCCTGGAGCTGGCGCAGGGCGGCATCCGGTTGAACGTTCTCGATCTCGCCAAGCCGGAGTTGAAGAACATCATGCGCGGTCTGCTGGCCAGCTCGACGCACGAGGCGGGGCGGAACAAGCACCGGGAATTTGTTGGCGATATCGACGGCAACAAGGTGCATCTGCTACTCTCTGCCGAGCGGCTGGACGACGGCACCACGCTGATCGTCTTTCAGGACAAATTCGACGTCACCCGGTCTGACGACAATGTGCCGATGACGCCCTATACGGACGATCGGTCAACGAATGAATATGTCCACGATCTCGAGGAGCAGCTCGACTCCGCGCGCCAGACGATCCGCACGACGGTCGAGGAGCTGGAGACGTCGAATGAGGAGTTGAAAAGCTCCAACGAAGAAATGATGTCGATGAACGAGGAGCTTCAGTCCGCCAACGAGGAATTGTCGACGATCAATGAAGAGCTTCAGAACAAGGTCGCCGAGCTGGCCGACGTCAACGGCGACCTCCGCAACCTGATCGAGAGCACTGAAATCGCCACCATCTTCCTCGATCCGGAGCTGAAACTGCGCAGCTTCACGCCGGAATCGTGCCGCTATTTCCGCTTCGTCGACCATGACCGGGGACGGCCGTTCAGGGACATCAAGACCGATCTCGACGGCAGCGCGCTCTTTGCCGCTTGCAATCGGGTCCTGGCGGATCGGCAGAGCGAGCAGATCGAAACGCAGACGGCGGACGGAAGCGCCGAGCTGCTGGCACGGGTCGTGCCCTACCGCACCGATGCGGGCCAGATCGACGGCGTGGTTCTGACGCTAACCCCAGTCACCGAGCTGCGCCGCTATGCGCGCCGGCTGAAGGCGGCGGAGGCCACCGCGACACAGAGGCTTAACGAGATCGAAGAGCTTTACCGCGTCGCGCCGCAAGCCATGGCAGTGATGGACCGGGATCTTCGCTATATCCGCGTCAACAAGCAACTCGCTGATATCAATGGCATTTCGGCCGACGCTCATATCGGCAGGACGATCCCAGAGATCATTCCGAAGTTCGGCGCAAAGGTCATTGAGCCGGTGCGTCGTGTTTTCGAGACCGGCGAGACATTGCTTTCGGTCGAGATCGTCGGGGAGACGCATGCCGATCCGGGAAATCCGAAAACCTGGGAGGTCGACTGGTATCCGCTCTATCGCGGCGACGAGATCCACGCGGTTGGCGTCAACGTTCGCGATGTCACCAAGCATAAGCAGCTCGAGCTGGAGCTTCGCCGCCTGATGCGCGAGTTGCAGCACCGCGTAAAGAATATGCTCGGCAATGTCATGGCACTGATCAACCGTGCGCGGCGCGCCGATGGAGAGCCGGAGATTGTCCTCGACACCCTTGTCAGCCGCGTCCGCGCACTGGCCAATACGCACAATCTGCTGACCGCGCAGAACTGGGGCCCGACCCAGTTCCTCGACGTGCTCAAGCAGGAACTGGTCGACGTCTATGGCGGGGAGCGGGTTCAGCTTCGCGGTCCCGAGCTGCGCCTGAACACACGGGCGACCCTGGCGCTCGGCATGGCGTTCCACGAGCTGGCGACCAATGCCGCCAAATACGGAGCGACCTCCGTCGCCCACGGCCGCATCAACGTGAACTGGTCGCGGCTGGACGAAGGCGACGGCGATCGGCTCGTGATTCGTTGGCGGGAGGAAGGCGGCCCGCCTTGCCAAGAGCCCAAGGAATTGGGGTTCGGTACACGTCTGATCGACACCACGATTCGCGGCAGTCTGGGTGCGGATCTGACCATGGAATGGGAACCTGCGGGCCTCGTTTGTGTTATCGAAATACCCTATGAACGCGCGACAGTGATACATGATGATGAGCTTGCCTGACCTTTCTCGCTATAAGGCCCTCTATCTCGAGGACGAAGCCCTGATCGCTATGGACGGCGAGGAAATTCTGCGCTCCATGGGCATCGGCGAAGTCCATGTGGCCTATACGGTGAGCGATGCGGTCCAGGCCGCAAGCAGAACGAAATTCGATCTCGCGCTGTTGGATGTCAATCTTGGCGATGGCCAAAGCAGCGTGAAATTTGCCGAAGACCTGATCAGAGGGGGAACGCTCGTCGTTTTCGCGAGCGGCTACAACCCCTCAGAAGGACTTGTGGCGAATCTCCGTGTGCCCCTCGTGGTCAAGCCCTTCGACGAGAACGCAATCCGTTCCGCCTTCGCCGCGGCGCTCGACCGCCGCGACAAATCCTAAGGTTCCAGCGAAATTCGTCCGTCTACAAACGCAGTCGGCCGATCGGCCGCCACCGGACCTTGCGGGGCTCCCGCTCGGGACGCTGCGTCAGCCGAACATGCGGGCGAATAAGCCCTTTTTCGGCTGGGGCGGCGGCGGCATCTTCGCCGCGGCGTCCTTCATAACGCCGGCCAGGGTGCCATAGGTCGCAACCCATGCGTCCTTGACCGGCGGCGTGAACGCCTCTCCCAACCCCTTGTCGAGGGTCCAGATCAGCGCCTCGCCGACCTTGTCGTAATGCGCGTCCTTCACGCCGTAATTGACATGCCGCTTACCGAGATCCTCCACGGCCGGGATGATCGTCTCGACGCGGTGCAGATTGGAAACGGCCGTAGTCAGCATTTGCAGCAGCTTGTCGCGCTGGGAGCTGATGTCCGTGGGGAACATCGGGCGCACTTCCGGCGCGATTTCGAACAGCCGCGCATAGAACATATCGCCCGCCTGGGTGGCGATCGGCTCGACCTTCGCGAAACTGTCCTGTACGAGTTTGACCTGATCGGGTGTCATTGCTCTGTCTCCATTGTCCTGGCTCCATACCGGCACGCCGCCCGCCGAAAAAGCGGACCCGCCTGCCATTGCCACCCTGTTATGTTCCGCTCCCTGATCGTCTTGTCTTTGACTGGATCGCGCCGGCCGCCGCCTCTATTCGGCGACCGGAATGCGGATCACCACCGCTCCCATCACATCGCCCAGCTTGAAGTCGCTTTTCGGCGTGTCCGTATGGCCGTTGTGGCAACTTACGCAGGCCTCGGCGACAGCGGTGTCGGCATAGACGGCGGTGAAGTATTTCTTCCCGCCCAACTCCTCGTCGCCGTAATAGTTCTCGCCCTTGTGCTGCGCGACGAAGGCGAGGCCGGTCTTCTCGACCTCCGTACGCGGCGCATTCTGCTTGTTGATCGGCCAGAGCGATTGCAGCGAGTAGCTGAACTTCTCGGTCTTCTCCGCGGCGAGCTCGGCGCCAAAGCGGAACATCTGCGCGGGCAGCGGCAGCGCCTTCTCGTCGACGAAATGCTCGCTTGCCTTGATCACCTTGTCCTGCACCATCAGCCGGTTGACGACCTGCTTGGTGTAGACGGTGCGGTCGGCCGACATCACCGTATGCAGCATGTCGGCAACGTCCTTAGGCTGAATACCTGCCGGCTCGCTCGAGCCGAAGAATCCCATCGTGCCGAATGCGATCATCGGGACGCCGACAAGCGCGGCGACCTGTTTGGCAATTTGTTTTCGTTCCATCATGCTCCTGTGTCCTTCTCCTCTGGTGATCCGAAATGGTGCGCACCGCGCGTGGCCTCGATCATTTGGCCCGCTTCTCTTTGATGCGCTTGACGACCCAGTCGATGCTCTGCACATGGACCGAGGGGCGTAGGGTGAAATTGCTGGCGACGACGCGGCGGTCGGCGAGGCTGTCGAGTGAGAATTGCAGCCCGTGACAGGACAGGCAGACCGGGCGCACCATCTTCTCGTTCGGCCGCAGCGTTTCGTTCTGATTGTGCGTCACCGCGACGCTCCGCGTGCCGTATTCGTCCTGCGATTCCAGCTTCGGCATGTGGCAGGTCGCGCAGGTAACGCCGCTGCCTTTCTCGGCTTCGCCGCGCAGCTCCGCGAGCCAGGCCTCCTGATGCGGTGAGCCCTGATAGGCTTTGGTGTGCTCGTCGGCATGACAGGCGGTACACGCCTCGACCTGCGCTTTGACGACGTCGAAACGATGTGCGCCATGGCAGGTCGTGCAGGTCAGCTCGGTCCCGCTTGCCGTCTTGTGCATCGGCAGCCGCGCAAGCTCGGGGCGCATCGGGCCGAGCGGCTCGTCCTTGAACAGGCCGCCGAGGCCGGAATGTGCGACCGGCATGCCATCCTTCAGTCGCATGCCGTGCTTGCCTTCGGTGAATGTCCTCGATTCGGCGGCGTGGCAGCTCGCGCAGATCTTCACGCCGGGGTTGTCCGTCCACGGCGCTTCCTTGCCCAGCACGTCCTTCGGCGCGTGGCAGCCCTTGCAGTTCACGCCCTTGAGCGCGTGCGTGGTGTCGCGCCAGTCGGCAAGAAGCGCCCGATCCTTCAGCTTGTCCGCCGGAGCGTCGGTTGCCTCGATGGTGAGCGGGGCGGCGGGTTTGGCGCTCGGCGCTGGCGCCTCCGGCCAGGAGATGACGGTCGGCACCTTGATGTGCGGCTCGCCGATGTGTGCGGCCAGGAAGTCCTGGTAAAGGGCGCGGTTGTCATGGAAGTTGTGACAGCCGGCGGCGGTGCAGCCGTCGAAAGGCAGGCCCCTGTGGCTGACGCGGTCCTTGCCGATGTCCTGGTGGCATAAGGCGCAATAGTCGCCCGGCAGCGTCAGCCCCATCGCGCCGGTCAGCTCCGGCTGGTGCTCGCGGTGGCAGGTGACGCAGAGTGTGGCGTTGAGCTTGGCGAGGCGGTCGGCATTGCGCGGGTCGGCGAATTTCTTCGCCGGATGGGAGTCGTTCGCCTGCTTGAGCTCCGCGCCATGGCAGCCGGCGCATGCCTTCTGCATCGCCGCCTCGCCGCCGAACGGTTGATGGCAGGCATTGCAGCCCAGCTCGATCTGATGATGGCCGCTTGTGGTCTTGCCGATCAGGAGTTGGGGCCGGATCGGGCCGCCATAGACCATTGCGCCGGTCAGCGCCGCGCTGCTCGCGGTTGCGAGGCCGAACCAGAGGAGCCAGAGCTTGCGTTTGAGCGTCATCCCGGCCTCCTAATAAAAGTAGACCGAGAGGATGTGGAAGGCGAGCAGCACCGGCAGCGGCCAGAAGGCGAGGATGTGCAGCCACGTGGGAATGCGCCGCGGCGGGGTCGCCGCGCCGCGCATCGGCCCATTGAGGAGGCGGTGCTCGATGGCCATCATACCACCGGCGAGGGCGCCGAGAAGCGCGATGCTCAAAAAGCTGATCATCAGCCAACGGTTGAAATTATGACCGAGCCGGAAGCCGGTATGGATGAAGAGCGCGGCGACCGCGGCGCAGCCGACGCTCACATGGACGGCGCGCCAACCTTCGAACCCGCCGAACGACAGGCGGCGAACGCGTTTGCGCAGCGACAGCAGGGCCGCAATCGCTGACAACCCCAGCAGCGTGAAACCGCTGACCTGTTTCCAATAGCCGTCACGCCACAGCACGTCGATCCCGCTTCCGGTCTGGACTGATGTCGCATAGGGCGACGCGGGCAGCCCGATGGTCAGCAGGGCGCCGATCAGCGTCAACACAGAGAGCGCCAGGATTGGACGGAACCAGCCGATGGGCTTATGCGTGACGGGCTTATCCGTCAGCAATTGCTCGATGAGCGGCCGGCATGTTCCGCACACGGTCGATGCGCCGGTCTCGCGCTTGACGTCGCCCAGGGAGCGGCAGCCGAGAGCGATCGCGTCGCCGATCCGCCCGCGCGTTACACCCGTGCAGTTGCAAATGGTCGCGGCGGCAGGCCATTCGGTGACCGAGTTCGGCGTTTCATCGCTCCACAGCCGCCCTTCGTTGCGAAAGCGGCGAAGCTGCCACGGCCAGATCCGGCGCTTTTCCTTCACCGCCTGCTGCGCGCGGTTGGCGTCCGCATAGGCACCGACGGCAATCGCGCCGACCAGGCAGCCGCGCTGGAGCACGAGCAGAACGTAAAGACCTTGCCCCCGGTCTTCATAGATCTGGGTACGGATGTCCTGCCGCTGATCGAGCTGGTCGACGTCGCCGACGCTGAAGATGTCGACGCCGACGACCTTCAGGCGCGTTGCCGGGACCGAGGCGACATAGCGCGCCTCCTCGGCCGCGATCGCGGCCGCCGCGGTCTCCGCCTGTTCGAGACCGGGGCCGACGAGACCGAAAATCGTGCCTTCGAATTCGGCACACTCGCCGACGGCGAAAATGTCCGGATCGGTGCTGCGCATCTGCGCGTCGACCTTGATGCCGCGCCCCACGGCAAGGCCGGCGTCGCGCGCCATCTCCATGTTGGCGCGGATGCCGGTGCAGATGACGACGCTGTCGCAGGGAATGCGCTCGCCATCTGCAAGCGTGACGGCCTCGACGACGGCGTCGCCGTCGATCGATTTGACCGCGACGCCGGCGCGGACGCTCATGCCGAGCGCTTCGATCTTCTCGGCAAGCAACAGGCCGCCCGTGTGATCGAGCTGGCGGGCCATCAGATGACGTTCGTGTTCGACCACCGTGATATGCGCGCCGCGGCTTGCCAGGCCGCGCGCGGCTTCAAGGCCGAGCAGGCCGCCGCCGATGACCACGGCGCTGCGCGAGCGGAAGGAGCGGCGCCATCAGCCGTTCGGCGTCGTCGAGATTGCGGAATGCGTAAACGCCGGGCGCGTTCCTTCCGGGGATCGGGGGGACATGCGGCCGGGAGCCGGTGCAGATCACCAGCTTGTCGTAGCGCCAGCTCCTGCCGTAGCGGCCGGTGACGGTCTTTGCCGCGCGGTCGATGTCGACGATGCTGTGACCGGAATAGACCGTGACGTTGCTGCCATGCGGAAAGGTCATCGGCTGATAGATCTGGCCGAGTTGAACGTCGCCGGCGAGGAACGGCGTCAGTTTCACGCGATTATAGGGCTGCCAGCGCTCCGCATTGAAGAGAATGACGGCGATGCCGCGGCGCGCAAGCTCCTGCGTCACGCGGATGCCGGCGGGGCCGCCGCCGATGACGATGACGGGGTCGCGATCCGCAAAGGCGATGTCCGGTTCGCCGACCATGGCATCGCCGGAGAGGGACGGCATCTTTATCGTCTGTACAACCCCCATCGCATATCCCTGGCGGCCGACCCGAGCCCGGTGAACAGGGCCTGGTTTCGCCAAAAAAAAGCGCCCGCGCTACGGCATGAGAGCCGTAAGCGCAAGGCGCCATTGCCTGCGAACCGCTGGCCGCATTCCTCAACCACGCATCTTTGCGTCTGCCGGTTCAGGGCTGCGGGACAGCAACCATGTCAACGGGATCCATCAAGCAAGCGCCGTGCCAAATTGGCGGCGAGCGCGCTCTGCCAAGGAAGGCCGGGATTGTTGACGGAGGGGAGGCCGCGGGCGGCGAGCCGTGCGAGCGTATTTTGCATAACGCGGCGGCAGATCGCGCTTGCCGATTGCAATATTGATGGGCAGCCCGGCGTGGGCGGGGCCGGCGTCAGGGCGCGGTCCCGTCCCCACTCCGGTTCGGTCGGTGGTGCCGCGGCGCTCAGGCGGCGTCGTCGATCCGCAGATGCTGCGACTTTTCCAGCATTGCGCAAGCGGCAGCTCGGAAGAGCCGGCCGTCTCCTGTGACCAGAAACAGCACCAGCCGGTCGCGGCCCTTCGTCAGATGCTCCCAGGGCACCGCCGCGCGGCCATCGAAGGTCGCTGCCTTGCCGGCCTCGCAGGGCTCCTGAAAATTGGCTTGCGCGATGAACCGGAAGGATGGCCGCAGGGACGACGGCCTGGTGGCGAAGACCAGCCCGATCGCCGGTCGCACCAGATGGTCGGGGAGACGCACCACGCCGCCATAGGACGCGTGGAACCCATCCCAGTCGAGCCGGTCGAAGCCGCCTTCAAGGCGATGCCACAGGCCGACAAAGGGCAGGAATGGCCGGATCGCTCCGATGAAACGGCTGGACAGGTCCGCCGCCGGGCCAAGTGCGCCGGCCGTCGGCAACGGCATCGGAAGTGTATCGGAGGACGCGCTGCCTATGAGCGAAAGAAGCCGCGGCAACGGGAAGCTGATCTGGAGGCTCTCTTTGTAAGCCGCGATTTCGGCGCGGGCCTCCAGCAAGCGGCGATGGGCGTCGCCTTCGCCTGGCAAGGCGTTCGAGCCGTCCGTCCAATTGACGTATTCGCAAATCGGCGGCTTGCCGATCAATTCGTCGTCCCAGTCGTGGTCTTTCAGGACGGACAGCAGAAAATGATAGTCTTCGAGCCGTTGCAGATGCTCGGGAACGCGAATGTCGGTTGCGGCGTCTCGGCGGACGAGAAAGCTATGGATCGGGTAAATATTCCGCTTGAAGAATTCGTATTTGTGTTTCGAAACCGGGAATGGCCGCTTGGCCGGACAGGCGCCACCAGGGCTGCCGGGATCGATGTCGGCAATGGTGGCGGCGCCGAACGCCGCGACGTGCCCCGACCGCCTGATCCGCTCGACAAGGTCGCAATAGGCGTTGGGGTAAAGGATGTCGTCGTAATCGAGGAAGCCGATATAGTCGCCCGTGGCGGCCTCGAGACCGGCATTCAGAAGCCTGGCGCGGTGATCCCCGTCCGGCAATCCGCGCAGGTTGACGATCTCGACCGCGCGCGCCTCGGGACGCCACGGCAGCCGATCGGCGACTTTGCGGACCTCCGCCTCCGCGGCGTCATCGAAATCCTGGAGCACGACGATCGGCGCGAGGAACGGATGCCGCTGTCCGCAAAGCGACAGCAAAGCGAGTTCGAGACGGTCCAGCTTCTCCGGCTTATGCAGGCGCAGGATCGTCGAGACATAGTCGCCGCCCGTTTCGTCTTGACCGTCCATTGTCTCAGCTCCAGCGGAACGGCGCGAAGCCGAAGAAATGCGTGAAATCGGCGATATCCGGGTTGGGCGCCTCTGGTAGCGAGGCTCCTGGCTTGGAGCCGGTCCGTACCGCGTCGTCGGAGACATCCGAAAGCATGTCGGTCAGCAGTTTCGTCAGCCGGAGCGGAGGGGCGCCGGTCATCCATCGGGAGAGCAGCCGTTTCATGGACAGCGCCATATGCCAGCGGGCGACGGGATTTTGCGGGCGGCGCCGGACATCCCGGAAGAAAAAAGCATCGCCGGCGAGCACGCAGGCCGCGCCGTCCGCCCTCGCGCGCCAGGAATAGTCGACATCCTCGCAATACATGAAGAACCCGTCATCGAAGCCGCCGATCTCCCTGTGAAGCCGTTGCGGGATCATCAGGCAGGCGGCGGCGCACCACGGCGTCTTGAGCGTGGCGGGATCGTAGATTTTCGGATGCTCGTTCGGAAACTGGCGCGCTTCGACGAGCGCGAAATCGTCATGCGCCGCGCATTGGGCCAGGAGCGCCCGCAGCGCCTCCGGGTGCAGGAAGCCGTCGGGGTGGAGGGCGAGATAGTGGCTGGCATTTTCGGCGAATGCCCGTGCCATCATACGGTTATGCGCGGGGCCGAAGCCGAGATTTCCGTCGTGGGGGAGAAGGTCGGCGGGAAGGGCGTCGGCGATGATCTTCGCAAATGTGGCTTTGCCTTCGCGTCCGGAATTGTCGATTGCCAGGAGCGTTACGGCGACGCCGGCAAGGTCTGCTGCGGTGCGTATGGAGTTGACCAGGCGGCGAAGATCGGATTGCGGCGTTTCGTACATCACGACACCGCACACGATCGGGGCGCTCATCGGGCAATCTCCTACTTGAAATAGCGCCGAACCCGGCAACTGGAACTCTCATCCGCAGCCCTATCATCTGCAATCCAAGGTTGCAATATAGCGATTTGCGGATGTGAGAAGCGGTGGAAAACCAAGCGCGCGCGGCTCAGGCCGAAGTGCCGTCCGATCGAAGGGGGCGAATTCATGCCCTACGCTTCGCCACAGCCCTCGGAGGCCGGGGCTCCCCCTTCGTAGGTGTCGACATCGAGTAGTTATCAGGTCAATCGCGAGCGTAATCTTGCATACCGACAGGCGAGAATCAGCATGAATTCGATTCATGCAAAGGTAGCGCGAGCTTTCGAAAGCCATTACTTTGGAAATATTCCTATAGGTAAACAATTTTCGTTTAATATTTTATACACTATCGATATCGGTAAAAAATAACGCCTGTTCAGGTATTTGTGGGCACCAATCGATTCTCATCGCCCCCGCGAAATGCGTTCGAAGTACGGCAACTTTCAGTATAATTGCTCAATTCTGCCTTATTTTGTAATTAAAAACGCAAAAATTTCACTCGCGTTCGGGGGGAGCGATGAGCCTCATTTTAAGCCCGAAGGGGTCTTTTTTATTCCTGACTTTATGTGCTTGCCTTCTCGGCTTCGGAGCATGTCTGACCGAAGCGCGCGCCCAGGCGCCGGCCGCCGCACCTGCGGTCGATGAGTCCCTTTATCTGCAAGAGAAACTCCGGACCAATGCCGGCGCGGTATCGATTATGGTATCGGGCCTCAATTGCACCTGCACGCAATTTGCCGAGGACATCCGCAACGTCGTCAACGAGCTTCGTCCCGACGGGCAGCGGGCGCTGATCTCCTTGGGCGAAGGCGGACCGCACAATCTCAAGGACTCGATATTTCTTCTGGGCGTTCACATGACGATCGTGGACGAAAACAATCTCAAGCTTCTAAAAGAGAGCGACCCCGTCGTCTATGGCGATGTCGACGAGAAGATCCGCTACATCACCAAGCTCTACAATGCGGAATTTCACATACTCGCGCGCGACGAGATCAAGAGCGTTACGGAGCTGGACGGAAAGTCGGTCAATGTCGAGCTGGTCAACAGCCAGACCGATCTGGTGGCGAGCAAGATTTTCGATACGCTCGGCATCAAGATCAACGCCGTTCACGACGACGACACGCTCGCACAGGAAAAGCTGCTCCGAGGTGAAATCTCGGCCATGGTGCTCTCCACCGGTGCGCCTCAGGAATCGCTCGTTACCCTGAAGAAGTCGGACGGCGTGCATTTCCTTCCGCTCGATAAAAAGAGCGTGGCCGGCCGCGATTTCGAGAAGATCAAAGCCGACTATCTGCCGGCGGAGCTGACGTCGGAATACTATCCGAACCTGATCGACCAGGGGGAGATCGTGCCGACCGTCGCCAGCCGAATGGTGCTTGCGATCTACAACTGGCCGGAGAACGGCGAGCGGTATCGCCGTAACACCCGATTTATCGATGTGTTCTTCAGCAGGATCGACAAATTCCGCGATCCTTCGCGCCATCCGAAATGGAAGGAAGTCAACATCGCTGCCGAGGTGCCGGGCTGGACGCGCTTCAAACCGGCGCAGCAATGGCTCGACCGGCATTTGAAGACCGCCAGCGTTTCGGCTCCCGCGGCCGCGCCGAAACCGAAGCCGACATTCGACGACTTTCTCGCCCGGCGCGCGGCAGAGGGAGCCAACCGGCCGATGAGCGCAGGCGAGCGCGAAGCGCTTTTTGCTGAATTTCAGAAATATCTACACAAGCAGGGACAATAGCAGAACCATCCGGGAACGGGAGACGGATGACAGTATGCGCCGGGCGGCCTAGGGAGGGCCGCATGCGGCAGACGGCGCAATTCGGCGCCGAATATGGAATTTTCCAGGAAGGAATAAGATGATTGGTATTTCGGGGTGGCGATCCTTTTATTTTGCCGGGGTCAGCGCCGTCATCATGGCCTGCTCCGCAGTTCATCAACCGGCAGCGGCACAGATCGTCGAAGGCTACGACATGGCCAAGCTGCCGCCGCCGTTGAAGGAAAAGCTGCGCATCAATGCCGGCGCGGTTTCCATCCTGGTCTCGGGCTCGACCTGTACATGCGCCCGCTTTGCCGAAGACATCAGATATGTCGTCAACGATGTGAACAATCCTCGTCCCGGCGGCGTGCGGATGGTGCCCGTGCTCGGGGAAGGCGGGATTCAGAACCTCAAGGACACGCTGTTCCTGCGCGGCATCAATATGGCGATGGTCGACGAGAGCACGTTGAAAGTGCAGAAGGAACGCGACCCGCGCGTCTATGGCGACATCGACAACCGGCTCCGCTACATCGCCAAGCTCTACAACGCCGAGTTTCACGTCCTGGCGTCGAAAGAGATCAAATCGCTCGCCGATCTATCCGGCAAGGTGGTGAATTTCGACTATAGGGACAGCGAAACCGACCTGATGGCGATCAAAGTGTTCGGCTATCTGAAGGTGAAGCCGCTCGCCACCCATGACGATCAACGCTTTGCGCTGAAGCGGCTTCTTGCCGGCGACATTGCGGCGGTCGCGGTGTCGACCGGCGCGCCGCAGGAGATCCTGACCCGCATTCCGGCGGACGCCGGTCTCCATCTCTTGCCGCTGAGCGAGGCGGCCCTGCCCGGGCGGAACCTCAAGCCGATCTTCAAGGACTATCTTCCGGCCGAGCTGACCCACGACTCCTATCCGAACCTGATCCCGGAAGGCGAGAGCGTGCCCACGGCCGCGAGCCGTGTGCTGCTTGCGATCTATAACTGGCCGGAGGACAATGTCCGTTATCTGCGCAACGCCAAATTCGTGAACGAATTCTTCAATCGCATCGGGGAATTCCGCAATCCGGCGCGCCATCCGAAATGGAAGGACGTCAATCTGGCGGCGGAGGTCCCCGGCTGGAAGCGGTTCAAGCCGGCGCAGCAATGGCTGGATGCGCACGCTGATACGCTGGTCACCGCGAGTACGCATCCCTCGCCGCCGCTTGGCCCGCAGGAGGCCGTCAAGGCGACGTTCGACAACTTCATGACCGCGCATGAGGGCGTCGCCGGAACGGGAGATGAAACTCTGAGCCCGGACGAGCGGGCGGCGCTCTACTCCGAGTTCAAGACGTTCATGGACGAGCATGAGGGGCGGGTAAAGAGTGCCCGTTAGCTGCCACTTGGCGACGCACTCGTTGAGCAGAGGTCTGCGTATCGTAAAAATACGTAGACGGCGCTGAAAAGTGGGACCACCTTTCTGTGTACACGAAAGCTCAGTAGGCCCCGAAAGAACAGAGACGTTACGTTATTGCTTTAAGAGTCGGCACCGATGCGGCAGAAAAACCTAAAGAGTTCGCGCATTATCCGATTTGGTTTAGAAAACAAAAAAGTTTGAATTACTGCGCCTGCCGATGCTGGGCGCTACCCTTGTTTCGGATTGGGGAGACACCGTCAATGCACAGCGCACATATCGTCAGCAGGAGCGCGATTGCAGTGATCGCCGCAGGACCTCGTCCCGCTTGGCCTTGCTCCTGACATTTGTGCGCGGCCGGCGATGTTCCCGCTTGTTTTCGGGGGCGCTCAGCACGCGGCCTTCACCCGTGTACAGATCGAGCCGAACTTCAACGTCGAAGACGTCGCCGGCATCAGCGGGGAGCCGGTCGCGCTGAAGGTCCAGTTGCCGGAGAACGCCCCCGGCCAGTACAGCTTTGTGATGTTCCGCAACCTGCCGCCGGATTTCACGCTCTCGGCCGGGTTCGGCGCGAAGAAGAACTGGGCGGTTTCCCTGCCGGACGTCGCGGGACTGACGATCACCGCGCCGAGGGGCTATTCCGGCACGTTTTCGCTGGAAGTGCTGCTCGTCAAGGGCATCGGCAGCGGTCACGAACGCCGCGTCATGCGAGCGAGCTTCCAACCGCCCTCCGACGTGCCTGCGGTGGCGGCGGTCCCGGCGGAACGCGACACGCTGCCGACCGCGGCCCCACCCGACCAGGCGACCGGCACATTGCCGCCGCTGGACCCGGGGGACGCGAAAGTCGAGGTCCCGGCACCCAGAGCGATGACGGCGGACGACCGCGCGTTCATGGAGAGAGGCAACATCTATCTCGAACAAGGCGATATCGCCTCGGCGCGTTTGATTTATCGGCAGCTTGCCAAAAAGGGGTTGGCCGAAGGGGCGCTGGCGATGGCGCACACCTATGACCCGGATGTGCTGGCAAGGCTGCCGATCCGCGGATTGCAGCCCGATGTCGACGAGGCCAAGCGCTGGTATAAGGCCGCGGAGGCCCTCGGCAACGAGCAGGCGGCGAGGCGTCTGGTCATTCTCAATCGGCGCTAGCTGACCGGGCGCCGACCGCACCGCCGCGCTCGCAGCCTCGGGTGGCGGCGCGGGCGGTATGCGCCGCCCGCTACCGGCGATAAGGCTTTCCCCCGATTGCGCCGCGGCAGCACTTGCCATCATCATCCTGCCGCACCGACAGGCCGCCGTTTGCGGAGGCGCTTTCGCCGATGCTGTGGGCGCAAGGCTGAGGCACGCTCCGGCAGATATGAGGAGCCGATGCGGACGATCTCGAATTTCCTTATTGCTCTTCTCGCGATGGCGGCAGGCATGACCATGCAGACCGACAGGGCCTTGGCCGGCGACGTCATCGGCTGGATGGAGATCCAGCCCTCCGAACAGCAGATCCAGATCAGCGGCCGTGCCTACGCCTTCCGGAGCGGCCTCATCGAGTTCTCGCTGCGGATCGAGCGGTCCGGGCCGTCTGGCAAGACCGCGACCAAGCAGAGCGGGCGGGCGCAGGTCGATCCCGGCAAGGTCGCCAGCCTCAGTACGACATCGGTGAATATCGGTCCCGGCGACCAGCTCTCGCTGCTGCTGACGATCTATCGTGACGGCGAGATCGTCGCCACCAACGCGTTGAAGGTCGGCGGCGAATAGCTGCCGTGCCCTCGATTGCCCGGCGTCCGCCCCCTATGATCTCCCGCCGGCAGTCTCTTATCGCCATTTGCAAAACGCCGAGGCGGCGGCCTAGAATGACCTCCTTGCCCAGGAGGAACGACAAGCATGAAAATCCGCGCCGCAATTCTGGAGGAGATGGGCCGGCAGCCGCCCTATGCCGATACCAAGCCGCTGACCATTGGCGAAATCGACCTCGAAGGACCCGGCCCCGGCGAAGTGCTGGTGAAGATTGCCGCTGCGGGGCTGTGCCATTCGGACCTGTCGGTGATCGACGGCAACCGTCCCCGCCCGACGCCGATGGTGCTCGGTCACGAGGCGGCGGGGATCGTCGAGGAGGTCGGGCGCGACGTGACCGATCTGAAGCCGGGCGACCATGTCGCTCTCGTCTTCGTGCCGAGTTGCGGCCACTGCCTGCCATGTGCCAGCGGCCGCCCGGCGCTGTGTGAGCCGGCGGCCGTTGCGGGCGGAGCGGGCACGCTGCTGTCCGGCGAGCGCCGCATCAGCCGCAACGGCCAGGAGATCAACCATTTGCTCGGCGTTGCCGCCTTTGCCGAATATGCGACCTGCTCACGCCGGTCGCTGGTGAAGATCGATCCCGAAGTGCCGCTCGACCAGGCGGCGCTGTTCGGCTGCGCCGTGCTTACCGGCGTCGGCGCGGTCGTCAATACGGCGCGGATCGAGCCGGGCACGAGCGTCGCCGTGATCGGGCTGGGCGGCGTCGGTCTCGCCACGATTCTCGGCGCGATTGCCGCGGGTGCGGAACGGATCGTGGCGGTCGATCTGGCCGAGGAAAAGCTAGCCATGGCCTCCGATCTGGGGGCGACGGACACGTTCAAGGCCGGCGAAGGCGCGGCCGATGCGATCAAGCAGGCGACCGGCGGCGGCGTGCACTACGCGTTCGAAATGGCCGGGGCGGTGCCGGCGCTCGATCTCGCCTACCGGATTACCCGGCGCGGCGGCACGACCGTGACGGCCGGCCTGCCCAATCCCAATGCCGTGCTGCAATTGCCGGCGCTCAGCCTGATCGGCGAGGAGCGCACGCTCAAGGGCAGCTACATGGGCAGCGCCGTGCCGACGCGCGACATTCCCCGCTATGTCGGCCTGTTCAAACGCGGCAAGCTGCCGGTCGACCGGCTGTTGTCCGGAACGATCAGCCTCGATCAGATCAACGAAGGCTTCGACAAGTTGCGCGAAGGCCGCGTAATCCGGCAGATCATCACATTCTAGCTGGGGCGCGGATGGCGGGTCTCGCAGGCCGGCCGGCGATCCCCGTGCAGGCCCTTTGCCGCATGGATGCAAATCCGGGTGGCGCCTTTAGTGCCTATCCTATATGGATCGAGCGTCCGCAACGTCGGGATGAGCCATGAAAACGCTTGGCCATATTTTCGACCGCAATCGCCTTTGGGCCGATGAGCAGGTCCAAACGGATCCGGACTATTTCAACCGTCTGTCGGAACTCCAGAACCCGGAATATCTCTGGATCGGATGCGCCGACAGCCGGGTTCCGGCAAATGTCATCACCGATCTGAAGCCAGGCGAAGTCTTCGTCCACCGCAACGTCGCCAATATTGTCGATGCCTCGGACATGAACTGCATGTCCGTGCTGCAATACGCCATCGAGCACCTGAACGTCCGGCATATCATCATCGTCGGCCATTACGGCTGCGGCGGCGTGCGCGCCGCGCTTGATCCGCCCGACAACGGGCTTGTCGATTACTGGCTCGAACCTGTCCGCCGGCTGGCGCGGCAACATGAGAGCGATCTTGCGACCCTCGCCGACCGCCGCGCCCAGGAAGACCGGCTTTGCGAGCTGAATGTGTGCGAGCAGGTGCGCAACGCATCCAATTGCCCGATCATTCAGCGTGCATGGTCACGCGGCGAGACCATCCACATTCATGGCTGGATTTACGGTCTCGACAACGGCCTGCTTCACGATCTGGGCTGCGGCTGCTCGAAATAGATTTCTGGCGGCTCTGTAAAATCCTCACCGTCAAACCGCGCCTGCCACCAGGCTCTTGCCACTCCGGTGTCGCGCACGGGTCACGCGTGGCAAAAACGCCACGTTCGATGGAATTGCCAAGCAGCGCGCGATATCCGCCGCCTCGAATCAAATTTCTACTTTAAGTTGCATTTCGTGTTTTCTGCCCCATGGATCTGAGGTGGCGTCCGGAGGCAGCGAAACGACGATGACGATTCACGAGGGGCAAACACAATGACATCCCGAACCCACCGCCGGCTCCTGGTCGGCGCCGCTTTCGCAGCACTCGCTGCCCTGACCGCGCCCGCAGGTGCGGCCGACATCAACGACGGCGGCAGCTTCAAGGACGCGCCTGCCTTCCCGGAGATGTTCCCGCCGATCTGGGCCGGGTTCTATTTCGGCGCTCATGCCGGCTTTGGCTGGGGCAGCTTCAAGCCGACCGATGTCGATCCGAACTCTCGACGCGCTGATCGACGAGAATATCGAGCATGACCCGTCTGGCGGCGTTCTCGGCGTTCAGGCCGGCTACAATTTCCAGCACGGCCGTTGGGTCTTCGGCGTGGAAGGCGACGTTTCCGGCAGCAATATCGATGGCGGCGTCACCTATGATTTCGATCTCGGCACGCCGGCCGACACGGTGACCGAAACCCAGAGCATGGATCTGCAATATATGGCCACCTTGCGCGCAAGGCTGGGCTATGACATGGGCCCGTTCCTGCTCTACGCCACAGCCGGTTGGGCCGTGGCCAACATCGACACCAATTTCACCACCACGGTTTCCGGCGCGGGCGCGCTTCCCGATGGAACGATCTCCGGTTCCGACAGCGTCACGCATGACGGCTGGGTGTTCGGCGGCGGCGTCGAAGGGTGGGTGCGCGACAATGTCAGCATTCGCATGGAATATCTTTACGCCAATTTCGGCGAAGAGGTGCACACGCCGGTCGACGGTCTTCCCGGCGAGCCGTTCGACCTCGACATGCATCTGGTTCGTTTCGGCGTCAACGTTCACATGTGAGCGTACTGCTCGCGCGGCCATTCCGCCTGGTCGCGCGAGCATTCTGCCTTGCCCGACCCTCGCTAAAGCGGCGGGGCGGGTGACACGCCCGTCAGCAGCGGGTGCAGCAGGATGAGCACGACATAAAATCCGGCTGCGGCCAGAAGGCGTGGCGCAGCGCCGCTGCTCGGCCTCGGCATTCCAGTGCGCCCGCCCAGGATCGCGGCGAAGGGCAGGAACGACGTTCGTGCCGCGCGCTCATCCCAGACGGCCCGCCCCCATGCACGCCTGCGGCGCGCGTCGATGGCGGCCATGCCGATCAGCCCGAACGCGGCGAACAGCCCGAACAGCACCACATGCGCCAGATCGCCGTTCGGCACGAGATGTGCACGCGCCCATAAGGTAAGGCCCCAGATCAGCGGATGCCGGGTCACGCCGGCGATGCCGGGCCGGTCCGGATCGAAATTATACGCGGCGCGTCCGGCGATCGAGAACGGGTTCGGTGCGGCGACGCCGAAGGCGATCAGCAGGCAGACGAGCGGCATGACGAGGTTCGGCACCCAGAGCTGCCAAGGCGCGACCGGCCAGATTTCGACATAGGGCGCGCGCCCCGCTGCGACGATCAGCCAGATCAGGATCGCGAGAGAAAGCCCCGAATAGAGCGTCATATAAAGGCCGGGCCGCAATCGAGCGCGCAGCCAGCGCCGGATCGGCGGCCGGGCCGGGATCATATGCGAGGTGAAGAACATCGCCAGCGCGGCGATCATTTCCTCCCAACCGGACCATGCGCCGCTCATCGGATCCTCGTCATTGCGGGCGTGCTCGCCCTGCGCTCAGCGCTGCCGCCGCCCAGAAGCTCAGCGCCGTGACGATCGCTCCCGCGACGACAACGACGACGACGAGATCGTATTCCTTATGCACGGCCCACAAGGCCGCCGCTCCCGCAGGCGCCACGGCCCGCGCGACGAAGGACGGCCCGATCAGCGCGCCGTTGATGGCGCCGTAGGATTCGCGGCTGAGCATCTCCGGAACCGCGAGCCCGCGCACGATGGTCATGACGCCGTTCGCGGCGCCGTAGAGTCCGGCAACGGCTCCCATGGCGAGGAGGGTCGGTGGCAGGAAGAGCACGCCGCCGAAAGCGATCGGCAGAATGCCGACCACGACCGAGCCGATATGCTTTACCCCGCTGTTCGCGGCGAAGGCCCAGACCGCGATCCGGCCGGCGACCTGCGCGGGGCCGATCACGGTCAGCACCGCGACCGTGCTGGCAACGCTGAGCCCATGCTCGATCATCAGCGGGTAGAAATGGAAGGTGAACGCCGAATAGGTCGCCGCATAGGCGATGAATGACAGCGCCAGCGCCCAGAACACCGGGTTTCGCAGGGCTGTCGACAGGGCCGAACGCGGCGGCGGCAATCCCTCCGCTTCAGGCCGCGTGGCAACGGGCACGTCCAGCTCCGGCCTGATGCCGGCGAAATACAGCGCGGCGCACAGCCCGATATTGACGATGCCGAGCGCCGTAACGGCGCCGCGCCAGCCGAAATGGTCGATCAGAAGCTGGATCACGGGAATGAACACGGTGCTGGCAAAGCCGCCCCATAGGGTGAGCGCCGTGATTCCGCCCCGGGCGCGCGTGGCGCCGAACCGCCGTGCGACGACCGCGAAGGCCGGTTCGTACAGCGTCGCCGCCTGGAGGCAGCCGATCCCGGCGAAGATGACGTAGAAGGCGAGGAGACCCCCGACCTGCGACCAGGCCAGCATCAGCAAGCCGGCAACGACAGATGCCCCGGTCATCACCGTGCGCCCATGGCCGCGATCGATGGCGGTGCCGACCGGAAAGGCGGCAAGACCGCTCAAGGCGAGCCCCAGCGTGGCGGCGCCGTAAAGCTGCGGCTTCGACCAGCCGAGATCGTGGCCCATGGCCTCGGCGATCAGCGGAAAGCTGTAATAGAGCGAGCCCCATGAACAGATCTGGGCGATCCCGAGCGCTGTCAGGAAAAATCCGTCCGACCGCGGCCAGGGCGCTGGCAGCATTTGCCGGAGATCGAGCCGGGCGCTTCAAACAGCCAGCCCCGCGCATGCCGAACCGGCCGCGAGAGATGCGGGCGGATCTTGCGGCGGTCTTGCGAAGCGGGCGAAAAATATCGATGTCGGAGGTGTGCGGGTCTGTCATCATCGGCGGTCTGCTCAGCCGGAAAGCGGCCGGACGATTGATCGAAGCAGGATCGAAGCGCCGGCTCCGCAACCACTTTTTGACTCAGATCGCCGGGCAATCTCGCTCGCTGCAAAAAAATCGGGGGCTTGTCGGATCGAGCGGCGCCCCGAACGTCTTTGAGAAAAGGAACGGATCCATGCTTTACGCAATCCTTTGCTACAATTCCGAAGACGTCGTCTGCTCCTGGACCAAGGAGGAGGATGACGCGGTGATGGCCAAGCTCGCGGTGGTGCAGGAAAAGCTGACCAAGCAAGGCAAGCTCGGCCCCGTCGCCCGGTTGCTGCCCACCACGGCGGCCACGACGCTTCGCAAGGACCGCGAGCCCGCGCTGGTCATCGACGGGCCGTTTGCCGAGACCAAGGAACAGCTGCTCGGTTTCTACGTCGTCGATTGCGCCTCGCTCGAAGAGGCACTCGATATCGCCCGCGACCTTGGTAAGGCCAATCCTGGCGGAAGCTACGAGATCCGGCCGGTCGCCACATTTTTCGCCGGAGGAGAGGCCGCATGAGCGAAACGGGTGGGCTGCATACGCTTCTGACGGCGGCCCGTCCGCAGGCCGTGGCGGCGCTGCTGCGCTATTTCCGCGATCTGGATATGGCGGAGGAAGCGTTCCAGGACGCCTGCCTCCGGGCGATCAAGAACTGGCCGCGCAACGGCCCGCCGCGCGACCCGGCCGCGTGGCTGGTGATGGTGGGCCGCAATGCCGGCATCGACACGATCCGCAAGCGGAGCCGGACCACCGAGCTGCCGGAGGAGGACGCGATTTCCGATACGGGCGATGCCGAAACCGCCGTCGCCGAGCAGATCGACGCGGCCGACTATCGCGACGATATTCTGCGTCTCCTGTTCATCTGCTGTCATCCGGACCTGCCGCCCTCGCAGCAGATCGCGCTGGCGCTGCGGATCGTGTCCGGACTGTCGGTCAAGCAGATCGCCCGTGCCTTTCTCGTCGGCGACAGCGCCATGGAGCAGCGCATCACGCGCGCCAAGGCGAAGGTGGCCAAGGCCAATGTGCCGTTCGAGACGCCCGGCGCGGTCGAGCGCTCGGAGCGCCTCGCCGCGGTGGCGATGATGATCTACCTGATCTTCAATGAAGGCTACTCGGCCGGCAGCGCCGGCGAGGACGACCGCGCAGCTTTGTGCGACGAGGCCATCCGCTTGGTCCGCCTCGTCTTGCGCCTGTTTCAGACCGAGCCGGAAATGATGGGGCTCGCGGCGCTGATGCTGCTCCAGCATTCGCGCGCCGCGGCGCGGTTCGATGCGAATGGCGAACTCGTCTTGCTGGACGATCAGGATCGCAGCCTGTGGGATCGCACAATGATTGCCGAGGGGCTGGCGCTTGTGGATAAGGCCATGCGCCACCGGCAGCCGGGAGCGTATCAGGTCCAGGCCGCGATTGCCGCTCTGCACGCACGGGCGGTGCGGCCGGAAGACACCGACTGGCCGCAGATCGATCTGCTCTACGCCACGCTCGAGCATATGCAGCCTTCGCCGGTCGTCACCCTCAATCGCGCCGTTGCTGTCTCGAAAGTGCGGGGCCCGAGGCGGCGCTCGCCATGGTCGAGCCGCTCGGCGACCGGCTCGGCGGCTATTTCCATTTCCATGGCGTGAAGGGGGCGTTCCTGATGCAGCTCGGCCGTGCCAAGGAAGCGCGCGCCGCCTTCGACAAGGCGATCTCGTTGGCCAACACCGCGGCCGAGGCCGCCCACATCCGCATGCATATCGACCGGCTGCTCAAGGACGCGGCGGTCGCGGCCGATAAAGCCTGACTGCCCGCGTCTCCCGTCCGGGACGGCATGCCCGCGCGCAACCCCTGCAAATCGGTCTAAATATTATCGGCCGTGCCTGTCGGCAGCCATGATTCTCGTGCGTCCTATGACCAATAGCGGCCCTGAACGCCTGCCTTGCGATCCTGGCCTGAGCAACAACCAATACAGGGGAGGATGCCATGAGCCGTTCCGCAGAATTCGTCAAGCTGTTCGGAGGCGGGCTCAAAGACGCCGGCTGGCAAAATCCCGAGGTGCCCCAGGCGCGTCTGACGCTGATCCCGGGCTTCATCCATTACGAGATTCACAATGCGCCGCACTTGCCTCACGTCGCCGCCGATTTTCTTGCCTAGAGCCTCATTCGATCCGATTGAATCGGATCGCCGACTCTCGTTTCTTGTTTGGCAGCAATTTCTAGCGATCAACCGGTATCCACTTGATCGGAAATTGCTCTAGCCTCTAACCCAAGGAGACATCGCCATGTACGCGACCATTCAATCCGCGCCGCTCTCTACCCGCTCCGTCCTGATCGGCCGTGTGCTCAGCGGTCTCGTCATCGTCTTCCTGGTCGGCGATGGCGCCGTGAAGCTGATACCGCTCTCGGTCGTCACCGAAACCATGGGCCAGCTCGGCTATCCGGCGACGGCTGACCTTGCCCGAACGCTTGGCGTGCTGACGCTGTTGTGCACGCTGCTCTACGCCATCCCGCGGACGTCCGTCCTCGGCGCCATCCTGCTCACCGGCTATCTCGGCGGCGCGATCGCCACGCATCTGCGCGTCGGCAACCCGCTCTTCACGCATCTGCTGTTCGGTGTCTATCTCGGGCTGATGGTCTGGGGCGGCCTGTATCTGCGCGACGAACGGGTGCGCGCCTTGATCCCGTTTCGCCGCTGAGCCCGGCTCGAAGCCGGCCTTCCTATTCGGTGGCCGGCTCGCCCTCGGGCTCGTCGCGCTTCACATGTTCGAAGCTCTTATGCAGGAACCATCCGGCAAGGCGGATCACCGCACCGACCCCCAGACCGATAAACAGCAGCAGGACGGATTTCGGACCCAACTCGCCAAGGATCGTCGCATAGGCCTGATTGGCAAGCTCGGGCGACAGCTTTTCGAGCTGCGCCGCGAACATGTTCAGCAATTCGCGTGACAGTCCGATCAGCCATCCGAAAGTTTTGATCTGATAGAGGTTGAGATACATGTAGGCGAGCATCGCTATCAGCACTTCGGCGATCAGATAAACGATGACGAGGGCGGTCAAAAACACGCCTTTGAACAAGTAAGTCACGGGATCGATCCTGGGCGCACGGACGGGTTGGACGGGTTTGGCAGGCTTAGCATGCTTGGCGGTCTTTGTCGCATTGGCGGTCTTGACGGACTGTTCGGCCTTGCGCGGCTGAGCCGGCCGATGGGGCTTTTCGGACTTTTTGCGCCGAGGCGGCGGTGGTGGCGGTTCCTCGGGCTCGTCGATCTCGTCTAAGTCAACGATTTCATCGTCATCGAGTTCATCCGCCTCGATCTCGTCCGCGTCGAATTCGTCGGTATCGAGGTCATCCGTCTCGGCCTCGTCGCGCTCAACCTCGGCTTTGGGCTTCACCGGGGCGGCAGGCTCGGTTGCCTGGGCCGCTTCGACGGGCGGCGGCTCGGCCGCAACCGCTTCCGCCGCGGCTTTGTGCCGGCTGTGTCGTTTCAGTCTACCCGTTCTGTGGAGAATGCCCAACCAGGCAAGGCCGACGGCGGCGGCGTGGGGCGCTCTTTTGTTCGACGTGCTCATAATCCCGATGCAGCTTTCGTGGGTTCCCGGCCGAGCCATGCATCGCCAAGCCAACGCCTGCGACGCCAAGCCTCTTTAGGCGCAGCGGAACCGTCCTGCAATCGTGTCGAGCACGAAAAGCTGTCGAAAAATGCCGATCAGGCCGGCTCGGGCGCACCCACGCGAAGCGATTCGGCGCGATCGGCTCCGGCCCGCTGCTGGTCTGCCCACGACTTCTTTCATGAGACGGAGGGTGTTCTCGACGTGATCGCGGATGGCTTTGGAGAGATAGGGTGCGTCGCGCCGCTCCAGGGCCTCCATGATGTGCTCGTGGTCCTTCACCGCGGATGCGAGGCCGGCTTTGCCATAGCTAAGGGTCAGGCGCGCCCGCCGGACACGGCTCGATACGTAGCGAAGCAGCTGGATGAGATTGCGGTTTCCCGCGGCTTCCTGGATCCGCGAATGGATCTGCTCGTTGACGGCAAACACGCTCTGGACGTCCGATTCCTTCAAATGCGCGAACATCTTGTCGTGCAGCCGCCGGAGTTCCTCGATGTCGCTCTGGCGCGCGTGCTCACACGCGAGTTCGCCGGCAAGCGCTTCAAGGCGGCTGTAAATGGGAAAAGCCTCGTCGAGATCGCTCATCGTCAGTGGTTTGACCATTGCACCGCGATTATGGTTGAGCACGACCAACCCCTCGAATGCCAGAACCTTCAGCGCCTCGCGAAGGGGCGTCCGCGACACGCCGAAGCGCTCGCACAGCTCCTTTTCGGGCACCTTGGAATTCGGCATCAGCGCTCCATCGATGATGAAGTCGCGAAGACGGATGAGAAGCTCGTCATGGAGCTGTCGCCGCGAGATCTGCCCCGACGGATCCTGTCTTCGTGTAGCTGAAAACAGAGAGGGAGCTCTGGAGTTCACCTCCCGTTCTTGGTCTCATGTCGTTGCTTTCCGTTATCCGTAACCCAGCTTGCACGTTCACGCCTTCGTTCGCTCCATGGCCTGCACTGCCGCATTGAAGTTTGCGTAAGCCAAAAAAGATTTCGACTCTGCAAACGCCAATTGTACTCAAGAAAAAGGTGTAAAGAAAACGTAAAAAATTAGTACTATCTATAGTATGATGATAATTGCAGCGCGCAACTGATGGTGCGACAACGAAAACATGTGTCGCACGGAGCCGTGCCGACTGGACGGCCGCATCCTGCACGCGTGAAAATGGAAAAATTTATCTAAATTTTACCGTCACCGAGCCATCTGGCGGGTGGTACCCATTTGCGTATGTTACGCATGGGGTACTTCTACTTCCCGCAAATGTGCATATTCAACCCCTACACGAAGCCATCGGCACCTGCAAGTCGTATGAACGTCGGTTTAGCCCTCTGTAGGAAACACTGATTTATCGGATGGAAAAGCTTTCCGCATCGTGGTGAACACGTATGTGGGGGCTGCCGGGGCACCCCCCCGTCGTGCCTCAGTGCGGTCACCGAAAGGGAAATATCAAGGCGTCCGCGGTGATATGACACAAAGCGATACAACTTGGACCATATTTTCGGAGTTAAATGGGGACCCTTTCGCCCATTTATGCGTTTAGGATACACGTTCAAGATCCGGATGATCGTCCGGAGTGTATTGTGAGAGACTTAGCAATGAGTGGTATCAAGCGAAAACTGGTCGCGCTCGCAGTGAGCGCTGCCGTTCTTTTCTCCAGCCCTGCCGGCGCGTTTGCTGGACCTGCAATGTCTGGTCCGCAAAGCCTGGGAAATGTTGCCCAGTCAGCCGGAAGTTCTGTGGAATTGGCCCGCTATCGCGGCCGCCATTGGCGCGGACGTCATTGGAGAGGCCGGCACGATCGCGGACGTCATTGGAGAGGCCGTCACTATCGCCACGGTTATCCCTATTGGGGTCTGCCTTTCGTAGCCGCGCCGTTCCTGTATGGCGGCTACTACAGTTCCGGCGGCGGCAATTACTGCTACCGCGAGTGTCGTGACTATCACAGCTCGTATTACTGCAGGCGGCATTGGCGCCGTTACTGCTAGCCCAGCAACCGCAGTCGGAGGGGAGAGCGGGAGACCGTTCTCCCCTTTTGCATGGCATAGGCCCTGTTGCGAGCGAGACTTTCGTCAAATTTTAGACTAATACTTGGCAAGGAGCGCGCAAAACTGCGTCGCCATCTTCTCCCAACCAGCCGAATGACGCCGACATTGCTGCGATCTTCTCCGGACAATCAGGCCGAACGAGCAAACCCGCTGCACGCGCGCGATGCGCCCGATAGGGCCAGGACTGGGCAAGCCGCCGTCTGGCTTGCCAAGATCGCCGCCGGCTGGACAGCTCACGACTTGGCTGTGCGCGTGCTCGTATCGGGCAATGAAGCCATTCCGCACGGCTACGCGCTGGAGATTTCCCGGATCCTGGCGCGTCAGGGGGACGCCGTCCTTCTGGTCGACGCCAGCCAGGGACGCGCCTCGCTGTCCTCGCCCCTCGAATTGCCGCGATCGCCCGGACTGGCCGAGCTTTGTCAGGACAAGACCAGCTTCGACGCCGTGCTTCGCCGTGATGCACAGACCCGCTGCCACTTCATCGCTGCCGGACGGCCGCGCACCGTCGGCGGACCATGGGGCGAGCCCGGCGCAATGGACCGGGTGTTCAGAGCGCTGGACGAGATCTACCAATGGATCGTCGTTTGCGCCGAGTCCGACGAAGGCGTTGGGCTCGCGGTGAATATGAAGCGGCACTTCGCCGCCGCGGTGATCGTAGAGGATCGGGATCGCCGCCGAAACGCCCATCTTCGCGACATGTTGAGCCGGCAGACCGTGCCCGTCTTGCGCATCCCCGAGCGGAGCCGTTGACGCGGGTTCGCTTTCGGCAATCTCTTGGCCCTGTCATCGGAAGCATTCCGCCCGCCCGGCTCTCCGCTTGGGACCGGCCACGAATCATGTCAGCCTCATTTCGGGTACATCTATCCGTCTGGGCGCCTGATACGGCGCCCGCTCAGGTCGTGGGGGCTTGACCGTGATTCGCGATTTGCCGAGAGGGCAGTTCGACGCGTATCTGCGCACGCATTATTTCGGCGACAAGCCGGGCGTTCTTCCGCGGTTTTCGATGGGGTCGGGCGCGATCTTCATGATCCAGCGCGTCAAGCCGCTCGAGACCAGCCTCGTGGCGCGCGGGACCATCGCCGAGACCGACCCGCTTCTGCTCAAGGAAATGGTTTCGCTGGTTACCGCGCTGAAGCTCGACGTGGTCTCGATATCGGAGATGCGGCGGCGCCTCAAGGATCGTGACCTCGACCGGCGCTTCGTCTGCTTCACGTTCGACGGCGCCTATCGAAGCGTGCTCGATACCGTCCTGCCGTTGTTCGGCAAGCACGGTCATCCATTTACCGTCTATGCCGCGACCGACTATCTGGCGACCAATGCGATGCCCTGGTGGCTTTCGCTCGAGGCGCTGGTGAGCGCTTGCGACAAGCTCGGGCTGGACATCGGCGGCGAGCGCGAGGAGATCCGCTGCTGGACCCTCGTCGAAAAACAGGACGCCTACGCACGGATCTACAAGCATCTTGCCGGGCAGGACCGCGCGCTCCGCGCTTCATTCCTGGACGCAGCGTTCAAGAAGCACGGCCTCGACCAGGGCGCCAGCGTCCGCCGCGAGATGCTGTCGCGCGACGAGTTGCGCCGGCTTGGCGACGATAGTCTCGTGACGATCGGCAGCCAGGGGGGCGGCGATGTGGCGCTCGGCGAGATGCCCTATGATCGTGCAAGGGAAGGCGTCGAGCAGGCGATCAACACGCTGGAGGCGGCAACCGGCAGGCGCGCGCACCATTTCGCCTTTCCCGGCGGGCCGGCGGCGAAAGTCACCGCACGCGATATGAGAATCGCGATGGATCTGGAGTTCGAAACCGCCGTTACGGGCATTGAAGGCGCGCTGTGGCCGGAGCATGCCCGAGACCTGATGGCACTGCCGCGCGTCGCGCTCGACAACGATCCGGCGACGCTCGTCCGCGCGCTCATGCTGAGCGGCGGCGGCCTGTCCGCAGGCGGCGAGCTGTCATCGCACGGACCGGTCGCAAGACACGCCGCGCTCTGACGATCGGAGGACGTCGTTGTTCAGCGGCGGCGGTAGAGCATCCGCGCTCGGATGGTTCCGGTGAGCGCGCGGATCTCCTTGAGCACCGTCTGCGCATCATCGACCGGGCCGTCGGCATCCAGAACCACGTAACCGATCTGGCCGTCGGTCTGGAAATACTGAGCGGACATATTGATCTCGCGGCGGGCGAAGATCTCGTTCAAGCGGTTGATTTCACCCGGCAAATTCTTGTGCACCTGAATGAAGCGCGTTCCGGTCGGCCGCTGCGGAAGCTGCACTTGCGGGAAGTTCACCGCGCCGGCCGTCGAGCCGACGTCGGAATATTCGATCAACTTCCGCGCCACCTCCGCGCCGATTCGCTCCTGCGCCTCCTGCGTCGACCCGCCGACATGCGGTGTCAGGATGACATTGTCGAGCCCCTGGAGCGGGGAGACGAATTTCTCGCCATTGGCGGTCGGCTCGACCGGAAAGACGTCGACCGCGGCCCCGGCGAGATGACCCGCTTTCAGCGCCGCAGCGAGTGCGTGGTCGTCGAACACGGTGCCGCGGGCGTTGTTGATGAAGAACGCGCCGCGCTTCATCGCCTCAAGCTCCGCGGCGCCCATCATGCCCTTGGTCTGCGGCGTCTCGGGCACGTGAATGCTGATGACGTCGCTCGCCGCCAGCAATTCGTTCAACCCGCCGATCGGCTGGACATTGCCCCGGTTGAGCTTGTCGGTCGGGTCGAAGAAGATGACGCGCATCCCCATCGCCTCGGCGAGTTCGGCGAGCTGGCTGCCGATATTGCCGTAACCGATGATGCCGAGCGTCTTGCCGCGCACCTCGTGCGCGCCGGTGGCCGATTTCAGCCAGTCGCCCCGATGGGCCGCGCTCGATTTGGTAAAGATGCCGCGAAACAGCATCACGATTTCGGCGATGGTCAACTCGGCGACGCTGCGCGTGTTGGAAAACGGCGCGTTGAACACCGGAATGCCGATGTCGCGCGTGGTGATGAGATCCACCTGGTTTGTGCCGACCGAAAAGCAGCCGACCGCGATGACCGAGCGCTGACCGTCGAGCGCGTCCTGGGTCAGATGCGTGCGCGAGCGAATGCCGAGCATCGAAACGCCGTGGAGCGCCTCGCGCAGTTCCGCGCCGTTGAGGGCCTTGCTGCGCCGGTCGATATTGGTGTAGCCGGCGCCCTCAAGTGCAGCGACCGCGGTGTCGGAGATGCCTTCCAGAAGCAGAATTTTGATCTTCTCTTTCGGGCGGGAAAGAATTGTCGTCATGGAATCCTGGCCGTGATTGCGGAGGTCTGGGCCGGAGATGAGCAGTAAACGTGCCGCATTTCAAGGGAGCGCAGCAAAAGGCCGCTGTCACGGAATGCAAAAAACGCGGCCCGCCAATCGCGAAACCGGAAATCGTTTTGGGCACCTCGCGGCGCAGATCCCAGGATCTCTACGAGGTTTTCGCCCTCAGACCGACGTTGAAAGAAGAGGCTTACCCGAGGGTTGCGAACCGCATAAGCTCAGCGGGACAAGCAGATACCCGCGCCAACAAATCCGTTCCAGGTCATGGCAATTGAAATTGAAAGACGGTTCCGGGTCGCCAGTTCGGATTGGGAGCGCAGCGCCGAAGCGCCCAGCCGCATCCGGCAGGCCTATCTGGCGCTGACGCACGCCGCCGCGATCCGGGTGCGGATCAAGAATGACACGACGGCGTTCGTCACCATCAAAAGCGCCGTGGCCGGCATCGAGCGGGCCGAATTCGAATATCCGATTCCGCTCGCCGATGCGGAAGAGCTCATGGCGATGCGGACCGGGCGGGTGATCGAGAAGCGCCGCTACGGCGTCGCGGTCGATCAGGCGCAATGGGAAATCGACGTTTTCGACGGCGAGTTGGCCGGGCTGGTGATCGCGGAGATCGAGCTCGACGACAAGGACGGTCATTTCGACCGGCCGGCCTGGCTCGGGGCGGAAATCACCGATGACGGGCGCTATTCGAACGCCAGTCTTGCCGTAAATGGATTGCCGGATGAAGAGCCGTCCGACGCCTGAACGGGACGTGGGCTGAAAAGCACCCTGCGGATAAAAAAAGGCCCGGGCCAACTCCCCCTAGCCCGGACCTCTCCACTGCCCCCCGGTCGAGAACTTGCCCGTACCTGACAGCGAATTTCGTCGGATATTGGCGGCCGATTATGCCCGAACTGTGGCAGCCATCGGGTATTCGCCAAGCGAATTTAGGGTGTTATGGAAAGAAACGTAGTGCTGAGGCAAACAAATAAGGCTATGTGACAAATACGCATAAGGACTATCCAAGCGGCATTCTTGCATCAAAACCGAAGAATTCAATTAAACGCCGCCCCGGCCCAGTGTTGCGAGATTTATCATAAGCGTTGCTCTTTCCACGTCGGGATCGGCCACCGCCTCAACCGCGGCGAGCATGCCGATATAGCCCGGATCGAGGCCGTGCTCCCGCGCGCCGGCGAGCATCAGCCCGACATACCAGTCGAACGGCTGCAAACCCGGACGGCAGGTCTCGGCTTCGGCGATATAGGTGCTGGCCGTTGCCGCCACACCTGTTGAGGCAAGGACGACCGCGAACGCATCGTCGCGCAGATAGCGGCCTTCCGCACGGTCGAGGTCGCCACGCTCGTAGAGCGCGATCTCGTACAGCACGCCCGGCACTTTTGCCTCCGGCGTGTCGGCGGCGGCCAGCGACGCCTTGCCCGAACCGTCGCGGCCATGCTTGTGAAACCGCACCGCCCACCCGAAAGCGTCGGCAATGCCGACCGGGCGCGCACTGGGGCAACGCTCGCGCAGCCGCGCCGACAGCATGTTCGAGCCATAAGCAAAGTAGAGAAAGGAAGCGGGCATCTCGCACCGATTGCTTGGCCGCGGAAACGGCGTCCGGCTCGGACGCCGCCCGCCTGTCTTGCTATTGCACGGTGCCTGGAGCCGGAACGCTCTGCGGCCGGCCGCCGCCATTGCGCGGCTCGATCGGCAGGAATTCGACGCCGGATGTCTGCACCGGCTGCGGATAGAGCGTCATCAGCGTGAGCACGTCCTGCGGCAGACCGATTTTCACCGGCAGTCCGAGCGACATCGCTTCCTGGTAGGTCAGCGCATAGTCATGCGTCCAATGTCCGCCAGCGAGCTTTTCCGCGAGAGCCTTGGCACGCTCCTCTCCAAGCCGCTCCTGCGTCAACTCGATCGCGCCGCGCTTCACCTGCATCAACGCCTTTTCGCCCATATCCGCCATAACCAGCGTCAAATCGTGGACTTCCGAGATCGGCTTGCTGTCGCGGGCGCGGACGATGCTGGCCGCGGGGAAACCTGCCAGCTGCGGATCGATCGGCCCGAGAACGGAGAACTCGCCCATCAGGATTTCATCCGCGGCGAGTGCGATCAAAGTGCCGCCGGACATGGCGTAGACCGGCACCATGACCCGGACGCGGGCCGGATGGGCCTGGAGCGCCCGGGCAATCTGCATGGCCGCGAGCACGAGGCCGCCCGGTGTATGCACGATGAAATCGATGGGCCGGTCCTCAGGTGTCGCCTTGATCGCGGCGATGATGGTCTGGGCGTCTTCGAGATTGATGTAGCGGGAAACCGGAAAGCCGAGCAGGCTGCGCCGTTCCTGTCGATGAATCATGGTGATGACGCGAGATCCTTGAGATCGCTCGACGCCGCGAATGGCACTTGCCCGCCGCATCGCCCGTATCCGTTCGGTTACCATCGGCTGCAATGCAAAAATAAGGAAGATAATCCAAAGCCAATTGAAGATGTTTTCCATCTTATGCCTATCTTTCTTTGCAAGTGCACGAAATTCGACTGATTTTCCTGCTAAGACGATTTCAGGCCGCTTGTTTCTCCCTGGATTCTGCTATCATGTTGATTGGATGGAATGTCTTTCACGATCAACGGCTTCCGCCGGAGCGAGAGCCGCCTTAAGTCACGGCCGGATTGTTAACATCAGGAATTGTTCAGTTTGAGCTGGCCGCCATTCAATCTCTGGTTAAACATGCTATAACACGCGCAACGGGAGTGCAGAGTTCCACAATAGAGCTGTGGGTGCAGAGGGATAATGGGTATTTTATTGATAATGGGGCTTATCGGCCATGCGTGGCGGTATAGATAGGACGCAATCGGGCGCATCCGGTTATATTACCGGCCTTGCGGCGTTCCCGATCCGCGGCTCGGAATGGCGGAGCCGGCCATGAATGCACCTTCGGATACCTTTTCCAGCCTGATCGACGCGCGGATCACCTCGCGGCTCGGCGAGGTCAAGCGCCGCGTGGTCGATCTCGGAGAAGATCTTCAGGACGCAATCCATAGCCGCGTCGGCACGTTCGTCAGCTCGTTGCAGAGCGATCTGGAAGCGCATAGCTGCCGGATTGCCGTAATCGGCCAGATCAAGGCCGGCAAAAGCTCGCTGATCAATGCCCTGATCCGGCGTCCCGACCTGCTGCCGACCGACATCAACCCGTCCACCGCGGTGATCACCAAGCTCTATTTCGGAGCGCCGGCGGAGCGCAACAATACCGCGCTTTTTCAGTTCTTCAGCGACGACGAGTGGGAGCACATCATGCATGGCGGACGCGCCGGCACGATGACCGGCGAGCGCCATGGGGCGTTCAGCGCCGAGCAGCTCGATGCCCCGCTCGAGGAATTGCGCCAGCGGGCCGAAACGCGGCTGGGGCCGAAATATGAAACGATGCTCGGCAAGCATCATCTGTTCTCCTCGGTGACGTCGGATCTGCTGGAGCGCTACGTGAGCGCCGGCGATTACGACGATGGACCCGGCGATCCGGATGAACGCCGCCAATTCTCCGACATTACCAAGAACGCCGAGGTCTATCTCGAAGGCCAGCCGCTCGGCTATCCGGCGGTCATCATCGACACGCCCGGCGTCAACGATCCGTTTCTCGTCCGCGACGAGATCACCCACGGCAATCTCGGCGAGGCCGACATCTATCTGGTGGTGCTGACCGCGCAGCAGCCGCTGTCGCACAGCGATCTGGCGCTGCTGCGGATGCTGAAGGGCCTGCAGAAGGACCGCATCATCGCCGTCGTGAACCGCATCGACCTCGTCAACATGGCGAGTGGGGAGGCGGCGCGTCTTGCCGCCCATGTCCGGGACAGCCTGAAACGAGAATTCCCGCATTCCGATATTCCCGTCATTCTGGCGAGCGCGCAGTGGGGCAATATCGCCCTGAGCCGCGATCCCGACGAGCTGGACTATGCGCTGACCTCCTCATTCGCCGACTATGCCGCCGATCTGGCGCGGCGCGGAGAGCCGGGTTTCGAGGCGCCCCGCCCCGGATGGGAGCCGGATCGCAGCGCCCGGATGCTCTACCGCGCGTCGGGCATTCCCGCGATCGTCTCGGCAATTTCCCGGCTGATCGGTCATTCCGTGACTGGCGAGCGTCTGCTTCCGGTTGCCTCGACGCTGGGCGCGATTGCCGAGAACACCGCGATTTCAACACGCTACGGCATCGCATCGCTTCAGGCCGCCGCCGACGGCGAGGGCTGGCATCTGGGTGTGGCGGCGCGCAGCTTGGAACAGCTTGAGCATCTGTTGTCCGAAGTCGAGGGCACGCTTGCGCATTGCGAAGCCGATTTCGTGCAGCTCATGAACGAGGAAATCAACCGGCTGCGCCGTTTCATGGTCTACACGGTCGAGAACTTCGCCGAGCAACAGCGGGAAAAACTGGCTCAATACGGGTCTTATTCGGTGTTCCGCAGCGAGTTTCAGGAGCAGATGTTCCAACTACGCTCCCAGCTCGCGGAGGATTTCTACAAATACATTACCGAGATCGCAAAGCAGTTCCTCGCCCGCCAGCAGGAAGCCGAGGCGGTTCTGCGTCAGACCGTGAAGACCGCGCTGCCCAAGCTTGACGACGTGCTGCGCTTCGGCATCCAGGCCGGCAGTCTGCCGCCGCCTTCGATCATGCCGCTCAGCAAGGTCACCAGCCTTGACCTGGACGGCTACTGGCACGCCCGCGCGCACGCGACGCAGATCAATGCCGCGGAAGCCGAACGGTTCCGCCAGCTCGCAGCGTCGGCCTTCGTCGAGCTGATCGAGGAACTCTTCGAGCTGGCCGAGGCGACCCAGTCCGATCACATCACTGAAGCGCTTCGCCGTCTCCGCTTTTTGAGCTACAGTGCGATCTATCCGATTGCTCAGCAGTTGCAGGATCTTGTAAGTACTCAGAAGGCGATGGCGGGTACCGCCGATCGCGGACGAACACGAGGGGCTCCGTTCTTCTGGGACCAGTTTCTCGACGAATGCCGTCAGCACCTTGCGCGCTGCGAGGAGCTTGGGACGGAAGCAGGCGAAATCCGCCGTCAGTGCATTCAGCTGATGAGCGGCTAGAGGGTGTCACACCCGGTGGTCATGATCGAGGACAAGCTTCTGCCAGAGTTGAGGCTCGTTCGCCTCGCTTTGGCGGATGCAAGCGCCAAGCTCGGCTCGCATCGCAATGCGGCCGTGCATCGTGCGCTGGCGGGTATCGAGCGCAGCCTGCGCCGGCCCTTGCGCCTGGCCATTCTGGGCGAAGGCAACTCGGGCAAATCGCTGTTGATCAACTATCTGCTTCGCCACCAGGTTCTGCCGTCAGGCGGGTTCTCCGGCGACAGCACCGAGCTGCTGATCCGCCATGCCGACGAGCCTTCGGTGCATTCGGTGCGCGGCGAGGGCAATCGCAATAGGCTGACGTCGAGGGCATTCGGCCGGCTGGTGAAGCCGGAAAACCGGATGATGGGCGGCGGCGCTCCCGCCGTGATCTACGACGCGACCAGCACGCGCAAGCCGAGCTCGCTTGGCGGCGGCGCGCCGGGCAGCCTGATTCTGTCCAATGTGACGTCGCACGGCGCCCCGGCGAGGCTGATCGAAGTTGGCCTGCCGCTGGACTTCCTGAAAAAGGTGGAATTCATCGAGGTCCGCGGATTTCCCGGCGAGAACCCGTCGAGCCCATCGGTCCGCGCGTTCCGCCAAGTCGATCTGACCATATGGTGCACGCTGGCGACGCAGGCGTGGAAGGAAACCGAGGTCGTCGCCTGGAAGCGGATTCCCGAGGTTCATCGCCGCAGCGCGCTGATGCTGGTCACCTATAAGGACGCCATCCGGCACGGCAAGGACGACGCGAAGCTCACCGCGCGTCTCCGGCATGCCACGGCGTCGCTGTTCGGCGAGGTGGTGCTGGTTTCTTTGCGAGACGCCGTGCAATCCCTGCTCTTGGCCGATGGTGAGGATGCCGGCCGGATGCGCATGGAGAGCAATGTGGGAGCCGCCGAAAACGCGTTGATCGACATGATCCGTCAGTGCCAGACACGCCGGCTGCAAAAGGCCGCGCGGATGTTGCATAACCTTGCCGCACGGATTGTCCGCTCGGAACCCGGCGGTCGCGGGGCGGCGATGACCCGGGACATCGCCATGCGGCTCGACAGGCTGGCGAAGGAATTCTTTCATGCTTCGCCTTCAATATCGCTGTCGGTTCGGGCCGCTTAGATGCTGCCGGATAAATCTGGATTGCAGCCAAGTATCTGAATGATGGACCGTAAAAGACAGCTTTGCGCGACCTGCCGCTTCTTTTGCCAGGACGTCGATCCGGAAAACCGCCTCTATTTCGACGAGCGCAGCGGGGAATGCCGCCGCCATCCGCCGCGCGACAACTTCTCCTGGCTCAGAACCCGAGCCTATCACTGGTGCGGCGAGTGGGAATCGAAAGCGGAGAAATCGGCGCTGTGGCAACGCCTTTCGGGCCATCCCAAGGACGATCGTCCGGTGCTGCTGTATAAGCAGGGCGCGCTCTGCCGGCAGAGCGGGGTGATCGTCGGATATTGGAATGCCGCCTTCGGCAAATGGCACGATGACGGCGACCGGCTGTTCGAGCATGGCGAGTTCACCGCCTGGATGGAACTGCCCGAACCTCCCGACAGCCAGTAGATCATGATCATTTCAGATAGAACCGATGATGATCCATATCCTCATTGTTTGCGTTCGATCTTTCAGGCAAACCGGTATCCGCTTTGCTGGAAAATGCTCTAGACGGATGATCAAGGCGTGAACGCAAATCTCGATCTGGTCTTTGCCGTGATCTTCGTATTCTCGGTGGTCTTCGCGATGATCTCCGACTTCTCGCGGCTGCGGATTCCCAACAGCGTGTCGCTCGTATTGGTGGCGGCATTTGCGGTCTACGCCGCATTCGGCGGGATCGGATCGATCTGGCCGCCGCTGATCCTCGCGGGCGTGGTGTTCGCGATCCTGTTCGGGTGCTTCGCCATGGGATGGATCGGCGCTGGCGACGTCAAATTCCTCAGCGCGCTGATGCTTTGGGCGGGCCCGGCTCATGGCGCCGTCTTCTTCGCCCTGTTCGCCATATTCGGCGGCTTATTCGCGCTCGGGCTCGTCGGCCTGCGCCGGGCGCTTCCCTTCTACCCAATCCTCGGTGACTTGCCGATTCTGAGCAAGGTGAGCCGCTGGGCACGCAACGGGCTTTGCCCATACGGCATTCCGATCGGCCTCGCCGCTCTGTGCGTTGCGCCGTCGATCTTCGTCATCCGCTAACTGAGGGGACAAGGCGGATGCGCGACCGGCTGGCGCGCCGCACAGCGCGGCGTGGCCGATCGGTGTTAGCTTGCCCGCCGTCCCGCCTGAGACTCCCAGCGATCCAGAAGCTGCAGATTGTTGCGGATATATGGATTGTCCGGCGATTTCTCCGCCGCCGCGTTCAGCGTCTGGCGGGCGGACCCGAACTCGCCCTTCAGCATCTGATGATAGGCGAGATTGTTCAGCACGGTCGGCGTATTGCCGGCCATCTGCACAAGCTGCTCATAGGCGCGATCTGCCAGATCGAACCGCTTCAGCCGGTCGTAGGACGCCGCCAGGCCGAGCCAGGCTTCGGCATTGTTGTGGCGTTCTTCGATGGCATGCCGGTAGTGACGCTCGGCCAGGCCATAGTCGCCGTTACGATAGGCTTGCTTGGCCTTCTGCAGCCAGACCCGTTCCGGCGTCGACCCGAAAGACGAGCTGTCGGTGATTGAGCTCAGCTCCTCCTTGCCCGCCGAGTCTTCAAACGTCGATTGGCATCCGGCTGCGGTCAAAGCGACCGCCCCCATTGCCAGAAGTCTTACTATAGTGCCCCTCATTTTATTCCCCTCTAGTAAGCGCTAATGAAAAACGCTTCTCATCCTGATAATGATGGGTAAACCGATAACAACAAGCATGACCGGAAATATGAAAAGACCCAAAGGCAGAGTTAGTTTTACTGGTAACGCGTGAGCTTTTTCTTCTGCCCGAGATAGACGTTTGTCTCGCATTTCGTCGCTGTATATGCGCAGCGCTTCTGTTAGACCCGTGCCCAATTTTTCGCTCTGGTATAGGAGCGATCCGAGATTGACGACTTCCTCGACCTGCGTCCGCCGGGCAAGGCTTTGAACCAATTCAGCCAGCGAACTGCCGGCTCGGAGCTCCAGGCTCATCAGATAAAGGTTGGCGCCGAGATAGGGATAGGTGTGAGCGATCTCGCGGCTGATCCGGTCGATCGCGGCGCGCGAACTCAGGCCCGCTTCCGCGCAGACCAGCATCAGGTCCATGAAATCGGGGAAGCCGTCGCGGCATTGCTGCCGCATGCCCTTTTGCCGCTGCTTCAGGTAGCGGCCAGGCAACAGGAAACCCGCCCCGGCGACTGCCGCCAGGAGACCCATGCGGCTGGTGCCCACCATCTGGATGTCGGACATGGTGAAAGCAATGTGCAGAAGGAGAGGGGGCCCGACCAAAAGGCTCAGGCGGATCGCCTGGAACCAAATGGCGCTGTGCGGTCCGAAATAGCCGGCGCTGACCAGTTCGCGCTCCAGCTTGCTTTTCTCACTCTCGTTTTCCTGCCGCTTCTTGCCGCGCTCGACCTTGGCCAACAGGGCCGAATTTTCCGCAAAGCTCTGATAACGGAGCGAACGACCGGACGTATCCTGAAAAGGTTCTGGAATGGGCTCGGCGAAACCCAACCCGCCTTCGAAAGCGGCGCGTTTGCGAATGTCGTTCCGGCGCTGGATCAGGTCGGTGACCGCCAGCACGAACAGGAACATGAACATGAAGGTAAAGAAAATCGCCCCGAACAGCACAGTGCTGTCCGACTTATAAACCTCGACGACTATGAAGTTCAGGATCGAGCTCATCAGATGTTAAACTTCACCATTCGATACATCACTAGGTTTCCAAGCAGCATCCATCCGATCGCAGCGCCGAGCGTCGGCTTGACCGACCAGTCGCTCCAGACGTCCCCGTAATAGGTGGGCGCGATCAGCCAAAGAATGGCGAACAAGGCGATGGGCAGAATGCTCAGGAAAATCGCCGAATAGCGGCCTTCGGAGGAGAGCGCTTTCGCCTTCCGGCGCAGCTTGAATCGATCGCGGATCACCCGTGACAGATTGCTGAGGATCTCGGCCAGATTGCCGCCCATCTTCGACTGGATCGAAATCGCGAGCACGACGAGGGAAAGGTCCGATTGGCCGACGCGGGAACGCAGGTTGACCATCGCGGTCTCAAGATCGAGACCGTAGGTCAATTCGCCGCCTGTGATGCTGAACTCGCTCCCGATCGGATCCGGCATCTGCTGGCCGACCGTCGAAATCGCCATCGGCGTCGCGTGGCCAGCTCTGAGGCCGCGCACAAGAGTATCCAGCGCTTCGGGAAGCTGCTCCTCGAATTTGCGCTGACGCGAGACGCGCATCGACCGCAGGACCTGCACCGGAACGCCGATGCCGACGATCAGCGCCCCTGCGACGGCAACGAGCTTCCCGTCCTGGACGATCGAAAGAACAAAAAACATTCCCGAAGTCAGGAACGCCATGGCAAACAGCACGCCCTGCACGCCGACCGTCACCCCCGATTGCAGAATGAGCTGATTGAGCGGGATGAATGGCATGGAATAGTGGCCTTCGGCCGACAGGCTCCGGGCGCTGCGGATACGGTTCAACTCGCTGTGGCTGGCGTCCCCGGAGCCGAATTGCCCGAGGCGCCGGCTCACGCTTTTCCGTTCGGCGCGCCGGGCGGAAATCAGCAGATAGCCGACTGTCACCGCGAGCAGCACGGCGACGAAGACGAGGAGCGGAACGAGTTGCATCGCGTTCATAGCTGCTGTCCGGGTTCGAAGAAGTCCTGCGGAAAATGGAAGCCCTTCACCTGCAACTCGTCCATGAAACGAGGGCGAAGGCCGGTTGCGCGGAAATCGCCGCGAACCTGTCCGTCGGCCATCGTGCCGGTGCGGACGAATTTGAAGATCTCCTGCATCTGGATCACGTCGCGCTCAATGCCGGTGATCTCGGTGAGGCTGATGATCCGCCGGCGGCCATCCGAAAAACGTTGAAGCTGAACGATCAAGGTGATCGCCGAGGCAATCTGCGTGCGGATGCTGGTTTCCGTCATGTTGAGGCCGGCCATGCCGATCATCTGCGTGAGACGGGCGAGAGCGTCGCGCGGATTGTTCGCATGGATCGTGGTCATCGACCCCTCATGGCCGGTATTCATTGCCTGGAGCATGTCGAAGGCTTCCTCGCCGCGCACCTCGCCGATGATGATCCGGTCGGGGCGCATACGCAGGGCGTTCTTGACCAGCTCACGCTGGCGGATTTCGCCGCGGCCCTCGATATTCGGCGGGCGCGTCTCCAGACGTCCGACATGGGGCTGCTGCAGGCGAAGCTCGGCCGCATCCTCGATGGTGATCAGCCGCTCCTTGAACGAGATCGCTGTCGACAGGCCATTCAGCAGCGTGGTCTTGCCCGAGCCGGTGCCGCCGGAGACCATCAGCGTCAGCCGCGCCTGGACTGCGGCATTGAGAATCTCCGCCATTTTCTGGGTCAGGCTGCCGACCGAGACGAGGCCTTCGAGATCGTAGGCCTGTTCGGAGAATTTGCGGATCGACACCAGCGGCCCGTCGACCGCGATCGGACGCACCGCCACGTTGATACGGGAGCCGTCGGCGAGACGGGCGTCCACCATCGGCTGAGACTCGTCCACACGGCGGCCGACCGCGCTGATGATCTTGTTGACGATGCGCAGCACATGCGACTCGTCCTTGAAACGGACCGGCACCTGTTCGAGCTGGCCGAACCGCTCCACATAGACGCGTTCATGGGTGTTGATCAGAATGTCGCTGACCGTCGGGTCTTTCAGCAGCGGCTCGATCGGGCCGAGCCCGGTCAGCTCGTCGAGCACCTCGGTGGTGAAGTTTTCCAGCTCGCGGGCATTGAGCAGGATGCGCTCGGTACGGACATATTCCGAAACGATCTCTGAGATCTGAACGCGCAGCTCCTCACGGGAGAGGCGCTCCAGCATCGGCAGGTTGAGGTCGTCGATCAGCTTGCGGTGCAGGCGGACCTTGGCCTCAATCAGCTCCTGCTTCAGCAGCTTGTTGTCCTCGGAGCCGATCTCGGCCAGCCGGCGCTCCATCGCCGCAGGGCGCGGGGCGATGCCCGGCCCGCGCGCGAGACCGCCAACCTTGTTTCCGCCCGGTAGAAATCGATCCGACATCCCGATACCCATCCAGATCTTTGCTGTGCCTATTTGCCCGACTTCAGGATTCGCTCCATCGCCTTCTCCAGCTTGTTGCCTCGGCTGACATCGGAAACCGGAAGGCCGCGATTGATCGCCTCATGGACAAGATCCGGACAGTCGGGGATGAAGCCGGCGAGCCAGTCGCGCAGCAATTGCTCGGCGTCGCGCTTTTTCAGCGACGCGCCCAGCAGTTTTTCGCGATGCTTGTTGACGATGACCGAGACCCTGGCGTCGTTCACCGCTTTGGCGGTGATCGCATCGAGAACATAGCGGGCATGCCGGAGCGCGGGCACCGTGAAATCGGTGACGATGAAGACCCGGTTGGAGCCCCAGATCACATTGTCCATCCAGGGATACCAGTTCTTCGGCAGGTCGATCACGACATGGTCGAACGACCGCGACAGCAGCCCGAGCACTGCGCCGATCAGACCCTCGCTGACCTCGACATATTTCGCCGGAACACGCGGCGTCGCCAGCACGGACAGGCCGGAGGGATGCCGCGTCAGCATAACGTCGAGAAGCTGGCGGTCGAGCCGGCCGGGAGAATTTGCCAGTTCCTCGATGCGGAACGCCGGTGGGATGTCGAGATAATCCGCGATCGACCCGTCCTGAAAGTTCAGATCGACGAGGCAGGTGTTCTCCATCTGGCGGTTCGAGCGGCCGAGCAGGAATGCGGTCTGGATGGCGAGGGTGGTTGTGCCGGCGCCGCCGGCCGCGGGGAAGAACGAATAGCAGACAGCGTCCTTGTTCCGGGCTTCCACGGCAGGCGTGCGGTTGAGGCGCTCGCAGGACCGGTAGATATCGACGAACGGGCTGTCCTTGGGCAGCCAGTCGTCGACCTTGATCTGCACGAGCCGGCGGACGATTTCCTGGTCGAGATAGCTCGACAGCGCGATGATCGGCGTATCCGCATAGCGCCCGCGCTTGATGCGTTCGAGCGCTGAGAGTTCGTCCGGCGAGGCGGTTTGCAGGTCGACAAGCAGAACGCCAGGCAGCGCTTCCATATTGAGAAAATTCTCACTATTGGAGATGCGCCCCTTGATGGTTTTCAAGGCGAAGTGCCGCTTCTCTACAAAACCATTGGCGAGAAGTTCTTTCAACTCGACGTCTTCACTGATGAGAAGAACATCGACCTGCTGATCTCCGCGTAAGGAACTTTGTCGGGTCATATCGCCGAGACCGCCTCTGGCCCCTTCCGCATTTTCGACCGTTGTAGCCGAGACGGGCCGGAGTTTTTCCATTATCGACATATTCGAACCTGACTCAAACTCTTACGTAATCGGACGCGTTCCCGGGCCGACGCCCCGGACAGCAAGCATCAGTTCTTGATCTGGGCCTGCCCCTGAGCGCCGGGGCCCGCCTGACCGGAGATCTCCGTCGTGTTGACGCCGCGAGGCGGCAGCGACTTGTTCTGCTGATAGCGCTCGATCGCGACCTGCGCGCGTTTGCCGTCCATCTGGATATCGGTATCCTTGGCGTAGGCCGGCCATGGATCGATGGTCTGCGTTGCGGCATTGGTGGCGACGGCATCGCCTGCGCCAAGTGAGATCGTATCCCGGTGAGACAGGTAATCGTCCTCGTAGCAGCCTTGCAGTAGAGCGGCTGGCGCGGCTATGGCGAGCACGGACAAGGCGAGCTTGGCTTTCTTGAGACCCGTCATTATTTGTACTCCCCCTTCCAGCCCGCAGAGACCGGCTCTTCGTCCTTCAAGTCGATGATATGTCCGACGAAATTGTCCGGCCGGCCGGTCTCGATCTCTTGCCGACCGGTCAGGAAGAACTCCTTGTCGTTGGTCGGGACGCTGCCATCCAGCGGCGTCGCCAGCCTTTGGCCGGGCGCACGCGGATTGACCAGACGCGGCGTTACGATGATCACCAAGTCGGTTTCGTTCTTCTGCCAGGCGGCGCTGCGCAGCAGGGCGCCGATGACCGGAACGTCGCCGATCCAGGGAAGCTGGCGCTGGTTCTTGGTATGATTGCTCTGCAGCAGGCCGGCGATGGCGAAGCTCTGTCCGTCGCGCAACTCGACGGTGGTCGACGCCCGCCGCACCGTCAGGCTCGGAATCTCGACATTCCCGACCTTGACGAAGTTGTTTGAGTTCAGCTCACTGACCTCCGGTTCGATCTTCAGATTGATCTGGCCCTCGGATAGAACCGTGGGCGTGAACGCGAGGCCGACACCGAACTTCTTGAACTCGATCTCGATCTTGTCCTTGTCGTTCGAAACCGGGAACGGAAATTCGCCGCCCGCCAGGAAGCTTGCGGTGTCACCGGACAGTGCGACCAGATTCGGCTCGGCGAGACGGCGGGCAAGTCCGCGTTCCTCCAGAGCGTTGATCGCCAGCTCGGCCTGTGTGCCGCCCGCCAGGATCTTTGCCGCGAAGGTGCCGAACGGAATTGCATTGCTGACGAGGCCGCCGGTCAGGCTGCGAGCGATCCCGTCGACATAGTCACCGCTGGAATCGACGCCAATGCCGGAGCCCGGAACAATGTTGCTGTTGTTGGTGACGCCGAAGGCGCGATTTCCGACGACGGTTGCATCGACTCCGAGCGCACGCGACGCATTGCGGTCGGCTTCGATGAAGCGAACCTCGAGCATGACCTGCTGCGGTGCCGCTACGCGTATCGCATTGGTGAGGTCGTCCGGGGAAACCTGCCGCGCCAGGACCAGGGCCTGTTCCATGGCAACCGCGTCCTGCACGACGCCGGTCAGCAGCATCTTGCCGTTGACCGATTGAATCTTGACGTCGTCCAGCGCCGGATTGCCCTTCATGCGGGCCCTAAGCCCGTCCGTATCATAGGTGACCTCGATGTCGACCACGCCGATCATCTGCTTGCCGGTGTCGAGCAGCGCCAGCCGCGTCACGCCAATCTTCTTGCCGACGATGTAGACGGAGCGGTCGGTCAGCGGGATGACGTCGGCGATCTCGGCATTGCCGACGAGCGCTTCGGTGAAAGGGACGCCGACCCGGACGGTCTCGGATTTGTTGAGCGTGACCTGGACCTCGATGCGGTCTTCGGTCGGCTGGACATGATAGATGCCCGCGGCGCCTTTCGGGGCCGGCTGGGCGCGCTTTGTGTTGGCGGCAAAACTCGGAGAAGCGCTAACGCCGCAAAGCGCCAGGGCGCCAAGCACTCCAAATCCCACTTTCAGCCAAGACTGTCGGTTTGTCAGGCGTTCGGGGGGGCAATCCCTCCGTCGCTCGGCCCGAAGTCCGAAAGCTGCTCGTGCCCAATTCATGCTGTTCCCCTGACCCTCATTATACCCAGTCAAACAAAGCGCTCTTTGGTCTTCGACTTTATTGAAGCGGCTTTGCCCGACCCCCCTGATGGCTCAATACTTCATGCTGCCAGTTTTCATCGCGTTTCTTGTCGGTCTGGACCTGATAGTCCTTCCGATCCGTCGAACGCGTGACAGTCACCACCGGGCCCCCCGGTGCACGCCGCGACGCGCGATTTTCGGCGTCCGTCAAATCGTCTAAAGAAATAGTCCCGGTCACTTCCCGTTCGTCGGTTGCGGCGATCCGGTTGAGTGCCAGCGACAGATCGCCGGCGCGCCCACCCAGGACCAGCTTCTGAGCCTCTTCGGTCGTCACCTCCAGCGTCACGGCTTTTGCCGCGGTTGGCTGATCCTTGCGCTGCGTCACCTGGTCGACGGCGAGCACGCGGATATTCTGCAGCAATACAACGACGGACGACGCTGCCGGCGCCGCCTCACGTCCTTTTTCCTCTGTATAAGTGAGGAAGACATCGACGCGGTCGTCGGGCTGGACGAGACCGGCGAGACCGGCCACGTCGTTCACCCGAATGGTGACCGCCTTCATGTTCTCGTTCAGCTTGGCCGACAGGGCTCCGGCATAGGTGCCGCCGAGAAGCTTGTGTTCCAGGATCGGCTCGCCTTCGCCCATGGACTGAAGCGCGGTACGGCTCTTCTGCCCGCCGAAAAGCGCTTCCTTCGAGTTGAATGCGCCTTTCGGCGCCGCAGCGTTCGGGACTGAGACGAGCCTTATCGACTCGTCGGTCAGCTTGTCGCCGTATTTGACGTCACGAGCCGCCACGACGATCGTGCTCGACGTGGACGCGGCCGCTTCGACCTGAACGGGCGCTCTTGCGGACTGGCGGACCAGCCAGGCGCGCGAAAGTAAAGCGGCGGCGGTTGCGCACACAAGCGCGGCACCAAGCATTGCCAGATGGCTCATGCGCATCGCACGCCTCCGCTATCCACTCGTTCGAGTTCAGGCGTTACACCTACTGAGGCGTGGCTGTAGCGAGGATGCCCGTAACGGCGCTGAACTGGGCGCCAAGCTGGGCACCGAATGCCGTCACGAGGCCGATCAGCGCGGTGGTGATAAGGCCGAGAAGAATGGCGTATTCAGCCATCGAAGCGCCCCGTTCATCACGGGCAAAGCTCTTGACAAGAGAAATGAAAGAGGTAGCCATGGGAGTTTACTCCACCTGTTAAAAATCTGACACGGTCGGGTACTTGTTGGGGGGTCTAGCTTTCCTAGGGCGGTGGCCCCCCAATTTGTTTCAGGTCGTGAACCTGCAACCCTCGCGATTAAGAGAAATCCCTTAGGGCCTTGCAACTCCGTCCCGGTTGCGTTCAATAACACGACGCCCTTTCTGGTTGCATTCCCTCTCCCTCCACTAAAATTTGTGTGGCATTTTCGCCTTATTGGCTGAAAGGTGGCGCTTCCTTGGCGGCAAGGTGAAGAAAGAGTTAACGCGTGACAGGAACGTTATAAGATATTTAGATGATGCGTTGCAAAAGTCTATTTTCACTCGTTTTTGCTTAATCATTCAAAAAGTGACGTAGAGTTATGCCTGGCCTTACAGAAAAGCGTCTGCGTATTCTTGGAATGGAGCGCTACGGGATGGTGCCTGAATTTCCAGCCATTATGCATTCAAGATGCAGAATGCTCGTCCTATTGCAAAGCAGCGAATCACCCTCGGAGCGGGTATGTGGTAAAAGCCACTACGTAATCCTACTGTGGTAAAAGGATCACGGACCCCGTGGAAATCCGTATAGACAGCAAATGTGTGGGAAAAAATCGAGCTTCGGCGAGGAAATCGGGAAGGGCTTGCGTTGTAACTAGTTGGTTAGTTCAACAACCGTTGCTGACGCCCGCAAATGTGAGTTTCACGTAACGTGATTACGGTAATAGTTTTTCTATACGATTTGCTTCGAAATTTTTGGTTAATTTACTAGATTTGAGCGAGCCGCTCGGTGTCCAAACTGGCGAACATCACGCGGATGGACTGGAATGCGGAGGGGTTGCGAGTAAAGAACGCATCAAAATGCGTGGGCAATTCCGCGGCATTCCCATCAAAAAGCGCGGAGAAGATGATGCATTCCCCGCGCTTTAACTTGTCACAATTCTCAAGATTAAGCTGATCTACACGCTGGTCAGCCCGTGCTTGGACATCGGCAGCGAACGAATGCGCTGCTTTGTCAGCCGATAGACCGCGTTCGCCACGGCCGGACCGATCGGAGGCACGCCGGGCTCGCCTACCCCAGTCGGATCGGCGTCCGACGGCACGATGTGCACCTCGACCTTCGGCATCTCATTGATGCGCAGCGGCACATAGTCATGGAAGTTCGACTGCTCCACCGCGCCGTACGTCAACGTGATCGCATCATGCAGGATCGCCCCGAGGCCGAAGCCGATGCCGCCTTCCATCTGCGCCTTGATCACATCCGGATTGACCGGCACGCCGCAATCGACGGCGCAGACGACGCGCTCGACCTTGATCTTGCCGTCGACCAGGCGAACATCGGCCACTTGGGCGACATAGCTGTTGAACGACTCGTGCACGGCGATGCCCCGCGCCGTCCCCTCGGGCACCGGCTGGCCCCAGCCGGCCTTTTCCGCCGCCAGGTTCAGCACGCCGAGATGGCGCGGGTGATCGCCCATGATCGCACGGCGGAACGCGAGCGGGTCCTTGCCCGCGGCCTCGGCGAGCTCGTCTATCATGGTTTCGACGGCGTAGGCCGTGTGGGTCGAGCCGACCGACCGCCACCACAGCACGGGAACGCCGGCCGCCTGGGTGTGCAGGTCGAGATGGAAGTTGGCCATCTTGTAAGGCGGCTCGATCGCGCCCTCCACGGACGTCGCATCGACGCCGTCCTTGACCATGACGCCTTCGAACGGCGTGCCGGCCAGGATCGACTGCCCCACGATCCGGTGCTGCCAGCCGACGATATTGCCGTCCTTGTCGAGCCCGGCGCGCAGCTTATGCGCGTAGAGCGGACGATAGCGGCCGCCGCGAATGTCGTCCTCGCGGGTCCAGATCAGCTTGACCGGCGCGCGCCCGCCGATCGCCCTGGCAATGGCGACCGCCTCCAGGGTGAAGTCGCCCGCCGGGTTGGCGCGCCGTCCGAAGCTGCCGCCGGCATAGAGCGTGTTGATGACCACCTGCTCCGGCTTCAGCCCGCTCACCGCCACGGCAACCGCGTGGTCGATGGACGGGAACTGGCAGCCGGACCAGATCTCGCATTTGTCGGCGGCGAGACGGACCACGCAGTCCATCGGCTCCATCGGTGCGTGGGCCAGATAGGGGTATTCGTAGACGGCTTCGATGAGCTTGTCGGCGCCTTCGAGAGCCTTGGCGGCATCGCCCTGGCTGCGGACCTGCGTGCCGGGCTTGTCCAGCAACGCCTTATATCCCGCCATCAGTTCGTCGGTGCCGCGCTTTTCGGCGGCGCTGTCGTCCCATTCGATCTGGAGCGCGTCGCGGGCGGTCTTTGCCGCCCAGAATCCCTCCGCGACGACGGCGACGCCGGTCGGGATCTCGACCACGTCGGTGACGCCTTTGACTTTCTTTGCCTCGGTCGCATCGAAGGACTTCACCTTGCCGCCGAACAGCGGACTGCGCGCGACGACCGCGGTGAGCAAGCCGGGCAGCTTCATGTCGATGGTGTAGATGGCCTTGCCGCGTGCTTTGTCCGGGCTGTCCTTGCGCGGCAGCATCTTGCCGATCAGCGTGAAGTCCTTCGGATCCTTCAGCTTGACCTCGCCGGGCACCGGAAGCGCGGAAGCCTTCTCGACGAGGGCGCCGAACGGGGCGGATCGCCCCGACTGCTTATGCTGCACCAGCCCCTTCTCGACGGTGATTTCACTGTCTGGAACGTCCCAGGTCTCGGCCGCCGCCTGCACCAGAAGCGCCCGCGCGGTCGCGCCGGCCTCGCGGAGCTGCTTATAGGAATTGGCGATCGCCGTTGACCCGCCGGTGCCCTGCGCCTCGCCGAACAGCAGGTTGTTGTAGCGGGCGGGGTCAAATGGTGCGAACTCGACGCGGACCTGCGCCCAGTCGGCGTCAAGCTCGTCGGCGAGGATGGTCGGAATGCCGGTCGTGGTGCCCTGGCCCATCTCGAAATGCTTGGCGACGACGGTGACGGAGCTGTCCGGCGAAATCCGGACGAAGGCATTCGGCGCGAAGTCGCCGCCGGCCGCGAAGGCAGAGCGTCCGATGTCCGGCCAGTTGAAGCCGATGACCAGGCTGGCGCCGATGGCGCTCGCGCCTTTGAGAAAGTCACGCCGGGTGGCGTTGGGATTGACGGTCAGTTCGCCTCTCATCTCAGCCCTCCAGCGTTTTGGCCGCATCGTGGATGGCGGCGCGGATGCGGTGATAGGTGGCGCAGCGGCAGACATTGCGCGCCATGGACTCTTCCTGATCGATGTCGTCGTCGGTCGGCTTTGGGTTGGACGAGAGCAGGCCGATCGCGGCCATGATCTGCCCCGGCTGGCAATAGCCGCACTGGATGACCTGGTTCTCTCCCAGGCATCGAACACGGCGTCGGCGACGTTGCCGGTCACGCCTTCGATCGTGGTGACGGCTTTGCCGTCGACATCGCCAATCTGGGTCACGCAGGAGAAGCTCACCTCTCCATCGATATGTACGCGGCAGGCGCCGCATTGCGCCATGCCGCAGCCGAATTTCGTGCCCGTCATGCCGAGCTCGTCTCTCAGCACCCAGAGCAGCGGGGTATCGGGCGACGAAGCGATTTCATGCTCGGTCCCGTTAACAGTGATACGAGTTCATGCATTCCTCCGAGAAAGCGCGGGGGTTGTTCGAAATATTCGACGTGCAAAACCTTGAGTGCCGGGCGGCAGAAGGCTGGCAATAGATGGCACGTCGCGTCGTAAGCTGGATATCGTCAACAGCGAGATACGATATCATGGACTATTCTTTTGTCACAAGAAAGGCCTTCGACGCGCGCGCATAGGTCCTATGCGGATAGACGCCATCGGCCCGGCGTTGCGACCTGCCAGCCACGACCGATTGCTTTCGGGGCTGTCGCCGGCCGCGGTCGCCGAGGCGGCGTTACGAGCGCGGGTTTTCTGGCGCGTATTTGATCGAGCAGCCATAGGGCCGCGCCACCGGCGTGGCGACCGGCTTGCCGGCCTTGAGCGCATCGAGGGCGGCGCTGACATAGTTGGTCGCCCGCGCGATATCGGCCTTGCTGGTGCCCGCCCGGTCGTCGATGCCGCCCATGAAGACCAGCGTCCCGTCCGGATCGATGACGAACATGTGCGGCGTCGTGCGTGCCTGATATTTCCGCCCGATCACGCCCTTTTCGTCGAGAAGCACATGAGCGGGCGCGGCGTTTCGGCTCCGCGTGAGCGTGTCGGCCTCGGCGGCAGAGACATGGCCTTCTTCGCCGGGCGCGGAGGAGATGATCGACAGCCAGACGACACCGTCGCCGGCGGCTCGCGCCTGAAGCTTCTGCATATTGCCCGAGCCATAATGCTTTCGGACGTAAGGGCAGTCGTGGTTGGTCCATTCCAGGACGACGGTCTTGCCGCGCAGGTCCGACAGCGCAACCGCATTGCCTTTGGTGTCGGTGCCGGTAAAGGCGGGGGCGGGCTTGCCGATCTCCGGCTTGGCGTTCGCCGGCGAGGTCAGGCCCGGCAGCATGCCGAGCGCAATCGCCGCGCCGAGTGCAAGAAGCGTCGTGCGTCTGGACATTGCCATGCTCAGAAATCTCCCTTGGCCTGTTTCAGCGTGGAGGACGGCAGGGCCGCGAGGCGGTCGAGCACGATCGACTCGGTCAGCAATTGCGGCAGGATTTGCGGCTTCGCGCCCGCCGTGCCGGGGTAGAGCAGATAGAGCGGCACGCCGACGCGCCCGTGCGCTTTCAGCAGCGCGGTGATCTCCGGATTGCCGTTGGTCCAATCGCCGACGAGATAGGCGATGCCGCCTTGCTCGAACGCCTTGCCGATGCGTTCGGAGCGAAGCGCCACGCGCTCATTGACCTTGCAGGTGATGCACCAGGCGGCCGTCAGGTTGACGAAGACCGGTTTGTTCTGGCCGATCAGCTCGGTCAGCCTCGCCTGCGTGAATGCCTCCGCCTTGGGGCCGGACGTGTCGGCCGTGCCGGCGGCAAGATGGGTCCGGTCCGCGCCGGCGTTGGTCAGGCTGACGCCCAGCCCGAATGCCGCGAGGCCGATCGCGGCAGCCACCGCACCGCGCAAGCCCGCCCCTTCGGGCCGCCGCCCGAGGAGCCACGCCGCGAAGGCGACGCCGAGCAGCGTTACGGAGCCGGCCATGACCCCGTCGCTGCCCTGCTGAATGCTCAGCACCCAAAGCAGCCAGCCCACCGTCGCATAGAGCGGAAAGGCCATGAGCTGCTTGAAGGTCTCCATCCACGCGCCGGGCTTGGGCAGCCAGCGTCCGACGCCGGGGGATACGCTCAGGAGCACGATCGGCAGTGCAAAGCCGACGCCGAGCGCCAGCAGCACGGCAAACACGGTCAAGCCGGGCTGGCTGAAGGCGTAGCCCATCGCCGCGCCCATGAAGGGGGCGGTGCAGGGCGTGGCGACGACGGTCGCGAGCACGCCGGTAAAGAAATAGCCGCTCAGGCCGGACCGGCGCGTCAGGCTGTCGCCGACCCCGGTCACGGAGCCGCCGAGGGCGAACACGCCGGACAGGTTGAGCGCGAGCGCGAGAAACAGCGCCATCATCGCCAGCACGAAGGCGGGCGATTGAAACTGCATCCCCCAGCCGATAGCCATGCCCGCGGCGCGCAGCACCACCAGCGCGAGCGCGATGCCGGCAAAGCTGACCAGAACGCCCGCGAGATAGACGAGGCCCTTGACCCGGCGCGCCTTGTCGTTGCCGCCGTCCTTGGCGAGAGACAACGCTTTCAGCGAGAGCACCGGAAACACGCACGGCATCAGATTGAGGATCAGCCCGCCGAGAAAGGCAAAGCCGAGCGCCAGAATCAACGACAGGCCGCCGCCGGGCTCGGACGCCGCAGCGGCCTCCGGCGCGATCATCGGAACCGCCGACGCCGCCGCGCTGATGCTGTAGCCGCGCCGCGCCGTCGTGCCATCCGGCTTCTGCGTTTCCACGGCCAGCACACCGTCCAGCGCGGCCGGCTTGTTGGCGTCGCTCAGATCGCCGCGCGGAATTGTCAGGAACACGCCGTCCTTGTCGAACGAAACCGCTTGCGGAGCGGCATGGTTGATGTAGCCCCACTCGATGGGGAAGAAGTGGATCCCGGCATCCCTCGGCAGCGCCTCGCCTACGCCATCCACCTTCAGCGTCAGGCTGTCGCCGCTCATGTCGAACTTCGCCGGCCATGGCATCGGCTGCGGCACGGTCTTGCGGGCGGCCTCGATTGCGGCGGCATTTGGGGAGGGACGCGCCGAGACGCCGGGCGGGATCAGCGGCAGCTTTAATGTCGCAGACGCTTCCTCGGGTACGCAGATCTCCTGGCAAACCAGCCATTTTGCGTTTGCGGTGACTTCGAAGCTGTCGCCTGCGGCATTTTTCGGCACGGAAATATCCGAGAGCAGCAGCACCTCGTCCGAATACCCGAAGTTCATCAGCGGGCCGACCGGGATCGCCTTCGGCAGCGGCCACTGGGTTGCGGTGGCGGAAAATCCTGCCGGCAATTGCCACGAGATCCGCGTCGGCTCGCCCGAATCACCGGGATTGGTCCAGTAGGTATGCCAGCCGAGTGTGATGGCCTCGCGCAGCGCCACGGTCACGCGGTCGCCCGGCGCCACGGCGGCCTTTTCGGCAATGAGATCGATCTGCACCTTCGGCTGGTGCGGCGCCCCGGTCTGCGCCAGAGAAGCCTCCGGCAGCAGTGCAAGAAGAATTGCTAGTATAATGAATGCCCGGGACGTGACCCGAGCCGGAATGCTTTTCATGGCGCTGGCGATTCCAATCCTTGAGAAAAACAAATCCGTCGAACGGTTTGCGTCTCGGTATGCGCGGCGATCAGATTGCATTCAAGACGACTCGTCGCCTCATCTCCAAGGGGAGCTGTGAGTATCTCGCGCAGCCGCAAACATGATGTTCTTTCTGACCCCGGACGTGTCTATAATGAGCGTTGCTGAAACACGCTCCAAAAGCGCAGAATTTTCGGCAGACTGCTCTCGCTCAGAATTTAGAGCATGAAATCAAAATCTCTGGAACAAAATTGCCTTCAAAGTTTTTTGACCACGAGTTTTGGTCGACGTTCCGGGGGCTATGCGAGCCAGCCTGTCCGAGCCGAAGTCTGTTCAAGGACCGCGTCCAAAATTTCCTTGAGGCGTAAACGGGCGGCGTGTATGCGAGGTTGAACTTGTCGTGTTAACGCTTCGCAGAAATATGGTGTTTTGATATATGCGAGCGCCTCAAATTCGCCTAAAAAAGACGAAAGGTCTGGGTATTCAATCTGTAAGCTGGGCGCTGGGACTGGGGGATTATCTATCGCCCTGCGGCCAAACTGCTTCAGGGCTAACGGAGCCTCCTTCTTACAACGGGGCGGCTGCCGCTTTGCGGCTGGCCGGGGATAAATGAATCGTCGCAACTTTCTCAAGATTGCGAGCGGGTTTTCGCTTGCCGTGACGTTGCCGGACGAGGCCGGCGCACAGTCGGGCGACGCTGCCGCGCCGGCTGCGGCAAATCCGCCGTTTTCCGACGAATGGCTTTTGAACCAGGCCGAGAATCTTGCGAAACAGCCCTATGAACAGCCGAAGCTGAACCTGCCTCCCGAGCTGACCGGCCTCAATCAGCAGCAATATAACGCCATCCAGTATAAGGCCGACGCCACGGTCTGGAAGGATGACCCCTTCCATTTCGCGCTTCAGTTCCTGCACACCGGTTTTCAGTACGAGATCCCCGTCGAGATCAACCTGCTCGAAGGCGATCAGGTTCGCCCCTTTCCTTACGCGACCACTCTGTTCGAATACGGCCAGCCATTAAAACCGCCGCCGCCCGACTCACAGGGCGGCTTTTCCGGCTTTCGCGTCTACAGCCCGATCAACCGTCCCGACGCGAAGGACCCGTTCCTGGTCTTCCAGGGCGCCAGCTTCTTCCGTGCGATCGCGGCCGACCAGGCGTTTGGCCTCGCCGCGCGCGGCATCAGCATCAACACCGCGCAGGCGTCCGGCGAGGAGTTTCCGTTCTTTCGCACTTTCTGGATCCGCAAGCCCGCGGCGGAAGACCGTGAGCTGACGATCTATGCCCTTCTCGACGGTCCGAGCCTGACCGGCGCCTACAAGTTCAAGACCGAGCCCGGCCGTTCGACCGTCATGGACGTGGAATGTTCGATCTTCCCGCGCAAGCCGCTGACGCATGTCGGCATCGCGCCGCTGAACAGCATGTATTTCTTCGGCGCCGCCGACCCGACCCGCCTCGACGACTACCGCCCGAACGTCCACTCCTCCGACGGCCTGCAGATCTGGAACGCGCAAGGCGAGTGGATCTGGCGCGCGCTGACCAATCCGGAACAATTGCAGTATTCGGTGTTCCTGGACCGGACGCCGAAAGGGTTCGGCCTGCTCCAGCGCCGCCGCGCCTTCAGCGACTACGAGGACATCAGCGCGCGCTTCGGCGACCGCCCCAGCGTCTGGGTGGAGCCGACCTCGGATTGGGGCGACGGCGCCGTCGATCTGATTGAGGTTCCCAGCCGCAGCGAAATATACGACAATATTATCGTGTTCTGGCGGCCGAATGCGCCCCTTGCGGACAAGACGCGGCATTTTTTTCGCTATCGTTTGCATTGGGGATGGGAACCACCCATACGCAGCACGAATTCCTATGTATCACAGACGCGTGTGGGTAAGCGTGGAGGATCGGAAGGCCGGTTCTTTGTCGTCGACTTCATCAGCGGCCATTCATGCAACGACTGTAATGTCGCCGCCTTCGGAGCCGACGTGCGATCCGCAGGTGGTGAAATAAAAAATATTGCCGTGCGATTCAATCCGGCAACGGGAGGCCAACGCGTAACCTTCGACTTCCAACCGGGAGGGGAGCAGACGGATTTACGCTGTCAATTGACACAGAACGGTCAGGTTATATCCGAGACCTGGGTGTACCGCTGGACAAGTTAAGGCTCCGCCCGATGCAGGACAGGAACACAGCATTTGAAGCGCCGTTGCCGGTCGAGAAGTCGACCGAACGGTTTCCTCAGCAGGATCTATGGCGCTTCGACCAGGAGAGCCGGCGGGAGCTGCATCACGACTACCGTGCGCTCGCGCGGCGGCTGTTCGTGTTCGGCGGCGCGGTGCTGCTCACGATCTATCTGACCCGCGAGCTCTGCCTCGTGCTCGCCGTCGGCGGCTATGCCGAGCTGGAACTGGTGCTGATCGGGCTGTTCGTCCTCAATATCGCCTGGCTATCGCTGTCCTTCATGACTGCGGTGTCGGGCTTTCTCGTGCTGACGCTCGGTCTGAAGCGTTCGATGGTCAACGTGCCGACCAGCGAGCAGGCCAAGGCGTTGCCTCGCGGCCGGAGCGCGATCCTCGTCGCCACATATAATGAGGCGCCCGAGCGGATCTTCGGCATGGCGCTGGCCACGCTGAAGGAGATCGAGGCCTCCGGACACGGCGAGGCTTTCGATGTCTTCATCCTTTCCGACACCACGGATCCGGACATCTGGGTCCATGAAGAAGCCGCGTTCAACGCTGCGCGCGCCCGGCCCGGAAGCGGGCCGCGGCTTTATTATCGGCGGCGCGCGGCGAATACCGGCAAGAAGTCCGGCAACATCGCCGACTGGTGCCGCCGCTGGGGGCCGGCCTACGACTATATGATCGTGCTCGACGCCGACAGCCTGATGACCGGCAAGTCGCTGGTGAAGCTGGCCCATTGCATGGACCGCACGCCGGAAGCGGGACTGATCCAGACCGTCCCGGTGACCATCGGCCGCAACACGTTGTTTGCCCGCATGCAGCAATTCGCCGGCGGTATCTACGGGCCGATCATGGCGACGGGTCTTGCCTTCTGGCACCGCGGCACCGGCAATTTCTGGGGGCACAATGCGATCATCCGCGTCCGTGCCTTTATGGAGTCGGCGGGCCTGCCGCATCTTCCCGGAGCCCCGCCCTTCGGCGGCCAGATCCTCAGCCACGATTTCGTCGAAGCCGCTCTGCTCTGCCGGGCGGGTTGGCGCGTGTACATGGTGCCGGACCTGGCGGGCTCCTACGAGGAGATCCCGCCCAGCCTGATCGACTTCGCCACGCGCGACCGCCGCTGGTGCCAGGGCAATCTGCAGCATGGCCTGGTCATCGGCGCCAAGGGCCTCCGCCCGATCAGCCGCGTGCATCTGGCCATGGGCATCATGGCCTATCTCTCGGCGCTGTTCTGGCTGATCTTCCTGGTCGCCGCGCTGACGCTGACCATCCAGCAGCTTACCGCAAAGCCGATCTATTTCGGCGGTGACCAGACGCTGTTCCCGACCTGGCCGATGCAGGACAGCGAACGCGCCATGAGCCTGTTGTTCTGGACGCTGACGCTGCTTCTGCTGCCGAAGCTGTTCGGCTTCCTCATCGCCGCGTTCGACACGCGCAAGCGCCGCGGCTTCGGCGGGCTGTGGGGGCTGACGTCGGGCGTGATCATGGAGACGCTGCTTTCCTCGCTCTTCGCCCATGTCATGATGATCGTCCAGTCGGCCGCGATCTTCGACATCATCCGCGGCCGGGACAGCGGCTGGAACCCGCAACGGCGGGGTGACGGCTCGCTGCCGTTCAGCTGGATCCTGCGCTACCACCTGCTGCACATGATGCTCGGCATCGGCCTCGGCATTCTGACATTCGTCATGTCGCTGCCGTTGTTTCTATGGCTGCTGCCGGCAACGCTCGGCCTGTCCTTCTCCGGCCCGCTCTCGGCGGCCAGCGCAACCCGCAAATGGGGCGAACGCTTCAAGCGGCTCGGCATCTTCGTGATTGCCGAGGAACGTCGCCCGCCCGCGATCGCGATATCGGCCGACCGGCATTGCGAGTTGCTGATGCGGGACTTCTCCAAGCACGAAGCGATTTCCCAGCTCGCCGGGGATCCCCAGCTTCGCCACCTGCACAGCCAGCTTATCGAGCTTCAGCCGGTCACGCGCGAGGCGCGGATTTCGCCCAGCCTGGCGGTCGGGCGGGCCAAGCTGGAGATCTCCGCCGACCTTCCGGAGCTTCTGCGCCTGCTCAAGCCGAACGAGAAGGCGGCGATCCTGTCCGATCCCGAAAGCCTGGCGCGCCTCGAAGCGATGCTCGCGCCTTATATCCAGGCGCAGGCCGGAGCCAAAGCGGCGGAGAGCGGTGTTCAGGCAGTGAGCCCGTAAAGGATCTTTCGCAAGCCGGGCGGGGCGTCGAGGTCAATATTGGAGGAGGCGCCCGGATTGGTCGCTGTGGGGTGTAGCGGCAATGGCCGACTTCTTCTCGATCATCTGGACCATTTTCAGCTTTATCTTCGGCATGCTTTGGAGCGTGATCTGGTTCGTGCTCAGCGATTTGCTGTCGACACTGGCCTGGATCGGAATTTTCATCTGGCTCGGCTTCGCGCTGCGTTACCGCAGTTTCACGCTCGGCTCGCTGGCAATGCTGCGCTACGGCCGTTACGGCCTCGTCCTGCTCTGGCGCTGGGTTCGCGGCCGCCCCGGAACCAGCCCCCTCGCACCACCCGAGCCCGTGACCAAGGTGGTCAAGGAATACCGCAAACGTGTTCCGCTCGGCTATGCCTCCATGTCCGAGCAGATGAACGTGCTGATTATCATCCTCGTGATCATCATGGCGAACGAGCGCATCTATGTGAAGCTGGAGGAACGGATTTCGGTGTGGCATCCGCTGCGGCTGATGTGAGAGATCGTCGACGGCGCGCTGGCTCGGCTCGATGGCGCGTTTGACACGCTCTACGCCGCCGATGGACGAGCTCTCGATTGCGCCGGAGCGGCTACTTCGGGCGGCGTTGATCCAGATCCTGTTCTCGGTCCAGTAGAAGCGCCAGCTGATGAAGCAGATGCAGTCAATCTGCTGTTCCGCTGGTTTGTGGGGCTCGGCATCGATGCCCCGGTCTGGGTGCCGACCGTGTTCAGCAAGAATAGCGACAGCCTGCTCACCACCGACATCGCCCGTCAATTTATCGCGGCGATCCTGGCGGACAAGGCCGTGGCGCCGCTGCTTTCGGAAGAACATTTCTCCGTGGACAGGGACATTGATCAAGGCTAGGACCTAGATGAAGAGCTTTCAGCCCAAGGAGGCGGCGAATGGCGCCGAACGGGCAGCTGATGATGCGGGCCCCGGTAGAGCGGGCGACGACGCATCCACGGCCGAACCGGTTAAAAGCGGCGATCCGAACCCTGCTGAGCGAGGCGGTGCGACGGCCAGCGTATCGGCCGACGGCGGCGATGCGGGCCTGGTCCAGGATCGCGCGCGACGACGATGGAACTGACAGCCAGAGACGGAGAAGCCTCAGGCCAGAATGGCGGCACGCCAGCCGCCGAGCAGCCAGGGGCGGGCGGCGACGCCGAGGTGGATTTCCATGGCCAGAAGCGCTCGAACGAGAACCACGCCTCGCGTACCGATCCCGACGACCGCCTCTATCGCGAAGAGGCAGGGAAAGGAAGCCAAGCTCTGCTTCATGGGCCACGCCTTGATGGAAAACCGCGACGGCCTCGTCGTCGACGCCTGCCTCACCCAGGCCGACGGCCATGCGGAACGGGAAGCCGCGCTCGCCATGGTCGAGCCCCGCGCCGACCGGCCAGGACGCATCAGCCTCGGCGCCGATAAGGGCTACGACGCGGAGGACTTCGTCGATGAGCTGCGCTCCATGAACGTCACCCCGCATGTGGCGGCGAAGAAGAGCGCTCCGCCATTGATGGCCGCACCACCCGGCATGCCGGTTATGCCATCAGCCAGCGTATCCGCAAACGGATCGAGGAGATCTTCGGCCTAGACGTTTGATCATTTCGAATAGAAGCGATCAGGCTATATAACACCCTGTTTATACACAATTTTTCCTGATCTCGCACTCGGTGGCGGCCTGTGGCTGGCATCTCAGATGCTGCTGAGATCACTGATGCAGTTCAATCACAGATTGATTTAAACAATTAATAAATCTCTAAGTTGTCGTTGACCGGCGCCGAACGTCCTGATAGCGGTTGTTGAATTGAAGATGTGCACGCATAACGTTCAGAATTCTGCTTGTACGTGCTTGAATTATTCAAAGTACAAGGTCCGAGACATATAAGCGCGAGAAATAACGCTGTTTCCGCGCAGTTGTATCTTTTTGCATTTTGATAATAGCGCCGGCTTTACACTAGGATCATCCGAGATGAAGCATAAACGGATTGTTTATTGCGTAATGTTGCAGCTGGTCGTTTCTCCTGCCTTGGCGGATATCGTCTATACGCCGGTCAACCCTTCGTTTGGCGGCAATCCATTCAACTCGTCCCACCTCCAGAGCCTGGCGACGTCGCAAAAGCAGTTCACGGAGCACAGCAGCTCCGGCGGACCAGAGTGCGTCTCAGCGTTTCATCAGCATGCTTGAATCGCGCCTCTACTCGTCGCTCGCCTCGCAAGTGGCCGATGCGATCTTCGGCGACAACGCGCAGCCGAACGGTACGATCGTGTTCGACGATCAGCAGATCTCGTTCGTCAATACGGGAACCGAAATCCAACTGGTCGTAACGGATTTTGGCACCGGGCAGGTCACCAACATCGTCATTCCGACGCTCAACACTCCTTAGTGGGCTGTCGGCCTCATGCATGTCTCGAGCATCGCCCTGACCGAAGGGCCGCCGAAGGTTGCGTTCGGACACGAGTTAGCGCCACAGAACGAGAAGGCAAAGCCACCAAATGATGCTTACAAAGCTTGCCCGCCGGGGTCTGATCGCCGCGATTGCCATCTTGGGATTGGCGGGCTGTTCGGCCGAGGTCGCCGAGGAGCAGATCTCGGCGAACATGCTGCCGCCGATCATGAATCCGATCACCGAGGTCAATCAGAGTTTACGCGATCTGCCGCCGCCGTCGCACAAGGTCGCCGTCGCGGTCTACAATTACACGGACCAGACCGGCCAGTTCAAACAGTCCGACACCACGCAGACGCTGTCCAAGGCCGTCACGCAGGGCGCGACGTCCATTCTGATCAAGGCGCTCCAGGATGTGGGCCAGGGAAGCTGGTTCACCGTGGTCGAACGCGAGCGGATCGACAATCTCCTGAAGGAGCGCAGCATCATCACCCAGATGCGCATGACCTATCTGGGCGAGAAGCAGGTCAATCCTCAAGCCGTGCCGCCGCTGTTGTTCGCCGCGATCATCTTCGAAGGCGGCATCATCGGCTACGACACCAATATTCAGACCGGCGGTCTCGGCGCAAAGCTGCTCGGCATCGGCGGGGACATCAAATATCGCCTGGATACCATCACCATCTATCTGCGCGCGGTCAGCACCAAGACGGGCGAAGTCCTCGGCTCGGTGACGACGCACAAGACGCTGGCGTCCGTCGGCCTGCAAGGCGGCGTGTTCAAATTCATTGCCGTCGACAAGATCCTCGAGGGCGAGGCGGGGATTACCAAGAACGAGCCGGAGCAGTTGGCTGTCCAGCAGGCGATCGAAAAAGCCGTCTACGCAATGATGCTCGAAGGCGCGGAGGCGGGCGTCTGGTCGTTTGCCGACAAGGCGGACCAGGATCGGCTGATCGGCACATACCGGTCGGGCGAGGGGTCGACGACAGAGACCGTAAGCACATGGCGGACGGAGGAGACCAGCTCGACCTCGGCACCGCCGACCGCGCAGCTTATCGGCCATCCATCCGACCAGGCCGGATTTGCCGCCCTCGCCGCCGTTCCGAAAGCGGCTCCCGGCGCGCTCGATATTCGCACCGCGCGGGGGGCGGAGTTGAGGGAAAGACACACGGCAGCCGCGGCACCGCCGAGACCTGCGCCGGCCCGACACCGAACCCACGCGGCGGAAAGCGGTGCGGCTGCATGGGGCGCGTCCGTCACCAGCGTTCGAGACCAGTACGGAGCTCAAACAACGAGCAAGTGAGCGTCGTCAGTACGGTTTAGCCCAACGCAAAACGCCGGTTCAAAGCGATTGCGCAGTCACCGAGTTCCCGCCCGCAAGGCGGGAAATGAGAGACGGCCATCCGAACTTGGCAACCAGGATGATTGCCGCCTCTCAATGAGAAAGGGCCGATCAGGCCCTCTCAAAGGCTAAGGCATATTGCCTTAACAGAGCGTATAATATGGAGAAAAAAATGAAAAGCTTTACTCTTGCGGCAGTGTCATTCGTAGCCCTTGTTGCCGCGTCCTCGGCGATGGCTGCGCCGAACGTTCCGCCGACCCCCACCGGCCCCGCACCTGCTCCGAACGGAACCAACTATTCCGACGTTCAGCAGATCGGCAACAATGTCGTCGTCGAAGTCGATCAGATCCTGGCCGGCGCGACGCGTTCGAACTATTCGCTGATCAAGCAGGACGACGGATCGGGCAACGCCGGCAGCAACCTCAAAGCGGTCGTCAATCAGAACACGGACGCTGGATCTCACGACAACGTCAACATCTCCGAGATCACGCAGAAGGGCTTCGACAGCTACGCCCGCGTGCAGCAGAATGGCACGAATAACAAAAGCACCTCGCTCGTGACGCAGCGCGGTTTCGCTTCCGGCGCGCAGGAAAGGGTGTATGTCGATCAGTATGGTGACGACAACACCAACTGGTCGTGGGTCAATCAGAACGGCCGCGAAGGTCTGATCGACGTCGATCAGCACGGCGTCGGCAATAACAACGTCTCTTATGTCTCGCAGGCAGGTTTTGCCGGCCAGGCATACGTCAATCAGCACTAAGCTGATCGATCTCATGACGGAGGGCGGCTTCGGCTGCCCTCTGGTCCCCTTGTTCGGCAAACCGGATTAAAATCATGACGCGAATGACTTCACGCATTGCGGCGCCGGCGGTTCTGTCCCTTGCGCTGTTGGGAACGGCCCCCGGATGGTCCGATCCGAATATCTCCGACATCGAGCAGATCGGCAACGGCGACAACGCGGCGATCACGCAGCAGGGGTCCGGCGGGCAGAACGATGCCCGGGTGGGGCAAAGCGACGACGACAACAAGGCCAGCGTCACCCAGGAGGGCTCCAGCACCAGAAATTCGGCAACGATCAATCAGAAGGCGGGCACGAACAATTCCGCGATCATCGGCCAGAACGGTATTTCAGTGGAAAACGAAGCATCGATCGATCAGGCGGGCGGGTCGAACACCGCTACGATCCTGCAGACCGGCATCGGCGGGGTGAACCATGCAATGATCAGCCAGGGAGGGGCCTCGAACACCGCGATGATCGTGCAGGATGCAATGGCGCTGTCGCTGAACTCGGCTTCGATTTCCCAGACAGGGGCGGATAACACCGCCGAAATCGACCAGGACGGAGAGGGCCACGATGCCGACATCGTCCAGGACGGATCGGGCAACAATGGCACCATCAAACAGTCGAATGCCAACCAGCAAGCGATCCTTAAGCAATATGGTGATAATAATAGCTGGACGATCGATCAATCCGGCGCAGCAGGCGGCATATCCGTCGAACAGTTCGGCGCTGGCGGCCAGATCAACATAACGCAATACTGATCAGCACCGGGCCGGCGCGTCGCAAGACCGCGGATTATTCGATCGGCGTAGGGTTCGGGAGTGGTTGTATGCGCTTTGCGTCGCGTTGCTGGATCACAGCTCTGACTGTCATCGCCGGTCTGTCCCTGATCGCGGACGACAGCCTTGCGGCTGGCAAGGCACATGGCGCCCGCAAGCGGCCCCGCGACTATACGGTCATGCAGATCCGGCCCAGGGCTTGGCGATCGCGGGCGCATTCACGCGCAGCTTTCGCCCCGTATTGTGCATTGCATCTGCGCAGCCTTGACCCGAGGCCCGGCACTCGCAAGACCATCGCCGATGCGTTGATCGAAGCGCCTCGCCCGGAGACCATCGAAGAACTTCGGCGTTACGGCATCCCAGCTTTGGAGGGCATCCCGCCGGTTGTCATCATCTTCCCGGAGCAAAGGCGCACGATCGACGCGCGAAACTATTAGCCCGGCTGGCCGAGACCTACCGAATAGAGCCGGCGTCCGGCGCCTCAAAGGCCCTCGGACCATCGCGCCGCCCAGTCTCGCTGATCGAGCACGCAATCGATCAAACGAGCCGACAAGGACCCATGCGTCTGGGCGCACCGGCAAGCAGATTTCGTTCTCCGCGGCGCTTACGTCAGGCGTGCTCGCCCGGTTTCGGGAAATGCGTGAGCCGGCTTTCCCCCAAGGCGTGGTCGTGAGCTCGTAGGCGCGTCAATCCCGCCCACGGACGCGCGATGCGTCTAGAGCATGATCGCTTCATGTTGAATCGCTCATACTCAGAGTCTTTTGTTTTCGCACGACTTTTCGGGAAAACCGGTGTCCACTTTGCCCAATCGTGCGACTAGCTATTGGCGTTGAACGGCCGGCCCGTCACGATCACCATTTCCAGCAGGACGCGCGGCGTCAGGCGTCCACGGGCGTCCAAGTCGCGATCGTTCTCGAATTTCCGGATGGCTTCACGGGTGCGCGTATCGAGCTTCCCGTCGGCCGGACCGCCGCCATAGCCCATTCGGGCCAGCATGTCCTGCACCTGGGCAACCAGTTCACCCCGGCGCTCGAAGCGCTCCGGCGCCAGTCCTTCCTCGTCGGGGCCGGCGGTCGCGAAGATCAGCGATTTCAGAATGTCCTCGGTCGCCTCGCCCGTCAGCGGCATGCCCTGATCGAATTCATAGGCGATGATCGCGGAGCGGGTCTGAATATCGGGCTCGCCGTCGATCTCACCCGGATCGTAGCCGCGATGGGCGAGTTCGCGCTCGATGGCGTTGACGAGCCGCGGTGGCGCGGGCGGAGCTTGACGCTTTTTCTTCGTGTCACGGGTATCGACCGTCGCCGTTTCGGCCGCCGGGGCCTCGACATGGTCCTTGGCGGGCGTCGGCGGCGCCGGCTCCTCGGCGAGGTCGGCCTTCGGCAATGCGGCGGTGGAGGAGCGTGCGGCGCTGACCCGATCGGCGGCTGGCGCACGCATAGCGGCGCCGGCAAGGCGCGGCGCCTCCTGAAAATAGAGCGCGTTGATCGAGATCGCTGTTGCCAACGCTATGAACGCAACAACGAACAGCCGAATTCGGATGGGTGTCATGCCAACAGCGTAAAAGAAGTATGCATCCATCATCCAGTAAAGAGCAGAACCGTAAAGCTTTGCTTAACGCTTGGGCGCTTCTCTGGATAGAGGCCCAACTTTTCGGGAGCCGCGAGGCGCGTATCGCTCCGTTCGAATTTGAATCAAACCGGAATTCGCGATTTGAAGGCTCCTTAGCGTCGCTCTGGTAGAACGCTGTTATTGTTCCCTGAGTAGCGTCGAGCGCAGTCATGTCTTTTGTAAAAGCTGCATTTCTGATCGTACTGATCCTGTTTCTGCTTCCCAGCAACAGGCAGGAAAACTTCGAGCTCTATTCGACCGCACAGCGCACTCTCGCCGACATTGGCGGCTTCTGCGGTCGCAACCCGGATGTCTGCGAGCGTGTGTCACTCGCGTTCCAGGGCGCGCTGCGCAGGCTGAAATCGGCGAGCGACACGGTGGAAGACATGCTCAACAATGCCGGTATCGGTGCCTCTCGCGAAGACGAACGCGGTCGCCACTCCGCTTATGACGAGCATCAGCAGCGCAGCGTCGACCATGTCGGTGCAACATCCAGCACATCCTCCGATACGCTGACGGGCCGGGACCGGAGCCCGGCATGGCGCGGCCCGCACGGGATTTAAGCTTCGGCAGGCACGCAGCGAGGCCGGCAAATCCCCGCTCGGTCCGACCTCCTCGGCGCGTAATCTGCATCGGCGATCGCGACAGCCCCTGGCGAATTCTTCATTCTGTTCCCACATCTTACCCGCGTCACAGCATTCGCCGGGTAACCATGCCAGCCTTCCTGATCCGCCTCGCTCTCGTCCTGATCGCCATCACGCTGATTTCTGCGGGGCTGATCGTTCTGCCGCTGCCGGTCCCGTTCGGCGTGCTCCTGCTGGTGACCGGGCTTGCGCTGCTGATCTCCGTGAGCGAGACGGCGGCGGCATGGCTGCGCACGGCGCCGGGTTCACAATCCCAAGCTCAACGGCTGGTTCAGCGCCCTTGAAAACCACCTTCCCGGCAGGCTGAGCGCCGTGCTGCGGCGAACCTCGCCATAGCGCCCGCACCCCCATCCTCCCATCGACATCTGTTTTTCTCTCCGCGCCCGCGCGGATAACCTCGCATGCCAGCCTGAGAGCCGTCACATGGAGCAGCACACAGCAATCCGCATTTAGATTTGAGACAGGATAGTGCGGAAAAATGGCCTAGTGAGGTTCCAATCCCCTCGTAGCCGTGTATACTCAAATCGCTTCAACGATTAGGTCACGAATCCCCGGATCGTATTTCAACTCAGCGCATGTGGATTGGCTCTTGACGAACACACTGTCTGTTCAAAATCTTTATAAAATCTTCGGACCTTCTCCGGAAGAAGCATTGAAATTGGCTCAAGAAGGCGTTGCCAAAGATGAAATATTTAGGCGCACGAAAAGCGTTGCAGCCGTACAGGATATTTCCTTTGTTGCTGAAGAAGGTGAAGTTTTCGTTGTAATGGGCCTGTCAGGTTCGGGCAAATCCACGCTCATACGGTGTCTGAATCGCCTATTCGAGCCAACCAGCGGGGAGGTTATGCTTGGCGATCAAGACGTGACCGCCGCGCGCCCCGACGAGCTTCGTAAAATGCGGCTCAATTATATGTCGATGGTCTTCCAGCACTTTGCTCTTCTGCCCCACAAGACTGTTGCGGAGAACGTCGAATACGGATTGAAGGCGCGTGGGACCGGCAAGGCAGAGCGGCGTGAGAAGGCGCTGGAAGCGCTCAAGACCGTCGGTCTCGACGCCTGGGCCGACGTTTACCCCAACAATCTGAGCGGCGGCATGCAGCAGCGGGTCGGAATTGCCCGCGCGCTCGCCGTCGATCCGCAGGTCCTGCTCATGGACGAGCCGTTTTCCGCGCTCGATCCGCTGATCCGCCGCGATATGCAGGACGAGCTGCTCCGCATCCAGGAGCGCCTGCAGACCACGATCATCTTCATCACCCACGATCTGCAGGAGGCGCTCAAGCTCGGCGACAAGATCGCCATCATGCGCGACGGCGCCTTCGTCCAGGTGGGAACGCCGGAGGAGATCGTCACCGAACCCGCCGACGACTACGTGCTCGAATTTACCCGGGACGTCGACCGGAGCCGGGTGCTGACATTCCGCACCATCATGGACGACGCTCAGACCGTCGCCGCCGACATGCCGGCCGCCAAGCTGAAGACGCTGTTCCAGTCGCAGGCCAAGCTCTCGGCGGTTTTCGTCACCAACGCGGCCGGCATTCCCGAAGGGGTCGTGCGCCGCACGGTGGCCAACGATGCCGAGCCGACCGCGACCGCGGGTCAGATCATGAACCGCAATTTCCAGAAAATCCGCGCCAACCGCTACATTCACAACGCCTTCGACACGATCCGCAGCGCGGCCATGATCGCGGTGACCGACCGGACCGGCCGTCTGGTCGGCGTGATCGATCCGATCTCGGTGTTTTCGCATCTGCAGGCGCCGCCGAAGGAAGACGTGCAGCCCACCAACGGCCAGCTTCGGGAATATGCATAAAAGGAGGCTCAGGGAGCAATCATGGTCGAGATGGTGCAAGCGAGCATGATCGGCGTAATCGACAAAGCGCTGCGCCCGTCGACCTATGGGACGCTGCCGCTGGAGGACTGGGTCGAGTGGTTCGTCAAGGACTGGCTGGTGCCGAATTTCCGGCCGGTTTTCCGCAGCGCCCAGTGGCCGATCGATCAGGTGCTGCAGGGGCTGGACACGCTGCTTCAGTCGGTGCCGTTCTTCATCATGGTGATCATCATTGCCCTGCTTGCACTGCGCTTCACCAGCCGCGGCGTGACCGTCTTCACCATCGTCGCGCTGCTGCTGCTCGAAGTGCTGGGCATCTGGCCGGAGACGATGACCACCCTCGCCATGACGCTGACCGCGGTGTTCTTCTGCGCGATCATCGGCATCCCGCTCGGTATCGCGGCCGCGGCGAGTGACCGGTTCGAGAGCATATTGCGGCCGATCCTCGATATCATGCAGACGATCCCGCCCTTCGTCTATCTGGTGCCGATCGTGATGCTGTTCGGCGTCGGCGTGGTTCCGGGCGTGATCGCCACGATCATCTTCGCGCTGCCGCCGATCATCCGGCTGACCAATCTCGGGATCAGGCAAGTGCGGTCCGAGGTCGTCGAAGCCGGCTATGCGTTCGGCGCGACGCCGCGCGAAGTGCTGCTCGATATTCAGATCCCGATGGCGATGCGCACCATCATGGCCGGGCTCAATCAGACGCTGATGCTTGCCCTTTCGATGGCGGTGATCGCGGCGTTGATCGGCGCCGGCGGGCTCGGTCTGACGGTCTATACCGGCCTTGGCAGGCTCGATGTCGGGCGTGCATTCCTCGGCGGACTGGGCATCGTGCTTCTCGCCATCATTCTCGACCGGATCACGCAGGGGCTCGGCCGGCAGGGGGCTGCCAGCAAGCCGGGATGGACCTTCCGGGGTCTGTTCGCCAGGCTCTCCAGGCCTGAAGTCTCGCCTCCCGAAAGGGCGGCGCCTGCCGAATAGCCCCAGACGATCATTCTGCAGGACGCGCGCGGAGATGTGGCCGCCGCGTCCGCTTTTCCATCACCCACATCGTCCAAGAACCATTAGGAGGAAATTGGACATGAGAAAAACCTTACGTGGACTTGCGGTCGGCCTCGCTGCCGCCGCGCTGATGACAACCGGCGCACTGGCGCAGAAACTTCCCGGCGAGGGCAAGACCATCAAGATGGCCCGCGCCACCTGGGACACCGGCTGGTTCCAGGCCGAGATCTACCGGCAGGCGTTCGAGAAGCTCGGCTATAAGGTCGGCGTGCCGACCACGCTCGACAATCCGCCCTTCTATCAGGCGGTCGGCCAGGGCGACGTCGACCTCTGGGTCAATGGTTGGTTCCCGCTGCACGAAAGCTACGCCGACGCCTTCGAAAAAGGCGCCGAAACGGTTGGCTACGTCGCCAAGGGCGGCGCGCTGCAGGGCTATCTGATCGACAAGAAGACGGCCGACAAATACAAGATCACCAATCTTTCCGATCTGAAGAAGCCGGAGATCACCAAGCTGTTCGACAGCGACGGCGACGGCAAGGCCGAGCTCGTCGCGTGTCCTCCGGGCTGGGGCTGCGAGAAGAAGATCGCCGAGCAGCTCGATGAGTGGAAGATGCGCGACTACATCAAGCCGATCAAAGCGGCCTATTCGGCATCGATGGCCGACGCGATCGGCAAGTTCAAGGAAGGCAAGTCCATCCTGTTCTACACCTGGACGCCGAACTGGACCGTCGGTCTGCTGAAGCCGGGCAAGGACGTCGTCTGGATCGAGACGCCGACGGCGGACGAGAAGTCGACGGTTGCCGGCGTGGAGGGCTGCGTTGCCGATCCGTGCAAGATGGGCTGGGAAGCCAACGACATCCGTCCGGTCGCCAACAAAAAGTTCCTCGAGGAAAATCCGTCCGCGAAGGTGCTGCTCGAGCAGATGTCGATCCCGCTGAAGGACATCTTCGCGCAGAACGCCAAGATGAACAAAGGCGAGGACAAGGCCGCCGACATCGAGAAGCATGCGTCCGCATGGATCAAGGACCATCAGAAGGAGTTCGATGGCTGGATCAAGGCGGCGATGGACTCCGAGTCCTAAGCCGATAAGCGTGGCCTGAATTCAGGGGCGGCGGGCAGATCCTGCCGCCCTTTGCTTTGGCCGGCTGTCGGGGCAGGCGCTCAGACGACGACGGTCACATAGATCGAGGCGTATTGAACGACGGCGCCGCCGAGCACGAAGAGGTGCCAGATCACGTTATGGAACGGCATCCGCTCCAGCAGGTGGAAGATCACCCCGGCGGAATAGATGCAGCCGCCGATGAGCAGCAGCGTGACGCTGCTTGTGGGGACGGCATCGACCAGGGCGCCCATGGCGAACAGCACGCACCAGCCCTGCGCCAGGTAAAACGCGAGTGACAGCCGCTCGAGCCGACGCGGGAAGAACAGCTTCAGCGTGGTCCCGAGCAGTGCGATGAACCACACCGCCGCGAGCAGGATCATGCCGGTCTGGCCGCCCATCCGCAGCGCGAACGGCGTGTAGCTGCCGGCGATCATCATATAGATGCCGGCGTGATCGAGACGGCGCAGCCACTCTTTCAGCGAGTAATTGGTGGTGAGATTGTAGCCTGCGGAGGCGGAGAACATGCCGACAAGGCCGGCACTGTAGACGCTGACCCCGGCAACTTCACTGACCGGCAGCCGTTCGAGCGACGTTACGATCAACGCACATCCGCCGATCAGCCCAAAAAAAACGCCGGCCAGATGCACCACGGCATCTGCGGCGCGCTCGGCGCGTGAGTAGATCGGGAACAAATTCCGCTCCAACCTCCGGCAATAGCGACACTTTCACTCTATACGCATGGGGTCGCTCCTGCAACCGCAGCGTGCCAGGAAAGGCCGCAAACGGTGCAGGCAGGGAAGGGGCGCGCGACTAGAGCATTTTCCAGCAAAGTGGATACCGGTTTGCGCCGAGAAAATGCGACAAAACAAAGAACGAGAGCCCCATTCCGATTCAGTCGGAATGGACAAGGCTCTATCGCCGCCGCGGCCCGCCGCCGCCACGCCGAGCTCCGCCGCCGCCGGGGCGCGGTCCGGATTCGGTCTTGTGCCGGAAAACGACGCGGCCCTTCTCCAGATCGTAGGGGGTCATTTCCACGGTGACGCGGTCGCCGGCAATGGTCTTGATCCGGTTGCGCTTCATGCGTCCGGCCGTGTAGGCGATAATCTCGTGCCCGTTGTCGAGCTGGACGCGGAAACGGCCGTCCGGGAGGACGTCCGTCACGGACCCTTCAAATTCCAGCGTTTCTTCTTTAGCCATTACGTCTCCTTGGTTGGCCTTGGCGCGGGGGCGTGGCTACCGCTCCACCGCGCGAGGCTGGTCCGCCGTCGCGGACGTCCCTCAAAAATCCGTGCGCCCTCGAAGCTGAATGCCCGATCGAGCCGCACCGAAGCTTTTGCACGAAAATGCGCCGCAGAGGCGCTGAAATGTCCGCCGCGACTGTAATATGCACAAAATGGACGTATTCGCCATTCCCTTGAATACTTCAAAGGGGGTGCGTGGGCCGGTTTCACTGCAGGATTGGGAACCGGGCGCAGGAGCGGCGAAGACTTTCGTCAGATCAGAGCGCTGTTTCGTAAATCGGCGACCTGGCCGGCGATGTCAAGCGCCGCTCACATCCGCTTGCCCAAGAGGCCGAGCGCGATCTTCTTGCCTTCGCCGTTCGCCGCCATTGCGAATCCGAGCTCGGTGATGTCTTTCGCCAGCAGCATTTTCGCATAGCGCGGCGATTCCAGCCATTTCTGCGTGAAGAATTCGACGTCGCCGCGTGCCGGTTGCACACCGCACCCGCCGCAGGTGCCGGTGACGAGGCTGAGGGTCTGCCAGTCGTTCCGCTGCTCCTTGGGCAGCGCGCCATAGAGATCGTTCGATTGCGCGACGCTGAAATCGGGGCTGTCCGGCGACGGCGCCATCGAACGCGCGGCGGAGCTCAGGGGATCGCTGAGGCGCAGGGCAGCGAGCCCGTCCTTGCTGCGGCGCCTGTTGATCGCATCGAGCGCGGCCTGGGCCTGCTCGCGCGCGTTGAGCGGCTTGAGGCTGGCGACGGTGCCGTCGCCTTCCGGCGTGCCGGGGCCGGCGAAGGTCTGCACGCCATAAAGCCGCCCGTCGCTGCTGACGGTGATGCCGTAGCCGAACCGTTCGAGGCCCTTATGCAGGATGTTGGCGCGATGGCCGGGGCTGTGCATCCACCCGTCATGAAGCTGGCGGACATAGTCTTCGCTCACCGGGCCTTTGCAGCCGTCGCATTTGGCGATGTTCTCGGCGGTCAGCAGCCATTTGCTGCCTCCGGCCGCCTGAAACCGGTCGCTGACGGTTTTGCCCTCCGGCGAGGAGTGCGAGTAATAATTGCGCGTGCGCATGTCGTCGGCATGGGACTGGGCGGCCTTGGTCAGCTTTGCGTCGAGCCGGAGTGCTGGCAGCTTGTGCTCGCTGCGCGACTGGTTGACGAGTTTCAGCGCCAGATCCCGCAGCCCATCGAGCTTTGCGTCCTCCGCGCGCGCTGGATGCACGAGCAGAATGAGCGCGACAGCGACCGCTGCAAGGGCGCGCCAGCTCGGCGCGTAGGGCATGGGATCGGCATAACGCATCTGGCAAGATCTCCGTGGCTGACGGCTTTCAAACGTCCGAGCGGCACTTTCTTTCCGGCGGAATTGCGATAGCCTTGAGGTTGCCGAATGATTAACGCACCCATTTGCGATGCGAAACCTCCGATCAGCGAAGGAGTGTTGCATGAGCGCCGCCGCTATCCTGGAGACCATTCTCTACGCCGAGGACGTCGATGCCGCCGAGGTGTTCTATTCGCAGGTGCTTGGTTTGGAACGGGTGGCGCGCGCCGGAAGCCGGCATGTGTTCTTCCGCTGTGGCGACCAGGTGCTGCTGATCTTCAACCCGACCGAGACCAGCAAACCGCCGGCGCCGGGCGCGCTTCCTGTGCCGCCGCACGGTGCGATCGGGCCGGGCCATGTCTGCTTCAAGGCGTCCGCGGCTGAGATCGAGGATTGGCGCGCGCGGCTGGTCGAGGCGGGCGTCGCCATCGAAGCGGATTTCGAATGGCCGCAGGGCGGGCGGTCGATCTATTTCCGCGACCCGGCGGGCAATTGCCTGGAATTCGCCGAGCCACGGATCTGGGGACTGACGTAAGGCACGCGCCGTGCGGCACGGGCGGTCAGGCGAGCCCCTTCAGGAAGCTGAGGATCGCGGCGTTCACCTCTTCCGCACGCTCCTGCTGGGTCCAGTGACCGCAGTCCGGCAAGATGACGGTGTCGCGAAGCTCGGGCACGAAGCCCTTTAGGTTGGGGATCAGCCGGTCCATGCCGCGGAAGTTGAGCACAAGGTCGCGGTCCCCGGCCATGTAGAGCGCCGGCACGGTGACCTTCGCGCCCGCGTAAGGGGCCAGCAGCTCCCAGTTGCGGTCGAGATTGCGATACCAGTTCAGCCCGCCGCGAAACCCGCTGCGGGCGAACTCGGCGGCATAGAAGTCGATGTCGGCCTGGGTCAGCCATGCGGGCAGAACGTCCGGATCGCGCGTCCGCGACAGCATTCCGCCGTCGCGCGGCACCATTCCCATGAAGCCGCCGGACTGTTGGCCCGCCGGCCGCGGCACGTCGCCGGAGCCGGAATAGAGCAGCCGCCGGATGGTGGCGCGCGGGTCGCGGGCAAGCTCCTCCTCGGCGACGCCGGGGGTCTGGAAGTAGAGCTGATAGAACAAATTGTCCTCGTCCTGCGGCATGATCGAGGTGGGCTGGAATTTGCCGCGCGGAATGAAGGGCACGCTCAGCCCCACCACGGCGCGGAAGATGTCGGGCCGTAACAGTGCGCAATGCCATGCCACCGGCGCGCCCCAGTCGTGACCGATGACGACGGCGGTCTCGGCGCCGAGTGCCTGGCAGAGGCCGACGATATCGCCGGTCAGATGCAGGAGCGTATAGCGATCGATCTCCTGCGGCGCGTCCGTTTGCCCGTAGCCGCGCATGTCGGGCGCGACGGCGCGGAAGCCGGCTTCGGCGAGCGCCGCGATCTGATGCCGCCAGGAATACCAGGATTCCGGAAAGCCGTGGCAGAGCACGACGAGCGGCCCCGATCCGGCTTCGGCGACATGCATCGAGATGCCGTTGGTCTCGACCTTATGCTGTTTGATCTCACTCATCGCGTGTCCATCCCGGCTCGTTCTGGCGTTGTCCGGGTCAGTTTGCGGGCAGCGCGCGCCGCTGTCCACCGCGGAACGCCGGAGATGCGTTGCGGCCCCCGACCGTCCGGCGCGCGAGCGGCCGGACGTCAGGCGCGGGCGGGCAGCATGAATGGGGGCAGCGCCTCGATGCCGACGCCGAACTGCGTTTTGAATCTCTCTGGAAACGCGCAGTCCTGCCAGGGGACGTCATGGGGTTTGGCGAACCATTGGTGGCAGAGCGCCGATGCGTGCGCCGGACAGGCGCTGTGCTGGCAGGCCTGATAGGGTCGCTTTTCCGTCATCAGGACGAGCCCCGCCCCGATCTGTGCGGTCGCATCGGCATATTGGAACAGCTCATCCTTCGACCAGTGCTTGGCGAGGCCGTTGGTCATGCCGCGATTGCCGCTGAGGATGATCAGCGGCGGCATCAGCTCGTTGAATTCCGACGGGCCGGCGCCGGCGATCCAATTGCCCGGCTGCGCGGCGAATTCGAAGCGATCCTCCAGCGTGCCGATTTTCGCCAGCGCCTGCATGTAGGGGATGAAGATCGGATGGGTATAGGCCTCGGGCACGGCATGACTGAGCGCCAGGAGGCTGCCCTTCGGGTCCATCCCGAAGGTTTCGCACAGCTCGCCGACGTGGATCGTGCATTTCGCCCGCAGCAGCCCGAGTTTGATGATCTGCTCACCGGCAAGCCGGTCGAGCATGGTCCAGAAATTCGCAGCCGGATGGTCGCCGTTCAGGGCGAGAAAGCAGAGCTTCGGCGTCAGGTCGTAAGCCGCGTCGGGGCCGAATTCCTTGGCGACGATGTCGAGCACGCGCCGGTAAGGCGAGTCCGCGACCGGGAATTCGCGGTGCAGAAACGCCGTGAACGCGGGACCGCCATTCTCGCGCGGCCCGACCGTGGCGCGGAAGCCCTCGGTAACGGCCATCGCCTCCAGCAGATCGAGCGTCGACACGCCCCGATGCGGGGATTGGAATTGCGCCGTATACCGTGCAAAGGCTTGCCTGAATTCCCGCAGCCTCGGCGCGTCGAGCCGCCCTTCCCGGCTCTCTTTCATCAACGCGATGGACGTCTCGACCAGATTTCGAGAGTAGGCATAAGGCATCGTGGCGGTGAAGCTCTGATAGAAATGCACCGCCTCATGGTTCAGCGTGTAGAGGAATCGGAACGCGCGCTCGTCGCCCTTCTTGCTCCCGTCGATTACCTTGCTGGCGAAGTCGTAATGCTCGCGGATCAGGATCAGTCCGGTCGAGGTCAGCGTTACGCCGTCGGACAGGTCGAGGATCGAGGACATGGCTGGCAACCCACTCATGAGCCGAGGCGTTTCAACGCGCCGTCGCCTGGTTTTGCGTCGATTTTGCCCGACCAGGGAAGCCCGCCCCGTTCGGATCGATGCACACGCTGCGCCGATGCGCCGGGTAACCGCCTAGCTGACCTCGATCCGGGTGACGGTGCCGAGCTCGGCGATCGGGGCAGCCAGGTTTTGCGCGCTGAGGGGCGTCGTCGAGACGTTGATCGTCATCGTATCGGCCGTCCCGTGGATGACGATCTGCGGCGGCTTTTCCGATTTGCTCTTCCACAGGTCCGCCAGCACCGGGATCAGCGCTACAATGATGGAGGCGCCTCCGGCAATGAGCGCGGCGATCACCGCCGGATCGAGCGAGCGCAGCTCTGCCCCGCCATCGTCCGGCTGCATCACGCTGACCTGGCCGGCCAGGTCCGATCCGCTCAAGCGTTTCTCGAACTCCGGCCGGGAAATACCCGCATCGATGCCGGAAAATTTGATCTGCACGACTTGGTTCGAGGCCAATTCAGTTCCTCCCATCCGTCGGCTATTAATAATTGTTACAGTTTATCTTGAGGAGATACTCTGAAAACGCGTCCGGAAAAACCGGTATCTCGCTCCGCCCACAATTTACGCCGCCGTGGGCGAGGGCTGTTCTCAAGCAACGGCGCCGCTCGCGCGAAGGGCGGCGATCTCGGCCTCCGACAGGCCGATTTCCGTGAGCACGGCGTCGGTATTCTCTCCGGCCAGCGGCGCCCGGCGGCGGACGCCTCCAGGGGTGCCCGCCATGTGCAGCGGCGTGTTGGCGACGGTGAGCGGAGCCGACGTTCCCGGCATCTCGACTTCGGCGAGCATCTGCCGGGCGGCGAAATGCGGATCGGCGAAAATATCGTCGGCCTGGAACACCGGACCGAACGGGATCTTGCCGCCGAAGGTCTCCACGAGCTGCTGCTTGGTCTGGGTGCCGGTCCAGGCGCCGACCAGCGCGTTGACCTCGTCGCGCCGCTCCAGCCGCGCTTCATTGGTCGCATAGCGCGGATCGTCGGCAAGCTCGGGCCGGCCCATCGCCTTGACCAGCGGTCCCCAGAAGCTGTCCTTCGGCACCCCGACACTGACGAAGCCGTCCTTGGCGGGGAACAGGCCGAAGGGGCAGAGCAGGGGATGCCCGCTGCCTTCCGGCTTCGGCGCGATGCCCGTCGCGCTGTACTGATAGACGATCCGTTCACAGACAGCGAGGACGCCGTCGACCATGCCGATGTCGAGGAACTGGCCCTTGCCCGAGCGTTGCGCCTGCCAGCAGGCCGAGGCGACGCCGAAGGCGAGGAACATCGCGGGCAGGATGTCGCCGACGCCGGGGCCGATCTTGGTCGGCGGGCCGCCCGCGCTCGCGCCCGTGATGCCCATGATGCCGCCCATGGCCTGGGAGACGGGATCGTAGGCCGGCCATGCCGGAATAAGGGCTCGCCCCGCTGCGGGCATCGCCGAAGCCGCGCAGCGCGGCGTAGACGAGACGCGGATTGATCTCGGCGAGCTGCTCGTAGCCGAGGCCGAGACGCTCCATGACGCCGGCGCGGTAGTTCTCGATCAACACGTCCGCCTTGGCCACGAGCCGGCGCAGCACATCCTTGCCCGCCTCGTCCTTGAGGTTGAGGACGACGGACTCCTTATTGCGGTTGATCGAGGCGAAATAGGCGCCGTACCCGCCCTCGCCCGGCGCCACGGCACCCGGCAGATAGGGGCCGATCCGGCGGGCATCCTCGCCGCCGGGCGGCTCGATCTTGATGACGCGCGCGCCCTGGTCGGCAAGCATCATCGTGGCGTATGGCCCCGCGAGCATGACGGTGAGGTCGATCACGGTCAGACCGTCCAGCGCACCGTGCGGTTGGTCGGCCTGATGATCGGGGGCATCCGTTGCCATGGCTATCCTTCTGCGCGCGCCCGCCTCGCCCGCTCAGACGACGCCGAGCGCGATATCGCCGACGCCGTCGACGCCGCCGCGCAGCTTGTTGCCGCGGGAAACCGGGCCGACGCCCGCCGGGGTCCCGGAAAAGATCAGGTCGCCGGGCTGCAGCGTGAACAGGCGCGACAGATAGGCGATCATCTCCGGCACCTTCCAGATCATCTGCGCCAGGTCGCCTTCCTGTTTCGTCGCGCCGTCGATCTCCAGCCAGATCCGGCCGGTCGCCGGGTGCCCGATCGCGCTCGCCGGTGCGATGGCCGAACTCGGCGCGGAGGCCTCGAACGCCTTGCCGACCTCCCATGGACGGCCGCCCTTCTTGGCTTCGCCCTGCAGGTCACGCCGGGTCATGTCGAGACCGACTCCGTAGCCGAAGACCAGGTCGAGCGCGCTCTCCACCGGCACGTCGATGCCGCCTTTGCCGAGCGCGACGATCAGCTCGATCTCGTGGTGCACGTCCTTGGTCGCGCCGGGATACGGGAAATCCGCGCCGGGCTGCAGCACGTTGTCCGGGTTCTTCTGGAAGAAGAAGGGAGGCTCGCGGGAGGGGTCGCCGCCCATCTCGATGGCGTGGTCGGCATAGTTGCGGCCGACGCAATAGATGCGATGGATCGGAAACAGTTTCGACGTCCCGGCGACCGGGAGCGTGGGAACGGCAGGGGGTAGGATGACGTAGTCGTTTGCTTGCGGGGCGTCGGCCATGGGATGCTCCTGAATGCGAGCCGAGGGAATGGCCCAACAAGATCATGAAACGGCGCGGAAAAGCAATTATGAAGCCGCGCATGGGTCTGATGCGAGTTTGGCGGCGGTCCAGCATCTGCTGGCGCTGTTCGCTCCGAGCAAGCGTCTCCGCAGCGTGTAAAACCGCGCGTCGGCGGACGGTTGCGAAGCATCCGGCAACCCGAATGAAACCCCTCCTGCGGTATTCTCGCGCTTACGGCTTCACAAACCGGTGCTTCCCGGTGTAATGCCTTAACGCTTTTCTTGCGGCGGTATTTCGAATCAAGGCGGCTTAGCCCATGGCGATCACGCTCAACAGCTCGACACTCGTGACGGTATTCGGTGGCTCCGGCTTTGTCGGCCGCTACGTGGTGCAGGCGCTGGCCAATACGGGCTGCCGGGTGCGCGTGGCGGTGCGCTGGCCGAATGACGCGATTCACCTGCAGCCGCTCGGCAGCGTCGGCCAGATCCATGCGGTGCAGGCCAATCTGCGCAACGAGGCGTCGGTTCGCCGGGCGGCCGAAGGCGCCGACGGCGTCATCAATCTGGTCGGCATCCTGGCCCAGTCGGGCAAGCAAAGCTTCGATACCATCCAGGCCAAGGGCGCCGGGCTCGTCGCCCAGGCGGCGCGCGATGCCGGCGCCAATGCGCTCGTCCATATGTCGGCGCTCGGAGCGGACCGGTCGAGCCGCTCGGCCTATGCCCGGTCGAAGGCGGAAGGCGAGGAAGCCGTCAGCGCGGCCTATCCGGACGCCACGATCCTGCGGCCCTCGATCATTTTCGGCACGGAAGACGCGTTTTTCAACCGCTTTGCCTCCATGGCGCGGTTCACCCCGTTGATGCCGCTGATCGGCGGCGGCAAGACCCGGTTTCAGCCGGTCTATGTCGGCGACGTCGCCCAGGCCTTCATTGCCGGGCTGGACGGCCGCGCCCGTCCCGGCGTGCACTACGAGCTGGGCGGGCCGACGGTTTACACCTTCCGCGAGTTGCTCGACTTGATCGCGCAATATACCCAGCGTGAGCGGCCCTATTTCCCGATCCCGTTCTGGCTGGCCAAGCTGCAGGCCGTATTCCTGCAGATGCTGCCCAATCCGATGCTGACGGTCGATCAGGTGCGGCTGCTGCAAACCGACAATGTGGTCAGCCAGGAAGCGATCGCCGAGGCGCGCACCTTGAAGCATCTCGGCATCGAGCCGCAGGCCGTGGAGACCATCGTGCCGCGCTATCTGGTGCGCTTCCGCCCGAAAGGCGAATTTTCACTGCGGGCGGTCTAGGCGCTTCCGAGCCCGCGGCATCGTGCTGCCCGAATCAGGGGTTACGGTAAACCGTGAAGCGGCGTTGAAGCCGCGCAATCGGCGGGCGGCAAGGCCCCCGCCCAAGCTGGCAACGGGTCAGTCGGTCGAACGATCGCCAGCGCGATAGACGAGATTTCGCTACGCCATGCTCCGGCTGATACATTACTCGCTCTGCCCGTTTTCCCGCTCGATCCGGCTTGCGCTCGGCGAATGCGGCATGGTGGTCGAGTTGGAAGAGGAGCGGCCCTGGGCGTGGCGGCGCGACTTTCTCGTGCTCAACCCGGCCGGCACGCTGCCCGTGCTCATCCGCCAGCAGGGCTTCGTGCTCGCCGGCAGCTACGCCATTTCGGAATATCTCGCCGAGGTGCATGGTACGACCAACGGCAAGGAGCCGCCGCGCAATCTGCTGTTTCCAGGCTCGGCCATCCAGCGCGCCGAAGTGCGCCGCCTCGTCGACTGGTTTCACGTCAAGATGGACGCCGAGGCCAGCCGCTATTTCCTCGAAGAGCGGGTCTATCAGCGCTTCGCCGATCTCGGCCGGACGACGCCGGACACCGAGATCATCCGCGCCGGGCGGGCCAATCTGCGCTACCACCTCGCTTATATCAGCCATCTCCTGGAGAAGCGGCGATGGCTGGCTGGCGATGAGCTGAGCTTCGCCGATCTCGCCGCCGCCGGACATTTGTCCGTGCTCGACTATCTGGGCGAGGTGCCGTGGGAGGAGTTCGGCAGTGCCAAGAAATGGTATCTGGCGCTCAAGGCGCGGGATTCGTTCCGCCCGCTGCTCACCGACCGCCTGCCTGGCGTGCCGCCGCCGCAGGTCTATGCCGAGCTTGAATTTTAGGCTCGTTCACAGCCACACGGCCACCCATTGCAGCAGGAAGCCGGCGAGCACGAAGATATATCCGGTTCGCGGGCGCACGAAGATCTGGCGGCGCAGCCAGTTCGAGGCATCGCGCGCCATGACCAGCGGCGGTTTATCGCCGTTTCGCGGCGGCGGCGCGCCGGTCATCGTCATCTTGTCGAAATAATCGCGCACGAGCGTGCTGAACAGGCCGGTGATCCTGAGCTGAACGATACCGGCGAGGTCGAACAGAATGCCGGCGCTGTTCATGCAGCGGGATAGCTCCAGCCGCTCGCAGAGCAGCAGCGACGCGACCGCGCCGGCGAGGATCACGATCAGGGCGAGGCGCTCGGCGCTCTTGAAAATGGGCATTCTTTCCTTCCCGGTTTCGCGGGGCCGCTCGGCGCTCCGCACGTCGTCGCCGTCGAATAGAAACCGGCAAAGCTGTGCCGGGTTGCATCGCCTCGCCGCAACGCTCGCCTCTTGCGGCGCGACAGCCACAGACAGCGTCGGCCTTGCATCGGTCCACCGCATCCGTAGAATCGCCCGCACGCAAGGAGGCTTCCTACCCGATGTCCGTCACTCATGCGGAGCCGGCGTCCGCAACGGATGCGGCGCTCCTGAAGGCCGAGCTGATCCGCCGCGCCCGCGCCGAGGGCTTCGACGCGGTCGGCATCGCGCGCCCGGACGGGATCGGCGGCGCGGGCGAGCGGCTGGCATCGTTCCTGGCGGCGGGGATGCACGGCGATATGGGCTGGCTCGAAGCGCATGCGGAGCGTCGGCGCGATCCGCGGTCGCTCTGGCCGGAGGTGCGCTCGGTGGTGATGCTGGGCATGAATTACGGCCCGGACACCGATCCGCTCGCCATGCTCGACGAGCGCGGGCGCGGCGCGATCTCCATCTACGCCCGCGGGCGTGATTATCACGACGTCATCAAAGGCAAGCTGAAGACGCTGGCCGGGTGGCTCAATCGGGCGACGGGGGAGGACGTCAAGGTCTTCGTCGATACCGCGCCGGTGATGGAGAAGCCGCTGGCCGAGGCCGCCGGGGTCGGCTGGCAGGGCAAGCACACCAATCTGGTATCGCGCGAGCTGGGGTCCTGGCTGTTCCTCGGCGCAATCTTCACGGCGGCCGATTTGCCGCCCGATGCGTCCGAGGCCGATCATTGCGGAAACTGCCGCCGCTGCCTCGACATCTGCCCGACGGACGCATTCCCCGCGCCCTATCGGCTCGACGCCCGCCGCTGCATCTCCTACCTGACCATCGAGCACAAGGGCCACATCGACCGGCCGTTCCGGCGGGCCATGGGCAACCGCATCTATGGCTGCGACGACTGTCTCGCGGTCTGCCCGTGGAACAAGTTCGCCGCCGCGGCGAGCGAGGCGAAATTCGCCGGCAAACCGCTGACGGAGGGCGCGCCGCTCGCCGAGCTACTCGCGCTCGACGACGCAGCGTTCCGCGCGGCGTTCGCCGGCTCGCCGATCAAGCGGACCGGGCGCGACCGCTTCATCCGCAACGTGCTGATCGCCGCGGGCAATTCGGGCGATGCGGGCCTCCTGCCGCAGATCGAAGGGCTGCTGGACGATCCAAGTCCGCTGGTGCGGGCGATGGCGGTCTGGGCGGCGGGCGAGTTGCTGGGTGATGGCGACGCTTTCGCGGCGATCAGGGCACGGCATCTGCCGGATGAAACCGATGAGGCGGTCAAAGCCGAATGGCAATACGGAGCAAAAACGGCATGAACACACTCCTGGCCATCGGGCTCGGCTATTCCGCAACCGCAATCGCGGACGCGCTCAAGGCCGAGGGCTGGCGAATCATCGGGACGTCACGCAGCGATGAGGGCGCGCAGGAGATCGAGGCGAAAGGCTACGAGGCGGTCCGCTTTACCGGCGATGCGCCTTCGCTGGAACTCGGCCGGGCCATCGCCGAGGCGACCCACATCCTGCATTCCGCGCCGCCCGAGGCGGACGGCGATCCGCTCCTTCATCACCACAAGGACGATCTTGCCACCGCGCCCGCGCTGCGCTGGATCGGCTATCTCTCGACCATCGGCGTCTATGGCGACCATGACGGCGCGTGGGTCGACGAGGACACCCCGCCGTCGCCCGGGTCGGACCGCAGCAAGAGGCGGTGGGAGGCCGAGCAGCAATGGATGGCCTTCGCCGAAGCGCGGCGGATGACGCTACAGATCTTCCGCCTCGCCGGGATCTACGGACCCGGCCGCAGCACGCTGGAGCGCCTGATCGCGGGCACCGAAAAGCGGATCGACAAGCCGGACCAGGTGTTCAACCGCATCCATCTCGCCGACATCGCCGCAACGGTGCTAGCCGGGATTCGCGCGGACGGCGTCAGCGGCGTGTTCAACGTTGCCGACGACGAGCCGGCCCCGCCGCAGGACGTCGTCACCTTCGGCGCCGAGCTGCTCGGCATCGCACCGCCGCCGCTCATCCCATGGGAAGAGGCCGCGCTGTCGCCGATGGGGCGCAGCTTCTATCTGGAAACCAAGCGCGTGCGCAACGCCCGCATCAAGACCGCGCTGGGCGTGAAGCTCGCATACCCAACCTATCGTGAGGGCCTAAAGGCGATACTCGATGAGAGCCCCGACTAGGGCGCGGTGCCGTCCGGGCTGGCGATCACCACGATATAACCGTCCGGATCGCGCAGCCAACATTCCCAATGCGCCGGCTTCGGATTGCGATGCCGTGGCATGACCACCTCGACATTCATCGCCTGCGCACGTTCCCAGACCGCCTCGAAATCGTCGGTCTCGAACCAGAGCAGCACGCCATTGCCATAAGGCTTATCGTTGACGTCGCCAATCGGCCCGTGGTGATGCTCGACCTCGAATCGGTGGAGTTGCATGATCAGCACGCCGTCCGCGTCCAACCGCCCATATTCCGGTCCGGCATGGGCGCCCCGGCATCCCAACAGGCGCTCATACCAGAGGCTGCTCGCCTCGACGTCGGTGACGCAAATCAAAGGTTGTGGACGCATTCAGGTCTCCTTTCGGCTAGCCGGTAAGCTCCTCGATCGAGGCGAACAGCAGCGCCAGATCGGGGTCGCGCGACAGTCGGTGCTCGGCGTCCTTGACCAGCGTCAGCCGCACGTCCTCGTTGTCGAGCAGATCGACCAGCGCCAAGGCATGCTTCCACGGCACGTCCCGGTCGCGCAAGCCTTGCAGAATCCGCACCGGGCATCCGGTATCCAGGCCGCTGTCAGCCAGAAGATGGTTGCGGCCCTCCTCGATCAGCGCCTTGGTCAGCGCATAGGGCTCGCCATATTCGGACGGCTCGTAATAGACGCCGTCGCGCTCGAGCGCCGCCTTCGCCTCGGGCGGGAACGCCTTCCACATCAGCTCCTCGGTCATGTCCCAGGCGGGCGCAATCAGCACGATGCCGCTGAGCCGGTCGCCCTCGCCGCGCCGGATCAGCTCGCGCGCCAGGAGCAGCGTGATCCAGCCGCCCATGCTGGAGCCGATCAGCACTTGCGGTCCGCGCGTGAACCGGTCGAAGCAGGCGAGCGATTCGGCCAGCCAGTCGCCGATGGTGAAATCCTCGATGGGGCCGGTCGACTGGCCATGGCCGGAATAGTCGAATCGCAGGCAAGCCAGCCCGCGAGGGACGGCCCATTCGACCAGCGCGGCCGCCTTGGTGCTCACCATTTCGGATTTGAAGCCGGACAGCCAGACCACGCCCGGCCTGCCGTCGCTGAGGCCCGGCGAGCGGAGATAGGCGATTTTTCTGTCCGGACGTCCTTCGGCGGTGACATCAAGGAATTGCACGGCGTTGCTCATGTCTCTATTAGCTTTCGGGTATAGCGCCTCGTTCGCCGCAATCTGCCATGCATGAGACAAGATGCCAACGCCTCCAGCCTCACCCTTCCGCTGATGTCAGCAGGGCCCGTCATCCTTCAGGTGATTCCGGCGCTCGGAGCCGGCGGCGCCGAGCGTACCGTGATCGAGGTCAGCCAAGCCATCGTGGCGGCCGGCGGCGTGGCACTGATCGCCAGCGAGGGCGGCAGGCTGGAAGACGAACTGGCGGCGGTCGGCGGCGAGCTGGTCCGCTTTCCGGCCTCGGTGAAGAACCCGCTGGCGATCCTCGCCAATGCGCGGAAACTTGAAAAACTCATCGCCGATCGCAATATCAGCCTGGTCCACGCACGCAGCCGCGCCCCGGCATGGAGCGCACTTCTCGCGGCGCGGCGGGCCAAAGTCCCCTTCGTCACCACCTATCACGGCATCTACAATCAGAAAGACCGCATCAAGGGCTGGTATAACGGCGTCATGGCGCGCGGCGATCTGGTCATCGCCAATTCCAACTACACCGCCGGCATCGTCAAGGCACGGCACGGCGTCCCGGACGAAAGGCTGCGGGTGATCCAGCGCGCGGTCGATCTCGCCCGCTTCGCGCCGGACGCCGTTGCCCCGGAACGCATCGCGGCGTTGCGAGCGCGCTGGGGCGTTCCTCCCGAGGCGAGGCTGATCGTCCAGGCGGCGCGGCTGACGCGGTGGAAAGGCCAGTTGACCACCATCGGCGCTGCCGCGCAAATCGCCGCCGACCCCGCATTCGACGATGTCGTATTCATCCTCGCCGGCGACGATCAGGGCCGCGCCGACTATCGGAGCGAGCTGGACGCCCGCATCGCCAAGCTTGGCCTGACCGCGCGGGTGCTGCTCCCCGGCCATTGCGAGGACATGCCCGCCGCGTTCGCGACGGCAGCGCTCGCGGTGGTGCCATCGATCGAGCCGGAGGCGTTCGGGCGGATTTCCATCGAGGCGCAGGCGATGGGCTGCCCGGTTGTCGTCAGCGAGCTGGGCGCGCTGCCCGAGACCATCGGCAAGGGCGAGGCGAACGGCAGCGGCGCGGTTGCGACGGGGTGGACGTTTCCGGCCGGAGACGAGGCGGCGCTCGCCGATCGGGTCCGCTCGGGGCTCGACCTGCCGAAACATCAGGCGGAAACAATCGCCAAGCGCGCACGCCGTCATGTTGCCGCGTCCTTTTCCAAGGAGGTGCTTCAGCAACATACACTGCAAGTCTACGATGACTTGCTTCGTAGTAGCCTTGCCACCGACTTTGACCGCAGATCATCTGAAAATGAGGATTTTATGCAATCCGGAGGCAGAATTCCGGTTTAGTTTATTTGAAGCGAGTCGTATTCCTCTTGACTTACCTGCTCGGAGTATTGATCTTATTTTTTTAAGCTGTGACACCGTCGCAGGATTCGCTACAGGTTAGGCGGAGCCCTGCGCGCAAGGCCACTTTCGTAGAAACAATTAAGGAGAAATCCCCATTCGCAGACCGTTTAGACCGGAGCCGACCAAGGAAGGGCCGCGGATCAACGACGCGATCGCGGCTCGCGAAGTCCAGCTCATTGACGATTCAGGGCTCAACCACGAACTCGTCGCCAAGCAGGACGCGATAGCGCGTGCCGAGGAAGCAGGGCTCGATCTTGTCGAGGTCGGGAATTCGAACCCGCCCGTCTGCAAGATTATGGACTTTGGCAAATACAAATATCAGGCGCAGAAAAAGGCGTCCGAGGCCCGCAAGAAGCAAAAGACTGTCGAGGTCAAGGAAATCAAGCTTCGCCCGAACATCGACGTGCATGATTATGACGTGAAGTTCAAGGCGATGAAGCGGTTCTTTGACGAAGGCGACAAGGTGAAGGTCACCCTTCGCTTCCGCGGCCGGGAGATGGCGCACCAGGAACTTGGAATGCAGCTTCTTCTGCGGCTGAAGGACGAAGCCGATGGCTTCGCCAAGGTCGAACTTGAGCCGAGGCTCGAAGGGCGCCAGATGATCATGATCCTGGCGCCACGCTAAAGCGTGTTCCGATAAGTGGGAACCGGTTTCCGGGTAAAACACGCGTCGGAAGAACCAGATGGAGCAGCGTTCCGATTCCGTCGGAACGCGACAGGCTCTCAAGCATCGGATCGAAAGCCATGTCCTCGCGGTGGCGGGGATGCGAAGCGGTTTTCGGGCAAATCCAATGCCAGGACAAACAGATAGAGCGGCACAGCCGGTCCCGATAATCGGGCGGCCGCTCTAAAGCGCCAAGTCACAGGCACCAAAAAAGCGCCGAGCCTCTTACGAGAAACTCGGCGCTTGAGACCGCAATCTGATGTGTTGCCGATGCTGCAGTCCTCGATCGCCGAATTCATCGGATGCGGCGATCAACAAAGCAACAGGGTGATAAAGAAACAAAGCGGCACCCCAGCGTACCGGATCGCCTCTCTTGACCTCACCCTCTCTTCTCATAGCACAAAATTAACAATTCGTAAGGGTCAAATCGCAGCAAAATGCCTGCTGAGCGGCGATATCGCCCTCTTGCGCGGCTGAAAAATTGCTCGTAAGTTGCATCGCGCAGAGCCGCCCGGCGTAAGGGCATGCCGTGGCGGCTCCGAAACGCTTCTCCGCTAAGCGAGAATATTGAGCGCCCGGTCAAGTCGCCGGGCGGGTCTATTTTGAAAGGAAGCAAAATGCCCAAGCTGAAAACCAAGAGCGGTGTCAAAAAACGCTTCAAGGTGACGGCGACCGGAAAGGTCAAGTTCACCCAGGCAGGCAAACGGCACGGCATGATCAAGCGCACGAAGAAATTCATCCGTCAGGCGCGCGGCACCGCCGTGCTGAGCGAGCCCGATGCGAGAATCGTGAAGCAGTTCATGCCTTACAGCGCGTCCTGATCGCGCGACCGTCGCCAATTTGCCATTCCCTGAAGGAGCATCGTCATGTCGAGAGTGAAACGGGGCGTTACCACCCACGCTCGCCATAAGAAGGTCTTGAAAGCGGCCAAGGGCTTTTACGGCCGCCGCAAGAACACCATCCGCATCGCGCGCCAGGCCGTCGAGAAGGCCGGGCAGTACGCTTATCGCGATCGCCGGACCAAGAAGCGCAATTTCCGCGCGCTGTGGATCCAGCGAATCAATGCCGCCGCCCGCGAGCTGGGTCTGACCTATGGCCGATTTATCGACGGCCTGAACAAGGCCGGTATCGAGGTCGACCGCAAAATCCTGGCCGATCTCGCCGTGCACGAGCCGGAGTCCTTCAAGGCCCTGGTCGAGCGCGCTCAGGCAGCCGTACAGGCCGCCTAGTCATCATTCAGGCTCGGGCGTCTCTGCAGCCAACGCTGTGGCGGACGCCGGATATCCGCATCTTGCAAGGGGCTGGAAATCGCCTCTCGCAAGATCGCAATCGCCATTGGAGAGGCTCATGGATGCGGTAGCGGCGGCATCAGAGAGCGATCTGAAGAAGCTGAAGAAGGACTTGCTGGCGCGGATCGGAGAGACGGCGGATCTGGCCGGGCTGGAGGATCTGCGCGTCGGTGCGCTCGGCAAGAACGGCAGCGTCACGGCGCTGCTGAAAACGCTCGGCCGGCTCGCCGCCCGATGAGCGGCGCAGCTTCGGCCAGGCCATCAACGCGGTCAAGGACGAGGTCAGCCAGGCGCTCGATGCGCGCAAATCCGTGCTGCACGAGGAAGCGCTGGCCAAGCGGCTGGAGACGGAGCTTGCCGACGTCACCCTGCCGGTCGCCATCGGCCCGCAGAACGAAGGCCGCATCCATCCGCTCAGCCAGGTCTGGGACGAGATCACGGCGATCTTCGCCGATCTCGGCTTCGCGGTCGCCGAAGGTCCGGACATCGAGACGGACGACTACAATTTCACCAAGCTGAACATCCCGGAAGAGCACCCCGCTCGCCAGGAGCACGACACCTTCTATCTGAACCCGCGGCCGGACGGGTCGCGTCTCGTGCTGCGCACCCACACCAGCCCCGTGCAGATCCGCACCATGCTGGCGCAGAAGCCGCCGATCCGGATCATCGCGCCAGGACGCGTCTATCGCAGCGACAGCGACCAGACGCACACGCCGATGTTCCATCAGATCGAGGCGCTGGTCATCGACGAGGCGACCCATATGGGCCACCTCAAATGGCTGTTCGCGGAGTTCTGCAAGGCGTTCTTCGAGGTGGACGAGCTGCGTATGCGCCTGCGCGTGTCGCACTTCCCGTTTACCGAGCCGTCGATGGAGATCGACATCGGCGCCGAGGCGATCGGCAAGCCGGGCGAGTGGCTGGAAATCGCCGGCAGCGGCATGGTACATCCGAACGTGATCTCTGCCTGCGGGCTCGATCCGGAGAAATATCAGGGCTTCGCCTTCGGCATGGGGCTCGACCGCATCGCCATGCTCAAATACGGCATCCCCGATCTGCGCTCCTTCTTCGGCGCCGACCTGCGCTGGCTGAAGCATTACGGCTTTCTGCCGTTCGACGTGCCGAGCCTTGCCGGCGGCCTGTCCCAATAACCGCCGGCCTCGCCTTCGATCAATGTCTGCGGCGCCGCGCCGCCTTTCTACGCCCGACGGGTCAATCCGATGAAATTCACGCTGAACTGGCTTAAAGACCATCTCGATACCACCGCCTCGCTCGATGCGATCCATGACGGGCTGATCCAGGCCGGCCTCGAGGTCGAGAGCATCGAGAACCCAGCCGAGACGCTGAAGGATTTCACCGTCGCGCGCGTCGTCGAGGCCGAGCAGCATCCGGACGCCGACAAGCTGCGCGTCTGCAAGGTCGATACCGGCAAGGGCGTCGTCCAGGTCGTCTGCGGCGCGCCGAACGCCCGCGCCGGGCTGATCGGCGTATTCGCCGCGCCCGGCGTCTATATTCCCGGCACCGATTTCACGCTCGGCAAGGCCAAGATCCGCGGCGTCGAATCGGTGGGGCATGCTGTGCTCCGAGCGCGAATTGCAGCTTTCCGACGAGCACACCGGCATCATCGAGCTGCCCGACCGCGCGGCCGACCATATCGGCGAGCGCTATATCGACGTCATGGACATGGCCGATCCGGTGATCGACGTCTCGGTGACGCCGAACCGGCCCGACTGTCTCGGCGTGCGCGGCATTGCCCGCGACCTGGCGGCGCTCGGCCTCGGCAAGCTGAAGAAGGAAGACGAGGGCTTCACCGGACAAGGGCAAGTTCGCCAGCCCGATCAAGATCGACCTGCAACTTCGGCAAAGACGACGCCGATGCCTGCCCGGTCATTCGCCGGGCGCTATATCCGCGGCGTCAAGAACGGCCCGTCGCCCGCATGGATGCAGAAGCGCCTGCGCGCGATCGGCCTGCGCCCGATCAACGCGCTGGTCGACGTCACCAACTACATTTCCTACGACCGCTGCCGCCCGCTTCACGTCTACGACGCGGACAAGGTTCATGGCGCCATCCAGGCCCGCCTCGGCAAGACGGGCGAGAGCTTCCTCGCGCTCGACGGCCGAGAATATGAGGTCGACGGCGAAGCCTGCGTCATTGCCGATGACGGCCGCGTGCTCGGCTTCGGCGGCATCATGGGCGGCGAGGAGACCGGCTGCACCGAGGCGACGGTGAACGTCCTCATCGAATCCGCCTATTTCGATCCGATCCGCACCGCCCGGACCGGCCGCCGCTACGGCATCCATTCCGACGCGCGCTTCCGCTTCGAGCGTGGCATCGACCCGCAATCGGTCCGTCCCGGCGTCAATCTTGCCGCGAAGATGATCATGGAGATGTGCGGCGGCGAGGTCAGCGAGCTGGAAATGGCCGGGCAGGAGCCGGATCAGACCAGGGTGATCGCCTTCGATCCGGCGCGCGTCGAAAAGCTGACCGGCCTGAAGCTGAAAACGGCGGACATCGTCGGGCCGCTGAAGAAGCTCGGCTACACGATCGAGGGCTCCGGCGCCGAGCTGAGCGTGACCACGCCGAGCTGGCGTCCCGATGTGCATGGCAGCGCCGACCTCGTCGAGGAGGTGATCCGCATCGCCGGCGTCGACCGCGTGCCGGTCACGCCGATGGAGCGTGCGCCGGGCGTGACGCGGCCGGTGATGACCGAGGGACAGAAGCGCACTGCGCGCGCGCGCCGGGTGCTCGCCGGTCGCGGGCTCGTCGAGGCGGTCACCTGGTCGTTCATTCCGCGGCCCGATGCCGAGCTGTTCGGCGGCGGACAGCCCGAGCTGGAACTGGCCAATCCGATCTCGACGGAAATGGCGGTGATGCGCCCGAGTCTGCTTGCCGGCCTCGCCGCGGCCGCGCGTCAGAACGCCAATCGCGGCTTCGGCGACATCGCGCTATTCGAAGTCGGCCAAGTCTATCGCGGCGACAAGCCGGAGGACCAGCGCATCGCCGCGTCGGGCATCCGCATCGGCACGGCCAGGCTCGCCGGCGGCGGGCGGCGCTGGGACGGCGCGGCCAAACCGGTCGACCTGTTCGACGCCAAGGCCGATGCGCTTGCGCTCATTGCCGCGCTCGGCCTGGAGCCGGGCAAGGTACAGATCGCGCGCGAGACGCCGGGCTGGTTCCATCCGGGCCGCTCCGGGCGTCATCCGGCTCGGGCCGAAAAATATCCTCGGCTATTTCGGCGAGCTGCATCCCAACACGCTGCGCGCCCTCGACCTCGACGGCCCGGCCGCGGCCTTCGAAGTCTTCCCCGAAGCCATCCCGGTGTCGCGCCGCAAGTCGAGCGCCAAGCCGCCGCTCGACATGACCGACCTGCACCCCGTGCGCCGCGACTTCGCCTTCGTGCTCGGTACCGACGTGCTCGCCGGCGACGTCCTCCGCGCGGCGCAGGGCGCGGACAAAGCGTTGATCAGCAATGTCTCGGTGTTCGACATTTTCGAAGGCCCCAGCCTCGGCGAGGGGCGCAAGTCGCTGGCGATCGAAGTGACGCTGCAGCCGCGCGAGAAAACCCTGACCGACGAGCAGATCGATGCGGTATCCTCGCGGATCATCGCCGAGGTCAAGAAGGCGACCGGCGGCGACATCCGCGCCTGAGGGAGATCGCGCATGAAGACAAGCCGTCAATCTCCGGCGCGAGTTGGACAAGGTCAGCGAGTTCTGGTCGCCCCGCATCATCGGCCAGGTCAACGATCAGTTCGTCAAAGTCGCCAAGCTGAAGGGCGAACTGGTCTGGCACAAGCATGACGAGGAGGACGAGCTGTTCTTTATCGTCAAGGGCCAGCTCGTCATTCAGTATGAAGACGGCGCGGTGACGCTTGAGGCGGGCGACTTCCATGTCGTGCCCAAGGGCGTGATGCACAATCCGGTCGCCGCCGAGGAATGCTGGATCGCGCTGATCGAAACGGTCTCGACCAAACATACCGGCGACGTCGTCACCGAGCGCACCAGATCCGTCCAGGAGCAGCTCGGCTCCGCGTCCTGACCGCGCCGGGCGCCGCCTATGCGATGACCGACCGGCAAAAGATCCGTCTCGACCAGCTTCTCACGCTCCGTGGCCTCGCGCCGACCCGGTCGCGGGCACGGGACCTGATCAAGCGCGGTGCGGTGACCGTCGGCGGCGCGGTCGAGACCCGGCCCGGCGCCGATTTTCTTGCAGACGCCGATATTGCCGTTCACGAAGCCTGGAGCGGTTACGTATCGCGCGGCGCGCTGAAGCTGGAGGCGGCGCTCGATGCGTTCGGCTTCGACTGCGGCGGCAGGACCGCGCTCGATCTTGGCGCCTCGACCGGCGGTTTCACCCAGGTGCTGCTGCGGCGCGGCGCGCGGCAGGTTTACGCCGTCGACGTTGGCACGGGCCAGCTTCATCCCGATATCGCTGCCGATCCCCGCGTCCGGAATTTGGAAGCGACCGATGCACGGCGGCTCGGCCCGGAGGCGATTGCCGCCCCCGTCGATGCGATTGTCGCCGATGTCAGCTTCATCTCGCTGCTGAAGGTCCTGCCCGCGGGCCTCGCCTTCGCCGCGCCGGGCGCCTGGGCGGTGGCGCTCGTTAAACCGCAATTCGAAGTCGGCCGCGAGCATGTCGGCAAGGGCGGCGTCGTCAGGGACGATGCGGCGCGGGACGCCGCGCTCGCCGGCATCGCGGCGTTCTTCTCGGCGCAACCCGGTTGGCGGGTCGAGGGCACCATGCCTTCGCCGATCGAAGGCCAGTCCGGCAACCGCGAATTCCTGATCGGAGCCAGCTATGCGCCGTGAACTGACGATATCACGCCTCGGCAATCAGGGCGACGGCATCGCCGATACCGAGGCCGGGCCGGTCTATGTGCCGTTCGCTCTCCCCGGCGAGCGCGTCGATGCGGATGTCGAAGGCAGCCGCGCGGCGCTGACCGGCATCCTCGCCGCCGCGCCGGAGCGCACCGAGGCGATCTGCCGGCATTTCGGCGAATGCGGCGGGTGCAGCGTCCAGCATCTGGCGCGGGACGCTTACGCCGAGTGGAAGCGGCAGCGCATCTCCGAGGCGCTCAGCATGGAAGGCATCGAGGCCGAGGTCGACCCGGTGCGCATCTTCGGCCCCCGCTCCCGCCGCCGCGCCACCTTCGCCGCGCAAAAAACTGGCGGCGCGCTCACGCTCGGCTTTCGCCGCGCCCAGAGCCACGACATCATCGATCTTCTGGAATGTCCGGTGCTGTTGCCGGCCTTGGAAAAAGCGATGCCGGGACTTCGCGCGCTGCTATCGGAGCTGCTGCCGCCGGGTGAGGTGCGGGTGCTGGTCACCGCCTGCGACAACGGCCTCGACGTCAACATCGATGGGGTGAAAGGCCGGCTCGCCACGATCACGCCGACCCATGGCGAGGCTGCGGAAACGCTCGGCATCGTCCGGCTGACGCTTGCCGGCGATCCGCTGATCAGCTTCGGCGCGCCGAAAATCGGCGTTGCCGGTGCCTCGGTGGAGCTGCCGCCGGGCGCATTCCTTCAGGCCGTTGCTGATGCCGAACGGGAGATGGCGGCCCTGGTCGTCGAAGCTGTCGGCAAGGCGCGCAAGGTCGCCGACCTCTATTGCGGGCTCGGCCCGTTCAGCTTCGCCCTGGCGCGCCGCGCCTCCGTGACCGCCGTCGAATTGGACCGGCGGCTGCTTGCCGCACTCGACGCCGGCGCGCGTCATGCCCAGGGCCTCAAGCCGATCAAGACGCTCGCAAGGGACCTCGCCCGCGAGCCGCTGTCCCCGATGGAGCTGAAAGCCTTCGACGCCGTCGTCTTCGACCCGCCTCGCGCCGGCGCGCTTCAGCAGGCAAAGGCGCTGGCGAAGTCGAAGGTCGGCAAAGTCGCCGCCGTCTCCTGCAACCCGATGAGCTTCGCCAAGGACGCCCGCGTCCTTATCGATGGCGGCTTCACGCTGGGGCGCATCGTGCCCATCGATCAGTTCGTCTACTCGGCGCATGTGGAGCTGGTCGCGGCGTTCTCGCGGCGCTAAAAAAATGGCGATGCACGGTTGACAAACCCATTCGACCCGGCTGGATGACCGGGGTTATCGGGCCGCTGGCGAGGATTGGCGGTTTAGTCGTCACGGGGTGGCAATAGCGGCTTATTGATTTCCAGCCGTTTTTTCACATCCTTGATGCTTTCCGCAACCGGCATATCCTCCGGCATGACGCCGCTGATTTCCTTTGCTGCCTGTCTTGTAATGACTCCGGCTTCATAGGCCATTTTGCATGCTTGAGCTGGCGTTTTTGGAGGTCGAGCCTTCATCGCAAGATCAGCCTGTGTCACGCGGAATAGATTTGCAGCACTTTCTGCAATGGTCATGTGGTCAAGAATTTTCTGGCTTTTCGTGAGCTTCTTTAAGTCATGTATGCCCGCCTCATCCAGACCATTGTAAAGTCCGCGATAGCCGGAATTGTGCAGCTCAGCGTATTCCCATCCGCGTTCGCACCCTGCTTTTTTGCCATGAGCTGCGATCTTTTTGTTATTTTTGACGATTTCATCGCGAGCCATCAGCCGCTGTTCGTCATCGCGGACTTGAGCAGCAATGCGATCAAGGATGTCATTCGCTAAGCCAATATCTGCGGCTCGATAGCGGAGGAAGACTTCTCTGACTTCCACACCAAGCGCTGGAAGAAGGTCTTCTGCGTATGCGAGCGCCAGAACCGGGTGAGCATATGTCCTGCTTGCGTTGCCCCGTCCGGTCACATAATACGTTGAATTGTCTGCATCTTCTTCCCCATTATGTTTTAAAAACATAATGCGGTCTTGAAGCGCCGCCTCTAATGCACGCGTCCGCTTTTGCCTATGCCAGTTCGTAGCACGAAGATGATCTGGCCGTCCGGCGATCCCCCATAAATCGTTGAGACAGACGTTCCCGCTTTCGTCTTCGTTGACATGATTGCCCATGATTTTGGGTAGCATCGCCTTTTTGTCATCTCTCTCAGACATTTAGCAATTCCCTCTAAGTCTGTGAGCCGAAGGCTCATGTGCCATAATGAGGAAATTACCCGATTATTTTCGGATAAGATGTATACAATAGATGTTTTCAACCTTTATTCTGCATCTCGGATTTCTTACCGACAGATTTATTTTCTTTGCGCGGCGGCGGCGATGACGCCACGCGCTTCATAAGCGCGTCAACGGCTTCTTCATTGGCTTCTTCATTCTCTTCGCATCCCAGTTCCTAAAAAAATGGCCCCGCCTCCAGGGGAGAAGAGGCGGGGCCGGCTTAACGACTATCCGGGGGGCGGGAGTCGTTACGCGTTGACTGCTATTTTCTTCGTCTCGCCTTCGAGAAGGCGCTCGCTGCCGTTCTTCGCCGGCTGGTCGATCTTGATGGTCCGGGGCTTCAACGCTTCCGGAATCTCACGCTTCAGATCGACATGCAGCAGGCCGGTTTCAAGTGAGGCGCCACTGACTTCGACATGGTCGGCAAGGCGGAAGCGGCGCTCGAAATTGCGCGCGGCAATGCCGCGGTGCAGATATTCGTGGCCTTTGTCATCGGCGGTTTTCTCGCCGCGAACGGTCAGCGTGCCTTCCTTGACCTCGATATTCAGGTCGTTATTGGAGAAGCCGGCGACGGCCATGGTAATGCGGTACTCGTTCTCGGCGAGGCGCTCGATATTGTAGGGCGGAAAACCATTGTCACCTTCGGTCGTGGCAAGCTGCTCGATCAGATTGGCAAGATGCTCGAAACCGATGGTCTGACGATAAAGCGGGGAAAAGTCGAAACGTCTCATCACATATCCTCCGATTGAAGCGACATGAACCGACCCGCCTGACGGCCGGGCCTTTTTTACAACTGGTGCACCCATTGCGGCGTGCATTCCATCATTTGGGAGCGGCGAAACCGGTTTCAAGAGGGATCGACGCACCCGAGCTTGGAAGAAAAATGCACGGCGGCCGGACGGGCGACGCATCCGCTTGAGCGGCGCACTGCCAAGGGCTATGGTCCCGGACGCAAATGAGAACACCATCATGACTCCAACCACCGAACTTGTCGGCATAGCGCGCAATCCGATCCCCAGCGGCGCCGTTCCGGGAACCTTCGCAACGCGCGACGGCCTGACGATACGCTACACGCTCTGGCCGCGCACGGCGGTCAAGGCGCACGGCACGGTCTGCCTGTTCGGCGGGCGCGGCGAATTCATCGAGAAATATTTCGAGACCATCAGCGACCTGCGCCAGCGCGGCTTTGCCGTGGCCACGATGGACTGGCGGGGCCAGGGCGGCTCGGACCGGCTGCTGAAGAATCCACGCAAAGGCCATGTCGAGGATTTCGGCGATTTCGACCGCGACCTCGGCCAGTTCATGAGCGAGATCGTGCTGCCCGACTGCCCGGCGCCGTTCTACGGCATGGCGCATTCGATGGGCGGGCACATTCTGCTGCGCTCGGCGCTGACCAAGGTCTGCTGGTTCGACCGGATCATCCTCTCGGCTCCGATGATCGACATCCTGCCGGAGCTGACGCGCTCGCCGATGCTGCGCTTGTTCATCGAGGCGCAGGTGCTCGTCGGCCTCGGCGACCTTTATGTCCCCGGCGGCAAACCGCAGCCCTGGGAACTGCAACCCTTCGACGAGAGCAAGCTGACGAGCGATCCGCTGCGCTATCAGCGCGTCAGCGACGTCCTGAAGGCCGCTCCGTGGCTCGGCCTCGGATCGCCGACGGTCGGCTGGCTCCAGGCGGCGTCGCGCTCGATCATGCAGATCAACGCGTTCGGCTTCGCCTCGTCCGTTCGGGTGCCGCTGCTGATCGTCGCCGCCGGCAACGAGGTCGTCGTCTCGACCCGCGCGATCGAGAACTTCGCAACTCGGGCCAAGACCTGCAAGCTGCTCGTCGTCTCGGGAGCCAAGCACGAACTGCTCCAGGAACGCGACGAGATCCGCGACCAGTTCTGGGCGGCTTTCGACGCCTATGTTCCGGGGTCGAACAGAACCATGAGCGACAGCCATATCGGGCTGTAGCGTGCCGTTCGGCCACGCGCGCCCTGCGGGCATCGGGTTTGCCTATGAAACGGACGCCGCGGCCTTGACCATTCCGCCCCTGAATTGAGCGATATTTCAGCAGGTGTGATTCTCGCGCCACGCGATTCTCGCGGCGCCGGCAGCGGATCACCTTGGCGCTAGGCATCGCCGGATTTTGCATGAATTATCCCCGTGGTCGACGGTCACGTTCCAGGCGTCCCGATCCGGCTTGTGCAACGCAATCGGGTCGGGCAAGCAGGAAAGCCTCGTGACTTTCTTCCCCCCTGTCTAAGAAGCCAGTCCAACCTTCCTTGGACTGGCTTTTTCGCGTCAGCCGTTACCGATGGCCAGGCGACGATCGCTAAGCACGATTCCTTATGTTCTCTTTTTGTGCTCATTTCCGCTTGACGACTCGGTCGGATTTTTCTAGAACATACACAGAACAACGACGCAGTAAGTTCCCCCTCGGTCGATGTTCAACCGCCGCTCACGGATCCCCCTCTCCGCTGACGGCACGTAACGAGCAGGCAGGGTCTGTCCCCGCGAAGAGCTTATGCGCAGCAAGGTGCAGCGTCCTGTGCAAAGCTGAAAGCCCGGCAGTCATCGCCCCCCCGAATGACAGGGCGCTTCACCCATCGACCCTGCCTGCTCCCTTTCCCTCGGCCCGGATGGGACGTCCGGCCGATCTCTCAGCCTTCGCTGGACGACGGATCTGCACATGATCGGAGAAACGCGCGGGCAGGCGCGGCACAATTGCATGGCGGATGCGCGGTTATGAAAGCTTGACGCGTCGCGGGCTCTGCCCTGTGATGAGCCGAGATCTCAAGGCGACCGAAAGCGGATCATGGCCAGCATTCTCATTGTCGGCGCGGGCATTTCCGGCCTCTGGCAGGCGGTGACGCTCGACGCGCGCCGGCCACAGCGTCCGGCTGATCGACAAATCGGCCGCCCCCTTCGCCGACGCAGCGAGCGGCCTTGCCGGTGCGATGATCGCGCCTTATTGCGAAAGCGAGGGCGCCGAGCCGATCGTTGCCGAGCTGGGCGCGGACAGCTTCGCCCTGTGGCAGGAGGTCTATCCCGACATTCGCCGGAACGGCAGCCTCGTGGTCGCCACGGCCCGTGACCTGCCCGAGCTCGGCCGCTTCGCCCGCATGACGTCTCATTTCGAGACATTGGACGGAGGTGCGATCGCCGAGCTGGAGCCGGCGCTCGCCGGCCGTTTTGCCAAAGGGCTGTTTTATCCGACCGAAGCGCACATCGAGCCGGCCCCGGCGCTGCGCGCGCTGCTGCTGGCGGCGCAGGAGACCGGGGCGCAGGTTGCATTCGGCGTCGATTGGGATGGCGTCATCCCCGCCGACTGCGACTACCTCATCGACTGCCGGGGCATGGGCGCGGCCGGCGACCTGGCCGATCTGCGCGGCGTGCGCGGCGAGATGCTGGTCGTGGAGACCGACGAAATCGCGCTCGCCCGGCCGGTCCGGCTGCTGCACCCCCGCTTTCCGCTCTATGTCGTGCCATGGGCCGGCAACCGGTTCATGATCGGCGCAACTCTAATCGAAAGCGAGGACCGCCGCGCCGCGACCGTGCGCTCCGCGCTCGACCTGCTCGGCCTCGCCTATACGCTGCATCCGGCATTCGGCGAGGCGCGGATCGAAGGCTTTTCCGCCGGATTGCGGCCCTCTTTCTCCGACAATGTCCCGAAAATCGTCGTTCGCGGCCGCCATATTCACGTCAATGGCTTTTACCGGCACGGCTATTTGCTCGCACCGGTTCTCGCGCGGCTCCTTGCCGACTATATTATGGGTGAGGCGACAAGATCGGATGTCATCATTGAAGATCACAGTGAACGGCGAACCCCAGCTAACGCGGGCTGAAACCATGGCCGAGCTTTGCGCGACGCTGGGCTATGGCGAGGCGAAGGTGGCAACGGCTCTGAACGGCGCGTTCGTGCCCGCGGCCGCGCGCCCGGAAACCCTCATCCGCGAGGACGACCGCGTCGAGATCGTCGCCCCGAGGCAGGGGGGCTGAGCGCATGGTGGAATTTTACGGAGAGACATTCTCGTCGCGGCTGATCCTGGGCAGCGCGCTTTACCCATCGCCGGACGTCTTCCGGCGATCGGTCGAGGCGGCGCGCGCGGATGTGGTGACCGTGTCGCTGCGCCGCGAGGGCGCCAAGGACCGCACCGGCCAGCAATTCTGGAGCCTCGTGCAGTCGCTCGGCGTTCGTGTGCTGCCCAACACCGCCGGATGCAGGACGGCACGGGAGGCGATCACCACCGCGATGATGGCGCGCGAGCTGTTCGACACGCCCTGGGTGAAGCTGGAGGTGATCGCCAATGACGACACGCTGCAGCCGGACCTGTTCGGCCTCGTCGAGGCGGCGGAGACGCTGAGCCGCGAGGGCTTCAAGGTCTTCCCGTATACCACCGAGGACCTCAGCGCCGCCGACAAGCTGCTCGCCGCCGGCTGCGAGGTGCTGATGCCGTGGGCGTCGCCGATCGGATCGGGCCAGGGCATCAACAATCCGACCGGCCTGGAGAGCCTCAGGGCCTATTTCCCCAACATCCCGCTGGTCGTCGATGCCGGGCTTGGCGCCCCGTCCCATGCGGCCGCCGCCATGGAAATGGGCTATGACGCCGTGCTGCTGAACACCGCCGTCGCCAAGGCCATCGATCCGCCGAAAATGGCCGCCGCTTTCGCCGAAGCGGTCCGCGCCGGCCGCCAGGGCTTCGAGGCGGGGCTGATGCCGCGCCGGAACATGGCGACGCCGTCGACGCCGGTCGCGGGCACCCCATTCTTCGAGTTCGGCGATGCTTGACCGCTTCTATCCCATCGTCCCCGACGCCGCCTGGGTCGCACGGATCGTGCCGCTCGGGGTGAAGGCGGTGCAGCTCCGCGTCAAGGATGCGGGCGAGGCCGAGATCCGGGCGCAGATCGCCGCCGCGCTCGACACCTGCCGCCGCCATGGCTGCACGCTGGTCGTCAACGATTACTGGCGCGAGGCCATCGACCTCGGCGCGGAATTCGTGCATCTCGGCCAGGAAGATCTGGTCGACGCCGATCTCGCCGCGATCCGCAAGGCGGGCATCCGGCTCGGCATCTCCACCCATACGCCTGAGGAGCTGGAGATCGCGCTGGCCGCGTCGCCCGACCATGTCGCGCTCGGGCCGATCTATGAAACCACCCTCAAGGTGATGAAATACGCCCCGCAGGGTCTGGACAGGATCGGCGAATGGAAGCGGCTGATCCGCTGCCCGCTGGTGGCCATCGGCGGCATAACGCTGGAGCGCGCGCCCGCGGTCTTTGCCGCCGGGGCCGACAGCATCGCCGTGGTCACCGACGTCATCAAGCATCCCGACCCCGAGGCCCGCGTGCGCGACTGGCTGGCTGCCTCATAATCGGACCGATCGCAAGGTACCCGTTTGACGCGCTAGCCTCCCGGCATTATTGCCATTATCCTGATGACGATGAATTTGTGTTTCCTGGTAATTGAAAGTCATGGTTTTTCGCCTCGCCCCAGAAATCGGTCTGACCGAAAGCGTCAGGCAGGCCGGAACGGAGCAGATCGACCGCGCAATTTCCAAGCTTTGCGCCAAGCGCAGAAATGCTGATGCGGTGCACGAAACACGAAAGGCGATGAAGCGTCTCAGGGCACTGTTGCATCTGTGCAAAGGCGCGATGCGCAAGGCCGATTTCGAACGCGACGAGCAGCGGATCAAGGAAATCGCCGGCTTGCTGTCCGGCGTTCGCGATATCCAGGCGATGATCGAGACCATGACCAAGCTCGCCGCTTACGACGAACGGGTAGGGCAGGGGCCTATGGCCGGCGCGCTCGGGGCGCATCTGGAAGCCAAGCGCGACGAAGCCGAAAAGCGTCTCGGTGCGGGCAAGAATACCAAGGCTTGCGAACTGCTCAAGGAAGCGCGCGCGTCCTTTGCCGACATGCAGCTGGAAAAGGACCAGTTCCGCGCGCTCGCGTCGACGATCGAGAGCGATTACCGCAAGGCCCGCCGCGCCTTTCGCCGCGCTTACGAGTCGGGCGAGGATGAAGATTTCCATCGCTGGCGCAAATTTGTGCAGCGCCATTGGCGGCAATTGCTGCTGGTCGGCCCCGGCTGGCCGAAAGCGCTCAGGCCGCAGATTGCGCTGGCCCGTGACCTGTCCGAATTCCTCGGCGAGGACCACGACCTTTACGTCCTCGCCCAGTTTCTACGGAGCAAGACGGCCGGTTTCGTCAGTCGCGACGATGTCGATGCCTATCTCGCACTCTGCCGGCGGCGGCAGGACGACCTGCGCTCGACGGCGCTCGACGTCGGCGCGCGGCTGCTCGCGGAAAAGCCGTCATCGCTGGCGGGCCGGCTGACCGCCTATTGGGAGACGGCGCGGCGCCTCGGCGGAAAGCCGGAAACGGACGAGGAAGAGGGCGGAGGCGGCGGGCCGTCCAACGTCATTCCCTTGAACCAGTAACCTCTTTCAGCTTCTTCTCGGCGAAGTCGAGCGGCAAGGCGGTCGTGTATTTGATCTGCTCCATGGCGAAGCTGGAGCTGACATCGGTCAGCGGGATGCGGCTGATAAGCTGCTTGTAGAACCGGTCGTAGCTCTCGATATCGGGAACGGCGACGCGCAGCAGATAATCGACCTGGCCGCTCATTCTGTAAGCTTCGACGATCTCCGGAAAATGATGCAAGGCGGCGTGGAAGCGCTCCAGCCATTCGATGTTGTGCTCGGCGGTGGTGATCGCCACGAACACGGTGACGCCGGCATTGACCTTTTTCGGGTTCAGCAGGGCGACCCGCGAATCGATCACGCCTTCCTGCTCCAGCTTCTGGATACGGCGCCAGCACGGCGTCGTGGATAGCCCCACCTCCTTGCCGATGTCGGCGACCGACACGGTGGAGTCGCGCTGAAGAATGCTCAGGATTTTAAGATCGACAGCGTCGAGCATGTCAGGTCATCTTAGGAAAAAATTGCACATGAAGGCCCCGGAACGCGAAGAATAGGGCTCTTCGGCCGAAATGGCCAGCGCTGTTAGATTTTATTTCCAATATTTGAATATGAACCAAGCAGGCTCGCCGCAACACTCGCGCAATGCGGGGTTCCCGCTTTTGTGCATTTCAAGCTCCGCTTCCAGCTCACTTTATGGTGACCCCCGTCATCAGCACACGGCGCACCTTTCGAGGAACAACATCGTCCGAGGTGCCGTTGACTGGCGAGTGGATGATTGATCCAACACACAAAATTCGCGAAAGGGAAACGACATGAACGCGATGAAAGCCAGCCTTGCCGCCGCGATGATCCTTGGACTGTCCTGCGTTGCCAATGCTCAGAGCAGCGCCTACACCTCGCCGCAGGAATGCGTGTCGGACGTGACCGCGCTCGACGTCAACCAGGACCACTATATCAGCCAGGCTGAAATCGAGGGCCGTGGGACGATCGACACCAATGTCGACACGGACGGATTTCGGCAAAAGAAATGACCGTCGCCTGCGAAAGCAAGACCATGCAGGCCCTGACGCCGAAGCAGTAATGCGGAAAATACTGGAAAGCGGGCCTTCGCGGGCCCGCTTTCCATTCCGCTTGTACGTCTAACCCCTATCCAGGAGTCCGCGGACTTCCTTCCGCAGAAACGGCAGCACATCCGCCTCGTACCACGGATGATGCCTCAGCCAGCCATTGTTGCGCCAGGATGGATGCGGCATCGGCAGATAGCGGGTGCCGCCCGCGCCGGTCGCGTAATCGCGCCAGTTGGCGACGGTTTCGGTCAAGCTCGGCTTCACGCGGCTCCCCAGATGCCAGCGCTGCGCGTAATGGCCGACCAGCAGCACCAGCTCGAATTGCGGCAATGCCGCGAACACCTCGCTCTGCCAGGTCGGCGCGCATTCGGGACGCGGCGGCAGGTCGCCGCCCTTGTCGTTCAGCCCCGGAAAACAGAAGCCCATCGGCACGATGGCTATGCGGCTGACATCGTAGAATTCCTCTGGCGACACCCCCATCCACGACCGCAGACGGTCGCCGGACGGGTCGGTAAACGGCATCCCCGAGGCGTGCACGCGCGTTCCCGGCGCCTGGCTGCAAACGCACAGCCGCGCGGTGGTGCTGACGCGCAGCACCGGGCGCGGCTCATGCGGAAGAGGCGCGCCACGCGCGGTGTCGCGGCACACGCGACAGGCGCGAATATCGTTGAGCAGGGCGTCCAGCGTCCGGCCGGGCGCCTGGGTGATCGGCGGAGTCATTGGCTTAGATTTGGACCACCAGCCCGTCTTCCGCAAGGATACAGCGGGTCAGGTCGACGTCGCCGCTCCGAGCAAGCATGGCGTCGCTCATATGGGTGAGGAGCAGCTTCCCGGCGCCGATCCGGTCGAATTGCTCGGAAATTTTCAGATAGTTGAGATGCATCGTGATCGCCAGATCGTAGTTATAACACTCGATCAGATAGAGATCGGCATTCTCCCCCGCAAGCACGACGTTATCCGACCAGCCGGCATCGCCCGAATAGGCAAGAACCTTGTCCCCGATCTCGAAACGCAGGGCATAGGACGGGGAACCGGAGAAATGCTGGACCTCGAACGGCGTCACCGCGAGCCCGTCCATCTGACGACGCACATTCTTGTCGAGTTCGACGAATTTGAGATCGAAGGCGCGCGTCATGCTCAGCGATCCGGGGTAGAACACCTCGCATGCGAGCCGGAAGCGCGCTTCGAGACCGGGCGGGCCGATCAGCGTCAGCGGTTCCTGGCGCCGGCTCGGGAAAATGGCATCCAGCAGCAGGAACGGCAGGCCGCCGAAATGGTCGCCATGCAGATGGCTGATGAAAATCTGCGAGACATCGTTCGTGGACAGACCGGCGCGTTTGAGAGCCGGCAAAATCGACGGCCCGCAGTCGAGCAGGAAACGCGAGGCGCCGGTTTCGACGAGATAGCAGCTTGGCAGCCGGCCACCGGCGCTGAACGCGTCGCCACAACCCAGAACGGTCAGCTGCATGGGTTTCCTTTCACTCCATAAGAACAAGAACTAAGGCCCCGCCGGCGGCCGCCTGAGTTTGGTCGCCGGGCCCGCAGCTGTAGCATTCCGTACCGCCCGCGCCAAATCACGCTTCAGCTTATCCGCCCGTGCCGCGCCATGAAAATACGCAAAATTTGCAAGTTATCGGCGATCGCCCTATTTTGCTCGGCTGGAATCCGCGGAGCCAGGCTCGCGAGCCGAAAAGGACACCCCCATGAAGATCGTCGAAATCCGCGACGTCGTCGTTCCGATCGCGTCGGAAATCCGCAACGCCTATATCGACTTCAGCAAAATGACGGCCAGCGTCGTCGCGGTCGTGACCGATGTCGTGCAGAACGGCAGGCCGGTGGTCGGCTACGGCTTCAATTCCAATGGGCGCTATGGGGCGAGCGGCCTGCTGCGGGAGCGCTTCCTGCCGAGACTGGCCGAAGCGGCGCCTGAGAACCTTCTGACCGACGCCGGCGACAATCTTGATCCACACAAGATCTGGCGGACCATGATGACCAACGAGAAGCCCGGCGGTCACGGCGAGCGCTCGGTCGCGGTCGGCACGGTCGATATGGCGGTGTGGGACGCCGCGGCAAAGATCGCCGGCGTGCCGCTCTTCAAGTTGCTCGCCCTGCGCTACGGCAACGGCACGCCGGACGAAAAGGTCTTCGTCTACGCCGCCGGCGGCTACTACTATCCGGGTAAGGACGATGCCGCCCTCCAGGACGAGATGCGCGGCTATCTCGATATGGGCTATTCGGTGGTGAAGATGAAAATCGGCGGCGACAGTCTCGCCGACGATCTGCGCCGGATCGAGGCCGTGATCGCTGTGACGGGCGCGGGCAAGAAGCTCGCCGTCGACGCCAATGGCCGCTTCGATCTGGACACCGCCGTCGCCTATGCCAAGGCTTTGGCGCCCTACGACCTGTTCTGGTACGAGGAGGCCGGCGACCCGCTCGATTATGCCCTCCAGGCGGAACTGGCCAGGCATTATCCCGGCCCGATGGCGACCGGCGAGAACCTCTTCTCCCATCAGGACGCCCGAAACCTCGTCCGCTATGGCGGGATGCGGCCGGACCGCGACTGGCTGCAATTCGACTGTGCGTTGTCCTACGGTCTCGTCGAGTATATGCGCACGCTGGCGCTGCTGCCCGATTACGGCTTTTCCTCGCGCAACTGCATCCCGCATGGCGGGCATCAGATGTCGCTGAACATCGCCGCCGGGCTGCATCTGGGCGGCAACGAGAGCTATCCGGGGGTCTTTGCGCCGTTCGGCGGATTTGCCGACGGCATCGCGGTCGAGGATGGCTATGTCCGGCTGCCCGACGCGCCCGGCATCGGCTTCGAGCAGAAGTCGGCGCTGATCAAGACCATGCGCGAGGCGACGAATACCTGAGGGGCGCGCGGCGCTCAGAAGGCGGCGTCGGCCAGCTTTGCCGCATAGTCGCCAACGTCTCCGGGCCATGTCGCGACGAAGGCGGCGAAACGGTCGCGGTCCCCGGCGAACAAGGCGCGCGATGCCTCTTCGAAGCCGGGATAATCGCCCGCCAGCGCAGCGATGAAGCGATAGGTCACCTCCCGCGCATTGCGCTTGCGGTCCTGGCCCTCATTGGCCCGGCGCGCCTCCTCGACCAGCTTGCGCAGCGCCACCGACGCTCCTCCCGGCTGCCCGTTCAACCAGTCCCAATGGCGCGGCAGCAGCGTCACCTCGCGCCCGACGACGCCGAGCTTCGGGCGTCCGGGCTTGCGGGCCGGCTCGGGGGCGCAATCGGCCGCCGCGTCACCACCATCAACGCCCCCGACGCGCTCGCGGACCTCATCGGGGCTGCCGCGAAAATCCACCTCGACGATCCGCGCCGTGGCGTCGTCGAAAATCAGCACCGGCTCGGTTTCGCCGCGATCGACGACCGCCTTCGCGGCGACGGCGACGTCCGCCAAGTCACCCGACGCGATGCGGCGCGTGCCCTCGAAGGCGGTGCAGCGGCGCGGTTCATCCACGGTCATAGCATTGCGCTCCTCAAACTCAGGCGCATTTCTATCCGGGTAAAATAGCGATGTCAATATTGCCAGGGTGAAATTCGCATCCCGCTCGGGACGATCAATCCGTCTTGGCCACGAGCGGCGTCATGCGCGGCTTGAAGTAGGACCGTTCCGTGATGTTGAACGTGCCGAGGAAATGCGCCACGGTGGGCGTGAAATCGTAGGTCGCCTCGGTGAGGATCAGGCTCGAATTCGGCCCCATCATATCGGCCTGCGGCAGGTTGAAATCGGCACCGGCCACATAGGCGGTGGGCGGATAGGCCCAGGCGACCGTCGTCTTGTTGTCGATGTCCGATACGACGCTGACGATGATCAGGCTCATCGGCGTGGCGCTGTAAGGCTTGATGAGCTGGTCGCCGATCAGCGAAATATCGTCCAGATCGGCATCGGTAACCGTGGTTTCCTGGGCGACGAGATCGGACACAGTGTTGGCGACCGCCGCCAGCTTCCGGGTAACCGTGAAGGCTTCGGTAAATTCGACCAGGCCGATAAACATCACGACGAGGATCGGCAGGACCAGCGCGAACTCCATCATTACCACGCCGCTCTCGCCGCGGCGGATCGCGCGCCCCGATCGTCGCAGCCCGGCCAGATTTTGTGCGCCCTTCGTCATCTGCGTCCCCTCACCGGCGCCCAGAGTTACCAGCTCTCGTTTCTGAATGCCGCCGCGGCCCAAATCAGCCGGTCGCCGCCAGCCATGTTCGAAAGAAAAAGACCGCTTAGCCCGTCGAACAGCGGCCATTGATAGAACGTGCTCACCACCACGATCGAGCGCGATCCGCCCGGGTTCCATGTGCCGTCATCCTGCAGATTTCCGTCGCCATCCAGAGGTTGCGGCGGGTTCGCCGCGATCCCGGAGAAATCGGCGAAGCTGCGCACGTCGAGGCGGAGCTTGGTGCCGCATTGCGTCAGCAGCACCGCTTTTGCGCAGACGCGCGCCTTGAAGCCGTCCTTGCCCATCGCGCCGGTATATTGGCCCGTGCGGATCTCGCGCGCGGCATCCTCGGTGGCGTTTTCGAGCTCATAGGTGCCCCAAAGGATGAAGCCGATCTCGAAAGTGCCGAAAACCAGCATCAGGAAAGGCACGATGACGATGGCGAACTCGACCATCGTCACACCGCGGTTGCCACGAAGCCGCCTGAAGCAGGATGGCAACCAACGCCTGTTCCGCGCCGCGTGCCCTTGCGGGGAATCCATGTTGGCGTTCATCGACAGACCAACCCCTCATCTATCTGTCTCGACTGCCTTTCATAAACATAAGAATGAATTCATGCAACGAATTGACGGAGCTTGTGGTAAAAATCACATCGTCGGCAGGGAAACCATGGCAGGGAATTATGACCTGTCAGTCAGCCGTTTGCGCATTCGCTTTGACGGCAAAGCAGTTTGTTATATGTAAAGCTTTGAATTAATAATTATCCCGCTGAGGCGACAGCAGGAGATCGAATGTGCGGGGCGTATTTTCCCAGACCCTGGGGCGGTTTCGGCGCGACGATCGAGGCGTGGTCCTCATCCTCGTCGTCCTCCTGATCGTTCCGCTGTTCCTGGTCATTGCCGTCGGTATCGATTTCAGCCAGACGCTGGTCGTGAAACGGCAGCTTGCGGCCGCCGTCGACGCAGCCGCGCTTGCCATCGCCACGGAGGCCGATCTCACCGATCAGGCGGCGCTGGACAGCCGGGCCGAAGCTTTCATCAAAGCGCATTATCCGGACATCGGTATCGGCACGCTGAAAGATTTCAACGTCACCCGCACGGGCGACGGCACGCCGAATATCCAGGTCGTCGTTACCGCGACGGCCGAAATCCCCACCAATTTCATGAAGGTCGGCGGCGTCGACAGCCTCTCCGTTACCGTCAGCTCCCAGGTTCTGCGCAGGGAGCAGGATCTCGAAGTCGTCATGGTCCTCGACAATAGCGGCTCGATGGCCGGCACCAAGCTGCAGGCGATGAAGGACGCGGCGACCACGCTCACCAATGTTCTGATCGGCGACAAAGACGTATCCACCGACGTCAAGATCGGCCTCGTCCCGTTCACCTCGGCGATCAACGTCAACGTCTCCTCGGACACGGCCTGGCTCGACAAGACGACGCCGGCGCCGCTCAACGGCCAGTATCTGACCCTGACCGGCACAGAGAGCGCATTCGATTTTCTGGCGGTCATGAACGGCGGAATCGCCTCGAACTGGCGCGGATGCGTGCGCTCGCGCGCCGATCCCTACGACACCCAGGATACCGTCCCCGATTCGCTCAACGCGGCGACGTTGTTCTCGGCCTATTTCGTGCCGTTTGCCGGCGCGAATAAGACCGCTTACCAGGGCGTAACCTCGAGCGCGCAGAACGACAACTGCCCCACCGCTACGGTGCAGCCGCTGACCGGGACCAAGGCGACCGTGACATCGGCACTCACCGCGATGGTCGCCAATGGCAGCACGAATATTGCCGAAGCGCTGGCATGGGGATGGCGGCTGATCTCGCCGGACGAGCCGTTCACGGAAGGCGCCCCTTACGCGACGCAGTCGACGATCAAGGCGATCATCCTGCTGACCGACGGCGAGAACGCGATTTCGGGCAACACCCTGTTTTCGTCCTACGGCTATGGCGGTCCCGATAACCCGCAGCTCGGGCCGAATGTCGGACAGAACATCAATTCGAAGACCAAAACGGTGTGCGACAACATCAAGGCCGATAAGGACGGCGTCGTCGGCGATGACGACATCCTGCTTTACACGATCGTGTTCAACGTCAATTCGGCGACGATCATCTCGCTGATGCAGGACTGCGCAACCGATGCCAGCAAGTTCTTCAACTCGCCGACGGCCGGAGCCCTGCAGTCGACTTTCGAGCAGATTGCGAGCGGCCTCAATCAGCTGAGAATTACGAAATAGGCGGAGACTGCGCCCCGGCCCTCGCGCCCCGCTGCGTCAGAACGCGGCGAGGCGCGACATCTTCCGGACCAGCTCGGCGTGGTTGCTGACGTCCATCTTTTCATAGATGCGCTTGGCATGCGTCTTGACGGTGTTCTGCGACACGCCGAGGCGCGCCGCCGCCGCGCTCACATTCTCTCCGCGGCCCAAGGCGAGCGCCACCCGGACCTCGGCCTGCGTCAGCCGGAAAAGCGGCGCCAGCACGCTGTCCAGCGCCGAGAACGCCCGCAGCGGGTCTTTGACGAACAGGGCGACGGTCTGCCGAGCCTTGCCCGGCGCGCTCATCGTGTCGCGGATGGTGCCGCGCAGCGGACAGGCCAGCACCAGGAGCGGATCGGGCGGCGCGGCGCGCGGAACCGCGATCGAGCCGCCGGGACCGCCAGCCGCGGTCGCATCGACCAGCTCGGCGAGCTTGCGCGAGACACGAGGGTCGCGGGCGGTCAGGGTGTTCGAGGCCAGCCGCAGGCCGTTGTCGCCGCGGACGATCTCCTCGGCAGCACGGTTGGCGCAATAGAACCGGCCCATATCGTCGACGACGATGACACCCGTGGTGATCTGGTCGAGGATCTGCTGCTGCTGCAGGCTCAACGCCTGATAGCCTTCCAGACTGAGGCGCATCTGCGCCGAACGCCGTAAATGCGGCATCAGCGTCTGCAGCTTCGCCACTTCCTCCGCCGAAAACGGACCCTTCCCGTCGCCGCGCATGATGTTGAACGCGAAGTTCACATGCTGATCGCGGCACACCGTGGTGATCACGCAGTGATCGAGCTTCACGGGCGCAAGAATGTCCGCGTGAAATTCCGTTCGACGCAGCTCCGCGAGCGGCAGGATCTCGTGCGAAGGGAGGACGCGCCCGACCGGTTCCCGGCGGACGGCGAGTGTCCAGGGATTGATCATGTGCCGGCCGGTGAGCCGGTGGTCCGCCGGCGGTTCGTAGCGCCCATAGTGGCAAAACGCACTCCCCTGGCCGTTGCTCAGCATGCCGAAAGCCGCGCCGCCCACACTCTGCATCGCGTCCGCGATGGCCACCAGCAGATCGTTCCAGAGCTCCGGTTTCAACGCTGCGTCATACACGCGGTCGATAAAGGCGTCGTCGAATGGCTCGGACATGGCGTGCGTCCCTTGCGCGTGTTCCCCATCAAACGCGAAACCTGCCTTCAACGGGCAAAGGATATTCTATGAACTAGCGCATAACACGAATTCTATGCAGTTACACGTAGTGAATTCATGTTAATGGCGCTTAACTTACGAGATATGGCCGATACGTCACAAAAAATACTTTGTTGTCAACAAGCAAAGCGGGATTCTGAGTAATCAAAACTGGGAACTTGGATTCCGTGGTTGCTCTGTGTCAAGTTTGTGGCGTACTCATGTCTTCGAAACCGGCCGCCTTTCGAGAATTTTCCAGTTATCCAACGTATCGATCGAGAGGGCACGCATGGAGTCTTCGCTTCGCGTCATCTATAGCCTGCTTGACGACGTCAAATATTTTTTCTCCTGGTTTTATAATAACTTCTTCGGCTCGGAGACCCAGGATCCCTATTCCGAAACCTATATCTGGATGGCCAATCAGTTCGGTCATTTCTTTATCGGTTTCGGCGGCCTGTTCCTGCTTGCCTGGATCGCGTCCTACTTTCTGCGGCGGGCGGTGCCGAACTACAGCTTCAACGCTTCAGCGGTCGCCCCGGCCGGCCGGCCGGCTTTGACGCACGGCGTCGTGGACGCTGGCGATCGTTTGGCTGGCGATCTGGATGGCGAAGGAATGGCTGTTCGACTATGGGCTCGGCAGCCGTTTTGCGTCGAATTTGGTCGACCCCTTTTTCAACGATCTGATCTACGACACCGCCACCGACAGCTTCTTCTACATGGCGGGGGTCGCGGTCGCGCTTGCCCATTTCGGCCTTCTGCGGATCGCTCCGATCCCGGTATTGATCGGGGTGCTGGCGATCTCGGTCGGTCTTGCGAATTACTGGATCCCGGCGCGCCAGCGTATCGAGACTGCGGGCACCCCGTATTTCATCCGGCTGAACCGCACCGATCTCGGCCTCGATCCGCGCTTCAGCGAACTGACGGCGGAGGAGTTTCGGGCCAGCTTTCTGAAGGAGGACAAGGCGCGCAGTATGGGATTGAGACCGGCCGTGCGGGATATCCCCTATCCGTTCCAGTTCCTGATGGATGACCAGACCGACAAGAAACAGATCATCGCCGTCGGAGGCGACCCGCTCATTCCGCGCTTCTTCATCGCCATCACCAATGAGCGCGTGATCCGGCAGGAGGTGAACGAGCCCTGCAATACCCGCTTCATCACCTTCCGCGATCTGCTCGATTCCGATATCGAGCAGAAAGAGCACGACGGCGCGCTCGGCTGGGAAATCCGAACGCGGCCGCCGAAGACCGCCGCTGCAGCCACGCCGGCCTGCGATCTCGAGCCGTCCGAGCTTCTGATCGTCAATCAGGTGCCGACCATTGCCGTCGCCGCGACCGAAGTCGGCGAGTTGGTGACCTTCCGAGACCACGGCCTCACGTCCTCGACGACCCCGAAAACCGCACCCGACGTCGCCGCGGCGGTCGCGGCCATCAATCCGCAGGACACTGGCCACAAGCTCGAAATCTTTCTCGATGCGCTCGCCAGCAAGACCGTGATCTGGGTGCTCGACAACGGGGCCGTGGTCGAGGGGTGGACGACGGCGCTGCGCAAGAGTTTCCCAAGCCAGTCGATCGGCATCATCGAATTCGAGGAACTGCAATGAGGGCGCTGGCCTGGATGGCCTGTATGCTCGGCGCGGTGATGCTGCTTGCCGCCGGCGCGCTGCTCGGCCTGGAGCGGCGCTGGACGCCGAAGGCCGAGGCGTCCCCGGAAGCTGCCTTTCTGCACGGCGATATCGGTCTTGAACTGGCGCCGCTGAAATATCTGCTGGTCATGGACGATCCGCGGCTGGGCGGCCGGGCATTCGGCCTCGCGGACGGAGCGGCGCCGGGCGCATGGGTCGCCAGGTTCGGCTTCATCCGCCGTGCCGATGCCCCTGCCGACATCCCGGCCTGCGCCGCGAGCGGCCGGGACGCGCTGCCGTTCGGCTTCACCGTGACCCGCAAGCTGCCCGGTTCCGGATCGCCGTTTCCCGTGGCCTTCGCCGGCCTCGCCTGCGCCGCCTGCCACAGCGCCGAATTCGTCCACGACGGCACGCGCCACATCGTCGCCGGCGCGGGGAATCCGCGGCTCGACATCATCGCCTTCGGCGAAGCCTTCAAGAATGCCGTTCAGAACCCCAGCGTAACAGCGGACGCCGTCTTCGACGTCTATGACGAGCGCTGCGGGGCGCCGGACGGCATGGCGGCCAAAGCCGGGGAATGGCTGGAGAAGCGGTTCATGGGCTTCTGGCTCGACACGATCCGCGGCGAGCTGACCCGGTCGGCCGGCAAATACGACCTGTCCTTCCCGCCGTCCGCCCTGACGGATGCGGGGGCGATCCCTGCCGGGCCATCGCGGACGCGCGCTTTCCGCAGCGTCCTGCGCGAGTTGCTCGACCTGCCGGGCGAGGGCAATTTCGCCTTCTCGAAAATCCCATCGACCTTCCTGCAAGCCACCAAGATGTGCGGCCAATACGACGGCAGTATTTGCGACCACGTCGCGCGCAGCCAGATCGCGGCCTATTCGTCCGGCGGCAGCATCACCGAGCTGGCCCAGCCGGATGTCGTCGACAACATCATGTCGGCGGCGGGCTTCACCCTCGATTTGACGCCGTCGAAGCAAGGCGGCGCGTTCGCGGCGATCTTCCCGGACGCGGCACCGGGCCGGGATGAGACCACACGGCAAGCCGCCGAGCGTGGCCGCGGGGTTTACGCCTCCTATTGCGAACGCTGCCACGGCGCTCCGCAGGCGGACGGTCGCTGGACGTTCCCCGCCGATCGGCCCGACCGGCCCATCACGCCCCTCAGCGCGCTCGGCACCGATCCGGTGCGCCTCACCTTCCGCCACGCCGCGCGCCTGCCCGACGCGATCTGGCTGGCCTTCCCGTTGCCGCCCGGCGCGGGCCGCGAGCTTCAGCGCGCCCGGCTCGCGAAGCGCATCGCGGAGGCATCGAAGGCCGGCTTCGGCGACGAAGCGGCGTTGTGGGGCAAGATCGGCGCCAATTTTGAAGCTGCGGCGCGACGGCATCCGCTCGGACACCCGCTCTCCTTCGCCGACAAGACCCTGATCTACGACGCCGACCCGCAAACGCAGGGCTACCAGAACAATGCGCTTCCCGGCCTGTTCCTCCACGCGCCCTATCTGCACAACGCCTCGGTCCCGACGCTGGCGCAACTCATCAATCTCGAGGTGCGCCCGGGTCGATTTTGCCGGGGCGCCGAACCTTACGACCCCGCCGCCGTCGGCTATGCCTCGCCGCCGCCCGGACCCCAGGGGTGCCCTCCGGAGGCGCCGTGGCTGTTCGATGCCGCCAGAGACGGCAACAGCAATGCGGGGCACGATTTCCCCTGGCCCCATGAGGAAGCGCAGACGCCGGAGCATCGGGCCGCACTCGGGGACCTCATCGAATATCTGAAGACCTTTTGAGGAGAGCCGGAAAGATGCACGCGCTCGCAGAACGCAAAGCCGGGATCGGCGATCTAGCGCTCAGCTTCGCGCCGTTCGGCATTCTCTTGGGCGGCGCGATCATCGCCTCGCTCACCGCGCCCGACGTGCTTTACGCGCGGACCCAGTGGACGGTCCGGGTGGCCATGCTGCTCGCGGCGCCGGCGCTTGCGTTGCTGATCTTCGATTTCGGGCGCGCGCGCTTGCCGATTCTATGGCGGCTCTGGTGGACCTTTGCGTTGCTCGCCATGGCCGTCCATGTCGTCTTCGCCTTCTTCGGCATGCATGGCGGCGATCCGATGAGCGTTCCGGCGACGCTCGGCGCCTTCGAGACCGGCCTGCTGCTCACCGTCCTCGCGTTGTGGACGCTGGACGTTCTGATCGCCTGGGCGGCGCCGGGAAGCACCGCTCCCCTCGTCAGCCTCATCCGGCTGCTCGCCGCCGCAGGCGTCGTCGCTGCGACACTGTTTGCGACCTTCAACAGGACGGGCCTGATCTACTGGCTCGGTATCGCCCTCATCGCGGTGCTGACATTGGCGCTTGTGGCCCGGCTCTCTACAGCGCAGACCCATCCTCGATCTTGAACGAAAGCTTCAGCTTGGTCCGATAGGCCGTCACCTTGCCGCCCTCGATGACCAGGTCGTTAGCCGTGACCTCGGCCACGCGCAGATCACGCAGAGATTTCCCTGCACGCTCCACGGCCATTTTCGCGGCTTCATCCCAAGAATTGGGGCTGGTGCCAACCATCTCGACGACTTTGTAAATGCTAGAAGACATTTTAATCCTCCTTTTTCTGAACGCGTTCTTTTTCGTCGCGCTCCTCCCGAGCCGTTCAGCTTAGGAGCAATCCGTCCTGGCGGCAAACGGCATTGATCATGAGGGCAATCCGATGGCCTTCGGCGCAGCGTTGTCTTCGGGCCGGGCGAAAATTTAGCATCGCGGCAATGACCGGAGCGGTGGCCGGCCTGCGAAAGGGTCGAGATCGCGCCGACGAGGATGAGCGCGACGATGGCGACGGCGGCGAGCCCAGGCGATACGATGAACGCGATCGCGACCGCGGCCGCAACGAGATAACCCGGCTGAGACTAAGGCTTCCCGACGCCGCTCAAGCCCTTTAACCTGTACAGCGCATCGAGCGCCTCGCGCGGACTGAGGCTATCCGGATCGATTGCCATCAGCGCTTCGGCGAGGGCGTCACTCGCCGTGGACGGCTCGGTTTCCTTCGGCGGCGGGGGGGCCGCGAAGGCGGCGAACAGCGGCAGGTCGTCGACGATCTCGACGGTGGGCCGGCCTTGCGTCTTCTCGAGCTGTGCGAGCACCTGATTGGCGCGGGCGATGACCGGCTTCGGCAGCCCGGCGAGCTTGGCGACCTGGATGCCGTAGGAGCGGTCGGCGGCTCCGGCCACGACCTCGTGCAGAAAGACGATATTGTCCTTCCATTCCTTCACCGCGACCGTGACGTTGGTCGCGCCGTCGAGCTTGGCGGCCATCGCCGTCAGCTCGTGATAATGGGTCGCGAACAGCGCCCGGCATTTCGTCACGTCGTGCAGATGCTCCACCGTCGCCCAGGCGATGGACAGGCCGTCGAAAGTGGCGGTGCCGCGGCCGATCTCGTCGAGAATGACCAGCGAGCGGTCGGTCGCCTGATTGAGGATGGCGGCGGTCTCGACCATCTCGACCATGAAGGTCGATCGGCCGCGGGCCAGATCGTCGGACGCGCCGACGCGGCTGAACAGCCGATCCGCCACGCCGATATGGGCCGAGGCGGCGGGCACGAAGCTGCCGATCTGCGCGAGGATGGCGATCAGCGCATTCTGGCGCAGGAAGGTGGACTTGCCGGCCATGTTCGGGCCGGTGACCAGCCAGAGCCGGTCGCGGCTCAGATCGCAGCCATTGGCGATGAACGGACCGGCGCGCGATTTGGCGAGCGCCTGCTCGACGACCGGATGCCGCCCGCCCTGGATGGCGAAGGCCGTCGAGGCGTCGACGTCGGGGCGGCAGTAATTCTGCTCCTCGGCGAGCTCGGCGAGGGCGCAGTAATAGTCGAGCTCGGCAAGGGCGGTGGCGCAATCGGTGAGCGCGCGTTCCTGGGCGAGCGCAAGGCCGCGCAAGTCGGCGAACATGTCGATCTCGATGGCAAGCGCCCGGTCGGCGGCGCCGGTGATGCGCGCCTCGGCGCTGGCCAGCTCGTCGGTGCTGAAGCGAACCTGATTGGCGAGCGTCTGCCGGTGCCGGAAGGTGTCGGAGAGCGGCGGCTTCTGCAACGGGCCGGCGTTGGCGGCGGTCGTCTCGATGAAATAGCCGAGAACGTTATTGTGCCGGACTTTCAGCGTCTTGATGCCGGTCTCGTCCGCATAGCGCGCCTGCAGCCGGGCGATCATGCCGCGGCTGTCGTCGCGGAGCTGGCGGTTCTCGTCGAGATCGGCGTTGTAGCCGGGCCGGATGAAGCCGCCGTCGCGTTTCAGATGCGGCAGCTCATCGCCGAGGGCCGCGGTCAGCCGGTCGCGCAGGCCGCCGTTCTCGGCAACGATCCGCTCCGAGATCGCCGCGATCTCGGCCGGCGCGCCGTCGGCGGCGAGCGGTTCGGCAAGGCAGCGGGTAACGCCGGCCGCGCAATCGAGCCCGTCGCGCAAGCCCCCGAGGTCGCGCGGGCCGCCGCGCTCCAGCGCCAGCCGCGACAGGGCGCGGGCGATGTCGGGCACGCCCTTGAGGCAGTCGCGCAGCTTGGCGCGCAGCATCTGCCGGTCCTTGAGGAAGGCGACAGCGTCCAGCCGTGCATTGATCGCGGCCGGGTCGGTGAGCGGGCTCGCCAGACGCGCGGTCAGCTCGCGGCTGCCGGCGCTCGTCGCCGTGCGGTCGATGGCGGCGAGGAGGCTGCCCTGGCGCCCTCCGGAGAGCGAACGGACCAGCTCGAGATTGGCGCGGGTGGCGGCATCGATCAGCAGCAGGGCGTTGCTCGCCCGACCGGCGCGGTGGCCGCAGTACCGGCTTCTGGCCGATCTGGGTGATCTCGACATATTTGAGCAGCGCGCCAACCGCGCCGAGTTCGGCCTGGCTGAAGCTGCCGAAGGCGTCGAGCGCGGCAACGCCCAGCTCGCGCTTCAGCGCCGCCGCGCCGCCAACCGTGTTGAAATAGACGTCCGGCAGCGGTGTCGTGGCCGCACCGCAATGCTCCAGCGCAGCGCGCAGCAGCTTTTCGCCCGACAGCGCGTCGGCGATCAGCACTTCGCGCGGGGCGAGGCGGGCCAGCTCGCCCGGCAGGTCGGCCGCGTTGCAGTCGCCGATCTGGCATTCGCCCGTGGAGATGTCGACCGAAGCAAGCGCGAAGCCGGTGCGCGCACCGCCGTCGCCTGATTTCGTGAAGCGCGGTGAGGAAATTGTTGGTCGCCGCGTCGAGCAGCGTTTCCTCGGTGATCGTGCCGGGCGTCACCAGACGGATGACGTCGCGCTTGACGACCGACTTGGCGCCGCGCTTCTTGGCCTCGGCGGGGTCTTCGAGCTGCTCGCAGATTGCCACCCGGAAGCCGAAGGCGATGAGCTTCTGCAGATATTCGTCGGAGCGGATGACCGGCACGCCGCACATCGGGATATCGTCGCCCTGGTGCTTGCCGCGCTTGGTGAGCTGAATGCCGAGCGCCCGCGAGGCCTGCGACCGCGTCGTCGAAGAACAGCTCGAAAAAATCGCCCATGCGGTAAAACAGCAGGCAATCCGGGTTTGCCGCCTTGATCCGCGCATATTGCGCCATCATCGGCGTCATGGCCGCAATCGACGGGCCGCCCGCGTCCTCGAACGCCGGTCCCTGGCGCGCGCCGAAGGTCGCGCCGCTGTCCTCGTTCATCACACGCTTTTTGGCGTGTTCGCTCATGAGCCCCCACCCGTCACGCTGATGCAAATGTCACACATATCGCGCCCGAAAGGCATAACGCGTACCAACAGGTGCTGGAAAGTCTTGAGGGCGAGAAATGCACTGCTTGTTTCTCGGGCCGCGTGCGGTTATTTTCTGCGCTCGAAAAATTATTTGAATAAAGAGGCGTTAGAGCCTCCGAGGAAACACTTAAGATCAACGAGATGGCTTTGAACATTCATGAAGCGGCGCTCGCTGGAACGCCGGAGAATAGCGATCTGTCTGCGGAAGCGGACAGCTCGACCCAGAGGAAGTCTAAGAGGATGTCCAGGTCGGCCGACGCGGCCTTTACCCGCCAGGACGCGCTCCAGTTTCACCAGATGGGCGGCAAGCCCGGCAAGCTGGAGATCGTCCCGACCAAGCCGGTTGCCACGCAGCGCGATCTGAGCCTGGCTTATTCGCCGGGCGTTGCCGTGCCTGTCGAGGAAATCGCGAAGAACCCGAGCCTTGCCTATGACTATACGGCGAAGGGCAATCTGGTTGCGGTGATTTCCAACGGCACTGCGATCCTCGGCATGGGCAATCTCGGTGCGCTGGCGTCGAAGCCGGTGATGGAAGGCAAGGCGGTCCTGTTCAAACGGTTCGCCGACGTGGATTCGATCGATCTCGAGGTCGGCACGGAAGATGTCGACGCCTTCATCAATGCGGTTCGCTATCTCGGCCCGTCGTTCGGCGGCATCAATCTGGAAGACATCAAGGCGCCGGACTGCTTCATCATCGAGCAGCAGCTTCGCGAAATGATGGATATTCCGGTTTTCCACGACGATCAGCACGGAACGGCGATCATCTCGGTCGCAGGGCTGATCAACGCGCTGGACCTGACCGGACGCGACATCCGCGATATCAAATTCGTCTGCAACGGCGCCGGTTCCGCCGGGATCGCCTGTCTCGAGCTCATCAAGGCGATGGGCCTGCCGAACGAAAGCGCGATCCTGTGCGACACCAAGGGTGTCATCTACAAGGGCCGCGAATTCGGCATGAATCAGTGGAAGTCGGCCCATGCCGTCGACACCCCGGCCCGCACGCTCGCCGAGGCCGTCGAAGGGGCCGATGTGTTCTTCGGGCTGTCGAGCGCCGGCGTGCTGACCCGCGACATGGTCGCCAGCATGGCGAAGAACCCGATCATCTTTGCGATGGCCAACCCCGATCCGGAGATTACGCCGGAAGAGGTCGCCGAAATTCGCGACGATGCGATCATGGCTACCGGCCGTTCGGACTATCCGAACCAGATCAACAACGTGCTCGGCTTCCCCTATATCTTCCGCGGCGCGCTCGACGTGCAGGCGTCGACGATCAACGACACCATGAAGATCGCCGCCGCCGAGGCGCTTGCCGCGCTCGCCCGCGAGGACGTTCCGGACAAGGTCGCCGCCGCCTATCAGGGCCGGCGTCTGCGTTACGGCCGGGACTACATCATCCCGGCGCCGTTCGATCCGCGCCTGATCAGCCGGATCCCCGCCGCCGTCGCCCGTGCGGCGATGGATTCCGGCGTCGCGCGCAAGCCGATCGTCGACATGGACGCCTATATTGGCCGGCTCGACGGACGCCTCGATCCGGCGGCCTCGTTCCTGCATTCGATCTTCACTCAGGTGAGGCAGAATCCGAAGCGGGTGGTGTTCGCCGAAGGTGAGGAGCAGCAGGTCGTCCGTGCCGCCAACGCCTTCTATACCGCCGGCCTTGGCACGCCGATCCTGGTCGGCTATGAGGATCAGGTCCGCGAGGCGTTCCGCGCCAACGGCATCAACCACCGCGACGGCATCGAGATCCAGAATGCGCGGCTGTCGAAGCAGAATCGCGAATATGCCGAATTCCTCTACGCGCGGCTGCAGCGCCAGGGCTATCTGTTCCGGGATTGCCAGCGTCTGGTGAATACCGACCGCAATGTCTTTGCTGCCTGCATGGTGGCGTGCGGCGATGCCGATGGGATGGTCACCGGCACGACGCGCAACTGGTCGACGGCCTATGCCGACATCCGCCACGCGCTCGATCGCAAGCCGTCGCATACGGTGATCGGCGTGTCGCTGGTGATCGCGCGCGGGCGCAGCGTGCTCGTCGCCGATACCTCGGTTCACGACATGCCCAATGCCGAGCAGCTTGCCGACATCGCGGTCGAGGCGGCGCGGGTTGCCGGGCGCCTCGGCTTCGAGCCGCGCGTGGCGATGCTGGCCTATTCGACTTTCGGCCATCCGCGCGGCGAACGCTCGGAACGGGTTGCCGAAGCGGTGCGCCTGCTCGACCGGCGCGGCGTCGACTTCGAATATGATGGCGAGATGGGCGCCGATGTCGCGCTCAGCCGGGAAGCGATGGCGCTCTATCCGTTCTGCCGCCTGTCCGACACGGCGAACGTGCTGGTCATGCCGGCGTTTCATTCGGCCAGCATTTCCACGAAGATGCTTCAGGCGCTGGGTGGTGGGACGGTGATCGGGCCGCTTCTGGTCGGCATGTCGAAGCCGGTGCAGATCGCCTCTTTGGGCTCGACCGACAGCGATCTGGTCAATATGGCAGCGTTGGCCGCCTACGATATTTCCGGGTAAATGCGTTGCAGGCGGTCATTCGGCCGCCTGCAACTGGCGATTTGCTCATGATCGGCGACGCCGTCGCGATCTGTCATTAGGCAAACCACTTGAAAGGCCGGTGAGCGAGCTGCTCGGCCTCGGCGCGTCCCAAGCCGATATCCTTGAGCAGATGATCGTTCAGGGACATCAGGGCATGGCGCTGGCGCCGATGTTCCGCATACGCCTCGATCTTCTGCACGATCCGCGTGATCGGATGGGAGGGCGTTGCGACAGGCCGGTCGAGCGTCGTATACGCGCGCTCGAACTGATTGGGCTTCATCAACATTGTATTCACCACTTCGTTTTTCCGTTGCTGTAATTGCGCGCGCACCATCTATTTAATCGCTCCCCTTGCATTAGAGAAACGAATGTTTATGATGAAGGTGATTACGGTTCGTTATGAGGTGATGATATGCGGCGGACAGTGGACCTCTCTTTGCTTCGGGCGCTCGTCGCGGTTGCCGAAACCGGTGGTATGACCAGCGCGGCCCGCGCGCTGAACCTGACCCAGGCGGCGGTCAGTCAGCAGATCCGGCGCCTCGAAGAAATGTTCGATACCCAGCTTTTCTGCCGGGACAACCGGCGGCCGGTGCTGACGCCATGCGGCGAGCGGCTGGTCGCTTACGCCCAGCGCATGCTTGCGCTCAACGACGAAGTCTGGGGAATGATGACGTCGCCCGATTTCGAAGGCGAGATCCGGCTCGGCGTTCCGCACGACATCGTCACGCCGTTCATCCCGCCAATTCTGAAAAGCTTCAACCAGCACTGGCCGCGTGTCCGTGTCATGCTCGTCTGCCAGGCGACGCATAAGCTGTTGGAAATGCTGGACTCGAACCAGATCGACCTGTCGCTTTCGACCGACGAATTTCCGCAGGAGCATGGCGAGTTGCTTCTACCGGATCAGCTCGTATGGGCCGGCGCGAAGGGAGGCGATGCCTATTTGCGGCGCCCGATCCCGGTGACGTTTGGCGACGCAACTTGCCGTTTCCGTGCGCCGGCGATCAAGGCGCTGAGCGATGCCGGATTGGATTGGGTGCTGACCTGCGAAACCAGCGATTTCAGCCCGTATTGTGCAACGCTCGAAGCCGATCTCGCGGTGGCCCCGATGCTGACGCTGACGGTGCCGAAGAGTTTGCAGGTGCTCGGCGCGGCGGAGGATCTTCCTCCGCTACCGGTGTTTTACATCAATATGCGGCTCCCGCGGGACGGCGGCACCAATATCGCGCAGGAAATGGCGCGGTTCATCCGGGCCGGTTTTGCCGCGCCCTATCAGTCCATCGCCGCATAGCTTGCGCAAAAAAAAGCCTCCGCGATCTGCGGAGGCTTGTCGACGTCGGACCGGATCGGTGCCGCTATTTGCGGCGCTGACCGAGGCCCATCTTCTTTGCCAGCTCCGAGCGGGCCTGCGCATAGTTCGGCGCGACCATCGGATAGTCGTGCGGCAGGCCCCACTTCTCGCGGTATTCTTCCGGCGACATGTTGTAATGCGTGCGCAGATGCCGCTTGAGCGACTTGAACTTCTTGCCATCTTCCAGGCAAATGATGTACTCCGGCGTCACAGAGCGCTTGACCGGTACGGCCGGCTTCAGCTCTTCGGCCGGCGGCTGAGTCGCGTTCACAGAGGCGCGCGACAAAGCGTCATGCACATCGCTGATGATGTTCGGCAGATCGCCAGCAACCACCGTATTGTTGCTGACGTAGGCGGACACAATGGTGGTCGTCAACTCGACCAGCTCATTGTTATCCGATTTCATATCCATCATGTGCGGTCTCCCAATGTCCTTTCCGGACATAGTTGATTTCGTTCGAACAGTTCCGGAGCAATCTGGGGTTCGATCCGGAACCGTATTCTCTAATGTTAAAAGATGAAGATAGCGATCCATGTGGATCGGTTGACATAGTTTTGATTAAGCACCAATGGACCTTGCTAACTTCTGGCAACATAATATTCGAATTTTGCTTATGTTCAAGCAAAACTCATGAGATACGCCGAAAGAATAAAGCGCCTAAAAGGCTAAGTTGATAACGGCGCCATGGATAGGTGACATTTTATCGATGATTTTTGTGGGAAATTTATGGTCCCGTTCCGGAACACACCGTTTCAGTGAAATCTTTCCTTGAAAAATTACGCTGCCGGAGCCGTTTTGTGATTCGGTTATTCTAACGAATCGATTCTTCGGAAAATGCCTACGCTCCCGAAAGCTTTGTGCGCCCTATCTAGCGCAGTTACAGGATGGAGCAAATAGCTGATTGAGAGCTGTTAAGTAACTGTGCATTTTCCCGCGCCAAGGCATGTGGGCCTGATACAGATTAAAGCCATGTGGTTTCATGCCGCAGTGGTCGCGCAATACTGAAAAACACCGTGATCCCGCCGCTTTTTTCCCCGTTATGCAAAAAACACATAAGTCACCGCCGTCGGGAATGGCTATAAGGACCGCACCGACCCGGAGATATAGCCGACCAAACCTGGCGCCGATACGGTCATCCCTCCCGCAATCGATGCCATCACCCGACTGGCGCCCGCCGGGATAGGTTTTCGCCGCCCGCGAAGGCCGCACCGGCGAACATCGCCGCGCCTATGCTCAACAAAGCCTTCCCGAGCAGGTCCAAATTGTCTATCGCAGACTTAAATAAGATTAAATTCACTCCAGCTTCGTCGAGAAAGCTCGAAAAAACGCCGGTCGGCCAATAATACATGGCGTTGCTCAGCGGATTGTCCAGCCCGGCCTCAGGGGCAGACGATAGGCCAATGACGCCGGCCCGGCCCGCCGATAGTATCGCAACGCCGGCAATGATGTGATGCCGATGGCGGCAATGCGGCGCCGGATCATGAGACGCCCGATGCGAATGAGACTGCGACCCACGCCCGTGGCGCTGCGAAAGTCGCCGTCGAAGGGATCGTCTCGTTCCATGCCTGCCTTTTGCCAAATCTGCCGGATTGCTGAAATAACGCGGAGTTGACCCTAATGGAGCACAAGCGTGATCGGCAAGCTCTTCTAAATTCGATGGTTTTTACCAAATCAGATGGTGGCCGACAGGCAACAATTCCAAGGAGTGTTCCAATGGAGAATAAAAAACCCGCAAAATCCGACGCGGAATGGAGGCAGCAGCTCTCGCCGGAGGCTTACAAGGTCACGCGGAAACACGGGACCGAGCACCCTTTTACAAGCCCTTTAAACGCCGAAAAGCGTCAGGGTATGTATAATTGCGTATGCTGCGGTGCGCCGCTGTTCGCCTCGGACACCAAATTCGACTCGCGAACCGGATGGCCAAGTTTCTACCAGCCGGCCGAAGGCGGCGATGTCAGCGAGCATGAAGACCGCTCGTTCTTCTCGCGCCGGACCGAGGTCCGCTGCGGGAAATGCGAAGCCCATCTCGGGCATGTGTTTCCCGACGGTCCCAAGCCCACCGGGCTGCGCTATTGCATCAACGGCGTGGCGCTCGACTTCGAGCCGGAAACGTAGTCGGACGGGATGTGGGCAGGCGGCGATTTGGGCTGGCCATCGGGCGGCCATCGGTGCTGTATTGGGCCGAGATATCCTCATTTCAAATTTGGCCGGAGTCCATGACCAGCACTTCAACAGATGAGCGGCCTGCCGCGCCGATTGCCGAGCCGCGGCCGGTGACTTTGACCTGTCACGGCATCCAGCGCGTCGACGAATATTCCTGGCTGCGGGCCGAGAACTGGCAGGAGGTGATGCGCGACCCCTCGGTGCTCGCCGCCGACATCCGCAGCTATCTGCTGGCGGAGAACGCGTATACCGAGGCAGCGCTCGCTGGCACGAAGGCGCTTCAGGAAACGCTGTTTCAGGAGATGAAGGCGCGGATCAAGGAGGACAACTCCACCGTGCCGGCGCCGGACGGCGAATGGTCCTATCTCGTCAGCTATGTCACCGGCGGCCAGCATCCGCTGTTCTGCCGCGAGCCGCGCGGCGGCGGGGCGCGCCAGGTCTTGCTCGATGGCAACAAGCTCGCCGAAGGCCTCGCCTATTTCCAGCTCGGCGGTGCCGCACACAGTCACGACCACCGCCTGCTCGCCTATGGTTTCGACGACAAGGGCTCGGAATTCTATTCGCTCAAATTCCGCGATCTGGAGACCGGCGAACAGCTCGCCGACACCGTTCCGGAGACCACCGGAGGCGGCGTCTGGAGCGCCGACAATCAGTGGATCTTCTACACCCGCCTCGACGAGAACCATCGGCCGCGGCAGGTCTACCGTCACCGCGTCGGCACCGCGGCGAGCTTGGACGTGCTGGTCTATGACGAACCGGACAGCGGATTCTATGTCTCGGTGGGTGAAACTTCCGACCGGCGTTTCATCCTCGTGCAGAGCGGCGATCACCAGACTTCGGAGATCCGCCTGATCGACGCGGTCCGGCTCGACGCCGAGCCGGTCCTGGTCGCCGCGCGCGACGAGGGCCATGAATATTCGGTCGAGCACCGCGGCGGCCGGCTGATCATCGTCACCAATTCCGGGGACGCGGAAGATTTCCGCATCGTCGAGGCGGACATCGGCGCCGGACGCGAGGCGTGGCGCGAAATCGAGCCGCACCGGTCGGGCCGGCTGATCCTCGACATCCTGGTGTTTCAGGACTTCCTCGTCCGGATCGAACGCGAGCAGGGCCTGCCGCGCATCGTCATCCGCGAATGGACGGACGGCGCCGAGCACAGCATCGCCTTCGACGAGGAGGCCTATTCGCTCGGCGCGATCGCCGGCTACGAGTTCGCCACCAGCCAACTCCGGTTCAGCTATTCCTCGATGACCACGCCAAGCCAGGTCTATGATTACGACATGGCGACGCGCGAGCGCGTATTGCGCAAGACGCAGGAGGTCCCCAGCGGCCACGATCCGGCGGACTACGTGACCCGCCGGGTGTTCGCGCCCGCCCCTGACGGCGAGATCGTGCCGGTCTCGCTGCTCTATCGGCGCACGACCCCGCTCGACGGCTCCGCGCCGGTGCTGCTCTACGGATATGGCGCGTACGGCATGGCTATGCCGGCCTCGTTCTCGACCAATCGGCTGAGCCTGGTCGACCGCGGCTTCATCTACGCCATCGCCCATATTCGCGGCGGCAAGGACAAGGGCTATGGCTGGTACCGGACCGGGCGCCGCGCGCAGAAGGTCAACACCTTCACCGATTTCATCGCCGCCGGGCGCTATCTCGTCGAGAGCGGCTTCACGACGGCCGGCAATATCGTCGCCCATGGCGGTTCGGCAGGCGGGATGCTGATGGGCGCGGTGGCGAATCTGGCGCCGGAGCTGTTCAGGGGCATCATCGCCGAAGTGCCGTTCGTCGACGTGCTCAACACCATGCTCGACGACACGCTGCCGCTGACCCCGCCGGAGTGGCCCGAATGGGGCAACCCGATCACCAGCGGCGAGGATTACCAGTGCATCGCCGCCTACTCGCCCTATGACAATGTCAAGGCGCAGGACTATCCGCATATCCTCGCTCTCGCCGGGCTGACCGACCCGCGCGTGACCTATTGGGAGCCGGCGAAATGGGTGGCCAGGCTGCGCGCAATGAAGACCGACGATCATCTGCTGCTGCTCAAGACCAATATGGATGCCGGCCATGGCGGCGCCTCCGGCCGCTTCGACCGGCTCAAGGAGGTGGCGCTCGCTTTTGTCTTCGCCCTGATGATCACCGGGCGTGCGGCTCGCGTGGCAGGCTAGGGGCGCCAGGGAATGGCACGCAAGGTCCGCAGCGTGGGACAGGCGTCAGGGGCCGTCCTGCCGCTCCTGATCGCGTCTGAGGCAGATCTGGAGGCGCATGTCGCGGCTCTGACCGGGCGTGTCCCGGATTTCTCCGGCGTTCGCAGCCGCGCCGGAACGCTGCCGCTGCGCCGCATCGACCCCGGCTTTCGCGGCCTGTTCTGGATCATCACCGGCCAGCAGATCTCGACGGTGGCCGGACGGGCGATCTTCGCACGCGCCGAGACGGCCTTGGGCGTGATCTCGGCCGACCGGCTGGCCGCGGTCGAGGATGAGGTGCTTCGCACGGCCGGCATGTCATCCCCGAAGATCCGCGCGCTGCGTGCGGCGTCGGCCGCGGTGCTGGAAGGCGATCTGGACCTGGATGGCTTGACGGCGCTGGAGGCGGAGGACGCGGTCGCCCATCTTTGCCGGGTGAAGGGCATTGGGCGCTGGACCGCCGAGGTCTATCTGCTGTTCGCCCTCGGCCACACCGACATTTTCCCTGCCGGGGACCTCGCCCTCAAGGAAGGCGCGCGCATGGCGTTCGATCTCGCCGAGCGGCCCAGCGAGAAGGAGCTGATCGCCCGCGCCGAAGACTGGCGGCCGCATCGGTCGGCGGCGGCGCGCTTGCTTTGGGCGTATTACGGCGCGGTGAAGCGCGGCGGAGCGAACGCGGCGCCGACCGCTTGAGACGCGACGAGCGAGGCAGGTCTCAAACGGACGCCGGTGCGCCGGGCAGCGGGAACCGCTCCTTGATGCGCTTGAACAGCGAATCGCGGACGTCGCGGTAGGCGCCGAGGATCTGGTCGCGGCTGCCGACGGCGGCGGTCGGATCGAGCGTCGGCCAGTATTCGGCGTCGATGGCCTGGGTCCGGGTCATCTCCAGCGCCTGGTGATGCGCTTCCGGCGACAGGCTGACGACGAGGTCGAACGAGCTGTCGTAAAGATCGGAGATCGCCTGGGGCGCATGGGCGGAGATATCGATGCCGATCTCCTCCATCACGGCTGCGGCGAATGGGTCGGCGGTCTCGCCTGCGCGAACGCCCGCGGAATTCGACGTAGATCTGCCGGCCGGCCAGATGCCGCAGGATCGCCTCGGCCATCGGCGAACGGACGGAATTGAAATTGCATGCAAAAAGAACCGCACTCGGCAGTTCTGATGGCGGCGATGCATTCAACTCCGCTCACCCTTCCAGTGCAGCGCACAGATCAGAGTGAACAGCCGGCGCGCGGTATCGCGATCGGTAAGGATCTTGCCTTTCAGCCGCTGCATCAGGATCTGGCCGCCTTCGTCGTGAAGCGCCCGGCGGCCCATGTCGAGCGCCTCGATCCGGCTTGGCGGCGCGGTCCGGATCGCCTCGTAATAGCTTTCGCAAACCAGGAAATAGTCCTTGATGAGCTTGGCGAAGGGCGACAGCGACAGGATGAACGTCGTCGGGGTGTCGGCGCTCTTCGGAGGAAATCTCGAACGCCAGCCGGTTCTCCACAATGGCGAGGCGCACCTGATAGGGCCCGTCCGCGCCGCCCTCCAGAGCAAAGGAATTGTTCTCCAGGATGTCGAAAATCGCCACCTGCCGCTCGTGCTCGACCTCGGCGCTGTTGCGCCCGATGGAGGCCTCGTCCAGCTTGATCTCGACGATGCGGTTGGTCCGGTCTTGTTCGCTGTCGGATGAGGTCATGCCGCTGGTTCCTCAAAAGGCGGCGTTGGGCCGGCCTGTCGTGAGCGTTTCCGGCTTTGTTCTATATCAGATCGAGCGAGGTGCAGCCTCACTTATGCGTGCGGTATGGGCAAATCATTCCACAACACACGTTACCCGTGCGCGCGCCTAGCGCCCCGCATCGCCGTATTCATGCGTCCTGCGCGGCCGCGGTCAACCGGGCCGGACCTGGCCCGAGCCGCGCACGCGGTATTTGAACGTCGTCAGCTGCTCCACGCCGACCGGACCGCGCGCATGGAACCGGCCCGTGGCGATGCCGATCTCGGCGCCCATGCCGAACTCGCCGCCATCGGCGAACTGGGTCGAGGCGTTGTGCAGCACGATGGCGCTGTCGACCTCGCGCAGGAAGCGCTCGGCCGCCGCGGCGTCATCGGTGACGATGGCCTCGGTGTGCTGGGAGCCGTAGCGGGCGATGTGCGCCATGGCGTCTTCCAGGCTCGGCACCGTCTTTACCGCGATGATCGCGTCGAGATATTCGGTGCCCCAATCCTCCTCGGTCGCGGCGGCGACGCGCGGATCTGCGGCCTGGGTTGCGGCATCGCCGCGAACGCTGCAGCCCGCCTCGATGAGCGCGGTAACGATCGGCGCGAGATGGGTCGGCGCGCAGCCTTCGTCGACGAGCAGCGTTTCCGCCGCCCCGCAAATTCCGGTGCGCCGCATCTTGGCGTTCACGGCGATGCTTTTGGCCATCTCCAGATCGGCGGATTTGTCGATGAACACATGGCAGATGCCGTCGAGATGGGCAAACACCGGCACGCGCGCCTCGTCCTGAACGCGCGCGACAAGGCTTTTGCCGCCGCGGGGCACGATCACGTCGATGGCGCCGTCGAGGCCGGCCAGCATCATGCCGACGGCTTCGCGGTCGGGGCTGTCGACAAGTTGGATCGCCGCCTCGTCGAGCCCGGCCTGGCGCAATCCGGCGACGAGCGCGGCATGGATGGCGCGGTTCGATGCCATCGCCTCGGAGCCGCCGCGCAGGATCACGGCATTCCCGGATTTCAGGCACAGGCCGCCGGCATCGGCGGTAACGTTCGGGCGGCTCTCGTAGATCATGCCGATCACGCCGAGCGGCACGCGGACGCGCTCGATCACCAGCCCGTTGGGCCGCGTCCACGAGGCGATCACCTCGTCGACCGGGTCCGCGAGCTCGGCAATCTCCTCGAGCCCCTTGGCCATGGCCTCGACGCGCGCCGGCGTCAGCGTGAGCCGGTCGACGAAGGCCGCCGGGCGGCCGGCCTGGCGCGCCGCGTCGAGGTCCTCGGCATTGGCGGCGAGGATCGCCTCGGAGAAATTGCGCAGCATCGCCGCCATGGTGACCAGCGCGGCGTTCTTGTCGTTGGTGGTCTCCAGCGCCAGTTTGCGCGCCGCCGCGCGGGCCGCCTGGCCCGTGCCCTGCATCGTTGCGGCCAGGCCGCCGGTGTCGGCCGCCTGAGCCATGCTTGCAACCGCCATTATCCGCTCCTGTTCAGCGCCATGTCATCGCGGTGGATCATTTCCGAGCGGCCACGGTAGCCCAAAATGCCCTCGATTTCAGCGCTTTTGCGACCGACCAGCCGCTCGGCATCGGCATTGGAATAGGCGATCAGCCCGCGTCCGACCTCGCGCCCGTCCGGATCCTTATGACGACGGCGTCGCCGCGGTCGAACGCGCCTGCGACCCTGACCACGCCGGCGGGCAGCAGGCTGCGCCCCGCTTCGAGCGCCGCCCGCGCGCCGTGATCGATGATGATCGGCTCCGCGCGGCTCCAGCGCGCCGGCGATCCAGCGCTTGCGCGAGATCATCGGATTGGTCGAGGCCAGGAACCAGGTGCAGGGCGCGCCTTCGCCGAGCGCGCGCAGCGGGTTGAGCACCTTGCCGTTGGTGATCACCAGGCTGGAGCCGGCATTGACCGCGATCTTGGCGGCGACCAGCTTGGTCACCATGCCGCCGCGCGACAGCTCGCTGCCGGCGTCGCCCGCCATGCTCTCGATCTCCGGGGTGATTTCTTCAACGACGTCGAGCCGCCGCGCGTGAGGGATCCAGCGAAGGCGGTGCGGTATAGAGGCCGTCGATGTCGGAGAGCAGCACGACGCAGTCCGCGCTCATCATCGAGCCGACGCGGGCCGCGAGACGGTCGTTGTCGCCATAGCGGATCTCGCTGGTGGCGACGGTGTCGTTCTCGTTCACGACCGGCACGACGCCGAGCGAGAGCAGGGCGGAAATGGTGTTGCGGGCGTTGAGATAGCGGCGGCGCTCTTCGGTGTCGCCGAGCGTCAAGAGGATCTGCGCCGCCATCATGTCGCGCGCCGAGAAGGTTTCCTGATAGAGCCGGGCGAGGGCGATCTGGCCGACAGCGGCGGCGGCCTGGCTCTCCTCCAGCTTCAGCGGGCCGGCTGCCAGGCGCAGCGCGCGGCGGCCGAGGGCGATAGCGCCGGACGACACGATGATGATCTCGCGCCCCTCCGCCTTCAGCGCGGCAACGTCGTCGCCCAGAGCGCCGAGCCAGTCGGCTTTCAGCTGGCCGGTGTCTTTTTCGACGAGCAGGGCAGAGCCGATCTTGATGACGATGCGGCGCGCGGCGCTCCATTCTTCGCGCATGGGGTCAGCCTCGATGATGCGATAACAGGCGATAGTCCGGGCCAAGGGATTTAGGCAAGCTCAATTCGCATCGGGCGGCTATCAAAATCAGCCGGAGACGGGTGCGCTGGAAGGGAAGACTATTTCTTCCGGAACAGATCGAGTTCGACGACTTTCGCCGATTCCTGGGCGGGCTCGCCCGAGGGATCTTCCGTCTTGCCCACATCCTGCTTTGCAGGTTCGCTCGCACTTTCACTTGAAATGCCCGGTCCCGGCAGCGCGACGATGTCGGGTCTCTCGACACTCCCGTCGGCGACTATGGCCGGATTGCCGGCGGAGGTCGGCAGGGAAAGGTTGGGGTTCAAGGCGAACTGCGCGCTCGGATCCCGGAAATTCTTGATTGCCGAGTAGGGGATGATCAGCCGCTCGGGCACGGCGTTGAACGACAGCTTCACTTCGAAACGGTCGTCGTAGACCATCAGATCCCAGAATTGGTATTGAAGAACGATCATCATCTCCTCGGGATATTGTTCCTTGAGGCGCTTGGAGATGATGGTTCCGGGAGCCGTTGTATCGAAGGTGATGAAGAAGTGATTCTCGCCGGGGAGGCCGCGCTTGAGAACGCGTTGCAATACGGTGCGAATGACGCCCCGCAGAGCCTCGCAGACAATCACATCGTAGCGGATCTTATCCTCGGACATTCGGCTGCTGTCGAGATTCACCGTTGAGGGCCACGCCACCGGCGCTGCCCTTCGGCGGCCGGGTGGAGGACTTCTGTTGCCCGGTGTCCTCCGAACCGCGCCTAGACGTGCTAACCGCCTAGGACTTTAATTTCGGTGTTCCGAACCGCATTACGCGGCGAGGGCTACCGGAGCATAGTTGTCATTGGCAACTATTTTAGCGGCCCGATAACGGCGGGTACCATGCCGAGCGAAAAATCACCCTTTACGCCCTCGTCGATCCTAGTTCGCCCCCATCAGAAAGACACCGCGGCAAGGGCGATGCGTTTCTGGTGGAGGCGCCGGGTACTGCCCCCGGGTCCGAAAGGTTTATTCCGATGTCCGTTTATCGCCATAGCTGGTTGCCCAGCACCTTCAATATATGAAGTCCGGACCTTAAAAAAAAGACCGAATGCACGGTTAGGGGCTCTAACGCGTTGATAACTTCACCGCCTATGACGTGGCGGGACCCATCGCGCGAAAGCCCGGCGGGCCGCCAGTGACCGGTACTACCAGCACACGTCGGTGGTCGCCTTGCAGGTGTATTCGTCGAAGAAACCGAAGTCCAGGAACAGCTTACAGTCAACGTCCTTCTTTCCGACCTTGTATTTCTTCAGTCCCTTTTCACCCGCCCATTTGACGATATACTTGTCGAGCAGGTCCTGGGCGTCGCGCGCGGGACCATCCTTGCCGTAATCGTTGACGGAGAAGTAGAGCGTGGTGCATTCGGCGCGCGCGGCGGTAGATACGACGAGCGCGGCAAGGCTGAGCACGGCAAAACACAGCCGGCGGCGAGGTCCAGTCATTGGTGCGATCCTTGAAAAGGCGAAAGATCGCCGAACTTTGCCCGCCGCCGAGCGGAAAGACTAGAGCCGCATAGCCACAAGAAGCGAAAATTCTCCGCTCACAACCGCTTAGCGCCGGTCACTTGCGACACACGACCGCCTCGGCCTTGCACTCGAACTCGTTGAGGACACTGATATAGACCTTGCACGAAACTTTGCGGTCCTTCGGCTCGGCCTTGACGCCCGCGCGGGTCTCCCATGCGACGATTGCCTTGTCCAGCGCGCTCTCGGCATAGGACCGGGTCGACTGCTCGCCGAACGCGACCATCTCGCCTTTCAACGTCTTGCAGGACGCCGCCTCCGCCAGGTTGCCGGATGCGCAATAGATCGTCATTGCGGCTATGATTGCGACGCGCCGGGAGCAACGCGTCATTCCCCCGAGCATGGAAGAAACCGGCCCCGTCACGCGATCGGCGCCGGTTGCATGATTTGCGCCAGCCATCTTATTCGGAAAGCTGGAGATTGATGGCCTTCGGGCCCTTCCCGCGCGGGTCGGGCTGGGTCTCGAAAGAGACGCGCATGCCGCCGTCCAGCATCGGAACGCCCGAACGCTCGACAGCCGAAATGTGAACGAAAACGTCCTTCCCGCCTTCATCCGGTGTAATGAAGCCAAAACCCTTCGACTGATTGAAGAATTTGACCGTACCAGACTGACGCATAATCATGCTCCTGAGATCCCCAATATATGTATCGACCGGCACGCTCCCGAACCGGATCGAAAAGCGGTGCTCCTCAAAGACGGGGGGGAAATCGAGAAGGGCTCACTCGCACCGCGAGGCAGGAAGCACAACGTCAGTTATTCCACCGCGTCCAATAGGGCGCCAGACGTTGCAGAGTATGGTAGATTTGGTCGGAATCGGCAACTCAAATCCGCAGCCTAAATACAATATACAACCTATGAGTTCTTTAATTATCGAGGTGCTATACAGTTTTACGGAAATGGAAGCGCGTTTCGTGCAGTGCAGCAACGGGAGTGCACATGCGATGCCGGTCCGGCTCGGGCGGATGCTCGGTTTGGGCTGATCAGCAAGGCGGAAGCGGGGTTGCGGACGCGAGGGAAACCGGGTCGGTTGTGGCGTTTCGCCGGGCTGCAATCGCTCTGGAGGCGAAAACTCTTTTTTCATTTTACATGTAAGTGTAGCACCGGGCCGGCTTGTAATTGCGCGAATATTGTAAAATTTCTGGGAGCAACGGGCGCCGAAACATGCTTAATTGCACCTGCGCTGCGCATTGCTCCGTGGTCGTGCGTCGCCCGGGCCTTGGGCCTTATCGAAGCTGACGTAAAGCATTCACGTCGAAAGATTACGATTGCATCATGTCCAATTCCAATTCCAATACCCAAACCCAGGCAGAGGTGGAGTTACCGCAGTTGGAGGGTGATTTTCCCGCTGACCCGGAATTCTTGAAGCTACAGGCGCGCAAAGCCAGCGATTTTCTCAAGGCCCTTGCTCATGAGAACCGGCTTCTGCTGCTCTGTCTGGTCGCAGAGCGGGAGCGCTCGGTCACCGAGCTGGAGAATATTCTCGCATTACGCCAGCCGGCGGTGTCGCAGCAACTGGCCCGGCTGCGGATGGACGGATTGGTGATCCCGCGGCGCGAAGGCAAGACGATCTATTACAGCCTCGGCGATGAAAATGTGCGCCGCATCATGGGCGTGCTGTACGACATCTTCTGCCGTCCCGATGCCGATTCCGGAGGCCCCGGCGACTGAGGCCGGGCAAGAGCCGCTCAAGCGAGTCCGGTTAGGGCCCCGCCGCGCTAGCTGAAATGCGTTCCCTTGGCGAGCGGGAAGCCGCGCAGGAACTCGGCGCCGAGCGTCGGCTTCTTGCCTGCCCGCTGAACGCGCGTGAAGCGCACCGCATGCTGGCCGCAGGCGACCGTCAATTGCGAATTGAGCAGCATTCCCGGCTCGCCCCGGCCCGCCACCAGCACCGACCGCAACACTTTGATCCGCTCCCGCCGGCCCGATAACAGCGCCTCGAACCAGGCGCCAGGGGAGGGCGAAAGTGCGCGGATCTGGTTGTGGACCTCATAAGCCGGACGCGTCCAGTCGATGCGTTCCTCGTCCTTGGTCAGCTTTGCCGCATAGGTGACGCCTTCGGTCGGCTGCGGCCGGCACGGCAGAGGCCCTTGCTCCATCCGCTCCAGCGCGCGGGCAATCAGCTTCGCCCCGAGGAGCGACAGCTCGTCATGCAACTCGCCCGCTGTCATGTCCTGGCCGATGGTGATCCGCTCGCCGATACAGACCGGCCCGGTGTCCAGCCCCTCGTCCATCTGCATGATGACCACCCCGCTTTCGGGATCGCCGGCCATGATCGCGCGCTGGATGGGCGCCGCGCCGCGCCAGCGCGGCAGCAGGGAGGCGTGGATGTTGAGGCAGCCGAATTGCGGCGCCTGCAGGATCGCTTTCGGCAGGATCAGCCCGTAGGCGGCAACGACCGCGACATCGGCGTCATGCGCGTAGAACGCGTTCTGGATCTGGGCGGACCGGAGCGATTTCGGCGCGAACACTGGGATGCCGGCCTCTTCGGCGAAGTTCTGCACCGCGGATTTCCGCGAAACCATGCCGCGCCCGGCGGGTCTGGGCGGCTGGGTATAGACCGCAAGCACGTCATGGCCGGCGGCCACGATCTCGCTGAGCGGCGGCACGGCGAAATCGGGCGTACCCATGAAGATCACACGGAGTGGGGTCATCGGTCCGAAGGCGCTGGGCCCGTTGCTTCGAACGGGCGGGTTCGCGCCGATTTAGGCGGAGGCGGAAGACACAGGCAAGCTTTTTGCGTGGGAAAACGGTGCCGGCGCGAATTATTCCGACTCTTCGTCGCGCCGCGCCTTGCGGAATTTGCGGATCAGGAGGTCGCGCTTCAGACGCGACAGGTGATCGACGAACATCACCCCGTTGAGATGATCCAGCTCATGCTGGGCGACGGTCGCGGCGTGGCCCTCCAGCCATTCCTCGATGCTTTTGCCCTCGCGGTCGACATAACGCATCAGCACCGTCGACGGTCGGGACACCTCGGCATAGATGCCCGGCAGCGAAAGGCACCCTTCCTCGTAGACGCGGGTAGCGGGGCCGAGCTGCAGGATCTCGGGATTGATGAAGAACCGCGGGTACGGCTCTTCGCCGTCGCGCGCGGGGTCCATGACGAAGATACGGCGCGACAGGCCGACCTGCGGTGCGGCGAGGCCGACACCGGGCGCGGCACGCATGGTTTCGAGCATGTCGTCGAGAAGGCGGCGGATGCCGTCGTCGACCTGCTCGATGGGCTCAGCCGCCTCGCGCAGGATCGGTGCGGGAAATAGGATGATCGGGAGCTTGGCCATGTCGTTCAGATAAGCGGATTGGCTTCTTCGGTCAACGCTGCTTTCCCGGGAATGTCGTTCGCCTTTCGTTCGGCATAGAATCGCCCTAGCCTGCAGGCCAGTCAAGCCGGGGGACATCGATGCCTGCATTGCAGACCTGGACGATCCACGGGGTGGAAATCGAGCCGCTATGGGTGTTTGCCGGGCTCGCCGGCCTCGCGGTGATCGCGCTCATCGCGCTCGCGGTGATCCTGTGGCGCAACGGCCGCGACCGGAACCGGGAGGCGGCGCAGCGTCAGACCGACGCACGGCTCGTCGAAATGGAGATCGCCGCGCTGAAGGGCCAGCTCCACGGCATCGCCGAGCTGGCGGGCGCCAACCAGTCGGAACTTAGCCGCACGATTCACGAGCGGCTCGACCGTGTCACCCAGTCGGTCGGCGTCAATCTCGACGAAACGGCGCGGCGGACTGCGGAGCATCTGGCGCGGCTGAATGAGCGCCTGGCCGTCATCGACACCGCGCAGCGCAACATCACCGATCTGTCGACGCGCGTCGTATCCCTTCAGGACATCCTGGCCAACAAGCAGCAGCGCGGGGCCTTCGGCCAGCTCCGGATGGAGACCATCATCCAGGATGCCTTGCCCAAGGGCGCCTACAGCTTCCAGCCGACGCTGTCCAACGGCAAGCGCCCCGACTGTCTGATCCGCCTCCCCGGCTCCGATGCCGCTCTGGTCATCGATGCCAAATTCCCGCTCGAAGCCTTCGAGGCGCTGCGCACGGCGCATGAGGATGCCGCCCGGCAGGAGGCTTCCCGCCGCGTGCGCAGCGATGTCGGCCGCCACATCGACGACATCGCCTCGAAATACGCGCTGCCCGGCGAGACGCAGGACTCGCTGCTGATGTTCGTGCCCTCGGAGTCGATCTATGCCGATTTGCACGAGCATTTCTCCGACCTGCTGCAGAAGGCGCACCGGGCGCGGGTGTTCATCGTCTCGCCGAACATGCTGATGCTCGCGGTGCAGACCATGCAGGCGATCATGAAGGACGTGCAGATGCGCGAGCAGGCCAATGTGATCCAGCGCGAGGTGGCGACGCTGCTTGACCGATGTCGGCCGGCTGAAGGACCGCGTGCTCGACTTTCAGAAGCATTTCGGGCTGCTGGGCGCCGACGTCGAGAAGATCCTCACCTCGACCGACAAGATCGCCGGCCGCGGGCGGAAGATCGAGGCGTTGGAATTCGAGGGCGCGCAGGCCCAGCCTCCGGCCGCGGAGGGAAATGGCAGCATGCGGCCGGAAGCGGGTCTGAGCTCGGCTCATGGAGCCGAGGCGCCGGCGCTCGACCAGTGATCGAGGCGTGCCGGCGTCAGAAAATGCGCGACATCGGCAGATGCCCTCCTGGACGGCGATCTGCCGGCGTCGCCGGACGCGGGTGCCGGCGCTTCAGGCCGGCATCGTGCCCTCAATCGTTCTCGACCACCCCTGCGTCGATCAGGAAATTGCGCATCAGATAGCGCGATCCCGCTCCGTCCCCGCCATGCGCGCCGGCGAAACTGGATTCGCTGCTCCGGATCTCCGGGCGGTAATCCAGGCCCTTGCCGGTCTTCTCCCGGTAGTGCTCGACAAGCCCGGTCAGGACTTCGCCGACGATGGTGGCGCCGACCGGGCCGAGCCGGTTGCCGCCGTCGGGGCCGCCGTCATAGCGGCGGTCCTCGCCCCGATAATCTTCGCGCTCGCCATAACCGCGCCGGGCCGATGCCTGGTGATACAGCCCGCCATAGCGGCGCGGACCGTAATCGCCGCTGACGTGGTCGAAGCGATGCTCCCGATCCGGCACGGCATGCAGATGCGTGCTGGTGCCGAAGATGCTGGCTTCCTCCAGGATGTAGTACCAGAGCGGGGTCTCGGCCTCGCCGAGGAAATAGCCGATCCGCTCGTCCGGCGGCAGCAAATAGGAGCGCCACGGCTCGCCATGTCCGGAGCCGTGGTTGCCATTGCCGAGCAGACCGCGGGCCTGCAGCGCCGGGAGCACGATCCGCGCGACCTGCTGGCCGGAGGGCAAGTGCAGGGTCTTGCCGCGGGCCAGATTGCGCGCCGCCAGCGAGCTGACCTCATGCATCCCGACCACCCGGGAGAAGTGCAGCCGGTGCAGGCTATGGGCGAGCTCGGTATCGATCCGGCGCGAATAGTTGAAGCCGTAAGGCGCCTTGTAATCGATGTCGAAGAAATAGCGCCAGTCGATCAACTCCTCCGGCGTCACCGGCACAAAGGCGCGGGGGCCATCCCGACCGTTCGACAGGAGGTCGAACTCAGCCCCTTCGTGCAGCACATATTTGTCGCGCACCTGGCTGTGGCCGTAGCGGAAGGCGGCGGCGGCGAACTCAACGGGGATGAAGATGTCGCCGACATGGCCGTTCGCGTCGCGGAAGCCGTCCGGGAAGAAGAAATCGCGCCCCTGCTTCAAGAGATTGGCCGTGTGCCGCGCGCCGATCACCCGCGGCAGGAAGTCCTCCACGACCAGCCGGTGATAATAGTGGATGACGTGGTCGTGGGCGATCTCGAAGATCTTATGCTTGACGTCGTCCGGCAGCGCGCGGGCCAGCTCATGCGTGTCGCAATGCGCGCCGTGCTGGCAATAGGCGTCGCGCTCCCGGCCGAAATCCCGTTCGACGAGGATGTCGACCGTGCGGTTGTGGAAGGCGACGAAAGCGGCATGGAGCTGCGAGACGACGATATTCTCGTCGTTGCGCGGGTCGCCGAGCAGCGCGACCGCCTCGCCGCCTTCCGGCCCCTCGTAATGCGACGCCCTGGTGCGGAACAGATCGTTGCGCAGCGGCTGGTCTTCCTCGGTCAGCGCGCGGCCGACGCGGACATAGGGCAGGCTGAACAAATGCGGCGTGCGGGACGGGCCGCCGCCATAGACGCTGTCGAGGTCGAGATCCGGCGTCCGTGCGTTCTGGAGCTGGTCGTCGCCGGTAATTTCGCGGCCGAGATCGGTCGTCGTGTCGAGCGTCAGGTCATGGTCGATGAACTGGCCGAGAAACGTATAGCCGGCCGGCATGTCGCTATCGCCCGCCGGATCGTTCGGGCGCTCCTCGGCCATGGAGCGGCCGAGGGCCTGCAGCGGCCGGAAATCTGGGTGCAGGCGTCCGTCATCCGGCTCCGCCTTGGGGAACATGCGTCCGAAGCCGACGCCCTGGTACACATCCTCCTCGGCGGCATAGTCGCGGCCGCGATCCTGATAGGGGAGGGGCTCGGGCGCCTCGTAGCGCTCGTCGGGGCGGTAATGCCTTTTGCGGTGGAGCGGGGGCGGCGCGTCGTCCTCATAGGCGACGGGCGGCTCGGGCGGATAGGCATCCGGCCGGGAATGCTCCGAATGGTCGACATGCTCGGAGTGGTCCACATGCTCGGAGTGATCGAGATGCTCCACATGACCGGAATGCGGGTAGCGCTCCGAATAGAACGTGTTGCGCTCGGGCATGGGCGGCCATCCGGCGCGCGGATGCAGCCGCGACACATAGGGCGGCCCTTCGCCCGGAACGTTGAACAGCGATCCGTCGTTCTCGATGGCGTGCGCCGGCCGCAGCGCGAGGGTGAACCCGCATAACGCGACCGCAAGCGCGAGACGGCTGACCTTGGGGAGAAGGGAAATGTAGACGCGCAATTGCAGCGACGGCAAAGCGGGAAGACTCCATGAAACGCACTCCTGAACTTTGCGTGAGTTTCTCGCGTTGGAATTAATGAAAAGTGAAATATCTCGAATTTGAGTAAAATCTGATTTCTCGATTTGCCGTTGCTTCGCGCTTTACAATGTGCCGCGCACGCCGGATGGCCGAAATTGACCGAAGAATGACCTTTAGGACAAACCGGGGCGTCGCTATTTTTGCGGCATGAAACCGGTCCGCTCCGTCAGCGTGCCCCGGTCTGCGACGAGCCGGCGTCCAGTATCATCGAGTCGCCGCAGCCGGGCCGGACTGCTGCCGACCTCGTCAGGGCCGGATGCATGCGTACGCTGCCCGCCTGCTTCCGGTCTTGCCTTCGCGACTTCCGCACTCTCTTCAAAGCCAACGGAGATCCCTCATGGACACCATCCACATCGGTTTGTCCTTTTCCACGCTGACGCAGCTCGATCTGACCGGACCGCTCGAAGTGCTCCGCCGTCTGCCCGGTGCGAAAACCCACATCGTGGCGAAGACGCTGGCGCCGGTCGAAAGCGATTGCGGGCTGAGCCTGGTGCCGACCGAAAAGTTCGACGATTGTCCACAGCTCGATCTGATCTGCGTGCCGGGCGGCATGGGTGTGCCGGACACGGTCGGCGATGCCGCCACCGTCGGCTTCGTTCGCGGGCAGGCGGCGGGAGCGAAATACGTCACCTCGGTGTGCACCGGCGCGTTCATCCTCGGCGTCGCCGGGCTGCTCGAGTGGCAAGCGGGCGACGCACGCATGGGGGTATACGGATCTGCTGCCGCTGGTCGGGGCGACCCACGAGCCGGGCCGCGTCGTCGCGCGACGGCAACCTCTTTACCGGTGGCGGCGTGACGGCGGGATCGATTTCGGCCTTGCCGTTGCCGCCGAGATCGCCGGGCCGGACGGTCGCCCAGCAGATCCAACTCGCCATCGAATACGATCCGGCGCCACCCTTCGACGCCGGCAATCCGCGGAGCGCGCCGGAGGCGATCACGCACGGATGGCGCCGGTCTTCGCCAAGCGCCGCGACGGCTACCGCCGCCATCGAACAAGCCTTATCGTCGGTCGTCTCGGTAGGGGAAATCGAACAAGTCGGGGGAAATGTCTAGGGAGGTGTTGCGATCGCGTGACCTCTTGGCGCACGAATAGTTGATCTGGGTCAAGGATTTCCGGAGGGTTTGCCGAATAAGTGTCGGTGGACGCTGAGGGTCCGTTGCGGGACAGCTATGCGCATAAGGGGTCGCTATGAATGACGCACCGACAAAAGACGAATTCGCTGCCTTATCCGACATTCTGGCGGTCGTCGGAGCAATAGGCGGACTGGTATTCGAAGTTCGCGTCTCGATCCTGTCGGACGATTCGGTCATGGTATCTCCATGACCGAATCGTCCGATAGGATCGAGATCAGCGAACTCCTAATACCAGTCCGCCTATTGCTCCGACGACCGCCAAAAGGTCGGATAAAGCAGCGAATTCGTCTTTTGTCGGTGCGTCATTCATAGCGACCCCTTATGCGCATAGCTTGTCCCGCAACGGACCCTCTGCGTCCGCCGACACTTATTCGGCAAACCCTCCGGGAAATCCTTGACCCAGTCAACTTGTACAGTACGCAAGAGGTCACGCGATCGCAACACCTCCCTAAACATTTCCCCACTTAAAGAGTTACCCCTAACGAGAAGACCGAAAGTACAGGCAAATCCGATGGCGGCGCGGTGGAATGGCGGCGCTTGGCGAAGACCGGCGCCATCCGCGCCGTGATCGCCTCCGGCGCGCTCCGCGGATTGCAGGCATCGAAGGGCGGCGCCGGATCGTATTCGATGGCGAGTTGGATCTGCTCGGGGACCCTGCCCCACGATGTCGGCGGCAACGGCAAGGCCGGAATCAAAGATCCCAGCCGTCACGCCGCCAGCCCGTAAAGATCATGGCGCCACGACGCAGCCGCTGGTCCGTGTCCCGACCAGCGGTACCCCAATGCATCATCGCCTCACTTGCCATCGAACGGCCAGCCCGGCGACGCCGAGGATGACGCGCGGTTGGCGCCGAGGTAAGGTATTTCGCTCCCGCCGCCTCCCGGCGGACGAAGCCGATGGGTGGCGGCATCGCCAACATGACCAGCACACCCATGCCCGCCGGACGCGAACGGATCGAGCTGCGGACAATCGTCGAAACAGTCGGTCGGCGCCAGGCTCAGCCCGCAATCGCTTTCCACCGGCGCCAGCGTCTTCGCCACGATGTCGCATCGGGCAGCGGAGGGGCGCTTCGAGCGGTCCGGTGAGATCGAGCTGCGTCAACGTTCCAAAAGGACGAAACCGACTGGGATGGTGTGCATGAGGGATCTCCGTTCGCTTGGACAAGAGTACAGAAATCGGGAAGGCGAGACCGAAAGCAGGCGGGCAAAGGAGCGATGCATCCGGCGCGATGGCCCGAAGCCGCACCCGCTGGGCGACGTCCATGATCTGAACGCCGGGATAGGCAAGCCGCAGTAGTCGGGCGGGCCAGTTTCATGCCCGAAGAATAGCAAAGCCCCCAGTTTTGTCCCAAAGGTCCATCTTTCGTCAATTCCGGCCATCCGGATGCGCGGCACCACTGTAAAGGCCGAAGAGCAACGGCAAATCGAGAATCTATTTTACTCAAAATCGAAATATTTCACTTTTCATTAATTCCAACGCGAGAAACTCACGCAAAGTTAAGGAGTGCGTTTCATGAGTGTTCCCGCTTTCGTGCGCTCCAATTGCACATTCCACTCCCCAAGTTCAGAAAGCCGTCTCGCGCTTGCCGTCGCGTTATCCAGGGTTCACCCCCTCGCGCTGCGGGCCGGCGCACGCCATCGAGAACGACGGATCAGCTCTAACGTTCCCGGCGAAGGGCCGCCCTATGTGTCGCGGCTGCATCCGCGCGGCGGATGGCCGCCCATGCCCGAGCGCGACACGATTCTATTCGGAGCGCTACCCGCATTGCGGTCATGTGGAGCGTCTGGATCACTCCGAGCATGTGGACCACTCCGAGCATGTCGACCATTCGGAGCATTCCCGGCCGGATGCCCTCCACCGGAGACCCGCCCGTCGCCTATGAGGACGACGCGGGGGGGGGGGCACCGCAAAAGGCATTACCGACCCGACGAGCGCTACGAGGCGCCCAAAACCTGCCTATCAGGAGCGCGGCCGCCGAGCTGTGCCGCCGAGGAGGATGTGTACCAGGGCGTCGGCTTCGGCCGCATGTTTCGGACGCCTGCACCCAGATTTCCGGCAGGTACAGGCCCTCGGTGCTGCTCCATGGCCGAGGAGCGTCCGAACGATCCTGCAGGCGATGGCGAAATGCCGGCGGGCTACACGTTCCTCGGCCAGTTCATCGACCACGACGTGACGTTGGAGACGACGACCGATCTCGGCCGCGAAATTCAGGGCGACTTCGAGCTGAAGAATGCCCACGCCGGACCTCGATCTCGACAGTGTCTATGGCGGCGGCCCTCACGAACGCCGCGCCTCTTCCGGCTTCCCTATATTCGCGTGGGCCAGCCGCTCCGAAGATGCAGAGACGGTGCGCCACGATCTATTCCGCACCAAGGCGTCCTATCACTACGGACCTGAGGGCGGACGGCCAATGGCGCTGCTCGGCGATCCGCGCAATGACGAAAATATCATCGTCTCGCAGCTTCACGGCGCTTTCATCGCCTTCCACAACCGCACGGTCGATATTCTGGTCGAGCGCGGTTTTGGCCGACAGCGCGAGCATTACTGCCACCATGACGCCCGTTGCAGCACGGCGGAACTAGCCGACGCGCTGTCGGACAAGCACAAGGCCAAGATCTTCGAAGCGGCCCGCGACCACGACATCCGCTATTATCGCCGGCTGATCGTCGAAGATTTCCTGCCCCGCCTGATCGGACCGCGCCATACGGCCAGCCTGCTCAACGTGGACGCGATTTCTTCTTCCCGACGGCTTCCGGGCGAAGGTGGGCAAGTCGGCGATATCGATTCCGGTGGAGTTCGCAGGCGCGGTGTTCCGCTACGGTCACAGCCAGGTTCGTGACAGCTACATGCTGCGCGAAGGGCCAGGATAGAGCTTCTGTCGGAGGGCGAGAAAGGCCGCGCGCTTTTGAGCCGGTCACGCCGCAATACTTGCCGACTGGAATTACTTCTTCGATATCGACGGCAAGCCGCCCTATGGCTTCAACCGTGCCCGGGGGATCGATCCCGAAATCGCCGTAGCCTGCACAAACTGCACGTGTCCAGGGTGGTCGGGATGGCGAGGTCACTCCCTGGCGGCCCGCAATCTGGCGCGCGGCAGGGCCCTCACATACCTTCGGGCCAGCGGGTCGCGCAGATCCTCTCCCGGCGCTGGAGGCCCGCGGTCTGCTCGGAATGGCGACCACGGCTCCGGACATGGCGAGCCGTGGCGCTCCCTATCTGCTGCCGCCGGACGAACGGATCGGCTATTTCCTCGGCGAGGCCGAGACGCCGCTCTGGTACTACATCCTGAGGAAGCCAGCATCTTCGCACAGGCGCGCATCCCCACGCCGTGCCGGATCGGGAGCACCGCTACGACCACGTCAGCGGCGATTACAGTAGGCGCCGCTATGGCAGGCTGTCCTCACCAGGAGAGGGGCGGCCGGGGGAGGCAAGCGCGAAGGTTGAAAGTGGGCGAGGTCCGCCGGCTCTGACCGCGGGCCCGATGGCGGCAACCGGCTCGGGCCGGTCGGCGCCGCCGTCGTCGGCGAGGTTCTGACCGGGCTTGTCGAGGACAGCTACCGGGAGAAGACCGGCAAGGGCCTGGACTTCTCCGCCCGGAGATCCGGAGCAGCGAGAATCCACCTTTCGCGGGTGCACAGCAGGGGTTAGACGGGGTCGCGCTATCTGATGCGCGTTATTAAAGATGAAAAAAGGGGTGGTCGAGAACGAATTTGAGGGCACGACGCCGGCCTGGCTGCGCCGGCACCGCGTCCGGCGGATATACGCTCCAGGAGGGCATCTGCCGATGCCACGCATTTTCTGACGCCAGCAGCACCTCGATCACTGGTCGAGCGCCGGCGCCTCGGCTCCATGAGCCGAGCTCAGACCCGCTTCCGGCCGCATGCTGCCATTTCCTCTCCGCGGCCGGAGGCTGGGCCTGCGCGCCCTCAAAGTCCAGCGCTTCGATCTTCCGCCCGCGGCCCCAGCCGATGTTGTCGGTCGAGGTGAGGATCTTCTCGAACATGGCGCCCAGCAGCCCGAAAGCTGTAAAGTCGAGCGGGCGGGGGGCGTCAGCCGGCCGACATCGGTCAGGAGCATGGCACCCCTCCTCGCGCTGGATCACATTGGCCTGCTCGCGCATCTGCACGTCCTTCATGATCGCCTGCATGGTCTGCACGGCGAGCATCAGCAGGTCCTCGGCGAGACGATGAACACCCGCGCCCCGGGTGGGCCCCTTCTGCAGCAGGTGCGGAGAAATGCTCGTGCAAATGGCATAGATCGAAAGGGAGAGAAAAAGAATGTCGCCGGGCAGCGCGTATTTGGCGGGCGATGTCGTCGATGTGGCGGCCGACATCAATGCGCACGCGGCGGGACACCGCTGGGCGGCATCCTCATGCGCCATGCGCAGGGGCACAAAGGCTTCGAGCGGAAGTTGCAGGCATCGATCACCAGAGCGGCATGGGAGCCGGGAAGGCGGAGTCGGGCA
>CAVSIA010000021.1:0-17780 GCA_963727575.1 uncultured Alphaproteobacteria bacterium
AACGGGTGGTCCGACCGCGAGACGGACGACGACGATACTGACGACCTTCCCGATCCCGACGCGAAACGAACGAGCTGGGGCATCCCCGACCTCGTGCTGATCGACGGCGGGGCAGGGCAGCTTGCCGCCGCCCACGAGGTCCTCGACGAGCTGGGCATTTCCGACATCGACCTCGCCGGCATCGCCAAGGGCCCCGACCGCAACGCCGGCCGCGAGCATTTCTTCAAGCGCGGGCGGCCGTCCTTCATCCTGGAGCCGCGCGACCCGGTGCTCTATTTCGTCCAGCGCCTGCGCGACGAGGCGCACCGCTTCGCCATCGGCACCCACCGCGCCAAGCGCTCCAAAGCCATCGCCGCCAACCCGCTCGACGAGATCGCCGGCGTCGGCGCGAAACGGCGGCGTGCGCTGCTCAAGCATTTCGGCTCGGCCAAGGCGATCAGCCGCGCAGGGGTGGAGGATTTGCAGGCGGTGGAAGGCATCAGCGCCGCGATGGCGCAGACGATCTATGATTTCTTTCGGGAGGGTAGGGGCTAATCAATAGGTCTACTTTCAAACTCGGATGAACTAAATGCATTTGCGGAGCGTTCGCATCTTTGTCGCGTCAGTGTTTTAAGAATCGCGATGCCTTCATTCTGGTATCAGATCGCGAACTCGGAAAAAAATTCGTCCTGTTTCCGCCGCGCGCCGTACCTTTGCAGCGATGACATCTGCAACGGAAAGACGACGGCGCAGGGTGTCGTGAAGATCGAGACCATCCATCAATACGATCCTCTTCCCCCCGAATGCAGCAAGTCCTTCGTCCGTATAGCCCGCGTAGCTAACAAACAAGCCACGAGCCCAGGCCGATTTATCTTCAACCTTTCCATGGAAGGCGCGCAAACAAGCTGCGTCGGATAGCGCGCTCTGCCATTTGGCTTCCAAAAGGTAAGTCTCGTTGCCCAATTGGAAACTACCATCGATCTGCTCGCCAATTATCCGGAAAGCTTCGCGTGCTTCAAGGCCATAGGCGTTGAATAAGCCTTTTAGGAAACGTTCGAATGCGTAACCGCGCGGTTGCGGTGCCAAGTTGAGTAGGTCCCAAAAATCTTGTGTTAACTGCGCAATGTAATCGGGATCAGGCGTGAATGGACCCGCAGTCGCCGCGCTCTTTGGCTCATCTGGAGGGTTTCCGCCTAAGCGTTTGAGAATGGCAAAAAATTCGTCACGCGCATTCGGTATGGCTCTGTTCGCGCAGAGTATGGGGATTGACGTCGCTCAATGTTCCTGATTAGTTCTCATTATGGGAGGCCGATCATGGAGCACCGCAAATTCAAACGGCGTCTGGCAGAACTTATCGAGGAACTGACCCCCGCGCAGGCCCACAAGCTGGTCGATGCGATAAGCAAGCGGGGCACGGGCGATACGGCGCAAAAGCTAATTGATGGCAAGTTTCAAGCCGATCTGAAATGCCCGCATTGCAAGGAACGCCACATTCATCGCCATGGGATGGCGCGAGGACTGCGGCGTTACAAATGCCTGGCGTGCGCCAGAACGTTCAACGCCCTGACCGATACGCCGCTGGCCCGGCTTCGCAAGCGGGACCGCTGGCTGAAATATGCCGACGCCCTCAACGCCTCTAAGTCGGTCCGCGCGGCTGCGGTGCGGGCCGGCGTGAATGCGAGCACCTCTTTCCGCTGGCGGCACCGCTTTCTGAGTGCGCGGAAAGATCTTCGGGATCATCAACTTACCGGCATCGTCGAGGTCGATGAATGCTTCATTCTGGCAAGCAGGAAGGGCGAGCGGCAATTGCCGCGCAAGGCGAGGAAGCGCGGCGGCAAGGCTAAAAAGCCGGGCTTGTCTGGCGAACAAACGCCGATCCTGATCGCACGTGACCGTTACGGCCATCATCTGAATGCGGTGTTGCCCAATCGCTCGGAAGACGCCGTCAGCGCGGTCCTGAAGGACGTGATTTCGAAGACTGATACTCTGCTTTGCATGGACGGCGATCCGGCGCTGATCGCTTTCGCCAAACAAGAGGCGATCGAATACGAGTTGATCATCGCCAGCCACGGCGAGCATGTGCACGAAAAGGTGCTGCACATCCAGACCATCAACGCTTATGTGAGCCGCTTCAAGAAGTGGCTGGACCGTTTCAATGGCGTGGCCACGAAATATCTGCCGAACTATCTCGGCTGGCGGCAAGCGCTGGAAAAATCCGGGGTTCCCCTCGCACTGGCCGCCGCCATTGGATGAAGTCCATACTCAACGCGAACAGAGCCTTCGGTATTTTTTCCTGAATATTTGAACGACGATCAATTGCTTCTCGATATTCCCAGAGAGAGTGCAGTGCCTTTATAATGGTGTCTTTTTGACCGGTCCGTAAGAACGTTCGCAATCGATTCGCTTTTGAGGATCCATTTAAAGAATAACAAGGCGCATCGATGTCTAAGCCGAGCTCACCACGAAAAAAATCGGAGAAGGTTCTGTTGGTGAAATCGAGGACGTAGCCGTCCCCCATTCTAAAAAGTTCATCTAGGAACCTCATGTCTATGGGTTTGATATTCATAACGTTCTTCCGAAACGCTGCGAGGTGCGCCGTTTTTTTAGACTTAACGTTGTCGGGAAGGATCGGCTTTACGGCGTCACAATCGAAACGCCAGCAAATCAACTGGCGACAATTTGAATGACATTCCCTCCGAATGGAACCAATTAAAATGCGCGTCAAAATTATATTGTGAAGACACGTGAGCCATGTCCCCCATCCTCAATACCGCCGACATCCCCCTCACCGACCACGGCCATGGCGAGGACTTCGCCGCCCGGCTCGGGCAGTTCGGCCCGCTGATCGGCCTGAAACAGCTCGGCTGCCGGCTGGTCGTCGTGCCGCCGGGGAAGAAGGCGTGGCCGCATCATGCGCATCATGTGAACGAGGAGATGTTCGTCATCCTCGAAGGCGCCGGGACGTTGCGTCTCGGCGATGAGCAGCACGCGGTCAAGGCCGGGGACGTGATCGCCTGTCCGGCGGGCGGGGCGGAGACGGCGCATCAGCTCATCAATACGGGCGACGCTGAACTGCGCTATCTGGCGATCAGCACGATGCGTGCGCCGGAGGTCGTCGAATATCCCGACAGCGGCAAGTTCGCGGTGATCGCCGGCTCGGCTCCCGGCGGCGACAAGGCGGCGCGGCGCTTCTGGTATGTCGGCCGCCAGGACACCAATCTCGACTATTGGGACGGCGAATAGCGCGCGCCTCCGACGCCCGTCAGGACCGGCTGAGCCCGCGCGTTTCCAGGTCGCGCAGATATTGCGTCCACAGCGCGTCGTGGTCGCGGCCGACCTCGTAAAGATACGGCCAGGAGAAAATCCCGGTGCCATGGCCGTCGCTGAACTGCAGCCGCACGGCGTAATTGCCGGTCGGCTCGACGCCGGCAATGGTCACCGCCTGCTTGCCGCCGATGATCTTGCGCTCGCCCTCGCCATGGCCCTTCACCTCAGCGCTCGGACTGTGGACGCGCAGGAACTCGGCGCTCAGAGCGAAGGCGCGGCCGTCGTCGAAGGCGACGTGGAGCGTGTCCTTCGCCGGGCTGAGTCGGATTTCGGTGGGCCAAGGGCTTTGCGCGTCGTTCATTGCTTGCCTCGCTTTCGGGCCTAAGGATAATCTTAACTAGGCCATTTGTAAGGATTGTTGCGTACAGGCAAAGGTGCCTGGGTGTCAGTGGGGTTTTGTGTTCATGCCGCCAATTCAGCTCTCCCGCCGTGAGCGCGCATCCCTGCGCAAGCTCCTCGAGGGGCCGCGCCAGCCGGGCGACATTCCTTCCGACCACGAAGAGAAATTCGTCAATTACGATCTCGTGCGGAAGCAGGTCCTCCTGCTTTACATTACCCCGCTCGGACAAATCGAGCTTCTGCGCCAGCGCTTCCGGGATATCAAGCGACAGGAGCCGGCGCGCCGTTTCCTCCCGGGCACACCGCTTCTGCCGCCGTTCCGTCGCAACCCGCTTCTGACCAGTTCCGTGGCTGACGGCGCCTGACGCCGGCCGCCAGCATGTTTATCGCAGGCATTCATCGAACCCTTGGGACGTTAGGGTGTTGTTCGTATGTCGCTGACAAGCTGCACGAGGTGCGCGCCAGCCCGTCGGCCGAATTTGGCAAGTGTGTGAGGAGAGCGTTATGAAAACACTGACAGCAATGATCGCCGTTTGCGGATTGGCCCTGGCCTCGGCCTCGGCTCCGGCGCTGGCCGGCGGTTCGCGCGACCGGGCCGAGAATCCGGAGAACAACTATACGCTTTCCCAGCGCAAGCCGCAGGTTCGCGGCTATCTGTTCCGCCCCGGCGGCCACCGCTACGATTACGAGAGCGAGCCGTTTCTGCGTCGGAACGGGCCCTATGGGAATTATCCGAATTTCGACCCGCGCACCTTCAAGGAACGTGTCTTCAGCGACCCGCGCGACAATTCCACCAGCCCCTCCGCATTTTAGGGTCGCCTGACGCCGGCAAGGCTGGTATGCGCAAGGATCGATCGCCGGACGCCGGACGCCGGGCCTGCAGCCGGCGTGGCGTTCGGCGTGATTGGGCGTTCGAGATGCGTTGGGGACTTGCCATGAAGCGTGACATTCGCTGTTTTCTGCTTGCTTTGACGCTGTGCGCCGCGCCGCATCTTGCCATGGCGCAGGACCCGGCGGCGATTGCGGCCGCGTTGCCCGGCGAAGTCTCCGAGGTGGTGACCGGCGGAAGCTGGACCGATGGCGACCAGAAGGGCGTCTACCGCGCAATGGTGATCCTGCCGGGAGGTGGCGCCCCGGCGGGCGTGTTCGTGCAGCTGATTTCCCTGCCCGATGAGACCGCGGTACCGAAGGTGGCCAAGTCGATCGCGCTCAAGGAAGTCGCGGACGGTCAATTCTCCAATGCCTTCCTGGCGATGGACGCAGAGACCGAAAACGAGATGACCCTGATCGTGACCGCGTTCGGCTCCGGCAAGGAGCAGGACATCGGCATCAACTTCAAGTTCGACAACAAGGGCGCCTATGAGGTCGTTCCCGCCGCGACCGATCCGGCCGACGCCGGCAGCGGCGAAACGCCCAAAAAATAGTCTAATTCGTCGGCGCGGGACCGCCTGCTTTTACCACTTCGGCGATTTTATGGCTGATATCGCGGGAAGCCCGGCTTTAGCTCTTGCGCGGGATGCAATGCATCATATATGCAAATGCAAAGAGGACCCGTGGTTGAAAATCCTCAACCCGGATTAATTTCGTATTCAGGGCCGGTCGGAGTTTGACATTACAGGCGCCCTCTCTAATGTCGCAGCAGAGCTTGCAACCCGCACCCTTTGACGAAAGTTCACATTAACCTTGAATAGTTCGACAGCTGACAGGCTGCGAACATGCGGACATGACATTCAATCATCTAGGCTTAAGTCAGAAAACACTCGATGCCGTCGAAGCATCCGGGTTCACCACGCCCACGCCGATTCAGGATCAGGCGATCCCGCCGGCGAATGAAGGACGTGACGTCATGGGCATCGCCCAGACGGGCACCGGAAAGACGGCATCCTTCGTGCTCCCAATGCTCACCCGGCTGGAGAGCGGACGGGCACGCGCCCGCATGCCGCGCTCGCTGATTCTGGAGCCGACCCGCGAACTCGCGGCGCAGGTGACCGAAGCGTTCGACCGCCTCGGCATCAACCACAAGCTCAATGTCGCCCTGCTGATCGGCGGCGTCTCGTTCGACGAGCAGCTTCGCAAGCTCGATCGCGGCGCCGATGTGCTGATCGCCACGCCCGGCCGTCTGCTGGACCATTTCAAGCGGGGCAAAATTCTGCTTAGCGGCGTCGAGACACTCGTCATCGACGAAGCTGATCGAATGCTCGACATGGGGTTCATTCCTGACATCGAAGAAATTTGCAGCAAGCTTCCACCTAATCGCCAGACCTTGTTCTTCTCGGCGACCATGCCGAAAGAGGTCAAGAAGCTCGCCGACAAATTCCTCAAGGACCCGGTCCGCGTCGAAGTGTCGCCGCCGAGTTCCGCCGCGCAGACCATTACGCAGAAGCTGAAGCTGGCGCCGGCCGACATCAAGTCCAAGCGTGAGATCCTGCGCGAGCTGCTGAACGAGGCGGACGTCAAGAACGCGATCATCTTCTGCAACCGCAAACGCGATGTCGGTATCCTGCATCGCTCGCTCGTCAAGCATGGCTACAATGCTGGCGCGCTTCATGGCGACATGGAGCAGCGCGAGCGTACCGCGACGCTCGATGCCTTCCGGAAGGGCGAGATCCTGCTGCTGGCCGCAAGCGACGTTGCTGCGCGCGGTCTCGACATTCCCGATGTGAGCCACATCTTCAACTTCGACGTGCCGATTACGCCGGAAGACTATGTCCACCGCATCGGCCGAACGGGCCGCGCGGGCCGCGAAGGCTATGCCGCGACATTGGTGACGCCGGGTGACATCGACGCCGTTCGCGCGATCGAGAAGCTTTGCCAGCGCAAGATCGATTGGCTGGACGGCGAGCCCTCTCCCGAGGAACTCGTGGTCGAGCGCCGGTCGAGAGGCCGCCGTGGCCGCGTCGGCACCAGCTCCAGCGAGGGCCGCGTCAGCAGCCGTTCCAGCGAGGGCCGCTTAAGCGAGGGTCGCTCCAGCTCCAGCGAGGGCCGCTCGAGCGGGGGTCGTTCCAGCAGCCGTTCCGGCGAGAGCCGTTCCAGCGAGAAGCCCGCCGAACGCCGTCGGAGTGCGCCGAGCGCAAGCGCTGCCGGTGCAAGCGCGCCGAGGGACAGGAAAAGCAATCGCCACGCGTCGTCCAACACGGATCATGCATCAACCGATCGAGCGCCAAAGGATCAACCGGTGAAGGCAGTCAAGGTCGTCGAGAGTTCGCCGTCAAATGGATCAGCTCCGGAGCGGAGCGCCAAGAACGGTTCGCGCGGCAACCGGTCCCGTGGCCGTGAGAAGGAAGACGCAACCGTCGTGGGCATGGGCGATCACGTCCCGGCGTTCCTGATGAACCCGATCCGCCGCGCGCGCTGACCTTTCGCCAATCGCTAATTTCCATTTGCCGGCTCCCCTTGAGCCGGCTTTTTGCGTTTCATCTCCCCGGATCATCGCGGCTTCCCGGCTTCGGACGGCGGTGACGCGCCAATGCCTTCCGGCGCTTGCCGATGACGCAGGTTACCGATTGTGACTGGAGCAAAGCCGCGCTAGCGATTACAAATTTCGCACGGCCCTTTTCAATCCGTGATTGCGGGCACGCCGGAGGCGACGATGAATACAGCGCATGCATTGACGAACGAACTCGACCTTTCCTCCCTTTGGATGCCGTTTACGCCCAATCGCCAGTTCAAGGCGGACCCGCGCCTGCTGGTTGAGGCCGACGGCATATGGTACACAAGCGCGGACGGTCGCAAGATCCTCGACGGCACCTCGGGTCTGTGGTGCGTCAACGCCGGTCATCGGCGGCGCGAGATCTCCACGGCCGTCCAACGGCAGATCGACACGCTCGATTACGCGCCGCCCTTCCAGATGGGCCATCCGCTGTCCTTCGAATTGGCCTCGCGGGTTGCGGCGCTTGCGCCGGAAGGGCTCAACAAGGTCTTCTTCTGCAATTCCGGTTCGGAATCGGTCGACACCGCGCTGAAGATCGCGCTGGCCTATCACAAGGCGCGCGGCGAGGCGGGACGCGTGCGCTTCATCGGCCGCGAGCGCGGCTATCACGGCGTCGGCTTCGGCGGCATTTCCGTCGGCGGCATGGCGCCCAACCGTCGCGCCTTCGCGCTCCTGCCCTACACCGACCATCTGCCCCATACGCATGATCTCGAGCGCAACGCCTTCTCCAGGGGCCAGCCGGAGCATGGCGCGGAGCGCGCGGACGCGCTTGAGGACCTGATCGCGCTGCACGGCGCGGACACGATCGCCGCTGTCATCGTCGAGCCGATGGCCGGCTCAACGGGTGTGCTGCTTCCGCCGAAAGGCTATCTGGAACGGCTGCGCGCCATCTGCGACAAGCACGGCCTGCTGCTGATCTTCGACGAAGTGATCACCGGTTTCGGCCGGCTCGGTACGCCGTTCGCGGCTCACTATTTCGGCGTCACCCCCGACCTGATGACCGTGGCAAAAGGACTGACCAACGGCATCATCCCCATGGGCGGCGTAATCCTCAGGGACGGCATTCACGACGCGCTGATGCAGGGGCCGGAACATATCATCGAGCTGTTCCACGGCTATACCTATTCCGGCCATCCGGTCGCCAGCGCGGCCGGTCTCGCCACGCTCGACATCTATGCCAAGGATGGGTTGTTCGAGCGGGCCGCGTCGCTGGCGCCTTTGTGGGAGGATGCCGTGCACACGCTGAAGGGCCTGCCGAACGTGGTCGACATCCGCAATCTGGGGCTGGTCGTCGGCGTCGAGCTGGCCCCGCGCGGGGACGGCGTCGGCAAACGCGGCTATGACGTGTTCGTCGACTGTTTCCGCAACGGCCTTCTGACCCGTATCAGCGGCGATATCGTTGCGATGTCGCCCCCGCTGATCGTCGAAGAGGAACAGATCGCGCAGGCCGTCGATCTGCTAAGCCAGTCGATCCGCCGGGTCGCGTAACGGATTTGCATCTCGTGGGGGCGCCGCTGCGCGGCGTCCCGCCGCGCCCGCCCGTCAGTCCCAGCAGCCGGGGCCCGTTGCCCAGTACGGCCTGTTGTTGCAGGTGCAACTGCAGCCGTCCTCGGAGCAATCGGCGTCGTCGTTTCGCGCCCATGGATCGCGATAGCGTGCTTTTTTCACCGCGCGGGTCGTGTAGTAGCGGTCTTTCAGATAGCGGCCCGCGTCATTGCGCGGCTCGTCCTTGAGCGAAGGCTCGTCCCGTCGCTCGGCATAGGTTTGATTGACGACCCGCCGCCTTGGCCGCGCGACCTGTCTTTCCTCGACCTGCTTCAGCCGGCCTTGCATTTTCTTGATCGGCGGAAGATCGGATTTGGGCGGCGACAGCTCGCGCGCTGCGGCGGGGCTCTCCTGCCGTACCGTGGTGATGTGCGGCGCCGTATTGTCCGTGCTCGGATCCGGCACAACAGGCGCGACCGTCGTCTTTCGAGGTGCTTCTTCGACGGGCGCCTCCTGCTCCCGGCTTGCGGTATCCGGGAATTCCGGAAACGCGATCAGCATCAGGATGACCAGCATCCCGAGAATGATCAGCGACGCCAGCACTCTCTCGATCGCTTCGAGCACGATGGCCCCTTTGCGCGTTACCAGACCGATCTACCGCCCACCTGCTTTGAACGCCGGTCGCCTGGACGGGTTCCTGAAGCGGTGGTGCCTCAACATCTTAAGTGACGGGCCCGGCTTTGGTCTGCAACTTTATTAAAATGATATTAAGATCATTTTTGGCCGTTGGGCGATGCGTTTTGGTGGTGGCGGCGACCAGACGTCCCGGAGCCAGCCGGGCTACCGGCCCCTATCGAGATCGCGGGCACGCCGCTCACATCCGGCCCGTCCTTTGCTAATTGTCGAGCCGGGTGGCGACGAGGTCGAGTTTGATCTTGACCAGATCGCCGATCACCATGCCCGAGACCGGCCCGTCGGGACCGACCCCGAAATTTCGCCTGTCGATCGCGGTTTCGCCGGAGACCGTCGCCTCGCCCTGATCGACATCGAGCGTGAACGGGATCGTCACCGGCTTGGCGTGGCCTTTGATGATCAGGCTGCCTTCCAGAATATACGAGCCGTCGGCGTCGCCGGGCTTGATCGAGGAGGCCTTGAAACCGGCCGCCGGATAGGTCTGCGCGTCGAACCAGTCCTTGGTCATCAGCGCATCGTCGACTTGCGACTGGCCCGTGCTCACCGTGTTGACGTCGATCGCGGCGGAGATGTCGGTGATGTCGAGATGCTCCGGATCGAAATGGATCTCGGCCTGAAACTGCTGGAACTCGCCGGCGATCGCCTGTCCGCCGGCATCGGCTTCGAAGGTGATCTTGCTCTTCTCCTTGTTGATCGCCCATTCCTGCGCTGCGGCGGGGAACAACCCGGCTGCAAACGCGGTCATGAGCGCGAGGGGAAGGATCAGGGATCGTGAGGCTTTCAAGAAACGCGGCACCATACGCGACATAACGCCATCCTTGAGAATGAGACCGTGCCGCAGAGCCGCGGCGATGTGGAGGGATACGAGGGCGAGGAGCGCCCAGCCCAGGGCTGCGTGCACATTTTTCAGAAGCGGTTCAACCGTTTTCTTGTCCCCGACGCTCAAGTTTTCGATGAAGGTGATATGCGGCCACTCTACGGTTTTGTAGAGCACGGTGGGAAAGTTGAATGGCGGCGGCGTCGCCGAGACCATCGCCCATCCCGAAAGCGGCATGACCAGCAGCAGCCCGTAGAGCAGATAATGCGTGTAGGCTGCCGCGCTCCGCTCCCAGCCCGGCATCCGCGCGGGCCAGGGCGGCAGCTTGGCGCCGATCCGCCAGAGCACGCGCAGCGCCATCAGCATCAGCACCGTCAGCCCCATGGATTTATGGAGCTGGTACAGCTCGAACTTGAGCTGCAGGTCCTTGACGCCCTTCATGATCAGGCCGAGGCCGAGCAACGCAATGACGAAGGCCGCGATCAGCCAATGCAGCAGCTTGGCTGTCGCGGAGTAGTCCCGGTATGCCGGATGCATGGGCCGGCGGCTACCACTCGCCGGTATTCGGCATCGATGCCCACGGCTCCTGGGACGGCAGCGCGGTGCCTATTTGCAACAGCTCGATGGAGATGTTGTCCGGCGAGCGCACGAAGGCCATGCGGCCGTCGCGCGGCGGACGGTTGATGGTCACGCCCGCCTTCATCAGCCGGTCGCAGGTCTGGTAGATGTCGTCGACCGCATAGGCTAGGTGGCCGAAATTGCGCCCGCCGGAATAGGATTCCGGGTCCCAATTATAGGTGAGCTCGACCTGGGCCAATTCATCGCCGGGCGCGGCGAGAAAGATCAGCGTGTAGCGGCCCTTCTCATTCTCCATGCGGCGCACTTCCGTGAGGCCGAGCTTGTTGCAATAAAAGTCGAGCAAGTCCTCGACATTGGCGACGCGCACCATGGTGTGCAGGTATTTCATCGATGCCTCGTGGCTTTTGCGCCTCTGCGGGAGCGACCGGCATGGCGGATCCTGCACAGATGCGGCGGATGGTAAGCAGAAGCGATTTCAGGCCGTTGCCGGTCAGGAAGCCGCCTCCGCCCAGGGCTTCGCCATGACTTTAGCCGTGTCGGCATGGCCAGGGCAATCCGCCGTGCAATTCAAAAATTCGTTAGATCCCCAGCGAAACGGATGTCGGGGGAAAGCCAGGCTCGACCACATTTCCGCCCCATCCGGACAAAATCATCGTCGGTCTAGCGGAGGGGACCTATCCGGGCATCTGTTCAGGATGTCCTGTGAGAAGCGGTGATTCGTAAAAAAAGCGTTTTATCGTTACACGCTAGGGTTGTATAAGGGGTTGCCCGACGGGTGTCGGCGTGTGCATCGCAGACGCTCAGCATGTGGTCGGGAATAAGGAGCGAAAAGAAAAAAGAAATGTAAATCAATGGCTTATTTTTGCAGTGCGTTAACGGTCGAACCTAGTTTTTGACTCTGTCGCCGGGAGACTTATCCAACCCGGCGGAATTTTCGCTGGCAAGCAATGCTGCGAATGGTATGTTCCGTTAACGATTTGCAACGATCCGGTCTTGGCGGAAGACCTGATCGAGCAAGTTGGTACAACAGTGAAGTAAAAGCGGGGGATCACAAAATGGGGGAAAAATTACCTCCAGTTGTCTCATCGTTCGGTCAAACATCCGAACAAGCCGGCGTCGACGTAACCGTTGTTGCTGGTAACATCAAATGGTTCGATGCATCCAAGGGCTACGGCTTTATCGTGCCCGATAATGGTATGCCCGATATTCTCCTGCATGTAACGGTTCTGCGCCGCGACGGGTATCAGACCGCATATGAAGGGGCTCGCGTCGTCGTCGAAGTCATGGACCGCGATCGTGGGCTACAGGCGTTTCGCGTGCTCGGAATGGACGAGAGCACGGCAATTCACCCGTCGCAACTGCCGCAACGCACACATGTCACGGTCAACGCCGAAAGCGATTGGGAGCGTGTCATGGTGAAGTGGTTCAACCGGATCAAAGGGTTCGGCTTTCTCACGCGCGGCGAGGGCACTGAAGATATTTTCGTTCACATGGAAACTCTGCGTCGCTTCGGCTTCGCCGAGCTGCGCCCGGGACAGGTTGTTCTCGTGCGCTTCGGCAACGGACCGAAGGGAATGATGGCCGCAGAGCTGAGGCCCGATGGGGCGGCCTCAACTTTCCCTACGTCGCACTGACGTAACTCGGCGTGTTGCGTCAGTAAAGACACTTAGCGGGGCAGTGTTCGCTGCCCTGCTTGCACTTCTCTCCGAGGGTGCGCACGACGTCCGCGCCGATGCCCTTGAAAAACGCCCGCTTACCTTCATCACCGCCAACGGCAGTCATTCGATAACGGTAGAAGTCGCCGATTCCGATCAGGAGCGCAGCACCGGCCTGATGTTCCGACGATCGATCGGCGACGATGAAGGCATGATCTTTCTTTATCCGCAGGATGAGACCATCACCATGTGGATGAAGAACACCTACATCCCCCTCGACATGATCTTCATCCGCAGCAACGGCATCATTCAGCGCATCGAAGAGCACACCGAACCGTTCTCGGAATCCATCATCAGCTCCGGCGACAAGGTCCGCGCCGTCATTGAGATGAAGGCCGGCAGCACCAAGCGGCTCGGCCTGCGCTCCGGCGACAAGGTGGACTACCCGGTATTCGGCAAGCCGAACGGCTAGGTCGCCATTCGCGGCGCGTTTCTGTTGTGATGTGCGGAAGCGCCGATGAACCACGGGAGCCAGCCTTGCGCCGCTCCATGATCCGCCTTCGGATCGAAATCTCTCTGCCGCCGATACCGAACGGTCTACATGCCGCCGCCGCCGCGCAGTCTCCGCGGACGTGGCTGTCCCCGAAAATATGCGGCGGGCCCGATCGGCTAAAGCGTCCTCAGCCGATCGAGCAACACGCGTCGCGCCGACCTTCGAGCCTCCTTGCGTTGCCGTCCGGCAATCAAGTGCAGAGATACGATTTGGCCCCCGCGCAAAGGCCGGGCCGACGCTTAACGGTGCTCCGCCGGCACCATTTCAGATCAGCATGCTCTAAGCATTCGGCTCGGTCGAGAGCTGTGGCTCCTCCGGATTGCCGGCCTGCCCGCCGAAGACGAAGCGGCCATAGAAATAGCTGATCGCCAGCAGGCTGAGCCCCAGGCCGAGGAACGAAAACACGCGGTAAAGCCCGGTCAGATTGCCGGCGTCGAGCAGGAACACCTTGCTGACCGTCAGCAGGATGACGGCGAGCGACGCATAGCGGAGCAGCTGGCTGCCTTTCAGCGTGCCGTAGAACAAAAGCGCGATGCCGAACGCCAGCCAGGCCACCGAATAGCTGTAGAATTCGGCGTCGGTCATGGTCAGGCCATCGAGCACCGGGCCCTGATAGAACCGGCGTATTTCCAGGCTGATCCAGGCGAAGGCGAAGACGAGCGTGAGCGGCCGCGCCATGCGCGCGATGCGCAGGAACCGCGGGTCCGCGCTCTGCCGTTCGATCTCCGCCGCCGCCAGCCAGGTCCACAGGATCGGCAGGATATAGGCGACGGTCAGCGCGTCCAGAGGCGTCACCCCCGGCACCTCGCCGCCGAACCAGAGCGGGTTCTTGGTGATCAGATCGAAATAGACGACACGGAACAGGGCGATCCCCGCAATCAGCGCGCCGCTCTGGAAGAATGCGATCCTGCCGAACCAGCGCGCAATCACCAGGCAGCCGAGGCCGAACGCAAACAGCACGTTGGTGATGACGCCGCGCTCCAGGAAGCTGGCCTTGGCGAACAGCACGTTTTCGCCCGGATGGAACAGCTGTGCCGTGGTGTAGAAGCCCCAAAGCGCGATCAGCGCCAGCGAAGCGAATTCCAGCGTGCGCACCAGGAGGCCGTCGCTCATGCGCCGGAGCACGTAGCCGGCGCCGAGGAACAGTGCTGCCGGCAAAGCGAGCTGGAAGGTCGGATAGTCGACGATCGGAATGCTTTCCTGCAGGCGCCATTCCACGCCGAGCACGCTGTAGAAGGCCAGTTGGATCAGCAAAAGGATCTGCGGCACCAGCAGGAAGGCGAAGGTCAGGCCGAGCAGGCCGGCGATCGGGCGCAGCGTTCCGATCTGCGTGCGGGTTGCGACCCAGGCCACGGCCAGCAACTCGGCGGCGATGGCGACCGACAGGAATTCGCGGTCCAGCTCGATGAAGAAGGTCAGCGCCAGGAACGCGGTCGTCGCCAAGGCATAGACGGCGAGAATGCGCTCCTTGACGACGGACGCCGGGAAGCGCTTCGCCGCCCAGAGCGCGGCGCCGAGGAACAGCAGGGCGAGCGCCATGGCCAGCATCGCCCAGACATGGGAGACCGACGCCGCAACCGCCTTCACGCCTTCGACGAGCGGCTCGACCGGCTCGCGCAGCGGCGGAATATCGATGGGCGCGATTTGCGGCTGCGCTGCCACCGGCTCGGCAAGGCCGATGCGGAAGAAGGCGATGAGGAAATAGCCCAGCGCCGCAGAGGCCGAAAGCGCGGCCCAAAGCAGCGGCGTGGCCGAACTGGACAGCAGCAGGAAGCCGCTGGTGACGTAAAGCGCGCCGAAGGCGCAAAGCACGAAGGTCAGATCGCCGTCGGCATGCGGCGTCCATCCTGCCAGCATGACCGCGTTGATGGCCATCGCCGCCCAGGGCGCAAAGCCGTAGAGACGCGGATCGAAAAAGGCGAGCGCGACCGCGCCGACCGCCAGCACGCCGAACAGCATCCAGTCGATCAGGCCGAATGCGGCGTTGTAGGCGAGCAGCGCCATCAGTGCCATCGAGCCGGCTACACTGAGAACGTTCAGCGCCAGCGAGCGATTGCGCAGCGAGAAAAGCTGCCGCCAGCTCGTCAGGCTTTCGGTCTCGGAGCGGTAGCGGTCGCGGCTTGCGGCGATGATGGTTGCGGCCACGGCGACGAGGAACAGCCCGAGCCAGAGATTTTCGCCTTCGATGGCGCTGCCGGAGAAGATCCACACGAGCGCCCAGCCGAACACGAAGATCAGCGCCGGCCAAGCCAGCACCCACCAGCCCCGCTGCCGGATGACGATCATCAGCGCGGCGAAGACGAAATAGAGATAGGTGAACAACACCATGGCGGACGGCTCGCCGGACGAGATCAGCGCCGGCGTCAGGAAACCGCCGACCATGCCGAGCAGCGCAATGGCGGGGCCGTGCAGCAGCGCCAGGACGACGGCGAGCGCGGTGATCGCGGCCATGGCCAGGAAGCCGATGACCGGCGGCACCAGCGAATAGAGCGCCGTTGCGGCGTAGGCCGAGACATAGAGCGTGGCGATGCCGGCGCCGGCCAGCGCCTGGGCGATGCGATGATCGCTGGTGCCGGCGGTGCGCGCCGATACCCAGCGCGCGCCCACCATGAGGGCGACGCCGAGCAGGGCGCCGAGGACCACGCGCATTTCCGGGCCGACCAGCTCGTTCTCGATCGAATATTTGACCAGGAAGAAGCCGGCGAAGGCGATGGCGATGCCGCCGATCCAGACGGGCAACACGGCGCCGAACTGCCGCTCCCAGCCGCCCTTGGTCAAGCCGCGCCAGCCGCCGGGTGCTTGCGGCGGCGGCGGCCCCTGCTCCGCCGTGTCAAACCCGGCGTCGAGCTCAGCGTCCTCGGTCGCCGTCGCGGTCTCCGGCGCAGGCTCGGCAACCTGTGCAAATGCCGCGTCGGCAGCGACCGTGCCGTCCTCGCCGGCAACCTGCCGGCGCAGCGCGGTCAGCTCCGCACCCTGGACTTCGGTGATCAGTTGCAGATCGTCGAGGCGGCGCGTCAGCTCCGCGGCAAGGCGCTCCAGCCGCTCGGAGCGGCGATGCGCGAGCGTCCCGACGATATAGGGTCCGATGAGGATCGCGAGGATGAACAGGATGAGAAGGGCGATAGCCGACGAGGATTCGACGGCGAGCCCGACGAACAATTGCAGCACGGCGAATCCGCCGATGACAGCCAGCGCCAGCCAGACGGCTGCGAATTTGCCTTTAAACATACGGTGCCCACACTCCGTTCCGGCCCGTTCGCACTGAACGGCCAGCGTCAATCCCCATTCGAATCGCCCTCGCCGTGGGCTGGATCCTGGCTTTCGGCCTCGAAGTCCACGTGACTGACCGGCCGGTCGTCGGTGGGCTTGCGCCGGCGCTCGGCGACAAGCGATTTCAGAAAGTCTACATCGCGAAGATGAATATCAGTCTGCGGATAGGGGATCTCGATGCCGTTCTTGCGGAACGCCTTGAGAATGGCGATGCGCAGATCGGTCCGCACCGCGAATGAGCGGGTCACGTTGGCGAGATAGACGAAGAGAATGAAATTCAGCGAGCTGTCGCCGAAGGCTTCGAAGAACACGAAAGGCGGCGGGCTCGACAGCACCTGCGGATGCTCCCCCGCCACTTGCAGGAGGATGTCGCGGACCTGCTCGGGATCGCTGTCGTAGTGAACCCCATCGAAATCGGCATCCGGCCGGTGCTGTTATGCAGCGTCCAGTTCTTCACCGTGTCCGAGATCAGCATCGAATTGGGAACCACGACATTGGCCCGGTCGAAGGTCTCGATCTCCGTGGAGCGCACGCTGATCTTCTTGACGATGCCCTCATGGCCGCCGACGATGATCCAGTCGCCCGCCTTGATCGGCCGTTCGGCGAGCAGGATGAGCCCGGAGACGAAATTGTTGACGATGCTCTGCAGGCCGAAGCCGACGCCGACCGAAAGCGCACCGGCGACGATCGCCAGATTGGAGAAATCCAGGCCGAGATAGGAGACCGCCAGCAGCGCGGCGAGGGCGGTGCCGAGATAGCCGACGCCGGTGCGCACCGAATCCCGGACACCCGGATCGACGCCGGCCCGCTCCAGGACGTAAGCGTCGAGCCATTCCTGGAAGAATTTCGCCGCGATGTAGCCGATGGTGAACAGCATCAGCGCCGCAAGGATCGAGGTGATCGACACGCGGACGCCCGCAACCTCGAAGCCGAACAGCGCCTGGCGCATCCAGCTCAGGATGTCGTAGCCGTCGAAGCCCCACAGCAGCAGGATGAACGGAACCGCGGCGATGACGATGGCCGCCTTGAGCAACAGCGTCACCGGCAAGGAGAGCTGCTCGCGCCGGCGTTCGCCGAGCCCCAGATCGTCCTTCAGCCAGCGCCCGGCAACGCTCGCCTCATCGGCCATGCTCTGGCCGAAGGCGTTGGCCGACAGGATCATCAGATAGGCGATGATCAGGATCGTGCTGGTGATGATGAGCTGGCCGGCGATGAAGCGCGCAAGCGACACATAGCCAGAAAGGCCGCGCCGAGAATGGTCAGCGCGACCAGCCAGAGCGGCAGGCGGATATAGCTCGGCCCGATCGGCCGGCGCTTGCCGTTCTCCTCCGTGCCGCGGATCCGCAGGATCGAAATGATCAGGCCGGCGATCATCATGCTCGACAGAAAGCTCTGCCCGATGCTGACCGAGAACGGCATATAGGCGGCCTGCGTCACCGCACTGATGAAGAAGTCGAGGCCATAGACGGCGGCGAGGATCATCAGGCGGTGGTAGAGCCGGCGCGCCGGGCTATCCCCAAGCCGGATCAGCCGCCATTTCGGACGGCTGACGGCGAGCGCGCTCTTGGTGACCGCCTGGACCGTGGCATGATGATCAGGGCGGCAGCAATACGGAAATGGAAACCAAGTAGACGACAGATAACAAGGAGAGAG
>CAVSIA010000022.1:0-136962 GCA_963727575.1 uncultured Alphaproteobacteria bacterium
GGCAAATCGCGTATCCGTCAAGGCCGCAAGGTCCCTCCGTAACTTGGCATAAATCATGATAGGACAATATCTGCTGGCTTGCGGCTTGCCGTTATTCAGGATAGTCACGAGCCAAGATTTCAGCGCAAACAACACAAAGGGGTGATCTCATGGCGCGCAAAAAGATCGCGCTCATCGGGGCAGGCATGATTGGCGGAACTCTCGCCCATCTGATCGGCCTCAAAGAGCTGGGCGACGTCGTCCTCTTCGATATTGCCGAGGGCATGCCGCAGGGAAAATCACTCGACATCGCGCAATCGTCCCCGGTCGATGGCTTCGATAGCAATCTCAAAGGCACCAACGACTACGTGGATATTCAGGGTGCCGATGTGGTGATCGTGACCGCCGGCGTGCCGCGCAAGCCGGGCATGAGCCGCGACGATCTCCTCGAAATCAATCTCAAGGTCATGGAGCAGGTCGGCGCGGGCATCAAGAAATACGCGCCCGAACGCCTTCGTGATCTGCATCACCAACCCGCTCGACGCCATGGTCTGGGCGCTGCACCGGATCACCGGCTTGCCGCGCAATATGGTCGTCGGCATGGCGGGCGTGCTGGATTCGTCGCGCTTCCGCTATTTCCTGGCGCAGCGAATTCGACGTCTCGGTCGAGGACGTCACGGCGTTCGTGCTCGGCGGCCATGGCGACACCATGGTGCCGCTGCCGCGCTACTCGACGGTGGCCGGCATTCCGCTGACCGATCTGGTCAAGATGCGCTGGATCACCCAGGAGCGCCTCAACGAGATCGTGCAGCGCACGCGCGACGGCGGCGCCGAGATCGTCGGCCTGCTGAAAACCGGCTCCGCCTTCTACGCGCCGGCCGCCTCCGCCATCTCGATGGCTGAATCCTATCTCAAGGACAAGAAGCGCGTTCTGCCCTGCGCGGCCTATCTGAATGGCGAATATGGCGTCAAAGGCATGTATATCGGCGTGCCGGTCGTGATCGGCGCCAAGGGTGTCGAGCGCGTGGTCGAGATCGAATTGAACGCCCACGAGCGCGCGGACTTCGCGCGGTCGGTCGGGGCGGTGCAGTCGCTGGCCGAGGCCTGCATGCGCATCGCGCCCGGCCTTTCGCAGATGGGCACCTAAACATTACCGAGAGCGGGCGCCGGCGGAGGCGCCCGTTTGACTGAAACAGCCAGGCTGGAGGCGAAATGAACATCCACGAATATCAGGCGAAGGCGATTTTGCGCGACTACGGCGTCCCCGTCGCCAAAGGGGCGGTCGCCTCCACGCCGGCGGAAGCCATCGCGGCGGCGCAGTCGCTGCCCGGCCCGGTCTAGGTCGTCAAGGCGCAGATCCATGCCGGCGGCCGTGGCAAGGGCAAGTTCATCGAGCCGGAAGCCGGCGAAAAAGGCGGCGTGCGTCTGGCCAAGTCGATCGAGGAGGCCGGCCAGTTCGCCAAGGAAATGATTGGCCACACCCTGGTCACCGCGCAGACCGGCCCGGATGGCCGCCTCGTCAAGCGCGTCTATGTCGAGGACGGCTCCGCGATCAAGCGCGAGCTTTATCTGTCCGCGCTCATCGACCGCACGAGTTCGCGCCTCGCTTTCATCTGCTCGACCGAAGGCGGCATGGACATCGAGGAGGTCGCCCGCAACACGCCGGAGAAGATCATCACGCTGACCATCGACCCGGCTTCCGGCTTCTCGCCGTTCCACGGCCGCAAGGTCGCCTTCGCGCTCGGCCTGACAGGCGATCTGGTCAAGCAATGCGTCGAGCTGATCGGCAATCTCTCCCGCGCCTTCCTCGAAAAGGACATGGCGCTCCTTGAGATCAACCCGCTGATCGTCACCGAGGACGGCAATCTGCTCTGCCTCGATGCCAAGGTGAATTTCGACAGCAACGCGCTGTTCCGCCACCAGGATATCGTGGCGCTGCGTGATCTCGACGAGGAAGACCCGGCCGAAGTCGAAGCGTCCAAATACGACCTTTCCTACGTCAAGCTCGACGGCAATATCGGCTGTCTGGTCAACGGCGCGGGCCTTGCCATGGCGACGATGGACATCATCAAGCTCTACGGCGAGGAGCCGGCCAACTTCCTCGATGTCGGTGGCGGCGCGACGAAGGAGAAGGTGACCGAAGCCTTCAAGATCATTCTGCGCGACCCGAACGTTAAGGGCATTCTCGTCAACATCTTCGGCGGCATCATGCGCTGCGACATCATCGCGGAAGGCATCATCGCCGCGGCCCGCGAGATGAGCCTCGCCGTGCCGCTGGTCGTCCGGCTCGAAGGCACCAATGTCGAGCTCGGCAAGCAGATCCTGGGCGAAAGCGGCCTGGCCGTGATCGCGGCCGACAATCTCGCCGACGCAGCGAAGAAGATCGTTGCGCAGGTCCATCAGGGAGCGGCGTAAGGCCTAGATCACGATGATTTTGGATTGAGCCAATCCCAAATCATGAACAGTGATCTGATTCAATAGTTTAGAGCGGGATGACGAGCGGAAAACCGCACACACTTTTCCTCATCCCGCCCTAGGCGCCGGTTCGCCGGCAGGTTTCGGGCGCGCCTTCCCTCAAGGCCGTCTATCGGAAGAAAACAACACGATTTGAAAGGTTCGACGGAATGGCGGTTCTTGTCGATAAAGAGACGAAGGTGATCTGTCAGGGTATCACGGGTGCGCAAGGCACCTTCCATACCGAGCAGGCGATCGCCTATGGCACCAAAATGGTTGGCGGCGTGACGCCCGGCAAAGGCGGCGGGTCCCATCTCGGCCTGCCGGTGTTCGACAGCGTCCACGAGGCGATCGAGCGGACGGGGGCCAACGCCACCGTGATCTACGTTCCGCCGCCCTTTGCGGCCGACGCCATCCTGGAAGCCATCGATGCGGAAATTCCGCTGGCGGTGTGCATCACCGAAGGCATCCCGGTGATCGATATGGTCAAGGTGAAGCGGGCTCTGGACGGCTCGCGCACCCGGCTTATCGGCCCGAACTGCCCCGGCGTGATCACGCCCAACGAGTGCAAGATCGGCATCATGCCGGGCCACATCCACAAGCGCGGCTCGGTCGGCATCGTGTCGCGCTCCGGAACGCTGACCTACGAAGCGGTGCATCAGACCACGATGGCCGGTCTCGGCCAGTCGACCTGCGTCGGCATCGGCGGCGATCCGGTCAAGGGCACCGAGTTCATCGACGTCATCGAGCTGTTCCTGGCGGACCCTGAGACGAAGTCGATCATCATGATCGGCGAAATCGGCGGCACGGCGGAGGAAGAGACGGCGGAATTCCTGTCCAAGTCCAAGGTGAAAAAGCCCACGGTCGGCTTCATCGCCGGCGTGACGGCACCTCCCGGCCGGCGCATGGGTCATGCTGGCGCCATCATTTCAGGCGGTAAAGGCGACGCCGCGAGTAAAATCGAGGCCATGCGGTCAGCCGGAATCCAGATTGCGGATTCCCCGGCCGCCCTCGGGACCACGCTTGTGGAGGTTTTGCGCGGCTGATGCTAAAGCCTTAGTCGCAATTTAATGTAATCATTCTTATATGGTCCGCAGCAGCGGACCATATTCTTTGTGCAACAGGAGCGAGCCTCTCGAAAGAGCAGGTGGGCCATGAGCAAACAATCCCAGAACGACATATTCGACCAGACATCCTTCCTCCATGGCGTCAACGCCGCCTATATCGAGGATCTCTACTCCCGCTTTCAGGAAAATCCCGGCGCCGTAACGGCCGACTGGCGCGCATTTTTCACCGGGCTGAAAGACGTTAAGGAAACGGTCATCGCCGATGCTCGCGGCCCGTCCTGGAAGCGAGCCGACTGGCCGGTGCCGGTCAATGGCGAACTCGTCTCCGCGCTCGCGGGCGACTGGGCGGAAGCCGCCGAGCGCCAGATCGAGCAGAAGATCGCCGGCCACGCCCAGACCGAGGGCGTCGAGCTTTCCCCCGCCGAGACCATGAAGGCCGTGCGCGACAGCATCCGCGCGCTGATGCTGATCCGGTCCTACCGCGTCCGCGGCCATCTCGCCGCCACGCTCGATCCGCTGGGCCTTACCGCGCGCAAGCCGCATCCCGAGCTGCAGCCCGAGACCTATGGCTTCCGCCAGGAGGACATGGACCGGCTGATCTATATCGACAAGGTCCTGGGCCTGGAGATGGCGACCATCCGCCAGATCATCGAAATCCTGCGCCGGACCTATTGCTCCACGATCGGCGTCGAGTTCATGCATATTTCGATCCCCGAGCAGAAGGCCTGGATCCAGGAGCGCATCGAAGGCGCCGACAAGGAGATCACCTTCACCGACCTCGGCAAGAAGGCGATCCTGGCCCGGCTGATCGAGGCGGAGACCTTCGAGAAGTTTCTCGACAAGAAATATACCGGCACCAAGCGCTTCGGCCTCGATGGCGGGGAGTCGACCATCCCGGCGCTGGAGCAGATCATCAAGCGCGGCGGCCAGCTCGGCGTGCGCGAGATCGTGCTCGGCATGGCGCATCGCGGCCGGCTCAACGTGCTCGCCAACGTGATGAGCAAGCCTTACCGCGCGATCTTCCATGAGTTCAAGGGCGGCTCGGCCAATCCGGACGACGTCGAAGGCTCGGGCGACGTGAAATATCATCTCGGCGCTTCCTCCGACCGCGATTTCGACGGCAATAACGTCCATCTGTCGCTTACGGCGAACCCGTCGCATCTGGAAATCGTCGATCCGGTGGTGCTGGGCAAGGTGCGCGCCAAGCAGGACCAGGTCGGCGACAAGCAGCGCGCCACCGTGCTGCCGTTGCTGCTTCACGGCGATGCGGCTTTCGCCGGCCAGGGCGTCGTGGCCGAATGTTTCGGACTGTCCGGCCTGAAAGGCCACCGCACGGGCGGGTCGATCCACTTCATCATCAATAACCAGATCGGCTTCACCACCGCGCCGCGCTTCGGCCGGTCCTCGCCCTACCCGTCCGACGTCGCCCGCATGATCGAAGCGCCGATCTTCCACGTCAACGGCGACGATCCGGAAGCGGTCGTGCATGTGGCCAAGGTGGCGACGGAGTTCCGCCAGAAATTCCACAAGCCGGTCGTCATCGACATGTTCTGCTATCGCCGCCACGGTCACAACGAAGGCGACGAGCCGAGCTTCACCCAGCCGCTGATGTATAAGAAGATCCGCGAGCATCCTCTGGTCACGGACATCTACAGCCAGCGCCTGGTCGATGAAGGGCTGATCGCCAAGGGCGAGGTCGACGAGCTGCGCGAGCAGGTCACCAAGCACATGGAAGCCGAATTCGAGCTCAGCGAGAACTACCGCCCGAACAAGGCGGACTGGCTCGACGGACGCTGGTCCGGCCTGGCGCGCGCCGAGGAAGGCCCGCGCAAGGGCGAGACCGCCGTCGACATGGAGACGCTGAAGAAGATCGGCGACAAGCTCACCTCGCTGCCGAAGGACTTCACGCCGCACCGGACCATCGACCGGCTGTTCAAGAACCGGCACAAGATGATCGAGGACGGCAAAGGCATCGACTGGGCCATGGCCGAGTCGCTCGCTTTCGGCACGCTGGTCAATGAAGGCTTCCCCGTGCGCCTGTCCGGCCAGGACGTGGAGCGCGGCACCTTCTCGCAGCGTCACGCCGTGCTGATCGATCAGGCCACGGAAAAGAAATACACGCCCGTCAATCACCTCGCCAAGGGCCAGGCCAAGATCGAGGTCATCAACTCGATGCTCTCCGAGGAAGCCGTGCTCGGCTTCGAATACGGCTTCAGCCTCGCCGAACCGCTGGCGCTGGTGCTCTGGGAAGCGCAGTTCGGCGATTTCGCCAACGGCGCCCAGGTGATCATCGACCAGTTCCTGGCCGCGGGCGAGCGCAAATGGCTGCGGATGTCCGGCCTCGTAATGCTGCTTCCGCACGGCTACGAGGGCCAGGGACCGGAGCATTCCTCCGCGCGCCTGGAGCGCTATCTGCAGCTTTCGGCGGAAGACAACTGGCAGGTCGCCAACTGCACGACGCCTGCGAACTACTTCCACATCCTGCGCCGCCAGATGCACCGCAAGTTCCGTAAGCCGCTGATCCTGATGACGCCGAAATCGCTGCTGCGCCACAAGCGCGTCGTCTCGGACCTCGCGGAGTTCAGCGCGGGCACCACCTTCCACCGCGTGCTGTGGGACGGCGCCGAGACGGGGCTGAGCGAGACCGTCGATCTTGTCCCCGACAATGAGATCAAGCGCGTCGTGATGTGCTCGGGTAAGGTCTATTACGACCTGTTCGAGGAGCGCGAAAGCCGCAAGATCAACGACGTCTATCTGATGCGCGTCGAGCAGCTCTATCCGTTCCCGGCGCGGGCGCTGATCCAGGAGCTGGGCCGCTTCCCGCAGGCTGAGATGTACTGGTGTCAGGAAGAGCCCAAGAATATGGGCTCCTGGATGTTCATCGAACCGAACATCGAATGGGTTCTCGACCACATCAATGCGACGCATCGGCGGCCGGGCTATGTCGGCCGCGCGGCGTCCGCCGCCACGGCGACGGGCCTGATGAGCAAGCATTTGGCGGAGCTGAGAGCCTTCGTTGACGAGGCATTGACGGTATAAAAGGCGGGGCCGCGGGCTGGCCCCGCGGTCTTCCAATAAAGGAAGATGATCCAATGGCGACTGAGATACGCGTGCCCACCCTGGGGGAGTCGGTAACAGAGGCAATCGTCGGCAAGTGGTACAAGAAGGCCGGCGATGCGGTGCAGGCGGATGAACCGATCGTCGAGCTTGAAACCGACAAGGTGACGCTCGAAATCAACGCGCCGTCCGCCGGCGTGATCTCGGAAATCTCCGTCCAGGAAGGCGAGACCGTCGAGGTTGGCGCCGTGCTCGGATCGATCGGTGAGGGCGCCGGTGGCGCCAAGCCCGCTGCCAAGCCGGAAAAGGCCGCCGAGAAACCGGCCGCGGCGCAATCGAACGGGCGCCAGCAGCCCGCCGCCGCCGAGACGCTGTCGCCTGCGGTCCGCAAAGCCGTCGTGGAGAACAACGTCGATCCGTCGACGATCGAGGGCACGGGCAAGGACGGCCGCATCCTCAAGGGCGATGTCCAGGCCGCGCTCGAAGCCGGCACGTCGCTGGCGCGTTCGCCTGCCCCGGCAGCTCCGGCCCCTGCCGCCGCGCGGCCCCCGGCCCGCCAGGAGGACAAGGCCCGCGAAGAGCGCGTACGGATGACCAAGCTGCGCCAGACCATCGCGCGCCGCCTGAAGGAATCCCAGAACACGGCCGCCATGCTGACCACCTTCAACGAGGTGGACATGACCGCGATCATGAAGGCGCGGGGGCAATATAAGGAGCTGTTCGAGAAGAAGCACGAGGTCAAGCTCGGCTTCATGGGCTTCTTCGTCAAAGCCTGCATCCAGGCGCTGCATGAGATTCCGGCCGTCAATGCCGAGATCGACGGCGAGGATATCGTCTACAAGAACTATTACAATATCGGCATCGCCGTCGGCACGGATCGCGGCCTCGTCGTGCCGGTGCTGCGCGACGCGGACCAGTTGAACATCGCCGAGATCGAGAAGGACATCGCCGCTTTCGGCCGCCGCGCCCGCGACGGCAAGCTCGGCATCGAGGACATGCAGGGCGGCACCTTCACCATCTCCAATGGCGGCATTTATGGCTCGCTGATGTCGACGCCGATCCTGAACGCGCCGCAATCGGGCATTCTCGGCATGCACAAGATTCAGGAGCGCCCCGTCGTCATCGACGGCAAGGTCGAGGCTGCGGCCGATGATGTATCTGGCGCTCAGCTACGACCACCGGATCGTCGACGGACGCGAGGCGGTGACATTCCTTGTGCGCGTGAAAGAGAGTTTGGAAGACCCGCAGCGATTGGTGCTAGATTTGTGATCTTTTGCCGATTGGAGATTGCAGATGAGCAAATATCCCAAGGTCGTGCCGCATCTGGTCGTGAAAGGCGGGCTCGAAGCGATCAAATTCTATAAGCAGGCTTTGGACGCCGAGGCCGACAATGTCATGATGGCGGAAGACGGCAAACGGGTGATGCACGCGCAATTGGAGATCAATGACGGCACGGTGTTTCTGTGTGACGAATTTCCCGAATTTTCCAGCTCGACCGTCTCCCCGCCCACGGCCGGCAATGCTTCGGTCGCCATTCATCTGGAGTTGAAAAAACCCAAGCATGTCGATGCGATGATAGCGAGCGCAGTGGAGCATGGCGCGGAGATCATCATGCCGGCGGACGATATGTTCTGGGGCGCGCGCTATGGCCGAATCCGGGATCCTTTCGGCCATGTCTGGTCGTTCGGCGCGCCGCTCAAGCATAAGAACAAACATAGGAACGAGGACCAATAGCTCTGCAGCACAGAGGATCGACCCACCATGGAATTTTTCTTTCAACTTATACCGTTCATTATATTCTCTCTGCCATTTGTATGGTTTGGCTATAAGCTATGCAATAGAAAGGGGGAAAACATTGCTTATGCTTGGCTTTGCATCGTTCCGCTAGTTCAGTTCTTCATTCTTCTTTGGCTTGCGAGCCTCACCGATAAGGAAATTCTGGAGCGGCTGGCCCACCTGGAACAGAAAGCGGCTTAATGGTTTATGATCTCATCATTATCGGGTCGGGGCCTGGCGGCTATGTCTGCGCCATTCGCGCGGCGCAGCTCGGCATGAAGGTCGCCGTGGTCGAGAAGCGCGCCACGCATGGCGGCACCTGCCTGAATGTCGGCTGCATTCCCTCCAAGGCGATGCTGCACGCCTCGGAGCTGTTCGAGGAGGCCGCCGCCAATGGCATGGGCCATATGGGCATCAAGGTGAAGCCGCAGCTCGATCTGAAGGCATGCTGGCCTATAAGGAGGAGGGCGTCGACGGCAATGTCAAAGGCGTCGATTTCCTGTTCAAGAAGAACAAGATCGACAGTCTTCACGGCACCGGCCAGGATCATCGCGCCCGGCAAGGTCGATGTGCATCCCGAAAATGGCGGCGAGCGCGACAGACGCTGACAGGCGAAGGCGATCGTCATCGCCACCGGCTCGGACGTCGCCCGGCTGCCAGGCATCGAGATCGACGAGAAGAAGGTCGTCTCATCGACCGGCGCGCTCGAACTTGTCCGGCGTGCCGAAAAAGCTGCTCGTCGTCGGCGCCGGCATTATCGGCCTCGAACTCGGCTCGGTCTGGCGGCGTCTCGGCTCGAAGGTGACTGGTCGTCGAATTTCTCGACCGCATCATTCCGGGCATGGACGGCGAGGTCGCCAAGCAGTTCCAGCGCATCCTGCTCGGCAAGCAGGGCATCGAGTTCAAGCTCGGCCATAAGGTGACGGCGGTCGATACCAACGGCGCAGGCGTGAAGGCGACCGATCGAGCCTTCCAATGGCGGCGACAAGCAGACGGTGCGACGCCGATGTGGTGCTCGTCGCCATCGGCCGCGTGCCGTATACGGACGGCCTCGGCCTGGAGGATGTCGGCGTCAAGCTCGACAATCGCCGCCGCGTCGTCGTCGATGAGCACTACGCGACCAATGTCGAGGGGATTTACGCGATCGGCGACGTGATCGACGGTCCGATGCTCGCCCATAAGGCGGAGGATGAGGGCGTCGCGGTGGCGGAATGCTCGCTGGCCAGGCCGGGCATGTGAATTACGGCGTCATTCCGAATGTGATCTACACCTATCCGGAAGTCGCCTCGGTGGGCAAGACCGAGGAGGAGCTGAAGGAGGCGCAGCATTTCCTATAATAGCGGCAAGTTTCCGTTCACGGCCAATGGCCGCGCCAAGGTCAACCGCCAGACCGAGGGCTTCGTGAAGGTGCTCGCCGACGCCAAGCACCGACCGCGTTCTCGGCGTCCACATCGTCGGACCGGATGCCGGCAATATGATTGCCGAGGCGGCGGTGCTGATGGAATTCGGCGGCTCGGCCGAGGACCTCGCGCGGACCTGCCACGCCCACCCGACACTCACCGAAGCGATCAAGGAAGCGGCGCTCGCCGTCGGCAAGCGCGCGATTCATATGTAAGAAATATCCAGTCGGTTACAAAAACGCCCGAAACGAAAAGCCCCGGCCTGAGGCCGGGGCTAGTTTGTTTTACATCCTGTAAGTAACCGGGGGGGGTGCTAAACAGAATTGAGTATGGCCTTTTGTCCTGTTCTTGGGACTTATCTTGCTAACTATACTTACGGCGTCTCATTTCGCGTCACCCAAAGGGGTGAAAAATGAATGAATCGTCAACCTTGTTGCGGCGACTCCACATGCTGGTACATCCAGGTCTCGGTGAGCGGGGTGCCGTTCATGTCGAGATAGGCCCGCAGGTCGCAGGCGTCCGCTCCATCGGCCTTAAAATCGAAGATGGCCCGCCAACGCGCGGTGTCGACGATCCGGTACGCGGCAACCGAGCTGTACTCGCCGCGGCTCGCCGTTAGATTGAGCTTGACGCCGTCGGTGTTCACCAGCTTGCCGAGTTGCCCGCCTTCGAAATCGATCACATATTTCGCCACGCCCTCGGGACGATCGCCGCCGGGAATGCCGCCGTGACCGCGCCGCGTCGCCACGACACGGCCGTTGGGGTGAGGGAATGGCGTGTCGTTGCGCCAGTGGACCCGGTAGCTCATCGCCAGGCGCTGGCCCGCGCGATAGGGCTCTTTGGGGTTCCAGAACGCCACGATATTGTCCAGCGTCTCGTCGTGGGTCGGGATTTCCAGGAGCTGCACGGCGCCTTCGCCCCAGTCGCCGACGGGTTCGACCCACACGGATGGCCGCTTGTTGTAGAACACGCCGTCATCCTGATAGGCATCGAAATTGCGTTCGCGCTGCAGGAGGCCGAATCCCTTGGGCGATTTGTCGACGAACGAGCTCAGCTTCACCACCGGCGGGTTGTTGAGCGGGCGCCAGATATGCTCGCCGGCGCCGGTCCAGATCGCCAGCCCGTCGCTGTCGTGAATCTCGGGGCGCCAGTCGGTGCCGATCGCGCGATTGAGCTTGCCGTACCAGTACATGCTGGTCAGCGGCCCGACGCCGAGCCGCTTCACGTCCTCGCGGGCATGAACGACCATATCGACCTGGGTGATCACACCTGTCGTGCGCACCGCGCGGATCCGGTAAGCGCCGGCCACGCTGGGGCTGTCGAGCAGAGCATAGACCATGATGCCGTCTTCGCCGTCCAGACGCTCGATCCAGAAATTGGTGAAGCGAGGGAATTCCTCGGGGGTCGGCATGCCGGTGTCGATCGCGAGGCCGCGCGTCGACAGACCGTATTGCTTGGTCTCGCCGGTGGTCCGGAAATAGGACGCGCCGAGGAAGGAAATCCAGTCCGGCTCGCCCTTGGCGCGCATCACCCGGAAGCCGGCAAAACCGGTATCCTTCGGCAGCGCCTTGGCAAACGTCGCCTCGCCATAGGAGAACAGCTCATCGCTATAGAGCACTTCGCGCGACTGGCTGTCGCGCACGATGAACACGCGGACCGGCTCCATGAAATATTTGCCGACGTGGAACAGCTCCACCGGATAGGAGTTGGCCGAGGGCATGATGGCCGCATCGTCCCGGTAATGGATCTGCTGGTGCGCATCGAAGTCGATCCGCTGGATCAGCTCGGGACGCGAGGGCAGCGCGCGGCGGAAGGGGTGCTTGGCGACCTCTTCGGCCCAGGCCTGCAGCGCCTCCCAGCTGAAGCGCACCGGCGCGCCGTAGGTCAGGGCTGCATTGGCGGGGGCGGACTTGAAGGCGGCAGCTACGGCAAGGGCCGCGCCGCCGGATACGAACATGCGTCGTGTGATCATGTTGGCAACTAATGTCGATTAAACATTTGACCGGCTAACCTATCAGCCGTGAGATGGCGATGCGGCGATATCTCAAGCCGCTGCCTCACATATGCTTCCGTTGCTCGCCCGCGGCAATGGCCAAAAGGTGCTTATCAGACGGACTTGCTATGCATCTTATCATGGCTGATTTGCGGAATATACGCGTCTAGGCCGTCTGCCCGGTCACAATTATGGAACTTCGGCGTGAATTCACAATATTACAGCCCGGTTTTCGGCCGCTTGGTCTGCGGCAATCAGTATCGCCTGCGCGGCATCGCAATCGATGCGCATCTGCTCGGCGAGGTCGACGCCGGAGCGGAATTTGGCGTCGGGGCGGACGAAATCGACGAACTCCACCCGGATGCGGCGGCCATAAAGATTGCCGTCGAAATTGAACAGGAAGGTCTCGAGCAGAGGCGGCCCGGCATCGAAGGTCGGGCGCGTGCCGAGATAGGCCGCACCGTGGTGCCAGGCCCCATCGACGCCGACGCGCACGGCGTAAATGCCGTGCCCCAGCGACTGACCGTCGCTGAGGCGGATATTTGCTGTGGGAAAGCCGAGACCTGCGCCGCGTCCGGCTCCGGATTCGACGATCCCCTCCACCTGCCATTCGGTGCCGAGCATGTAGGCCGCGCCGGCGACGTCGCCCTCGGCGAGCATCTCGCGTATGCGGGTGGAGGAAAAGATTTCGCCTAAATCGCCAACCGCTTCGACGATGGTGACGCCGAAGCCATGGGTCTCGCCCAGGCTTCTCAGCAGCGCCGGATTTCCTTTTCGGCCTTTACCGAAGAAGAAATTATAGCCGGTGGTGGCATGGCTGATGGCGAGGCCTTCGATCAGCACGTCGTGGACGAAGATCTCCGCGCTAACCCCTGCCAGATCGGCGTCAAAGGGCAGCACGGCCACGAGATCGAGACCGCATGTCGCCAAAAGCTCCAGTTTGCGGCTCAGCGTCGTGAGCTGAAAGAGCGGCTTTGACGGCTGGAAGAATTTGCGGGGATGCGGCTCGAAAATCATCGCGCCGGTCGGAGCGCCCGGCCGCGCCGCTTGCTTTGCCTGCTCCAGAACCGCCCGATGCCCGCGATGAACCCCGTCGAAATTGCCGATTGCAAGAGAGGCGCCTTTCAGCGCCTCGGGAATATCGTGCCAGCCATGAAGGACGTCCATTTGGCCCCGCGTCTTACTCGCTCGGTCAGGTTTCCCGGGAGGGTACCATCAAAAGCGCTTCGCCTTCCAATACGGTCTTGCCGCCGACCGAGCAATCGCAAGTGAAAATGACGCGCCTGCGGTCGACCAGCAGCTCGACGATGCGCGCCGTCGCCACCACCTCGTCGCCGATCCGCACCGGCCTGCGGAAATTGAGGCTTTGCGAGACATAGATTGCGCCTGGGCCGGGCAGGATCGTACCGAAGATCGTCGAGATATATCCGGCTGTAAGAGCGCCGTGAGCGATACGGCCCTTGAACATCGTCGTCGATGCAAAGTCATCGTCAAGGTGGACCGGGTTGGTGTCTCCGGTAACCCCTGCGAAGACGTGGAGATCTTCCTCTTGCACCTTGCGTACATAGGTCGCTTCCATTCCGACTCTCAAGTCCTCGAAGAAGTGCCCGTGTTCGCTTTTCGTCAGCATAAATTTCCTCCCCATCGGAAACGGATGCTTATTTTGCACAGCACAATGCTTTTTGCACAGCAAAAAGTCACGTTAAGATTGATCGCCGCGGGTGTCTCTTCCTGCGGCGAGAAAATATTGGAGAAGCTGCGAAAATCGCTTGCGTGCTACCAGCTAAGCTGGCTCAGGGCCGCGATCGGGCGGGCGGAATTGCCCGAAAACAGGGCGGCGAGGGTCTTTGCATCCAGTCCCGACCCGTTCGCGCGCACCACATGCACCGCGCTGGCGATGAACACGCTGTCGATACGCTGCGCTGCAGCACCGGCGATATCCGTGCGGACGCCGTCGCCGATGGCGACGATGCGGTGGCGGGGCAGCGCGATGCCCTTTTTCGCGATGACCTTGGCCAGGGCCAGATCGTAGATCGGCTTATGCGGCTTGCCGGCATACACGACCGTGCCGCCCAGCGCGGCATAGGCCTCGGCGATCGCTCCGGCGCAATAGAGCAGGCGGTCGCCACGCTCCACCTTCAGATCGGGATTGGCGCAGATCATCGGCAGGTTGCGCGACCGGAGCTCTGCGAGCAGATCGGCATAATTATCCGGCGTCTCGGTCTCGTCGTCATAGAGGCCCGAGCAGACCACGACAGCGCTGTCGCCGACGCCGCCCAGCGTGACGCCCAGCCCGTCGAAGATCGGCAGGTCGCGCGGCGGTCCGAGATGGAAGACGGTCTGGCCGGCATAGTCTGCGATCAGCTTGCGCGTGACGTCGCCAGAGGTGGCGATGCCATCGTAGCAATCCTCGGGAACGCCGATATCGCGAAGCTGCTCGGCGGCGGTCTCGCTGGGCCGCGGCGAATTGGAGATCAGGATGATGGTGCCGCCTTCGCAACGGAACAGGCGGCAGGCCTCGACGGCGTGCGGGAACGGCTTCAGGCCGTTATGCATCACGCCCCAAATATCGGTCAGCCACGCGTCGTAACGGCGGGCGAGGCCCGAAATGGAGTCCAGGATCGGAATGCCAGGAGTTTCGATGATCATAGGATTTGCTAGGCGCACAAAGGGATCAGGTCAAGGCTGATGCGACCATAGTATGGTTTCATTGCACCAGTGTGGCAAAGCCGGTGGATATTTTGACCGGCCCCTCAAGCGCGCCTTCCGCCGCTTCCAGCGGCTAAGCGGAGCCCGTATGAATGCCGCATTCCAGCTTGCCGCGCCCGCGCCACCGGCCCGCCCGGGGATCTTCCCCTGCCGCCACGCGGCTGGTGCACGGCATGCAGCCGATCGAGGCAAAGCCGAATTTCTCCAGCGGGTGCGGCGGAAGCCCGAGAGCGCGGAAGCGCGCGACGATGTCGCCCCGGACGAGATCGGCGAGCGGATTGAATTTCAGCCGCGCTCCGTCAGCCTCGACGATCGGGATCGAGGCGCGGCTCGCCCCCTGATAGCGCTTGCGGCCATTCGCCCAGGCGTCGAACCCGTCGAGGGCGCCGGCAAGCGGGCGGACCTTGCGCAGCGCGCAGCAGGCATCCGGATCGCGCTGGAACAGGTCGCCCTCGGCATCTTCGACGGCCATCTCGACCTTGTCCGGCGTGATGGTGCGCATGTCGGTGAGCCCGAGCCGCTCCTGAAGCTGGTCGCGATAGGCGAGCGTTTCCGCGAACAGGTAGCCGGTGTCGATCATCAGCACCGGAATGGCGGGGTTCACCTCGGCGGCGGCGGCGAGAAGAACGGCCAATTCCGTGCCGAACGACGACACGATGGCAAACCGGCCATCGGCGACCGCATCGTGCGCCGCGGCGATGATGTCCTGGGGTGAGGCGCCGGAGAGTTGGGCATCGAGCCGGGCGGCGGCTGCCGCCAGGTCGCCAGTGTCGGTCATCTGCGATCGGGGACTGAGGCGTGCGGGGTGTGCTTGCATCGGATCCAAACCTTTCCACTGGCCGTCAGTCGGCAAACAGTCATTTAGATCGATAGAAAGAACATGTTCGTTAAAAAGAACGATACTGTCAACGCCGGCGAATGCCGCCCGCCCACAAAAACATGTGATCGGCGGGTTAGGGGTTGGCTTGGCGGGAATGTTGATGTATTCAGGTGCGGGCCTTGCGCGAGATGGATCGCCCCGGCTCTCACCCAGTTTCGGAGAACCCTTAATGACAGTAGACGCGCGCTTTATCTGACGCGCGGCAAACACTGCGAACGCTTCTCGTCGCTCTGCCGCGCCGTCCATCCAGCTTTTCTAAATTCAGCGGCAAGAGCGAGACCATGTTTTCCTGGTTCGAAACCCGTATCGACCCTTTTCGGCCCGATTCTCTGGAGCAACCCCCTGCGCATTGGTTGCTGTTCTTCTGGCATTACATCCGCCAGGTCTGGCCCAGCTTCCTGGCCGTGCTCGTCTTCGGCCTGGCCGGCGGCATCATCGAGATTTCGCTGTTCGCCTTTCTCGGCCAGCTCGTCGATCTGGCGCGGGCGGCGAAAACCCCTGCCGACTTTTTTGCCGAACATGGCAATCGCCTGCTGTGGATGGGTGCGGTTGCGATGATCATCCGGCCAGTTGTGTTCGCGTTTCACTCGATCTGCGTCCACCAGATGATCAACGCCAATTTCATGACCATGATCCGCTGGCAGACGCACCGCTACGTGCTGCGGCAGAGCTTGTCCTATTTCCAGAACGATTTCGCAGGCCGGATCGCAAACAAGATCATGCAGACCGGCAGCTCGATGCGCGAAACCATGGTTCAGCTCACCGACGCGATGTGGTTCGTGCTGATCTACACGACCGGCGCCATCATCCTGTTCACGCAGGCCGACGTCCGGCTGGTGTGGCCGCTGCTGATCTGGTTCGTTCTCTATATCGGCTGCATGATCTACTTCGTGCCGCGCCTGAAGAAGAGCGCCGCGATCATGTCCGAGGCGCGCTCGACGCTGACCGGCCGGATCGTCGACAGCTACACCAACATCACGACGGTGAAGCTGTTCGCCCACACGCGAAGCGAGGATGAGTACGCGCGCCAGGCCCTGGATCACCACTTGCGGCATTTCCACGTCATGCTGCGGCTGAACACCTATTACGACATCGCCGTCGACGCGCTGAACGGCTTTCTCATCGCCGGAACATGCGGCTTGGCGTTGTGGCTGTGGAGCCAGGGCAGCATCACGCTCGGCGCCGTGGCGCTGGCGACGACGCTGGCGATCCGGATCAACAACATGGCCAGTTGGATCATGTTTGTGATGACGAACATTTTCGAGAACATCGGCACCGTTCAGGAAGGCATGGAGACGATTGCCCGGCCTATCGTCGTCATCGACCGGCCCGGCGCCAAGGACCTTGTCGTCAACCATGGCGAGATCCGCTATGAGGGCGTCACCTTCCATCACGGCAGGCCCGGCGGGCTGATGGAGAACCTGTCGCTGACGATCGAGCCGGGCGAAAAAGTCGGCCTGGTCGGGCGGTCCGGCGCGGGAAAGTCGACGCTGATCAACCTGCTCTTGCGGTTCCACGATCTGGAAGCGGGCCGCATCCTGATCGATGGGCATAACATCGCCGACGTGACTCAGGATTCGCTCCGGGCGCATATCGGCGTGGTGACGCAGGACACCTCGCTTCTGCATCGCTCGGTGCTGGACAACATCAAGTACGGCAAAAAGGATGCCGCCGAGGAGGAGATCATCACGGCCGCCAGCCATGCGCACGCCGATGAGTTCATCGCCGACCTTGCCGACTATCGCGGGCGCACCGGTTATCGGGCTCATGTCGGCGAGCGCGGGGTGAAGCTGTCCGGCGGCCAGCGCCAGCGGATCGCGATCGCACGGGTTCTTTTGAAGAATGCGCCGATCCTGGTGCTGGATGAGGCGACCTCGGCGCTCAATTCAGAGGTCGAGGCCGCCATTCAGGAGCAGCTCTATAATCTGATGAAAGGCAAGACCGTGATTGCCATCGCGCATCGGCTGTCGACGATTGCGGCGATGGATCGCCTGATCATCATGGACAAGGGCCGGATCGTCGAGGACGGTACCCATGACGCGCTGCTGAAGCGCGGCGGAATCTACGCACAGCTCTGGGCGCGGCAGTCCGGCGGTTTCCTCTTCGAAGATCGCGTCGCGTAAAACACGCCTCCGGCGGCCGATTATCCACAAAACGGCCGCCGGAGCGCCGCTGCGTGCGGGACGTTCCTGGTCGTTGCGCGAAATCGCCTGACGCGAATTATTCAGCGCTCGCAAGATATTGTATGCCGAATGTGCTGTAGCACACATATGGCGCGGTTCCAGAAATCAGCGCTTTGATCGACGAAACACATGTAACCTGTCGGATAATCCTGTCCTCCTCTTGGAGAGAACGCTATTCTGCATGGTGAATGATAACCTCAGGCGTCAGAACCGCCGGGATCCTACGTAAATCGCGTCGATGAATAAGAGCGTAGAAAAGTTCGTGGAACACCGTGATCCGGGAGCCTTCCGTTCGCTGTTCCTGACCTTTGGGCCAAAGGTCAAGGCGATGCTGCTGCGTCAGGGCGCGGATAAGGAAACGGCTGAGGACATCCTGCAGGAAACGATGCTCACGGTGTGGAGCAAGTCGCATCTGTTCGCGCAGGAAAAAGGTACGCTCTCCACCTGGATTTACACCATTGCCCGAAACCTGAGGATCGACCGCATTCGCCGGCAGATCGTCTGGGAGCAGATGCAGGGCGAGCTCGAAAAACTGAATTCTCCGGAATCGGCCGTCGACGAGGCGGTCGCCCGGGAAGAGGATCGCCAATACGTCCAGCACGCGCTCACCGCGCTTCCTGCGGAACAATTGCAGGTGATCCAACTTTCCTACCTCGATGGTCTCACGCAGAACGAAATCGCTCAGCGCCTGAAATTACCGGTAGGCACCGTAAAATCACGTATGCGGCTCGCATTTGGCAAGCTTCGCTGTTCAGGGGAGGGCGGACTATGACGATCCGCAGCCATCCCCACCCCTCGACGCTGATTGCCCATGCGGCCGGCAACCTTCCCGGCGCGCTGGCTGGCGTCGTGGCCAGCCATATCTCGATGTGCCCCCAATGCCAGCGCGATATGCACCGGCTCGAAGCGGTCGGCATGTTGCTCCTGGAGCGGATCGAGGCCGACGCGAGCGAAGCGGGAATCGACACCTTGGTGCGACGGGCGATACAGCGCGGCAGCCGCGCTCCATTCGGTACCGCCGAACGCCCAAGAGACATCGCCAAAGACGAAATCCTCCCATATCCTCTGGCGCGCTACCTCGGCATGGGGATCGATGACATTCCCTGGCAACGCCTGCCGAAGGGCATCAAGCAATATTGGCTCAAGCTGCCCGAGGACGCCGGGCTCATGCGAATTCTGCGCATCCCGCCGCGCGTCAAGCTGCTTGAGCATTCGCATCTCGGCCATGAAGTAACGCTGATCCTGAAGGGCATCTACAGCGACCATACGGGCGACTATTATCCGGGCGACGTCACAGAAATGGACGAGACCATGGACCATCAGCCGGCGATTTCGGGCGATGAGGAATGCATCTGCGTCGTCGCCAGCGAGCAGCCGCCGCGTTACAGCCGTTGGTATGCCCGCATGATACAGCCCATCCTGGGATATTGAGGCCTGGATGGAAGCGGGCGGAAGCGCCAGGGCGACGCCGTCATCGGCCAAAAACGGTGTGGCGCGTGCTCGCCGCTTTGGAAAAAGGCAAATTTGGAGTGGCTTTTCTCCGGCAGATGGTTTCCATAATGAAGGCTGATCGTTGCGGACCGTCCCGTTCCCGATCAAGGCGTCACATGCCGGCGAGCCCTCGCCGCTAAGGGCGCCGATCCCGGCCTTTTTGCCGCACTTGGCAATCGATCACAGGCTCCCCGACCTCGCGAATTTCACGGTCGCATCCGTGCCAGTACGAATAGTTGGCACTCACCTCTTGACAGTGCTAACAATTGGCCCTAGATCGCGATTGAGAGACGATGACGCATTGATTGCGCTTCCGTTCTCGATCTCGTCCAGTCATTCACGGAGGTCTTACCAATGAAGTTCCGTCCGCTTCATGATCGTGTCGTCGTTCGCCGCATTGGCGCTGAAGAGAAAACAGCCGGCGGTATCATCATCCCCGATACCGCTCAGGAGAAGCCCCAGCAGGGCGAAGTCGTCGCAGTCGGCCCTGGCGCGCGCGGTGAAGACAATAAGCTGATCCCGCTGGATGTCAAAGTTGCCGACCGCATTCTTTTCGGCAAGTGGTCCGGCACCGAAGTCAAGATCGACGGTGAGGATCTTCTGATCATGAAAGAGAGCGACATCATGGGCGTTCTCGAAGGCGTGCCGGCGAGCAAGAAGAAAGCCGCTTAAGGTTTAATGAACTACAGGAGATATTCATATGGCTGCTAAGGACGTCAAATTCGGACAGGACGCGCGCGAACGGATGCTGCGCGGCGTCGACATCCTCGCCGATGCCGTCAAGGTGACGCTTGGCCCGAAAGGCCGCAACGTCGTTCTCGACAAATCCTTCGGCGCTCCGCGCATCACCAAGGACGGTGTGACGGTTGCCAAGGAAATCGAGCTTGAGGACAAGTTCGAGAACATGGGCGCGCAGATGGTGCGCGAAGTCGCCTCCAAGACCAACGACATGGCCGGCGACGGCACCACGACCGCGACCGTTCTCGCCCAGGCGATCGTTCGCGAAGGCGCCAAGTCCGTTGCCGCCGGCGCCAATCCGATGGACCTGAAGCGCGGCGTCGATCTCGCCGTTGCCGCCGTCGTCAAGGAGCTGGCCGCGAAATCGAAGAAGATCTCCAATTCGAGCGAAGTTGCTCAGGTCGGCACGATTTCGGCCAATGGCGACAGCGAAGTCGGCCGTCTGATCGCCGAGGCGATGGAGAAGGTCGGCAATGAGGGCGTGATCACGGTCGAAGAGGCCAAGAGCCTTGAGACCGAGCTGGAAGTCGTCGAAGGCATGCAGTTCGACCGCGGCTACATCTCCCCCTATTTCGTCACCGATGCCGAGAAGATGCGCGTCGAGCTCGACGATCCGCTGATCCTCATTCACGAGAAGAAGCTGTCCAACCTGCAGGCGATGCTGCCGGTGCTCGAGGCTGTCGTTCAGTCCTCCAAGCCGCTGCTGATCATTGCCGAGGACGTCGAAGGCGAGGCTCTGGCCACGCTGGTCGTCAACAAGCTGCGCGGCGGACTGAAGGTTGCTGCCGTCAAGGCGCCGGGCTTCGGCGACCGCCGCAAGGCCATGCTGCAGGACATCGCGATCCTGACGGGCGGCGAGATGATCTCCGAGGATCTCGGCATCAAGCTTGAAAACGTCACGATCAACATGCTCGGCCGCGCCAAGAAGGTCACGATCACGAAGGACGACACCACGATCGTCGACGGCAATGGCGAGAAGAAGGACATCGAGGCCCGCGTCGGCCAGATCAAGCAGCAGATCGAGGAGACCACCTCCGATTACGATCGCGAGAAACTGCAGGAGCGTCTGGCCAAGCTCGCCGGCGGTGTTGCCGTTCTCCGCGTCGGCGGTGCGACCGAAGTCGAAGTGAAGGAGAAGAAGGACCGCGTCGACGATGCGCTGAACGCAACGCGCGCAGCCGTCGAGGAAGGCATCGTGCCGGGCGGCGGCGTCGCTCTGCTTCGCGCCATCAAGGTTCTCGACAAGGTCGAAGTTGCCAATGAAGACCAGAAGGCCGGCGTCAACATCGTCCGCAAGGCGATCCAGACCCCTGCCCGCACCATCGCTCAGAATGCGGGCGAAGACGGCGCGGTCATCGCTGGCAAGATCCTCGAGAAGGATCAGTACACCTATGGCTACAACGCCCAGACCGGCATCTATGGCGATCTGGTCGCCGAGGGCGTGATCGATCCGGTGAAGGTCGTGCGCTCCGCTCTGCAGGATGCCGCTTCCATTGCCGGCCTGCTGATCACGACCGAGGCGATGATTGCCGAGAAGCCGAAGAAGGACGCTCCCGCGATGCCGGGAATGCCGGGCGGCATGGACTACTAAGCGGTTCTTCGATACGCAAATGCGACAGGCCCGCTTCGGCGGGCCTGTTTGTTTTTCGGGATGCTCTATGCGGCCGGCCCTGCCGTCTATGTCCGCCGGCGGAAGAAAAATACCATCACCAGTCCGGCGACGAACCCGCCGATATGGGCCATATAGGCGACGCCGCCAAGATCGGCGGTCTGGGTCGAGGTGGTGATCGTGCCGATACCGCTGACGAACTGGAGCACGATCCAAAGCCCGATGGCCAGGAGAGCCGGGACCTGGGTAATGCCGCGTCCGATCAGCACCGTCACACGTCCCCGGGGGAACAGCACGACATACGCCGCCAAAACGCCGGCGATCGCGCCGGAGGCACCCAGATTCGGGATGGTGGAGTTCGGCAATGCCGCCATCTGCGCGAAGGTCGCAGCGATGCCGCAAAGCAGATAGAACAAAAGGAACGGCACCGAGCCGAAATTATCCTCGACGTTGTCGCCGAAGATCCAGAGATAGAGCATATTGCCGATGAGGTGCAGCCAGCTCGCATGCATGAACATGGCCGAAAATACCGTTTGAATTTCACCGGCGGGATTGTTGGAGAACTCGGCCGGAATGAACGCCCACGTCTTGATGAAGGCGTTGCCGCGATTGAGCTCCAGCAGAAATACACCGATATTTATGAGAATTAATACGTAGGTCACGATCGGAACGTTGCGCCGCGCGCTGTCGTCGTCCCCGATTGGAAAAACCATCTCCCGCCCCTTTGCGTTGATTGCCGCACCTCGATGACGCCGATTAGACATCGCGTCATCGCAGCAGAAAAGCGCATTCGGCAGGATAGTTCCAGGCACGCGCAGCTTTGAGCCGGGCGTGCCTGGCGACTCTTCGGCTATAGTGCGCGCAAATCACACCAACCGGGAGCACGCCATGCACGAAAAACCCGTCGTCCTCATCACGCATGTCCGGCATTTCGTCGGCGCTGCAGCCGTCAACCGCCTGTTGCAAGAGGACGTGACGGTCGTCTGTCACGATCGCAGCTTTTCCGACCCGCAGACGCGCGGCGGATTCCAGGCCGCACGTCCCCGGGTGGAACTGATGACGGTGAGCGAGCCCGAGGACATCGCCGCCGAGCTGTCGCAGCGTTTCGGCCGCCTGGACGCGCTGATCTCCAACGACCCGCACCCGGCCGTGCGTGCGCCGATCGACGAGGCCGACCCCGAGCAATTCCGGCAGGCGCTCGAAGCGTTGGCGGTCTGGCCGCTGGCGCTCATCGGAAAGACCGTGCCGCTGATGAAGAAGCGAAGCGCCGGACGGATCGTGATCATATCCTCCGCAGCACCGCTGACGGGCATTCCGAACTACTCCATCTACGCCGCAGCGCGGGGCGCGGCGAATGCGCTGGTACCTAGTCTCGCGCGCGAACTGGCGCGTTGGAACATTTCGGTCAACGCGATCGCGCCGAACTACATCAAAAACCCCGATTATTTTCCACCCGAGCTGCTCGCCAACGACGATGCGCTGGGGAAGATGCTGAAGAATATTCCGCTCGGCCGTCTCGGAGAGCCCGAAGAGGTCGCCGAACTGATCGCCCTATTTGCGAGCGGTCGCTGCGGGTTCGTCACCGGCCAGGTCATCCCGATCGCGGACGGTTGGGCTTGAGGATGCGGTCATCCATCGAAGCGCGCTCCGCTCTGCTCGTCGGCGGCAAGCCAAATGGCCGATTTGGTGTATGCATCGGCGACACCTTCCAAATATTTAGTAATACGCCGAGAAAATCATTAGAAGCCGGTGCGATCAGATCCGAGGTTTCTCTCTCTCCTTTAGAAGCATCGCTTCAGCGTAAATTTTCAGAAAGATCTGTCGGACTTGTTATTCTGATCTGGCGAAATTTGGCGCACCGGTCTCGCCGATCCTGGCCCCATTCCAGAAAATTATCGCCTAGCGGGTTTCAACTTATCGGTCATCCGTGTAATATACTAGCGTACTGGGATTGCGCGGCTCTGCGCCGAACCAAAGCCCACGCCCAAACCTGCATTCGTGCAACGGGCGTATCCGCGCGGCGAGGCTCTCAAGGGGGGTGTCTGCGCTTCCTCATATGGAAGCGTTTCGGGCCGCGATCCGGTCCAGGATTTGCCAGCTGCATCAACCGAGCCTTGCTGTGCGCGCGCCCTAGCGGCCAGCGCCATGGATCCGCTTGCCACGGACCATGGCATTCGCTGCGACCGGGGCGCTGCGGGACCGTCAATCCCAGGCGGAGCAACAGTGGAGGTGAATGAAATCGTGGCGACTTATCAAGCGAGCAGTCTGAACGCAGAGCTCAATCTTCGCGAACAGGCCTATAGCGACGACCCGCTGGCGGATCGGACCACCGATCTCTATCGCGGCGAGTACGTGAAGACCTTCGTCGAGAAGTGGGACGAGCTGATCGATTGGGATGCCCGCGCCCAGTCGGAGGGGCAGTTCTTCATCGACATGCTGCGGGCGCGCGGCAAGAACATCGGTGCTCGACGTCGCCACCGGGACCGGCTTTCATTCGGTCCGCCTGACCGAAGCGGGCTTCAACGTGACCAGCGCCGACGGCTCGGCGGCCATGCTGGCCAAGGCGTTCGAGAACGGCAAGCAGCGCGGCCTGATCCTGAAGACCGTGCAGGCCGACTGGCGCTGGCTGAACCGCGACATTCAGGGCAAGTACGACGCCATCATCTGCCTCGGCAATTCCTTCACCCATCTGCACGAAGAGCAGGACCGCCGCCGCGCGCTGGCCGAATTCTATGCCGCGCTGAAGCATGACGGCATTCTGATCATCGACCAGCGCAATTACGACTACATGCTCGATCACGGCTTCAAGTCCAAGCACAAATATTACTATTGCGGCGACAAGGTCTCGGCCGAGCCGGAATATATCGACGAGGGGCTGGTGCGCTTCAAATACAGCTTCCAGGACGGCGCCAAGCTACACGCTGAACATGTGCCCGCTGCGCAAGAACTACATGCGCAGGCTGCTGCAAGGAAGCCGGATTCGAGCGCGTGCGCACCTATGGCGATTTCCAGGAGACCTACCAGGAAAGCGATCCCGATTTCTTCGTCCACATCGCCGAGAAATCGCTCGCTGCCGACGGCACGCTGTCCCGGCCGACGCGCCAGCCGGCCAATGACGACGACAGCCGCGCCGGCACCGAAGCCTATTACGACAGCGACGACGCCGAACGCCTTCTACTCCACGATCTGGGGCGGCGAGGACCTGCATATCGGCTGCTATGAGGAAACCGGCGACATCACCGCGGCCAGCGCCGAAACCGTCGACCGCATGGCCGGCGATGCTCGACCGGCTCGACGGCGGCGCGCGGGTGCTCGACATCGGCGCCGGCTACGGCGGCTCGGCCCGGCGTCTGGCGCGGACGCACGGCTGCGCGGTGCGCTGCCTCAACATCTCCGAGGCGCAGAACGACACCAACCGCTACAAGAACCGGCCGCGCCGGCCTGCACGACAAGATCACCGTCGTGCACGGCGTGTTCGAGGACATTCCCGAGCCCGACGCGAGCGTCGACGTGGTCTGGTCGCAGGACGCCATCCTGCATTCCGACCAGCGCGAGAAGGTGCTGCCGGAGGTGTTCCGGGTGCTGAAGCCGGGCGGCGAGTTCATCTTCACCGACCCGATGCAGGCCGACGACGTGCCCGGACGGCGTGCTGCAGCCGGTCTATGACCGCCTGAACCTGACAAGCCTCGGCTCGTTCGGCTTCTATCGCGAGGCGGCCGAGGCGCTGGGCTTCGAGGTGGTGGATCAGGTGGAGCTGACGCAGAACCTGCGCACCCATTACGCCCGGGTGCGCGAGGAGCTGCGCGGCTCAATTACGACGAGCTGCTCGAAAACGCCTCGAGGGCCTATCTCGACAAGATGCTGGTCGGGCTGGAGAACTGGGTGAAGGCGGCCGATAACGGCTATCTCGCCTGGGGCATTCAGCGCTTCCGCAAGCCGCAATAGCCATAAAAACATCGGGCGGGGAAAGCCCCCGCCCGTGCTCATCGACGAATAAGCGGCCGCCGTCAGGCGTGGGCCGAAGCCGTCTGCAGCGCCTCGATGATGTCGCCGACCACCGACTGCACCAGGATCTCGTCGTCGCCTTCCGCCATCACCCGGATGACCGGCTCCGTGCCGGACGCGCGGATCAGCAGCCGCCCCTGATTGCCCAGCCGTACGCTGTTCTGCTCGATGATGGTCTGAACGCTTTCGCTCGTGAGCGGCTGTGCACCGTTGGTGGCGACGCTTTGGTCAATTGCGGGACGGGCTCGAAGCACTTGCAGACCTCGCTGACCGGCTTGCCGCTGGTGATGACCACGCCGAGGATCTGCAGCGCCGTCACCAGCCCGTCACCCGTCGTCGTGTAGTCGGTCATGACGATATGGCCGGACTGCTCGCCGCCGAGATTGTAGCCGCCGGCGCGCATCCGCTCGACGACGTGCCGGTCGCCGACCGGGGTGCGGACGAGATCGAGGTTGAGGCCGCGCAGAAACCGCTCCAGCCCGAGATTGGACATCACCGTGGCGACGACGGCATTGCCGACGAGGCGCTTGTCCGCGGTCCAGGCTTCGGCGATGACGGCGAGGAGCTGGTCGCCGTCGATGATGTTGCCATGCTCGTCGACGATGATGACGCGGTCGGCATCGCCATCGAGCGCAATGCCGATATCCGCCCCGACCTGCCGGACCTTGCGGCAGAGCGCGTCCGGCGATGTCGAGCCGCAATTGCTGTTGATGTTGAAGCCGTCCGGCGTGACACCGAGCGCGGTGACATCGGCGCCGAGTTCCCACAGAGATTGCGGCGCGACGCGATAGGCGGCGCCATGCGCGCAGTCGATGACGACCTTCAGCCCATCCAGCCGGATCGAGCGGTCGAGCGTGCGCTTGGCATATTCGATATAGCGGTCGAACACGCCGTCGATGCGTTTTGCCCGGCCCATCTTATCCGGCTCGGCAAGCATGCCGCTGGTTTCACCGTAGATCATTTCCTCGATCTGGGCCTCGATCTCGTCGGAGAGCTTGAAGCCCTCTTTGTCGAAGATCTTGATGCCGTTGTCCTGGTAGGGATTATGCGAAGCGGAAATCATCACGCCGATATCGGCGCGCAGCGAGCGCGTCAGCATAGCCACGGCGGGCGTCGGCATCGGACCGAGCTGGAACACGTCCATGCCCACCGAGGTAAAGCCGGAGACGAGCGCGAACTCGATGACGTAGCCGGAAAGCCGTGTGTCCTTGCCGATGACGACGCGATGCCGGTGGTCGCCTTTTTTGAAGATATGGCCCGCGGCCATGCCGACCTTCATGGCAACTTCGGCGGTCATGGGCGCGGAATTGGCCTGCCCACGGATGCCGTCCGTGCCGAACAGTTTTCTAGACATGGACCGAGTCCCCAGTTCTGAGCGGTTCTTCAGGACAATGCTGCGGAGCTTATCAGAATTTCTGCGATTCCCTAAAGGTCGCTGCGAATCTCGAAGTCATTCTATTTGTGATAACATTAGAATAATAACATAATTTCGTGAAAAATTTAGATCGGATCCATACCATCAAGTATACATAGTCACCAGTAACATATCCTCACAAATGATTACAGCCCAAGTAAGACTGGGTTCGCTTTGCTTTTGGCTCTGTTCGCGTTGAGTATGGACTTCATCCAATGGCGGCGGCCAGTGCGAGGGGAACCCCGGATTTTTCCAGCGCTTGCCGCCAGCCGAGATAGTTCGGCAGATATTTCGTGGCCACGCCATTGAAACGGTCCAGCCACTTCTTGAAGCGGCTCACATAAGCGTTGATGGTCTGGATGTGCAGCACCTTTTCGTGCACATGCTCGCCGTGGCTGGCGATGATCAACTCGTATTCGATCGCCTCTTGTTTGGCGAAAGCGATCAGCGCCGGATCGCCGTCCATGCAAAGCAGAGTATCAGTCTTCGAAATCACGTCCTTCAGGACCGCGCTGACGGCGTCTTCCGAGCGATTGGGCAACACCGCATTCAGATGATGGCCGTAACGGTCACGTGCGATCAGGATCGGCGTTTGTTCGCCAGACAAGCCCGGCTTTTTAGCCTTCGCCGCGCTTCCTCGCCTTGCGCGGCAATTGCCGCTCGCCCTTCCTGCTTGCCAGAATGAAGCATTCATCGACCTCGACGATGCCGGTAAGTTGATGATCCCGAAGATCTTTCCGCGCACTCAGAAAGCGGTGCCGCCAGCGGAAAGAGGTGCTCGCATTCACGCCGGCCCGCACCGCAGCCGCGCGGACCGACTCAGAGGCGTTGAGGGCGTCGGCATATTTCAGCCAGCGGTCCCGCTTGCGAAGCCGGGCCAGCGGCGTATCGGTCAGGGCGTTGAACGTTCTGGCGCACGCCAGGCATTTGTAACGCCGCAGTCCTCGCGCCATCCCATGGCGATGAATGTGGCGTTCCTTGCAATGCGGGCATTTCAGATCGGCTTGAAACTTGCCATCAATTAGCTTTTGCGCCGTATCGCCCGTGCCCCGCTTGCTTATCGCATCGACCAGCTTGTGGGCCTGCGCGGGGGTCAGTTCCTCGATAAGTTCTGCCAGACGCCGTTTGAATTTGCGGTGCTCCATGATCGGCCTCCCATAATGAGAACTAATCAGGAACATTGAGCGACGTCAATCCCCATACTCTGCGCGAACAGAGCCTTGCTTTTTGTCAATGCCCAGTCAGGCATGCGAGCCAGCAGCTTAATGCCTGCCTTGTTTCCGCGACATCGTGAACGCGCAGGAGCTGTACACCCTGCGCCGCTGCGGCCAGCGCCGCGCCGATGCTTCCGGGACCGCGGCGCTTCGCCTCGCTCTCTCCGCCGATCGTGCCGATAAACCGCTTCCGCGAGGCGCCGACCAGCACCGGCACGCCGAGCCCGTGGAAAATACCGATTGCGCTCATCAATGCAAGATTATGCTGAAGCGTTTTGCCGAAGCCGATGCCGGGGTCCGCGATCACCAGGCTCCGCGGAATACCCGCCGCTTCCGCCGCGGCGATGCGCGCTTTTAGAAAATCGTAAACCTCGATGACGACGTCGTCGTAGACCGGGTTGTGCTGCATGGTCCGCGGATCGCCCTGGGCATGCATCAATATGACGGGACATCCCAGCCGGGCCGCCGCTTGCAAGGCGTGCGGCTCATAGGTGAGCGCGGCGACGTCGTTGACGATGGCCGCGCCGGCAGCAACCGCCGCCTCCATGACGGCCGCCTTGCGCGTGTCGATGGAGATCGGCCGGCCTAGATCGCGCAGACCGCTGATGACCGGGATCACCCGGCGGCGCTCCTCGGCCTCGTTGACCGTGGCCGCGCCCGGCCGCGTCGATTCCCCGCCGATATCGACGAGGTCGGCGCCCTCCGCGGCGATCCGCTGCGCATGGGCGACGGCGGACTCCACCGTGCCGAAATCGCCGCCGTCCGAGAAGCTGTCGGGGGTGACGTTGACGATGCCCATGATGCGCGGGCGGTCGAGGCTCACGCCGGCGACGGGTGGGCGCGGCGCCGTGATGCGCGCGAGCAGTGCACGGATATCGGCATCGCTGCTCGAGCCGATGTCCTTGGCCGTGGTAAGCCGGCGTGTCGCGCGGCCGGGTTCTCCCTCGATGCATTCGAAGGCGGTCGCGGCCGCGGGTCCACCGGCGATGCTCAGGGCAAGCCCGCCGTTTAGGGCATCATCGGCCGCTTGTCCCCAAAAAAAGCCGACCGGCCGGATATAAAGCTTTCCACCCACTGCAAGCCCTCTGCAAACGGCTTGGTCTGCCGGTCTTGCAACTGGCAGACGATGCGTCGCAGCATATAGCGCGGGGCCGGGCAAAGTGAACGCCCAATCGACGCCGGACGAAACTGCTACCCGCCGCAAAACTGCTTGGCGGCCGGCGTCCATTCGCCGAAGCCGGTGGCGACCATATTGGTGATCACCCGGCAGACATAGCGCTTTTGAGCCGGGTTGTTGTTGGGGCCGGCGTGGTAACGCGCCACGGCCAGCGTCCAGGTGCCCTCGCGGGCGTAGAGTTCCTTCAGGAAGCGGGCAGCATAATCGACATTCTTGGCCGGATCGAGCATCTCCCGCACCGAGGCGAACCGATCCGCGTGGAAATAATGGTTGATCTGCATGCAGCCGATGTCGATCAGCTTGGCGCCCTCGCGCTTGGCGATGTCGAATCGCTTCAGCGCGTCGTCCAGGCCGATGCCGTACACCGCCTTGCCCTCGACATTGAGGGCGTAGGGCTGAAGCGAGCCGGCGCGTCCGGTCTCGGTCAGGCCGACGGCATAGAGCATCCCGAGCGGGACGCCATACGCTTTCGAGGCCCGCTTCATATGCTGTTCGCAAATATTCGGCGCCGGCGCCGCAGCGTTCGCGGAGACAGCCGCGCTAAAGATAAACAGAGCCGCCGCGAGGCTTGCCAGCCGCCGGCGGCGCGACCGGCTCAGGTCCGCCGCCGCGAGGCGTGCCGCCCTGATCTGAGCTGCGCCCGCCCTGATCCGCCGCGCGTCCCTCAGGCTGACGCGAGCCCGGCTGCTGGCCTGCGGCCTGGCCGAAGCCGCTTCCCTGGCCGAAAGCCTGCTGACCCATACCGCGGTCGTGGGTGGCGACGTGAACGGTGAGGCCATCCACCGTATAGCCTGCCGAACGCAGGAGGCCGGACAAAGCGTCCTTGTCATTGTGGATGAGCTTTGCTGTTTCCGGACGGGACGTTTCCAATTGGAGCTGAAGGGCATCGTTCTGTAGCGACATGCGAATGGTGAGGGGGCCGAGTTGCGGCGGGTCGAGCCGAATATGCAGAACGCGGATCGGTGACTTGTCGGCCGATTGCTGCAGATCCGGCTGGTCGACCGCCGCTCCGCGCATGATCTGCACTTCGTGGGTGATACGCTGTGCGATCTGCAGCGACGGCGACTGCGACAGGCCGGAGAAGAAATGGCCCGTCTCGCGAACGGTGCCGATGCCGGCCGTCTTGGTTGCGCCGGCCTGAGGTTCCGGAGCCTCGGTCGCGCCCCAGCCCGTATCGGCGTCCGGCCCGCGCTCGCGCGACAGCATGGATTCCAGGGCCGACAGGCTGGCCTGGACCTTGGCCGAGACGGTCCCGCCGCTTCGTGGTGTGGGCTCGACCTTTCCCTGAACCTTCACCTGAGCCGGCGCCTGAGCCTTCACCTGAGCCTGCGCCTGAGCCTGAGCCTGCGTACCTTGATCGGGTTCGAAGCGCTCGATTTGGACTCGCTCGAGGCAGGCGCCTTCGCCGACTTGGGGCGGGTGATCTGTGTGTTCAGCGCAGCGGCGGCTTGAAGCTCGGGGGAAGCCGGGGCGGCGACGGGTAACGGCCGGGCTTGCAGTCGCGGTCTTTTGCGCGGCGGCCTGGATCTGCTGGGCGACGCGCAGGGTCGCGTCCTGGGCGGGTGTTGCCGCCTGGGGCTGTGCGGGGGCGGGAGCGGCGGGCAATTCCGCTGCCGCGGTGCCGGAGGCACTCTCACCGGCCGGCGCGGTTCGGCCGCCGTCAGGCGCGTCGGCCTGTTTGTTATGTCCGAAAGCAGAATCGGCGTCCATCGCTCCGGGCTCGGCGCGGCTGCTTCGGCCGCGACGTCACCGCCGAACCATTGCGTATACGTCACCTCGGCCGGAAGCACCGGGACTGCGTCCTTGGCGCGGTCCTTCTCCTGCTTCTTTCCCTCGCTCGCGGACAGGCGCCTCGGTCTCGCCGCCGTTTTCGATAAGCGAAAAAAACTCGGAAAAGGGTAAAATATCCGTAAGATCCCCGAGCTCGGCTTCGTCGACCTTAAAGAGGCTCGACTTGGCCGCCGGGGCGCTCGAGGGTGCCGGCGTCGAGGTGGCTATGCCTGCCGCGCCCGTCATCGTTTGTCTCCGTTCAATAAACTCTCCGCCGTACCCATCAACGACTTGGCTTTGTCGATCAACTCCGGCGACTTCTTCAAGTCTACGCCTGTGGCTTGCTCGGCGCTGACCGGCTGCTGCGGCGGCTCGCTGACCGGCCCGCTGATCTGCGGCGGAGCGCGCAATCGACCGGCAAGCGTGAGCGCCGCTTGGAGCAGCGAACGGTCTCGTGACGGCAGTCTGGCCGCATCGATCGAGGCCAGCTCGGCCACCGCCGGCTGATATTTGTCGGTCACCAGCATAGCCGCAGCATTGTAAAGTTTTGCTTGCAGCGCCAGCTTTGGGTCGCTTTTCGCCAGTTCGGCGAGCACGCCTGCCGCGCTCCGGGTCAGGTCGACCTTGCCGCGCACGATGGCAGCCTGGGTTATGGCCAGGTAGGCGGTCTGCCGCTGGTCCGGCGTAAGGCTGTCCAGGACCTTTGCCAGATTCATGAACAGCGCCGTGTCGGTTGCATATTTGCTGCTCGCCACGGCTACGGCAAAACGGCTGACGAATTCCGGCGCGTAAACCGATTTTCCGAATCGCCGCAGATATTGCGAAGTCAGCAATTCGAATTTCGGATAGTCTTCGATCAGCGCGGCGACCACCGCCTCGCGGCGCAGCGCGGCTTCCTCCACCAGCGTTCCGGGCGACAGAATACGCGCAAGGTCGAGAAGCTGGGCGGCCTTCTTGGGATTTTCCGCGGCGATCAGCATGGCCTGCGCCAGGGAAAAGTGCCCGGCGGTGCGCGGCATCAGGGATCGGGGATCGATCTCGGTCAGCCAGGTCTTGGCGGCGTCGCTCATGCCCTGGCTGTAGGCAAGCAGCCCCTTGAGCAGCTTATCGTCCACGCAGGGCAGCGGGCTGAGGCTCAGCAGCTTCTCCAGAACCTTCGGCGAGCCGCCGCTCAGCGCAAAGATGATCGCGGCGTCGGAGTTCTTCGGGTTCTTCCATGCATCATCCGGCACCAGGCCGAATTTGCGGGCGATCTCGGCGATGAGCTGGCGCTGATAGACATGGGCCTCGCGGCTGCCCGTCGTGATCCGGTCCTGGACGAATTCCAGAGTGCGGATCAGCTTGTACGGCTCTTCGTACTGGGGGCGCGGCGGAGCGGCGGCCTCCGCCTGGCCGTCCTGAGGCGGCGTTTCGGCGTGACCGTCCTGCGCCGGCGCGGCGCCATGTTCAGCCGGCTGATGCGAAGCGCCGCCGGGCGTCTCGCCATGACCGGGCGCGGCTTCTTGCGGGGCATGCTCGGCGGCTGCGGCCGGCTCGGCGTGTGCGTCGGCGGCTGGTGGGGATTCGGCGCTTTGCGGCTGGTGGGCAGCCTCGGCAGGAGGGGCGGGGTGTGATGCGCCGGCTTCGGCGGCGGGCATTGTCTGCGGGGCGTCGGAAGGCGCCGCCTCGGCCACGGCCCCTTCCGCGTGATGCTCGCTCTTGGTGCTGTGAGTGACCTCGCCATGGGCATCGGGCGCCGCGGCCCCGCCATGCGCGTCGCCGCCGCCATGCTCATCGCCGTGAGGTGCGCCCTTGGCCGCCGCCGCCTCGGCTTCGATATTCTCCAGGAAGGACGGCTCGCCTTCCGCGGCCTGATAGCACTTGTCCTTTACCGGCTCGGGGGGCGCTTCGCCGTGGCCGTCTCCTTCGCCGCCGCCCTCATGCGGCGCGCCACCGGCTCCGTGCGCGTCCGGCGCGGCGTCATGGTGGGCATCCTCGGAAGCCCAGCCCAGGTTCGCGAGCGGAACGGCCGCACAGACCAGCGCCAACGCCACGGATGCCGTCGTTAGCCTCATGCCTTCTCCGGTTTCAGCAGGATTTCAATGCGGCGGTTTTGCGCCGCAAACGGATCCTTGGGGTCCTTGAGATCGCGGTCCGCATAGCCCTCGATCCGTTCGATGCGGTCTTTCGGAAGCCCGCCGCGGAGCAGCATGTAATGAGCGATATGCGCCCGAGCGGTGGAAAGCCGCCAGTTGTCGTAGGTTTTCGAGCGGAACGGCCGCGCGTCGGTGTGCCCACGGATGATAATCTCACCCTTGGTCTTGGCCAGCGTCTTGCCGAGATCCTCCATCAGCACGACCAGCTCCGGCCTCGGCTCGGCCGACGACAAAGCGAACATTTCGAAATTGGCCTCGTCGGTCAGGCTGATCAGAACGCCTTCGGCGGTGGCCTGGATATCGATCCCGGGTAGCTTGGCAAGGCCGGCCTTCTTCACACTGTCCGCAAGCTCGGATTTGATCTGAACTGCTTCTGCAACGAGCGTCGCCTCGGCGCCGTCGGTCGCGGGGGCTCCCGCCTTGCCGCCATTTTTCGCCGGATGCTCGGCCGGCTTGTCAGCCGGATCGGCCGCATTGCCCATCGTGTCCGCGAAGGGCATCGCATTGGGATCGGCCGCCGCCTGCATCTGCTCGGCCTTTGCCGCCTGATGCTCCGCCTTGGCGGCGCCTCCGCCCTGAGCAAGGTTCATGTCGTTGGATTCGACGTCCTCCTTCTTGGAGTTGAAGCGGAAGTCGGGATCGAAGGGATCGCGGAACGCTTCGCCGGAGGAGAGCGGCGCGATATTCTTCTGATCGCCGCCCTGCATCATCGGGAGCGGCTTTTTCGCGGCCTTCGAGGCGAGCTTGGCGAGAATGTCGTAAGGATCGGAGAACAACTCTTCATCCGAGCTGCCCTGCTTGCCGAGATCGTTGCGCGGCGCGGTGTTGACATTGGAATTGCCGCTGCGCTTGTCTCTTGTCCTCGCCTTTCGATCCGGTGCCCGCCTGGTTCTTGTCGTTCACGCCGCGCTGCGTCGTCGTGTTGTCAGACAGGTCGATCGGATTGAAATAGGTGGCGACCTGGGCAAGCGTCTTCTCGTCGCTCGAATTCACCAGCCACAGCACCAGAAACAGCGCCATCATCGCCGTCATGAAGTCGGCATAGGCGATCTTCCACATGCCGCCGTGATGACCCTCGTCGTGCCCGTGACCGCCGCGGCGGATGATGACGATCTCGTGTGCTGGTTCTTCACTCACTCTATACGCTCCTCTACTCTTTTCATCCATGTGCCGAGGCAGGTCTCGAGGACCGTTTGCCCGGCTACAACGCGGATATCCGTGTGCTCGTTAGCGGTGAACAGCACGGCCACATTCTTGCTGCGCAGCTTCTCTCGCAGGATCTGCAAAAGATCGTCCGGCCCGGAAATCTCCAGGGTGACGCCTTCGTCGGCGCCAAGAACCGCATCAAGCGCCAACAGCAGCTCATCGATCGCCTGAACATGGATCGCCTCGCTGACGAAGGGCCGCAGGATGCGGGCGACGATGTCGGCCAGCCGGTTCTCGATCTCCTTGAGACCGCCTGCGATCTGCTCCGCAAGCTGCTCCGATTCCCGATTGACCCAGGTCAAGCGCTCCACATCGAGCTGCTGAGCATGGTAGGCGCGCAATTCCTCCAGCTTGGCTTCCATCTCGGCCAGTCGCCTCGGCCTTGCCTTCCTCGAATCCGCGCGCATGGGACGCTTCGGCGGTCGAGCCGTGTCTTGCGGACACCGTGGAGAACATCGGCGCGTCTTGCTCCTGCGCAGTCGGCGGACGGTCCCTCGGCCGCTCCCGCGAAGTGCCGGCTTCCTTGAACTCCGGAATGAATTTCGCCGCTGGAAGCGGGGCCATGCGATCAGCTCCTCATCAGTTGCTTGAGCAGCAGGGCGACCGTTTCCTCGTCCGCCTCGATCACCTGTTCGAGCTTTTCCAGCGGCGAGGACGGACGCCGCTTCGGCTTGCCAACGCTGTATTCCTCCGCGCCCTCGTTCGGGCTGGCCAGGAGCTGTGCCGCGCTTGCCCCCGAACCCTCGATGGCGAGCGGCGCCTGCGCCTCCGCGGCTCTGGCGTCTTCGAGGATGGTCCGCAGCGCCGGGCGCAGCCCGAACCACACCAGCAGGAAGGCTGCTATGACGATCGCGGCGGCGTTGACGAAGGTGCCGAGCTGTCCCATGAGCTGATCGACAATGCCCGGCGAGGGCACCGGCTCCAGGCGCTCGGTGTCGACGACGAAATCGACGGCCGCGACGGTGACGCGGTCGCCCCGGGCGGTATCGATGCCGGCAGCCGTCTCGACGACTTTCTGGACTTCCTTGAGCTGGGTGTCGAGCGCGTCGGCGGCGGCATTCTGGCCGAGCGATGCCATGAGCTGGCGCTTGTTCAGAACGACGGCGACCGTAACGTTCTGGATGCGGTAGCCCTTGGTGACGGTCGAAGTTTTCTTCGTGTTCAGTTCGAAATTGGAAAGCTCCTCGCGGCGGTCCTTCTCGGCGGACGAACCGCTGCCGGGCAGAGCGGCGGTCTGATCGCCGGGAATGTTCTGCTGCACCGTGACGTTGGCGCTGCCGCCGGCATTGGTCGACTTGCTCGATTCCTTGACGTTGCGAACCGACCGCTCGACGCGGGATTCAGGATCGTAAGTGGTTTCGTTGGTCTGGGTCTGGTCGAGATTGAGCCGCGCCGAGACGCTGATCTCGAAATTATTGAGACCCAGATAGGGCGTCAGCGTCTTGCGGACATTCTCCTGCAATTCATCGCCGACCGTGCGTTCCAGCTCCACCATCTTGCTCGGCGCCGTATCGATGCCTTCGCCGCCGACGGCGAGAATCCGGCCGTCGGAATTGAGCACGGTGACCTGGTCCGGCATCAGCGAGGGAACAGCCGATGCGACGAGGTGCCGGATCGCCGCCGCACCGTTGAACGCGGCCATGCCATCCGTACGGATGATGACCGAGGCCGATGGCGGCTGGCGGTTGCGGCGGAACGAGCCTTCGTCGGGCATGACGATATGCACCCGCGCCGCCTTGATGCCCTTCATGCCCTGAACCGTGCGCGCGATCTCGCCTTCGAGGGCGCGGACACGGGTGATGTCCTGCATGAACGAGGTCAGCCCCACCGCGCCGAGCTTGTCGAACAGCTCATAGCCCGCCGTGGTGCTGGTCGGCAGGCCGCGTTCGGCGAGAAACATGCGCGCCTGTGCGGTATCGCCATAGGGCACTTTGATCTGTGTTCCGTCGGGCGAGATGTCGAACCGGATCCTGGACTCGCGCAGGACGGCGCCCATGCGCATGGCGTCTTCCTGGCTGACGCCGACATAAAGCGTCTCGTAAGTCGGGCGGCTCAGATAATAGCTGCCGGCGGCCACGGCGGTAAAAACCGTCACCCCCACAAAAGCCAAGGCCGCAAGTCGGCGCGCGCCAAGACTGAGCAGGCCGGTCCACAGCCGCTCCAATTGTTCCTGCCCGGTCATGTCTGTCCCTCAGACAATAGAATTGCCGAGTCTAGAGTCGGGCCAGAACCTTGCGCGGAAATGACGTGGCGAGACGCGCTCCACAGGTGAAGCGCGCCCGCCAGGTCCATTACAGCTTTAGCTCTTATTCTATCTGAAGAGCGTAAGGATGTTCTGGCTCGACTGGTTAGCGATGCTAAGGGCCTGAATGCCAAGCTGAGCCTGGACCTGCAGTGCCTGCAGCTTCGTCGATTCTTCATTCATGTCCGCGTCGACGAGCTGACCGATGCCGCGCTCGATGGCGTCCATCAGCCCAGAGACGAAAGTCTTCTGCAGATCGACGCGCGACTTGACCGCGCCGAGCGTTGCGGCCGACGTGGTCATGGAAGCGATGGCCGTGTCGGCGCCGGCGATATAGCTCTCCAGCGTGGTGATGTCGGTGGTGCTGTCCGTCAGCGAAGAGATCGTCATCGTTGCAGATCGCAAAGGTGCCGGTCGTGCTCAGTGCACCCGTCGCGCCGCGGGTGCCGTCGAGAATGCCGACCGCCGCAGTGTTGGAGTCGTACAGCTTGATATTGGCCGGTGTTGATGCTGATCGTGCCGATCGAGACGACCCCACTGGTCCGCGAGAACGATGCCACGATCTGCTTGGTCGCGTTGTAGCCCGTCGTACCGGAATTGACGGCGAGCCAGTTCTCGCCCGGAGAACACGGAGGCATCCGCGACGCTCTTGAGCTGGTTCTGCAGTTCGGTAATTTCGCTCTGCACTTTCGACTTGTCGACGCCGGGTTCGCGGGCGGCAACGAGCTTGCTCTTGATCTCCTTGACGACATCGATCGAAGACTGGATCGCGTTGTAGGCGACGTCGACCGTTGCCGAGCCAAGGCCCAGAGCGTCCTGAACGGTGGAGAGGGCGGCATTGTCCGAACGCATTGTCGTGGCGATCGACCAGTACGCGGCATTGTCCTGAGCCGTGCCGACGCGGAAGCCGGTGGAAATCCGGCTCTGCGTCATGTCGAGCTGCTTGTTGGTCATGGTCAGCGTCGCGAGGGCCGTACGGGCTGCGACGTTGGTCAGAAGGCTGGTCATGAATGTCCCTTTCGGAATTACGCTTTTTACTTCGGGACATACCGGGTTCACCGGCATGACAGCACGGCTTCATGCCTTCGGCGCGCACGATCGGGCGCCGAGCTGTCATGGCACGGAAGTTATCCGAGTTTTCCAGCTTCGGAAACGCTGCCATGTGTCTAGGCTTAGAACTCCTACAAGCTGAGCTGATATATTTTCTGAATTAGCGCATGATTCACGTCCGGATTGCTGCAGAAAATCATCAAATGAATGAAGCTTATGTACTCATTTTCATGCCTAACAATCGATTAAAACAAAGCTGCCTTAGATAATGGCCGTGTCTATCCCGATTTACATTTGATTCATTCTCGTCGGCGCCCCTGTTTCAAATCGGGATGGTCCACGGCCGCCTCTGTGGAAAAAGGCGCGCCCGGAAAGTCCGGGCGCGCTGCGTCCACGATTGCCGATTACTCCTATCTGAAGAGCGAGAGGATGTTCTGGCTCGACTGGTTGGCGATGCTCAGGGCCTGAATGCCAAGCTGTGCCTGGACCTGCAGGGCCTGAAGTCGAGTCGATTCCTCATTCATGTCGGCGTCTACAAGCTGCCCGATACCACGATCGATCGCGTCCTTCAGTCCCGACACGAAGTTCTTCTGGAGATCGATACGGGACTTAACGGCGCCGAGGGTCGAAGCGGCGGTGGTCATCGATGCGATGGCCGTATCAGCGCCGGCGATGTAGCTTTCCAGCGTCGTAAGGTCCGTGGTGCTATCCGTGAGCGAGGAGATGGTGAGCGAAGAGATGGCGAATGTACCAGTCGTGCTCAGCGCACCAGTCGCACCGCGGCTGCCGTCGAGCATGCCGACGGAGGCAGTGTTGGCGTCGTAAAGCTTAACGTTGTCGGTATTGACGCTGATTGTGCCGATTGAAACCGCGCCGGCGGACCGGGAGAACGACGACACGATCTGTTTGGTCGCATTGTAGCCTGACGTACCGGAATTGACCGAAAGCCAATTCTCACCACTGAAGACCGAGCCGTCGGCCATGCTCTTCAGCTGGTTCTGAAGTTCCGTGATTTCACTCTGGATCTTCGTTTTGTCGACGCCAGGCTCACGAGCCGCAACGAGTTTGGTCTTAATCTCGGTGACCACATCGATTGAGCTCTGAACAGCGTTGTAGGCAACGTCGACGGTCGCGGAGCCGAGGCCGAGTGCGTCCTGCACGGTCGACAGCGCGGCGGTGTCCGAACGCATGGTAGTGGCGATCGACCAGTAGGCAGCGTTGTCCTGTGCCGAATTCACCCGAAAACCGGTGGAGATCCGGTTCTGCGTCTGCTCGAGAGACTTGTTGGTCATCGTCAAGGTCTGCAGCGCGGTGCGAGCGGCGACGTTTGTCAGTAGGCTGGTCATGAATGTCCCTTTTCAAAGTTACGCGTGTTACGTCGGGACATACCGGATCGGCCGGCATGACGGCGCGGCTTCATGCCTTCGATGCGCGTGGAGTAAGCATCGATCCGTCATGCAGCAAACGTTATCGGAGATGGCGTGCGGAGCGTAGCCAATCCTAAATCTACACTTATGGATTTATGAAGTGAAGTTCAGTGACTGTTCAAATTAATTGACGATTTACTATTATGCACAGGCTGAAATTGACCGGATTGGATAATCTAATCGAGTCAATCGAGATGAATCCGCCATTAAATCTAAGAACGATTGACGTGCTCGCGCGAATTGACTCTGCGCTGTTCAGCGAATGCTATGAGCCTCATTGTGCACCAAAATGGAATGAGTTACCGGGCGCGCAAGCCACAAAAAAACGCGCCCTCCGAAGAGGGCGCGCCCGGTCAAGCGGTTGGAAAGCGCTCTTACTGGAAGAGCTGCAGGATATTCTGGCTCGACTGATTGGCGATCGAAAGCGCCTGAATGCCGAGCTGCGCCTGCACCTGATAGGCCTGCAGCCGCGTGGATTCCTCGTTCATGTCCGCATCGACGAGCTGGCCGATGCCGCGTTCGATGGCGTCCATCAGCCCGGAGACGAAGTCTTTCTGCAGGTCGAGACGCGATTTGATCGCGCCGATCTGGCTCGCAGCCGACGTCATTTCCGATACGGCCGCGTCCGCACCCTTGATGTAGGTCTCGAGCGTGTTGATGTCGGTCGTGCTGTCGGTCAAGCTTGCGATGGTCAGCGACGAGACCGCGAACGTGCCGGTGGTGCTGAGCACGCCGGTGGCGCCACGGCTTCCGTCCAGGATGCCCGATGCGGTGGTGTTCGCATCGTACAGCTTGAGCGCATTGATATTGATGCTGATGGTTCCGATCGTCACCACGCCGCTGACGCGGGTGAAGGACGACACGACCTGCTTCGTACCGTTGTAACCGGTGACGCCGGAGTTCACGGACAGCCAGTTCTCACCGCTGAACACGGCGGAATCGGAAATGCCCTTGAGCTCGTTCTGCAGCTCGGTGATCTCGCTCTGAACCTTGGACTTGTCGACGCCCGGTTCGCGCGCGGCAACCAGCTTCTTCTTGATCTCGCTGACCAGCTCGACGGAGCTGTTGAGCGCAGTGTAGACCACGTCGACCGTCGCGGAGCCAAGGCCAAGGGCGTCCTGAACGGTTGAAAGGGCCGAATTGTCCGAGCGCATGGTCGTTGCGATCGACCAGTACGCCGCGTTGTCCTGAGCAGTCGCAACCCGAAGTCCCGTGGCAATTCGGCTCTGCGTCATGTCCAGCTTTTTGTTCGTCTGGGTTAGTGTTTGCAACGCTGTACGCGCCGCAATATTCGTTAACAAACTCGTCATTGTGGGATGTCCCCTCGGAAGTTCTGTTTTTTTTCGGGACATACCGGGCCGGCCGGTATGACAGAGCGGCCTCATGCCTATAGAACCGCGACCGGCGCAGCTCTAATCTGCCATCGGAGCGTAATAGAGCACGTAAACTTATCTTTGAGGTTAACAACGTGCGACAGTTAATTATTTATAAAGAGATTCGTCCGGTTTCAAAGGAAGGAACGGATCAATCCACCGACAAGCAGGTTCCAGCCGTCGATCAGGATGAAGAACAGCACCTTGAACGGCAGCGAGATGATGGTCGGGGGGAGCATCATCATGCCCATGGACATGATCAGTGTCGCGACGATCATGTCGATGACGAGAAACGGCAATGCGATGAGAAAGCCGATTTCGAAGCCACGCCTCAGTTCGGAGATCATGAAGGCGGGGATAAGGATACGCAGGTCGAGCGCCGCGTCGGTGTCGTCGGGCGGCGGCTTGGCGCTGGCCAGATCCTCGAAGAGACGCAGGTCCTTCTCGCGGACATGCTTGCGCATGAACGCCTTGAAGGGAGCCGTGATCTTGCCGTATGCCTCCTCTTCTGTGATCTGATTGTCGACGAGCGGCTTGATGCCGTTCGCCCACGCTTGATCGAAGGCCGGCGCCATCACATAGAACGTCATGAACAGCGCCAGGCTGACCATGACCAGATTGGCAGGCGTCGTCTGCAGGCCGAGGCCCGCGCGCAGGAACGACAGCGCGATGACGAAGCGGGTGAAGCAGGTCACCATCACCAGAAGGCCCGGCGCGACGGAGAGCACCGTGACTAGGGCGACGAGCTGGACGATCCGGCCCGTCGCCGTACCGTCGCCCGGCGGGATCAGATTGCTCAGGCTCGGCACCTGCGCGGCGGCATCGGAGGCAAGGAAAGCCGCCAGAGCGAACGCGCCGGCTATTGCGGCGAGGGCAGCGAGAGCGCCGTGCCCGGCGAGCCGCCTCCAACGGGCGGGATTTCCCCGCGCACGAGGCGCCTCCGCGGTGATCGCGGAGCCGGTTTTGCCTTCGATTGCCGGTTTGCCCTGCCCCGCGTCCATCATTCCACGATCATGCTGGTGATCACGAGCTCGGAAACCTTGCCTTGACTCCGTACACGAACACGGTCGTTGAGATCCTCACGAAGATGCTGAAAACCGCTTGCTCCTTCAAGCTGGTCGACGGCGATGGTCCTCAGATAGCCGACGATGTCCTCGGCCATCTTCGCCGCAATGATGCTGGCGTTGGCGCCGAGGTCGTTGTCGATGATGATCGAGCTCTCCAGCCGGATCCAGGTGGTGCTCGGCGTGGCGAGGTTGGTCGTGATCGGGGCGAGCGGCGTGAGAATTCCCGTGGGCGGCGTTCCTGAAGCCTCGGCCGCGTGACCATCCGCCTTCGACTTCTGATCGGCCTTCATCATGCCCGGCAGGATGAAGCCGAAACCGGCGCCGCCGCCGCCCGCGATGAGGCTGAGCAGGATGACGGCGATGATGGAAATGCCCCCACCCGTTCTTCGCCTCCGTGTCTGGTTTCTCTTTCGCCAAGCGCGGCTTCCTCGGATGTCAGTAGGGCGCGACGGCGTCGATAATCTGCTGGCCCCAGCCGGGCTGCTGAACTTCCATGATCCGCCCGCGGCCGCCATAAGAGATGCGCGCCTCGGCGATCTTGTCGTAGGAGACTGAATTTTCCGTCGAGATGTCGCGCGGGCGGACGATGCCGGAGACCTGCAGCACGCGCATTTCGTAATTGACCCGAACCTCCTGCGTGCCGCTGATCACCAGATTGCCGTTCGGCAGAACGTTGGTAACGATCGCGGCGACGAGCAGGTTGATGGTTTCCGAACGCTCGATCCCGCCCTTGCTGTCGGTCTTGGTTTCGGCGGCGACCGAAGGCTTGAACGAGCCGGACCCCGAGGCCGTCAGATGCGGCTGGGTGGCCGCCGCGGCGATGTCGTAGCTGAAATTGACGTCGAGATCGCCGTTCGATTTGCGCGACCGGTTGGAGTTGTTGTCGAGCGACGCCTTGTCCTTTATCGAAATATTAACCGTAACCAGATCGCCGACATTGGTCGCACGCGGATCGCGGAAGAAGTCGGCGCTGGTATCCTGCCACAGCGAATTGCCCGGCCGGTAGACGGGGCGCGGCGACGGACGCATGCTGATCGGCACGGTGTCCGGACGCAATCCCGCGCCGACCGGCGTCAGCGACGGCGCCTTGCCGACTTCGCTGGGTTGGAACGCGCAGCCGGTCAGCCATGTGCAAGCAGCCAGAATCATGAGGCGCTGGATCATGTTCCCCCAACTGTCGGTTTGCCCGGCGGCTTTCCCTTCGGGCCGCGCGCGGACGCGGAGATGATCGCCGTCAGCCGCGCGGCGATCTTGGCGTCCATTTCCGCCATCAGCGCACTGGCAACGCGCGGATTGAGCTGGGAAATCACGGCGGCCGCGGTTTCCTCGTCCAGCACCGAAAGCTGCTGGGCGGCCGCGTCGGGCCGCATCTTGGCGTAGATGGTGGTCACCGAGGCCTGCGCCCGCTTGGAAAACTCGTCGCGCCGCGCGAGCCATTTGCGGTATTCGGTGATCTTGCCTTCCAGTTCGCCGATCCGCTGCTTGACCTGCTCTTCGGTCTGCAGAAGCTCCTGCTTCTGCCAGGCAAAGCGCGCGTCGGCCGCGGCATTGGCGATGTTGGTGCAGTATTGATCGCCGCTGCCGCGCAGAACGGTGGCGGGCTGGGTATTGTCGCCGGCAGGCTCTTCGCCGGCGACCGCCGTCGTCAGCACATCGCCGAGATTTCGCGGCTGATCGATGAGCGGCACGACCAGGCGATTGTCGGCAGCGTCCGGCGCGGCCGGCTCCTCGACCGGCGCAAGCACCGACAGGCTCGGCTCGGCGCCGGGCTCGGGCGGCACATCGGCGCCGGCGCCGGTCACGGCAGGACTGTCGATCCGGATCGGGGCGGGCTCGGCCAAAGCTGCGGCCTTGCTGACCGGCACGTCGGGAATGGCGGATGTGGCGAGGGGCGCCGGGGCAGGCGCCGGCGCCTGCGGCTTACGCCGTGCCGCGCGCATCGGCTTTTGCCGTTTCGCGTTCGTTAACGATCGTTCGAATACGGAGCGATAGGCGAATTCGGCTTGCGATTCGAGCTTCGTCCCCCAGCCCTGCTGGGCCATTGCCGGCTGCACCACGCCCGGAGCCGCCTGAAGAAGGACCATTGCGAGGCCGATCGCGCCTGTGCGACAGGGGAAAACGGCGAGCGACTGCGGAGTCTTTGAAACGCGAAACATCATTGCACCACCAGATCTGCTTGTAATGCGCCGGCCGACTTGATCGCCTGGAGAATGGCGATGATGCTGGCAGGCTTAAGTCCCATTTTGTTCAATCCACTCACAAGCATTTGTAAATTTGCTCCCTCAACGACTGCGACCTTTCCTCCGGCCTGGTCCGCCGTCACCTGCGTCTGCGGCAGGACGACCGTATCGCCCTCGGCGAATGGGTTGGGCTGGGAGGCTTGCGGCGTTTCGGTAACGCGGACCGTGAGCGTTCCATGGGCGACGGCGACGGTGGAAATACGCACGTCGTTGCCGATCACGATCGTCCCGGTGCGCTCGTCGACCACCACGCGGGCCGGCAAATCCGGCTGGATCGGCAGGCTGCCGATCTCCGCCAGGAATCGGGCGGCGCCGACGTTGCGCGGCTTGATCAGCGTTACCGTGCGCAGATCGCGCTCCTGGGCCGAGCGCGTGTGGTAGCGTGCCTGGCTGTAGACGTTGATGGCGTCGGCGACACGGACCGCGGTGGCGAAATCCGGGTTGCGCAGTTCGAGGATGAGGTAATGGTCGTCGCCAAACCGGTTGGGCGGCTCACGCTCGACGAGCGCGCCATTGGGAATGCGCGCCGAGGTCGGCACATTCTGCGTCAGCGTTTCGGCAGCCCCGCCTGCAGTGAAGCCGGAGACGGCGACAGGCCCCTGCGAGACGGCATATATCTGGCTGTCCGGACCCGAAAGCGGCGTCATCACCAGCGATCCGCCGACCAGCGAAGTGGCATCGCCGAGCGAAGAGACGGTCACGTCGATCCGCGAGCCGCGGCCGATGAACGCCGGCAACTCGGCGGTAACGACAACGGCGGCGATATTGCGCGTCTTGGCCTGTGCCTTGCGGACGTTGACGCCCATCCGATCGAGCATCGATTGCAGCGATTGTTCGGTAAACGGAGAGTTGCGAAGGCTGTCGCCGGTGCCGTTCAGGCCGATCACGAGGCCGTAGCCGACCAGCTGGTTGGCGCGCACGCCGCCGACCGAGACGATGTCCTTGATGCGCGTGAACGCGCCGTTGTGCTGCGCGTAGAGCGGCGCAAGGCCGGCGTCCATACCGCCGGCGTCGTTCATGCCTCCCAGCGGGCCGCCCGGGGGCATGTCCACCTCGCTCCCCTTCAGCGGCGGTTCGGCGCCCGGCATCGGGCTGTCGGCCGTCTGCGCTGCCGCGCTGCCGGCGCCGAGTGCGAGCAGCAGAAACAGGATCCGTTTCATGGCCCGGCAATCCTGACCGAGCCGTCCTCCTCGACCACGCCCTTGATAACCGTGCCGCTGTCGGAATTCCGGACACTGAGCAAATCGCCGACGCTACCCGATTGAAGCGCGACGGCGACGCCGGATATGGTCAGTGCGCCTTCGGTAAAGACGATGCGGACGGCCTTGCCCTGCTTGACGAGCTCGGCTTCGCGCAGATAGGTCGCCGGGATCGGCTTTCCGGCAATCAGCGTCCGCCGGGCGACCTTGCCGACGGCGGAATTGATGCTTCGGATGACGGGGAGCTGATCGGTCTGAACGTGAAAGGCCTTCGTCGTCAGCAATTCGCTGCCGATCACGTCGCCAGGATAGATGGTGATCTTCGGAACCGGCAATTCGATGTTCGCCGCACGCGCATCCGGCATCATCGCGCCAACCGTGAAAACGGCAGCGGCGATGCAAGCCAGCCAATGCGGCGTGCGGTCAAACATGGCCCTCTCCAACTGGGGTGCGGCGTGCCGCGATCGACGGCGCTGCCGCTCAATTCATACGACTTCTGATGGCGTCGACGCGCTAACGGAGATTGGTCATCGTGCCGTACATGCTGTCGGCGGTCTGGATGACTTTCGAATTCATTTCGTAGTGGCGCTGAGCCTGGATCAGCTCAGTAATTTCCTTCACCGGGTCGACGTTCGACGTCTCCAGATAACCCTGATGAACGGTGCCGAAACCGACGTCGCCGGCGACGCCTTCATTGGCCGGACCCGACGAGGTGGTCTCGCGATAGAGATTGCCGCCAAGCGGCTCCAGCCCCGCGTCGTTGATGAAGGTGGCGACGGTGAATTGGCCAACCTGCTGCAGGTCGGGCTGGTTGGCGATGCGGGCGTAGACCTGGCCGGCTTCGTTGATCACGACATCGGTTGCGTCGATCGGAATGGACATCGTCGGCTGCACGACATAGCCGTCGGTGGTAACGATTTCGCCGTTCTCGTTCTTGTTGAACGCGCCGGCGCGGGTATAGAGCGTCTCCCCGTTCGGCCCGGCAACCTCGAACCAGCCACGACCGTTCATCGCAACGTCAAGCTTGTTGCCGGTCTGAGCGAGAACGCCCTGCATGTGAAGATAGCGCACCGCGGCGGTGCGCACGCCGAGGCCGACTTTGGCCCCCTCCGGAATTGTGTCCTGCCCGCCGCGATTGGGAACGCCGGCGGAGCGTTCGATCTGATAGAGGAGATCCGTGAACTCGCCGCGGGCGCGCTTATAGGCCGTGGTATTGATATTCGCGATATTGTTCGCGATCACATCCACATTGAGCTGCTGGGCGTTCATGCCCGTTGCGGCGATGGCAAGCGATCTCATTACAAACTCCTTAAATGGCCATGCGGCTCAGTTCGAGATAGGCGGCGGTGACCTTGTCGCGGACGGCGATCGCGGCCTGCAGCGACTGCTCGGCGGCCATCACGGTTTCGGTCACTTCCTGGACCGAGGCCTTGCCGTGGATCCCGGCGACGGAGGTGCTCTCCGCCTTGTGCAGCGCATCGGCGGTGTCGGCGATCATCTGCGCGATCATGCCGCTGAAATCTTTCGGCCCGGATTCCTGGGTCTCAGGCGTCGCGACATTCATGAACGCGGCGGACGTGCCCTGCGTCCGCGGGACCATCGCCACTTGTGAAGAAATCGGATCAATCATCATTATCCAGCCCGCATCAGATCAATGGTCATGGTGATGAGTTCGCGCGCCTGCTTGATAATCTGGAGATTGGCCTCGTAAGAGCGGTTGGCCTCACGCATGTCGGCCAACTCGACCAGCATCTCCACATTCGGGTGTTTGACATACCCGTTCTGGTCCGCCGCCGGATGGCCGGGGTCGAATTCCAGCCGATAGGGCCGGTCGTCGAAGCCGATCCGGTCGACCTTGACCAGGTTGACGCCAAGCTTGTCGTCAAGCTCGGTCGCGAAGCTCACGGTTTTGCGCGTGTACGGATTTGCGCCCGCCGTCTTACCCGTGGAATTGGCGTTCGCCATGTTCTCAGACACCACGCGCAGGCGCTTCGACTGCGCATCGAGCCCGGACGCCGCGATCATGGAGGAAAGTTGAAGCTGATCGATCATGGCTTATCCCCCCGGTTTCGCGCTCGATATCAGCATCCGCTGGAAGGCTCGCAGGATGTTGGTATTGAGCGAATAGGCACGATTGATCTCGCTGGCCTTCAGCAGTTCCTGCTCGATGCTGACATTGCTGCCCGAATGGTAGACTTCCCAGCTATCCTCGCCTTCCAACTCAGTCGCGGCCGTCGCGGCGGTCTGCTCGGGCGCCATGTGCCCGGTCTCGGTGACCGCCATTTCCAGCTTGGTGGATTCGAGCACGGCATCGAACGGCTGGAGATCGATCGCGCGATAGCCGGGCGTGTTCACATTGGCGACGTTGCCCGCCATCAGCGTCTGCCGTGTCGACAGCCAATGATTGTTCTGCGAAGCAAGATCGAAAAGATGAATTGGCTGCATGGCAAAGTTCCCCTAATGCTTAGATTGGTTAACTCCACAATCTTGCCTGGGGCTTGTGCGCGGGCGAGAGCCGCGCAAGGTGCGGCTATGCCGTGATTTTTTCGTTGGGACGGTCGGCGCAGGGCGGACCGAAGCGCGCCTCGCTGATGGCATGCAGCAGCAGGTGAGCGTGCTCGCCGGGGGTTTCGCATTGGCGGTTGAAGGAGATGTATTCGATCTCAACGCCGGCCTGCTGCGCTTCGAGCACGAGCTGGAAGTACACATCGACCGACGGGTGCCGGAATTCCATGTCGAGCACGATCGAGGGCTCGCCGCTCCAGCACATCTTCACATTGCCGGATTGGCGGAACTCCATCATTCCCGGCTTGAAGTACATTTCCGTCGAAGCGTTAACCAGACTGCTGACATTTCCGAACTTGCCCGTCCGGATGAAAGCGACCAGATCGGCGGCGTCCACGAGCCGAAGCTCGGCGGCGACCTCCTTCAGGCCATGGGCGAGGATTTTCTCATGCTCGGCATGGTCGTCGCGGAACTGCTTCAGCATCGCCTAACTCTTTGTTCCGCCTCTGGGTTTCCGGTTGCGTATGTGGAGATAGTAGATAATTTCGGCGACCGCCCGGTAGAACTGTGCCGGGATGAGCTTATCGACCTCGACACTATCGTAGAGAGACCTTGCCAGAGGCTTGTCTTCGACGACCGGGATGCCGTGCTCCTCGGCGATTTCGCGGATTTTCAGCGCGATGAGATTGGTGCCCTTGGCGAGCACGAGCGGCGCGCCGCCCTCTTCGCGCACATAGCGCAGCGCCACCGCGAAATGCGTCGGGTTGGCGATGACCACCGTGGCACGCGGAACCGCCTCCATCATTCGGCGGCGGGCTCGGTCGCGGGCAAGCGAACGGATGCGGCTCTTGATGTGGGGATCGCCTTCGGACTGCTTATGCTCATCCTTGACCTCCTGCTTGGTCATGCGCAGGTCCTGGCGCCATTTGAAGCGCGACCAGAAGACGTCGGCCACGACGAGCGCCAGTGACAGCAGCACCACCCATCCGACCAGCCGGAGAAACACGTCGCGCAGCAGTCCCGGGATCGCGAGCGGCTCCATGAACATCGAGGCGAGCACCTCGTACCGGCTCATACGCACGACGAAATAGCCGACCAGCGCCACTGCGATCAGCTTGAACAGCGCCTTGCCGAATTCCACCAGCCCCTGCAGCCCGAAGATCCGGCCCAGGCCCTTGCTCGGCGAGATGCGCGAAAAGTCCGGCTTGATGCGATTGGGGGCGATGCGGAGCGGATTTTGCACGAGCGTGGAGGCAAGGCCGGCGACCAGCATCAGCAGGACGATCGGCACGAGCATCCGGCCCATCTCCCCCGTAAGGAAGCGGAGCAGCGCGACGACATCGGCGCTGCTCTCCAGCGTCCAGTCGCCCGGATGATCGATGAACGTGATCAGCGTATTCCGCAGCCGCATCGCGTTGTCGGCGAAGAGAAAGCTTCCGGCGACGAAAACGGCGAGGAAGGATGCAAAGGTCGCGGCTTCGCGCGAGCTTGGGACGTTGCCTTTTTCGATCGCGTCCCGGATTTTCTTATCGGTGGGGTCTTCGGTTTTGCTTTCTTTGTCCGGCTGTTCGGCCATGGGCGCGCACCATATTCCGTTGTCTCGGGCGCACGCCTCGATATGCTACGCGCGGACAGGACAGGAATGCGTGCGTGATCAATGCATAAACAAACAGCGAGGGCGCCGGCGCATCACCAGGTGAATGCGTCAATGCGCCAGCCGATCAGAAAGCGTTGTTGTCGATGACTTCGGTGAGCTGGATGCCGAAGCGCGAATTGTCCTCGTCGACGACGACGACTTCGCCGCGGGCGACCACCTTGCCGTTGATGACCACATCCACCGGCTCACCGACCCGCTTGTCGAGCGGGACGACGGCGCCGCGGCCCAGCTTGGCGAGGTCGGCGACCGGCATCGTGGCCGTGCCGAGTACGATCTGCACGGTCACCGGAATACGCAGGATCATGTCCATATTGGACGACTGCGCGGCCTCTTGATGCGGCGGGGTATAGGTCTGGGCGCCGGCGCCTTGCGACCCGGTTCCCTTCTGCTCGGCTCCCGAACCTGCCTGCCCGCCGTCCTCACTCGGGGCAAAGGCGGCGGCAAGCTCCTCGAGTGACTGCGCGAGCCCGGGGGGATGGTCTGGAAGTGATTTTGCCGTCGAGTCTTGTCCCATTTCATCCACCAGAATTCAAAATCGGCATGACGCATTGCTGTGCCGAAGGTCCGTTTCGAATGGCGCTTCCCGCGTCCGGTCGCGCCGATGCATAGTCAGTCATCGGATTAGGCCGCGGCCTTCTGGTTTTCACCGCCGCCGCCGATCGTCTCCTCTTCGACCTGCTCGATCGAGGGACGCTCATAGGCGGAGATGGTCTTGCGTCCATATTCGAGCGCGACCGCCGGCATCGCCCCGTTCATGTAGGCGAGTAGCGTCTGCTTGGTCATCACATAGAGGCGCATTCTCTTCTCGCGGACCGATTTGATCTTGTTCGCCAGCGGGGTAAAAATTGCGTATGAGAAGAACACGCCGGCGAACGTGCCGACCAGCGCCGCGCCGATCAGATGGCCGAGCACCTCGGGGCTCTCTTTCAGCGCGCCCATCGCCTTGATCACGCCGAGCACCGCCGCGCAAATGCCGAGCGCGGGCAGGCCGTCCGCAAGGCCGGTCATGGCATGGTAGGCCTTCAGCTTGTCGGCCCTAAGCGTTTCGATCTCTTCGTCCATCAGCGCTTCGATTTCATGCGTTCTGGCGTTGCCCATAATCACGAGCCGGCAGTAGTCGCATATGAACGTCGTTAATTCCTTGTTATTAAAAACGGTCGGATATTTCTCGAAAATCGGCGACTCGCCCGGATTGTCGATATGGCTCTCGACCTCATTGCGCGGCTTGCTCTTCATCTCCCGCAGGACTGAGTAAAGCAGGCCCAGAACATCGATATATTCACCGTTTGACGGTACGGAGTTCTTGAACGCCTCCATAGTCGCCTTGCCGGTGTCTTTAATGACTTTTGTCGAGTTGGCGACGATGAACGCCCCGATGCCCGACCCGAGAATGATTACATACTCAAACGGCTGCATCAGAACGGATAAGTTTCCGCCCATCGCAACAAAGCTGCCGCCAATGCAGGCGAGAGTGAGTACGAGCCCGATAAGGATCGTCACGCAAAAGCTCCCTCATACTCAACTTCTGGTTTTAGTCAGCGTATCCTTGCACGAAGCTTATTAAGGCTTTGTAAGTGCGGCGCAGGCATTCTTGATAGACCAGTTCCGGGCAAGTCCCGGGGAGGATAGTCGGATGCGTACAGAAGGATAGCGACCGTGCTTACCGCTACGGCAAATTTCAGGCTGATCTCGCAGAACTTGACCCGCTCGCTGGACCAGACGGCCAAGCGTCCGGATGTCGCAAGGCAGAGCGAGTATTATCTGAAGCATATCGGCGACGTGAAATCGGTCGATGATTTCCTCAATAACTACCAGCTCTTCAGCTATGCCATGAAGGCGCATGGTCTTGAGGACATGACCTATGCCAAGGCTTTCATGCGCAAGGTGCTGGAGGAAGGGACCGACAAATCCGACGCCTTCGCCAACACGCTGGTCGACAAGCGCTATAAGGAATTTGCCGACACGTTCAACTTCGCGCGCTACGGCGGGACGGCCACGGCCTTCGACAAGACCCAGCAGGGCACCGTCGACAAATATTACCGGCAGACGCTGGAAGAGCAGGCCGGCCAGCAGGACGAAGGCGTGCGGCTCGCGCTCTACTTCCAGCGTAAGGCGCCGGGTATCGAGAACGCATTTCAGCTCCTGGCGGATAAGGCGATGCTCAAGGTCACGCAGGTCGTTCTCGGCCTGTCCGAGGCCACCGGCGCGGTCAATGTCGACAAGCAGGCCGCGATGATCGAAAAGCGGCTCGATATCACGGATCTGCAGGATCCGGAAAAACTGGACCGTCTGCTGAACCGCTTCACCAGCCTTTGGGAAGCGCAGAATTCGACCGCGACTTCCATCAACAGCGCCAGCACGATCCTGATCGGCGGACAAGCATCCTTCGGGATCGGCGGCGATCTTCTGGCAAGCATTCAGAATTTGAGACTCGGGGGACTTTAGAACATGCAATCCGGCATTTATGTCGGCCTGTCGGGACAATTGGCGCTCAACAAAAGGCTGGAAACGATCGCGCATAACGTCGCGAACATCTCGACCGGAGGATTTCGCGCCGAGGAGGTCAAGTTCGAGACGGTCCTGTCCCGAATACCGCCGAATCCGACGGCCTTCGTCTCGGGCGGGGAAACCTTCCTGTCCCGCAATGCCGGCGACGTCGTGCGCACCGACGACCCGTTCGATGTCGCGGTGCAGGGCGACGCCTGGCTTGCCATCGATATCAACGGGCAGCAGGTCTACACCCGGGACGGCCGGATGATGATGACGCCAAACGGCGATCTGCAGACGCTGAACGGCTATCCCGTGCTCGACGCGGGCGGCGCCGCTATCGCGCTCAATCCGAGCGGCGGCTGCGATCCAGATCAGCCACGACGGCGCGATCTATCAGGATGGCGCAGCGCGTCGGCGCGCTCGGCCTGTTCCAGATCGACGAGAGCGCTAAGCTGATGCGGGCCGCAAACTCCGGCGTGATCCCGGACCAGCCGGCCAATCCCGCGGTCGATTTTGCCGCGGTCGGCATCGTGCAGGGGTTCGTAGAGCGTTCCAACGTCAATCCGGTGATGGAGATGACCAGTCTGATCCAGGTCCACCGGATGTTCGACGCCCTGACCAATTCGCTCAATGCGCAGGACGACACGCTGAAGCAGGCGATCCGCGATCTCGCGCCGGTCGCATAGCGCACCGCCACGGCTCACGGCACACGAACAATTCATGGCCAGCACCGAAGAGACAGGGGCCTTCCGCAATCGCCTCGAGGCCCTCGAATGGTCGACGATCGCCACCGAGGCCGAGCCGCGCATGCGCGTCGGCGGGGTCGTCACGGCCGTCATGCCAGGCTATTGCCGCGTCTCGGGCCTGTCGCAATTCGTCAAGCTCGGCGAGTGCGTGCGCCTGATCTCGGGACCGCTCGCGCGGCTCGGCGAGGTCGTGCGCATCGACGAGACCGGTGCCAGCATCAAGACGTTCGAGCCGGCGATCGACGTCGGTCTCGGTACGCTCGCCTGGCGGCAGGGGCCGGTGACGGTGAGCCCCGACACGTCGTGGAAGGGGCGGATCCTCAATGCGCTCGGTCATCCCATCGATGGAGCCGGGGCGCTGACGGCCGGCGACCGCGCCATCTCCACCGAACGCGAGCCGCCGCCGCCAATGCGCCGCCAGCGCGTGAAGAAGGCGATCAAGACCGGCGTGCGGGTCATCGACGTGTTCACGCCGCTTTGCGCGGGACAGCGCGTCGGCATCTTCGCAGGCTCGGGCATCGGCAAATCGACGGTACTGAGCATGCTGGTGCGCTCGCGCGGCTTCGATACGGCGGTGATTGCGCTGGTCGGCGAACGCGGCCGCGAGGTGCGCGAATTTCTGGAAGATTCGCTCGCCGGCGAGTTGAGCCGTGCGATCGCGGTGGTGTCGACGGGCGACGAGAGCCCGATGATGCGCCGGCTGGCGCCGAAAACCGCCATGTGCATCGCCGAATATTTCCGCGATCGCGGCGAGAACGTGCTGCTGATCATCGATTCCATCACCCGCTTTGCCCATGCGGCGCGCGACGTCGCGCTTGCTGCGGGCGAACCGCCGGTGGCGCGCGGCTATACGCCGAGCGTGTTCAGCGAGCTGCCCAAGCTGCTGGAGCGCGCCGGACCGGGCGAGGAGGGCGCCGGGACGATCACCGCGATCTTCTCCGTGCTGGTCGACGGCGACGATCACAACGAGCCGATCGCCGACAGTATTCGCGGCACGCTCGACGGTCATATCGTGCTGGACCGCGCCGTTGCCGATCAGGGCCGGTTCCCGGCCGTCAACATTTCAGGTTCGGTATCGCGCCTCGCCAATGCCGCCTGGTCGCGCGGAAGAGCGCGATCTGGTGATGAAGCTACGCGGTATGGTCGCCCGCTTCGAGGACACGCGGGATCTGCGGCTGATGGGCGGGTATCACCGCGGAGCCGATCCGGATCTCGACAACGCCATCGAGCTGGTGCCGCATATTTTCGAGATCATGAAGCAGAATCCGGACGATCCGCCCAGCGTCAACGCGTTCCAGGAGGTCGCCAACGCCTTGGCGGCGGCGACGCAGGCCAGGGCCAACGCGTCTGAACAATCCTAGCTCGAACCGGTTTCATCCCGTCTTCGCGGGGACATGTATTTCCCGATCGTGCACAAGAGCGCCTTTCTATCAAGTTGATACCGGTCGATCGCTAGAAATGGTGGCCGAACGGGAAACGAGAACCGGCGATCCGATTCAATCGGATCGAAGAAGATACTAGCCCGGAAAATTCACGGTGGTTTGGCGGGTGTAGCTCAAGCCTTTGAGATGGCTTAGGATTTGGTTGCTAAAGCCGATCCGCGCCATTTTCGCAGGGAGCCCACCCGCCATGATCGATCCTATGCTGCCGTTGCCTGGTCTGTCACCGGTTTTTGGCAAACCGGTCGTGGCGCGTTTTGACGGTGGGGCTTTGTCGTCGGACGCAGGCGTTTTGGTTTTGCGAGAGGTCGAGCAACGCCTTGACGTGGCCGAACGTCTGGCGGGCTGCATCGCGGATCCACGGGCACAAAATCAGGTCGTCCACGGCCTCGCCGATATGATCCGGTTCCGCATGCTGATGATCTCCGCCGGCTATGAGGACGGCAACGATGCATCGCGCTTACGATCTGATCCGGCGTTCAAGCTGGCGCAGGGCGCGCTGCCATCCGGCGCAGATCTTGCCTCGCAGCCCACACTCTCGCGCCTGGAGAACCTGCCTGATCGCCGTTCGCTGCTGCGCATGGGGCAGGCGCTGGTTGATCTCTACTGCGCCTCCTTCCGGCGGGTGCCCAACAGCATCGTGCTGGATATCGACGATACGTTCGATGCCGCATATGGCGGCCAGCAATTACGCTTGTTCAATGCTCATCACGACGAATATGGCTTCCAGCCAATGGTCGTGTTTGACGGTGATGGGCGGTTCGTGACCGCCATGCTGCGTCCGGCCAAGCGCCCCAAAGGCACCGAGATCGGCGCGTTCCTGCGCCGTCTGCTCCGTGCGATCCGCGCCAACTGGCCAAGCACCCGGATCCTGATCCGGGCCGACAGCCATTATTGCTGTCCCGAGGTGATCGACGTCTGCCGGGCGAGGGGGCTTGACTTCATCCTCGGCGTCGCGCCGACCACGACCTTGCGCCGCCATATCGAAGAGTTGGAAGCCAGCACCAAAGCCCGTTTCGAGGCCGGAGCGAAGACGGCCAAGCTGCGCCGCTTCAAGGACTTCTTCGATGGCGCAAAGAGCTGGAGCCGGGTCGAACGCATCATCGCGCGGGTCGAAGCCGGCGAGCAAGGCACCGATACCCGCTTCATCGTCACCAATCTCGCCGGCGGCCGGGCCAAGGCGCTCTACGAAGACCTCTACTGCCGACGCGGCATAGCCGAGAACCATATCAAATCCTGGAAGACCCATCTCGCCGCCGATCGCACGTCATGCTCAAAAGCGACCGCCAACCAGTTCCGCCTGTTCCTGCATGCGGGCGCTTATTGGCTGATGTGGCGGCTGCGCGCCATGATGCCGAAACGCTCGATCTGGCGCGTTGCGCAGTTCGATACTCTGCGCCTACGTCTGATCAAGGTCGCCGCCCGGGTGGTCGAGATGAAAACCCAGATCCGGCTGCACCTGCCGACCGCCTGTCCCTACCAACCCATTTTGAGGGCCGTCCTTGGCCGGCTGCCGCGGCTCGTCACCTGAACGCCGGGGCGCCGATGCCCCCGAACGAGCCCACCCCTTTAACCGCAAAAAACGCCTTGCCGGCCGCCAATCTCAAGCGGGATGCATCCGCGCGCCGGTAATCTGCCAAGATGCACATGAGCGCTGATACGTTCAGCGAATTCTCACCGCCGTGAATAGATCGGGCTAGTTCGCGCCGATGAATTCCTGCGCTTCGGTGATCGACTGAAAGCGCCGTGGCCCAAGCAGCGTTTCCACGACAACGGAGCCGTCGCGAAACAGCACGTAGTCGCGCCCGTTCAGCGCCCCCCGCGTGACCACCTCGTTGGAGCCGCGCTGCGGCATCAGGATTGGCGTCTGCTGCTGCTGCGCGTGCTGCATGTGCGGCGACGCCATCGAACCGGCCGGCGCGGTCTGCAGGGATGAGCCCGGTCTGGGCTGCGGGCGCGGGTGACTGCTGATCGCCGCGATCTTCAGCAGCAGACGGAGCGCTTTTTCTGCGGCTCCGAGAAGCGCAATTCCGAGCCCCGTGACGATTGCATTTTCGCCAAGTAGCGGAATGAAACGCGCAGGGTCGCGGACGGCTGCAGCCTGTCCCCCGTCGGGCACCAAGGGCGCGATGAGCGGATAAGACAATATAAAGCCCCAGCCGAGCGTCACCAAAAGAAGACCGGCCCATGTCAGGCGAGGAAACGGCATTTCTATGTTTCCCTACTCTATTCGCAATCCAGCTTGTTCAGGCCCACTACTAGTAGTTCTGAACTCTAAGCCGCCGCAGCCTGAATTTTCGAGGAGCTTATTCATGGCAGCCGTACTACGGAATATTGATGGATTTTTTGCAACCTGAAGGCGGTATAGCCCATGTGACCACAACTTGAAAACTGATTCTTAGTGGTTTGCGAGTATCAAATTCCAGTGACGCGGTTATCCACCCACAACGCTGGAAATCGAGATGTTCAATGAACCCCAGTCGACGGCAATCGCCATACGATGGCTCCGCGGGAGGCATGCATGACCAATTCGCTTGAAACGCGTGCCAACGAGCTTACGAATCCCAATTCTGGCATTGCAAACGACTACCTGAATCACTTCAACGAAATTCTCCTGCTTATCGAAAATCTTCCCGTCCTGCTTCCAGAAATGGTCGATGAAATTCTTGCGTGGAAAACTGTCGGTTACCGCGAGTATTTCTTGAACTCGACACTGCCCGGCAAGCACCAGGCTCTTGAAATCTACGATGCGGCCGACCCGGCTTTGCGGCAGGATTTCGAGGCCATGATCAAACTGCTCGACGGCATCGTGCTCAAGAGCATCGACATGGTGATCAATAACCGCCTTGCAGACGGCACCATCGATCCGGACGGCATTGCCGGGATTTGTGAGCTGCTGGCTGCGGATCTTCGGGTCGTGCTCGAGCGCACAGCCGACCTTGTCAATCACGGCTCGGCCCCGCCGCTCGAACGTCCCCAGGACATGGCCGACCGCATCCTCAAAGGCGTTTAATCAGTAAAGTTGATTGCGAAAGTTGGGTTCGATGGACGAGTTACTGAGTGAATTTCTGGTCGAGACGTTCGAGCACCTGGAGGGCGTGGAAACGCAGCTCCTGCAGTTCGAGCGCGACCCTACGGATGCGTCGCTGGTCGCCGGCATCTTCCGCCTGGTTCACACCGTCAAGGGCACGTCCAGCTTCCTCGGCCTGGAGCGGCTGCGGACGGTCGGGCATGCGGCTGAAAATCTGCTGGGCGAATTGCGTGACGGCGCCCCGCCGACGCCGGAAGCGGTATCGGTCATTCTGGCCGCGATCGATCGCATCAAGGAAATCCTGCGCGACATCGAAGCCACGGGTGCCGAGTCGGATGCCGACGACGCCGAGTTGATCGCCCAGCTCGAAGCCCAGGTCGTCGGCGCGCTGCATCCGGCCCCGCCGGCCTTGGCGATGCCGATCACCGACGCCGTGCCGGAGAACAAGCCGATCGCCGATGAGCCGGACGAGGAGGATGAGCCGCAAAAGGCTGCCGCCGCCCCGGCCGCCGCGGCGCCCTCGCCTGCCCCGTCGATAACCGCCGAGGCCCCCGCACCGGCAGCGAAGGATCCGCAGCAGGCCAAGGCCAGCGCGCCCGCCCAGGGCCAAGGCCAGGGTCAGGGTCAGGGTCCGGTCCGCAGCTCGGAGACGATCCGCGTCACGGTCGACACGATCGAGCGCATCATGCAGCTCGTGTCCGAACTCGTGCTCAACCGCAACCAGCTTCTCGAGATCACGCGGAACCGCGAAAACGATCCGATCAAACCGCCATTGCAGAGATTGTCCGGCCTGACGACCGACCTTCAGGACGCCGTGATGCGCGCGCGGATGCAGCCGGTCGGCCGCCTGTTCGCCAACCTGCCGCGCCTGATGCGCGAGCTGTCGTCGGAGCTGAGCAAGAAGATCAACCTGGTCACCGAAGGCGCCGACACCGAGCTCGACCGTCAGCTCATCGAGGTGCTGCGCGATCCGCTGACCCACATGATCCGCAACTGCGCCGATCACGGCATCGAAACGCCGGAAGAGCGCGTTGCCGCCGGCAAGCCGGAACACGGCGAAGTGCTCGTCTCGGCATCGCATGAGGCGGGCCAGATCACCATCGACATTGCCGACGACGGCCGCGGGCTGAACCTCGATCGGATCAGGCAAAAGGCGATTTCCAGCGGCATGGCAACCGAGGAGCAGGTCAATCACCTGACCACGGACGAGCTGTGCCGGTTCATTTTCGCACCCGGCTTCTCCACCGCCGCTAAGGTGACGAGCGTGTCCGGCCGCGGCGTCGGCATGGACGTCGTGCGCTCGAATATCGAGGCGATCGGCGGCTCGGTTTCCCTGTCCACCTCGCCCGGCAGAGGCAGCCGCTTCTCGCTGAAGATCCCGCTGACGCTCGCCATTGCGCCGGCGCTCATCGTGCGCGTCTGCAATCAGCGCTTCGCCCTGCCCCAGACCGCGGTTGTCGAGGCGGTTGGCCTCGGCAGCGACTCGCGCCATGTCATCGAGAAGGTTCAGGACGGCCTGGTGCTGCGCTTGCGCGACGAGGTCATCCCGGTGATCGACCTTTCGGAGATCCTCGGCCTGACGCCCGATCCCGAAAAGGACAAAGATGACGAGCTCGTCGTGATCGTCCGCATCGGGTCCGAGTCGTTCGGCGTCCGTGTCGACGCGGTCGATGACGTGCAGGAAATCGTCGTCAAGCCGCTCAACGCCTCTCTCGCCTATCTCAAAATCTTCACCGGCCAGACCATCCTCGGCGACGGCTCCGTGGTGCTGATCCTCGATCCGGGCGGCATCGGCACGCAACTCGGCATCGAGAAGTCCGGCGAGAACAAGCTCGAAGGCTCCCGCGAGGCGCCGAGCGCATCCAACCGCACCCGTCTCGTGCTGTTCCGCGCCGGCGATGGCCTGGCGAAAGTCCTGCCGATCTCGCTCCTGTCGCGCATCGAGATGGTCGACCCCAACCGGATCGAACGTTCGGACGGACGCTTCGTCATGCTGCATCAGGGCAAGCTCATGCCGCTGCTGCCGACCTCGCCGATGCAGGACGTCACCGACCGTCCGCATCCGGTCCTGGTCATCACGGCGAACGGGCATACGATCGGCTTGCTCGTCGACGAGATCATCGACATCGTCGAGGAGGACCTGACAGTCCAGCTCCCGAGCCTCACCGACGACATGGTCGGCGCGGCGGAGATCAAGGGACAACCCGTCGAGCTCATCGACGTGACATATTATCTGCAGGCGGCCTATTCGAGCCTCTATCAGAAGGAGAGCAAAAATCTCCTGCTGCTGGAAGACGACCTCCTGTTCAGCGACACGCTGAAGCCCGTGCTCCTCAGCGCCGGCTACCGGCTCACGACCATCGGCTCCGCCGAGCAGCTCCTGCAGATGCTGGAGCAGCGCAAGGACTTCGACGCCCTGCTGATCGACTCCGAATTCCGCATGCAGGACGGCCGCAGCGCCATCGACTTCATGCGCAATGAGGTCGTCGGCAAGGACCTCCCGATCTTCCAGCTCTGCGAAATGCCGGCCCATGACGTTATGGGCCTGCCGATGCTGGATGCGAATACCGTCAATCTCAGTAAGCTGGATCGGCAGGGCCTGCTCGGCACCCTGGCCACCGTGCTCACGAAACGCGATGCGCATGAGTTGTCCAAGGAGTTAGCAGCATGAGCGAGGTCGCATACGCAAGCCCCGATGGTGGTGCTCTTGCCGGCCACGATGACCAGAGTTACTTCACCGTCTTCGTCGGCGGCGAGATCTTCGGCCTGCCCGTCGAGAATACGCACACCATCTTCCGCATCACCTCGGTGACCAGCGTTCCGATGAGCCCGTCCGATATCGCCGGGCTGGTCAATCTGCGCGGCAAGATCGTCACGGCCGTCAGCCTGCGCCGGCGCTTGCAGATGCCGGCCGACGCCTCCATCCAGAATGCACTGGCGATCGGGATCGAATACCGGGGCGAGAACTTCGCGCTGGTGGTGGACGAGGTCGGCGACGTGCTCTCGCTCGGCAAGGCCGCGCAGATACCGGTTCCTTCGCATTTCAGCCCGCATCGGGCGAAGCTGACCAAGGGACTTTATCGCGCGGGCAAGCTGCTCCTGCCGGTTCTCGATGTTGACGTCCTGTTCACCTTTGAAACCTAAGCTCTCCTGCTTTCGTGCGCCCGGCAGCCGGTGACGGCCAGGATCGCTTGAAAACGGATTGCATTCAGAACACCACGTGAAAGCACTGTTGGATGTCAGCATTTGCCGGGGAGAACGAGGCGCAAAAGACCAGGTCTTACGACTCGCTTTGCGCCTATCTTCGTCGAACATCTGGGCTCGTTCTGGGGGCTGACAAGCAGTACCTCGTCGAGAGCCGCGTCACGCCGGTGATGCAGCGTGCCGGGCTCGTCGAGCTCGGCGACCTGGTGCGCGCGCTGGAGCAGGGACGGCTGCCCGGCCTCGCCGAAGAAGTCGTCCAGGCGATGACGATCAACGAGACCTATTTCTTTCGCGACCGGTTTCCGTTCGAAATTCTGAGGCAGACCATCCTGCCACGGATGATCATCGCGAGGGCGGCGCAGAGGAAGATACGGATCTGGTGTGCTGCCGCTTCCACGGGGCAGGAGCCCTACTCGATCGCGATGATCGTCGATGAGCTGTCGCCGTGCCTTGCATCGTGGCGGGTGGAGGTCGTGGCGACCGATCTGTCGCAGGCCGCGCTGAGCACGGCACAGAAGGCGGTCTACAGCCAGTTCGAGGTGCAGCGCGGACTGACGCCGGAGCAGATCCGGCGGTATTTCCGGCCGGTAGGGCATTTGTGGCAGCTCAACGACAGCGTGAAGTCGCGCGTGCAGTTCAAGCATTTCAATCTGCTGGACAGCTATTCCGCGCTCGGCCAGTTCGACATCATATTTTGCCGCAACGTGCTGATCTATTTCGAAGCCGAGCGGAAATCGGATGTGCTCACCCGGATGTCCCGCGTTCTGGCGCCGGACGGGCTTCTTGCGCTCGGCGCTTCGGAAAGCGTGATCGGGTTGAACACCAAGCTCAAACCTCACCCCGACTATCGCGGCTTCCTGACGCAGACCGCATAGGCCGAGCGCTCGGACGGCCGTGATCGGCGGCGCGCGCCTCTATTCGGGCAGCTCGAAGCGCTGGTTCGGATAGATCCAGTTCGGGTTGCGGATCTGGGTGCGATTGGTGCGGAAAATCTGCGTGTATTTCGCCCCGTCGCCATAATGTCGCTGAGCGATCTGCCACAGCGTATCGCCTCGCTTGACGATCACGACATTCGACTTGTCGCTGGCGAGCTGCGTGGGCGTGGTCACCGTTTCGTTGGCGGCGTCGGAAATCGTGCGCGGAATTTGGTCGGCCGAAGCGGCGGAGCTGTTCCGGTAGAAATCGGAGGTCTTGTCGTTGCGGTCAAGCTGCGCGGTTGCGACCGGTAAGTCGCGCGCGAAATCGACCTCGGCGCGGGCGACGACGTTGCTGCCCTGGGCCAGCAGATCGGCACGCATCGCGTGGCGTCCGCCCTCGAGCTGACGGTTGCCGGAATAGGTCCAGCTTCCGGTCGCATCAGCGTTGACGGTGCCGATCAGATTGTTGTCGACGTAAAGCGCCACGCGCGAGTCCGGCTCCGCATGGCCGTTGAGATGCAGCATGCTCTTCTCGCCGGCATCTTCATAATCCACCGAAGCGAAGCCGATTTTGCCGGCCGTTTCCGCAATGGTCCTTGGATCGGCCTGCGGTGAAGCGGCGGCGGTGGTATCGGCACTGGCGGTCGCGGCGGACGGTGTCGGGCTCGGACGCGGACGGCGTCGCGGCGGCGACTTCGCTCGGTGCCGGCGGCGGGGGCATCTGCAGCACCCGCGTCGCCTTGCCTTCTTCCGTGAGCGCGACCAGCGGCTGCCCGGACTGCGGGTCGGCGAGCGATAGTGCGAGACGCTGCGCGGAGAACACGGTCTTATCGCCCTCCGGCGCGCGCGCGCTCAGCTCCAGCGAATGCTCGCCCTTGGAGATCTTCTCATCCGGCTGAATGATCCATTCGCCGTTTTCGTCCGCCTTGGCCCGGCCGACTTCCTTGCCGTTGCTCTCGACGATGACGGTCCAGCCCGGCGTCGACTGCCCCGCCATGACAACGGAGCCGTCAGGCTCGGCGCGAACGATGTCGAAAGTCGGTCTCTGCTCGCCTGCGGCAACTTTTCCAGGTTTCCGTGCGCTCCCAGGGGATTGGGCGGTCGGAGCTGCCCAATTCGAGGCCGCCTGGCCCGAACCAGCCGGACCGCAAGCCGTAAAACGCGACCGCCCCAAAGGCCAGCAGCAAGAGTATGAGCAGAACCCGGGCTTTGCGCATCGGCCTTAACCTCGTTTCATTGAAAAAGCCGTGCCCATACGCAGGGCGGGCGAAGACTTGCGCTTCGCGATCGCCAAAAGCGACATCACATCACGCGACCCGGCAACGCCTTCAGGGCAGGACGCGTTAACGTAGGGCGTAAGGCTCGCTTCAATCATTTCCATTCTTAAACCATAAAACCCGGCAAGGGCCAATACCGGGCGTTCATCAACTTTTTTGCCTCGCCACCATATTACTGGGTGAACGCGTCAAGAAAGGCGCAGCCATTTTTTGGTAAACAGATTAAATGTGAAGCGAAGGAGCGCTCGGACTCGGATGAAGCATAAAGCGATAAAAAACATATGCGTCTATTGCGGCGCAAACTCAGGGTCGCACGAGGCTTTCGCGCAGGCGGCGAAAACCATGGGCCGCGCCATGGCCAAAGCGGGCATCGGCCTCGTCTATGGCGGCGCCAGCGTCGGCCTCATGGGCGAGATCGCCCGGACCGTGCTCGAGGAAGGCGGCCGCGTAACAGGCATCATTCCGTCGAACCTTCCGGTTCACGAAGTGCCGCTGGGCGACGTGCAGGAGCTGATTCACGTCAAAACCTTCCATGAGCGCAAGATGCTGATGTTCGAGCGTTCCGATGCGTTCGTGGCATTGCCCGGCGGCGTAGGCACGCTTGAAGAACTCGTCGAGCAAATCACCTGGGTGCAGCTCGATCACCATACCAAGCCGGTCATGATTGCAAATATAGAGGGATATTGGGACCCGCTTCTGTCGTTATTCGATCAGATGCGCCGCCTCAGTTTCATCCAGCCGTCTCTCGATGTGACCTATCATGTCGTCAATCGCGCCGAGGATATCGTTCCTGGTCTTTTGAACATTCCGCGCGGGAAGAAACAGAACACCGCCGCCGCCGCCAACTGACGCGCTCGAGCCGGTCCGATCGGCGGCGCGTGCCGAGGATCGGACGGCGTGCGCACCACCTGTCACAAACGATTCCGCTCGCAGAACAGCCGATTGTTAACTATATCGGACGTTATGGCGTTCGAGATCGAGAATAAGGCGCGCACGGCCGCCAGGCTTCGGAATGTGCTGCATTCCGTCGTGCTGATTGGCGGCATCGGCATCATCATGGCGCTGTGCGCCGGGCTGCTTCTCGGGCGGTCGGGCGCCATCTGGGCGTTCGTTCTGATCGGCGTGCTTCTGATCATGAGCCCGCAAATCGCGCCGGAACTGCTGATGCGGCTCTATGGCGCGCGCCGTATCGGCCCTGCCGAAGGCGGCCCGGTGCTTCAGATCGTCAGCGAGTTGGCCAAGCGGGCCGAGCTGCCGGCCATGCCGAGCGTCTATCTTATCCCCAGCCCGGTGATTAACGCCTTCGCCACCGGCGCCAAATCCGACGCGATCGTCGCCATCACCTACGGCACGCTCAACAAGCTGAACCCGCGCGAAATCGCCGGCGTGCTCGCGCATGAGATCGCTCACATCCGCAACAACGATCTGTGGATCATGAGCCTGGCGGACACGATGAGCCGCTTCACCCATTTCATGTCGATGATGGGCGTGCTGCTGTTCTTTTTCAGTCTGCCGCTGGCTTTTTTCGGCGCGCAGCCAATCCCATGGCTCGGCATTATCCTTCTGTATTTCGCGCCCACGGCATCCAGTCTTCTGCAACTCGGCCTGTCCCGCACCCGCGAATACGACGCCGACCTGGAAGGCGCACGGCTCTCCGGCGATCCGCAAGGGCTGGCCACGGCACTGCACCGGATCGAAAACTACCAGGGCAACGTGCTGGAGACGATCTTCATGCCGGGCCGGCGCGTTCCGGTGCCGTCGCTGCTGAGAACACATCCACCGACCGAAGAGCGGATCCGGCGGCTGCAGGAGTTGCATGATATGCGGCGGTCGCCGGTCGATGTCCCCGGCGGCAATCCCGTTCCCGCCGCCTTCGCGACGGCGCGGGCAACCCCCCGCTACCATTTCTCCGGCCTCTGGTATTAGCCATGACCACAACCGACCGCCCCCCTGTTACTGTCGAAATCATCTCCGATGCGATCTGTCCATGGTGCTGGATCGGCAAGCGCAACCTCGAACGCGCGGCACTGACCTTGCGGGAAAGCGGCATCGCCTTTCAGACGGTGTGGCGGCCCTTCGAGCTCAATCCGGACATGCCAAAGGGCGGCGTCGAGCGCGCCGCCTACCGCCTGCGCAAATTCGGCTCGCTCGACTTTTCCGCCCAGCTTGATGCGCGCGTCGCCGAAGTCGGCCGCGCGGCCGGACTGAATTTCCGCCACGATCTGATGCAGTGGACGCCCGAACACGGTCGACTGCCATCGGCTGATCTGGTTCGCGGGCCGTAAAGGCAAGCAGGATGAGGTCGTAGAGCGGCTGTTCCAGGCTTACTTCTCCGACGGCCGGAATATCGGCAATCCCGAAGTCATGGCCGATGTCGCCGAAGCGGCCGGGCTCGACCGCGGCGAAGCGGAGACGATGCTCGCCGGCGGGGAGGGGAGCGAAGAGGTCGCTCGCGAGCTGATCCGCGGGCGCAGACTGGGCGTTTCCGGCGTGCCTACCTTCGTGATCGGCGGCGAGCCGCTGGTGTCCGGCGCCGCGCCGCCCGAAAGGCTGGCCAGCGCCATCGCCGACGCAGCTCAGACGATCGCTTGACCTATTCGCCGCATCGGGTCACGCTCCGATTCAGCAATGAATGGCCGGGCGTCGTTAATGCGCAATAGCTATACCGACATTCGCAGCCGCATTTCCTCGCCGCCATTCTGGTGGGACGAAAACGCCGTGCCGCGCTACGGTGACTTTGATCCGAGATATATCCCAAATATCTACGCCAATGAATGCGTATTGTTTCTGATTACCTGCCAGGCTTGCGGTAGGGCGTACCAGGTTTGCATGTCAGGCCGGCACCCCTTGTTAGCTGAAAAGATCGGAGCAAAAACCCTCCGCTACGGCGATCCCCCCAACGCCTGCGATGACGATTGCCTTTCCGGTGCGTCAATGACCAGCGAGCCTAGGCGCGTCCTCGGCTATTGGCACCGGCCCCTGGAGGTCGACGGCAAACTGAATGGCAAATGGGTTCGCGATCCCGAGCTGGAGGTCGAGATCACGCCCGAATGGCTCGAGTCCCATCTGGGCGGCATCTAAGCCCTGCTCAGCATAAAAGTGGAGGACTTCAGCGTTTCCGGCTTTCCTCGTAGCGCTTGCGGTTCTCCTCATTCGGCGGATACAGCCCCGGCAGCGCTGCGCCGCCGCGCACCTCGCCGATGATCCACTCTTCCATCGCTTCCTGCTCGATCGAGGCATCGAGCACCTCGGTCGACAAGCGCCTTCGGCACGACCACCGCGCCGTCCTTGTCGGCGACGATCAGATCCCCCGGGAAGATCGCCACGCCGCCGCAGCCGACCGGCTCCTGCCAGTTGACGAAGGTCAGCCCGGCAACGGAGGGCGGAGCCGCCGCACCGGCAGCCCAGACATCGAGATTGGTCGCCAACACGCCTTCGAGGTCGCGGACGACGCCGTCGGTGATCAGCGCGGCCACGTTCCGCCGCTTCATGCGCTCGCACAGGATGTCGCCGAAGATGCCGGCATCGGTGCACCCGCCCGCTCCGACGACCGCCATGCAGCCATCCGGCATCGCCTCGATGGCGCCGCGCGTCGAAGTCGGCGAGGCCCAGGAGGCCGGCGTCGCCAGGTCTTCGCGCGCGGGCACGAAACGCAGCGTGAACGCGGGGCCGGCGATGCGGCCGCTCTCCGGACGCAGCGGAAACGCGCCGCGGATCCACACATTGCGCAGGCCTTTTTTGAGCAGCACCGTCGTCAGCGTTGCCGTGGTGATGGATTTGAATGTCTCGATGACGTCCTGGGCGTATTCGGCCATGGCGGTGTTCGCTCCCGATGCGGTTCAACGCGCGCCCGCACGTCCGGCGAGATCGCCGACGCCGCGGCATCGCAGCGGAAACCTACAATTTCGGCGGCAGCTTGCCAATCGCAGCGGTGCGAGCGGCAGGCGCGGGGCGATGGCCCGATTTGTGCAGACCCTCTTGGCCTTTGCGTTGCCGACCGCCATCTGATCTGGAGTTTGCGACAACTTTCAACGCTGGAGCCGCGTATGACCGCTCTCGCTCACGGTATCGCCCGTTTGGTCCTTGCCGCGCTGTGCGCCATTGCCTTCCTGCCGAAAGACGCTGCCCTCGCCGCACCGGCCAGCCGCTGCATCGCCCTGGCGAGCGCCGCCCCGAACGTGCACTTCGTCTCGCTGAGAAAAGTCGCAGCAAGCGGCGGCGAAGTCGCCATCACCTTCATCGGCCACGCCACCTTCCGCATCGAGACCAGCGGCGGGGTCGTCATCGCGACGGACTATTCCGGTTATGCGGGACCGGGCCGCGTGCCCGACGTGGTGACCATGAACCACGCGCACATCACCCATTTCACCGCCGCACCTGACCCGGCGATCAAATACGTGCTGCGCGGCTGGGGCACGCCGGGATCGCCCGCCAAATACAATCTCACGGTCGGAGATGTGCTCATCCGCAATGTCACCACCGACATTCGCGGCTGGGACGGCATCCGCGAGAAGGACGGCAACTCGATCTTCATCTTCGAGGTCGCCGATTTGTGCATCGGCCATCTCGGCCACCTGCATCACACGCTCGGCCCCGAATATCTCGGCCTGATCGGGCAGCTCGACGTGGTGATGGTGCCGGTCGACGGCTCCTACACGATGGAGCAGGCCTCGATGCTGGAAGTGCTGAAGCTGCTGAAGGCGCGCCTCATCCTGCCGATGCACTATTTCGGCCAGCCGACGCTCGCCCGTTTCCTCTCCAAGCTCGATGAAAGCTTCGATGTCGACATCAGCAAGGAGCCGACGATCAGGGTTTCGGCGTCGACGCTGCCGGCGAAACCGAAAGTGCTCGTGCTCCCCGGCGCCGAATTGAACGCGCCGGAATAGGCGTAAACCGCGCGCCCGCACAAAAAATTTGCCGCCATTGTCGAAAGCGGCCCGGCTCGCGGCTCTTCCGTTCGGGCGCGGCTTGCCGTTGAATGGCAGCCGGCCATTGTGGACCTCAATCGGAAGGAGCGACGCGATGCAATATATGCTGATCTATTTGGAAAAGCCGGAGGATTTCGAAACCCGCCGGCATCCGGTCGATGCGCATCCCTACCGCGCGGCCTGGATGTCCTACATGCAGGCGCTGCGGGAAGCGGGCGTGATGGTCGGCGGCAACGGCCTCCAGCCACCGCATACCGCCACCACGCTCAGCGTGCGCGACGGCAAGCGGCATATCGAGGACGGACCTTATGCCGACGCCAAGGAGCAACTCGGCGGCTATGTCGTGATCGACGTGCCCGATCTAGACGCGGCGCTCGACTGGGCCGCGAAAAGCCCGTCCGCCACCTCCGCGCGGGTCGAAATCCGGCCGGTCATGCCGCCGATGAAGGCGGACGACCGCGTATGACAGAAAAAGACGTCCGCGCTGCCGCCGCAGAGGCGGTGCGGACCTCTTATGGCAGGCTGCTGGCCCGGCTTGCGGCGCGCAGCCGGGACATCGCCGCCGCCGAGGACGCGCTCGCCGATGCCTTCCATACGGCGTTGCGCGTCTGGCCGGAGCGCGGCGTCCCCGACAATCCCGAAGCCTGGCTGACGACCGTGGCGCGGCGTCAGCTCGGCCATGACGGCCGGCATCGCCGCATCGTCGACGCCGCCAAGCCGGTGCTCAAGCTGAGCGCCGCCGAGAGGGAGGCGATGGACGCCGAGCGGATGCGGTACCCGACGAGCGGCTCAAGCTGATGTTCATCTGCGCGCATCCGGCAATCGACCGAGGCATCCGCACGCCGCTCATGTTGCAGACCGTCCTCGGGCTCGACGCCGCGCGCATCGCCGCCGCTTTCCTCATTCCGCCCGCGACGATGGGGCAGCGCCTGTCCCGTGCCAAAGCGAAGATCAAGGACGCGGGCATTGCGTTCGAGGTGCCGGAGCTGGAGGATCTCGCCGAGCGGCTCGCGGCCGTTCTCGACGCCGTCTATGCCGCCTATGGAACGGCGTGGGACGAGGTCGGCGGCGCTGACGGCAAGCTCCACGGCCTCGCCGAGGAAACGCTCTATCTCGCCCGCCTCATCGTCTCGCTGATGCCGGACCAGCCGGAAGCGCGCGGTCTGCTGGCCTTGCTGCTTTACTGCGAGGCGCGTAGCCCGGCGCGCCGCAGCCCGGACGGCGCCTTCGTGCCGCTTCTGGAGCAGGACACGCATCTTTGGGATCGGGATCTGATTGTCGAGGCCGAAAATCACCTCAACACGGCCGCCCGGAGCGGTGTGTTCGGCCGCTTCCAGACCGAGGCGGCCATCCAGTCGCTGCACATCCAGCGGCGGCTGAGCGGCGCGGCCAATCATGAGGCGCTGGTCGCGCTTTACGACCTTCTGGTTTCGCGCGAGCCCAGCATCGGCGGGTTCGTCGGCCGAGCCGCGGCTTACGCAGAGGCGTTCGGTCCGGAGCGCGGCCTCGCGCTGCTGGACGAGTTGCCGGGCAAGCAGATCGCCGCCTACCAGCCTTATTGGGCGGCCCGCGCGCATCTGCTCGCCGGCGCGTGTGAGGCTGCCGCTGCCGCCGATGCTTTCGATCGCGCCATCGGCCTGAGCGGCGATCCCGCAGTACGGGCGTTCTTGCAGGCGCGCAAAGCGGCTCTTGTCCGCTAAGAACCACCCCGGTCGAAATCCCCGTGAAGACGGGGATCCAGAGGACCGCGGACTTAAAAAGGTTGCTGGATCCCCGTCTTCGCGGGGATTTCGCCTGCGTTTTTCGCAAACGACCCTCTCCTAACCGATCCCGCGCTAAGACGCGCTGGCGGCCTCGGCGCGCAGGGCATTCAGGTCGAGACGCCTGGTGAACATGCCGATGCGGCTGTCCTCGTCGCGCGGCCATTGAGCTTCGGGCTTGTCCCAATACAACTCGACGCCGTTCTGGTCGGGGTCGCGCAGATACAGCGCCTCGCTGACGCCGTGATCGCTCGCTCCGTCGAGCGGGATGCCAGCCTCTTCGACCCGGCGCAGGGCGTCGGCGAGGTCGGCGCGCGTCGGATAGAGAATCGCGGTATGGAACAGGCCGGTGGCGCCGGGCGCGGGCGGGCGGCCGTTGAGGCTTTCCCAAGTGTTCAGGCCGATATGATGGTGATAGCCGCCGGCCGAGATGAACGCCGCCTGGTCGCCATAGGTGGTGACCAGCTCGAAGCCGAGCACGCCGACATAGAAGCCAAGCGCGCGCTCCAGATTGGCGACTTTGAGATGAACGTGGCCGATGCGGACGCCGGCTGCGATGGGCCGGTCCGGATGGACGCTGGCGAGATTCGGGTGAGTGGGCATGACTTGGCTCCTTCTGATTGCACGAATGTAGGAGCCCCGCCGATTCTGCGGAAGTGGCGCGACAGTAGCATTGCAAAAATGCAATTGAAATGATGGTCCGGCCTGTCGAACACCGGGTCCGATCAGCAAATGGAAGTTGATCTACGCCGGCTCAGGCCACGCCGACCCGCGCCCGATCGAGCGTCGCCATCAGATCGCCGAAGCGCTCGCCTTGGATCGCCACATGGTTGCGGAGCAGCTCCGCCGCACGGTCGCCGTCGCCATTGACGATGGCGGCGACGATGGCCTCGTGCTCGTCGCGCGACGTCGGCAGGCGGTTGCGGACCCGGAGCTGGAGGCGGCGAAAGGGCGCGAGCCGCTTGTGTAGCGCGGTGGCCTGCTCGCAGAGGAAACGATTGCCGCTGGCGACATACACGGCGCGGTGGAACCGTTCGTTCTCATAATAATAGGCGTCCGGATCGCCGGCATGAGCCGCATCGCGGCAGGCGTCGAGCGTCTGCTGCAGCGACGCCTCGTCCTCCGGGATAGAGCCGGCGCGCGGCGAGCCGGCCGCACATTGCCTCCATCTCGGCCATGACATCGAACATTTCCAGGAGGCGCGTGGCGTCGGGCGCGCTGACGATGGCGCCGCGACGCCCCCTCAGCTCGATCAGACCGGTGGCCGCGAGTTGTTGCAACGCTTCGCGAACGGGTGTGCGCGAAACGCCGAACTGCTGCGCGAGGGCCGTTTCCTCGAGCCGCTCCCCCGGCGAGAATACGCCCGTGGCGATCTGTTCTTCAATCCGGTCCCGCAGCCGGAGCGCGTGTGCTTCCTGCATGACCAAAGCTTGAGCAGTGCGGACGAAAAAATCAAGTGTTGCGTACAGTAGCCGCCAAAAGCGCGTCCAAGGCGCTTGCGCAGGCACGGAAAGTACGCTTTCATGCATACAGAAAGCTCGGGTCGCTGAGGTTTGGAAGGAAGCCGTGTATTGTAAGCACGGTCTGGTTGAGGAGGAAACCCATGAATATCAAATATCGCGCACTCTGCGCGACATTCACCGCATCGATCGCCGCCCTCGCGATGGTGGCATCGCCGCTCGCCGCCGAGACGGTTCTCAAGGCATCCCACCAATTTCCTGGCGGAAAAGGCGATCCGCGCGATGAGATGGTCCAGCTCATTGCCAAGGAAGTCGAGAAGGCCAATGTCGGCCTGAAGATCCAGGTTTTCCCCGGCTCCTCGCTCTACAAGCCGAAGGAACAGTGGAACGCGATGACGCGCGGGCTCCTGGACATGACGTCGTTCCCGCTCGACTACGCCTCCGGCCAGCATCCGGAATTCTCGGCCACGCTGATGCCGGGCCTCGTCGGCAATTACGACCGGGCGAAGAAGCTGAACAGCTCCGAATTCATGACCAAGATCAAGAAGATCATCAACGACGCCGGCGTCGTCGTGATCTCGGATGGCTGGCTCTCGGGCGCGTTCGCATCGAAAAAGAACTGCATCACCTCGCCCGATACGGTCAAGGGCCAGGTCACCCGCGCCGCCGGTCCCGCTTTCGAGCAGATGCTGACCGCCGCCGGTGCCTCGATCTCGTCGATGCCGTCGTCGGAAATCTATAACGGCATGCAGACCGGCGTTCTCGACGCGACCAACACCTCGTCGGCGAGCTTCGTGTCGTTCCGCCTTTACGAGCAGGTCAAGTGCCTCACAGCTCCCGGCGAAAATGCGTTGTGGTTCATGTACGAGCCCGTGCTGATGTCGAAAAAGACCTTCGACGGACTGAACAAGGAGCAGCAGGACGCGATCATGGCCGCCGGCAAGAAGGCCGAGGACTTCTTCGACGCCGAGGCGCGCAAGGGCGACGAGAAGCTGGTCGATACGTTCAAGAAGGCCGGCGTCGAGGTGACCCAAATGAGCAAGTCCGATTTCGACGCATGGCTCGCCGTCGCCAAGAAATCCGCCTATAAGGAATTTTCCGATAAGGTCAAAGGCGGCGCCGAGCTGATCGACGCAGCACTGGCCGTAAAATAACCTGCCGGCCGCCCCCTTCCGCAGGGGGCGGCGCCACCTTCCATTTCCGAAGCACCGCCGCCATGACGCGTTCCTACATTTCATTTGCGGACCGTCTGTCGCAGATCTTTGCAGTCATCTCCGTGGGCCTGCTGATCGCTGCAGTGCTCGTCATCTGCGAGATGATCTTCCTGCGCTATGTGTTCCGCTTGCCGACGATCTGGCAGACCGATTTCGTCGTCTATGCCGCGACGGCGTCGGTCTTTCTCGGCGCGCCCTACGTGCTGATGAAACGTGGCCATGTCGGCGTCGACGTCATCGACACGCTGCTGCCCGAAGGCGGCCGCGCGGTGCTGCGGACCATCGCCAACCTGCTGGGCCTGTTGTTCTGCGCGGTGATGTTCGCGGCAAGCGCCAACTATGTGTGGGAGGCCTATTCGCTCGGCTGGCGGTCCTCCAGCATCTGGCAGGTGCCGATCTGGATTCCCGCGGTGCCGATGCCGATCGGCTTCGGCCTGCTCTGCGTCCAATATATCGCTGAATTCCTGCGTCCCGGAGACCAGCAACCTTGAACCCCGCAACATCCGGCACGCTGCTGATCGCCCTGCTCCTCGTCCTGCTGATGACCGGCATGCCGATTGCGTTTGCCCTGGGCCTCGCCGCAATCTCGGCGCTGTTCTTCAGCGAAGGCCTCGCCGTGTTCCAGATCCTCGCCGAGACCATGTTCGCCGGGATCGCCAATCTCGCCTTCGTCGCCATCCCGATGTTCGTGATGATGGGCGCGGCGGTGGCCTCCTCCCCGGCGGGCAAGGACCTATACGAGGCGCTCGACCGCTGGCTGAACCGCGTTCCCGGCGGGCTGATCCTGTCCAATATCGGCGCCTGCGCGATTTTCTCCGGCATGACCGGCTCCAGCCCGGCGACGGCGGCAGCCATCGGCAAGATGGGCATTCCGGAAATGATGAACCGGGGCTATCCGGCGACGGTGGCGACCGGGTCCATCGCCGCGGGCGGCACGCTTGGCATCCTCATCCCGCCCTCGGTGACGATGATCGTCTACGGCATCGCCACCGAAACCTCCATCGGCCGCCTGTTCCTCGCCGGGGTCGTGCCCGGCGTGATGCTGACGGTGATGTTCATGACCTGGGCGATGATCGACGCCAAGCGCCGCGGCTTCCGTTTCGACGATCGCGGCCAGCGCTTCACCTTCGCCGACCGCTTCCGCATCCTGCCGCGGGTGCTGCCGTTTCTGCTGATCATCGCCGGCGTGATGTATGTGCTTTATGGCGGGGTCGCCACGCCGTCGGAAGCGGCCGGGGCAGGCGCGCTGCTGACCCTGATCGTCGTGTTCGTCGTCTACCGGCTGTTCCGCTTCAAGCCGGCATTCGACATTTTTACCGCGACCATGCGCGAGAGCGTGATGATCATGATGATCCTCGCCTCGGCGGAATTGTTCGCCTTCGCGCTCTCCTCGCTGTTCATCACCCAGACGGTCGCCGGGGCGATTGCAGGTCTCGCAGTCAATCGCTGGGTGCTGATGCTGATCATCAACATCTTCCTGCTGATCGCCGGGATGTTCCTGCCGCCGGTCGCCGTCATCGTCATGGCGACGCCGCTGCTGCTGCCGATTGTGACCCAGGCCGGCTTCGATCCCTATTGGTTCGCCGTTATCCTGACCATCAACATGGAAATCGGCTTGATCACGCCGCCCATCGGCCTCAACCTGTTCGTGATCAACGCCATCGCCCCCAATGTTTCAACGCGGGACGTGCTCATGGGGGCCTTTCCCTATGTCATCGTGATGATGTTGGCGATTGTCATTCTATGCATATTTCCGGGCATCGCGACATGGTTCCCCGACTATGTCATGGGATCGGCGCTCTAGCCCGGCGCGCGAGCAGCGTAGACAAAGCAGGAGAGCTCAATGTCGACGACCGAGACCTACGCCGAACCGACCCAGGCGTCAGGCGGTCCGCTTTCCGGAATCACCGTCATCGATCTGACCCGCGTGCTGGCCGGCCCTTACTGCACGATGGTTCTGTCCGATCTCGGCGCGCGGGTGATCAAGGTCGAGCAGCCCGGAACCGGCGACGAAGCCGCGCCTTCGGCCCGTTCATGAACGGCCAGTCCGCCTATTTCGCCTCGCTCAACCGCGGCAAGGAATCCATCGCCCTCAATCTGAAGAAGACCGAGGACAAGGCCGTCTTCGAGAAGCTGCTGGCGAGCGCCGACGTGCTGGTCGAGAACTACCGCCCCGGCACGATGGAGAAGCTCGGCTACGGCTGGGACACTCTGCACGCGACCTATCCACGGCTGATCTACGCCGCCGCCTCCGGCTTCGGCCATACCGGCCCCTATTCGAAGCGCCCCGCCTACGACATGGTCGTCCAGGCGATGGGCGGCATCATGAGCGTGACCGGCCATCCCGGCCAGCCGCCGGTGCGCGTCGGCACCTCGATCGGCGACATCACCGCCGGCCTGTTTACCGCCATCGGCGTCAATGCCGCGCTGCTGCATCGCTGTCTGACCGGCGAGGCGATCAAGGTCGATGTCGGCATGCTCGACTGCCAGGTGGCGATCCTGGAAAACGCCATCGCCCGCTACGCCGCGACCGGCGAGGTCGCCGGACCGATCGGCGCGCGCCATCCCTCGATCACGCCCTTCGCCGCCTTCGAGGCGAGCGACGGCTGGCTGGTGATCGCGGCGGGCAACGACACGCTGTTCCAGAAGATGTCCGATGCGATCGGCGCGCCGGAGCTGGCGGAAGATCCGCGCTTTGCCACCAATGCGCTGCGCACGGACAATTGGGAGCCGCTCGGCGACGCGATCAACGCCGCGCTGAAAGCGCGCACGATCGACGAGTGGCTGGCGATCCTCGACGACGCCGGCGTGCCCTCCGGCCCGATCAATACCATCGACCAGCGTGCTCGGCGACCCGCATGTCCGCTCGCGCAACATGGTGGTGACCGCCGACGACCCCGAAACCGGCCTGCTGCTGATGGCCGGCAATCCGATCAAGCTGTCGGGCTTCGCCGATCCGGAGACCCGCCGTCCCGCGCCGAAGCTCGACGGCGACCGTTCGCTCGATCCTGGACGAGATCGCCGCGCGCGAGGTCGCCACGACGACGCCCGTTGCCGCATCGGGCGGCGGAATGATGTCGCGCGCCTCGCTCAGCGCGATGCGGTTCATCGACCAGCTTCGCCGCGCGGTGATCCGCGACGCCGAGCCGCTGGTCAAGGGCGCCGGTGAAGGCTCGGCGGTAGACCGGGCGACGGCGCTGTGCGACGCGCTGCTGTCCGAGCGCGGCGAAGTGCTCGGCACGGTGGTTGCCTACGACCTCGTCAGCCTCGTCAACGCGTTCGGCGGCGCGGAGCGTTTCGAGTTCCTCGATCTGCTCGCCGAGCGCTATGGACCGGACCCCGAAGCCGTGACCCAGGCCGCCGACCGCTGGCGCGCCAATCCGACGCCGGAGACGTTCGCCGCCCTGTCGTCAGCCGTCGAATCGCCGCGGCAGGAGCTGTTCCGCCGCATGAACATGGCGCTCGGCGGCACGGTGACGCTGGTGCGGCTGCGGGAATATCTGCTGGAGCAACTGTCCTCGAACGACCATCTGCAGCCGGTCGACACCGACCTGCGCCACCTGTTCGTCTCCTGGTTCAATCGCGGCTTCCTCGAATTACGCCGGATCGACTGGGACACGCCGGCCTCGGTCCTTGAAAAGCTGATCGCCTATGAGGCCGTTCACGAGATCGACGGGTGGGACGATCTGCGCCGCCGCCTCGCCGCCGACCGCCGCTGCTTTGCCTTCTTCCATCCCGCGCTCCCCGACGAGCCGCTGATCTTCGTCGAAGTCGCGCTCGTCCATGCGCTGTCCGACAAGATCGAGCCGATCATCCGCGCGCCCGTCGAGGAAGGCACCGAGTTTTCGGCGCACACCGCGATCTTCTATTCGATCTCCAACTGCCAGCCCGGCCTGCGCGGGATTTCCTTCGGCAACCTGCTGATCAAGCAAGTTGCCTCGGACCTGGAGGCAGAGCTGCCCGGCCTGAGCATCTTCTCGACGCTTTCGCCGATGCCGCGCTTCCGCCGCTGGCTGGAAAATCCGGATACGGATCTGGCCGCTCACCTGCCTCGCTCGCTGATCGAGCGCGTCCTGCAGGAGACCGAGAAGGACGACCTGCGGGAGACGATTCTCGGCCTCTGCGCCGATGCGGAAGCTGACGGCTACAGCCGCGCCACGCTGCTTCAGGAGGTTCTGCTACGGCTCGGCGCCCGCTATCTGTCCGGCGCCGGGGACGAACGGGGGCCGACCGATCCGGTCGCCCGCTTCCATCTCGGCAATGGCGCGCGCATCGAGCGGATCAACTGGATGGCCGACCTGTCGCGCAAGGGCATCCGCGAGTCGCACGGGCTGATGGTCAACTATCTCTACGACCTGTCGTCGATCGAGGTGAACCACGAAGCCTTCGCCAACCGCCAGCCGGTGGCGGTGTCGCGCGAAGTCGCCGCGATGATCGACACCTCCGACGGCACCGCGCTGTCGCGGTCGCTGAAGGGGCCGATGGATGCGCTGGGATTATGGGGCCGCAAATCCTGAGCCAAGGTTCAGACCGACAGATCGAGCGTCATGCAGAAGCTGTACGGATCGGGCCGGTAGCCGGCGAATGGCGGGCACGGCTCGAAGCCGAAGCGTGAATAGAGCGCGCGGGCCGGTGCGAAGACATCCATCGAGCCGGTCTCCAAACTCAGGCGCCGGTAGCCGCGCCGCCGGCTCTCGTCGACAATCACGGTGAGGATACGCCCGCCGATGCCGCGGCCACGATGGCGCTCCGCCGTGTGCATCGACTTGATCTCGCCGTGATCGGCGCTGAGTTCCTTCAACGCGCCGCATCCGAGCAGATCGCCTTCCTCCCACGCGGTCCAGAATGTGACGCCTGGCGCGCGCAGCCTGTCGAGATCCAGCGCGTGCACGCTCTCGGGCGGGGAATGCCGGGCCGCGAATTCCAGGTGCAGCCGCAACAGCGCGGCAATCTCCGGTCCACGCAGATCGTCAATGCGGATCAACATTCGGCCCTCGCCCGGCACTGCCCACCTGTTCACGCAATCGAAGCCGTTATCAAACCGCCCGCGACGGTGAAAGCCGGTGATTGCGCCCCCTATATCCTTTGCCAGCAAACCGCGACGGCGTTAAGACCGTCCGGGGCCCCCGCAGCGATTGGCCAGGATCCGTTTCATGCAGCTCAAACAACCCTATCTGATGTTTCTCGGCGACGTGCCGGACCAGCTTGCCGCAAAGACCGCGCAAGGCATCGTCGACTGGCGGCCCGAATGGTGTCTCGGTCAGCTCCGCCTGCCCGGCTGCAAGGCCGACCTCGGCATTCCCGACATGACCATCGACGAGGCGGCGAAGGCCGGCGCGCAGACCATGGTGGTCGGGGTCGTCAATGCCGGGGGCACGCTGCCGGATCACTGGACGCAGGAGATCGTCACCGCCATCGAGCAGAGCATGGACATCGCCAGCGGCCTGCACACAAGGCTCGGCTCCAAGGCCGAGATCCGAGACGCGGCGGAGCGGCATGGCCGTGCGCTGCACGACGTTCGCCAGAACAACCAGACCTTCGCCACCGGCAGGGGCACAAAGCGTCCCGGCAAGCGCCTGCTGACGGTGGGGACGGATTGCTCGGTGGGCAAGAAATACGCCGCCCTGGCACTGGAAAAGGCGATGCGCGACCGCGGGCTCGACGCCGATTTCCGTGCGACCGGCCAGACCGGCGTGTTCATCTCCGGGCGCGGCGTCGCCATCGATGCGGTGGTCGCGGACTTCATCGCCGGCGCGGCGGAATGGATTTCGCCGGCGGCCGAGGCCAGCCATTGGGACGTCGTCGAAGGGCAGGGATCGCTGTTCCATCCCTCCTTCGCCGGCGTCACGCTCGGCCTGCTGCACGGCTCGCAGCCCGATGCGTTCGTCGTCTGCCATGAGCCGACCCGCACCAATATGCGCGGTGTGACCCATCCGCTGCCCTCGATCCAGGAGGTCATCGATATGACGATCGCCTGCGGACGGCTGACCAATCCGGCGATCCGCTGCGTCGGCATCGCCATCAACACCCAGGCGCTGGACGAGACAGCGGCGCTCACCGTGATCGAGGCAGCCGGCAAGGCGCACGGCCTGCCCGCGACCGATCCGATCCGCTTCAGCGCCGATCCGATCGTCGACCGGCTTATCGAAGAATTTGGCGGCGCGGCCGCCTGAGGGGAAACCGATGACCGCGCATCTGCCGCCTTTATCTCTGAGCGTTGCCATCGAGCGCTTTCCGATTGCGGGAACGTTCACGATCTCCCGCGGCAGCCGCACCGAAGCCGTCGTCGTCACGGCGACCGTCTCCGACGGCACCCACACGGGACGCGGCGAAAGCGTGCCCTATGCGCGCTATGGCGAGACCGTGGAGGCGGTCGCGGCGCTCGTCGATGCGCAGGCGCCCGTTCTGGCGGCGGGCACGAGCCGCATGGCGCTCGCGGAAGCCTTGACGCCGGGCGCGGCGCTCAACGCGCTCGACTGCGCCTTATGGGACCACGAGGCCAAGGCCGCCGGCACGCGCGTCTGGGACCTCGCCGGTCTGCCGTCACCCGCGCCGGTCGCGACCTGCTACACGATCAGCCTCGCTTCGCCGGACGAAATGGAAGCCGCCGCGCGCAAGGCGGCGGACCGCCCGATCCTTAAGGTCAAGCTCGGCGGCGATGGCGACCCGGACCGTATCGCGGCCGTCCGCCGGGGCGCACCCGCGGCGCGGCTGGTGGTCGACGCCAACGAAGCTTGGACCGAAGCCAATTTCGGCCGTAACGCCGCCGCCTGTGCCGAGGCGGGCGCCGAGCTGATCGAACAGCCGCTCCCGGCCGGCACGGACGCCGCGCTTGCGGGCCTGTCTTCTCCCGTTGCTCTGTGTGCCGACGAAAGCGCACACACGGCCGGCAACCTCGCGGAGCTGGCGACCCGCTATCAGGCGGTGAACGTCAAGCTCGACAAGACCGGTGGCCTGACCGGCGCGATTGTCATGGCGCGCGCCGCCCGCGAGCTCGGTCTCGACATCATGGTCGGCTGCATGGTGGGCAGCTCGCTGGCCATGGCGCCGGCCACGCTGCTGGCGCCTTTCGCACGCTGGGTCGATCTCGATGGGCCGCTGCTGCTGGCAAAGGACCGCCCGATGGCGCTCGATTATGGCGGCGGCCTCGTCCATCCGCCCTGCGCGGCCCTGTGGGGATAGCTCCGGCGGCCCGCCTTATTCGCGGCGATTTGCCCGAGCATTTAAGGTCACGGACGTCGGGCGGGACGGCGATTGCCGGAGCGGCAACGGATAGCGGACGAGGCAATCGGCCATGAGGGCGACGAGCGCAGGCATTCTCATGTACCGAAAGCTCGGCGCAACGCTGGAGGTGCTGCTCATCCATCCCGGCGGACCCTATTGGCGCAACAAGGACGATGGCGCCTGGTCGATCCCCAAGGGCGAGTACGGCGCGAACGAAGACCCCGAGACCGCTGCACGGCGCGAGTTTTGCGAAGAACTCGGCACAGCGCCCGAGGGCACGCTGACACCGCTCGGCGAGATCCGTCAGAAGGGCGGCAAGCGCGTCACCGCTTTCGCGCTCGAGGGCGACCTCGACCCGGCGACGCTGGTCAGCATGACATTCGAAATGGAGTGGCCGCCCCGTAGCGGCCGCATGCGCGCGTTTCCCGAAGTCGACCGCGCCGGGTGGTTCTCGCTCGACGCCGCGCGGACCAAGATCCTGGCTGCCCAATTGCCCCTGCTCGACCTGCTCTCGGCGCTGCTGACCGGCGGCGATGCGTGAGGCCTACATGATCCATGACGGGAACCGCACGAGGGTGTCAGTACCGCCAGCGCTTCCGCATCTGCGACGCCAATCTCACGATGCCGCCGATGAGGGACTTGTCATCGGTCGCCTGCACCGCCTGCGCGCCGTCGATGTCCGTTCGGTTATCGGAAAGATCAAGCGCAACGAGCGCCTTAAGTCATGGATCGCGAGGGATGCGCTTGCCAAGGCCCGTGAGCGCCTGCGCGGCGTTGTTGCCGATTCCATTGCCCGACAGATTGAGAGATGTGAGATCGGTGAGGTGCCGAATCCGGAGAGGGAGATCCTCGAACGGCCAGGCCAATTGGTAAAGGGGACCGCGTGTGACGGAGGCTCGCGCCGATCGGATCACCAATTCCGCCGCCCAAGTTCCTTGATCTGCGTCAATGTTCTTCATGTGAATGCTTGAGTTTGGTCTAATAGACTTTAATTTAGCCGACTTTAAAAGCAACTACCGCATGGATATTAGAATAATTTCTGAATAACTAGCGACTTCTACTTAGCGTAGATTTCATTCGCCCGTAAAATTTCGTGACCCCGCAAGTGTCAGTTGGCGAGTGACACTTCGCAGCCACGGCACTGCGAAGCAGAACAGCCCTCCGCCGAGGCATCGCGGCGCGTGGCGTGCCGCAGGGGGAGAGCGGGAAGCAACGGTCCCAAGGGCATACATTTCATGGCTCACGTTTCAGTCGGCGCCCGTCCTGCCTGCCGAGCAGCGCAAGGTCGTGTTCGCATCCTCTCTCGGTACTGTGTTCGAGTGGTATGATTTCTACCTCTACGGTTCGCTCGCCGCGATCATCGGCAGGCACTTCTTCTCAGGCCTGACGCCGACCGCACAATTCATCGCCGCGTTGATGGGCTTCGCCGCCGGCTTCTTCGTCCGGCCGTTCGGCGCAATCTTCTTTGGCCGTCTCGGCGACCTGATCGGCCGAAAATACACCTTCCTGATCACCATCCTGATCATGGGCCTTTCGACCTTCATCGTCGGCGTGCTACCCGGCTACAACGCCATCGGAATGGCGGCGCCGATCATCCTGATCGCGTTGCGGCTGCTGCAGGGCCTCGCGCTTGGCGGCGAATATGGCGGTGCGGCGATCTACGTTGCCGAGCACGCCGAGGACAAACGGCGCGGCTACCGCACGGCCTGGATCCAGACGACCGCCACGCTCGGGCTGTTCCTGTCGCTGCTTGTCATCCTCGCCTGCCGCAAATTTGCCGGCGCGTCGTTCGACGTCGAATGGGGCGCCTGGCGCATTCCGTTCCTGGTGTCGATCGCGCTGCTCGCGGTTTCGGTCTGGATCCGGCTGAAGCTCAACGAGTCGCCGCTGTTCAAGAAGATGAAGGCAGAGGGCCGCACATCGCGCGCGCCGCTCGCGGAAGCCTTCGGCCAGTGGCGCCATCTGCGCGTGGTGCTCCTCGCATTGTTCGGCGCGGTCGCGGGGCAGGCCGTCGTCTGGTACACGGGCCAGTTCTACGCACTGTTCTTCCTGACCCAGACGCTGAAGGTCGACGCCTATTGGGCGAACATCATGATCGCGATCAGCCTTGCGATCGCCACGCCCTTCTTCCTGATTTTCGGCTGGCTGTCCGATCAGGTCGGCCGGAAATGCATCATCCTGGCGGGTTGCCTACTGGCGATCTTCACTTATTTCCCGATCTTCAAGGCGCTGACCTGGGCGGCCAATCCCGAGCTTGCCGCGGCGGCCGAAACCTCGCCGGTGACGATCTCAGCCGATCCCTCGAAGCGCAAATTCCAGTTCAACCCGGTCGGTCAGTCGAAGTTCACCACGCCTTGCGACGTGGCCAAATCGGCATTGGTGAAGGCCGGCGTTCCCTACTCGAACGTCGCCCAGCCCGGCGGCGGGGCCCAGATCCAGATCGGCGGCACGGTCGTGGAGTCCTATGACGCCGCCGCACCCGATGCCAAGGAGAAGGGGGCCGCGTTCACCACCCAGCTCGGCGACGCGCTGAAGACCGCGGGCTATCCGCCGAAGTCGAAGATCGACGGCGTCGCCTGGCCGGTCGTCGGCCTACTGACGATCCTCGTCATCTATGTGACCATGGTCTACGGCCCGATGGCGGCATTCCTGGTCGAGCTGTTCCCGACGCGGATCCGCTACTCGGCGATGTCGTTGCCCTACCACATCGGCAATGGCTGGTCCGGCGGCTTCCTTCCGACCACGGCATTCGCGATGGTCGCGGCGACCGGCGATATCTATTACGGGCTGTGGTATCCGATCGTGGTCGCGGCAATGACGGTGATCGTCGGAGCGCTGCTCCTGCACGACACGAAGGGGCACCACCTGACCCGCGACGACGAGGTCTGATCACGTCGGCCTGTCGCCGAATTGGCGGCCGGCGCCTGGAGCACGATCAGGAAACGTGGAAACCGGTTTTCCTGGAAAATTGTGCGCAAACAAAAGGATATGGATCGTGATCGCTTCCTTCTGAAATGATCACGATCTAGAAACCGCCGCCGGTGCGGAAGTCGGGACCGGACGAGCCGCCGCGAGAGCCGCCGCCGTTCGACGGGAAATGCTCGCTGCGCCGATAGCTGTCCGCCGAACGCCCCTCCCAGCGTTGGCTCCGCTGCGTCCGCGACCAGTATTCCGCCGCCGAGATGGCGCCTTCGAGCAGCATCCGCAGCCAAGCCTCGCCGCCGCCGCCCGACGGCTGATCGAAGACCGAGCCGGGCGCGTCGTACCGGGAGCGCCGGAATTCGGCGGCAAGCCGGAGCAGCTCCTCTTTCCGCGCGAAAGCCCGGTCGAGCGTCTCGCGCTTCGATTTCATCTCGCGCTCCAGCTCGCCAAGCTCGTCGGCGAATTTGACGATCGTTCCGACGATCCGGTCGTCATCGACCTCAGGCGTTCGCCGCGCATCGACGAGCAGCGTGTTCACGCCCTGGCTCTGCAGAAATTCGGAGGTCTTTTCAACGGCCTCATGAAAGGCCGGGTCCAGCCCTTCGGCGTAGTGCTTGAGCTGCTTGCCGGTTTCGACCAGCTCGGCATTGAGCGCGGTCAGCTTGGCGGTCTCCTCCTCGCGGCGGCCATGTGCGGAGCGAAGCTCGGAAACCAGATCCGCACCCGCGAGCTGATGGATCTTTTCCGCCTCGATGGCGTCGAGCGCCTCGCGCTCCGTCTTCAGCTTCTCGGTCAGCCGCGCGACATGCTCGGCGAGGCGCTGCGGGATCGCCGTGAGCATGGAGAAATTCGCCCGCGCGTCGGTGTAGCCGGTCAGCCCGGCGACCCACCGGTCCAGCGAGCGGACGACACCGGTCGGCTCATATTCGGAGGTGCCGAAATGCCGTTCCCAGAGATACATGAAGATCGGATCGTCGCGGTAAGGCTTGCCCTTCTCGGCTTCCTCCGCCTTCGCCTTGTCGGCCTTGGCGGTGGCATTCGCGACCGTGCTTTCAAGCTCCTGATAGCTCTTGGAATGCTCGCTGTAGCCGGGCTGGCTGCTCAGAGCTTTCCGGGCCGCGTCGCCGAGCGCATCGAGCCGCGATTCCAGGGCCTCGATCTCCTTGCCCAGCTTGGTCTGCCCGGCCAGGATCTTATCGCGCTCGTCGGTCGCCTGCTTTTCCCGCTGCTCAAGCCCGGTCACGGTTTTCTGCCGCGCGTCGAGGATCGCGCGCACCTGCGTGGAAAGCCGGTCCGCCTCGTCGATGACGCCGTCGACAACCGCCAGCTTGGCGCGGAATTCGGCGAGCGCCTTGAAGGCGTCGAGGCGCTCAGCGATCAGCTTCGCCTTCTCGGCATTCGCATCGCTGACCTCCGCGTTCAGCCGGTCGACCTGACTGCTGGTCTCCTGCAGGGCCTCCTCGATGGAGGCCAGCCGATCGCGTCCGGATACGGTGGGCATTACCATTTCGTCAGCGCTCCGCCCTGCGTATCCACGCGCCAGTCGATGTCGAGCTGGCCGCGTTTCTTTACTCCGATCACCGCGTTCTGAATGATGCCGTCATCGAGCTTGTCCGCCTGAACCCGGTCGAATACGGATTTCGACACGCGCACCGCCCATTTCGATACCGTCTCGCGCTTGCCGTTCTCCTCATTGGTGACGGGGCGCGCCAGCGCATGGCCCGAGCTGTCGATGGCCTCGACGACGAGATAGTAGTTGCGGCTGTTCGAATTGACTTTCGGGATGCGCCACAGGCCGCTGAGCTCGCCCGGCCGCGATACGATCCGCACGTCGTAGGCGAGGCGCAATTCGTCGAGCATGGCGCTGAGATCGTCGGACGCCTTTTGCGCTGCCGGTCGCTGTCCGGCTTTCGCCGCGGCCAGCCCCGAATCGCGCAGCGCCGCCGCGCGTTCGAGCACCGTGTCGGAATTGGTCTCGGCGTCGATCGTCGAATAGAGCGTGTTCAGCTCGTGCGGCAGCCTTTCGGCGAGTTCGATCCGTGCACGCTCGCGCGGCCAAGTATAGGCGGACTGCCAAGCGTACCAGCCGGCGACCAGGAGAACCAGGAACCCGGCGGCCCCGGCGGCGACCCACCGGCCCCATTTCCAGCGCGTGACATAAAGCCGGGCAAGCTTGAGCTGGAAACTCTCTTTCGGCGGCTCGTAGGCGAAGCGCCGCTCCTCCAGCGCCCGCACGCCCTCTTCGAGGATGTGGTCGGGCACCTCGATGCCCTGACCACGGTAAAGCTCGCGGAGCCGCTCGATGAGCTGCTGCCGCCGCGTTTCATCGTTCAGCTCGCGCAGGGCGATCCGCTCGTCATGGCGCAGCGTATCGACCACGTCCATCGAAAGCATGACGTCGTCGAGTGGCGGCCGAACGGTTTCGGCGGCGGCGGCGTTCATGCGCGACTAGGCCTCTTCCGGCTTAGGGCAGCGCCTGTATGTCGGAGGCAAGGCGGGCCATGCGGCGCTTGCCGTTCTCCACCGCCTCGCGGATTTCCTCGGAATTGCGCGTCGCCAGCGTGCGCATTTCCTCGATGATCTCGCGCGAGCGCTCCTGGAAGTTCGTGACCAACTCGACCAGCTTGATCACGGCATCGGCGCGCACCGTCGGCCCATAGCCGGCCCTGATCGCCTCCTCCGTCACCTTGTCGCCGACCTCGGACAGCGTATCGAGACTGTCCGCCACACCCTTCTTCATCGCTTCCAGCGTCTTGGTGGATTCGTGCAGGCCGAACATGCCGGTGAAGGACGCCTTCAGCGCGGTCAGCACGGCATCGTTGGTCGAGAAGAAGCTCACCGCCTGCGCGTAGACACGCTCCTTGGCGCTGGTCGTCTGCATCAGCCGCGACATGATCACTTCGGAGGTGTTGTAGCCGATGGTCAGATTGTCGGCGAGGTCCTTGGCGATCTGATAGCGCTTGTCCTCGTCCATCATCAGCCGCAGCTTCTCGTCGCGCTCCATTTCCAGCGTCGCCCGCTCGGACGGCGATTTGCCCTGATAGGCGCCGACCTTGTCCGACGCCTCCTTCAGCACCGTCTTGGCTTCGGCGAGCTTGGCGTCGGCCTTCTCCAGCACCTCCATCGCCAGGACCTGCGCCTGCTTATAGGCGCCGCGATAGTCGCGATAGGCTTTGAGGATCTTGCTCTCGCGCTGGATCTGGTTCTTGGTCTCCTTCGCCACCTCGAGATAGGTGCCGCGGATGTCGTCGAAGCGGTCGGCGATGTCGCCCCGCGCGACCTTCATCCAGACATTGGTGACGCGCTCCCAGGGCCCGATCTTGCCGTCCGCAAGCTGATCGACCAGATCCTTGGCATCGTCGCGGATGGAGTTGAACGCCTCGACGATCTTGTTATAGCGGTTGCCGATCTGCATCCCTGCGACTTCGTTGCGTACGATCTCGTTGAAGGTCGAGGCTTCGGCGAGCGTCCGGCCGATCACGGCCACCTTGTCCTGATCCAGCAATGCGATCTGCTCCAGAAGGCCGGTAACGGGATCGCTTTCGGTCGGTTTTGTTTTAATCCCCAGATCCGTGACCGTCTCGAGCGCGCGGTCGAGATAGGCGAGGGGTGTCATTTTGGCCATAGCAGGCGCCTCTTTGGATATTTTTTTGGCCCGCAACTCTATAGCGACAGTTGAGGCAATGGAAAGGCCGATATGGCGGCTCCGGGAACCGGCGACAAACCTGTATTTTCCATAATTATTCGGCGGCGGCGCTCATGGGGCGGGCGGCGCGGGGCATGGCCGGCGTGTGAATGTGCTCCGGCCGGACGCCCATTCCGATGATCCGGGCCGGAATCCGACGCAGGAACGGCAGATAGTTGAAGAGCCGCACGGGGAGCGGGACTTCGAGCTTGCCCTTGGCCTGGAGCGCCCGGGAGATCACGCGGTTCTGGATCTGGATCTGCAGGAACTGGGTGATCTTGGCCGGAAGCTCGCGGCGCTGCTGGACCTTGGCGAGGTGGCTCGTCGTCAGCGTCCCCTTGCGCAGCGGCTCGGCCAGAATATTGGCCGCTGCCACCGCGTCCTGCACGGCAAGGTTGATGCCGATGCCGCCGACCGGGGACATTGCGTGCGCGGCGTCGCCGATGCAGAGCAGACCGTCGCGATACCAGGTGCGGAGCCGGTCGACCTTCACCGTCAGCAATTTGACCTGGTCCAAGTCTTCCAGGCTGTCGACGCGGTCGGCAAATAGCGGGGCGGCCTTGGCGACGCCCTCGCGGAAGGCGGCCAGCCCGGCGGCGCGGACCTCGTCGGCGGCGCCCTTGGGGATGACATAGGCGCATTGCCAATAATCGCCGCGGTCGATCTGGATGAGAATGCTTCCCGGAAGAAAGCGGCCCATGGTCTCGGACGGATCGCCAACCTTCTTCGGCAAGCGGAACCAGAGCACATCGAGCGGCGCGCCGAGATCGTCGACCTGGAGCCCTGCGGCCTCGCGCAACGTCGAGCCGCGGCCGTCGCAGGCGACCACCAGATCCGCCCTGACCTCGATCTCGCCCTCCGGCGTTTTCGCCCGTACGCCGACCGCCCGTCCACCTTCCGAAATAAGGCCGGTGACTTCGGCGCGCATCTTCAGATGAAAGGCGGGAAAGGGCTGGCCATGCTCCTGGAGGAAGTTGAGCAGGTCCCACTGCGGAACGAAGGCGATGAACCGGCATTGTGTCGGCAGATGGCTGAAATCGGCGAACTGGACGAATTCGTCGCCGAACTGACCGCCGAAGCTGGTGGTACTAGAGTGAGGCAGCTTCAGGAATTGATGGAGCAGCCCCAATTCGTGGAACAGCTCAAGGGTGGAAGGATGGACGGTGTCGCCGCGGAAATCGCGTAGAAAATCGCCGTGCTTTTCGAGCACGATCACGTCCACGCCGCTTCGCGCCAGCAGAAAGCCGAGCATCATCCCGGCCGGTCCGCCGCCAGCGATACAGCAGGTTGTCCTGAGATGCTGGGTCATGGCTCGCTCCTCGAGCAGCTGGTGATTGACGGGGAGCGCATGCGAAGCCTTAAAGTTCCGTCAGCGCGGCCAGCGGCGACTATAATCTGTTTCGCGTTAATGGAACCTCCCCAATGGGAGGCGCAGATTTATCATATACGGCACACGCAGCGGCGATCTGGAGGACAGCCATGGCTCATCCCGGCAAGGACCTGATCGAGGTCATCCAGGGCGACATTACCGGCATCGAAGCCGACGCCGTAGTCAATGCCGCCAACACCGACCTCGCCATGGGCGGCGGCGTTTGCGGGGCGATCTTCCGCGCGGCCGGCGTCCGCGAGCTGACCCATGCCTGCGACGGCATCGGCCATTGCGCCACGGGCTCGGCGGTGATCACGCCCGCCTTCGCAATGCGCAACGCCAAGCACATCATCCATGCCGTCGGCCCGGTCTACAGCCGCTATGCGCTCGACGAGGCCCGCGAGTTGCTGCGCTCTGCCTTTCGCAGCGCCATGCTGCTGGCCGCCGGCAGCGGCTGCCGCTCGATTGCCTTCCCCGCGATCAGCACCGGCATTTACGGCGATCCGCTGGAGGAAGCCTGCGCCGAGGCGGTCGATGTCTGCACGCAGGAGGCCGCGGCGACCGGGCTGCATGTCAAGCTGGTCGGGTTCGACGGGGACACGGTCGACTGCCTGAAGCGCAATCTGGCGGATCTCGACTAGCAGGGAGGGCGGCGATGGCGGAGCCGGCGCAGACGATGCGGGCGATGGTTTTCGAACGGGTGGGCGAGCCGCTGCGGCTGGTTCATCGCGACCTGCCGGCGCCGGGAGCGGGCCAGCTTCTGCTGAAAGTGCGCGCCTGCGCGGTCTGCCGCACCGATCTCCACGTGGTCGACGGCGATCTGCCACCCTGCTGCCCGACCATCGTTCCGGGACATGAGATCGTCGGCGAGGTCGCCGCCATCGGGCCGGGCGTGGCCGGCTTCGCGCTTGGCGACCGGGTCGGCGTTCCGTGGCTCGGCTTCAGTTGCGGAGTCTGCCGGTTCTGCCGCGCGGGGCAGGAGAATCTCTGCGATCAGGCAAAGTTCACCGGCTATCAGATCGATGGCGGCTTCGCCGACCACACCGTCGCCAACGCCGCCTTCTGCTTCCATCTGCCGGACGCCTATAGCGACGTCGAGGCGGCCCCTTTGCTATGCGCCGGACTGATCGGCTATCGGTCTTTGAAAATGGCGGGCGATGCGCGGACACTCGGCATTTACGGCTTCGGCGCGGCGGCGCATATCATCGCCCAGGTCGCGCTGCACCAGGGGCGCGAGCTTTACGCCTTCACCCGGCCCGGCGACGAGGCCGCGCAGGATTTTGCCCGCTCGCTCGGCTGCCATTGGGTCGGCGGGTCGGACGAGCGGCCCGACGCCGAGCTCGATGCGGCGATCATTTTCGCCCCCGTCGGCGCGCTGGTTCCGCAGGCGTTGAAGGCCGTGCGCAAAGGCGGCATCGTCGTGTGCGGCGGCATTCACATGTCCGACATCCCGAGCTTTCCCTATAGCGACCTTTGGGGCGAGCGCATGATCCGCTCGGTCGCCAATCTGACCCGAGCCGACGCCGTCGAGTTCCTCAAGCTTGCGCCGAAGGTCCCGGTCCGATCGACGACGCAGACCTTTCCGCTGGAGCAGGCCAACGAAGCGCTCGCCGCCCTTCGCGAAGGCCGGCTGACCGGCGCGGCCGTGCTCGTGCCCTGATGATTTTCCGCTCGCCTTCGCGTTTTGCCCGTGATAGGGCACAAGCCATGCCGTCCTTTGCGCACCAGCTTTGGCTCATTCTTCATCTTGGTCAAAACGCCGGGACGGTCTCCTACAGCTGATGCTGACCTCAACCGGCTCGTGACGATGCGAGACGGTTGATCCTCCTCCCCACCATCTCGCAGCCGCCACAAGCCATCATTCGGATGCGATCCATGGCTCAACCAGCGACCATGCCTGCGGCGGAGTTCACGCCCGGCAGCGGATATGTTCTGGCGGCGTTCGGCGCTGCCCTGTTCTCGATGAAGGCGATCTTCATCAAGCTCGCCTACGGGACGGGCGCCGCACCGGCCATCGACGCCATCACGCTGCTCGCCCTCCGCATGGCGTTCTCGCTGCCGATTTACCTGGTCATCGGTGTTTTCGCCTGGCGCGCACGGACGCGCGAAGGCCGGCCGCTGCCGAGCCTGCGCGATTTCGTCGCCGCGATCTGCGTCGGCGTGCTCGGCTATTACGGCGCCAGTTTTCTGGATTTCGAGGGGCTTATCTACCTGACCGCACAGTTCGAGCGGCTGATCCTGTTCACCTACCCGTTCTTCGTCATGCTGCTCGGCGCGCTGTTTTTCGCCGGCCGGATCACGAGCTGGGGTATCGCCGCGCTGGTGCTGGCCTATGCGGGCATTTCGGTGATCTATCTCGAAGGGGCGACGGCGACCGGCGAGCACACGCTGTTCGGCGCGATGCTGGTGCTCGGCGCGGCGTTCTCCTTCGCCGTCTATCAGCTCATCGCCAAATCGCTGATCACCCGGATCGGCAGCCGCATCTTCACTTGCATCGCCATGACCGGGGCCTGCCTCGCCGTGCTGCTGCATTTCGGCGTCAGCGGGAACGTCACGGCGCTGTTCGACGTGCCGGGCAGGATCGCCGGTCTCGGCGCGTTGCTGGCCATCGTCTCGACCGTGCTGCCGTCCTTCATGCTCAACGCCGCGCTCGACCGGGTCGGGCCGCAGGCGGTCGCCGTGCTCGGCACGCTGAGCCCGACGGCGACGATCGTCATGGCGATCATCTTCCTGGCGAGCCATTTACGCTGGCGGACGCGATCGGCACGACGCTGGTGATGTCCGGGGTCGGGCTGTTCACTTGGCGCGACGCACAGCAGAAGGCGCGTGCGGACGTTCGTTAACGCCACCCATCGTCGTCGCCCCGGTCTTGAGCCGGGGCCTACTCACCTTTCCGCCCGGCAAAAGCGTAAGTATGGCCGAGTAGTCCCGGATCTGCGCCCGCGCTTCATCCGGGATGACATACAATTCCCATGCGCTCAATCGCTAAACCCGGCGCGCTTTCACGGACGGCGGCACTTCGACGCCGGGCAGCACGCGCGGGTCGCCTTCCGGCTCGCCGATGGCGCGGCGGATCGGGATCACGCCCGCCCAGATCGGCAGCCCGTAATCGTCGTCCTCGTCGATCGGGATGCCGGAGCGCGCCTTCATCGACGCCGCATCGATTTCGACGCGCAGAACCGAGGTTGAGCGCAGCTCCTTCTCCGTCATCGGGCGCGACTCCGCCCAGCGTCCGGGGACGAGATGATCGGTGACGGCGGCGAGCGCGGTTTCGGCCTCTTCCGGATCGGTGACCAGCCGCGCATCGCCATGGACGACGACCGAGCGGTAGTTCATCGAGCAATGGAAGGCCGAGCGCCCGACGACGATGCCGTCCGTCAGCGTCACGGTGATGCAGACCGGAAGGCCGCCGGCCATGGTCTTGGCGAACCGCGCCGCCTTTGCGCCGTGGATGTAGAGCCGGTCGCCGATGCGGCCATAGACCATCGGCACCACGATCGGCCGGTCCTCGTCGACGAAGCCGACATGGGCGACGAGGCCCTCCTCGAGCACGGCGTAGACCGCATCTCGGTCATAGCCGCCGCGGTCGGGCCGGCGTACCTTGTTCAGGCGTTTGATTTCAAAACTGCTCATGATCATGCCTCGACAAAGCGATCGCTCCTTGCGGCTATTTGCCGGTAAACTGGCCCTGGAGAAAAGTGCCAATATCGGAAAAATGAGAGGGCCAGTTGCTCGAACCCTTTGCCGGGATCATCGACCTGACGCGGGATGCGCCGGATCCGCTTCATGTGCAGATGACGGAGCAGATCAAGGCGGCCGTGCTGTCCGGCCGGCTGCCGGCGCGGACACTGCGTGCCGTCGAGCCGGACGCTGGCCGCGGAGCTGGGCGTTAGCCGCAATACGGTGCTCGCCGCGATCGACCAGCTCAAGGCCGAGGGCATTCTCGAAGCGGTTCGCGGATCGAGCACGCGCGTCGCCTCGCTCACCCGGCCCGAACTGGAGCGCGGCACCGCCGCCCGGCCGCCATCCGTAACACGCAATCATCGGCTGGCCCCGCGCTGGGACGAGCCCCTCGCCCTTTATCAGCCGACCCCGCTCGACAGTCCGGCGCCCTTCCAGCCCGGCATCCCGGACCTCGGCTCGTTCCCCAGCGAGCTTTGGGCGACCTGCCTGCGACGCGCGGCGCGGCTCGCCGATATCGATACCGCCGGATACAACGCCATGTCCGGCCATCCGCGCTTTCGCCGTGTGCTTGCCCAGCATCTGACCGAAACGCGCGGTGTCGTCGCCGAGCCGGAGCAGATCATCGTCACCTCGGCGGCGCGGGGCGCGCTGAACCTGATCGCCAGCGCGCTGCTGTCGCCGGGCGAGGAGGCATGGATCGAGGAGCCGGGATTCCGCAGCGCCAAGGCGATCTTCAGCGCGGCGGGGGCACGGCTCGTGCCGGTGCCCGTCGATGCGGAGGGCATCGATCCGTCGCGCGCCCCGCCCGGCAGCCGCCCGCGCCTGATCTATACGACGCCGTCGCACCAATATCCGACCGGCGCGCTGATGACCGTCGCCCGCCGCATCGCGCTGATCGAGGCGGCGACCCGCAGCGGCGGCTACATCATCGAAGACGATTACGACAGCGAGTTTCAATATCGCGGCCGCCCGATCGCCTGCCTGCAGGGGCTGGACCGGAGCGGATGCGTGCTCTATCTCGGCACCTTCGCCAAGAGCCTCGTGCCGGGATTGCGCGTCGGCTTCGTCGTGGTGCCGCCGGGGCTCGCCGAGCCGTTCGCCAAGGTTCATCGGCACACGGGGCAACTCGTCGCGCCCGTGACGCAGCTCGCCCTCGCCGACTTCATCGAGCGCGGCCATTACCGCGCCCATGTCCGGCGGATGAAGGCGGTCTATGCGCGCAGGCTGGCGCAATTCGCCGAGGGCATTGCGCGGCAATCGGGCGGCGCGCTTGAGGCCGCCATCCCCGACGGAGGCTTGCAGACGGTGGTCACGTCACGGGATGGTGTCGAGGAGGCACGGCTGGCGAACCGACTCGCCGATGCCGGCGTGTTCGGGCAGCCGCTCGGCGAATTCCATCTCGCGCCGGAGAGCGCGACGCATCGCGGGCTGCTGATGGGCTTCGCCGCGTGGGACGAAGCCTCGTCGGCAAAGGCGTTCGCGCGACTTGGCAAGGCGTTCGCACAGCGGCGATGGGCTTAGAGCTTGTTAGCGGATGAAGTCGGCGATCTCCGGTACCGCGTGCAGGGCGGCCAGATCGTCCGCATCCGGCAGTTGCGGCCGGTCGCGCTCGCGGTCGACCATGCAGAGAAAGCCGAGCGGCTCCTCCGGCGCCGCCGGAACTGATGCCAGGTCATCGGCGGGATCGAGACGAGGTCGAGCGCCGACACGTCGCGCACCTCGTCGCCGACGAGGCAGCGCCCGCGGCCGCGCAGGATCATCACCGCGTGGACATGCTCGTGCCGCTCCAGCGTCGAATGTCCGCCTGGCGCGACCTCGAAATAGCGCAGCTCTCCGGCGAGGGCTTCATCGCGGAACAATGTCTGGCGGGTGACGTCCTTGAACGGCGCGCTGCCGTCCTGCTTGTAGGCGTGCAGGTCGACGCCGTCCCAGCGGAAGCCGCCCTGGTGGCTGCGGAAATGGTCAGACTTGTCCATGCGCGTAGTCCTCGCTCAGCGCCGCCACCTGATCGGCGAAGCGGGCAGTTTCCTCCGTCAGCCGATCTCCTGCCGCCAGCAACCCGCCACCGATCAGGATCATGGTGTCGGCACCGTAGAATTTAAGGATTTCGCCGAGCCGATCCAAGGTCATGCCGCCGGCGGGGACCGGCATCGCCGGCTTGAGGCCCTCCCAAGCGCCGCGCGCAGCGGCGGCGATCCCGGCGCAGGTGTCCGCCGAATAGCCGAACCGTCCGCCGTAATGGGGGAAGATGACGGCGTCGGCGCCGAACAGGCGGAACAGCTTGCCGAGCAGCAAAGGCGGGGCGATCCGAGCGGCGCCGGCAAAAGCCGGGTGGGCGAGGAAGGCCATGTCGCGGTTCTCGCGGGTGACGGCGTGGAATGCGGGAAGACCGACGACCATCGGCGCGATCAGCAGCGTGTCCAGGCCCTCGGCCCGCGCGATGTCGATCTGCTCGCGAAGCCGGTCGAGATTTCCCGAAAGGCTGGGCAGGTAGCGCGTGGCGTGGCCGGTCTCGGCGACCGCGCGTCTTGCAGACGCCGCGCAGGCTTTGACCCGGTCGGCGAACGGGCTGTAGCGCTGATCGGCAAGGCCGTGGTCGTCCTTGACGAAATCGATGCGCCCCGCGGCGAAGCGATAGACGAGGTCGGCCAGCGCGTCCGGCGGCAACCCTTGCGGCTTGATCGCCGCGCAGGTGAGCGCGCGGGCGCCCGCGCCGACGCGTTCGCGCAGGCCCGCGATGCCGGCCGAGGGGCCGCAAAACGCCGCCACCATCTGCGGCGGCAGCGCGACATCCTCCAGCGTCACGTCCTCATGGAGCGAGCTGTTGCCGAACAGTATGTTCATGAGCTGTCCCGGCTCGTCTCCGGCGGTCGCCGCGGCAAGAGCGACACGCACACGGAATGAGCCGTCGCCGCAGTCCGCGATCTCATCGACCCGGCCGACGATCTCGTCCAGCACGAACCGGTCGCCGATCGCGTCGAGCGGCATCTCCACGCTTTGCTCTATGGCGAGCGCTTCGGCCTTGCGGGCGATCTCCTCGCTCGCACAGCGGATGCGATAAAATGCGGTCAGGCGCATGGGACTTCCATTCGAAACCGCCCGCAGGCGGGAATGCGGCCCCGCGCGAGCGTTCGCGCTATTAGCCTGCCTTCGCGCAGTCTGGCAAGTGCGTGTTGCGGGCGGGTGGTCAGATCAGAGCGCGCGCTACCGCCTGGCGCAGCTCGTCCATGCCGGTCTTCTTCTCCGCCGACGTTGCGATCAGCTCCGGGAAGGCGGCCGGGTGCCTAGCGATTTCGGCCTCGGTGGCGGCCATCACCTTGGCGGCCTCGCCGGTTTTCAGCTTGTCGATCTTGGTGAGCACGATTTGATAGGAGACGGCGGATTTGTCCATCAGGCCCATGGCTTCGCGGTCGTTCGCCTTGATGCCGTGGCGGCTGTCGATCAGCAGGAAGACGCGCTCGAGCTGGGTGCGGCCGCGCAAATAGTCGTAGACGAGGCGCTGCCAGCCTTCGACCATGTTCTTCGGCGCCTTGGCATAGCCGTAGCCCGGCATGTCGACGATATGCATCGCATCGCCGAGCCGAAAATAGTTGACCTCGCGCGTCCGCCCCGGCGTGTTCGACGTCCGCGCAAGCTGGCCTTGCGCGATCATCGCGTTGAGCAGGCTGGACTTGCCGACATTCGACCGTCCCGCAAACGCCACCTCCGGCAGCGGCTCGTCCGGTAGCCCGGCGGCGTTGACCACGCCCTTGACGAAAATGCAGGGCAGGCGGAAGAGCTGCTCGGCGTCACGCGCGAGCGCTTTTGCTTGTTCTTCATCGACGGCGTTCATGCGCACCCTTTACCACCTGCACGACCGCGGCGCCATGCTTCGCGGCGCCAATCCGGCGTCAGAAAAAATTACAATCGTCCGCGAAAGATCGTGCCGACGCTGCCCGTATAGCCAGATGCCAACGGAAAGGCTCCCGCTGAGAAAGGGCACGATCTCATGTCTCATCTGCTGTCGCGTATCGCCATCCCCGGGCGCCCGAAAGCTCGGCTTGCGGCTCTGACCCTCGCCGCCATCGCCAGCCTCGGCGCATCCACCGCCTTTGCCATGTCGCCGACCGCGATGCAGACGCCGAAACCTGACAACCTCGTGCAGAAGGTGCATGGCTGTCACCGGTCCTGCGAGTTCGGCTATATCCCGCGCTGGGGCGTTTCGCGCTGGCACCGTTATGGCGGGCCGGGATGCTATCCGGTCCGCTGTGTGCCGCGCGCCGCGCATCCGAACCGCTGCTGGGTGGATGGTTGGGGCGTGCGTCACTGCCGCTGGTAATGGCGTCCCGCGCCAACGCCGCCGCGCCGGATCGGCCATTCGCGGCGGCGTGCCGCCCGATCCGGCCGCACGGCATGCAAATTCCACATATCCCCCAGGCTAAGAAAGCATGAAAAAAAAGCTCGCATTTCGCAGGTGCGAACACATATAGGGGGATGTGGGAGAGGGCATAACGTTTTGATCCATGGAAGGATTGACGTCATGTCCCTTAAGTTCAAACTGCCGGTTGCGCTGATCATGGGCTTAGCGCTGAGCACCGGAGCCTCCGCCCAGTCTACGACCTCGTCTCCTTACGCTTCAGATATTCCCGCGGTGGAATGGCATTTCGGTGGTTCCGGCGATGAGCCGGTGACGTTCAATCTTCATCGCAAGGAAGGGTATCAGGAGATCATTCAGGGCGGTAACGAGCCCACCAGCTATTCGGGACAGCCGGAACCGGCCCCGAAAGCCGACAAGGACAAATAGGAGAATTTCTCCCGAATTGGGACAGTGATTCTCCTCATTCCCTGGGGCACTGTTCCGGCCCGCCGCGAGCCTCTTGCGGCGGGTTTTATTTTGCGCCGCACCGATAGCGGCGGCGTTTCAAGACGCCGCCGTCCGCATCAGGTTTTTCGCGCACTCGCGCTCTTCCGGCTGAAGCCGAGATTTTCCAGCAGGTTCACGTTGACGCCCTGCCGGCGCATGATCACCGACTGCTGGATGATCGACAGCGTGTTGTTCCACGTCCAGTAGATCACCAGACCGGCGGGGAATGACGCCAGCAGGAAGGTGAACAGGATCGGCATATAGGTGAAGATCTTCTGCTGCACCGGATCGGCCGGCGCGGGGTTCAGCTTCATCTGGACGAACATGGAGATGCCCATGATGATCGGCCAGACGCCGAGCATCAGGAAGTGCGGCGGCGTCCACGGGAGCAGTCCGAACAGATTGAAGACCGTGGTCGGATCGGGCACGGAAAGGTCGTGAATCCAGCCGAAGAACGGCGCCTGGCGCGCTTCGATGGTGATGTAGAGCGACTTGTACAGCGCGAAGAACACCGGGATCTGGATAACGATCGGAAGGCAGCCCGACATCGGGTTGACCTTCTCCTTCTTATACAGCTCCATCATCGCCTGCTGCTGCTTCACGCGGTCGTCCGCGTAGCGCTCGCGGATGCGCACCATCTCCGGCTGCAGCTTCTTCATCTTGCTCATCGACTCGTAGGATTTGTTCGCGAGCGGGAAGAAGGCCAGCTTGACCAGCACGGTGACGATCAGGATGGCGATGCCGAAATTGCCGATCTGGCGGTAGAAGAAGTCGAGCGCGAAGAACAGCGGCTTGGTGATGAAGTGGAACCAGCCCCAGTCGATCAGCAGCTCCAGGCGGTTGATGCCGAGCTTTTCTTCGTAATTGTCGAGCAGATGGGTCTGCTTGGCGCCGGCGAACAGGCGGGACGTCACCGACTGTTTCGCGCCCGCGTCGACCTTCACCGGCCCAAGCAGAAAATCGCTCTGGAAATCCTGGCGCTCATTTGCGTTCCAGGATTTGAAATGGGCATCATACGCTGCTTTCTGATCCGGGATAACCGCCGTCGCCCAGTATTTGTCGGTAATGCCGACCCAGCCCGACATCCCTTTGAAGGTCTTGGTGCCGTCCTCGATGGCCTGCTTGTATTTGATCTCTTTCAGGCCCTCGTCGCCGAGAAAGCCGATCAGCCCTTCATGCAGAATGTAGAAGTTCGCCGTCTGCGGCTGGCCGTGGCGGGAAATCAGCGAGTAGGGGTAGAGCGTCACCTGCTTGCCGGACTTGTTCTCCACCTCCTGGGTGATGGTGAACATATAATCCGAATCGACGGCGACGGTCCGCCGGAAGGTCAGCCCGCCGCCATTATCGTAGGTCAGCGTAACCGGATGCTCGGGCGTCAGCGTCCCCTGACCTTCCGCAGTCCACACGGTGCTCGAATTGGGCACCTTCACGCCGGAATTCGGCGCCGCGGTCCAACCCTGCTCGGAGTAGTAGGGATGCGGGCTGCCGGACGGCGACAGCAGCGTCACCGACTCGCTGTTCGGCTTCACCGTTTCCTTGAACAGCTTCAGCGTCAGGTCGTCGATTCGCGCGCCCTTCAAAGCGATCGAGCCGTCAAGGCTGGGCGTATCGATGCGGACCCGCGCCGAATTGGCAATGGCAGCCTCGCGCGTTTTCGTTGTCGGCACGGATGACGCGGCCGACCCGGGTGCGGCCGGCGCATTGTCCACCGAGGGCTGCGGCACCGCGCCGGGCTGGCTCGCAGGCGTCTGCTGCGACTGCTCCGCGGTCTGCTGCGGGCGGGGCTTCTGGACGTCCTTCGGAATGAAGAACGCCTGCCAGGCGAAGATCACCACCACCGAGAGCACGAGGGCTAGTAGAAAATTCCGATTATTCTCATCCATCATTCGAGATCGCTCTGAGCAAGACGCCGGACAGCGCTGCGTCTGAATTCCTTCACTTTGCCGCCTGGATTGTTTTTGCCGACGCCCTGCGCCCCTTCTTCGGAGCGGCGTCGCCATCATCGGTGCGCGGCGTGCGGTTGACTTTGCCGAATGCGAGTTGAAGCTCTTCTAACAGATCGGCAAAGCGTTGGTGAAGCGCTTCGCGCCGCCCAATAATCACATAATCATAATCCTGGCGAGCGTGCCCCTCCGCGAGAAGCCGCACCGCCTCTTTCAGTCTCCGTCTGGCGCGATTGCGCAACACGGCGCCAGGGCGTTTTGCCGCGCCGCCCTGCTCCTTGTCCTTCAGCGCCTTGCTGCCGACCACGAAACCGAAGCGCGGCAGTCCCGCCCCGATATCCGGCTGTCGTGCAGCGCCCTGCAAAATGAACCCTTTCGCCACCCATTTCCGCCCATGCCGAAGTCGATCGAATTCCGAACGGCGCTTGAGCGTTTCCAGTCGCAAAAGAGATCCTTCCGCGCCATCGTCAGGCCGACAGGCGCTTTCGTCCTCTCGCGCGACGCCGCGCAAGAACGCGCTGGCCCGGCTTGGTTGACATGCGCACGCGAAAGCCGTGCCGCCGCTTCCGCTTCAGGCCACTGGGGCGGTAGGTTCGTTGGGTCATTGATTGAGTCTCAGTCTTGGCTAATTCCCCGCCGGTCGCTGCTTACCGCGTGGATCGACGCTTATTGTCCGCTAGATTTACGAGCATATAGGGATGCGCCGGTGCATAAGTCAAATGCGCAACGCCGATTTGCCGGGGCGTCTCCAGTGTTTTTCGGTCTTGGACCGGCTAGCCACCGCCTATCACGGAGCCTCACATTCGCTGGCGGGGCTTCACGTTGGATTGATGGCCCCTACCGCCGCGGCGACATGGGCGTATTCTATAATGCGAACATTATCTGCGCTTTGGCCTGGGAAAGGGCTGCTTTATGCATGAGCGGGCGGGGTTGTCCGAAAAGGACGATGTAGCGCCGGGAACGCCGCTTGCCATCCGGATTCTTGCCGCTGCTCATGCTGGGCGGCGGCGCGGTGCTGGTGTGGTGGTCGGGCGTGCTCGACTATGTATCGCTGCAAAAGCTTGCCGAGAACCGGCAGGACCTTGGTGCCTGGGTCTCCGGCCATTACCCGCTGGCGATCCTCGCCTATACCGGACTTTACGCCGCCGTCGTCGCGCTGTCGCTGCCGGTTGCCGCGCCGTTGACGCTTGCCGGTGGGCTGCTGTTCGGCTGGCTCGTCGGCGGCCTGGCGACGGTGACCGCGGCTACCATCGGCGCCGTGGCGGTGTTTCTCCTGGCGAGAGGCGCGCTTGCGGCCCCGCTGGCGCGGCGGGCCGGTCCGAAGCTGGAAAAGCTGCGCGCCGGCTTTCAGCAGGATGCCATGAGCTATCTGCTTTTCCTGCGGCTGGTCCCCGCCTTCCCGTTCTGGCTGGTCAATCTCGCCCCGGCCCTGCTCGGCGTCAAACTCCGCACCTACATCGTGGCAACCGTTCTCGGCATCATCCCGGGCACGTTCGCCTTCGCGCTCACAGGCGCCGGCCTGGACAGCGTCCTGGCCGTGCATGAGGCCGCCTATCGCGACTGCCTCGCCAAAAATCCGGCTCCGGGGGCGTGTTCGTTCAATCTCGACCCCGCAAGCCTGTTGACGCCCGAGCTACTTATCGCCTTTGCGGCCCTCGGCATCGTTGCGCTCATCCCCGCGATCGTTAAAAGAGTTCTGGCGGGGAAAGCCGGGGGCGGCTTGATTTGCGGCGGCGAAATTACGGGGGACTTGAATGGCACATCAGCTAACGCCTGATCTTTGCGTGATCGGCGCCGGGTCGGGCGGCTTGTCGGTCGCGGCGGGCGCGGCCGCAGCTTGGCGCGGACGTGGTTCTGATCGAGCGGCACCGCATGGGCGGCGACTGCCTGAATTACGGCTGCGTGCCGTCGAAAGCCCTGCTGGCCGCGGCCAAACGTGCCGAAGACGATGCGCGCGCGCCGGGCCGTTCGGGATCACCCCCGTCGATCCGCAGATCGACCACCGCGCGGTGCTTGCCCATGTGCACGAGGTGATCGCCGCCATCGCGCCGAACGATTCGGTGGAGCGTTTCACCGGGATGGGCGTAAAGGTCGTCCTCGGCGGAGGCGGCGTTCCGCGACCGCTCGACGGTTGCTCGCCGGCGAATATGAGATCAAGGCGCGGCGCTTCGTGATCGCGACCGGCTCCTCGCCCGCGATCCCGCCGATCCCCGGCCTCGACGCCATCGCCTTACTTTACCAATGAGACGATCTTCGACGCGCCGGGCTTCCTGCAGCATCTGATCATCATCGGCGGCGGCCCGATCGGCCTGGAAATGGCACAGGCGCATCGCAGGCTCGGCAGCCAGGTCACGGTTCTGGAGGCGGCAACGCCGCTGGCGCGGGACGACGAGGAGGTGCGCGGGCTGGTTCTGCGGCGCCTGGCCGAGGAGGGCGTCACGATCCTGGAAAAGGCGCGGCTGGAGCGGGCCGAACGCTTCGCCGGCGGCGTGCGGGTCAATTTCGCCAAGGACGGGCAGTCCTACACGCTGGACGGCAGCCATTTGCTGCTCGCCGTCGGACGGCGCCCGGCGCTCGACAGCCTCAATCTGGAGGCCGCCGGGATCAAGCACGACCGGCATGGCATTACCGTCAATTCCGGCCTCAAGACGTCCAACCGGCGCGTCTACGCGATCGGCGATGTCTCCGGCGGACCGCAATTCACCCACGTGGCCAACTATCACGCCTCGATCGTGGTCCGGAACGCGTTGTTCCATCTGCCGGCAAAGGCGGACCATTCGACCATTCCCTGGGTCACCTTCACCGATCCGGAACTGGCTCATGTCGGCCTGACGGAGGCGGCGGCGCGCGAGAAATACGGCAGCAAGATCAACGTTCTACGCTGGCCCTATATGGAGAACGACCGCGCGCAGGCCGAGCGCGAGACCGAGGGCTTCCTGAAAGTGATCACCAACCGCTCGGGAAAAATACTCGGTGCAAGCATGGTTGGCGCACATGCCGGCGAACTGATCCAGATGTGGAGCCTGGCCATGCAGAAGAAGATCGGCATTAAGCATATGGCCAGCTTTGTTTCGCCTTACCCGACACTTGCGGAGATCAATAAGCGCGCAGCAATCAATTACTTCGTACCAAAACTGACCAGCCCTCTGGTTAAGAGAATTGTTGGTTGGCTTAAGAAACTGGGCTAGAAACGAAGAACAGCAATTTTGAGTTGACCGGAATTGGCTCCATTTTCGTCGAATTCGGAAGAGACCAAAGCTCTTCCCGATCCGTCAAATGCTGAGGGCCGCCGATGCGAGCGGCGCGCCTTCCGCTTCGGGCTGTCCGCGCGCCTGCTGTGGCTGACCATCGGCTTCGTCATGCTGGCGGAAGTGCTGATCTTCGTTCCCTCGGTCGCCAATTTCCGCAAGAACTTCCTCATGGAGCGCCTCGCCGCTGCTCAGATCGCCTCGCTCGCGGCCCAGGCGTCGGCTAGCGAAAAGGTGCCCGAGAAGCTCGCCGAACAATTGCTGATGAAGACGATGGTGCACAGCCTCGCCATCCAGCGCGGCGGCGCGCGCGTGCTGGTCCTGCGCACGACCGTGCCGGGGATGGTTTCGGCTTCGTTCGACCTGACGAAAGCCGGCTGGTTGGAGCTGATCGGGGACGCGCTCTATGTGTTCGTCTCGGAGCGTCACCGGCTGATCCGCGTCGTCGGCCGTCCCGAACTCTCCGACGACACCGTCGAAATCGTGATGACCGAAACCCCGCTCAAAAAGGCGGTTTACGGCTTCGCCCTCAATATCCTGCTTCTGTCGATCCTGATCTCGGTCTTTACCGCCAGCCTGGTCTATCTGACTCTGAACTGGTTCCTGGTCCGGCCGGCTACGCGGCTGACCTGGAACATGGTCAGCTTTCGCGAGAATCCCGAGGACGCCAGCCGGGTCATCGTGCCATCGACCCGCTCCGACGAAATCGGCATGGCGGAGGAGCAGCTCGCCGCCATGCAAAACGAGCTGGTGACGATGCTTCGCCAGAAGAGCCGGCTCGCCGCGCTCGGCCTCGCCGTCAGCAAGATCAATCACGATCTGCGCAATATGCTGGCGAGTTCGCAGCTCATCTCCGACCGCCTGAGCGCCAGCGCCGACCCGATGGTGCAGAAATTCGTGCCGAAGCTGATTTCCTCGCTCGACCGCGCCATCTCGCTCTGCGCCGAAACGCTCCGCTACGGCCGGGCCGAAGAAGCCCCGCCTCAGCGGCACCGGTTTCTAATCAAGGCGCTTCTGGAGGAAGTCGGGGAAAGTTTCGGGCTGCCGGGACATGAGCGCGTCGCCTGGCGCGTCCAGGCCGACGATATGCTCGAAGTCGACGCCGATCGCGGCCAGCTTTACCGGATCCTGCAGCAATCTGGTGCGCAACGCCATGCAGGTGCTTGAAGCGGCCACCGAGATCGACGCCCCGGAAATCGTCGTGTCCGCGGCGCAGGAGGGCGAGAATATCGTCATCAGCATCGGCGATAACGGCCCCGGCGTCCCCAAGCGCGCCCGCGAAAATCTGTTCAAGGCGTTTCAAGGATCGATGCGCGTCGGCGGCACGGGGCTGGGACTTGCGATTTCCGCCGAACTCGCCCGCGCCCATGGCGGCGAGATCTGGCTCGACGAAACGGAAAACGGGGCCACGTTCCACGTCAAATTGCCCAATCCGGCCGGGGCTCATGGAAATTCCAGTGGCCAGAATGAACATCAGGGCCGCGGGATACTTGCATTCGGCCGCTCGAAACATTAGAAGAGTGGGAGAAGACGGCTTTTCAGCCGACCGCCGCCCCAAAAGGCGGCCTTTCTTTTCAGCACCGGTAGCTCAGCTGGATAGAGCACCAGACTACGAATTTGGGGGTCAGGAGTTCGAATCTTCTCCGGTGCGCCAATTTTTCCCTAATAAATCAATGACTTCATGAGATTTCACGGTTTCGGACCGTAGGCTTCGCGCCGCCATTGGTGGTTGCTTGCGCGCAGCCGCCACGCCAACCCTGCGCGCGATGGTTTCGGTTCGAGGATGTTCCTCTCACCGGCACCATTTTTGCTTGCGCGCAGCCGCCACGCCAACCCTGCGCGCGATGGTTTCGGTTCGAGGATGTTCCTCTCACCGGCACCATTTCGGTTGGCCCGTGCCGCCCACCAACCCAACGGGCGGGTTCCGGTTCGAGGTTGTTCCTCTCACCGGCACCGGAAGGGCTCCTTTCCCTCCAGCGGACTGTAACCCCGTGGACTATGAAACAGGAGGGCGGCGTCGCGAGGTTCAACTCCTCGGGAGCCCACCATTTTTGTTTGCCGGTTGCCGCCCACCAACCCAACCGGCGGGTTCCGGTTCGAGGTTTCTTCTCGCACGTCCACCATTTTTGTTTGCCGGTTGCCGCCCGCCAACCCAACCGGCGGGTTCCGGTTCGAGGATTTCCTCCCACCTTCACCATCGGCCATTGAACCTTGCGGTCCCCCATGGCGACAGATCGATAAGCGTGGCGCTTCCGCCTCGCTGCCGATAGGGGGGCCATCATGAAAAAGTCACTGTTTGCCTGCGCAATCGCCGTCTCGCTCGGCGCCGTTTCGGCCCCAGCCTCGGCGGCTGTGCGCCCGGCTACCAGCCGGTGAAGAAGGATGGGCTCGACATTTGCCAGTCCGCCTATGCGATTACCGCCGAATTCGACACGCGGACGCGCTTGCTGACCATGACGAGCAGCCAGGTCCAGCGGCTGACGAGCCCGACGCCGCATCGCACCGCCGCCGTCGAGGCCGATAAATAGGTTATGCCAGCGCCGCGCCTCAATGCCGCTCAACGTCCCCCTGCTCCGAGCCGCCCCCGGCCACCTCGCCGAGCGCATTCATGAAGGCAAGCTGCTGGTTCAGCACAGCGCCCCGGTTGGGCAGCGTCTCCGCGATGTCGCGGCAATAGGCGCCCGACAGCGCGACCACGCGGTCGCTGTAGTTGAGCCCGGGAAAACGCCGGACATGCGCCTGGTAAATCTTGCCTAACGCGGCCCGGTCGATGTCGTTGACGCCGAGCGCCCGCAACTCCACACGCAATTGGTCGTCCAGCCGGTCGGCGGCGACGTCCGGACAGGGCAGCGCCTTGCGCAGCGCCGGGCTCGGCTTCGAGACAGCATTCCGCCACCCGCCGACGTCGTTGGCGGTGATCCCGGTCGCAGCGTCATTGCCCCACGCCGTGCGCACATAGTTGGCCACATCGGCGATCTGCTGGTTCGAGAGGTATCGGCAAAGGGCGGCATCGTCCCCCAGATGCCATGCGGCTCGATGCCTTCGAGTAGAACGGAGAGGACATTGTAGGGCTTCGCCTTGCTCACCGCCTCGTTGCCCGCCAGCTTCGCTCCGAGGCCGGCAACGCCTTCGCCGCTCTTGCCGTGGCAGCTCATGCAGCGCCCTTCGTAGATCCCGCGGCCGGTATCCCGCTGTTCGGTCGTCAGGCTGACGAACTGCGGCTTCGTCCCGGTCTCGCCGGGTTTGCGCTCCTTGAGATAGGCTGCGATCGCACCGACATCCTCGGCCGTAAGCTGTGACAGGCTGTCATAGACCACCTTGGCCATTTGCCCGAAGGGCGTCACGCGGTGCGCCGCCGTGTGTCCGCGCAGGAAATTCGTCAGCCGCGCCTTCGACCAGTCCCGGATGGTCGAGGCTTCGCCGTTGCTGATGTCGGGAGCGAACCATTCCTCGATCTTCCCGCCTTGCAGAAAACGGCTGTTGATCTGCGCGCCGAGCGCATTGCGCGGCGTGTGGCAGGACGAACAATGGGCAAGCGCCTCGACGAGATAGGCGCCGCGATTGAACTCGGCGCTCTTGGACGGATCGGGCTGGAAGCGGTCTGCCTCGAAGAACATCGCCTGCCAGGCGTAAACGCTCGGGCGGACGTTGAAAGGGAAAGGCAGCCGATTGACCGTCACATCGTGCTTCACCGGTGCGACGGTCCGCATGTAGGCCCACAGCGCATCGAGATCGGCATCGGTCATCTTGGTGTAGCTGGTGTAGGGCATCCCCGGATAGAGCGGTAGACCGCTCTTGGCAATGCCATGACGCAGGGCGCCCTCGAAATCTGCACGCGTCCAATTGCCGATGCCGGTCTCCTTGTCCGGCGTGATGTTCGGCGCGGCAAGCGTGCCGAACGGCGTTTTCAGCTCGACCCCGCCCACAAAAGGCTGATCCGGATTGGAGGTGTGGCACGACTGACAGTCGGCGGCGGTGGCGATGTATTTGCCATGGGCGAGCTGATCCGTAGGCGGAGCGTCGGCGGCGAACGCCGCGATGCTGGTCGCTGCGACAAAGGCGGCGACAAGTGGAGCTGTCGTGAGAAGCGTCATGGCGAAATCTCTTCGTCTTCGTAGAGAAGGCGAAACGCAGGGACGCCGTCTTTTGTTCAATTGGCGGGCCGTGAGGCCGCGGCTCTCATCGCGGCGAAATTTCCCGGTCTATAAGCCGACGCTGACCATGCTCGTACAAATGTCAGAAACGGCGCCGCTCGCATCCCCCGCGATCGACACCTTGACCGTATCGCCGAAGAACACCGCATAGACTTTGTCCGCGGAGCCCGCTTTGCGCTTGAAACGATTGCCGCCGAGATTTTTGCTGCAGATCTGTTCGCCGGCTTTGTCGGAACTGACACCCGGCTTGCATTCGAACCCGGCACCCCGTAGACGGGCGACCGCGGCTGCCATGGTTTTGTCGGGCGCGAACAGGGTGGCGGCTGCATCGGTGACGATATTCGTAGTGCCGGTCTTTCTCTCCGAGATACAGCTCTTCTCCAACCATTGGTTGGTCCCGGAGTAGAGCCCGGCGAGGAAGGTCTTCCATTCGGTGTCGCGATCCTCGGCGAACACGTAGGGCACGCAAACGCCGCTGATGGCTACGTCGCCGGCCCGCTCGCGCATCAATTCCGCGCAGATCGTGCCGGTCAGTTCGAAGCCGATAAAGAGCCTGACGACATTCATACGCGCCTGAGCCATGCACGCGTCCGCGGTCGGCAAACGCTTCCGTTTGATGCAGGCCCGCGCTCCCTCGTGACCTCTCATGCGCTTGAAGAGCTCGTCGACGCGCGCCGGGCCAATGTCGTTGAGCACACGAATATGGCTCTGAATGCAGCGATCCTTGGGAAACGGCATCACCCATTTCATCTGCGACGCATCCGGCGTGGCGGCGAAGATCTGCATCGAGGTGCACAGGCCGGCGAACGCTTCCGCGGGAATGTCCTCCAGTCTGTCGAAATTTTGAGCGCGGCCGTCGGGCTGAGGGGCTTCGGCAAGAGCTGACGACATCAGCCCCAATGTCACGGATGCAGCGAGACATGCGCCGCGGATCGTCCATCCGGCATTGATCATGGCATTCGACTTTCTCAGCACGCTCGCTCAATGGTGCGCTCTTGATGCCGCCACACGCGAGGATCGCGCAACTACCGTGCAAGCGAAACGCTTGTTCCGATCCATCCCCCGGCGCCGGATTGAACCTCCCCGAGGCGCATGACGACCAAGCCTTTAAGGGAGGCAATCCAGCCTTCTGAAAAAAAAGGGTAATGTCATGAAGAACGCGCTTATTGCCACTGCCATCGCCGCAACCGCCACCATCGCTCTGGCCGGCACAGCGTCCGCCTGTGCGCCCGGTTACAAGTCGGTGAAAATCCAGGGCAACTGGGTTTGCATGCTGGATGCATCGGCGAGCAATAACCTCAGCGCCAAACCTAAGCCGACATTGCCCGGCGACCATTCCCAAGCCGGCCACAAGCGTCAGATGAACTTGAGCGACGCACACAAGACAAGATGATCTGACTGTCGGGCCCTGCATCACCGGCCGTCATGCGGGCGGGTGCGCCGACCTTGCGCGCACCCGCCATCCGCCTCCCCGCGATGCGCGGGTCATTTTGCCATTCGGCGGACGGCGTCCTTCACTTCGGCGGGCGTCAGCTCGATACTCACCTCGGTTTCCGTATCCGCAGCGATCTTTTCCGCGATCAGCCTGTTGATCGGCGCAAGGACGCTGAAATGGTTGGTCTTGGGCACCTGGACGAACCGGATGGTCTGCGGCGGTCCGCTCGCTTGCATCTGGGTCAAGCTGTCGACGTTGGACGGGTCGTCGGTGCCTTCGATCAGAAAGGTCGGACTGCGGACGGCGCCGAGATGATCGAGCGGGCTGCGCAGGCGGTCTTCCTCCGCACTGTTGACATCGAAGGCCAGCGACTCCGCGCCATATTCGGACGCGACGCCGACCGCCCCGAAGCCGAACACCGCACGGAACAGCCGGGTCGACTCAGCCGCCAGCAGCGCCAGCGTTCCGCCCGTGCTGTGACCGCCCAGATAGATGCGCTGCAGATCGACATGCGGCTGCGCGGCGAGGAACTTCGCTGCGGCCACGATATCGTCGACCTCGCCGTAAAAGGATTCGACCTGCCCCGGATTGCCCTTGGCGCCGCGCAGCGAGGGATACATCATGACGATGCCGAAATCCCGGTAGACCGAAGCCGACTGATCGTCCGCCGGATCGGCCTTCTCCCACGCCGTCGCGCCGATGCTGTTGCCGAAGCCGCCGAGGATCCAGACGATCGCCGGATGCCTGATGCCGTCGCCCGGATCGGGGCTGAGATAGGCGGCCAGCTCACCCGCCGGCGAGGTGTATCTCACCAGGTCCAGCACGCCGGACGGCGGCTCCTCGACCTGGTCCGCATAGCTGGCGTCTCTGACCACCACCGTCCGGTGCGCCGAGCGCGCCGCCTGCAGGTCGTCCTCCGCGGCTGCGCGGCCAGGAGCCAGCATTGCAGCCAGCGCGATAGCGAGACAGCCGAACGCGGCGCGGTTTCGAGGCGTCATGCATATCCTCCGATTTTGGCAAACCTGCTCGATGACACCAAATCTGATCGAATTTGTGATTGCCGTGTTGAAGCCGGCCGTTAAAGCGAAGCGTCGCATCCTTTAGCGGATCGCGCTTAATCCGGCTATCATCGCCGCATAAGCCATTCGAATTTGGCGAAATAAGCCGGGAGCGCCCCTATGACCACCACCGACACCAGATTTGCCAACGATAACCGCAGCGTAGCCCGCGCCGATACGCTGGCCGCGCTGAAGGCGCGTTTCGGTTCGCGCTATTCCGACAGCCGGTCCTTGCGCGAACAGCACGGCCATACCACCACCTGGATCCCCAACCAGCCGCCGGAAGCGGTGATCTTTCCCGAATTCACCGAGGAGGTGGTCGAGATCGTCAAGCTTTGCCGGGAAAGCGGCACACCGATCATCCCGTTCGGCGTCGGCACCTCGCTCGAAGGCCATCTGAACGCCCCGCGCGGCGGCGTCAGCCTGGATTTTGCCCATATGAAGCGCGTTCTCGCGGTCAATATCGAGGATCTGGACTGCGAGGTCGAGCCGGGGATAACCCGCAAGGAGCTGGAATCGCACCTGCGCGACACCGGGCTGTTCTTCCCGCTCGACCCCGGCGCGGACGCCACGATCGGCGGCATGGCGGCGACACGCGCATCCGGCACCATGGCGGTGCGGTACGGCACCATGCGCGAACTGGTGCTCTCCATGACCGTGGTCATGGCCGACGGCAGCGTCGTCAAGACCGGCGGCCGGGCGCGCAAATCCTCGGCCGGATACGACCTGACCCGGCTGATGGTCGGCTCGGAAGGCACGCTCGGCATCACGACCAGCCTGAGATTGAAGCTGTTCGGCGTGCCCGAGGCGATCCTGGCGGCGGTCTGCCCGTTCAAGACGCTCGACGGCGCCTGCCGGAGCGTCACCACCGCGATCCAGCTCGGGCTCGGCCTCGCCCGCGTCGAGCTGCTCGACCCGCTGATGATCCGGGCCACCAACGCCTATTCGAAGCTGTCGCTCCCCGAGGTGCCGACGCTGTTTCTCGAGTTCCACGGAACGCGCGCGGCGGCGCAGGAGCAGGTGGAGATCTTCAAGGAGCTGGCCGAGGCGGAAGGCGGCGGACCGCTCGACTGGGCCGAGCGGCTCGAAGACCGCAACCGTTTGTGGCAGGCGCGCCACGACTCCTATTGGGCCGGTCTGGCGCTCAGGCCCGGCGCCAAAGCCTTTGTAACCGACGTCTGCGTCCCCGTGTCGCGGCTCGCCGAATGCGTCACCGAAACCTATGCCGACATCGAGGAATTCGGACTGATCGCACCTGTCGTCGGGCATGTCGGCGACGGCAACTTCCACGTCATGCCGCTCGTGGATATGGAAAACCCGGAAGAAATCGCGCGCGTTGAAGCTTTTAGCGACCGAGTTGTCGAACGCGCCCTGCGAATGGGCGGGACGTGTACGGGGGAACACGGCATTGGCAGCGGTAAAATGAAATTCCTGGGGAAAGAGCACGGCCCTGGTGTGGCCGTCATGGTTGCCATAAAGACGGCACTTGACCCCGATAATATACTAAACCCGGGTAAGATCGTTGCGTTGCCGTAAGGTTCCTTTATTGTTCCGAACCTAACTTCGCAAAAATGACCTGTATTTCTGCCTTTGCAGGCTGGAGGCTTCGTTGGGTTCGCTCCTTGGCGCCCTCGCAACAATCATCGTGACCGGGCTCGCCGCTCTGCTTGCCCTGCCGTACTTCGTCGACTGGAACTCTTATAAGACCCAGTTCGAAGCTCAGGCAGCCAAGCTCGTCGGCCGTCCGGTGATGATCGACGGCGACATCGACCTGACCATCCTGCCCGTGCCGCGCCTCAGTCTCCGGGGACTGAGGATTTCCGACGAGTTCGGCAAATTCGAGCGCCCCTTCGCCGAGGTCGATACGTTCAACATCGTGCTGTCGCTGCCGCCGCTGCTCAGCGGGACGATGGAAGCCAAGTCGATCCAGCTCGACCAGCCGATCATCCGCCTCAAGATCGACGAGTTCGGCGAAGGCACATGGCAGAGCGTCGGCCCCTACGGCATGAACATCCCGCTGCCGGTGCGCGAGGTCGTGCTGAACCGCGTCGACATCAAGGACGGCGCCATTGAGCTGCGCCGCGCCCGCCAGCCCCCGGCCCGGTTCGACCGGATATCGGGCACGTTCTCGGCCGACAGTCTCAGCGGCCCGTTCCGCTTTGCCGGCTTCGGTTCCGTCGGCGGCGGCGACAAGGAAATCAACCTGTCCGCCGTGCGTTCGAAGACCGAGCGGAGCTTGCGGCTCAAGGCTGCGCTGCGCTCGATCGACGGCGTGAGCCTCTACCAGCTCGACGGCGAGATCAAAGGGCTCGACGGACCGGTCCATTATGTCGGCCCGGTCGCCGCGCGCCTTGCGCTCGACAGCAAGGCCAAGCAAGCCGAACCCGGCCAGATTGCCGAGCCTTTGCCGGGCAAGGCGATCGAAATGAAGGCCTCCGCGAAGATCACGCTGGAGGACGCCAAGTTCGACGACATCACGCTGACCGTGACGCAGAACGACCGCCCGCAATCGGTGACCGGCAGCGCCTATGCGTCCTGGAACGGCGTGCCCAAGCTCGACCTCTCGATCGAGGCGTCCTGGCTCGACATCGACCACATGCTCCGTCTCAACCCGGGCACGGAGCGGCCGGTGCCGGGCATGGCGATCGCGGCGCTGCCGCGTGTATTCGAAGGCTGGTCGTTCAAGCCGCGCCGGGGCCAGATCACCGCCAAGATCCAGCAGGCCGGCCTCGGCGGCGACGTCATCGAGGGGCTGGATTTCGTCGCCTCGCACAATGCCGAAGGCTGGCAGATCGAGACGCTGGTCGGCAAGCTGCCCGGCGACACGGATATCGACGTGAAGGGCACGCTGCCGTCCGGCGATGCGCTCGCCTTCAACGGCAATTTCACCTTGCGCGGCCGCAACCTGTCGCGCCTGCTGCGCTGGTCGTCGCCCTCGCTCGGCGTGGTCGACACCGGAAGCGCTGAGACGTTCTCCCTGTCGAGCGAGATGACGCTGACGCCGGAGCGGCTGGCCTTCCGGGACGCCAAGGGCTCGCTCGGTAAGTCCGCGTTCACCGGCGATCTCGTCCACGATTACGGTAAGGACTCGCGGTTGCTCCTGGCGCTGGAAAGCGAGCATCTCGATCTGCGCCCGCTTTACAGCAACCGGCATGAGGCGACCGCAGAGGCAGGGCAGCCAAACGTTACGCCGGTCGATCCGCACAAGTCGACCGATGACTGGACCGCGCAAACGGTGCCGGCGCGCAAGACCAGTCTCGCCGACGTTCTCAGCACTGTGTTCAAGGCGGATCAGTCGAATGTCAGCCTGCTGATAACCCGGCTTCAGCTTCCAGATTTCGAGGCGCGCGACGTGCGTTCGGCCTTTCGCTACGAGAAAGGCACATTCGACATCCGCGAGCTGAACGTCGCCACGACCGATGGCCTGAAGGTGACGGCGAACGGCCGCATCACCGGTTTCGAGAGCAAGCCGAACGGCGCGCTGAAGCTGTCGATCGATGCGCCCTCAGCACAGTCCGTCACCAATCTGGCGCGTCTGGCCGGGCTCGACAGCGTCAGCCGCGGCGCTCGGCGGCGGATGGAGGCGCTCTCGCCGTTCCAGCTCAGCGGCAGCCTCGATGCCGTGGCGCGCGACAGCGCAGTGACGCTGACGCTCGCCGGGAACGCCGGCGGCAGTGAGCTGACCTTCCGGGGCCGGCTGCGCGGCAGTCTCGAAGAACTCGGCAACGCCAGCGTCGACGTCGATGGCGTCATCGGCAATGCCGACGGCCGCCGGTTGATCGCCCAGCTTGCGCCCGAAGTGCCGCTCGAAAAAGCGGCCTCCCAGGCCGGTGCCGGCTTCGTCAAGGTGACGGCGCTCGGCACGGTGAAATCCGGTCTCGCCAGCCGCATCGAGCTGCGCACGCCTCAGGCGCGCGGCCATTTCGAGGGCCAGATCGCGCTGCTCGACGAGCCGTCCTGGCGGCTGGCCGGCGATCTCGATCTGCGCGCCTCGCAGGCGGCCACAGCGCTGTCGATGCTGCGGCTCTCGCCCGGCGGCACCCCGGTGACCGGCGCCATCGACGTGCGCGCGTCCATCTCGAAAAAGGCATCGCAATATCAGGTCGCCGACCTGCAATTGCGCATCGGCAACCAGACCATTCGCGGCAAGGTCGATGTCGACGTTTCCGGCGAGCGGCCGGTGGCGAAGATCGACATCGATGCGGCATCCGTTGCGCTGCCCAAGATCGCCGCCTATCTGGTCGACTGGGATCATCAGGACGTGACCGCGCAGATCGCCGATGCCGCGGGCGGCGGGCCGGGACTCTGGCCGAACCAGGCCTTCTCGCTGGCGTCGCTTCGCACCATCGACGGCACCATCAGCGTCAAGGCGCCGTCCATCGTGCTCAGCGACGACGTCGCCCTCAGCGAGGGCCAGCTCAAAGCCTCGCTCCAGGCCGGCAAGCTGACCCTGTCCGCCTTCAAGGGCCGGATCTATGGCGGCACGCTAACGGCGTCGGGGAGCCTCGAGGCGCTCAACGGCCGGGCGGGCGCCAATGGCAGTCTGAAGCTTCAGGGCGTCGATCTCGCCGCGCTCAGCCGGGCGCAGGGCGGAAATCAGGTGGTCAGCGGCAAGGGCGATCTCGATCTGTCTTTCGAGGGGCAGGGCATCAGCCCGCGCGGACTGATCAGCGTGCTGTCCGGAAAAGGCCAGCTCGACCTGGAGAAGGGCAGCTTCTACGGGCTGACGCCATCCGCCCTCCACAGCGCCGCGCGCACCTATCTGAAGCAGGAAATTCCCGATAAGGCCCAGCTCACCGCCAAGCTCGAAGGCGAGTTCCGCCAAGGCCGGTTGCCATTCAAGGCCGAGGCGCTGCCGATCGTGCTGAAGGACGGCGTGGCGCGGATCTCCCAGGCCGATTTTGCCGGCAGCAATTATCAGGCGACGGCCGATCTGACGGTCGACCTCGCCTCGCTGCGTTTCGATAGCGAGTGGCGGATCGCCTATTCCGAGGAGATCGACGCCGGCCAGACCTTGCCGCCCGTGCGTCTTGTCTTTGCAGGTCCCATGGATTCGTTCTCCTCGTCCAAGCCGCAGGTCTATGCCGACGAGTTCGAGCGCTTCCTGACCATCAAGCGGATGGATCAGGATATGGACAAGCTGGAAAAGCTGAACGAGCAGCGCGGCATCCCGCGGAGTTCGATGCCCCCGCGCAACCAACCCGTTTCGCGCGGCGGCACGCCGACGGCACGCTCCGAGGAGCCGGGCAATTCCGGCGCCTCGATCCCTGCCCAGTCGCTGTTGCATGCGCCGCCCGTGGTGCTGGATGAGCCGCCGATCACGCAGCAGCAGCCCACGGCCGCGCCGCCGCAACCGTATGCGGTTCCATCTGCATCCGCGCCGCGCAATGCCGATAAGGACCCGGCAAAAGAGCCGGCAACGGGCAACGGCTGGTCGACAGGCATGGAAGAGAACAAGGCGAACCTGCCCAATGCCTGGGATACCCAGGCGCAGCGCGACGCCGTGCCCCAGGGCGATTTCGAGGCGCAGATCCGCGAAGTGCTTCGCGCGCAGGAGCGGCAGCGCACCTCTCCGCAATAACGCCGGCATTCTGGCCGATGGGGTATCGGTTTAGGCCGATCCGGTCGTCGGGCCGAGCCAGTCGAGACGCAAACGCCGACGAGCTTGTGAGACATCGTCATTCCCGCGCGGGCGGAAATCCAGTAATCCACAGAAAAACCATTGGGTTATTGGATCCCCGCCTACGCGGGGATGACGATATGTGGCGCGCATGTGAGATCTGCTGAAATGATCGTGCGCTGAAGTCTCATTCGATCCGATTGCTCCTGATCGCCCGGCTCCCGTTTTTCGTTTGGCAGCAATTTCCAACGATCAACCGGTTTCCACTTTTCCTGATCACGCTCTAGGCGGAGCTTTTCGCCGCTGTCTTCTTCCGCCCCCCGCGCGGCTTTTTCGGCGCAGCGGCCTTCGGCTTTTCCGGCTCCGCCGCGACGGCCGCCTGTGCGCCGACGCGATCGTAGACGAACAACCGGATTGCGCTGGAAAGACTGACCTCGCCGCGGACCGAGTCGACGGCGGTGACCAGGGCCGCCACGGAGGCATCCTTCTGCGCCGCGATGGCGCGCAGCCCGTCCCAGAACGGTCCCTCAAGTGAAATCGACGTGCGATGCCCGGCGATCGTCAACGACCGCTTTTGCGGCTTCCTCGCCTCTTTGGCATCCCAGCCGTCGAGCAGGTCCTTCATGCGGCGAAGCCGTTCGCGCTCGCCGCTTTGCGGGAGGCGGGTCACGTCGCCAGGCCGACCATGGTTTCGGGCCGCACGATCGCGTCGAACTCCGGCTCGCTGACATAGCCGAGCCGCAGGGCTTCCTGCTTCAACGTGGTGCCGTGCTTATGGGCGGATTTGGCGATCTCGGTCGCCTTGTCGTAGCCGATCTTCGGCGCGAGCGCGGTCACCAGCATCAGCGAGCGCTCCATCAGCTCGGCGATGTGGCTCGAATTGGCTTCGATCCCCTTGATGCAATTGTCGGTCAGACTGACCGAGGCTTCGGCAAGAATCTTGATGGACTGAAGGAGGTTATAGGCAATCAGCGGCTTGAACACGTTGAGCTCGAAATGTCCCTGGCTGCCGCCCATGGTGATCGCCATGTTGTTGCCGACCACCTGGCAGCAGACCATCGTCATCGCCTCGCACTGGGTCGGGTTGACCTTGCCCGGCATGATCGAGGAGCCCGGCTCGTTCTCGGGCAGAGACAGCTCGGCGATGCCAGAGCGCGGACCGGACCCGAGCAGGCGGATGTCGCTGGCGATCTTGAACAGGCTTACCGCGAGCACGTTGAGCGCGCCGGACAGCTCGACCGCGGCGTCGTTGGCGGCCAGCGCCTCGAACTTGTTCGGCGCGGTGATGAAGGGCAGCCCGGTCAGGTCGGCGACCGATTTGGCGAATTTCTCCGCAAAGCCCGGCGGGCAGTTGATGCCGGTGCCGACCGCAGTGCCGCCCTGCGCGAGAGCGCAGACATGCGGCAGCGTCGCCTTGACCCGCTCGATGCCGAGCCGGATCTGCGCCGCATAGCCGGAGAACTCTTGACCGAGCGTCAAGGGCGTTGCGTCCTGAAGATGGGTGCGGCCGATCTTGATGATCCCCATCCACGCCGCCGACTTCTCCTCAAGCGCGTTGGCGATATAGTCGAGCGCAGGCAACAGCTTGTTGTTGACCTCTTCCGCCGCAGCGATGTGGATCGCGGTCGGGAAGGTGTCGTTGGACGATTGCGAGCGGTTGACGTCGTCGTTGGGGTGAACCGGCTTCTTCGAGCCCATCGTGCCGCCGAGCATCTCGATCGCCCGGTTCGAGATCACCTCATTGGCGTTCATGTTGCTCTGCGTGCCCGAACCGGTCTGCCAGACGACGAGCGGGAAATGATCGTTCAGCTTGCCGTCGATGACCTCCTGCGCCGCCTCGGAGATCGCGTTGGCCAGCGATGCATCCAGGTTGCCGAGCTGCTGATTGGTCAGCGCGGCGCATTTCTTGATGATCCCGAGCGCGCGGATCAGCGGCTTGGGCATGGTCTCGCCGCCGATCTTGAAATTGCCGAGGCTGCGCTGAGTCTGCGCGCCCCAATATTTATCTGACGGGACCTCGAGCGGTCCGAAGCTGTCGGTTTCGGTGCGGGTCGCGGCGGGATTTTCGGACATGGCGGGCTCATCGGTAACAGGGAAATTCCGCCTCCGTTTAACATGCGGCGGAGCGTCAAGCCAGACGGTTTGCACAACTGATACGGCGTGGGGCGGCGGCCTGCAAGTCCGGCCCCGAGGAACGTCCCTTGCCCGCTCCATTTCGAGCGTGGCAAAGAGGCCGACGCGGTGCCTCCGCCTGCCCGGCGGCGGGGCTCAATCGCTTATGTCTTCTTCTTTAAATCGGCGATCGCCTTGAGAACCTTCTCGCGGGCGACTTCCAGCGACGGAATGAAGTCCTTGCGCCCGAAGGTGCCCGCATATTCCCGCAATTCGGCAAAAGTCTTTTCGACCTCTGTCGCCAGATCGGCTTTTTCCTTCTTCTTTTCCGGCTCGTAATTCACCAGCCAGATCATCGCTGCCACGAAGCCGATGATCAGCAAGATGAGAAACAGGTAGGTTCCGCCGTCGTCGGCCGGGAGCGGGCCGTCATAATAATAGGAATCTCCGTTCGGCAAGGCTGCCTCCAGCGCTCGGTCCGATGATGGTTGCAGCAGCGCTTTGCGCGCATGAGCAATACATTAAATATTGGTTGAATTTACAATAGCTAGAGGTCTTTAGGAAGATTTATCGTCGAGGATACAATATCTGGGGCATCTGCGCAGGCTGCGCATCGCTGTTGCATCTTCCGATGCCATTTGAGCACGGGCACGGAAGCTGATGATGTATACAGGAAAATCGGCGCGGCTTGCCGCGGCAAAAAAAAATCAGCCGCAAATCTCTTTGCCGCTGTCTGAACTTGGCATAATCAAGCTGTCGGGCGACCGGGACGGTGGGAGGGGAATTGCTCCCGCCGTCGCCGTAGACCGGATCAGTCGCCGCAGCGATATTCGACTTTGCGACACGCCCACTCGGCACCGTCTTCGCAACGGGTCTGCCAGCGGGCACAGCGCTCCTCATGCTCGCGCTCGGCTTGCTTGGCCTGCTTCCGCTTCCACGGCACCGGAAATCACCTCGCCGATAATGCCGACCGCTGCCTCGCCGGCGTCGTGACGATGATGATGGTCATAATCATCGGCAAAGGCGCTGCCAGCGAACGCGAACGAACCGGCGGCAATCACGGCGAACGCTTTCAACGTCATGGGAAAATTCATATTTCTCTACCTCCAAAGACCCAATATTCAGGCATTCCCACACTCAAGACGCCATGAGCCTGCGGATCGTTCACGCTGGACCATGATTTCGAATTTTATATTGAAGGCGACCCGTGAACGCGGAGTGAATGCAATCGGACAATAGCATGAGGTATCGGGGGAGTCCGCTTTGTTTGCCGCTCATCGGATTCAACGGCTTGCGAAGCCCGGTGGATCTGCTTTAACGTCAGGAAAATCGGCCGATTTGCGTGCATTCAGGGGGCTGAATATCTTCTCGTACGGCGGAAAAATGCGAATCCTACTGATTTTGTTAACCGTTCTCGTCGCGGACCGGGCAGTCGCGGGCGAGCGGCTCGATCCACCTGTTCCGGACCGGCAGTTCTCGAAGGCGGAGGAGCGCAAAGCGGTCGGGCAATATCTGGCCGCATCGGAAGCGTTCAACCGGGCCTATTCGGCCTACGAGCGCAAGGCCCGCGCCTATTGGAGCGATATCGAGGAAAGACGCAGCGCCCGCCGCAAGAAGCAGGCGCGCGGCGAAGACGCGTCGCTCAAGGACTATGTGCTGGACCAGCCGCCCACCTACTCCGGCCCTTCAGCGCCGAAGCTGCCCGCCTTCATCCCGCGGCGCGCCGCGCAGAAGCCGAAGCGGACCGCCACCGACCTGCCCGTCGTCGCGGATTTTCTGCGGCATGCGAAGGCGCGGTTCCACTTCGTGCCGCAACAGCCCAAGACCGAGCTGGACTACAAGCGCGCCTATGCGCAGGACAGCCCTGTCGGCCGGCATCACCAAGGAACAGGCGGTGCGGATTTACGGGTTCGAAGCGGGCGGCAACGGCCGCTACGATGTGCAGGCGGGCCTCGAACACAGCAAGGACGGACGCCCGATCAGCACCGCGTTGGGCTACAACCAGCTTCTCGTCGCCAACACGATCGGGCTCATCGCAAAGCATGGTGACCGCATCGTCGAGGAACTCCGCCGGCGCGCCGCGGCTGCGAGCGGTGCGCGCAAGCGGCGGCTCAACAGCAAGATCGCCGCGCTGCGCCGGATGATGCGGTATGCGCACAACCTGCCGTTCCGCTGGGCGACGCATGTCCGCGCATCGCAGGGCAGCAAGGGCCGCGCCTTGCACGCGCTCATCCTGGACGTCGATATCGGCCCGCTGCTGCAGACGCAGAAGCTCGTCAACTCGCTCGACTATGCCGAGCGGCGCGGCTACGACAAACCGCTGACCGCGGCCGAGCTGGAAATGATGAACCTGACCGGCGACGGCAGCGGCTACGACATGATCTCGATGCCCAAGGCGATGCGCGAGAAAGTGCCGACGGCGAATTTCTTCCAGCGCGGCGGCTATGAGCGAAACCCGGTCGCCAGCCGCAACAACACCGTGGCGGCTCTGCTTGCGGCGACGGACCGCAAGATGGACTATCACGCCGCGCAGGACGGCGCCAAAGAGCTGCAAGCGGTGTTCGAAGACATCCAGCGCGCGCCCCGCTCAGAGGCGGATGCAGGCTCGCGGAAGGTCGTCCAATAGAGGGACGGCCGTCGCCCCGCGAACGACGACGGAAATGATCAGGATCCGGAACGATCTTTCCCAGGCGCGGTGGCGGCATCCCCGGCGCGGTCGGAAACGTCTTGCCTAGAGCGGATTCATCTTATTCCGGATCATATCCGGCGGCAGTGAAGTAGTTGAGACATTCGTCGGACGTGAAAGCGTCGAGGGTTTTTGCGATAACCTCCCAGAGATCGTCGACAGTTCGGGCGGCTGCCTTTCGGAGCAGGGCCTTCAGCTTGGAGAAGGCCATCTCAATGGGATTGAAGTCCGGGCTGTAAGGTGGAAGGTAGAGCAGCGCCGCCTCGGCGTTTTCAATCGCTTCGCGGAACTCCGGAGACCTTATGAGCCGGCAGATTGTCCATGACCACGATATCGCCGGGCTTGAGTTCAGGCACCAGTACCTGTTCCACATAAGCGCGGAAGGCTGGCCCATGCATCGGGCCATCGAGCAGCATGGGGCAGCCAGACCGTTGAGCCGCAATCCGGCCGTGAAGGTGGTGGTTTTCCAGTGCCCGTGAGGGACCGCGGACCGGCAGCGCTCTCCTTTCGGCGCCCAGCCTCGCAACCGCGCCATCTTGGTATTTGCACCTGTTTCATCGATGAAGATCAGCTTTTCAAGGGCAAGATCGGATTGGCCGTCGAACCAGGCTTGACGACGCGCGAGGACGTCCGGGCGCTGCTGTTCCGCTGCATGGCCCGTCTTTTTTTGTGTGTCAGCCCGCGTCTGGAGAGGAAATACCACACGGTCGCCGCGCAGCTACATACGCCACGCTCTGCGGTGAGCGTCTCGGCAATTTCGTGCAAGGCGATGTCCTTGCGTTCCTCAATCAGTTCAAGGATGAACGCTTCATGGCTGTCAAGCTTCGAACGCTTCGGTTTGCCTTGACGTCCCGGCTCCAGCGATCCTTCTTCGCGCCACTGCCGGTGCCAGTTGATCGCCGTGGAGATGCCGACCGAAAAGCGAGCAGCCGCACCACGCGCCGACATGCCTTCATCAATCGCTTCGATCACCCGACCCCGCAGATCCACCCCATATGCTCGTGCCATACATGCCTCCCAAATCACCTCGGGATACAAAATCACAGACCGCCCGTGCTGGGAATCCCCAGCGATTCAGATTATTTTGAAGATGCTCTAGCCCATCTTATGCGTCCGAGCGCTTTGTCTGATACGCATTCTCGTTGGGCGAGCGGCTTTATCCGCAGGGAACACCCGGGGGGCTATTGGGATCGAGTACGCTGCGGACGCGCTGGGGGTGGATGGAATGGGTTTCGGGGCGATGGCGCCCCGCCAGTCACGGTGCAGACGTCTGCAGCCGAAAGGCAACGAGGCTGAACAGTTCGGCCTCCGGGCAGCAGGAGGCGAGCGCGACACGGACGCGGCTGGCGGTCTCGACGAAGCGCCCGGCCACCTTCAGTAAACGCAGGCGAATGCTGGCAAACTCGCTTTGCCGCAAGGGATGCCACGATGGCACGCAATCACGAACATCGAGCAGCAGCCAGTAAGCAGCGGTGTGCAGGATGAGCCGCATCTGATTGGCGAGCGGTGAACGGCAACTGGTGCGGTCGGAGGTGAGTTGGGCCTTGTGCTGCTTGATCAGATTTTCCGCCTGCCCACGCGCGCAGTAGAGGGTCGCATAGATGGCCTCGGCGCTGCCTTTCGCCAGCGAGGTCACGACATGGCGGATGTCGAGCCCGCGGCGGAGCATGTCATCCTCATCGCTGGCGCTGGCCTCGATGCGCGCCACAACGCGGCGTTCCCTGGCCCAGGATTTCGCCGCATAGCGCGTTTCGGCAAAACCGCGCAGGGTAGCAAGCTGTCCCTCGGCGCGGCGAACCCGGATATCGTCGGCCTCCGGTTCGACCAGGCGGTCGAGCACGCTGTTGCCAGCAAAACCAAAGATATAGTCGACGCTGTTTGCTTCGCACCAGCTCATCGCTTCTTCCCGGCCGTAATGGCTATCGCCGCGGATGGTGATCCGCGTATCGGGCCAGTGCCGGCGGATGCGTTTGATCAGACGGCGCAGCCATGCGCGGACTTCCTTGCCCGACGGCGTTTTGCCGGGACGCAGGATCATGGTAACCGGCCGGCCTGTCGCGGTGTCATAGATGTGGATCGGCAGAAAGCAGCGTTCGTCGTAATGGGCGTTCCATTCCGACAGTTCCTGATGGCCATGCACGACATCGAGCGTGTCGTCGATGTCCAGAACCACCGATGCCGGTGGCATCTTGTAGCTGCGGCACCAGATATCGACGAGCGCATAGGTCAGGCGGATGATCTCCTTCAGCGTCGGCGCGTTCTCCCAACGTGAGATGGTCGGCTGCGAGCAGAGATCGTGGCCCGTCTCCGGCAGCCGCCCGCAGGCCAGCTTGAAAGCGGGGTCGGAACGCAGCCAGTCGAAATCATTGCCGTCGGCATAGCCGCAGGCGATCGCCAGCATGCGGGCTTTCAGTATGTCCTCAAGCGTGTGCGTGATGTGAGCCGGGTCGCGGCGGTCGGCGATCAGGGCGGCAAGCGTTCTGGCGAGACCGCGCCGCCGCTCTGCAATGCCGAGCAGCATGACGCCGCTGTCGGAGGAAAGCCTGCCGCCATCGAACGCGGCTGTGACCTTCTTGCGCGACACGGCTGAATAAGGAACGGCGAGCGGGCTATCGTCGGACATGGCGGGTGTGGCTCCGGGGCGCAACGTGCGCAGGCTGGCTTCGACACCCATTTCCTACGCAAGTTCAATGCCTTGTGCTACATCCGCCAGCGCAAATCCCACCCCGGCTGAATAAGACGGGCTAGAGCGTGATCAGGAAAAGTGGAATCCGGTTTTCCGTTCGATCACGCGATCAGCTAACGAATCTAGAGCGGGCCGCAAGTTGTCACTGTCTCCGGCTAAGGTGATCCCGCTCTAAGACGATCGCTTTTTATTGCAGCAGGTCGGCGTTGCGCGCTTGCGGGTTGTCCAAATAGGGCAGGAAGATCCGGAGAAAATGCACCCGCTGGTCGGGCGTAAGCTTGGCGAACATGGCGTCGATCATCGGCTTTGCCGCCTGCCTCGCGCTCAGCTCCTTCTGAAACATCGCATCCATCGCGGTGTTCAGCTCGTCGGAGGTGTAGCTGCCGCCGCGGATCAGCTCGCCGATCCTGACGCGCGCCTGGCGAAGGTCATGCCAGTAAGGCTCCAGCCGCGGTTTGTGCTCGAAGAAGATCGCGCGGATCTCGCGGCGCTGATCGAGCGGCAGGCTGCTCATGAAGCGGTAGCTGCGCTGGATCGCGGCGGTTGCGTCCCAATAGCCGTTGCGGATCGCCCAGGCGCGCCCAAGCACCATGCCCGCAATCAGCAGATTGATCGACAGCGAGACGATCAGCACGACCCACATCCAGCGCGGGGCACGGCGGATCAGGATCGCGCTTTCGCCCGGCGCGGCGGTCATAGCTGCCCTCGATCATGCAGCTCGCTCGGCTCGAACAGCGAGCCGGAAAAAGCGATCCCTGCATCGACATCGTTGGAGGCTAGAAACTCAAGGCTCTGCAGCCCCGGCACAACCCCGCCCGCCAGCCCGAGCGAGACGCCGAGAATAAGCGAGGCAGCCAGCATCGCCGCGCCCGCCCAGAATGCGCCGCCGCGACCGTCCGGTCCTCCGCGACGCGGACGAGCCGGCTGTCGGCGTGGCCTGAAGTCAATGATCTGGGCCGAGCCCGCTTGCGGCTCCTGCGGCAGCTTCGACGCGGCGTGCAGGATGCGGTCCTCGAAACCGGCGCGCGGCGCACCGGCCGATGCGAAGGACAGCACGCGGTCGAGCGCCTTGGCTTCGGCGAACAGCCTCGCGGCGCCCAGGTCGCTCTCGACGAAAGCCGACAGCCTCGCACGGCTCGCTTCCGGCCAGCGGGACGGGTTCGCCCCGGCGAGATCGAGCGCGTCCTCGAGCTGTTTCAGCAAGTCCTCCCGGTTATAGATCGTGTTCATTGGTCCAACGTCCGTCAAACAGGGTCATCCTCGGCAAGCAGCATTCGCCATTCGTGTTCGAGCATCTGCCTTAGGCTGCGCCGCGCGCGGCTGAGCAGCGACTCGACGGCCTCCGCAGTCGTTTCCATGACGCCGGCCGCCTCGGCCATGCTCATTTCTTCATAATGACACAAGATCAATGCAAGCCGCTGCCGTTCCGGCAGTTTTTGCAGCGCCGCGTTCACTCTGGCGGCAACCTGGTCTTCCATGACGTGCCGGTCCTGCACAGCCGGCTCGGCGATGTCGAAATTTTCCGGCCAGCTTTCCTCTCCTTTTTTCCTCAACCGATCGAGGCAGATATTGGCCGTGATCCTGGTCAGCCAGGTCGACAGCCGCGCCTTTTCCGGCTGGTAGCTCGCGGCGTGGGTCCACAGGCGCAACAACGCGTCCTGCGCCGCTTCCTCGGCCTGAGCTTCGCTGCCGAGCATCCGCCGGGCAACGGCGAGCACGCGCGGAAGCTGGCGGCGCACGAGGGCCGCATAGGCTGCGCGGTCTCCTCCCGCGGTGCGCAGGATGAGAACCGCGTCCTCGTCCGGCGCGGCGGGAAAGCCGGGGCTTCCCTGTTGCGAAGGCGGATTTTGATCCGGCACGGCCGCGCCTTTCTCCCGCGTCCCAAAAGGCCCAACGAACCGTGCGCTCCTTCCTGTGTCATCCCCCGGCCGAGATGTCTGCTGAGCGCCTTTCATGCTCATTATACGCCGCTGCCGGGCCTGCTCCGTCGCCGCGCCCGCCGCTTCTATCGAATGAGCTTAACGAAACACGCCACGACGGCGCGCTGGGTCTCTTCGAGCGTCGGCGCGATATGCGCGAATTCTGGGACAGTCGCCGCCTGGCTCAGCAGCGCCTTCAGGCCGGGCGGGGCCTTTTCGGGATCGAACCGCCCCTCCTGGCAGAGCCGCATGATCTGGGTGAGGCTGTGATAGAGATGCGCGGCGGACAGCAGAATGTCGACATCCCCGGTGTCGATCAGGTCGGCACCACGCAATTTCTCCAGTGCGCCCACCGTGTTCTGGTCCAGCACTTCGGGATGATCCGCGGCATGGATGAGTTGCGGCGATCACCCCGATGCCTGGCCAGGCGAAGATCGTCTCGGAATAATGGCGCCACCCAACAGGTGGCCGAGCTGCAAACCCACCACGGTCATGATCGGGATGAGCGCGTTCCTCATGGCATGCCGCGTCAACACGACGCGCTCGCTCAGACCCTTTGCACGCGCCGTCCGAACGTAGTCATGACCGAGCACCTCGAGCAGGCTCGATCTCGTCGGAGGGCCACCATGGCGGCGAGACTCGCGCCCAACGCGAACGCCGGCATGACCACATGCGCGGGGGTGCCATAGCCCGACGGTGGTAGCCACTTCAAGTTGGCCCCGAACAGGACGATCAGCATGATCGAGAGCCAGAAGTTGGGAATGGCCCGCCCGAGTACCGCCAGCGTCGTCGCGATGTTGTCGAAGACGCTGTTCCGGCGCACCAACCGCCGAGATGATGCCGAGGAGCAAGCCGGTTGGAATTGCCCCGGCCATCGCCACAAACGTCAACAACAGGGTGGCGGGGACGCGTTGCATCACCAGCGGGAAGGCGGGACGTCCGAAGGTGAAGGACGAGCCGAAGTCCCGCGGGCGATGCCGGCCATGAAACGCACGAACTGCACATGGAGCGGCGCGTCAAGCCCCAGGGCATGGCGGATGGCGGCCAGATTCTCGCGCGACCCCTCGGGGCTGACCAGCAGCCGCGCCGGGTCGCCCACTGCTCGTAGGATCACGAACGTGAAGACGAGCACGGCCGCGATCACGAAGAGAGCCTGCAGCGAACGTCGGAGTGCGTAGGGACCCACGGGACTCCCTTGGGAGGAGATTGGGGGTAGGCGAGCCGTGTGGGGGCAAGGCTCGCCTACCCGATGCACTTCACGGAGTTCGGCCGTGTCGCCCGAGCGCGGTCGAGCCTTAGCGAATAGTGATGTCCTTCCCGAGCACGTATTCGTCCTTGCGGGCCGTCCAATCCGACCTCTCGTTCACGCCGTACAGGTCGAAGCACTGCAGGTACAGGGCGATCACAGGCAGGTCGTTGTAGAGGCGCTCCTGAATCGTGTACGCCACCTCGGCCGCTTCGCGGGGTCCATCTCGGTGCCGTACGCGTCGATGAGCGTGTCCATCTCCTCGTCGTTGAGGAATGACTCGATGCCACCGGTGTGTATGAGCGCGCGGAGTGGACTGGTGGCGTCGGGCGTGGGGGCGCCGTAGTTGAACATGAACAGTGGCTCCACCTTGCCGGCGGCCGGTTCGGGGTTGCCGATGTACATGTCGCGCATTACCTGGAGGGCGACGGGAAGCACTTCGACCCGGATACCCACATCGCCGAGCATCGACGCCAGGGCCTCGGCAACCTCCACGCCCTTGTTGATGATGCCGTCGCTGGTCATGAATCGGATGTCGAACCCGTCGGCGTAGCCGGCTTCGGCGAGCAGCTGCCGCGCCTTGTCGGGATCAAACGGATAGGGCTGGAAATCCGCCGAGTAACCGAACATGTCGGGCCGGAAGATCGTCGCCAGTGGTGTTCCGTAGCCATTCAGAACGGTTTCGATGAGGAGTTGCCTATCGATGGCATATGCCATCGCCTGCCGCACGCGGACGTCCTGGAGGGGCGCGGCGCCGTTGAGGTGGTCCATGTGCATGAACACGGTCCGGCGACCGGTGTTGGCCTCGGCCCGCAGATTCGCGTCGCGGTCGAGAAGCGGGATTGCGTCGTAATTCAGGTGCGTGATGATGTCGACCGTGCCCGCCTGCAACTCCGCAAGACGGGTGGACGCCTCCGGAATCGGCCGGAACACGAGCCGGTCGACCGACGGTCGTCCGCCCCAGTAGTCGTCGTTGGCCTCGAGAACGAGACGCTGTCCCAGGATCCACTCCACGAAGCGATACGGGCCGGTGCCAACCGGGTGGGCGCTGAACTCCTCTTCGCCTACCGAAGCGGCGTACACCGGCGGCACGAAGTGAAGGTTCGCCAACTTGGGCAGGAAATTGGGGTCCGGATTGTTCGTGTGAATGATGACCGTAAGGTCGTCGACGACGTCCACCTGGCCAAAATCCCTGAAATCCGTGTTGAACCGAACGGCGTTCGGATCGAGGAGACGCTCGATCGAGTATCGCACTGCCTCCCCATTGAATGGCTCGCCGTTGTGGAATGTCACGCCCGGCCGCAGGTGGAAACGCCAGGACAGGTCGTCCACCTGTTCCCAGGAGGTCGCCAGTGCCGGCGTAATCGACATCATGTCGCCGCTCATGGCGACCAGGCCATCGTAGAGGTTGAACAGCAGATGACCGCCGTTCGCACCCCGCGTCTTGTGTGGGTCACCCGACGGCGGGTCGTCGGTGAGCGCGATCGTTACGGTGGTGGGGGGAGTTCCCTGCGCGAACGCGAACGCCCCAAGGCCAACCGTGATCACCAGGGCCAGCGTGAACAGCATCCTTGTTCTCATGCGATGTAACCTCCTGCGGTTGTCGGGTTGAGCGAGCGTGACCATCCATGGCCTCCCTGGGCTTCGTGAGCGCCTTCCGTCGCTCCTGTGGTGTTGCCTGGCGGGATCCTGTGGGTCATGTCGGAACGGCGGAATCCAGGTCCGCGACGATGTACGCGTAGTCCCCCGGCTGAACGGCCGTCGCGACGGCACGCATCTGGAGGAGGACCGATCTTCCGAACGGCGCACGGATGGTGCTGACCTCCTCCAAGGTGTACGGATCGAACACGGTGCCGAGCAGCGTGCCTGCCGGGACGGCCTTGTCGATCGTTTCGAGACCGACCACGGGGTGGAAGATGCCACCCGTCTCCACACGAAGGAGCTCTCGCCGCGTGAGCAAGCGTTGCTCGTTCCGCGCCGGGACCTCACCATCGATCATCTCTAGAGCTCGCATCACACCGTGCACACCTCGGACCGCGTGGTCCAGGAACGCCGGTTCGGCGTACAGCGGACCACCACCGATCATCGCGAGGACGGTCGGCATGCCGCGTTCTGCGGCGTAGCTCGTCAGCGAGCCGGCCGCTTGCGGGCCCTGGTACAACGTGTACATCCCGAAGGCGCGTGACAGCCGGAGGGTCTCGGCATCGACCTCGCCGCCGCGGGACTTCACGAAGGTGTAGTGGATCACGCGCTCGGCACTCCCACCGTCGATGTGCAACAACACATCGGCTTGGTCCACGAGGCGGCCGAGCGCAGCCGCCAGGCGCTCGGAGAGCCACCCGTCATCGCTGCCGGGAAACTGCCGGTTGAGGTCGAGCATGTCTGTTGGGGTGTTTCGCGTGGCCCCGGCCAACGCCATGGGGTTCGCGACGGGAACCGCGAGCACGGTACCGCGCAGCTTCTGCGGGTCGAGCTGGTCCAGTGCGTTCGCAATCACATCGATGGCGAAGATTTCCTCGCCGTGCACCACGCCCACGAGGAGGATACACGGGCCCTCGCCCACGCCACGGAGGACATGTAGCGGCAGGACGAGCTCTTGGCCGCTCGCCATGCGTGCGACGGGTAGGAGGGTGTGCCCGCGCTCCCCGGAGCGCACCGTGTGGCTGCCCATACGGAACGCCCTCATGACTCACTTCGCTCTCCGGCCAAGGAGGCCCGGGATTCCGTGCCCTTGGCGCGCTCTCCGTTCCATGTGCGCGCGAAGACGCGAGCCCAGTTCCCTCCGAGGATGGCGAGCACCTCCTCGTCCGAGAAACCTCGCGCGACCAGGCCGCGCGTAACGTTGCGCCATCCGTAGACGTTGTCGAAACCGGCGACGTACTTCGAGGAGAGGTCGAAGCCACCCCAAGCGCCCGGCACCTGGCGCCCAAACTGGAAGCGGAACACGGTCTCGCCCAGCGTCCGACCGCCAAACAGATCCGTGCCCACGGCGACAGCGTCCACGCCCGCGAGGCCGGCGACGTAGTCGACATGATCCAGAAACTCGTGGAGCGTCGGCCGCGCTCCCCCTTCTCGCATGCAGAACTGAGAGTGCGGGCAGACGCCAATGGCACCGCCGCTCGAAGCTGCCGCTCGGATCTGCTCGTCGGTCAGGTTGCGTGGATGGTCGGTCAACGCCCTGGCATTCGAATGCGAGAACACCACCGGCGCGGCCGACACACCGGCGGCGTCGAGAGAGGTGCGTTCGCCCGTGTGGGATAGGTCGATCGTCATCCCGACACGATTCATCTCGAGCACGATGCTCGTGCCGAAGGCGGTCAAGCCCCCGTTGGAGGGCTCGAAGACAACCGTCGCCGAGCCGGTTCCTCCCGTTGTAGACCAGGTTGGCCATACGAAGGCCGAGGCGGTGGAAGATTTCCACGAGATACATCTCGTCTTCGAAGGCGTCGGCCGCCTGGAGACCGTACACGAGGCCCAAGCTCCCAGCCCGGCGGTGCTCGGCGATGTCCTCGGCAGCACTGACGTGTCCAGCGCGCGGCGCGGCCACGTCGTTCAGTGCGAGATAGTCAGCCAAGCGCCTGAGCGTGGCGCGTGCGCCCTCTCCAGGCATCGCGATGGTCTCGCAACTCACCGTCACGCCGTTGTCACGGTACTGGTCGATGCGGTCGCGCCCGTCGACGTCTGGAACCGGTCGCATGAGCATCGAGCCTCCCAGGCCGTCGATGATCGTGGCGCCATCGTGCAGCCGCCCAGCACGAAGCTCCGCCGAGTTGTCGAGCCCCCAATCGTATGGAACGTACATGCGACTCCTGCAAGTGTGCCGGAACAGCATCCTGCTCCGTAGAGGGCGGGCGCAATGACACATCTCATTGCCTGATTGTCAGACAACCTTATGGGCTGATAATATGGGTGAGTTCAAGTCGTGTCAAGGTTGAGCCTTGTCCGCAGGGCGGACCGGACCATTCGTATCGTACGGACGAAGGAGGCGGCACATGCTGCGCACAGCGCAATGACGCTCTTCACGCGGGTCGACAAGACCAGCATCTCGGACACGGTCATGGACCAGATCACCGCGTTGATTCGTAGCGGTGAGCTCAAGCCCGGCGACCGACTGCCCACCGAACACGGCCTGTCACAGCAACTCGGAGTGGGGAGATCCTCCGTGCGCGAGGCACTGAAGGCTCTCGAGGCGCTCGGCCTCATCCGGCGAGGCCAGGATGGCTCCTACGTCAGCGAGGACTCGACGACCCTGGCGATGTCGAAGGTGCTGTACACCGAGCTGATGGCGCGCCACCTAGACATCGTCCACCTGTACGAGGCTCGCCAGCTCCTCGAGACACACCTCGGGGTGCTCGCCGCAGAGAACCTCACCGACGAGGACGTGCAGGAGCTCAGGGATTACTGCGAGAGGATGGAGCAAACACCGGATGGAGACGTTCGCACGCACGTCAAGCTCGACCGCCAGTTCCACCAGAAGATCTGTGAGCTCGCCGGCAACCCGGTTCTGACACGACTATGGGAACTCTCCTTCACCATGCTCTTCGAGATCCGCCAGACGATCCCGTTTACGTCCACCGATATCCGCCATTCGGACGGCCGCCACAGGATGCTCCTGGATGCGCTCGAGGACCGCGACGCAAGAAAGGTCGGGGACGTGATCACAGAAACGCTGGCCATCGGCCAGAAGCGGCTGGTGGAGCACCTGGCGAAGGAGGCAGCTCGCTCATCGTGATGCCGCCATCCGTGCGGCACAGATCTCGAAGGAACACCTGCGGAGAAAACGGGAGGTAGGCGATCCATGGAGCGCACCACCGCATCCGTGCACGAAGAAGCAATCGTCATCGACGGCCTGTTTTGCAAGCTGCGGTCCCCCATCCCCGCCACCGACGCACACCCCGACATGATGTTCGGTCACGTTCTGGCGAGCGGGGTCACAGCGTTCTCCGACTCCATCGTGGCCGATGACTTTCCGGTCACGTTCGAGGAGGCCGTCCACCGCCTCTACGAGGAGACCGCCCTCGTGGAAGCGTTCCCGGAGACAGCGATGATCGTTCGCTCGGTGGACGACATCCACCTCGCCAAGCGTACGCGCCGTGTCGGGGTGATCCTGAGCACGCAGGGCCTCGCGTGCATCGGCGAGGACACACGCAACCTCTGGGCGCTGCACCGGCTCGGAGTCCGAATCATGCAGATCACCTACAACGAACGCTGCGCCATCGGCTGCGGCTGCATGGAGCCCCAGGACAGTGGACTGACACGTGTGGGCCAGAAAGTGGTCGAGGAGATGACCCGGCTGGGTATCGTGGTCGACCTCTCACACGTCGGCCAACGCACCGCGATCGACGCGGCACACCACTCCAATGCGCCCGTCGTGGTGTCCCATGCGGGGGTCCGGGCACTGAACCCCCACCAAAGGAACGTCACCGACGACCTGATCGATGCCGTTGCGGCCACCGGGGGCGTCATCGGACTGTGCCCCCACTCGATCTTCGTCGAGAAGGAGCGCGGCCGACGTCCCGGGATTCAGGACTACGTCGACCACATCGAGCACGTTGTGCGACGCGTTGGCATCGACCACGCAGGCGTCGGCACCGACAATTTCCAGTACGACACCTACGCGACACGCTTCGGTCGAGCCGGGTTCGAGCGGACGTTCCCTGGTTTCTTCGGTGGGTACGGGCCGACAGAGAAGCACGCGGACGGGTTTTCGACGTGGGCCGATTGGCCAAACCTCGCCGCAGCGCTCGTCGAGCGCGGATTCACGGCCGATGACACGACCAAGATCCTCGGCGGCAACTTCCTGCGCGTGTTCGAATCCGTCTGGCCGTGATCGCTGCCTCGCGTGCTCGGCGCGATCCAAGGCGCCACGTTTTGGCGAGACTGACGCGCCACAGTGACCGGGCGCGGGCCCCGCGGTGGCGGCGCGGGGAGCGCCAGCGGGGCGCGCTCGTCCAATGTCAGCGGCCGCCGCCCTCCGGGTCCGGTGCGTTCTTGACGAGCAGCCTGTCGACGTAGCACCAGCCCCACGTCTCGCCGGGCTCGAACGACCGCATGACCGGGTGCCCGCTGTCATGGAAGTGCCGGGTGGCGTGCTTGTTCTTCGAGTCGTTGCAGCAACCGACGTGACCGCAAACGAGGCAGATGCGGAGGTGAACCCATGTGTCGCCGAGCTCGAGGCACTCCTCGCAACCGCGGGCGCTCGGCGTGACGGGTTGGAGCAGCTCGAAGTGTTCACAGGGCTCGGGCATCAGGGCTCCGATGTTACCGGACCCTCACGGTGCGCGGGCCGCACGGCTGCCTGCAATATCGGCCTTTGGTCCGCGGCGCTTCGGTGCTGCCTCGCCGCCATGCCCGTCTCTCAGCCGGACACCAGCCCTCATCGGCGGCCAGCGAGCCGGAAGCGCTTACGGGGGACTCGGCCGGCGTGACACCGTCCGGCGCACGCGCAGCGGCAGCCGGCGTGGCGCCCTACGCGGCGGCCAAGGGCGGCCTCAAGATGCTCACGAAGCCGATGGCCGTGGCGTGTCGAGCCCTCACCATCCAGCGCAGCGGGATCGGCCCAGGCTACTTCGCGACCGAGCAGACGCGACCCCAGGGAGATGACCCGACGTTCGACGCGTGGGTACGGTCGATCACGCCGGGATTGACACATCACTATCCTCTGACTAGAGTCAGAAATGGACCCGGAGGCCCTGGCGCGGGTGCGCAGCTTCAACAGGTCGGTCACGCAGCGCGTCGGCGCGCTCGAGGACGCGTTCCTCGGCCGCCCGCGTTCGCTCGGGGCCTCGCGGCTGCTGTTCGAGATCGAGCCGGAGGGTACGGAGGTCCGCGCGCTGCGCGCCCGCCTCGAGCTGGACTCCGGCTACCTCAGCCGGCTGCTCAGGGCACTCGAGCGCGAGGGCCTGGTCGCGCTCGGCCCGGCCGAACAGGACGCCCGGGTACGCATCGTCACGCTCACCCCACGCGGCGAGCGCGAGGTCGCCCTGCTCGACCGGCGCGCCGAGGGCGTGGCCCAGGCGGTGCTCGAGCCATTGGGCGAGAAGCACCGCCGCCGCCTCGTCGACGCCATGCAGGTCGTCGAGCGCCTGCTCCGTGCGAGCTGCGTGCGCATCGACGTCGAGGACGCGGCGAGCGCGGCGGCGCAGCGGTGCGTGGCACGGTACTTCGAGGAGCTCGCCGAGCGCTTCCCTACCGGTTTCGACCCGGCCCGGAGCACCCACGTCCCGCCGCTCGACCTCACCCCGCCCCGCGGCCGCTTCGTGCTGGCCCGATTGGCGGGCGAGAGCGTCGGCTGTGGTGGCCTCAAGGTCGATGGACCCGCGGGCCACATCACCCGCATGTGGGTCGACCCCGATCACCGCGGCCTCGGCATCGGGAGCCGCATCCTCGAGAAGCTCGAAGTCCTGGCGCGCGAACAGCGCCTGAGCACCCTGCGCCTCGAGACCAACGGCAGCCTGAGACGAGGCGATCTCGCTCTACCGCAGCAGCGGATACCGCGAGGTGCCGGCGTTCGGCGACGAGCCGTACGCAGAGCACTGGTTCGAGAAGGTGCTCTGAGCCGCGGAGCAGCGCGGGATCCGCGCCGAGCACCAGCACCGCCGAGACCGCAGCGGACCGTCCGCGGGACCATGTGAGCTGCCGCGGGACGATCGACCGACTCGCTCCCGGTCGCCCTCTGGCATGTGGCAGAAACCGAATCCCGTCGTCCGGCAATCGTGTATCGTTCCAAAACGAACGAAAGTTACACCCGGATGCGCCTCGGGGGCCCCGCGCCTGCGATCGAGCGCCTGCCCGAGTGGGAGGACTGTGATGAAGCGCAACGACGTCCGATGGAGCGTAACGATGACGATGGCAAGCCTGTGCGGCGCGCTTGCCCTGGTGCTCACAGGGTGCGGAGCGCCCGGTACCCGGCCGAACGCGCCGACGAAGATCGCGGTGACGGCCGGACCGGGCGCCATCACCGTGTCGTGGCAGGACAACAGCGACGACGAGACCGGCTTCGCCGTCCTCCGCTCCACGGGCGGGGCGTACGAGGAGGTGGCGAAGGTCCCGACCGACACCACCTCCTACATCGATACGGGGGTCACCGGAACCGCACCGTACACCTATGAGGTCGCCGCCATCGGCAGTGGCGGGCGCTCGACCTCCGGGCCCTCCGCGCCCATCCGACCCAACGTCGCCGGCGTACCCATCGTGGACCCAAGCGATCCCATCGGCGTGAGCCTCAACAAGCTCGGCATCGACACTACCGAGACTCCCCGCGTGGACGAGAACGGCGATCCGCTGCCGAGCGACTACGCCCCCCTCGGGGCCACGGTCACGCTCGGCCTGGGCGCGGACCCGTCCGGGGTGGACACCGACCGATCCGACTACGCGCGCTACGAGCTGTTCATCGGCGGTGCGGCGACGCAGAACACCACCACCTCGAGCAACCAGGTGGTGTGGCAGAATCCCGACGCGGGCAGTCCCACCCTGGTCGCCCCGATGTTCGGCCTCGGCCCGTCGCAGACCCTCTTCGACGTGAGCAGCGCTGACCGATACGGCGCCACCTCCGGAGACCTGGACGGCGACGGCCTCGACGAGTTCGCGCTGGTCGACGTCACCGGCGATCAGCTCACGGTCCGCGTGCGCGACGATGCCGTGGCGGGGTACACGGAGTCGAGCTTCGCGATCACCCAGCAAGCAGGGGTACTGGGCCTCGACGTGATGGCAGGCGACTTCAATGGGGACGGAACGGACACGCTGGCCGTGGCGCTCGGGATGAACGGCACGGCGAAGCTCCTGTTCCTCGACCCCATGGCGTCGAGCTTCACCATCGCCAAGACGCTCACCTTCGACGCCAGCGTCGCGGGGGCGACGACGACGCTCCAGCTGGCCACCGGAAACCTCGACGACGATGTCGGCCAGGAGGTGGCGCTCACCATCAACGAATCGTTCCAGACGGGCGGCAAGGACGACGGTGTGTCGCGCTACGCCATCCTGGACGATGCCTCCACGGGCTTCGCCCAGCTCGACGGCGGCCTCGTGCAGGGCCAGGACGGATCCGTCCACAACGCACTGGTGTCCGACGTGGCCATCGGAAACATCGACGCGGATGCCCGCGACGAGGTCGTGTTCGGGGGCATCACGGCGTTCCACGACACCTGCTCGACCTACGACCTGTTGTTCGTCGCGCTCGACGACGCGCTGCCCGGAGCCGACCTGGCGCCCCTCGGCGCCAAGCTGCGGACCGTCTCGATGGGCGGCGCCTGCACCGCGAGCAAGATCAAGAAGCTACGCTTCATCCACGTCGACACCGGAGACGTGGACGGCGACGGCATCGACGAGATCGTCGGCGGTCCGATGGTGTTCGATGACTTCAGCGCGTCCGGCGGACCCTGGACCGAGCTGGGCTTCATCCCGGCCGACCAGATGTACGGCCACGGGGTGAACGACTCGGCGGCCACCATCACCGACAACAACTCCGCACTGGCCATCACCGACATGGACGGCGACGGCGCCAGCGAGGTCATCTACTTCATGGCGCACGACGAGGCGGTCATCCGCTACGGGCTGCCCGCCACCGCCGGCGCCGCCCTCCAGGGTCGCACCTGGTTTGTGGTCGACCAGTCCCTTACCGCCAACGGCTCGCGCTTCCGCCCCATGCTGGTGCCGGCCAACATCGATCAGGACAGCATGGTTGCGGAGCTGGTGCCCGCCGACACCACCTTCACCATGACCGAACCGCTCATCATCGCCGCCATCGCGGGGGCCCCGTGCTACGACAGCATCAGCCAGAACGTCGGCGCGTGCGGCAGCTCGTACGGCCAGGGGCAGAGCACGACCACGACCACGGACACCAAGGTGACCGTCTCCGCCTCGGCCAGCATCGGCATGAAAGCGACGGGGGGTGCCGCTGGCGCAGAGCGAGGCCACCATCAAGGGCACGTTCTCCCACGCCGTCTCGTTCAGCAGCTCGGACAGCTACACCTTGCAGAAGCACGTGGTCTATTCGACCGGCCCCCTCGAGGACGGCGTCGTGTTCTCCACCGTGCCGTACGACCGCTACGTCTACCGGATCCTCCAGCACGCCGACAGCACGCTCATCGGGGAACTGGTGAACGTGAACCTCCCGCGCGACCCGGTGGTGCAGCTCGTGGAGCGGAGCTACTTCAACTCCGTCCAGGCACCCGGGGCGTTCCAGGTGGACGGCAGCGTCTTCCAGCACACGGTCGGGGACCCGCAGAGTTACCCCACCCCGGCCGAGCGGGACCAGATCGTCCAGGCATTCGGTGGCAAGGACCTCGAGAACGGTCCCGTGTCGGTCGGCCAGGGCGGTGGCTCGACGGGCGTGAGCATCGACGTGTCCAACGCCCACTCGGTCGGCGGTGCACTGGAGGTCGGCTTCCAAGTGGACGTGGAGGCCGTCGGCGCCACCATCCTCGGCGGCTTCTCGGTAGGCGCCAGCAGGGAAGCCGGGTTCTCGTGGACCTCCGAGAGCTCCACCAGCTACGCCGCCAGCGTCGGTAACATCGCCGACCCATCGGACTTCCAGAACTACGGCTACCGCTACGGCATGTTCACCTACGTCTACGAGGAGGGTGACCCGTCCCTCCCGAGGGACCAGCGGGCGCAGTTCGAGGTGATCAACTTCTGGGTGCAGTGAGCGGCGTCGCGATGAGGGTTTGCGCCGGAGCCGTTCGCGGCGGATGGGCGTCCTGACGCCACCACGGCCGGCCACAAAGGACAAATAGCCCTGGCGCCGTGCCGTTTCCGGTGCTTCACATAGGGCATCGCACCCGAGCTCGGCGGACCCCAGCGGCCCGGCGGGCCGAGGGATCGGCAACCCTCCTGGGCCGCGCGGGCGACCGCACGACCCGCCGCGTTTGCAAAGGGACTGCGCAAGCAGTCCCTTTTCCCTTGGCAGGGAGGAAGGAGGCAGCCACGAGCGCCCCCGATGCTGGGTCGGGGTCGCGATTGTGTTCCATCGGGACGCCCATCGCCCGCGGGGCCACGCAAGCGCCCCGCTTCGGTGGCGACGCCCCACGTTGTGGTCATCCGTTGTCCGGGACCGCGCCCTGGCGAGGTTCCCAGGATGCGGCTTCTTGGAGGCAATCATGCGGTCACCCCTTCACCGTCTCCTCTCCGAGTCTGTCGATCGACGCACCGTGCTCAAGGGCATGGCCGTCGGCGGTGGCGTCGCGCTCGTAGGCAAAGCGGTGGCCATCAACGAGGTGCTCCCCGCGTACGGCACGGAGCAAGTCCTTACCACGGGGGACCACGAAGGCTTGATACGGGTGGTGGTGAAGAACGGGATGATCTTGCGGGTCGAGAGCCTGGACTCCGCCGACATCAAGTCGTCGCCGATGGCGCTGGCGTGGGATCGCCGAGCCTACGCACCGGACCGCATCCTGTATCCAATGGTGCGCGCCGACTGGGCACCGGGTGGCGGCGGCGATCGCACCACCCGGGGTCAGCCGCGCTACCGCCGCGTCAGCTGGGATGAGGCGCTCGACCTCGTTGCCGCTGAGCTGCAGCGCGTGAAGACCACCTACGGCAACGAGGCAATCCTCGGGCAACCGGTCGCAGGCTGGTGGACGCTCGGCTTCCTGCACAACAAGAACTCCCAGTCCGGGCGCTTCTTCGGGCTCTTCGGCGGCAACACGAGCCTTCTGGGGAACAAGAGCTACGCCTCTTGGCAGTGGGCGGCGCCATACTCCATCGGCATGGTCACCCCCCAGGTGGCGCTCCAAGAGTCGCTCGACAACGCCAACCTGGTCATCTTCTGGGGCGCCGACCCCTACAACACCACCCGCACGTTCTTTGCCAACGGACTTCAGCAGCGCTGGATCGAGGACCTCAGGCGTAAGGGCACCAGGACGATCACGGTCGACCCGCTGTTCACGGAGACGGCGGCGCGCTCCAGCCAATGGCTGGCCGCCCGCCCCGGCTCCGACAGCGCCGTGATGGCCGCCATGGCTTACGTGATGCTCACGGAGGGCCTGCAGGACCAGGCATTCCTGGACAAGTACACGGTGGGATTCGAGCCGTTCCGGCAGTATGTGATGGGCGAATCCGACGGCACACCCAAGACACCGGCGTGGGCCGCCGCGCTCAGCGACCTGAGCACCGAGACCATCACGGCCCTGGCGCGGGAGTTCGCGACCACCGAGAACGCCCTGCTGGTTCCAGGCTACGGCCTGCAGCGACAGGATTTCGGCGAGCAGCAGGTACGCATGATCATCGCGCTGGCCGCGCTCAAGGGGGATCTCGGGAAGCCCGGCGGCGGCCTCACGATCTGCGTGTACGGTATCCACGGGCTGCCAACGGCGGCATCGAGCTCCTTCGGTGCCTTCCCCGGCGCTCCCAACCCCGTGACGCAGACCATCCTGGAGCAGAAGCTCGCGGAATCCATCCTGAACGCGCCCGTGACGTTCGACCACAATGGCAGCAGCTACACCTACCCCGAACCCGGCAAGTCCGAGCTCAAGCTCATCCACTGGAACTGCGGCAGCAGCATCAACCAACACGACGACATCAACCAGACGCTCAAGGCGATGCAGAAGATCGAGACCATCATCATGCAGGACTCGTGGTGGACGACCGGTATGCGAATGGCGGACATCGTCCTGCCGATCGTCACGCTGCTCGAACGCAACGACCTGAGCACCTCGTGGCGCTACGGTCTGTACCAACACCAGATCATCGAGCCGCTCGGTGAGGCGCGGTCCGACTTCGAAGTGTTCCGCGACCTGGCCGATCGCCTGGGCTTCAAGGACGAGTTCACCCAAGGCCGCGAGACCGAAGAAGCGTGGCTGATGTCGCTCTTCGAGACCGCCAAACTGCCGATGAGTTACGAGGCGTTCAAGGAGCAGGGATACATCAAGTTCCCGATCACCGGACAGCCGGCCAACGATTTCGCCGCCTTCCGCGAGAACCCGGCCTTGAACCCCCTCAGCACGCCTTCGGGCAAGATCGAGTTCGAGTCGGCGAAGATCGCCAGCTTCGGCTACGACGACGTTCCTGCCAGCCCGCAATGGATGGAGCCCAAGGAGTGGCTGGGGAGCCCCAAGGCCGCAACCTACCCACTGCACATGATCACCAAGCACCCGTGGTGGCGGCGCCACTCCTCGTACGCCAACGTGGACACGCTGCGCTGGGAGAGCAAGATCGACGGCTTCGAGCCGGTCTTGATCAGCCCCGCCGATGCGGAGGCCCGGGGCATCGCCCACGGAGATCTGGTGCGGGTGTTCAACGATCGCGGTCAGGTGGTGTGCGCCGCCAACGTGACCGCCGACATTCGCCCCCAGGTCGTCATCCTTCAGCAGGGCTCGTGGTACCGGCCGCTCGAGGACGGCGTGATCGGGACCATCGACCGCGGCGGGTGCGCCAACACCCTGACCCGTCAGGACGGCACGTCGCGCCTGGCGATGGGCCCCGTGGCACACTCGAACCTGGTACAGATCGAGAAGTACGAGGGCAGCATCGCGCCCAACGACTTCGCGCCGATCGCGCCTTCCTGAGCTCGTAGCACGGCACGAGGGGTGGGCGGGACACGATCCCGCCCGCCCCGCTCGTGGTCGGTTGGTCGGTCCCCCGTCACGCTCGTGAAACTGGGCCGTGAGTACGCCGGCGTGAGGGCGCGGGCCACCGGGCGCCGATGATC
>CAVSIA010000023.1:0-134668 GCA_963727575.1 uncultured Alphaproteobacteria bacterium
CATTCCGGTCATTCGGCGCAACTCTGATGCCGCACGTCACGGCTTTTTCGCCACCAGATCGGAGGCGGAGGCTCGTTCATCGTTGGAAGGACGGGCGCGATTGCAGGACGCCATCTTCGAGCTGCTTATAAAGATGAGGTGAGCCGTCTCAGGGCGGGGGTGCCAGCAAGCCGGACCAGCGGATGCCAATCCAGTTGGATTAAGCATTCCAAGTTGCGCCGCCGGATCGCCGCCTCGAAGCTCAAACGCTGAGCGCCGCAACGACATCCGGGCAACGGCTTAGCATGAGGGTTTCAAAGGCACGGCGCCGGCAAGCCGTGAATAATTGTAGGATACCGTGGAAAAGGTAACGCCGCTTACGAAAAACCGGCCGATCGTCGGGGTGAAAGCGTAAGTCGCTTCCGCAATGATCAGCGGTTTGCTTTGCCCGGCCAGGCCCGCGGGGAGCAGAAACGCGGCGCCGGAATCCGCGGGCGCGAGCGTTCCCGAACCAAAGCTCCATTGCACGGCGGCTTGCTCGGTCACGCTGGTGATGCGGAGCCCGAGAGGGGCGGACGCATAGGGCCTCAATATCGTTCCGCCGATCGCGGAAATATCCTGCAGGTCGGCTTGGGTTACACAGGCTGCCCGCGCGACAAGGTCCGCAGTCATACTGGCGACCTGGTCCATCCTGCGTTTGGCGGTGAACGCTTGACCAAATTCAATGACGGCCAGCAGAAGCATCGCCATGAGCGGCATGACCAGCGCCGCTTCGATCAACAAACGCTGCGGGTTTCGATCACCCCCGCGCCGCCGATCATGGTGGCGCGAAAAAATAGAAATCGTCCTGCGAGAAATCGCTGATCTGCGCATTTTCGACCAGGATCGTGTCGCCGTGGAAGCCGATGAGCACGTCGCCGCCGGGCACTGCGGTGAACGAAAGCTGGGTCCAGTCAGCTGAGCTCGATAATGCCGAAGCTGATCGCATCGGTGCCGTCATTGAAGTCGATAATCGTATCGTTACCCCAATGCTCGGAACTATCGACCGTACTTCCGCCGAACACGAAAGTGTCGCCGCCAGCGCCCCCTTCGAGAATATCGTTTCCGAGGCCTCCGAAGAGGTAATCGCTTCCCGAGCCCCCCTCCAGAATGTCGGCGTCGGCCCCGCCAAAGAGGAAATCATTCTGATCGCCGCCGTAAAGATCGTCCGTTCCGCCGCCGCCGTAGAGGTCGTCGTTTCCTCCGTGGCCGGAAAGCTCGTCATTGCCGTTCTCGCCCCACAGAGTGTTTGCCTGGCCGTTGCCGTCGATGATGTCGGCGTAGTCGGATCCGTCGACATCCTCGATCGATTGCAGCCGGTCCCCGGCCGCGTCGCCGGCCGTTCCGGACCCGTTGCCCAGGTCGACCTCGATGCCGGATGCCGCGGTGAGATAGGAGGCCATATCGATTCCGGCGCCGCCGTCCAGTGTATCGCCGCCAGGGCCGCCGTCCAGCCGATCCCGGTCGGCGCCGCCAAACAGGGTGTCATCTCCCGTGCCACCGTAGAGCGTATCGGTGCCGCTCGCGCCCGAGAGCGTATCCGATCCGCCGCCGCCCGAGAGGATGTTGCCCGCGCTATTCCCGTCGATCCGATCGCCGAACGCCGAACCGATAACGCTTTCGATGCTGACATAGGTGTCGCCGGCTGCGCCCAGCGACCCCATGCCGGCGGCAAGATCGACATTGACGGCGCCGGTGGCATCCTCGTAGCTGACCGTATCGCCCCGAGTCCGCCATCCATATGGTCCGCCCCCGCGCCGCCATAGAAGACGTCTTGCCCAAGCCCGCCGAACAGCATGTCGTCGCCGCCCTGGCCGTAGAGGGTGCTCGCCATTGCGTCGCCGATAAGGACATCGTCGTAGTCCGATCCGACAACCGTTTCGATCGAACGTAGCCGGTCGCCGTCGGCCTCGCCGCGAGTTCCGACTCCGCTCTGAAGATCGACGCTGACGCCCGATGTCGCCGCGGCATAGGACGCCGTGTCGGTTCCCGCTCCCCCGTCGAGCGTATCCTTGCCGGGACCGCCGTCGAGCCAGTCGTCGCCCTCGCCGCCATATAGGGCATCGTGGAGATCGCCGCCGATCAGCGTATCGTTGCCGCCGCGGCCGAGCAGCCTGTCCATGCCGCCGCGACCGTCGAGGATGTTGTCGTGGTCATCGCCGTAGAGATAGTCGACCCAGTCCGTGCCGATGACATTCTCTATGCCTCGATAGGTGTCGCCCGATGCGCCCCAAATCCCCGAGCCATAGGCAAGATCGACCCAGACGCCGAAATAGAGGTCGCTCCCCTCGATCGGCGGTGTCCCCTCATAGGTGACGGTGTCGTTGCCGGAGCCGCCGTCAAGCTTATCGTCACCCGGACCGCCGTCCAGCGTATCGTCCCCGCCGCCACTGAGCGTATCATCGAGATCGCCCCCGGTGATGGTATCGTTCCCTCCCTGGCCGAAGATCACGTTGAAATAGATGTTGCCGGCCTCGCTGACGCTGAACAGCGTGTCATCGCCCTGGCTGCCGAAGAGCGGCTTGCCCGATATCACATATCCACCCATGACGACCTCCTAATGGTTCGAATCTAACGCGTCGAACCACGCCGTTTTATGTTGATGGATCGAATTGACATGACATTCTAATTACTTACCTCGGCCCCATCGCACGGCAAGAGGGACTCAAATGTCATGTTCGATCCACTAGTGATCGAAATTCATATGCCGCGCTGTTCCCGCCATCTGCTCCGCTGGCGGATGATCGACTGAATTGCCCGAACCCGCGCCAGGGGCGATCGATCCCGGCCGGGGCCGGTCAGAAATTGAAGTCGCCGGCAGACAGATCCGTGAGGAGGATGTTCTGCAGGGTCAGTGTCCCGTTGTCGAAATCGATAACCACGTCGCCGCCGACCTGGGCCGCGTGAGCGGTCACTTCGGCGAAATCGGTGAACTGCAGGGGCGAGAACGTGATCCAGTCGATGCCAATCTCGAAGTCGGTGATCACATCCACGAATGGGAGATTGGGGTTATGCTGCGTCTCGACGAACTGGTCGGCGCCGGCGCCACCTGTCATGATGTCGCTGCCGTTGTCACCGGCCAGATAGTCGTCCCCCGCTCCGCCCACGAGGAGATCATCGCCGGATCCGCTTTTGAGGACGTCGGCGCCATCGCCGCCATACATCCGATCCCTGGAAATGCCGCCATAGATGATGTCGTCCCCCGCTTCGCCGTAAAGCGTGTTCGTTGAATTGGGGGGAGTGAAAGGCATATGGACCTGGGGCCCGCCGGAGATCACGTCGTTCCCGGCGCCTCCGTGGATGGTATCGGCACCCAGACCTCCGCAAAGGCGATCGTCCCCATCGCGCCCCTCCAAGACGTTGTCGCCGCTATCACCGACGAGAGTGTCAGAATAGTCCGTACCCGAAATATTTTCGATGCCTGCCAGACTGTAGGTGAAGCTGGCATTGGCCCCGGTTCCCGTCGTCAGATCCACGGTCACGCCGGAGGTCGCTTCGCCGAAATCGGCCGTATCCGCCCCCGCGCCACCATCGAGGCCGGCCGAGCCGGAACCCGCAAAGAGGATGTCTTTGCCGTCCTCGCCGGCCAGAATGTCGTAGCCTTCGCCGCCATGCAGCTGATCGTCGCCCCGGCCGCCGAACAGAACGTCGTTGCCCGCGCCGCCATATAACTGATCGCTGCCGTCTTCGCCGCTGAGCGTATCGCCGCCTCCCCCGCCTTCGAGCGTATTCTTGCCGCTGTCGCCGAAGATGGAGTTGTCGAAGCGCGATCCGATCACGTTCTCGATATTGTAATAGCGGTCGCCGGCGGCTCCCCAGCTGCCGGTTCCGCTCGACAGGTCCACATAGACGCTGTTGGCGTCGAGCTCGTAGCTGACCGTGTCGCTTCCCGCGCCGCCATCCAGACGATCCGGGCCGCTCCCGCCGTTGAGAATGTCGTTTCCGGCTCCGCCATCGAGTAAATCGTGGCCGTCGCCGCCATAGAGGACATCGTCGAGATCGCCGCCATTGATCCGGTCATCGCCGGCGAACCCGTATATCGTTTTGAAGTAGAACATGTCTCCCGCCGTATAGCTGTGCAGGATGTCGTCGCCGTTGGTACCGTTCAGGGGATTCGGCGAAACCTTGTATTTGGCCATCTCCTACCCACTCCAATATCCGTTGCGCTTCGAAAGCTCCGGCCAAGAACCACCAGGCGATGAGATCCAGTCATCGGGATCGGATGCCTATGCTTCTGTCTAAGGCGGCGTGCCGGAGGTCGACCAGTGCAGAATTTGGAGTTTGCGCGGTTGCCCGTCGCAAAGTTGAATGGAATGCGCCGCCATTGTTCGAGGCTGGCCGCTACGATATCGCAGGCCGGCGATGCCCGATATCCGGTGCCCGCCAAGGTTGTCCGATAGCTGCCAAAATCGCGGGTGGTTGGAAGCGACTTGCGCCGTCCCCATCGCACAGCCCCTCGAAAGGCATCGTCTGGCCCTCGCCGGATGCGTTTGATCGGATGACGACCGGATCGATCCGTCCTTGGGATCGCTGCTGGCTGCGGGCACCGGGCTGCGGGCACCGGGCTGGAGCCTTGCCTATGATTGAGGCGGGGCCGGGCCTCTCGTCGGCCGCCCTGCCGTCAGGTCCGGTCGCGGCGCCATGAAATCTCGATGCGGCTCTCGCTGACGAAGTCCTTCGGCGCCGCGCCGACTTTACGGAACAAGCTCCTGCGGATCTTCACCACCCGGTCGGCGAGACTCTTGCTGCATTCCTCATCGATCAGGGTCGGGCCGATCGGCTCCTGGTCGCGCCGATGGCTTGAGCGCCCGGCACTCCCAGCCGTCCTTGCCGTAATGGAATTTTGCCTGCTGGCCGAGCAGATAGGCCTTCTTGCGGATGTACAGGCGGGCATGCGCTTCGGTCTCGATCAAAACCCGCGCCACATGGCCGTCGCCGTCGAAGAACACGGTCAGCGTCACGGGATGCCCGGCGATGAGCGTGTCGTCCTCGCCGGGTTCATCATATGCCACATGCAGCGCGCGCAGCCCGGACGCGTCCGGCGCGCACCGCTTCCACTCGCTCCATCCGGCCAGGCTCGTGTCGCCGCCGGCAGCACAAGCAAAGCTCCGGTAGCCGGTCTCGGGCAGCTCCGTCGCCGACATCCCGACATTCATGCCGCGCAGATCCATGATCGCACCGGCCTCCGCAGGTGCGGCAAGCCCCAGGCTGACCACAACGGCCATTCCGATCGCGAATGCGCGCAACATTGCTTCTCCCCTCATTTGGTTGTCGTCGGCGTCGGCATGGCGTGCGTCACGCCGGTTTTGTAGATCTCGCAGACCCGCGACGCATCGCCGAAAAACGCGACACAGTCCGCCAGGTTCGGCGCGCCTTTGCCTTTGATGTCGTCGAGCACATAGGACGCCACCGCGGCGATTTCCTCAGGCCGCAGAAAGGTCCCGGCCTCTGCGACCTCGGTCTGGCCGAGATCGTGCCGCGTCAGGCCGTCGCAAGGATGCGGCGCGGACTGCTCGTCGCTATAGGCGTCGCGCACGAAATAGGGCATGCCGGTGCCCGGCCGCCCGCATGACACCGTATGGATGATCTCCTCCTTGTCGAGGGTCGTTTCGCGCAGCGACAGCGCCGCGCCGCCATAACCGCCGCCGCCATTGCCGTGCCATTTGTGGCAGCCGACGCAATTGGCGCGTTTGTAGATCGCCTTGCCCTGCTCCTCCGCGTTGTCCGCCGAGGTGCCGGCGGCGGCCGGAGGCAGGACGTGAAGCGCGGCCGCGAGACCTGCGACCGCGAAGAGGCCGATGCCCAGAAGTGCCCGCATCATCCGTTTCCCGAAATGCGACGAGGCCCCGCGAAGAGGGGCCTCGCCTGTCGTTGGCGTCAGAGCGAGAAGACGTAGAGCATGGAGCCCGGCTGCATCTTCTTCAGCTCGGGCGTGGCGTCGATGAACCACTTGTCCCATGCGCCGCCCATGCCGACCAGCACCGCGATATATTGCTTGCCGTCGACCGAGAAGGTCATGGGCGGTGCGCTCACGCCGCCGCCGGTGTTGAACTCCCACAGCTTGTCCAGCGTCTTAGCGTCGAGCGCGTGGACCTCGCCCGAGGGCTGGCCGGAAAAGACCAGGTCCGGCGTGGCGAGAATGCCGCCGAGATTCGGGAACTTCGTCTCGTGCTTGCCGACCACCTTGCCGGCCTTCACGTCGATTGCGGTGACGCTGCCGGTGATGCGGTCCGGTTGCGAGGGTCCGCCGCCCGTGAAGAACTCGCGGGCCTTGGCCGGGCCTTCCGTGGGCTTCACGGTGATCCGGTTGCAGCTCTCGATCACGGGGATGTACCAGAGCGCCAGGTTCGGGATTGTAGGCGGTCGGCGGCCAGTTCTTGCCGCCCATATTGCCGGGGCAGATGTCGACGACCGTCTTGTCGCGGGTCGGCGTGGCATCCGGATTGTAGACCTGCACGGATTTGCTGGGATCGTATTCCACCGGCATTCCGGTCTTGGGATCGACGCCCTTCGTCCAGGTCAGCTTCTTGACGAACGGCACGGCCCAAAGGAATTTGCCGTTGGTCCGGTCGAGCGCATAGGCGATGCCGTTGCGGTCGGCTTCGAGCGCGATCTTGTCGCCGCCGATGTCCACGAGCACGTTTTCGGCAACGCTGTCGTAGTCATACGGATCGTTCGGCGTGTGCTGGAAGTGCCACTTGATCTTGCCGGTGTCGGCATCGAGCGCCAGCGAGCTGTCGGTGTAGAGGTTCGCGCCGGGACGATAGGCGTTGTCCCAGTCCGGACCGGGATTGCCGACGCCCCAGATGATCGTATTCGTGTCGGGATCGTAGCTGCCGGTGACCCAGGTCGAGCCGCCGCCGCTGGTTTCGGCGCTGTTCGAGCCTTCCCAGGTTTCGGAGCCGGGCTCGCCCTTCGCCGGGATCGTATAGGTGCGCCAGACCTCCTTCTGCGTGCCGAGGTCCGTCGCGGCGATCCAGCCGCGAATACCGTATTCCGCGCCTGCGACGCCGGTAATCGCCAAGTTCTTGACGACCAGCGGCGCCCCGGTGATCACCTCGCCCTTGTCCGGATTGGCGACCTGACGCTGCCACTTGACCTGCCCGGTCTCCTTGTCGGTGGCGACGAGGCGGCCGTCGAGCGTGTGCGAGATCACCAGGTTGTCGTAAAGCGCGACGCCGCGATTATCGACGCCGCAGCAGGCGACCGCGCCGGCCCAGTCGTGATCCGTCTTCGGGTCCATCTTCCACAGCAGCGTGCCGTGGCCGCCATGGGTGTCGATCTTGTAGACCGATCCCCAGCCGTCGGTGACGTACATGAAGCCGCTTTCGACGATCGGCGTGCCTTCCAGGCCGCCATGCGTCCAGATCCCGCCGCCCTCGACGCCGCCGAGATGCAGCGTCCAGGCGACCTTCAGTCCCTTGACGTTGCTGGCGTTGATTTCGTCGAGGCTTGAGAACCGTTGCGCGGAATAGCTTTTGTGATGGGTGATCCAGTTGCCTGGTTCCTTGTCGGTGTTCAAGAGCCGTTCGCTGGTGGTGGCCGGGCTGGCCGCGACCTGAGGGGCGTCGGCCTTCGGTCCGGTGGGTGCGGCGTCGTCTGCGAGGGCGTAGGGCGCCCCCATCAAGGCCAGTATCGCGCAGCCAGCCGACAGTCGGCGCGCCATCGTGGATGAAACCTTCCGGTACTTCATGAGCGACCTCCCTATAATTACACGGCCGCCCGGCCGATCAGCACGGACGGCGGCCCGGCTTCTCTTGGATTTCCGCTTGTCGTCGCGGAATTGACTGCTGAATTCAATAGGTTTCGGCGCCCGCCTCGCCCATTTTGTTCGGTGGTTTACTTGTAAACGTTCTATGAATTCATACACCGAATTCAACTTTGTAACAATAGGCAGCGCCGCCGGACCGGGATATAAGGAGACTGGGACGTGAGCGGAGAAACCGATGCGCACCATCGGGTCGCAGCCAAGTCTGGTCGATCAGGTCGTCGAGGCGATCGTGTCCGAGATCGTCGCGGGGGTGCTGCCGCCGAACACGCGGCTCATTCAGGACGAGTTGGCGCGCACCTATGGCGTTTCCCGTCAGCCGGTGCAGCAGGCGCTGCTCTTGCTCCGCAATCAGGGACTGGTGCGCGAAGCCGCCGGCCGCGGCTTCATCGTCGCCCCGCTCGATGTCGGTTTCGTGCGAGACCTCTATGACATTCGCGCGGTGCTGGAAGGGCTCGCGGCGCGGATGGCGGCGACCCTCAATCGGGAGCGCGCGACGCAAGGAAGGCGCCGACTATCTCAAGGCCGGCCGCATGGCCATCGCCGGCGGCTCGATGGCGGATCAGATTGCCGCCGATATGCGCTTTCATGGCTTCATCAGCAAATTGTCCGGCAATCCCCTCATCGGGGAAACCACCGCGCCGCATCACTCGTATCTGCGCCGTGTGATGGCCGAAGTGCTGCGGGACGCGGAAAAGATGCCCGTGAGCATCTGGGACGAACACGCTGCCATCCTCGACGCGATCGCGGCGGGGGACGGCGAACGGGCCGAGATGCTTGGCCGGCGGCATGTGCTGCGCGCCGCAGCGATGTATGTCGGCCGGCTTCAGGTTCGGCAGGGCGAGATCCAGGAGGACCTGGAGCGACGCCGTCTGCGCCGCGTTTAGTCCAGGCTCCCCTGCCGCGAGCGGCTCAACTCTTGATACGGAAGACTTGTCACGACCCCGGCGCGGAGGGCGAGATCTTCACCTTCACCTCGACCGGCCCCGCCTTGCGGAATGTAATCGAACAGACGAATTCGGCGCCTTCGGACAGCGGCTCCCGGGTTTGCAGCAGCCCCACATGATAGCCCGTCGGCTCCAGCGTCACCGTCGAATGAGCCGGCACCGGGATATTGGGAATGGCGCGTGCCGCGGGCGCGCCTTCGCCGCGGTCGACGGTGCGTTTCTCGGAGAAATTCGCGAACGGACATGAGGCCCGCACCAGCGCATCGGCGTCGCCGCTATCGTTCTGGATGGTCATCGACAGCACGACGTCTTTGCCGGCGGCCCCGGCCGGCGGCACCCAGGCATTCGTTACGACGAGATCCGCCGCGTGCGATGCCGAGGTGGCGGCAAGCGCCGACAAGGCGGCCACGGCGAACGCTCCGGCGAGCCTGTTGACGGTCATTGGCGGTTTGTGCATCGGCTCCTCCCAACTCGGCGACACGCAGTGCGCACCGCGCCCGCATTTCCTGCCCATGGCCGCCGTCCCGATCATCCGTTTTTCGGCCGAGCGTTTTGCTCCGGGTTTCGCGGCCATCGACCACGATACCACATCGACGATCCGCGGCACGCGCGCGCCACCATCGCCGCATTATGGAAACACACATTGCCACCTCGGCCACAGCACACCGCACTGTGACCGCTGAAATCACCCCAACGGTGACAATCGCTGGAAAAGAGCCGCCCCATGCCATTACTCTAGGGGGCACAGCAGGGGGGTGAACTATGCGGATTCCACGATACGTCATCTGTTCGCTATTTGCCGTCTGGCTGGCGTCGGGCAATGCCGGCGACGCGGATGCGCAAACGCGCGGCGGCGGATGTCCGAAAATCGTCGGTGGCTGCGAGGCGGCGGGCGAGGACTGGCCGGCGCTCGCCACGCTGCGCCTCGGGACACCGGATGAGAGCGTGGCGTTCTACCTGTGCGGCGGCGCGGTGATCTCCGACAGATGGGTGTTGACGGCGGCGCATTGCCTGCCGACCTTTCTCTCGAGCCTAGAGACCGGCCTCAGCGATTCCAAAGGCGTGGTTCACATGGCGCGTCTGCAGGTCGTGCTCGGCGCGCAGGATTTGCGCAATGTCGGTCCGGCGGAAGTGTTTGGCGTCGAGCAGGTGGTGATCCACGACAATTACCGCGCAGCGATCGAAGCGGCGATGAAACTTACCGACCCCACCGACCGCGAGAACGCCCTCAACTCGATCGTCTCCCGCGTCGGCGACGATGTCGGTCTGATTCGCCTCGATCGTCCCTGGCCGGGGAAGACCGCGCAACTGCCGCTGAGTCCGGCGGCCGATCCGCCGACGGCGGCAAGCGTGCCCGTACGGGTCGCCGGCTTCGGCAAGACCGAGAACAATCTGCGCAGCAGGCTCGATCCGATCGCACGCGCGGATGGGAAGGGCGAGATCTTCGCAGGATCGGCGAAGCTGCTCGAAACCGCCGTCGCAACGGTCGAAACGGCGCAATGCGCACAGCGCTATGCGGGGTCGGTGATCGGCGCCGGTCAGATCTGTGCCGGGCTGGAGCAGGGCGGCAAGGATAGCTGCCAGGGCGACAGCGGCGGCCCGCTCATGGCCGACGACGGCAGCTCGGGGCCTCGGCAGGTCGGCGTCGTGAGCTGGGGCAAGGGCTGCGCCCAGGAGAAAGCTTACGGCGTTTATACCCGCGTTTCGCACTACGCGGCCTGGATCCAGTCGCACACCGGCCCGCTCAAAGGCGCAACGGACTTCGCCGGACGGGACGGTCTGACCCCGGCCGAGCTGGATAAGGCGCTCGCGCAGCTTCAGGCGATGCTTGGTCCGGCGAAGGGCCGTGTACGGATCGGCGTGCGCGGCGGCAACAAGGTGCGCCTCGGCGAGCAGGTGGTTTTCGAGGCCGAAAGCGATCTTGCCGGGCGCCTGATCATCCTCGACATCGACGCGGACCGGAAAGTCACCCTGCTCTATCCCAACCGGTTCGTGCCGCAGAACGAGGCCCGCACCATCGCGGCCGGCGGCAAGGTGACCGTTCCCGGACCCGACTATCCCGGCTTCACCGCCTTCAAGGCGCAGGAGCCGCTCGGCAAGGGCAACCTCATCGCCCTGGTTGCTCCGGCGGATTTCGACATCGGGCGCTTCGCCGCGGACAGCCGGATTCTCAGCAAGGGCTTCGTGCCGGTGAACGACCCGCCGAACTACCTGATGCAGCTCATCCGGCAGGTCGAGACGTTTCTCGGACTGAATTCGCGGACATCGGATGTCATCGGCAAGGAGCTGAAACGCTGGGGCTATGCGGTGGTCGAGTACGAGATCGCGCAATGAGGGTGCCACCGCGCCGGTGGGGTATGATTGCCGGCGTTCTGCTTGCCGCCTGCCTGGTTCTGGAGAGCAGGCGCAGGCGCAGGAGGCCAAGCGCTATGCGCTGATCATCGCCAACATGGCCTATTCCGAGAAGGTCGGCCGCCTCTACAATCCGTACAAGGATGCCGGGCTCATACGGCGCGCGCTCGTCACGGTCGGCTTTCCCGACGCGAACATCGAAACCGTTCGCGACGCGAGCCGCGGCGAAATCCTCGCCGCCGTCGAGCGCCATGCGCGCCGCCTCGCGGACGCCGGCTCCGACGCGGTCGGCTTCCTCTACTATTCCGGTCACGGCGCGGCCAAGCCGAACACCCAGCGCAACTAACCTCATCCCGGTCGATGTGACCGACGCGCGGTCCAGCTCGGTCTGGTACGACGCGGTGGCGCTCGACAGCGTGCGCGATCTCCTGCAGGACTACGCGCCGCAAGCCGCGCATATCGTCGTCTTCGACGCCTGCCGCAACGAGCTGCAATCCGGGCAACGCGGGGGCAAGGGCTTCGTCCCGGTGCTCGATTGGGGCGGCATGCTGATCGCCTATTCGACGGCGCCGGGGCAGACCGCGAGCGACGGCGACCGCGATGCCGCGGGCAGCCCTTACGCAATCGCCCTCGCCGAGGAGCTGCAAGCCGCGCGCGGCCTATCCGTGTCCGAGCTGTTCGCCAATGTCCGCGTCAAGCTGAGGGCGCGCGCCAACGGCCAGTCGCCCTGGTTCCTGCACGGGCTGGACCGGCAAGTGCGCTTCTCCGCATTGGGCGACGCGCCCGCGCCGTCCCCTGCCGAGCCGCAGCCGCCACTATCCGAAGCCGCGGAAGCCTGGCAGCTCGTCAAGGACAGCGACGACATCGCCACGGTGAAGGCTTTCCAGCGCCAATATGGCGGGGCCAATCCGCTTTACGACCGCCTTGCTGCGACACGAATCGCGACCCTCGAGGCGGCGCGGTCGCCGCGCTGCCGCAATTGCCGGCGCGTCCGGACGTCGCCTACGAAGACAAGAGTCAGCGGCTGATCCGCACCTATGGCAAACACGCGAAGGGCGTCAACACGCTGGCATTTTCTCCGGATGGTACGATGTTTCTGTCGGGGGGCGGTGAGGCGATTGCCAAACTTTGGGACGTGAAGACCGGCAGGGTGTTGCGTGAGTTGAACTCCCATTCGGAGGCCGTTGAATTGGTCGGTTTTCATCCGACGGCGAATTGGCCGCTATTGGAGGGAATAAGAAGATTGCCATCTGGGACCCTGGCGAACGCGCGGGAATTGCGAAGTTTCGGGCCCGCTCAGGGGACCATAAGATCGATTGCGCTCTCGCGGGACGGCAAGACGATCGCTTCGGGAGATTGGGATGGCGTCTTGATATTTTGGGATGTGGCGAGCGGCCGTGAGCTAAGGCGTATCAACGCATCGCCGCGAAGAAGGCTGGATGCCGTTGCGATCTCGTCTGACGGACGCCTCGTCGCGGCGGGCGCATACGATCAACTCAAAATATGGGAGATTGCGACAGGGAAACTGAAAAGGGGTTTCCCCGGCGAGACCGACACGGTCGCATTTTCCCCGGAACTCCAAAGACGGCATTATCGGGTGGGTTTGCTGAGCCATTGGCGCTGTATGATGTTGATGGAGGCGGCCTCGTCCGCAGTGTTGGCGCGTATGGCCAGGTGGGCCGTATTGCATTCTCGCCCGACGGGAAGACGATTCTGTCAGGGCACGCCTACGGCGGTTTCAGCCTTTGGGAGACGGCGACCTTACGCGAGCTGCATCGCTTTCATGGACATTTGCACAGCGTCGATGCCATTGCATTCTCACCCGACGGATTGACCGTCCTCTCGGGCGGCGATTGCGACGAACATGACCAGGGCGAAACAGGCGCGTGCACGCAAGGCTATATCAAGCTCTGGGACATTTCCGAATGGACATCTCCGTCGACGGCGCGACGCTAATCTGCATACGGACGACAGGAGCCGCTGCCGGCGTCACCCGGCCTTCATCAACTTGTTCTTGATGAGCCACACCACGCCGCGGTCCCACGAGTAGCCGGCACCCATGCGAAGGGGCGTCTGGACATTGCGAACATCGCACCGGTTTTGGCGTCTCTGATCTGGATCGTGACCGTATATTCCATCATGCTGATTTTGTTGATGAGCCCGACCAGCGATTGCTGCGCGCCAAGCTTCAGCGCGATCGAGGCATCGCATCCGTCGCAATTTCGAAGGGCGTGCGCTTTCACGGCCTCCGCATCGCTGGACCGGGTTTCGACGAGTTGATACCGACCGGACGCTTCCAGCTGCGTCCGAGCTGCCTGCGTCGCCGCCTTCAATTGCGCCGCTATGGTCGGGTTCTCGGCAACGCCTGCCGCTGCGCTGAAGTCGTCCAGCTCGAAGTCGAACAGGGCGATCTTGATCGGCTCCGCGCGCGAGGACTGACAAACGCGCCTGTGATCAGGGTGACGGCCGCGAACAGCACCGGCAACGCGGCTCCGGCGGCCATGCCGGAATCCGCTGTTGATCGACATACGCTCATGGTCAGGCGCCTCCTCCATCTTTGCGAATGCCTTCATGATCCCGATCGGCTTCCACGCCATGGATATCCCGCTCTCCGGCAAATGCCGACTATTTCGCGCGTCAGGTTTCACGGAGCCTTTTCCGGATTTGCCGCGGCGCCGACTTATCGAGGTGAATCAGCTCAGACGGGCGTGCGCTCGGCGATCAGCGCAACCGGGCCGCCGCCATCCGGTCCCTGATGCTCCGCGCCCCCCGATATGTACAGCTCCGCATGGCCGATCAGCCCGGCGAGCACTCCGCAAACGAAGGCGCGCGCGTGACGGGTGGAGGCGATGTCGGAATCATCGAGCATGGTGTGGCGGAAGCCGCGCAGACGCCCATCCGAACTGGCTTCCGCCTTGGCGAGAACGGCGGCCAGACGCTTCTGCCCCGCCGCGCCGAGCTGCCCCTGCGCGGGCAGGCCGAGGCGGGCGAGGGCGGCGCGCACCGGCTCGACATCGACGGCGTCGCTCATCACCGCATGATCGATCGCGAGCGGCCCGCCCCAGCGCGGCGACATGCCGAGCACGATGATCTCGTGGCCGAGAAGCTCGATCCCCGCCGAACAGCTTGCCCGGCCCGACCATAGGTCGCCGCGCGCGCCGATCGCGCTGTCGGACAGCGCCTGCGGATCGATTTCGCCAAGCGCCACACCGACGCCGAGCGCGCTCGCCGCGCGGGACAGCGCCATGGATTTCAGCGTGTCCGGCGTGGCGACGGTCTGGCCACGGCTCAGCGCCTCCGCGATCCGCGGCGCGGTCAGCAGCGGGCATTTGACCTGGACGAAATGCACGTCCGCGGCGTTGTCGATGCCGGCATCGGCAAGCGCCCGGGCGACGCCATCGGCCACCATGCGCAGTTGCGCAAGCCGGCCGAGTCCCTCCGGCGGCATGTCGTCGGTATGCGCGCGCCCGATCGCAAGCGCGGGACCGTCAGCACCGTCCGCCTCGATCCGCTCGAAAACCGTCCAATGCGGCGCCATCCCGCCTTCGGTGCCGCCGGACATCACCAGGCAAACCGCACGGGCGGCCTCGTCCGGCAGATAGCGGCGGAGCAGCAGGCCGAGCGATTGCGTTGCATAGCCCCGGGTAAAATCGTTGACGCAGCCATTGCCCTCGGTCTTGCCGAAGATGCCGACAATGCCCGCCGGATCGAGACGCCCGGCGGCGATGGCCTCGTGGATGCCACTTACGTCGTTCGGTCCGGCGGCGGAGATGCGGTGAATGCGGGCTTGAGAGGGCATGGGTTCGACCAAAGGGGCTGCGGCGGTGACATTGGGAACGGCAAGGCGCGTTGCCTGCTATCGGCGTCGCGGCGATTCAATTCTAAGCGGCGTCGGCATGTGAGCTTACAGCATATCGGATCGCGGAAAAGGCTGATTCAAACCTCGTTTGAACCCTCCGGTTGCCCGTTGCGACAGACGAGATGCGGCACCCGTCGTCCTGGCGCGGGCGGAAATCCTGTAGTCAAATCCGGAAGGGAACGAGCACATGCTACCCGAACTCCATACCGAGCGTCTTGTGATGCGCGAAGTGCGGCTCGAAGACGGCCCCGCGCTGCAAGCCTATCAGAACCATCCCGAGCAGTGGCGGCAGCAGGCCATCGAACCGGAGGAGCTTGCCGACGGCACATTGCGTTTGCAGCGATATTTCGAGCATCGCGGGCCCGAAACCGCGCAGCGCCTGTTCGTCTACGTCGCCCACGAGCGATCGCGGAACCTGCTGATCGGGCAGAGCGGGCCTGTCGCGGTTCTATCATCCAGCGCTGGCCAGCATCGGTTTCGGCGTAGCGGCCGAGTATTGGGGCCAGGGCTACGCAAGCGAGATGGCCGAACGGCTCCTCGCCTTCGGATTCGATCAGATCGGCCTGCATCGGATCGGCGCCGACGTGGCGATCGAAAACCAGGCCTGCAGGCGCGTTCTCGAAAAGATCGGCATGAGCTACGAGGGTACCGCGAGGGACTCGATCTGGGCCCAGGGACGGTGGTGGACCGAGGCGAAATACGCGATCCTTCGCGCGGAATATCGGCAGGAGCAGACCGTGTCCGCAGCCGACGCTTCGACGGGTTAGCGGGGCGGGGGCCGGCGCCGGCCTCCGTGTCGCCTCCGACGCGCGTCGTGCGGGCGATCTTTGGCGGCGGCTGCCGCGTTCAGTCATCGGGAACAATCAGCAGACAGAATTTATTGCGCCGCGGTCTGCTGACCGACGTCCCCCCGGACCGGTGAGATTTCTAGAAAAATTCTCCAGGCAGCCCTTTTTTTGAGCCTGTTCCCCTCGGTACAGCGGCGCCGGCCCGGCTGGGGCACTATCAGGTCATCGGGAGCGCTGAAACGCGAAGCCGAGAGACGGATACCGAACCACCGAAGGAGACGACAATGACCGAGAACACCAACACTGTCCTGGACGCCGGCGAAATTCGGGAACTGACGCTGGACGAGATCGACGAAACCTCTGGGGCCGGCCTCATTTCCTGGCTGAAGCATCTGTTCGGCGGCGACGATCCGAAGCCGGCACCCAGCCCCTTCAACCGCCCCGGCGATCACTTGAAGTAACCGATGATATACCGGGCCGTTCACGCCCTCTGGAACGAGGGTGTGCACGGCCGGTCATGTTTTTGAGATTTGTTTAACACTCCAGGTTCCAGTTGAATTACTGACAGTTGACGGGCGGCTTAATTCATCATCAAGCTGGCGCTGGGGAGGCTGGCGCGCATGCACATCTATCTTCGAGGCAGTCTTCAGCAGAAGCTGAGGCTCATATCGGGCCTTGTGCTATTCGCTTTTGCCGCCGCCCACTTCCTCAATCACGCGCTTGGACTGGTCAGCCTCGAACTCATGCACGACGTGCAGCGGATCAGGACGTCCGTCACCCGGTCAGACATCGGGACGGTCATTCTGGTGAGCGCGCTGGTCACGCATATTGCGCTGGCGCTGTATAAGCTTGCGCGGCGGGAAACATGGCGGATGCCGCGCTGGGAGGCCGTCCAGATCCTGCTCGGTCTGGCGATCCCGTTCCTGCTTTTCCCTCACATCGTCAATACGCGCATCGCGCACGAATTCTTCAATGTCGAGACGATCTATCTTTACGAGCTGAAGCGCCTCTGGCCGGACAGCAATATTTCCCAAAGTGTTCTGCTGTTGCTCGTCTGGACGCACGGATGCCTGGGTCTGCACTATTGGCTGCGGCTCTCGGACGGGTACCGGCGCGTCGCTCCGGCGCTTCTCGTGATGGCGATCGCGATCCCCGTTCTGGCGCTGGCGGGCTTTGCGGTCAGCGGACGGATGACGGGCGACATCATGAGCGATCCGGGGGCGTTCGCGGCGCTCAAAGCGCGGTCCAACTGGCCGAATGCGGACGACAGCGCCGCGCTCGCCTGGCTGCGAACCGCCGTGCGCGTCGTCTTCCTTGCGCTGATCGCCGCAGCCATCGGGCTCTCGCTGTTTCGGCGGCTATCGCGGGTGGCGATGCGCGGCAAGGTTCGCGTGAGCTACGCCGATGCGCCGACCGTCAGCGCCGCCAAGGGCAAGACCTTGCTCGAAATCAGCCGATCGGCCGGGATCCAGCACGCATCGGTCTGCGGCGGACGGGGGCGGTGCTCGACATGCCGGGTGCGGGTGGAGAAGGGGCTTGCCGGCCTGCCGCCGCCGGTGGGCGCCGAAGCCATCACCCTGAAATCGATCGAAGCCCCCGAAAATATAAGGCTCGCCTGCCAGATCAGGCCGTCAGGCGATCTGACGGTCGCCATCGTCAGCCGGCCGGCAACACCGGGGCCGCCCCAGGACAGCTTCGAGGATATCAAGGAATTTGTCGCCGCGCATGTCAGAGGGGTGCTGCGGGACCGGCTCGTCGAAATCCATTCCTCCGATGCTGCGACCGTGTCGCGATGGCTCGCAGAGGAGGGCGCACCGCTGATCGACGTGCATGATCTTGCCGCCCGCGACTATCTGCTCGAGGGAGCGCGGATCGAATTCGTCATAGACCGCCCGACGGCGGCCATCGTCTACAAGCGGCATGAGCGTCCGATCACGCTCTTTCAAAGTCCGCTCGGCGATTCCGCATCGCTGGCCATGAGAGGACATCGCAACGGCTATCATGTGCTGGCGTGGACCGACAACAGGTTCGCCTTCGTCGCCGTCGCAGAGGTGCAGGCCGGCGATCTCGACCGGTTGGAAGAAGCGCTGCGTCCTCCGGAACCTTTCCTGAAGACGGATTCGCGCGCGGCGCTGTGATCATGGTTGAACGACAGAAAGCAAGAGGGTTCGCAGATGAGCGGCAATTTCGTGAACGGATGGTTGGACGAGGGATAGATGAGTGAACTTTTCCGGCGCGAGGCCGTAGCTCACGCGACACGCAGGCTGGACGGCCAGGTCGTCCTGGCCTCGCCGCTCTCGGTCTCAACGCTCGGCCTGCTGCTCGCGGCCGTCATTTTTGGCGCAACCGTATTTGCCGCGCTCGGGACCTATTCGCGCAAAGCGACCGTCCCCGGCTATCTCATTCCGGATCAGGGCATGGTCCGCGCCGCGGCGCCGGCGTCGGCGACGCTGCAAAGCCTGATGGTCCAGGAAGGCGACATCGTATCGGCGGGCGACCGGATCGCCGTGCTCAGCCTGTCCACCGAGACGGCGGCCGGCAATGTCGGGGACGTCATTTCGCAAGGGCTGACATCCGAAACCAACGCAGCTCGGGCGAAGGCCGAATCCCGCCTCGCTCAGCTCGAAGTCGAGCGCGAGCAGGCCAAAATCCGCCTCTCCAAGAGCCAAGCCGAGCACGATCAGATCACCGCCCAGGCCGCCTTGCAGGAGCAGCGGCTGCAGATCGCCCGCGACGAATTTGAACGGGCCGTCGTGATCGCCAAGAAGGGATACCTTGCCCGCCGGGAAGTTGAAGCCCGCCGCCTCACCGTGCTGGGCGCGGAGCAGGAGCTTGCCAACCATCGCCGCGAGCTTGCGTCAACCGAAAGCGCCATCGCGGACATCAAGGCGCGTCTCGCATCGATCCCGCTCGAGATCGACGCCGCGCACTCGGAAGCATCCACCGCCGAGGCAACCCTCAACCAGCGCCGCGCCGAGGCCGAGGCGCGCCGGCTCCAATTCGTCACCGCGCCGGTGAGCGGCCGCATCGCCGCCCTGCCGGTCACGACCGGGCAAGCCATCTCTGCCGGAAGTACGATCGCGGTGGTGGTGCCGGTCGGCGGCAAGCTCGAAGCGGAGCTTCTCGCACCGTCGCGGGCGATCGGCTTCGTGCAGCCGGGGCAGGACGTCGAGGTCAGCCTCGAGGCCTTTCCCTATCAGCGTTTCGGGACGGTCCACGGTACGGTCCGCTCCGTCTCGACCACCGTGATCAGCCCCGCCGAGGTGGGATTCCAGGGACTTCGTGTCGAGGAGCCCGTGTTTCGCATTCGCGTCTCCCTCGCGCGCGAGACGATAATGGCCTATGGGCAAGCGATACCTATGCAGCCCGGCATGACGGCGTCGGCGCAGATCGTCTTCGATCGCCGCAGCCTGCTGGAATGGCTGTTTGATCCAATCTATGCCGTGGGGCGCCGGTCATGAGCATTTTCGATCAATTGAATCTCGGCGGACACCGCCTGCCGGTCATCACGGCCTCCGAAGCCGCCGAATGCGGCCTGGCGTGCATCGCGATGATCTCGCGCTATCACGGTCACGACGTCGATCTGAATGGCTTGCGGCAGCGCCACGCCCTTTCGCTTGCCGGTGCGTCGCTCAAAAGCCTGATGGAGATCACAGATCAGCTCGGCTTCTCGACGCGCGCGCTCCGCATCGAGATGTCGGCGCTGAACAAGATCCGCACGCCGGCCATCCTGCACTGGGACCTCAATCACTTCGTCGTTCTCAAGAGCGTCGGACGCAAGCAGATCGTCATCCACGATCCGGCGATCGGGGTGCGCGTCTACACCAGGGAGGAATTCTCCAAGCATTTCACCGGCGTCGTGCTGGAGTTGGCCCGCGCCGAAACCTTCGAGCCGATCTCCGCCCGCGCGCCGATGAAGCTGTCGATGCTGTGGTCGAAGATGACCGGATGGGGGTCCGCGCTCGCCCAGGTGCTCATTCTTTCGGTCGCTTTGCAGATCGCCGCCTTCGTCATGCCGCTGCAAATGCAGCTGGTCGTCGATGAGGCGATTTCCAGCGTCGACCGCGACCTGTTGACCGTGATTGCGCTGGGATTTGGCGCGCTCATCATTATCCAGGCGGCCGTCGAGGCGCTCCGCTCCTGGGCTCTGCGGGTGTTCGGCCATCTGCTCAGCTATCAGATTTCCGGCAACCTGGTCCGTCACCTCCTGCGCTTGCCGAGCGACTTTTTCGAAAAGCGCCATGTCGGCGACATCATCTCCCGGCTGGGCTCGGTGAAGCCCATCCAGGACGCGATCACGCAAGGCGTGGTCGGCACGGTGATCGACGGCCTGATGGCCTGCGTCGCGGCGGTCATCCTGTTCTTCTACTCCACGACACTGGCGCTGGTCGTCATCGCCGCGGTGCTGATCAACATGGGGCTCAACCTCGCGCTGTTTCCGCGCATGAAGCAGCGCATGGAAGAAGAAATCATCGCCGAGTCCAAGGAGCATACGCATCTGATGGAGAGCGTGCGCGCGGCGACGACGCTGAAGCTTCTCGGCCGGGAGGCCGTGCGCGAGAGCGGCTGGCGCAACCTTCACGCCGACACGACCAATGCCAGCATCGCCGTCGGCCGCCTCAGCATATCGCAGTCAATGATCCAGGCCATCGTCACCGGCCTGCAGACCGTGATCGTCATCTATGTGGCCGCCCGCGCGATCCTCGACGGGCAGGGCTTCTCGGTCGGTATGCTGTTCTCGTTCCTGTCCTACCGGCAGACCTTCACGGACCGCGCCAACGCTCTCGTCAACCAGATCATGCAGTTCCGCTTCCTGCGGCTACACCTCGATCGCCTGTCGGACATCGTGACGACGCCGACGGAGATCAGCGGCGCGGCGACGGCGCCGATGGAGATCACCGGCCATGTGCGCCTGAAGCAGGTGTCGTTCCGCTACGGCGTCACCGACCCGCTCGTGCTGGAGGATATCGATCTCGAAATCGCGCCCGGCGACTATGTGGCCATTCACGGCGCTTCAGGCGGCGGAAAGAGCACACTGCTGAAATTGCTGCTCGGCCTCAACCATCCGAGCGACGGCATGATCGAGCTGGACGGGCAGCGGGCGACGCCCGAGAGATGGCGCGCCTGGCGCAACGAGGTCGGCGTGGTCGCGCAGGACGACCGGCTGCTGTCCGGCACGCTGGCGGACAATATCGGCGGGTTCGATCCCGATCTCGACATGCAGCGCGTCGTCGCGTCGGCGGCCGCCGCTCAGGTTCACGGCGACATCGTGCGGATGCCGATGCAGTATCTGACGCTGGTCGGCGATATGGGCTCGACGCTGTCGGGCGGCCAGCGCCAGCGCATTCTCCTGGCCCGCGCGCTCTACCGCAATCCGAAGATCCTGATCCTGGACGAGGGCACGGCCAATCTCGACGAGCAGAACGAGGAGCTGATCGCGAACCTCATCGACCAGATGCCGATCACGCGCATCGTGGTGGCGCACAGGCCGGCACTGCTCCGGCGGGCGAAGCGCGTCTACGAGATCGGCGGGCGCAGGCTCAAGGAGGTCCGCTATGGGGCGACCCCCGAGCAGCTCCCCGCGAGCCCGGCTGCGACCGCCGCCATCGCCGGCTGAGGTCTGGCCACGCGAAAAAAAGTCGTCGCCGACGCAAGAAATTTTGGCCCTGTTCCCTGGGGAACCGCGGGCGAGAGCGTGGCTTGCTAAAACATACTGGTCAGGACGAACAACCGCCCAGCAATGCAACCCAAGCAAGGACCACGAAAATGACCAGCAATCAGACAGTAGCGCAGACGGAAATCCGGCTTCTCGACAACGCAGAAGTCGAGTGCGTCACAGGTGGGTATCTCATGTCGCCGGTCGACGTGTCGCAAATGCCGGACCGGATGGTCGGAGGCTGCGGTACGATGTGGTACCTGCACCAGCTCGGCAAGATCTTCACAGGCGGTCATGCATAGTCTGTGACTTCAAACCTCGGCATCGATAAGAGCGTGGGCTGGCCCGCGCTCTTTCCGCGTCTGGCGGCGATAACAGCCCAGCCGGCCGCACGGGTGTTCCCTGCGGAATAGCGCCCGTGCGCCTCATCTTCGAAAATGGGAGGCCTATGCTCACTGCGAGCAGGTTCATCCGGCAATTGGAGAATGGCAATGATTATGATGATGGCGGACACTATGGATGCGGTCCGGGAAGCGCGCGACCCGGCGGACACCGAGCCGGATGAGATCGACGACAGCCTTGTCTTCGCAGTCTTGGGCCTGGCCCTGGCCTTCGAGGCCGGCATGCGGGGCGGGGCAAGCGCCACCCATGACGCGGAAACCGGGAACACCGACGACCGCATCTGACAGGATAAGCTTTCCTGACCGTAGAACGGCCTCAGCGCAGAGCTGGGGCCCTTTTTGCATTTGGCCAAGCGTCTTAGATCGTTTTGTTTTCTTTAGCGAAGCGGAGACGAACGAAACACCGGAGCTGTTCCCTCGGGAATAGAGAAAGACCGTCCGTTGTCAGAGAATGGGGCCTGCTCGTGGTGAGCAGATTTGTATCTGGCAAATGGAGAACGAACATGAACATGGAAACGACTGGTCATCAGGTGGAAGACCTGCGCCCGCTCACGAATGCCGAGTTGGATGACGTCAATGGCGGCTTCATCTTTCTGGCGCTGGGCCTCGTTGCCGCTTTCGAGGTCGGATTTATCGGCGGCTGCATCGCCGCCAACTATTCGGAGACCGGCAACTTCTGGGGCGACATCTGAGCGCCGGGCATCCCCAATTCCGGGAAAGGCCGCGTCCCCGAGCGCGGCCTTTTTCGTTCGGGCCGGTGAGTGTGGGTATCATCTGCCGATGGCCGCTATTCGGCGTCGGCCACGCTCTCGAGCACCTCGATGTCGCAGAGATAGCTCGATCCGGACTTGGTGATCGCCCCCATGTCTTCGAGCGCGGTCAGCGCAATGTTCACCTTCGGCCGGCTGGCGCCGATCAGCAGGCCCAATTCGCTCTGCGACATGCCGAGGGTGAGCGTGATCTGGCCGTCCTTCGGCGCATCCGGCTGCAGCTTCAGGAATGACAGCAACAGCCGCGCCAGACGCACTTCGATACGGTGCAGCGCGATGGCCTCGAGCCGCTGGTCGGTTTGGCGCAGGCGTTGGCAAAGGAAACAAATCATGGACGTGGCAAGCTTGGGGTTGCGTTCGATCAGCTCGATGAACACCTCCCGCGGCAGCGACATGGCCTGCACGCGGCCGATCGCGGTGGCGCTGGCGGTACGCTCACCGCCGTCGAGCGCGGCGATTTCGCCGAAGACGTGCCCGGCGCCGGCCGCGAGATCGAACGACAACTCGCGTCCCTCGCTCGACAGGACGGACAGCCGGATTCGCCCCTCCAGCACCAGATAGAGCTCGCGGCCCGGATCGCCGCGTGAAAAAATCATCTGGTCCGGCTGGAATTGAACGCGCCGCATTCGACCGACGATGGCGGCGCGATCCTGTTCATCCAGCGATTCGAACAGAGGCGTCCGGCCGAGTAAATCCACAAGCGCTTTATTGTCCATCGTGCGATCCCCAACGCCCAGCTTGCTGATTATTGTCTAATTATGCCGGGTGGCGATAGCTCCATCATCGCACGGCAAGGCGTGCACAGCGCGCTTTGAACAGGTTTGATGGCCTGCCGGGCTTGCGTAAAACTCTGGTTGGTGTGACGCACGTAACAGCGCGCGTGCTCCCATGAGGCCATGATCGAGGCAGCTCAGAGGTGAGCGTCAAGCGAGATCGGACCAACAGGAGTAGCCCCATGAACACGCAGTCCCACGAAATTCGCGAACTCTCCGACGACGAGTGCGAAAACATCTCCGGCGGCTTCGGCTGGTTGGTCGTCGCAATCTTCGCAGGCGCGGCTGCAGCCGGTGCGGCCCTGGCCATCGCGACCGCACCCGAGGAAGAGGTGCTCGTCCCCGACATTCACCTTCCCGATTGAGCCGGCGCAAGACGCACACCCCTGGCGTCCGGCGCATGGCAGAGTTTTTTCCTCCCCACTAAGGCAGTCCCCCCCGACTGCCTCCTTTTTGTCTGCGATGGGACTGTCCGCTTGCAGTTTGCGATGCGCCGGTGGACGGCATGGCCATGCTGCGGCAAACTCCGACGGATGTTCTGCCTGCGTAGATTGCGAGGTCCAAGCATGATCGATACGACGAGAAAGAAACCGCTCTACCGCAAGGTCAACACCCGCGCCCGCGGCGTCCATCACAATTCCGGCGGCGAAGACCTGACGCCCGTCTGTGCCTGCTGCACACATAGCTTCAATAGCGTGTCGTTGATTCGGAAATATGAGCCTCCGCATTGGCTTAGCTGAAAGAGCGTGAGCGATGTCGTGGGTTTCAGACCTCTGCGAACGGATCATGTCGATAAACGGCGCGGCGCTTCAGTGCGCTTTCGTTATCGAAGATGCATTGTCCGAAGGCAAGGAAGGCGGCCCGCCCGTCTTTCGGGATCCTCGCCTCCCCTTCATTCAGGCAGGATGCGTCGATCTCCATCTGGATGATGGCCGGGTTGCGCACTTCGTGACCTATCAGAACGACGACACGTTTGGTGCAGGTTTGTCGGACGCCTGCGTGATGGACGCGCCAGATGCGCTCCCGGCAGGCGTCCGACAAACCTGCACCAATGCCGCCGCTCCACTGGCCGACTTTTGCACCGCCGCTTACAGTTTTGCTCGACGAAGTAAATTCCTGGCCTGTTACAACCGTTAACACAGCGTCTGAAACACTATCCTGCCATATCCGGCTCGACGGCTTTAGCTATGGACGGTTCGCGGATTGGTCATCGCTCGGTGCAGCAGAACGCAAAGCGTGGCTAAAGCGTCAACGACCTAAAGACCTGGGTAAGGATTTCAGACCTCAGCCCTTTGAGCATCTTATAAAAATCTACCGTGAAATGGGCCACGATCGAGATGCTCGCGAAATCGCAATTTTTAAAGAAGAAACGCGTTTACGTCGCCCTTGGTTATTCCGGGGCAAGAATTATTCCTGGTTCTGGAATCCCCTCAACTGGATGCGCTTTGTCTTTCTAGAAAAGGGGGTCGGCTATGGATACCGCTCTCATCGGCCGATCATCGCGGCGCTCATCGTCTGGCTTACCGCTTCGTGCTTTTTCGATCTTGCAGCAAAGAATGGCGTAATGGCACCTACAAATCCAGTCGTCTTCTTGAATCCGGAGCTTGAGAAATGCCGTGACAATTGGAGTGCCTGTCAACTGCCTAAAATGCGAGAAGAGCACACATCGTTTCAGCCAACGATTTATGCACTTGATTTGCTTCTACCGATCGTTGAGCTTGGACAAAACTCCGCTTGGACACCTATGGTCAAGCAGTGGAGCATGCAATTGCCGCTCGTAGGTGACATTTTCATCCCCAAATGGATAGCCATTAGCGCAGTGTGGTTCGAAATAATCTTCGGCTGGGCGGTAAGCTTGATATTGATTGCAGTTGTCGGTGGTGCAGTACGCCGTGATTAGTTTGCGTTTCTGCTAACACCTAAAACCATCTCGACGGCAACAAGTCATCGTCTACCTTGCATCGAATGGCAGCTTCGAGGCGAAACTCTCCGGCATTCGGCTCGGCTGGAGACGGAAGCAATCGAGCGCATTTTCACCGTGAATGCTGATGACGCGTGAGGGGGCAGAATTGAAGCGAAGTTGCCCATCCGGCATCGTAAACTTAAGAGCACCCGGTCAAAGTTCTGGCCGATGTCTCTTTCTCACGCGGCTTTCAGGCGAGCAATATCGTGCCACATCTGCATGGCTGCGGCTCGTAGTTCTCGGTGATGGGCTGAGAGAATGTTGTGACGCGGGATGTAAAACAGGTTGGCAATCGGGTCGTGAATGGAGACGAAACGCTGGAGATGCCGGGCTGACTTGAAGCCTTTCATGATCCGCTCCCGTCGCCTTGTTGGTTGATGAGAGTTCTCCGCCCGATTGTTCAATCCCTTGTGCGAACGATGCTCGACGCCAGGCATGATATCGCGTTTTGCGGCGCCGTAAGATCGAAGTTTATCGGTGATCATCACGCGAGGAGAATGGCCCTGTCCCTTCAGGAGCTTTTTCATCAAACGCTTTGCGGCCTTGGCATTACGGCGGCTTTGAACCAGAACATCGAGAACGAAGCCTTGCTGATCAACGGCGCGCCAGAGCCAATGCTTCTTTCCGCCAATCGTGACGACGATCTCATCGAGATGCCATTTGTCACCGAGCTTACCGGCTGTCCGTCTGCGGATTGTATTGGCAAAGGACCGCCCGAATTTCTCCGCCCATAGACGCACGCTCTGATGAGAAACGATAATGCCGCGGGCTGCCAGCAGGTCTTCGACCATCCGCAGACTGAGCGGAAATCGAAAGTACAGCCAAACGGCATGGGCAATCACTTCCGGCGGAAACCGGTGGCGGCGATAAAGCGGATCACGGGCAGCTTTTGTCATGCCGACAGATGGCACATTTTCTTCGATAGTCCATTAAGTTTACGATGCCGTTGAAGGTTTTTTTTAGCGGAGGCTCCGGGCGCGCCATCAGGCTGCCTTTCTTAGAATCTTGCTCTCAAGCGGAGCGAACAGGGCGGAGATGTCCGCTTCGGTCAGGTCGAACGGCGTCTTTGGCGCTGCCTGCGAACAGCGCTTCGGCAAGCGCGGCCTTGCGCGCCTTGAGCTGCTCGATCGCCGCCTCGATGCCCTCTTCCACGATCAGCTTGTAAACGAAGACCGGCTTGTCCTGCCCGATGCGGTAGGCGCGATCGGTGGCCTGGGCCTCGACGGCGGGGTTCCACCAGGGATCGTAATGGATGACCGTGTCGGCGGCGGTGAGATTGAGGCCGGTGCCGCCCGCCTTCAGGCTGAGCAGGAAGACCGGCACCTTGCCGGACTGGAACGTCGCGCACGGGCGCGGCGCGGTCAACGGTGTCGCCGGTCAGTTGCACATAGGGGATCTTGCGTGCCTGCAACTCGGCTTCGATGAGCGCCAGCATGCTGGTGAACTGCGAGAACAGCAGAATGCGCCGCCCCTCGCCGACCAGTTCGGGCACCATCTCCATCAGCCGTTCGAGTTTGGCCGAGCCCTTCACCTTGCGCGCCTGGGGCATTTTCAGCAGGCGCGGATCGCAGCAGATCTGGCGCAGCTTCAGGAGCGCGTCGAGGAAGATGATGTGGCTCTTGGCAAGGCCCTTTTTGGCGATTTCATCGCGCACCCTTGCGTGCATGAGCGAACGCACAGTCTCGTAGAGATCGCGCTGCGCACCCTCCAGGCGGATATGCTCGACGATCTCGGTCTTCGGCGGCAACTCGGTCGCCACTTCCTGTTTCGTCCGCCGCAGAAGAAAAGGTTTCAGGCGGCTGGAGAGGAAAGCCTGAGCGGCCGCATCGCCATGCTTTTCGATCGGCGTACGGAAGGTCCGGCGGAAGGTGCTCTCATCGCCAAGCAGGCCGGGGCTGAGGAATTGAAACAGCGACCAGACTTCGCCCAGATTGTTTTCCAGCGGCGTTCCGGTCAGCGCCAGCCGGTGACGCGCATCGATGCGGTGGGCGATGCCGGATACGTCGCCTTCGGATTCTTGATCGCCTGCGCTTCGTCGAGGATCGCGGCATGGAACTTCCTGGCCGAGCAGCGTCTCGTAATCGCGGGCGAGCAGCGGATAGGTCGTCAGCACGATATCATGCCGGCGCATTTCGGCGAACAGCGCCTTGCGCTCCGGACCGCGCAGCGCCAGCACGGAGAGCTTCGGCGCGAAACGCTCCGCCTCCGCCTGCCAGTTCGGCAGGACGCTGGTCGGCGACACGATGAGCGCGGGCTTGTCGAGCCGTCCTTCCGCCTTCTCGCGGGACAGAAAGGCCAGCGCCTGCACCGTCTTGCCGAGCCCCATATCGTCGGCGAGCACGCCGCCAAAGCCGGTATCGCGCAGGAAATCGAGCCAGGCGAGGCCATCGCTCTGATAGGGGCGGAGCTTTGCCTTGAAACTGCGCGGCGGCGTTATCGCGGCAGGCGCGCGGCGGCCGCGGAGCTTGTTGCCCAGCTCGATCAGCCGCTCCGCGCTCGCCGCCCAGGCAAGGTCTCCCAGCTTCGGCCGCAAATGCCGCCAGCGCCGCCGCTTCCGCGCGGTGCAGCTTCACCTTGCCGTCGCTCAGGCTGGCCCGGCGCGGGCCGATCAATTCGCAGCAGCGCCATCAGGATAGGGGCAAGCCTCTCGCCCGGCAGCGGCAGAAGCCGGCCGTCGTCAAGCGTGTGGTAGAGCTGCAAGTTCTCCAGCAGCTTCGGCAAGCGCGGCGCTTTTTTCGGCGGACTGCGCCAGCGCTGTGCTTCCGGCGGCAGCTTGCGCCAGAATGTTCGCGAGCGTCGTCACAAGATTGATGCGATGGCCTTCGAACTCGACGCCCATCTCGAAGGAGAACCAGTCGATCCCCGATCCTTCGCCGATATCGGCCCACCAGTCCGCCGCGCCCTCGGCGATGCGGTAGGGGTAATCGTCGGAATAGTAGACCTGCCAGCCATCCTGGACGAGTTCGGGGACCGTCTCCGCCGAGAAGGCGAGAAACGTTCCGGATCGTCGCATGTCTGCAGGATTTCGTAGTGGCTGGACATTCCCGGCGGCGCGAGGAACAGATCATCCTGATGTTCCGTTGGCGGAGTGAACGGGAGAGCGCTGAACGGCTTGAAGCCCAGCTTGGCGAGGCGCGCCGAGGTGGCGGCTTCGGCCTTGCTGTCGCGCGGCGTCAGGATCAGTTGGCCGTCCTCCATCCGTTCGATCATCTGCCGCGGCGCGCGGGCATGGATGACCTCGCCGCCATAGTCGAATGAAAGGCGGGCGATCGGCAGCGGGAAATCGCCATAATGATTCACTGCTGCGAATGCCAGGCGAATTGCGGTTTCGCCCGCAGATAGGTCGTCAGCAATTCCAGCCGCGCGACGGGGGCGATGTTGCGTATTTCGATATTGTCCGGAGCTTCGGGCAGCGGGAGAATTTCGGCGGCGTCAGCGGCCTTCTCGATTGCCTCGGGCGCATGCCGCTTCAGCAGGCTGGCGCACCGGCTTCAACCGCTGGCGCATCATTTCCTTCACGATCGCGGCCTCGGAAGGCGCGATGCGTCGGCGCCCGCGCCACTTCGACGGCGAAATCATGCGGCAGGCCGGTTTCGATCGCGCCGACAACGCCGTCAGCCAGATCGATATATTGAGGCGGGCTGAGGGGAAGGATGGCGTCGAAGCCTCGCCCGCGATCCTCTTCCGCCGCTCGGACGGCGCGACCGATCAGGGAACAAATGTCAGCTTCTGTTCGCCGTTTTCCGCCTTGACCCAGCGCGGCTCGCCCCGCACCGCCAGGCCTTGGCGCAGCGTCATACCGTCCAAAGTCGCCGTAACGCAATTGTCCCCGATTGCAGCAGCCCCTCGAAGATGCGCCAACTCGCGGCGTCGCTGCCCAATACGATATCCTGGCTGCCCGGCGCGGTGCCCATGCGCATTAGCCAGAGCAGCCCGCGCAGCATCTCCAGATCCGCCTCGGTCAGGAAACGCGCCCGCTGCTCCTTTGTCCGCAGGATGTTTTCCGGGTTGTAGAATTTCCCGTCCGTAAGGCTGCCATCCTTGCGCAGGCGTGCGCTGATGGGGCGTATGCGGACGCAGGGCACGCCGTCTGCCGGCGATGTGTTCTCATGGTTGAGCACATAGACCAGAACCCGCTGATTGGAGCCGGTGGCGGATTGTGTTTTCGCTGCATTGATCGACCCTAGCCGTTCGAGCCAGCGGGAAGCATGTGCGGACAGCGAGGCGGCGGGTTCGGGCGGCTCCGCAAGCGCTGCTTTGCGCGTCCCCTGAGTCGACAATGCATTCGGCTTGTGGCGTGTGAGGATTTCATCCTCGTCAGCGCCGCCGAACGCCAGATGCTCCAGCAGCACCGCCGCCAGATGTTTGCAGTTCACGCCGACCGGACAACTGCAATAGCCCCTGATCCGCAACCGGCCATCCGCCGCCGTCGAGAGGGTAATGGTCTGGCTGTAAGGCTTCGGGCGAGAGCCGAGCACGCTGCCCGAGATGCGGCTGCCGTCGGCCGAAAGCTCGATACGCCTGACCCCGCCACGCTTGAGGATGGATGCGCCTTTCTGCAGCGTCCCCGCATCGAATGCGCGCCGCAGATCTTCGTCACCAAGCTGTATGGCCATTAATCCCCCGGAAAACGGATCTGCCCGCCGCTCGCGAGCCGAATCGTTCCCTTGAATCTAATGTTTTGTGCTGACGCCTCGCAACGGCCGCAGGCATTTGTCCACTGCCGCCGCCATGCATGTCGCCGCAATCATTCGCCGTGCATTTGCTTTATGCGATTGGGGAAAAAACATGGCCAGTGTTCAGGCTTTGCACACCGTCTGGCAATTATACAATTGATTTATAACAATTTTCTGTCCTATCCATCATGGACTTATCTATTCTATGATCAACGTGATTTTTCAATCGAATAGCATTCCGCGTTCACAGTACCCACGGTCCGCCATCACGCCATCTGAAATGGAACTCGGCATGAGTAGCCGCCGCCTTGATCGGCGGCAGCATGAAACGTCCGACCTCGTTGATGGTCTCTTTGAGGTCCGGCGCCGCAATGAGTAGTGGCTCACGGCGGACGAATGCCATCCATTGCCGCTGCTTTTCATTGTCCTCCGCGAATCTGTCACCAAGACCGTCTGGCGTTGCCATGGGAATAGCCGTTCCCCGACGCTCGAATGTCGCGCGGATGGCCGAGACGAGAATTCGGCCGTCGAACTCGAAGAGGCGCAACAGAGCGAGCAGATCGTAGAAATCCTTCATTCGGCTGTTCGCGAGGCCAAGCGATACGATCGCCTGAAGCTTCTCGGCGACAACGGTTTCTTTGGGATACGCCTTTAGCCGCGGGCCTTTGGGTGCGAGTAGAGATGGGAACTCCAGTTCCTGCGCCGCCGGCGTGATCGCATCGCCGAAGCCGATATCGACCTGCACAGGAATTCGGGTCTTGCCGAGAAACGCTACTGTCTTTATACGAACGCCGCCGTACTGCTGATCCTCGCGGATCGTCTCGACGCGCAGTCCATCAGTATCGAACATCAATCCATCATCATCTGTCTCCACCTGACAGATCGCGCGGAAGGCGGCTTCGATTGATGAGGTTGCGGGATCGCCGTGGCCAAGGAGGTCAAGGTCTTGCGTCGGGCGAAACGGATCCTCGAGCCATGCCGTGAAGAGCATTGCGCCTTTCAGGATGAACTGGTCCCGTTGCGTGGAGATGCTGAGCCGATGAAGCAACCGCTCGATGGCGTAACGGCGCAGGATGAACTGGTAGTCGGAGTTCTTTGCCCGCGCCACATGACGCAACCGGGCGAGAACCGAAGCGTGAAGGTTGGCCGGCTTATCCTTCATCGGCCACCACGCTTTCAAGATAGGGCCGCACGACGCTCCAGATCCGCAGTTCCTGCGCGTATCTCGCAATGTCGCCGGGCTTAGCCTTGCGCAATCGCCAGCCCATACGGAGGGCTTCAAGCGCGACATCAAGGCCGACCGAATTGCGAAAGCGGAAGCAGTCCACAATCGATTTCGCCGGATCGAAGATGCGCACGGGCACGGAATCGATCGCGTGCGTTTCGACGCCGAGGGCGAGCGCTTTTTCACCGAAGCGGACCACGCGAACTGGCGGATAGTCAATCGTCGGCGCACGGTCCTTCTGACCAATAGCGACCCACACACTGCGGGGAAGCTGGAGGGTAATTTCGTAAAACTGGAGCGCCGATATCAGGCAGATCACGCCCTTTGGAATGCGCTTGGAGACCTCGGCAAGGGCGTGCGCAGCTTCGATATCGGCATCGGCGAGTTCATAGAGCCCGCGCGAGGGGCGGTGCAGGACGCCTTCCTCGACCAGGCGCGCAAGCGTAGCTGGATTGATGCCATGTCTTTTCAGGTCCGACTGGCGCATGGTGCCGTGCCGCTCAATCAGGCTCACGGCAAGGGCTTGCTGGGTGGTTTGAGGACGCTCGGCCATGTAACATAATGTCGGTATTTGGTTGCATGTTCCGACATTTCCTTACATCAAAGAGCGACGTCCAGGCAATCAAAATCCTATCCGTTGACTCCATACAAGGGATTGCGCGCAGTCGCTTCGGAGGTAAGCGATGTTGTCAGGCCACGGCGCGTTCAGGGAGCCCGGCGGCATCAGCCCATGGCATCAGTTCATCGATCTTGCTCATGGGCCAGCCATTGACGAGGCGGTCGAGGACGTCAGCGAGATAAGCTTGGGGATCAACGGCGTTGAGTTTGCACGTCTCGATGAGTGAAGCGACGATGCCCCAGTGAACGCCACCGCGATCATGACCGGCGAAGAGTGCGTTTTTGCGCTTATGCAAAGCTTTGCATAAAAGAAACTATGCGCTCTTCGCCGGTCATGAGGTCGGAGCCGAAAACTGGGCGCTGCTCGCCTCCATCGTGGCGACCTGCAAGCTCAACCACGTCAATCCCGTCGCCTACACCGCCGCAACGCTCGAGGCCATCCTCAACGGTCATCCCCAGAGCGGGATCGAAGACCTCATGCCCTGGCGCTTCCGTAAGGTGTCAAGCACTGGCGCATAGGGGATCGCCGAAGCGCTTACCACGAAGTGCATGGATCGTTTGTGATCGCTGACGGACCAGCAAATCGCGCGTCTTGAAGGCAACCGCCGAAGCCTGTTTCTCAGCACTCTTGACCGGGACAAAACGCATATTTGTCCGCGACGCCGCTTCGCTGATTGCCTCCGCATCGGCCATGTCATTCTTTTGGCGTTTTACAAAAGGCTTCACATAGGCCGGAGGGATCAGTCGAACTTCATGGCCCAGCGCCCCAATCTCGCGTCCCAATGGTGGGCGCTGGCACAAGCCTCCATTGCGACGGTGCAGGGTGGCTGCGATGACAGAAATGCGAGGACCTTGTTGCGAGATAATTTCTTGCGGAACACAACCGTGCCGTTCGATGAAGCGCCGTGGGCCTGAAACACCCGCTTCGCCAAATCCAAACCGATGATATGAACTTCTGTCACGAACGCCTCCTCAATCACGCTTGCCAACACCACCACTTTGGCACATCGCGGCCGATAGGGGCGTCCACCCCATCGTTTATCGTGAGCGACGAGCGCTCACTCAATGGGCTCGGTTGGCGACGCCTACGATAATGCGATGGCGGAAAGCTTCTTCGCCACGCTCGAATGTGAGCTTCTCGACCGGCGGCGGTTCAAGACGCACGCCGAGGCGCGCATCGCACTCTTCGAGTTCATCGAGGGCTTTTATAATCCGCGCCGCCGACACTCCTCGCTCGGCTATCTCTCGCCGGCCACCTTCGAGACAAGAGCCCTCGATCCCGGTGCGCTTCACGCCTGCCATCGTCCTCGCGCCCGTCAAGGACGGCCTGGAAACATCGAGCCAAGCCGCACCGTCAACATGCCGGCCATCCTTGACCGCCGCTTCTCACGACAGCCATCAGAACATGCAGGCCGGGATGAAAAGATGATCCAGGCCAAACCAAAAGATGCGACCGAAAAGGAGGACAAAATGCCGTCAGACCAGATACGCTGATGCCAAGCCCGAAACTCTCCACGAAACTGGGGCAAGTCCAATTCATCGACCAACACACGCATGACGCGTCTGCGAGGGCGCAGCCTGTGTGGCGAGCGGTTGCAGGCTCAAGCACCATTCGGACGCTGGGGTACGCAAACCTTCATTGCCGGATTGCGCTGTTTCGGCCTGACTGCGCCATGGGTGATCGAGAGCCCTATCAACCGCCTCACCTTCAATCGCTATGTCGAAACACAACTCGCCCCCACACTCCGCAAGGGCGATGTCGTCATCCTCGACAATCTCGCCGTTCATAAAAGCGAGGCGGCCGCCGAATGCCTCCGGAAAGTCGGCGCCTGGTTCCTGTTTCTGCCGCCCTACTCGCCAGATCTCAATCCCATCGAAATGGCATTCGCAAAACTCAAGGCCCATCTCAGAGCTGCCGCTGCCAGAACCTATAAGGCACTCTGGCAAGCCACCGGAGCCATCTGCGATCTCTCCCACCACGAGGAGTGCTGGAACTAATTTCAAAGCCGCTAATTATGTGTACGATTAAACGCACGACGCTCTAAATCGCGACGTGCGTGCCGATCTCGATCACGCGGTCGCGCGGGATCTGAAAATAGGTCGTGGCGTCTTCGGCGGTGCGCGCCAGCCAGATGAAGATGCGCTTCTGCCAGCGCGGCATGCCGTTCTTCGAAGCCGGCTTCAGCGAGCGCCTCGACAGGAAGAAGGACGCCTCGCTGGGCTCGACGTCGAGCCCCTTGCGCCGGCAATGCGCCAGGATCTTCGGCACGTTCGGCGTCTCCATGAAGCCATAGCTGGCCAACACCTGCCAGAAGGTGTCGTCGACCTGCGTGACTTCCACGCGCTCCGGCCGCGGCACGCGGGGCACGTCCTTGGTGACGATGGTGAGGATGATGTTGCGCTCGTGGAGCACGCGATTGTGCTTGAGATTGTGCATCAGCGAGGTCGGCGCCAGCTTGGCGTTCGCGGTGAGGAAGACCGCCGTGCCGGCGACCCGGTGCGGAGAATTTGGGTCGAGTTTCTTCGACAGCCAGGCGAGGTCGACTTCGCTGCGCCGCGTCGCCTTGGACAGCGCCCGCGTGCCCCGTATCCAGCTCGCCATGAGCGTGGCGATCATCGCCGCCATGACGATGGGCAGCCAGGCGCCTTCGAAGATCTTGATCACATTCGCGGCAAAGAACACCTGCTCGATCAACAGCAGCGGCACGACAACCAGCGCGACCTGCCAGATCGGCCATTTCCAGCCGCGCCACAGCAGGAAGAAGGCAAGGCAGGACGAAATCATCATGTCGGCCGTAACGGCCACGCCATAGGCCGCCGCCAGATTGCTGGAATTCTGGAACAGCAGCGCAACGATAATGACCGCGACGGTCAGCAGCATGTTGACGCGTGGAATATAAATCTGCCCGGCCACGGTCTCCGACGTGTGACGGATATTCAGGCGGGGCAGCAGGCCGAGCTGAATGGCCTGATTGGTCAGCGAGAAGGTGCCGGTGATCACGGCCTGGCTGGCGATGACGGTGGCGACGGTCGCCAGCAGCAGCATCGGCATCAGCGCCCAGGCGGGATAGAGACGATAGAAGGAATCCTTGAGCGCGCCGGGATCGGCGAGCACAAGCGCGCCCTGGCCCATATAGTTGAGCGCGAGAGCCGGCAGCACGATGCTGAACCAGGTGAACCGGATCGGCCTGCGGCCGAAATGGCCCAGGTCGGCGTAAAGCGCCTCCGCGCCGGTCACCGCGAGAAAGACGAAGCCGAGCGCCCAGACCCCTTTGAGACCGTTCATGGTCAGGAATTCAATCGCGTAGAGCGGATTGAGCGCCAGGAACACCGATGGCGTGTCGACCAGATGCACCAGCCCGCCGAGCGCCAGCGTCGCGAACCAGACCAGCATGATCGGTCCGAACAGTGCCGCCACCTTCGCGGTCCCGAAAGGCTGCACGGCGAGCAGGGCCACGAGGATCACGATCGCGATCGGGAGCACGGCGGGTTCGAGCGCCGGTTCGAGCAGATTGAGGCCCTCGACCGCGGAGAGCACGGAAATCGCCGGGGTGATGATCGAGTTGCCGTAGAAGAACGACGCGCCGATCAGCCCGAGCGCGAAGAATCAGCGGTGCGCTGCCCCTGCCGTTCGACTGGACCAGGGCCATCAGGGCGAAGGTTCCGCCCTCGCCCTTGTTGTCGGCACGCAGCAGAAGAATGACATATTTGAGCGTCACGATCAGGAACAGCGCCCACAGAATGAGCGACAGCACGCCGAGCACGGCGTCGGCTCCGCGGATGCCGCTGCTCTGGGCCGCGGTCACGGCCTCCCTGAAGGCGTAGAGCGGACTGGTGCCGATGTCGCCATAAACGACGCCGGCAGAGCCGATCATCAGCGCTGCGAGAGAGCCGGGATGTATCTCCCCGGAAGCCTGCGCGTCCCGGGCCGCAGCATTCGCAGCGGAGTTCGTTGCTGTCATGACGATGTCTGATCTGTCACGCTCATCTTGCCAAGGCAAGGCTTAGGTAAAAGGAAGCGTGCTTTCCGGGGGCAAGAAGACGCTCGACGCCTGCACGGGTTGCCGTTTCTATCGCGTCTTCGGAGGTTTTTGAAGCCCCGCTTTTTTTCTCAGCGCCTGATGTTTGTTGCCTGTTGCCGGACTACAAATGCAAATTGCGCATGGCAGCTATCGAAATGATGCCGACCATGTGGAAAAAAGCGCTGCGTTGTCCGGTGAAGCAGCATCGACATCCGCTCGCGCCGAATTGGCGGGCGAATCAATGCCCTTCGAAAGCGATCAGCGAGTGGCACGGAACGCCGCGCCCCTGAAGCTTCGCCGAGCCGCCCAGATCGGGGAGATCGATCACGAATGCCGCACCGACGACGACGCCCCCGACGCGGGTGAGCAGCTTGTGCGCGGCTTCCGCGGTCCCGCCGGTGGCGATGAGATCGTCGACGATCAGAACCCGTTCACCGGCGTTGAGAGCATCTTCGTGGACTTCGATGACGTCGATGCCGTATTCGAGCTGATAGTCCTGCCCGATGGTCTTCCAGGGCAGCTTGCCCTTCTTGCGCAAGGGAATGAAGCCGGTCCCGAGCCGGTCGGCGACCGCGCCGCCGAGAATGAAGCCCCGCGCCTCGATGCCTGCGACCGCCTCGATGCCTGCGGTGCGGTAAGGCTCGGCCAGCCGCTCGATGCACGCCTTGAAGCCGGCCGCATGGTTCAGCAGCGTGGTCACGTCGCGGAACATGATGCCGGGCTTGGGATGATCCGGAATGGTCCGCACCAGCGATTTCAGATCGAGGTCGATGCGCATGCTCAGCTGCCTTTCGCGGCCAGGAGTTCAAGGAGCAATCACAGCGTTCTACTCGACTGCTCCTCAACTTCCAAGCGGCGCGGCCGCCGGGGAAATCATGCCCGACGGCGACCCGAGCCGGCATCCGGCGAACCTGCGTCCGCCGGCAGCGGCGTTGATCAGAGCCGGCGCAATTCGTGGATACGGTGACGGTAGGCCCGGCGGATGCAATGCCGGTCGTAGCCGCAACTCGACCGCTCGGCGATCCAGTCGCTCTGCTCGCCGCGAAGCCAGCTTTCGAACCGGTAGCCGCGGCCCTGATTCATCAGCCGCGAATAGATCGAGGCCATCTCCTCGTCGAGTTCGCCCAGATCGGGGTTCTGGCAGATCAGAACCTCGTCCGCTTGTTTGGCATAATTGCAGTTGAAGGATTGTGCGGCCGCGCCTTGAGCCGATAGCGCAAGCGCGGCGCAGGCCGCCGCGGCCATGAGGATTTTACGCATGACATCTCCCTTCCATGTGCCCGGAGAAAGATATTGTATTTCGAAAGGATGAATGCCGCCTGACCTGCGGGCGCGGCGGGGGTTCATCTCGCCCGGAGCGAATGCGGCACCGTGCCGCTGTTGCGCCGAGAAATTGCCGGGAAAATGAATTATGCAGTCAAAATATCGTCTCATTGGCGTATGCCGCCGAGATTCATCGAAATTATTCTAAAAATTTGCCTTGTTTTTCCAGGGATGATCGGCGTAACGGCCGGCTACAACTGGCAGCTTCCCTATTACAATCTCGTTGCCGGTGTGGAAGGCGACATCGCCATCGGCGATATCAGCGGCGACGACGGCAAGCGCATCTATGACGGCCATTTCTGGTATACGGGATGGGGCACCATGGCGACCCTTCGCGGCCGTCTCGGTTACGCGATGGGCCAGAACCTGTTTTATGGCACGGCCGCAGCGGTCGACTCCGACGAGTACATCATCGGCAATACGGTTCCCGAGAGCACGGACACTACCGGCTGGCGCGGCGGCTGGGTCGTGGGTCTCGGCGTCGAGCGTCAATTCACCGACCGCATCAGCGGCAAGGTCGAATATCTGCATACCGATTTCGGCAGCAATGACGGCCACGACGGAAATGGCGAGCCTTACACGTTCGACAACACGCTCGACATGATCCGCGTCGGCGTGAACTACAAAATGAACTGAGGCTGCGCGCAAGGCGCCGCGTCCGCGATCGCTCGCGGCCGGCTGCGTGAAGCGTTTGAAGGGCCATTTTATTTGCCGCCCTAAGCAGAGTTCGCAAAAGTGGCCCTCCCGGTTTTGCGAAAAAACTCTGCGAAAACAAAAGAATCTAAGCGAGCATTCGTTGGGCAGCCAATGAATGTCTGCTTAGAGCGTGGTCAGGAAAAGTGGAAACCGGTTTTCCGTCCGATCACGCGATCAGCAAGGGAATTTTGGAGCGGGCCAAAAGCGAAGTTGTTTCTATCTAAGGCGATCCCGCCCTAGCGTCCCAGCACCCGTCCGGCCACCGCGTCGAGCTTGGCCAGCAGCGCCGGATCGCGCGCATCGGGCGGCGTGATGATGGCGAATTCCAGTGCCTTGTCTGACCCGATCGGACAGGGCTCGTGCTCGCGGGGGAAATCCTGGGCAAGCCGCGCGATCAGCCGTCCCGCCTTTTCCGAATTCTGGCCCATGACGCGGATGATCTCGGTGATGTCGACGTCCTGGTGATCGTCGTGCCAGCAGTCGAAATCGGTGACCATCGCCACGGTCGCGTAGCAGATCTCCGCCTCGCGGGCGAGCTTGGCTTCCGGCATATTGGTCATGCCGATGACGTCGCAGCCCCATTGGCGGTAAAGGAACGATTCGGCGCGGGTGGAAAATTGCGGCCCCTCCATGGTCAGATAGGTGCCGCCGCGTTGGTGCGCGATTCCCTCCGCCTTGGCCGCCGCATCGAGCTTGTCGACGAGGCCGGGGCTGACCGGATCGGCCATGGCCACATGAGCGACGCAGCCCGGCCCGAAGAAGCTCTTCTGGCGGGCGAAGGTGCGGTCGATGAACTGGTCGACAAGGACGAAGGTGCCGGGCGGCAGCTCTTCGCGGAACGAGCCGCAGGCCGACACCGAGACGAGGTCGGTGACGCCCGCGCGCTTCAGGGCGTCGATATTGGCCCGGTAGTTGATATCGGACGGCGGGACGCGGTGGCCCTGTCCGTGACGCGGCAGGAACACGATCGGCAGCCCGGCCATCTCGCCATGGAACAAATCGCTGGACGGGGCGCCCCAGGGCGTCTCCATGGCGGCTTGGCGCTTGTTCTCCAAACCCGGCAGATCGTAAAGACCCGAGCCGCCGATAATTCCCAAAACCGCTTTGGTCATGTGCTCTCCTGGACTGTCATGAGCCAAGCGGGCGCGGACCCGTGGCCGTGCTGCGACGAACGTCTGTAGAATAGCGATCGGGCGCCGCTGTCAAAGCCATTTTGCCGGGACGCCAAGGCCCATACAGGCGGAGCCGCCGGCCGCAGCGGCTTCGAGCCGGTTTCGCACCGCCGCTTTCCGCAGCCGGGCATGAAAAAACCCCGCCGGAGCGGGGTTGGTTCGCGCACGCGCCGTCAGTGCGGTATCCGCCGCCACAAGGTGGCCTTCGACAGATACAGAATCACCGAGAGGATCAGCAGATAGACCATGACCTTCAGGCCCATCCGCTTGCGCTCCTCAAGCTTCGGCTCGGCGGTCCACATCAGGAACGCCGCCACGTCGTGGGCGTAGTTCTCGACCGTTCCCGGCGTGCCGTCAGCATACTCGACGAGCCCGTCGCTCAGCGGCGGCGGCATGGCGATCTGATGGCCGGGAAAGGCGGCGTTGTAATACATGCCTTCGACGACCTTCATGCCTTCCGGCGCCTCGTGATAGCCGGTGAGGATGCCATGAATGTAGTCCGGCCCGCCCTCCTGGTAGGAGGTGCCGATGTCGTAGAGCCAGTGGAACGGCTCCAGATACCAGGGGCCTGCCGTTGCCACGGAGCGCGCCTTGGCCATCAGCGACAGATCCGGCGGCACCGCGCCGCCCTGTGCGGCGGCAGCCGCCTTGTCATTCGGATAAGGCGATACGAAATGATCCGCCGGGAGGCCATTGCGCGTGAACATCTCGCCTTCGTCGTTCGGGCCGTCGGTCACCTGCGCTTCGGCGGCGAACTCCTTCACCCGCTCTGGCGAGAATTCCGGACCGCCGGCCTCGGAAAGATTGCGGTAATAGAGCTGGCGCATTCCGTGACAGGCCGAGCAGACATTCTTGTAGACCATGTAGCCGCGGCGAAGCTGCTCATTGTCGAAATAACCGGTCCAGCCGCCGAAGGTCCAGCCCTGCCGGGCGATCGGCGCGCCATGCTCGGCGGCCGAGGCGGGGGTTGCGGCGAAGGCCGCGGCAACAAGCAATCCGCCGAAAACCACGCTTGAAACACGCCTTGTGAAGATCTTGGTCATGTCCGATCCCTCCCTAGCGCTTTTCGGCCGCGGCGGTTGCGGGCTGGGCGACATATCCCCCGCCCCCGCCATGTTTGAAGATGGAGTCGGCGATGGTCCGTGGTTTCGGCCGCGGTGTCTCGATCAGTCCGACGATCGGCATGACGATCAGGAAATGGACGAAATAGTAGATCGTGAACACCCGGGCCGCGATCAGATAGCCTCCTTCCGGCGGCTTCGAGCCAAGATAGCCGAGCGCCACGCAAGTGATCACCAGCAGCCAGAAGAACCACTTGTAGATCGGACGATAGCGCGACGAGCGCTCCCGCGAGGTATCCAGCCATGGGATGAAGCACAGCACGGCGATGGCGCTGAACATGGCGATGACGCCGCCCAGCTTGGACGGGATCGCCCGCAGGATCGCGTAGAAGGGCAGGAAGTACCACTCCGGCACGATGTGCGGCGGCGTTTGCAGCGGATTGGCTTCGATGTAGTTGTCGGCGTGGCCGAGATAGTTCGGCATGTAGAACACGAAATAGGCGAACAGCAGCCCGAACACCACCATCGCGAACAGGTCCTTCACCGTATAATAGGGGTGAAACGGAACGGCTTCATGAACGGGGTCGCGAAGGTCGATGCCGGTCGGATTGTTGTTACCCGGCACATGCAGCGCCCAGATATGCAGCCCGACCAGGCCGGCGATGACGAACGGCAGCAGATAATGCAGGCTGAACAGCCGGTTCAGCGTGGCGTCGTTGACCGAGAAACCGCCCCAGATCCATTGCACGATTGTGGTGCCCAGCCCGGAGATGATCGAATCGAGCGAGGAGAACAGATTGGTGATCACGGTCACCGCCCAGAAGCTCATCTGGCCCCAGACCAGCGAATAGCCCATGAACGCCGTCGCCATCATGGCGAGGAAGATGAGTACGCCGATGATCCAGAGAATCTCGCGCGGCGCCTTGTAGGAGCCGTAATAGAGCCCGCGGAACATGTGCAGGTAGACGGCGAGGAAGAACATCGAGGCGCCGACCGCATGGGTGTAGCGCATCAGCCAGCCGTAAGGGACGTTGCGCATCAGATGCTCGATGGAGTCGAAGGCGATCGATGCGTTGGCGGCGTAGTGCATCGCCAGGACGATACCGGTGACGATCTGCACACCGAGGCAGAACGTCAGGATTCCGCCGAACGTCCACATGTAGTTGAGATTTCGCGGCGTCGGAAAATCGAGAAAACTGTCATATGCCAAGCGGATGACGGGCAGACGGTTGTCCAGCCAGCGGGTGATCGCCGTCTTCGGCTGATATGTGGAGTGATGTGCCATGATTTTACTGTCTCTTCGGCCTAGCCGACCGTGATTTTCGTGTCCGACACGAACTTATAAGGCGGGATCTCCAGATTACGCGGAGCGGGACCCTTACGGATACGGCCGGCGGTGTCGTATTGCGAGCCGTGGCACGGGCAGAACCAGCCGCCATACTCGCCGCGTTCATCGCTCGGCTTCTGGCCTTTCGGAATGCAGCCCAGATGGGTGCAGATGCCGATCGCGATCAGCCACTTCTCGTGGCCTTCCTTGGTCAGATTCTGATCGGTCGCCGGCTCGTCAACGGTAACGCCCATGATTCGGGCCACCGGGTCCTTCAGATCGCCCAGGGGGGTGTTCTTGGCCGAGTCGACTTCCGGCTGCGTCCGGTAGCGCACGAAGATCGGCTTGCCGCGCCACATCACGGTGATCGCCTGGCCTTCCTGGATCGGCGCGAGGTCGACATCGACGCTGGCCAGGGACAGAGCCGTTTCGTCCGGGTTCATCTGGTCGATCAGCGGCCAGAGCGCGACCGCGGCGCCGACGCCGACGAATGCCGTGGCGGCGATATGAATAAAATCGCGCCGAGTGACGGGTTCATCCATTGTCGTGGCCATGAAAGCGAATTCCTTATTCTCAGCCCGCTGCCTCAGATAGCAGACATGGAGTTTTGCACGGGGGACCGTTCTTATTTGGTGAAACATGCCGTGATTTGGTTCACGTTTCTATGCTCGACATATCGCATTGTCCACCGCGTTATGTCCAGCAAGCGAAGGGGGACAAATCGGCGCAATCCCGTGACAATTTGGTCGCAGATTTCACGAAAAGAGAACCGTAATGCGATTGGCGCTTTACCAGCCGGACATCCCGCAGAACGCCGGCACGATGCTGCGAATGTCGGCCTGTCTCGACGTCGCCTGCGAGATTATCGGGCCCGCCGGCTTCGACATGTCCGACCGCGCCTTGCGGCGCGCGGGAATGGATTATCTGACTAAGGCCCTTATTGTGCGCCATACGTCTTTCGAGGCCTTTGACGAGGAACGCCGTGCAGCGGGCCGTCGCCTCGTGCTGCTCACCACCGGCGCCGACCGCCCCTATTGCGCGTTCGACTTCGCCGCAAAGGACGTTCTGCTGCTTGGCCGCGAGAGCGCCGGCGTGCCCGACCATGTGCATCAGGCAGCGGATGCGCGCATCGTCATCCCGATGCGGGCCGGGTTGCGCTCGCTCAATGTTGCGGTCGCGGCGGCGATCGTATTAGGGGAAGCGCTGAGGCAGACCGGACATTATAACCGGCTGAAGAAAGAGGCATGCGGGAGCCAGCCATGACGACGACATCCGTTGAGGACGACCGGGCGCCAATGCACGGCGGCGATCTGGAAACGCACAAGGCCAAGGCGCGCGAATGGTTCGCCGCGCTGCGCGGCCAGATCTGTGCGGCCCTCGAGAGCCTCGAGGACGAAGCCGGCATCGGACAAATGGCGGACATGCCGGCGGGGCGATTCGCACGAACCGCCTGGCACCGGACCGGCGACGACGGCAGCGATGGCGGCGGCGGCGAGATGTCGATGCTGCATGGACGGCTGTTCGAAAAGGCCGGCGTGCATATCTCCACCGTGCACGGCGAGTTCTCGCCCGAATTCCGCGCCCAGATCCCCGGAGCGAGACCAGGATCCGCGCTTCTGGGCGTCCGGCATTTCGCTGATCGTTCACCCGCGCAACCCGCACGTCCCGACCGTGCACATGAACACCCGTTTCGTGGTGACGACGAAAAGCTGGCTCGGCGGCGGCGCGGATCTGACGCCGGTTCTTAACGCGCGGCGCAACCAGGAAGACCCCGACACCTCGACCTTTCATGCCGCGATGAAATCGGCCTGCGAGGCCCACGCCGTTGCCGACTATCCGCGCTACAAGACATGGTGCGACGACTATTTCTTCCTCGCCCACCGCAAGGAGCCGCGCGGCATCGGCGGCATCTTCTACGACTATCTGAATTCCGGCGACTGGGACGCGGACTTCGCCTTCACCAAGGATGTCGGCCGCGCATTTCTTCAGGCCTATCCGCAGATCGTCCGCGCCAATATGGAAAAGCCGTGGGGCGAGGCCGAGCGCGACGAGCAACTCGTCAGACGCGGGCGCTATGTCGAGTTCAACCTGCTTTACGATCGCGGCACGATCTTCGGCCTCAAGACCGGCGGCAACGTCGCCAGCATCCTGTCGTCGATGCCGCCTCTGGTGAAGTGGCCCTAGTGTCCCGTCTCAGAAATTTCTAGCCACTCCTTTCCCGTCATGATTCCCTCTATGGATCAACGATTCGGGGGAGCGATGATGGCGAGTCGAAAATCGAGCAAGATCGAACTCAGCACCGATGAGCGGACTATGCTCACTCGGCGTGTCCGCCGACGCAAGATCGCGCGCGCGGACGCGCAACGGGCTGAAATCATCCTGCATGCGGCCGACGGGCTGAACAACTGCGCGATCGCGTCTGCTGTGGGCGTTACCCGCCAGACTGTCCGGCTGTGGCGCGATCGGTTCGCAAAGCATCGCCTTGATGGCCTGGACGACGAACCCAGATGCGGCGCGCCGCGCAAGATCGGCGATGACCGGATCGAGGAAATTGTTACAAAGACGCTCGAGGCAAAGCCCGCAGACGCGACCCATTGGAGCACGCGCGGCATGGCGAAGGCCTCGGGCATATCGGCCTCGTCCGTGCACCGGATCTGGCGGGCCTTTTCCCTGCAGCCGCATCGCACTGAAACGTTCAAGCTGTCCACCGATCCGCAGTTCGTCGAGAAGGTGCGTGACATCGTCGGTCTCTATCTCGATCCGCCGGAGAAAGCTCTGGTGATCTGCGTCGATGAAAAAAGCCAAATCCAGGCCCTTGACCGAACGCAACCGCTTCTGCCGATGCGGCCCGGTCAGGTGGAGAGGCGCACCCATGATTATGAGCGCCACGGCACGACGACGCTGTTTGCCGGCTTCATTGCTGCCGTGACGGCCAGAACAGAGGAGGTGAAGGCGGGCAGCGTGATCGGCACATGCATGCCGCGCCACCGTGCTCAGGAGTTCCGCAAATTCCTCGACGAAGTGGAGCGCAATGTTCCCGCCGGTCTCGACATCCATGTCGTGATGGACAACGCCTCGAGCCACAAGACAAAGCTCATCCGCGACTGGTTCGCCAAACGGCCGCACTGGCATATGCACTTCACGCCGACATCGTCATCGTGGATCAATCAAGTCGAGCGCTTCTTCTCGCTGCTGGCCGAAAAGCAGATCAAGCGAGGCGCTCACACCTCGGTCAAACAGCTGATCGCAGCGATCGAGGCGTTCATCAGTCGGCAGAACGAAAATCCAAAGCCGCTACGATGGACCAAGTCCGCAGATGATATCTTGGCAAGCATCGAACGCTTTTGCCGCCGCACCCTCGACGTCCATGCCCGAGCTGGATAGGAACTTCTGAATCAGGACACTAGTCGTTGTTGGCCATCGATTATATCAAATGGACGTGCGATGTTCGTGTTCGAGGCAATGATTGGACCGAGAAAATAGCTTTGGTCACATCTCTCAGCGGCGGCTTGGATGTCGTCGAATAGTTGCGCAACGCTGTCATCGCTCCAAGCGAATGGTCTCTGGAACGCTGGAACTCTGAAAATATGGGGACCCGAGAAGAGCGCACCAATTGAATAGGCTTTAGTTTCGAATGAAAATGTCATTAGGTGCCCCAAACTCGTGGTTACACAGGTATTACATAATATGTAAAGAGCACGGTTTTGAAAGCATCCTGATCAGGAATTCTGCTAGTGCAATATACCTAGTCGCTGAAAAATCAAGTCGGTGTGTTTTAAATGATACCCCAGATCGAAACACGCCTCGATCTGCTCCGGCGTCAGCGCCTTCGTGACCTCCGCATCGGCCTTCAGCAGCTCCATAAAATCGCCCTTGCCCTGCCAGGCGGTCATCGCATTGCGCTGCACCAGCCTATAGGCGTCCTCGCGGCTGACGCCGGCCTGGGTGAGCGCCAGCATGACGCGCTGCGAATGCACGATGCCGCCGCCTTTCTCCAGGTTCTCCCGCATCCGCTCCGGATAGACGACCAGCTTGTCGATCACGCCGGTCAGCCGCGACAGGGCGAAATCCAGCGTGACCGTCGCGTCCGGGCCGATCATCCGCTCGACGGAGGAGTGCGAGATGTCGCGCTCGTGCCAGAGGGCGACGTTCTCCATGGCGGGCAGGGCATAGGCGCGCACCATCCGGGCGAGGCCGGTGAGGTTCTCGGTGAGCACCGGATTGCGCTTGTGCGGCATGGCCGAGGAGCCCTTCTGGCCGGCGGAGAAGAACTCCTCCGCCTCGCCGACCTCGGTGCGCTGCAGATGCCGGATTTCGGTCGCCAGCCGCTCGACGGAGGAGGCGATCACGCCGAGCGTAGCGAAATAGGCGGCGTGGCGGTCGCGCGGGATGATCTGGGTCGAGATCGGCTCCGGCTTCAGGCCGAGCTTTTCCGCGACATAGGCTTCGACGCGCGGATCGATATTGGCGAAAGTGCCGACCGCGCCGGAGATCTTGGCCGTCGCCACCTCGGCGCGCGCCGCAACCAGGCGCTCGCGGCCGCGGGCGAATTCGGCATAGGCGTAGGCCAGCTTCAGCCCGAACGTGGTCGGCTCGGCGTGGATGCCGTGGCTGCGGCCGATGGTGACGGTGTCCTTATGCTCCAGCGCGCGGCGCTTCAGGGCGGCGAGCAGGCCGTCCATGTCGGCGAGCAGCAGGTCGGCGGCGCGGACGAGCTGGACGTTGAAGCAGGTGTCGAGCACGTCGGAGGAGGTCATGCCCTGATGCACGAAGCGCGCTTCCGGGCCGACATGCTCGGACAGGCTGGTGAGGAAGGCGATGACGTCGTGCTTGACCTCGCGCTCGATGGCGTCGATGCGCTCGATGTCGAAGCCGCCGCGCTCGCGCACCGCCTTCGCCGCCTCCTTGGGCACCACGCCGAGCTCCGCCAGCGCCTCGGTGGCCAGCGTTTCGATCTCCAGCCAGATGCTGAAGCGGGTCTCCGGCGACCAGATGTCGGCCATTTGCGGGCGGGAATAGCGTGGGATCATGGTGTGTCGTCCGTTTGTGCAGGCGTCGGGTAAGCGGATGCTGCGCGGGGGCTTCCCCTCGCCCGCCGCTTCGCGCCTGCGTCTCCCGTCAGGGGAGAGGGCTGGGACGGGCGAGAGCGCCGCAGGTGCAGCCGTCCGATCGAATTCGCGGCCAAGCTAGCCGCATTCCGCCGTGTTGGCCAGCGTCAGCCGGTAGCCGTCCAGAAGCGCTTCGAGTGCTGGCGTGGGCGCCCGGCCCGAGGTGAACAGCGCGCGGCCTGCCTCCCGTGCAATGCCGACGCCGACGGGGAAGCCGAGATCGGCCAGCACATTGGCGGTGCGCCGTGCGATTGCCGGGGCGGGGTCGAGCCAGGCGACCGGCCAGGGGGCGAGCCGCTGCAGCCGGTCCAGCAGCAGCGGATAATGCGTGCAGGCCAGCACGACGACATCCGTGCGCCGGCCGCCGGCTTCGACGAAGCAGGGCGCGATCTCGGCGAGGATCTCGGCATCGGCAACATCCCGCCCGTCCATCGCCGCCTCGGCGATCGCGGCAAGCTGCGCCGAGCCGACCAGCGTAAACGCCTGCTCCTGGCCGAATTCCGCGATCAGCCCGCGCGTGTAATCCCGGCGCACCGTCGCCGAGGTGCCCAGCACCGAGACCAGCCCGCTCTGGCTGAGCTGCGCCGCCGGCTTGACCGCGGGAACCGTGCCGACGACCGGCTGGGCGAAGGTGGCGCGCAAGGCGGGCAGGGCGATGGTGGAGGCGGTATTGCAGGCGATGACGATGGCGTCCGGCGCGAAGGCGGCGGCGGCGTCCTTGCAGCACATCGCAGACCCGCGCCGAGAGCGCCGCATCGCTCAGCGCGGCATAAGGAAAGCAGGCGTCGTCGGCGACATAGAGGACACTCGCCTCGGGCGCGGCTTGGCGCAGCGCGCGCAGCACCGTCAGCCCGCCGAGGCCGGAATCGAAGATCAGAAGGCGTGGCGGTCTGGTCTGCGGCATGGCGCGTCGCCGATGTCTCCCGCGGCGGCCGCGACCGCGCATGCTGCGCCTGATTAGCCCAGAAATCCGCTTACGGCAAACGATGCGTCACCGCGATGAAGCGGCTGTCCGGCCCTTCGAAACCGACCGTGCTGACGTGCAGGAGTACGGCATAGGTGGTCTTGCCGCCGCCCTCGTGCCGCAGCACGTCGGCGATGGCATAGCCCAGCGTACAGCCGCGGCTTTCCGGCAGGCGCTCGTCATCGTGCAACGTCACCTCCCCGCCGCCCGCGCGGGTCATGGTCAGCTTGAAGCCCTTGATCGGCTCGTTGCGAATATTGGCTGCAACTCGCTGACGGCAGCGTCTTTTCCTCCAGGGTGAAGGTCACCGGCTCCTGGCGTGGTCGGAACGGCCAGATGCGAGGCGTTGACGACCACCTTTCGCGGATCGGCGCTCAGCTCGGCGCGCGGATTGCTGGCGAGACGCTCGCCATCCTCGGAGACGTCGTATGTCTCGATTTGCGGCCTCGCCGCGGCCGACGCGGCTTTGCGCGCCTCGGCGAGCGTCGCTTTTTCGTCGTCGATCCGCTTGCGGACCGGGCCTTCAGCCACCCATTTGTCTTCTTCGGTATCGATGACGAACACCTCGGCATAAGGAAATCCGGAGCCGTCCTGGACGCCATATTGCTCGAAGGCGAAGTAACGCCCGTCCGGCGAAAAGCCGAGGATCTTCCGGGAGGCGGCGTCGCCGGCAAAGGCAATTGAATTGTAAAGGCCGGTCAGAAGCACGAAAATGAGAAGCGCTTCGTTCGATTTTTCCGGTTGCATGCATTAGGGAGCGTCCCTCAAATGAGCCGGGTTTTTCCATGATCGGCGATTGCCTTCAGATCTAGGAAAGTCGAGCTGAACATAAGGCAAAGGATTTCGTATGCTCGCACGCGACGACGAAAAGGCCGGACGGCCGATTGAAAGCCTCCAGGAGCTGGTTGCCTATCTGGAGGCCGGCAACAAGCCGCGTCAGGACTGGCGGATCGGGACCGAGCACGAGAAATTCGGCTTCCACAAAGCGGACCTGTCGCCCGTGCCCTATGAGGGACCGTCCGGGATCGAAGCGCTGCTGCGCGAAATGAGCGCGCGATTCGGCTGGGAGCCGGTGTTCGAGGGCGACAACATCATCGCGCTGACGGACCCGTGCTGCGAGGCGGGCGGCTCGATCACCCTGGAGCCGGGCGGCCAGTTCGAGCTGTCCGGTGCGCCGCTGAAGACCATCCACGAGACCTGCGCGGAGGTGAACAACCATCTGACGCAGGTCCGCGAGGCCGGCGAGGCGCTCGGCATCGGCATGCTGGGGCTCGGTTTCTCGCCGAAATGGACCATGGCCGAGACGCCGCGCATGCCCAAGGGGCGCTATCAGATCATGGCGAACTACATGCCCAAGGTCGGCACGCTCGGCCTCGACATGATGTTCCGGTCCTGCACGGTGCAGGTCAATCTGGACTTCGCCGATGAAGCCGACATGATCAAGAAGCTGCGCGTCGGACTGGCGCTGCAGCCGGTGGCAACGGCGCTGTTCGCCAATTCGCCGTTCACCGAGGGCAAGCCGAACGGGTTCCTGTCCTATCGCAGCGAGATCTGGAAGGACACCGATCCGGCGCGCACGGGCACGCTGCCCTTCGCCTTCGACGACGGCATGGGCTTCCAGCGCTATGTCGACTACGCGCTCGACGTGCCGATGTATTTCGTCTACCGGGGCGGGCGCTATTTCGATGCGACCGGCATCACCTTTCGCCAGTTCATGGCCGGCAAGTTTCCGCAACTGCCGGGCGAGCGGCCCACCATGTCCGACTGGTCCGACCACCTGACGACGCTGTTTCCCGAAGTGCGGCTGAAGAAGTTCATCGAAATGCGCGGGGCCGATGGCGGCCCGTGGCGACGGCTCTGCGCGCTGCCGGCGCTGTGGACCGGACTGCTTTATGACGACACCAGCCTCGATGCCGCCTGGGATCTGGTCAAGGACTGGACCGCCGAGGAGCGTCAGGTGATGCGCGACGCGGTACCGCGCGGCGGGCTGAACGCGCCGTTTCGCGGCGGCACGCTGCTGCCGATCGCGCGCCAGGTGATCGCGATCTCCCGCCAGGGCCTGACGGCGAGGCAGCGCATGAACAGCGTCGATGAGGACGAGACCATCTTCCTGGAGAGCCTGGAGGAGATCGTCGCCAGCAAGATGACCCCCGCGGAGTTCCTGCTTAAAAAATATGAACAGGAATGGCGGGGCGATATCGACAAGGTGTTCACAGCCGAGGCCTATTGAGCCGGCCGTTTGTCACGCACTGCGGCGAAAAGACTGGGGATTTCGGGCAAAACCGTCCGCAATCCGACGGCAAATCCCTATGCCGCTTCGAGGCGGCAACGGGAGCTTCCGGTGTATAACCCGGTGGAAAATACAACCATAAATTGTGAAAGGGCGTGAATCACCCGCCTATCCAGCGGATCGCCGTCCCCGCTTTTAAAGCACTGCGGGTGGCGGATCGGGATCCGTTACTTGGAGGGTGACATGTCGCTCAAAGGTTGTATCACCGCAATTCTGACGGCGGGTTGTATTCCATTGTCTGCAGCAGCGGGGCCGGCCGCCGCGCAGGATGCGCCGCCTTCCGCCGGCGACAAGTGGAGCCCCTGGACGGAACTGGGTGGCTATGCGGCCAACCACTCCGACGCCCGGCGCGGCGAGCTGACGCTATGGGCGCCGCTGGTGCAGGACGGCCGGTCGCTGGTGTTCGCCGACATCCGCGGCAAGCTGTTCGACGACGACCAGCGCGAGGGCAACGCCGCGATCGGCTACCGGTTCATGAGCGATACCGGCTGGAATCCCGGTTTCTGGATCGGCTTTGATCGCCGCCGTACCGAGTTGGACTCCGATTTCAATCAGATTTCCTTCGGCGTGGAAGCCCTCTCGCCCGACTGGGACCTGCGCATCAACGGCTATGCGCCGCTCGACGACAGCAAGCTGGTCTCCAGCGCGACAACCGGTTCGGCCTCGCCGACCGCTGAGCTCTCCGGCGGCACGATCCTGCTGGTCCCGGGCCTGCTCACCCAGACGGACCGCTACGAGCTGGCCTTCTGGGGCGTGGATGCCGAGATCGGCTTCCGCATTCCGCTGGAGCACTTCGCCGCCGAGCAAAGCTGGGCGACCAGCCTCAAGGACGAGAGCGTGCGCCATGCCGGGCGTCGTCACGATCTGCGGCTGTTCGTCGGCGGTTATTATTTCGACCATCCGGATTTCGACGGCGAGGTCGCCGGGCCGCGGATCAGGGCGGAATGGCGCATCGACAATTTCATCGAGGACTGGGAAGGCTCGCGCCTGACCTTCGAGGCCGCCTATCAGCACGACGACGTGCGCGACAACCAGGTCGAGGCGGGCATCCGGCTGCGCATCCCGCTCGGCGGGTCGAGCCGGCCTTCGCGCGATGGGCTGTCGGCGCAGGAACGGCGCATGGATGAAGGTCTCAAGCGCGACACCGACATCGTCGCCCGGGCGCGGACCCAGACGACGACGATCAGCAGCGGCGGCGCGCCGGAGGCGGTCGAGGATGCCGAGACCGGGGTCGATTTCGACCAGGTCATCATGGTCGAAAATGGCAGCGATCTGAACACGGCGGTGACTGCCGGAGGTGGGAACGCCTTGATCATCGCCAAGGGCGGCGGCGCGAATTTCGGTCAGGTCGTCATGCAAGGCGATCAGACCCTATTGGGCGGCGGCGGCGGGATCGAGGTCCGCGGACGGACGAGCGGCGCGACGGCGACCTTTACCGCGCCGGGGATCACGCCGACCATCCAGAGCGGTGCCGGCAATGTCGTCACTGGCGCGAACAATTCGCATATTGCAGGTGTGACGATCGATGGCAGCGGGACGGCGACGCTTGGCATCTCTTTGACGACGGCCAACCAGAACGCCGTCATTACCGACACAACCGTTCAGAATGCGGCCGGTTACGGGATATTGTTCGCTTCGACGAACGCGACGCTGAAGCTCCAGGACTCGGTGATCTCGGATAGCGTTTCGGGGATCTATATCGGCACGGACAATACGACCGCCGTCATTCAAGGCAATATCTTTCGCAACATGACCAACTTCGGACCGGACATTCACCATCATGGCGGTCCGAACACCGTTGTGACCCTGCAGGACAACAGGTTCGAAGGAAGCTTCGGCACGAGTCTGGTCAATTTCTCCGACGGCACATCGACGATTGCCGCGGGAAGCACCGGCAACGTCGATGCGAGTTCGCCCAGCGCCGATCTTTGCACGCACTTCGGATCGTTCACCGGAAGCTTCAGCTTCACGAATGGGCAGACCATCAATCAGGGTGGCTGCTAGAGCCTATCCCACTCCGGTTGAATCGGAGTGGGATCTTCGTTCCTTGTTTTGCCGTCCGAGGGTATGAACGCAAAGGACCCGGCCGATCCGGGCGGGTCCTTTGCATTCGGGATAGAGGTTCGAAATCATGACCGCGCAGATTCTGAACTTGAAATCTTCGACAGCCAGTCGGCGTTCCAGTGGTCGCCGGTCTCAGGCGGCGCGCTGCGCGTCGGTGCGTGCGAACAGCGCTCCCAAGACGGCCGCGATGCCGGAGCGGCGATCGGGATCGCGTTCCGCGACTTCGATGCGCCGCCGGCGGATTTCGCTGGCGAGGGCCCTGTAGGGGTTCGCAGCGGCAACCGGATCGGCGCGTCCGTTCATGAGGCCTATCAGAATGCCTTTGAGCGGCTGCCGCGTCTTCAGTTCGATCGCGCCTAGCGCCAGGACGGCGACATAGGGCAACATCTTCTCGAGCGTCGGCGGCTGCACCGGCAAGATCTTGGCGCGGTTGCCGACGATCTTGTGCAGTTGCGCCGCGTTCGGAAACAGCTTGGTCAGGATCATGCGGCCTTCGGCTTCCACTTTCGGGTGGCCGAAAATGCCGGGATCGGCCAGATAACGATCGTGGCGGTGCGAACCGACCAGTTCCAGAAAGTAGATAAGGCCCTGCGGGCTTTCGGTGCGGCGGGAGATGGCCTTGGCGATCGGCGGCAGGAAGTAGCGGACGACCTGCGCGGCAAGTTCGTCGTTGATGCCAAAGGTGGCCCCCAGATTCGCAAACACCCGTCCCCCTTGGGCGCCAGCTATGCTGCGGAAAAGTCTCATCCGGTTTCTCTCGTAATGCCAAAATGAGAGGCGCCGAAAAGTCGTCGGAGCCTTGAACACACGCAAGACGCAGAACCGAACGCAACATTTACTGTTGAAACCGACCCGGGCGGCAGCCGCAATAAAGCGCGGCCTCATAGCTGCCCCGAATCAGACCTGTTCATGAGTGTAAGGGAATTCCGCCGCAACCGGGTGAGTCGGGGTGGCAATCCACAGGCGCAGATGCGCGTTCGCCACGCTCATGTGGCGCGCAGAACACAGCTCCAACCACCCCGAATGGCCATGGGGCGCCTGGAAAAAACGGGCGTTCGTAAAGCTTTAGTTGAGCTGGCTCAGACCGTCCGAGAAGCCGGACAGCGCGATCGGCACGCCGATGCCGAATTCCGGCGTCTGGAAGATGATGAACACCGCGTTGCTGCCGGTCTTCATCTTCGCGATCAGATCGTCATTGGCCACCACCTCGGCGACGCAGCCGACCGGCCCGCATTTCAGGAACGGCGCGTGGCCGACATCGACATTGTCGATCTTCAGGCCGAGCCCGGTGGGCAGCAGCACGCCAAGCGGAGCCACCACCCGGAGGATCTGCGTCTTGCCGTCATAGGAGCGCAGGAAGATCACCGTCAGCGAGACATTCGGACGGTCCTCCGCCTTCACGCTCTGGACGAGGGCGCATTTCTCGACCTTCGCGCCGGGCGGTTGTCCGCAACGAAGCTGCCACGCGCCATGGGTCGACTTGATATCGCTCGAGCCGAGCTCCGGTCCCGCCGCCCTGGCCGCGAGCGGCGCAAACAGCACGAGCAGCATGGCAGAAACCGTCATCAACCGCATTTTTACAGACACTCTTGCAACTCTCCGAATTGGAATTCAGGCTCCGCCGGGATTGCCAAGGGCTTAAACCCGCGGGGCTACCCAGGTCAATAGGATGCCTGCCGCTTCAGATCTCGGGCAGGAGCATGGTCAAAGTGAGGTGCCGGCGCCGGGATCCGCCATCCGTCCGCGACGACGCGAAAATATGTCGCGAACCCAAGGCTCACCTTTTGCCTGTACATTGTTGTACATCCGGTTAGAGCGGTTTAAGAGGGTCTGGCGTAAGTTTGGGGTCTGCCTGAGCGCGAAGGTCGATAGAACCTCCGGTCTGCCAACGATAAAGGCTTACGAAGGAATTAAAGATGCGATTAAGCTCTACCAGATGGGGCGTCCAGTTTGTCGCGGGTCTCGGCGCCATGATGGCGTTTGCCGGGGCTGCCGGTGCCGCGGAGGGACGTCCTGAGAATTGGCAGCTCGGCTTCCAACACGCCGCCACGCCAATTGCCGAACAGATGCACAGGTTTCACAACCTGCTGCTGGTGATCATCACGGTGATCGTGCTGTTCGTGCTCGGCCTGCTCCTGTGGGTCATGTTCCGCTACAATGAAAAAGCGAATCCGGTGCCGTCGAAGACGTCGCACAACACCACCATCGAGGTGGTTTGGACGATCGTTCCGGTGCTGATCCTGCTCGTTATCGCGATCCCGTCATTCCGGCTGCTGTTCGCGCAGTACGATTATCCGAAGGCGGACGTAACCATCAAGGCGACCGGGCATCAATGGTATTGGAGCTACGCCTATCCCGATCAGGGCGGTTTCGCGTTCGACTCGCTGCTCGTCGAGCAGAGCGACATCAAGCCGGACCAGCATTATCTGCTGTCGGTGGATAACGAAGTCGTGGTGCCGGTCAACAAGGTGGTCCAGGTGCTGGTCACCTCCGACGACGTGATCCACGACTGGGCGGTGCCGTCCTTCGGCATCAAGATCGACGCCGTCAAGGGCCGCAACAGCTTGACCTGGTTCAAGGCGACAGAGCCGGGCGTCTATTACGGTCAGTGCTCCGAATTGTGCGGTGCGCGTCATGCGTTCATGCCGATCACGGTCCGGGTGGTTTCCGAGCAGGATTTCGCCGCATGGGTTACCCAGGCAAAGCAGAAATTCGCCTCGTCCATCCCGGAGCCGGCCAACGTGGCCGAGACCGCGGGCGATGCTGCCGACCAGCAGAAGATCGCTTCTGCAGAAACCCGATAATTGAAAGCCTATGCCGGCCTTACGCAGCAGCGAGGCCGGAGGATTAAAGGAACCGAGGAATGGCGACGAAAGCTGAAGGTGGGTATCACGACGACCACGCGCCCGGATTTGCCGCACGCTGGCTGTTCTCGACCAACCACAAAGACATCGGTACGCTGTATCTGATCTTTGCGATCATTGCGGGCATCATCGGTGGCGCCCTTTCGGTCGCCGTGCGCATGGAGCTTCAGGAGCCGGGACTGCAGATCTTCGGCGATCCGCACACCTACAATGTGTTCGTGACCGCCCACGGACTGATCATGATCTTCTTCATGGTCATGCCGGCGATGATCGGCGGGTTCGGCAACTGGTTCGTGCCGCTGATGATCGGCGCGCCGGACATGGCCTTTCCGCGCATGAACAACATCTCCTTCTGGCTGCTGCCCGCCTCCTTCACGCTGCTGGTCCTGTCGCTGTTCGTCGAAGGCGATTCGGGCGGCACCGGCGTCGGCGGCGGCTGGACGCTGTATGCGCCGCTTTCCACATCGGGCAGCCCCGGACCGGCGATGGACTTCGCCATTCTCTCGCTGCATCTTGCCGGTGCTTCCTCGATCCTGGGCGCGATCAACTTCATCACCACGATCTTCAACATGCGCGCGCCGGGCATGACCCTGCACAAGATGCCGCTCTTCGTCTGGTCGGTGCTGATCACCGCGTTCCTGCTGCTGCTGTCGCTGCCGGTTCTGGCGGGCGGCGATCACCATGCTGCTGACGGATCGCAATTTCGGCACGACCTTCTTCGACGCGGCCGGCGGCGGCGATCCGCTGCTCTATCCAGCACCTGTTCTGGTTCTTCGGTCATCCGGAGGTCTACATTCTGATCCTGCCCGGCTTCGGCATCATCAGCCATGTGATCTCGACCTTCTCGCGCAAGCCGATCTTCGGCTATCTCGGCATGGCCTATGCCATGGTCGCCATCGGCGTGATCGGCTTCATCGTCTGGGCGCACCATATGTATGCGGCGGGCCTCAGCGTCGACACTCAGGCCTATTTCGTCTTCGCCACCATGGTGATCGCGGTGCCGACCGGCATCAAGATCTTCTCCTGGATCGCGACGATGTGGGGCGGCTCGATCCAGTTCCGCACGCCGATGCTCTGGGCGATCGGCTTCATCTTCCTGTTCACGGTCGGCGGCGTCACCGGCGTGGTGCTGGCCAATGCCGGCATCGACCGCGCCTTCCACGACACCTATTACGTCGTGGCGCATTTCCATTACGTGCTGTCGCTCGGCGCGGTGTTCGCGATCTTCGCCGGCTGGTACTACTGGTTCCCGAAGATCACCGGCTATACCTATTCCGACACGCTCGGGAAGCTGCATTTCTGGGTCACCTTCATCGGCGTGAACCTGGTGTTCTTCCCGCAGCACTTCCTCGGAATGGCGGGCATGCCGCGCCGCTATGCCGACTATCCGGCTGAGTTTGCGGGCTGGAATCTGGTGTCCTCGATCGGATCGTATATCTCGGCCTTCAGCGTGCTGATCTTCCTGTTCACCATGGTGCAGGCGTTCATGCGCCGCGAAAAGGCCGCTGCCAATCCGTGGGGACCGAGCGCGACGACGCTGGAGTGGACCGTGTCCTCGCCGCCGCCGTTCCATGCGTTCGAGGAACTGCCGCGGATCAAGTAGATTTCAGGTGCCCGGCGGTTGCGCCGCCGGGCAAGCCGTTCAGCCGCGCCCTCGGTGGCGCCAATAATCATCGCGGCCGGCCGACAGGCCGCTCGCGATCAAAAGAGCTTCATGACGGATATCGGCACCAGCGGTACGAATGTGACGACGGCGGAAGCGGGCGTGTACAACGGCGCGCTGGGTGACTATCTGCGGCTGCTGAAGCCGCGCGTCATGTCGCTGTCGGTGTTCACCGCGCTGGCCGGCATGGTCGCGGCGCCGGGCGCCGTTCATCCGCTGATCGGGGTCGTCGCGCTGGTGTTCATCGCCATCGGCGCGGGCGCGGCCGGCGCGCTCAACATGTGGTACGACGCCGATATCGACAGCATCATGAGCCGCACCGCGATGCGTCCGATTCCGCGCAACCGCGTGCCGGCCGACGAAGCGCTGACGCTCGGCCTGGTGCTTTCCGGCGGCTCGGTGTTCTGCCTCGGCGTCCTGGTCAACTGGGTTGCGGGCGGACTGCTGGCGCTGACGATCATCTACTATCTCGTCATCTACACGATGTGGCTGAAGCGCACGACACCGCAGAACATCGTCATCGGCGGCGCGGCCGGTGCGTTCCCGCCGATGATCGGCTGGGCCGTCGCAACCGGCACGGTCTCGTGGAACAGCGTCCTCCTGTTCGCGATCATCTTCCTCTGGACACCCGCGCATTTCTGGGCGCTGGCGCTCACCCGCTCGCGCGATTACGAGCGCGCCGGCGTGCCGATGCTGCCGGTGGTGGCCGGAAAGGCGGCGACGCGCCTGCAGATCCTCATCTACAGCGTCCTGACCGCGGCCGCCGCGATCGCGCCCTCCTTCACGGGGCTCGCCGGCCATCTTTATCTGGTCGTCGCCGCAGTGACGGGCGCCATCTTCATCTATTACGCCCTGGAGCTCTATCTTCGACCCGACGGCCATCAGGGCGACAAGGCGGCGCGTTCGCTGTTCGCCTACTCGATCCTCTATCTCTTCGTGATTTTCGCCGCGCTGCTCGCCGAGCATGCGCTGGGGCTGGTGTCATGACCGAGGACCGCCCCACGGAACACGGGATCGTTCTCACCGAAGCGGAAAAGCGCAAGCGCCGGCTCCGCTCTCTGGTCATCGGCTGGAGCCTTGCCGCTCTCGTAGTGGTGTTCTTCCTGGTGACCCTCGTGCGGCTCGGCGAGCAATGTCGCCAACAGGCCGCTTTAGGAGGCTGCGATGACTGACAACCAGCTGGAGAAAACGCCGCATCCCCGCCGGGGCGGCAACAAGCTCCTGGCCTTCGGGCTTCTCGCAATGACGGCGGGCATGGTGGGGCTGTCTTTCGCCGCCGTGCCGCTCTACCGGATCTTCTGCCAGACGACCGGCTATGCCGGCACGACGCAGCGCGCCAACGCCGCCCCGAAATCCGTGCTCGACCGCGAGATCACCGTCAGCTTCGACGCCAATGTGTCGTCCGATCTCGGCTGGTCGTTCCATCCGGTCCAGCGCCGACTCAAGCTCAAGATCGGCGAGAACAAGCTGGCCTTCTTCAAGGCCGTCAATCTGACCGACAAGACGCTGACCGGATCGGCGACGTTCAACGTCACGCCCGAAGCCGCCGGCAGCTATTTCGACAAGATCCAGTGCTTCTGCTTCACCGAGCAGACCCTGGGGCCCCGGCAGGAAGCCGACATGCCGGTCTCGTTCTTCATCGATCCGGCGATCATGGACGATCCGGATGCAAATCGGATCGAGGAGATTACGCTTTCCTACACCTTCTTCAAAGTAGACAAGCCGGATCAGTCGGTTCTGGCCCCGTCTGATAAGGGCGCGTCAACAAGGTCATTTGAAAATGGAAAACGGTCCGGATAAAAGTTCGGAAAAGTCGATCGGGCCTGCGCACCAGGGGAAATAGATCCATGGCGGATTCTCACGCAAAACATCACGACTACCACCTTGTCGATCCGAGCCCCTGGCCGCTGGTCGGCTCCGCTGCGGCGCTGGTCATGGCGATCGGTGCCGTAATCTGGCTGAAGACCTCCTATGGCGGCGTGTTCGGCCTGCAGGGCCCGTGGGTGTTCGCGCTCGGCTTCCTCGGCGTGCTGACCACGATGTTCCTGTGGTGGCGCGACGTGATCAGCGAGGCGGAGCGCAGGCACCTGCACACACCGGTGGTGCAGCTTCATCTGCGCTACGGCATGATCCTGTTCATCGCTTCCGAAGTGATGTTCTTCGTTGCCTGGTTCTGGGCCTATTTCGACGCGGCGCTGTTCCCTGCCGACGTCCATCAGCTCCAGAATGTCGGCGAGATGGTCGGCGTGGTTGCGCGCGATCAGGCGACGGGCGGACATTGGCCCCCGGTCGCGACCGGTGACGGACGCTTCATCTCCACCTTCAATCCGTGGACGCTGCCGCTGGTCAACACGCTCATCCTGCTGACCTCCGGCACGACGGTAACCTGGGCGCATTACGCGCTTCAGGAAGGCAATCGCCGCGGCCTGATCTGGGGGCTGGCGCTGACGATCGTGCTCGGCATGACCTTCACCGCGCTGCAGGCGTTCGAATATCACCACGCCCAGTTCCAGTTCGCCGGCCACATTTACGGCTCGACCTTCTTCATGGCGACCGGGTTTCACGGCTTCCATGTGATCGTCGGCACGATCTTCCTGACTATCGTTCTGATCCGGGCGCTCGCCGGGCATTTCACCGAGAAGCACCATTTCGGCTTCGAGGCGGCGGCCTGGTACTGGCACTTCGTCGACGTGGTCTGGCTGTTCCTGTTCGTCAGCATCTATGTCTGGGGTGCGGGCACGCCGATCGAGCATTAACGGCACGGCACAAACGGATGGAGGCGGCGAGAGCCGCCTTCAACATTTCAATGGATGACAGCAACAGGCGGTCCTACGCCGCGGTTTCCCCCTTCTATGCGGGGCTGCTCGGGCGTTGTCCGCGTTGTGGCAAGGGACGGCTGTTCCGCGGCTTTCTGGCGATCGCCGACCGCTGCGAGGTTTGCGGCCTCGATTTCGAATTCGCCAATTCCGGCGACGGTCCGGCCGTCTTCATCATCCTGATCGCCGGCTTCGTCATAACCGGGGCGGCGCTGTATGTGGAGGTCGTCTATCAGCCGCCCTTCTGGGTGCATGCGCTGCTCTGGCTGCCTCTCGGCCTCGCCTTGCCGCTCCTGTTGCTGCGCCCGTTCAAGGCGACGCTGGTTGCGCTGCAATACCGGTTCCGCGCCGAAGAGGGCCGGCGGCACGATGCCGACCTTTGAGGTTTCACCGAGTTGTCCATGACGCGTTACCGGCCCCTGGCCTTACCTTTTTTCACGACGCTCATCGCGTTCGCGATCCTGATCGGGCTGGGCAAATGGCAGCTCGACCGCCGCGAATGGAAGCTCGGCATCATCGACCGCATCGAAACGCGCGTCCATGACGAGCCGATTTCGCTTTCGCTCGCCAAGCGCGAATGGACCGAGAAGCAGGACGTCGAATATTACCGCGTGCTTCTGGTCGGCCGGTTTCTGCACGATGACGAGCGCTATCTCTATACGCTGGTGGACGGCAAGGCGGGCTGGCGGGTGATCACGCCGCTGCAGGTTAGGGGCGGCGAAATCGTCCTTGTCGATCGCGGCTTCGTTCCCGAGGAGTTGAAGGACCCGGCCACCCGCAAGCCGGGCCAGATCGGCGGCACCGTGGAGATGATCGGCCTCGCGCCGCACCTCGGAGCACCCGAGCCGGTTCACGCCGGACAATCAGCCGGCGACCAATCGCTGGTTCTGGCGCGATATTGCCGGGCTCAAGGCCTCGCTCCCCGGAGATCTTGCCGCCAAGACCGTGCCGTTCCTGGTCGAGGCGGAGAAGTCGGATGTCCCCGGCGGCTGGCCGCAGGGCGGTGTCACCCGTCTGGAGCTGCCCAATCGTCACCTTGAATATGCGATAACCTGGTTCGGACTTGCCGTCGCGCTGCTTGCGGTTTTCGCGATCTATGCAAGACGTCGTCTGGTCGATGAGGCTCTTGCCGATGATCACGCAAAGATTGCAGACGAAGGCGGCACCGTATAGTCTGCGCCCAACTCACTACGTCTTGAGGACTTCTCATTGAATTACATCAGTACGCGCGGCCAGGCAGCGAGCCTCGATTTCGAGGGCGCCCTGATGGCCGGGCTCGCCCGCGACGGCGGTTTGTACGTCCCTGAAAGCTGGCCGCAGATCTCGCTGCATTCGATCGAAGGCATCGCCAGGAAAACCTATGTCGAGGCCGCCGCGGAGGTGATGCAGCCCCTCGTGGGCGAGGGCTTCGGGGAGGGCGAATTCAGCGAGCTGATCGATGCCGCCTATGCCGGTTTTGCACATCAGGCAAAGGTGCCGCTGGTGCAGCTCGACAGCAATCTTTGGCTTCTGGAGCTGTTCCACGGGCCGACCTTCGCCTTCAAAGACCTGGCCATGCAGCTTCTCGGCCTGCTCATGGACCGTTCGCTGAAGCGCTCCGGCGACCGGGCGACGATCCTGGCCGCGACCTCGGGCGATACCGGCGCCGCCGCCGTGGAAGCCTTCAAGAACCGCGAGGCGATCGACCTTTTCGTGCTCTTCCCCGACGGCCGGATCAGCGACATCCAGCGCCGGCAGATGACCACCTCCGGCGCCGACAACGTCCACCCGATCGCGGTCAAGGGCACGTTCGACGACTGCCAGGGCATCGTGAAAGCGCTGTTCGGCGATCTTTCCTTCCGGGACGAGGCCCGGCTTTCGGCGGTCAACTCGATCAACTGGGCCCGGATCATGGCCCAGACCGTCTATTATTTCACCGCCGCCGCCGCGCTCGATGCCCCTTACCGGAGCGTTCGCTTCAGCGTTCCCACCGGCAATTTCGGCGACATTTTCGCCGGCTATGCGGCCCATCTGATGGGCCTGCCGATCGAGCGGCTGGTGATCGCCACCAACACCAACGACATCCTCGCGCGCACGCTGCAGACGGGCCGCTACGAGCCGCGTGCCGTGGTGTCGACGTCGAGCCCGAGCATGGATATCCAGGTCTCCAGCAATTTCGAGCGTCTGATTTTCGAGGTCAGCGGACGCGATGCGGGCCGGGTCAACGGGTTGATGGCAGCGTTCCGCGATGGCGGGGCGTTCGCGCTGGACGAGGGCGAGCTCAACGCGATGCGCGCGCTGTTTTCCGCCCATCGCTGCGACGAAAGCGAAACGGCCGCAGACCATGCAGCGGCTCTACGGTCAGACGGGCTATATCGCCGATCCGCATACCGCGGTGGGGCTCGCCGCGGCGATGCGCGAGGCCGGAGAGGCGTCGTCGCCGATGATCGTGCTGGCGACCGCCCACCCGGCCAAATTCCCCGAAGCCGTCGAGCGCGCCATCGGCCATGTGCCGCCAGTGCCGGAGCGGCTGCAAAGCATTCTGTCGGGCCGCGAGGACTATACGACGCTGGACGCAAGCTCCGAGGCGGTTCGTGCTGCCATTGATCGGCAAGGCGCGCGCCCTGACTGCGAAGGTGCATTGATGACAATCGAAATGACGACACTCCCTAATGGTCTCAGGGTCGTCACCTGCCGAATGCCGCATCTGGAGACCGCCTCGCTCGGGGTCTGGGTCAACACGGGCGCGCGTTCGGAGCTGCCGCACGAGCACGGACTGTCGCATCTGCTCGAGCATATGGCGTTCAAGGGCACCCGGACCCGCGACGCGCTGCAGATCGCGGAGGAGATCGAAGCGGTCGGCGGCGCGGTCAACGCCATGACCAGCTTCGAGACCACCGATTATTTCGCCCGGGTGCTGCGCGAGCACGTGCCGCTGGCGCTCGACATCCTCGCCGATATTCTGCAGAATCCGGTCTTTGCGCCCGACGACATGGTGCGGGAGAAGAAGGTGATCCTTCAGGAAATCGCCTCGGTTCAGGACGCGCCCGACGATCTGGTCTTCGAGCTGGCCCAGGAGGCCGCCTTTCCCGACCAGCCCCTCGGCCGCTCGATCCTGGGCACGCCGGACAGCGTTCGCGGCCTGACGCGCGAGGATCTGGCCGCCTATCGCGACGCCGCCTATTCCGCCCCGCGCATGGTGCTCGGCGCCGCCGGCGCGGTCGATCACGACGCCATCGTGAAGCGCGCCGAGAGGCTGTTCAGCGGCTTTCCGAGCAGCGAAGGCCGGCCCGTCGAGCCGGCGCAGTTCAAGGGCGGCCATAAGAGCCTGACCCGCCGTTTCGAGCAGAGCCACCTGATCGTCGGCTTCGAAGCGCCGTCCTTCCGCGATGACGCCTATTTCACCTCGCTGATTTATTCCGTGCTGCTCGGCGGGGGCATGTCCTCGCGGCTGTTTCAGGAAGCGCGCGAAAAACGCGGATTGTGCTACGATATCCATGCCTTCGCCTGGGGATTCTCAGACACCGGATTTTTCGGCGTTCACGCCGCGACCGGCGACAGTCAGATCGGCGAGCTGGTCGAGGTCATCATGTCTGAGCTGCGGGCGGTGGCGCTCGAAGGTCCGAATCCGGCCGAGCTTGCCCGGGCCAAGGCGCAATTGAAGGCCTCGCTGCTGATGAGCCTGGAAAGCTCGGAGGCGCGCGCGGCGCAGGTGGCCCGCGATACGCTGGTTTTCGGCCGTCAGCTGACGACCGTGGAGCTGATCGAGCGGATCGAGAATGTAAGCGCGGCCGATGTCGGCGCTCTGGCGGCAGGCTTCGCGCTGGTGAAGGTGCCGGTGACCGCGAGCGTCGGTCCGACGGGTGTGTCAGACCGCCTGCGCGAGTCCGTCGAGAAAGGCGCGGCTCGCGAGACGGTGCATTAGTAAGGCTTAGACGATGGCGTTTCTACGCTCTGTTCCGCTGAACGAAACCGGACCCGTGATTCGCGGTGAAAAGGTCTGGCTCCGGCTGCCGCAGATGGGTGATTATTCGGAGTGGGCGCATCTGCGTGGGGGGAGCGACGGCTTTCTCAGGCCGTGGGAGCCGGAATGGGCGCCCGACGAGCTGACACGCTCCGCATTCCGCCGCCGTCTGCGTTATTATCAGCGGGACATAAGAGACGGAACGGGCTATGCCTTTTTTCTGTTCCGAAACGGTGATAATAAGCTGCTCGGTGGTGCGACGCTCGCAAACGCGCGAAGAGGGGTCAGTCAGTCGATCTCGATCGGATATTGGGTCGGCGCGCCATTCAGCAGGCAGGGTTATATGACGTCCGCGTTGCGCAGCCTCATTCCGTTCGTGTTCAACAATCTCGGATTTCATCGCCTCGAAGCCGCATGTTTGCCGAGTAATGCCGCTTCGCGCAGACTTTTGGAAAATTGCGGTTTCATTCATGAGGGATTTGCCAGGAAATACCTCAAAATTAACGGATTATGGCAGGATCATTTGCTTTTTGCTGCAATTGAGGACGATTTGCGCTCTTAAGAGCTCGATGCAGCAGAGCACGACCATGGAATACGGGCCGCTTTTGCGGAAGGGTCGTGCGGCAGGAAGAGGCGGGGCGAAGGGAGCGTCGGAATGTCATTGACCGATGTGATAGGGGCGGCCATGCGTGCGCTTCGCCGTTTTTCGGCGGGACGGCGCCTTGCGGCTTTTGCCGTGGTCGGCCTCGCGCTGGCTGCGGCTTCGCCCGCACGCGCGCTCGAAGCGATCGTCATCGGGCCCGACCAGGAGCGGATCGATATCACGCTTCTGGGCGAGCTCTATGAGGGCCGCGGCGACCGCATCAGCGTGGAGACGGCAGCCGGGCAGGACGGCGTCGCCGGCCGCATGTCGGTTTCGGCGAAAACCGCCGGCACGGATCCGAACTGGACGATCTTCGCCCTCAACAACCCGACCGACCAGACCGTCACGCTCTGGCTGATGGCCCAGCGCTACGACATGGTCGGCTCGCAGGTGATCTGGCCGGATCTCGACGCGCCGCGGATCGACAACGTCACCGTCTCGCTGGGCTTCAAGCCGGAGAAGGTCGACAACGACTATGCCGACATCTACCGGCTGGTTCTCGAACCCGGTTCAACCATCACCTATATCGTTGAATTGAGCGCTGCCGGTTTTCCGCGTCTCTACCTCGCCAACCCGGCGAGCTTCGGCAAGAAAAGCATCGACCTGACGCTGTTCAACGGCATCCTGCTCGGGATTACCGGCGTTCTGGCGATCTATCTGACGGCGATTTTCGGCGCCAATCACAACTCGATCTTTCCCGCGGCGGCCCTGGTCGCCTGGAGCGTCGTCGCCTATCTCTGCGTCGATTTCGGCTTCTGGCATAAGCTGTTTCAGCTGAGCGCGGCGGATAACGCGATTTACAGGGCGGCGACGGAGGCCGCCATTGCCACAAGCGTGGTGCTTTTCCTCTATGTCTTCCTGCAGCTCAGGCGCTGGCATTCAGCGCTGACGATCGTGTTCGGCGTCTGGGTTCTGGCCCAGCTCGGGCTTGTCGGCGGCGCGATGATCGACGCCAAGCTGGCCTCGGGCCTCGCGCGGCTGTCCTATCTGCCGATCGCGGCGATGGGCTCGCTGCTGATGACGGTGCTGGCGCTGCGCGGCCAGGAGCGGGCGCTGTCGCTGCTGCCGAGCTGGATGCTGTTCCTGGTCTGGCTGTTCGGCGCGGCCGTGACCGTCGTCGGCCAGCTTTCGGGCGATGTCATCGTCCCGGCGCTCAATGCGGGGCTGGTGCTGATCGTCGCGCTGATCAGCTTCACCGTCACGCAATACGCGTTCCATAGCGCGGACCATATTTATGGCGACGATGCCGGCGAGCTGCATATGGGCGCGGTGGCGCTCGAAGCCTCGGGTGCCTCGGTCTGGGAATGGAACGTCCGGCGCGACGAGATCTTTCTCGGCCCGGAAGTCGACGCAGCCCTCGGCCATCCGCCGGGCACGCTGCGCAGCAATGTCGAGGACTGGCTGCACCATCTGCACGCCTCCGACCGCGAAAAGATGCGGCTGATCCTGTCCGGCATCCGCGACAAGCAGGGCGGCGAGATCAGCACGGAGTTCCGGCTGCGCAAGGCCGATGGCAGCTACCTGCATTACGAGCTGCGCGCCCAGACCGTGGCCTCGCGGCCGACGCGGACGCTGCGCTGCACCGGCCTGATGCGCGACATCACCTCGCAGAAGCGGTCGCAGGAGCGTCTGCTGCACAATGCGATCCATGACAGCCTGACCGGCCTGCCGAACCGCGAGCTGTTCCTCGACCGCATCCATTGCGCCATCGCCCGCGCGCATGAGGACGGCTCCAAGCCGACGGTCATCTATATCGACATCGACACCTTCCAGTCGCTGAGCCGCTCGACCGATTTCACCGTCAGCGACAGCATGCTGCTGACGATCTCGCGCCGCCTGTCGCGCCATCTCGGTCCGCAGGACACGCTGGCCCGCATCGGCAGCGAGCAGTTCGCCATCCTGCTTTCGGCGGAGACCGAGCCGCGCCATATCGCCATGCTCGCCGAGCGCGTGCGCCGCTCGCTGCGCGCGCCGATGAAGATCGCCGGCCGCGACGTGGTGCTGACCGGCAGCATCGGCATTTCCGTCTATGACGGCCAGCAGTCGACGCCCGGCGATCTGGTCCGCGAGGCGGAGACGGCGATGTACCGCGCCAAGCGCTCCGGCGCCGACCGTATCGAGCTGTACAAGCCGGAAATGCGCGGCGAGCGCTCCGAGCGCGAGATCATCGAGGGCGATCTCAAACAGGCCATCGAGAAGCGCCAGATTCGCGTCTTCTACCAGCCGATCATGCGTCTTGGCGACGAGCAGCTTGCCGGTTTTGCCGCCCAGGTGCGCTGGCAGCACCCCAAGCTCGGCTCGCTTGTCGACGGCCGAGTTCCTGCCGATCGCCGAGGATACCGGCCAGATTTCCGAGATCAGCAGCTATGTCATGGAGCGCGCCGTGCGCCAGGTCGCGCGCTGGCACCGAACGCTTATGCGCCACGAGGATCCGCTGTTCGTCAGCGTCAACGTCGCCAGCCGGCACCTGTTCAAGCAGGAACTGGTTCAGGATCTGCGGTCTGATCATCGGCCGCGAAAGCGTGCCCAAGGGCTGTCTGCGGCTCGAAGTCACCGAATCGCTGGTGATGGAGAATCCGGAGCAGGCGATCGAAATTCTCGACTGGCTCAAGGGGCTCGGCGCCGGCATTGCGCTCGACGAATTCGGCGCGGGCTATTCCTCGCTCGCTTATCTGCACCGGCTCGCCGTCGACACCATCAAGATCGACCGTTCGCTGATCAGCCATGGCAGCGACAACAAATCCGGCGCGGTGGTTCTGCGCGCCGCCATGGCGATGGCGCGCGAGCTCGGCAAGGACGTCATCGCCGTCGGCATGGAGCGCGAGGAAGACGTCGCCTATGTCCGCGCCCTCGGCTGCGATTACGCGCAGGGCCTCTATTTCGGCGAGCCGATGACCGAGCGCGAGGTGATGAACCTCTTGAATGCGCTGGCGAAATCGGTCAGGCGCGACGAGCGGCGCGAAAAGAAGAAGAAAAAGCTCGATGACCCGGTGATGACCCCGCCAGGGTCGGAAGGCGTGAAGCTCCAGGCCGAGACCCAACAGCCGCTGATGCCTCAGCAGCCAGGGACGGGCAGGGTCTATGCGCTTCCCGTGCCGGTGTCGCAGCCCGCGGCTGCCAAAGCCAAGGCGGTGCGCTGGCGGCAGAAGCGCGGCGAAATGCTGACGTCGCTGCGCAAGCGGCTGCAAAGCGTGACGTCGAGCGGCGGTACGTTGACCGGCAAGCTCGGAAGCCTGTTCAAATCCAAGCCGAAACCGCAGCCGCAGGCGAAAAAATCGAGGCAGCCCAGGCCCGGCCAGCCGCCGGTTCCGCGCGAGGCGCAATCGCTGCGCGGACGTCTGGCGCAGGTGGACGCTTCCCCTGTCGACCCGCGGACGCGCCATCCGGCCCCGCCGCCTCCGGCTCCTCCGCCGCAGGCCGGGCCGCTGTCGGGACCGCCGCGCACGGCCGAACCGCCAAGGCAGCCAGCAGGCACCGGTTTCCCCGGCGATGCGCCACCCGACCTTCGCCGCCGCCGCGGCTGATCGGCGGCGGACCTTATCGCGTGGTTAGCCTCACCCAAAGGAGTGGCGGGGTTGTCACAGCGACGAACGCGGCTTCGTTTGGCGGATCATTGGGAATTCCTTTTGTCTCCGCACGATTTTTGAGGAAAAGCGGCTCCGATCCCGGTCTTCACAGGGACAGGCATTTCCTGATCGTGCTCTAGGCGTGGCCCGCGTCGGAGACCAGGAAGGACGGGTGCACGCCGAGCTTGGCCATGGCCCGATCGTATTTGCTCTCGATCGCGGCGTCGAAGACCAGCTCGTTGTCGGCGGGGCACATCAGCCAGCCATTGGCCTGGATCTCGCGCTCGAGCTGCCCCGGCGCCCAGCCGGCATAGCCAAGGGCGAGCAGGGAGCGCATCGGCCCTCTCCCGGACGCGATGGCCCGCAAAATGTCGATCGTGGCCGTCAGCGAGATGCTTTCATCGATCTGCAATGTGCTGTCTGCAGAGAAATAGTCTTTCGTGTGCAGCACGAAACCGCGCCCCGTCTCGACCGGCCCGCCGGTGTAGACTGGCATCTTCTCCACGGGGATGCGGATGCTGTCCTCGCTGAGGGTCGGGGCGATGTCGAGCTGCTCCAGCAGCTTGGAGAACGTGATGTGCTGGGCCCGCTGGTTGACGACGATGCCCATGGCGCCGTCGGCGGAATGGGCACACATGTAGATGACGGCTTTCTGGAAGCGCGGGTCTGACATGGACGGCATGGCGAGAAGCAAGTTGCCATCGAAATAGCCGTTGCCCATTGTCATCCCGGGATTTCCTTCAATTTCTGGCATAAATTTTAAAATAGCTGCAACTGGGAGGGTCTGTGAAGTGGTTTAATTGGGACGGTAGAGCTCAGGTGGCAAGGTCTTGTCAATTGGGCGTGATCCCTGAACAGCCGACTTGTTCGACGCGAAGGGGGTTCGGTAGAGTAGGGGCGAATCTGCATTCCTTTTGCAATTGGTGGCGATGACCGCACCGCGCCGGACGCTGTTGTATCTCATCCTGCTTCTGTATGCCCTGATCGCGCCGCATGGCGCGCCGCGGGCCTTTGCCGAGGCGGGCACACTCTGGAAGGAGGCTGCGCATTCGCGCCTTCGCCTGATCGCGTCCGGCGACGTCCCTTATCTGGGGCGCAAGCTGCGTCTTGCCGGGCTTCAGATCGAGCTCGATAAAGAGTGGAAAACCTATTGGCGCACCCCCGGCGACGGGCTGCCGCCCGCCATCGATTTCGCCGGTTCGGAAAATCTGAAGACTGCGGAGGCGCTCTGGCCGGTGCCGAAGCGGCTGGGCAGTCCGGACGGCCTGGTCGCGTTCGGCTATGTCAATTCCGTCATTCTGCCGATCCGGATCGTGCCGAAGGTGGTTGATCGCCCGGTGGTGTTGAGCGTTCGCTTCTCCTATGGGGTCTGCGCCGACATCTGCGTTCCCGTCGAGGCCAGCCTGCGGCTCGAAATCCCGCCCGCGACCGACGGCGCGTTCCGCGATACGCTGCGCGCCGCCCTCGAACTGGTCCCGAAGCAGCAGGAGCGCGGCGTCTATTGCCCGCACAGCGTGATCGCGGCACGGCACCGGACCATAAACGGCCGGCCGGTGCTGCTGATCAAGACCGCCTTCGACGACCGCGCCACGGGCCTCGACCTGTTCGTCGAAGGACCGGACGGCTTCGAAATGCCGCCGCCGGAGAGGCAGCCGCGAACCTCGCGCGGCCGCATGCACTACATGATGAGCTTCGACAATGCAAAGGATGCCGACGCGCTGACCGGGCAGATGTTGACATTGACCACGGTGGCGGACCAGGGCAGTTGTGAAACGAGGCTGCGCGTGGAATGATCTGCGCAAGGATGACGCGCCCGTCGCCCTGAACATATGAGAAGGAAAGGGTTTATTATGGCCATTGCAGTGGGAGATCGCTTGCCGGACGTGAGGTTCACGGTGATGACCGAGGGCGGACCGGCGCCGAAAACGACCAGCGAGATTTTTTCCGGCAAGAAAGTGGCGTTGTTCGCCGTTCCCGGCGCATTCACGCCGACCTGCCACAACAATCATCTGCCCGGCTTTCTCGATAATCTGGACGCCTTCAAGGCCAAGAATGTCGACGAGGTGGTCTGCACCGCGGTCAACGATATCTTCGTGCTGACCGCGTGGGCCAAGGCGACCGGCGCGGACGACAAGATCACCTTCATTTCCGACGGCAGCGGCAATTTCGCCAAGGCGCTCGGCCTCGATCTCGACGGCTCGGCCATGAATATGGGGCTGCGCTCGAAGCGCTATGCGATGCTCGTCGACGACGGCGTGGTCAAGGTGGTGAATGTCGAAGATGCACCCGGAAAGGCCGACAAGAGCGGCGCCGGCCCGCTTCTGGACGCGATTTAACGCCGGGCCACGTCCCGACCTAGCCATTCGTCGCCCCGGCGCGTCAGCCGGGGCGTACTCGCCTTTCAGCCCGACAATCGTCCGCGGGAATGGCATTAGACCCCGGATCTGCGCTCCGCTCCGTCCGGGGCGACGGCTGCTGATGCTCCCGCCAGCGTAGCGCTAGGCGCAAGCGCGTAAGCTAGCCCTTCGTCTTGAACGGCGCCATTCCGGTGCGCGCCAGTTCGTCGGCCCGTTCGTTTTCGACCTCGCCGGCATGACCCTTCACCCAGTGCCAGCTTATCTTGTGGCGCTGGGTGGCCTCGTCGAGCTGCATCCACAGATCGGCATTCTTCACCGGCTTCTTGTCGGCGGTCTTCCAGCCGTTGCGCTTCCAATTGCCGATCCACTCGGTGATGCCTTTGCGCAGATATTGGGAATCGGTGTGAAGCTCGGCGCAGCACGACCGTTTCAACGCAATCAGCGCCTCGGCGGCAGCGCGCAGCTCCATGCGGTTGTTGGTGGTCTGCGCCTCGCCGCCGCTCAGCTCCCTGCGCTTGTCGCCATAGATCAGCACGGCGCCCCAGCCGCCGGGGCCGGGATTGCCGGAACAGGCGCCGTCGCTGTAGATGATCACCGGCTTGCAGTCCTTCTCGGTGGCTTCGCTCAAAGTCCGTAATCCTTTATCGAATTCACCTGCCGATGAAAGCGCAGCTTGCGCCGGTATTCGAGCGGGTCCTTCGGCTTGACCAGGGCGTTCTCATCGGTGTGGAACCAGTCATAGAGGCGAGTCAGCAGAAAACGCAAAGCCGAACCGCGTGCCAGAACCGGAAGCGCGTCGATTTCCGCGTCCTGCAGCGGCCGGCGCTCGCCATAGCCGCGCAGCATCGCCCGCGCCTTGGTGACGTTGATGGCGTTGGGCTCCTCGAAGCACCAGGCGTTCAGGCAGATCGCCAGATCGTAGGCGAAGAAATCATTGCAGGCGAAATAGAAGTCGATGATGCCGGAGATCCGGTCGCCGAGGAAAAACACGTTGTCCGGGAACAGGTCGGCATGGATGACGCCCGAGGGCAGCGCACCGGGCCAGTTGGCCTCCAGGAACGCCATTTCTCCGGCGATTTCCGCTGCAAAGCCGCTCGCCAGCTCGTCCGCCCGTCCCGAGGTCTGCCCCACCAGCTTGCGCCATCCCTCGACAGACAGCGCATTCTCCCGGTCGAGCCCGAAGCCCGTGCCGGCCAGATGCAACTCGGCCATGGCCCGGCCGAGCGCGGCGCAATGTTCGACACGCGGCCGGCGCAGCGAATAACCGTCGAGATAGCTGATCAGCGCCGCAGGACGCCCGGCGAGCGTCTGCAGGGCGGCGCCGGACCGATCGCGAATCGGGGTGGGGCAGGGCAGGTTCCGCGCTGCGAGATGCTCCATCAGGCCGAGAAAGAACGGCAGGTCGCCCGAGGCCACCCGCTTTTCGTAAAGCGTCAGGATGAAGGTGCCGGTGTCGGTGGTGAGCAGGAAATTGCTGTTCTCGACGCCCTCGGCGATGCCCTTGACGGAGACGAGGGAGCCGGCGTCGTAGCGCGTCAGAAACGCAGTCAGCTCCTCATCGGAGACATCGGTGTAAACCGCCATCGAGCCTCATGCAGCGTTGGTCTGCAACGCCTTGGGAAGTTTGAAGGTCACAGTCTCGGTTGCGGTGGTCACCCTCTCGACGGACACCTCATAGACCCGGCCGAGCGCGTCGATGATCTCCTGAACGAGATGTTCCGGTGCCGAAGCCCCCGCAGTCAGGCCGAGAGTGCGCAGATTCGCCAGCCTTTCCCAAGGCAGATCGGCGGCGGTTTGAACAAGCATCGCCGTCTCGCAGCCGGCGCGGCTGGCGACTTCCACCAGCCGCAGCGAGTTGGAGCTGTTCGGCGCGCCGACGACGATGACGGCGTCGGCCTTGGGCGCGATCGCCTTGACGGCGTCCTGGCGGTTGGAAGTGGCGTAGCAGATGTCGTTCTTGCGCGGGCCGACGATATTGGGAAAGCGCCGCGTCAGCACGCCGAGGATCTCGCGGGTATCGTCGACGGACAGCGTCGTCTGCGTCACATAAGCGAGCTTTTCCGGATCGCGCGGGCTGAAGCGCTCGGCATCCGCGACCGTCTCGATCAGCCTGACCGAATCATCGGCAAGCTGGCCCATGGTCCCGACCACTTCGGGGTGGCCGGCATGGCCGATCAGCAGGATTTCCAGGCCGCGCTCGAATTGCTGCTCGACCTGGACGTGGACTTTCGAGACCAGCGGGCAGGTTGCATCGAGATGAAACAGATTCCGCCGTGCGGCGTTCTGCGGCACCGATTTCGGCACGCCATGGGCCGAAAATACGACCGGAGCGTCCGTATCGGGGATCTCGTCCAGCTCTTCGACGAATATGGCGCCCTTGGCTTTCAGCTCCTCCACCACCGTCCGGTTGTGAACAATTTCGTGCCGGACATAGACAGGGGCACCGAATTTCTGCAATGCCAGTTCGACGATCTGGATGGCGCGGTCGACGCCGGCGCAGAAGCCGCGCGGAGCCGCCAGGAGCACGGTCAGCGCAGGCTTGGCGACTGGCGCGGGTGCGGATGGGTCCGTAGGGAGCGTCGAAGTCATGCGAGATCAGCCTTTGCTGGAAGCGAGCCTATTCGGGTCGGATCATGCCGTCCGTTGATCATCAGAATATAAGGCGACTCATACAGCTTATCGACCGCGGGATGATACATCGATATTTTTACAGACGCGCATTTGGCGAAAATGACCTACTACAAATAGGTTGCACGTCACAGAGTGTCCTTAATCCGGCGTTAGGCGATAGAGGCCGAGGATACCATACGCGTTCAAACTGGACAGCGAGGGGCAAATTGAAACGGGGGTTCTTTGCGGCCACAGGCCGGAAAATTCTGCGCGCATCGGCTTTGTTGAGCCTGTGCGGCGCGTTGGCCGCCTGCGGCGTCTCGCAGCTCACCTCGCCGTTCAAAAGCGGAATCTTCGGTGGTGACAGCAAGGATCAACCGCAGGCCGACGCCGCCCCGGTGACGCCCTCCACCTTGGCGACCGCGGCGCAGACGGGCCAGACCGGCAACGACCTGACCACCGGCAGCATCGGCTGTCCCAGCTTCGACGTCTCCTCCGGCAGCCGCACCATCACGTTTCATGCGCCCGGCGGCGGCAGCGACAGCCTGTCGGTGATGCATCGCGGCGAAATCACCAATACGGCGCGCGAGTGCGGTCCGTCCGCCGGCGGCCTGTCGGTGAAATACGGCTTCTCCGGCCGGGTGCTGCTCGGGCCGAAGGGCAAGGCGGGCACGATCATGCTCCCGGCGACGGTGACGGTCGTGGAAGGCAATAAGAGCACGCTGAAGACCGAGAAGGTCCGTGTGGTGGTCAATGTGCCCGCGGATTCGACGGCCGGCTACTTCTCCGAAGTTCGCGAGATCGAGCTGCCGGTCGGGCCGGGCGTGTCGCCGAAGAGCTACCGCATCTATGTCGGGTTCGACCAGAGCGCGGCCGGCTCGAGCTGAGCTGCGGCGCAGCGGCTCGGGTCCCATTGTCGCGAATGCGGCCGCGCCGCATGGCCGGCCGTCCCGCCTCGGGATTTTTGCGCCGGAGGACGACCCGATGAAGGCGGCGCAGTGGTCCTGATCATCCCGGTTGCCTCCTTAAGTAAGATCGCGCACCGAGCTTTCAGCGTTGCGATTTTCTAACCGACCGGCAAGGTTTACCCGTAGATAACGCCCCGGTGCCGGCGCAGGTGCGTTGAAACGGCATGCATTTTCCTTTATGCATGAAGGTGAAGCCGTACGACGCTTGCGGAAGAGACCGGCTCCTGTTCACGCAGGGCCGGCGCCGAAGGAGCAACCGCCCCGGAACCTCTCAGGCAAAAGGACCGCAAGCGGACGGCACTCTGGAAAGCAGCGCCAGCGCGTTTTGCAGGCGCTCACCGACGGGGTAAGCGGCATCGGCCGAGGCCGGTGACGTGAATTCTCTCAGGTTTCGCGACAGAGGGGGCTAACAGTCCGGTTCGACCCGGCGCCTGTGTCTCTTTCGACGTGAATCTGAGGATAGCGGTGCAAGATCAAGAGATCTTCGAAATCCGACCTGAAACATACGCCGCTTTATGCCCTGCATGTCGAGTTGGGGGCGAAGATGGTGCCGTTTGCCGGCTACGAGATGCCGGTGACCTTCCCGCAGGGGCTGATCAAGGAGCATCTGGCAACGCGCCAGACGGCGGGGCTGTTCGACGTCTCCCATATGGGGCAGGCCATCCTCAGCGGGCCGAGCCATGAGGCGACCGCCGCGGCGCTCGAAGCCCTCGTCCCCGGCGAGATCGCCGGGCTGAAACCCGGCCAGCAGCGCTATACCCAGCTTCTGACCGCCGAAGGCACGATCATCGACGATCTGATGGTCACGCGCCCCGCCGATGCCCAGGAAGAAGGCAATCTGTTCCTGGTGGTGAATGCGGCGCGCAAGGATGTCGACTATCCCCATATCGCCGCGCAGCTTCCCTCCGGCATAACCCTGTCGCCGCTGGAGGAGCGTGCCCTCATCGCGCTTCAGGGACCGGCGGCGGCTCAGATCCTGGCCGCACTCTGCCCCGAGGCGCCGGAGCTTCGGCTTCATGAAGGCGAACGCCGCCGACATCGCCGGCATCGCCTGTCAGATCAGCCGGTCGGGCTATACCGGCGAGGACGGCTTCGAGATCTCGGTCGCTGCCGACCGGGCCGAGGAGCTGGCACGGGCTTTGCTTGCGCGGGATGGGGTGACGCCCGTCGGGCTCGGCGCGAGGGATACGCTGAGATTGGAAGCCGGGCTCTGCCTTTACGGACACGATATTGACGAGACGACCTCGCCGGTGGAGGCGGATCTGGTCTGGTCGATCGGAAAACGGCGCCGCGAGAATGGCGGCTTTCCCGGCGCCGACCGGGTGCAGCGTGAGCTGGCGGACGGTCCCTCGCGCCTGCGCGTCGGGCTGAAGCTGGAAGGGCGCGCCCCGGCCCGCGAGGGCTGCGAGATCGTCTCGGACGCCGGCGAGCCGATCGGGCGCGTGACCAGCGGCTCATTTGCCCCCAGCGTCGGCGGACCGGTGGCGATGGGCTATGTCGCGCGCGGCCATGCGGAACCGGGCACCGCGGCCAAGATTATTATCCGTGGGACGCCGCATCCTGCGCGCGTCGTTGCAATGCCTTTTGTACCGCATCGCTATCATCGCAAGACAAAGTCTGGATAGACCAATGGCTGACATTAAATATACCAGCGATCACGAATATATTCGCGTCGAGAACGATATCGGCACCATCGGAATTTCCGAATATGCCCAGGACAAGCTCGGCGACATCGTCTTTGTCGAGCTGCCCGAAGTTGGAAAAATACTGGCGAAGGGCCAGGAGGCCGGCGTGGTGGAATCGGTCAAGGCCGCCAGCGAGGTCTACGCGCCGGTGTCCGGCGAGGTCGATCGAAGTCAACGAGGCGATCGTCGCCAATCCGGAGCTGGTCAATCAGGACCCCGAAGGCGACGCCTGGTTTCTCAAGCTGCGCATCGGCAATACCCGCGAGCTCGATCCGCTCATGAGCGCCGATGCCTATAAGGATTATCTGGAGACAGTCGACTGATGCGCTATCTTCCGCATACGGTGGACGAGCGCCGCGAGATGCTCGCCGAAATCGGCGTCGACACCGTCAACGCGCTGTTTGCCGACGTTCCCGCCGAATTCCTCGTCGACGGGATCGAAGGACTGCCCCGCCATCAAAGCGAGATGGCGGTCGAGCGGGCGCTCGGCAAGCTGGCCGGGCGCAACACCCCGGCTGGCGCGGTGCCCTTCTTCGTCGGCTGCGGCGCCTATAAGCATCATGTGCCCGCAACCGTCGATCACATTATCCAGCGCTCCGAATTCATGACGGCGTACACGCCCTATCAGCCGGAGATCGCGCAAGGAACGCTGCAATATCTGTTCGAGTTCCAGACCCAGGTCGCGGCGCTCACCGGCATGGAAGTGGCCAACGCCTCCATGTATGACGGCTCGACGGCGGCGGCCGAAGCGGTGCTGATGGCGCATCGCGTCACGCGGCGGAAGAAGGCGCTGCTGTTCGGCAATCTGCACCCGCATTACCGCGACGTGATCGAAACGGTCAGCCGCTACTCGCAGCATGAGGTCGTCGCGCTGCCGGCCGCGCCGAACACCGAACTGGTCGATGACATCGATGCCGAAACCTCCTGCATCGTCATCCAATATCCGGGCCTGTTCGGCGGCGCGCGCGATCTGACGCCGCTTGCCGAGCTGGCGCACAAGAACGGCGCGCTGCTGATCGTCGTGGTCACCGAGGCGATCTCGTTCGGCGCGCTGCGCTCGCCCGGCTCGATGGGCGCCGACATCGTCGTTGCCGAAGGGCAGTCGATCGGCAACGGGCTCAATTTCGGCGGTCCCTATCTCGGGCTGTTCGCCACAAGGCAGAAATTCATCCGCCAGATGCCCGGCCGGCTTTGCGGCGAGACCGTCGACCAGGACGGGCGGCGCGGGTTCGTGCTGACGCTGTCGACCCGCGAGCAGCATATCCGCCGCGACAAGGCGACCAGCAATATCTGCACCAATTCCGGCCTGTGCTCGCTGGCCTTCACCGTGCATATGACGCTGCTCGGCGAGGCGGGCTTGCGCAAGCTGGCGCGGCTGAACCACGCCAATGCGGTTGCGCTTGCCGAGCAAGCTTGCGGGCGTTCCCGGCGTCGAGGTGGTCACGCCGCATTTCTTCAACGAGTTCACCATCCGCACGCCGAAGCCCGGCGCGGCGGTGATCGACGCGCTGGTCGATCAAGGCGTGATCGGCGGCGTGCCGCTCTCGCGGCTGTTCCCGGGCGAGGACGCGCTCGACGATCTGATCATCGTCGCCGCGACCGAAGTCAACACACCCACCGATCGCGACGCCTATGCCGCGGCGCTGGCAAAGGTGCTTGCATGAACGATATGACCAGGAAATCCTTCAAGCGGTCCGGCGAGCTGGACACCTATACCGGCAATCGCGGCCTGCAGATCGAGGAGCCGTTGATTTTCGAGGTCGGCGCGCTGGAGACGTCGGGCGTCGATTTCGAGGAACCCGAGGCGTTCGAGAGCCGCCTGGGCGACGTCGAGCGGCGCGATCCGATCGGTCTGCCGGGCCTGTCCGAGCCCGAGGCGATGCGCCATTACGTGCGGCTGAGCCAGAAGAACTACGCCATCGACACCGGCATCTTCCCGCTCGGCTCGTGCACGATGAAGCACAATCCGCGCCTTAACGAGAAGATGGCGCGGCTCCCCGGCTTCGGCGACGTCCACCCGTTGCAGCCGCAAAAGACCGTGCAGGGCGCGATCGAGCTGATGGCGATGCTGTCGGACTGGCTGACCGGACTGACCGGCATGCCCGCTGTCGCCCTTTCGCCGAAGGCCGGAGCGCATGGCGAGCTGTGCGGCATGATCGCGATCCGGGCGGCGATCGAGGCGCGCGGCGAGGCTGACACGCGCCGCGTCGTGCTCGTGCCCAACTCGGCCCACGGCACCAATCCGGCGACAGCGGCGCTGCTCGGCTTTACCGTGCGGCCGGTCGCGGCGGAGAAGGACGGCACGGTTCGTGCCGCCGCGGTTCGCGAGGCGCTTGGGCGCGGACGTTGCGGCGATGATGATCACCAATCCGAACACCTGCGGGCTGTTCGAGCCCGAGATCGCCGAAATCGCCAAGGTGCTGCACGAAGCGGGCGCCTATCTCTATTGCGACGGCGCCAATTTCAACGCCATCGCCGGCAAGGTGCGGCCCGGCGACCTCGGCGTCGACGCCATGCATATCAACCTGCACAAGACGTTCTCCACGCCGCATGGCGGCGGCGGCCCCGGCGCCGGGCCGGTGGTGTTCTCGGAGAGCCTCGCGCCGTTCGCGCCGCTGCCGCTGATCCGTAAGGACGGCGGCGATTTCGTCCTGGTCGAGGACGGTTCCGAGCGCGGCGGGGCGCGGCCCTTCGGCAGGCTCGTGGCGTTCCATGGCCAGATGGGCATGTTCGTGCGTGCGCTCGCCTATATGCTGAGCTTCGGCATCGACGGCGTGCGTCAGGCCTCCGAAGACGCCGTGCTCAACGCCAATTACATCCGCGCGCGGCTCAAGGACGTGATGAGCCAGCCTTTCGGCGACCGTGTCTGCATGCATGAGGTGCTGTTCGACGATAGCTTCCTCAAGGGCACGGACATCTCCACGCTCGATTTCGCCAAGGCGATGATCGATGAAGGCTTTCATCCGATGACGGTTTATTTTCCGCTGGTGGTTCATGGCGCCATGCTGGTCGAGCCGACCGAATCGGAATCGAAGCAGAGCCTCGACCAGTTCATCGGTGCGCTGAGATCGCTCGCGGCGGCGGCAACGCAGGGCGATGTCGAGCGGTTCAAGGACGCCCCGCATTATGCGCCGCGCCGCCGGCTGGATGAAACGCGCGCCGCACGCCAGCCGATTCTGAGCTACACGCCGCCGCAGAGCAAAGCGGCGGCCGAATAGGCCGTATCCGAACCTTTCCCGATCATTAATTCCAACTGAACGTGGCCTTCGCGCCACGTTCAGTTTGGAATCGTTATGTTTCTCCTGTTTTCAGGGGCACAGCGCTCAGCCGGCGCGAAAGCCATAGATTTGGGAGAAGACTGCGATGAACACTTATTCGCTTAAACTGATGGCTTTGGCCCTGGCCGGTCTCGTCGCTGCGGCGCCGGGCGCGAAGGCGGGCGGCCTTTACGACGGCGACGACACCGGCTATACGCCGCGCGCGAATCTCGACGCCTATTGCGACCGCAACCCTTATGACGACGCCTGCGGCGGCAATGACGAGCCGCAATACCGTCCGCATCGGCATCATAAGAAGACCTACAATAACGGCCACTGCACGGCTCTCATCCGCGCGGTCGGCAAGCGCAATCTGGTGACCGCGTTCGCGCGCAACAGCGCCCGCTTCGCTTGGCGGCGCGAGACCCGCTTCGTGCATGGCGAGCAGTATGCCAACTGGAACAATGCCCACAACGCGGAGATCACCTGCACCCGGTACGGTGCGCTGAAGAGCTGCGAAGCCCGCGCAACCCCGTGCCGCTATTAGAGATCAGTAGGCGTTGCGTCAGTTGCGTCCAGGTGTGCGTCTGTAGCGTCGTTGCGTGAGCGTTGAATTGTCCAGCCGCCGGTGTCAAAGCCGGCGGCTTCGTCTGTTGGATGGTCATTGGGATCGGGCGCGTCGCTCGCGCGCATCCAGATCGGCCGATCTCCAGAGCGAGATGGCCGTGAGTGCAGTGGCGGCGTGCAGCATCACTGTCTAGAGCAGCGGGTGCGTGGGATAGGTTTGAAAAAGCTCGAAAGCGCACTCACGCGCGTCCTGCGAGATCAATGAAGAGGGATTGCGCCCGTCAGGATTGCAATTGTCATCGGAGGCTTGGCAAAGAACGCCGTTAGAAATGCGTTTTGCATCCAGTTTTGAGGTCCTTAAAAAGAAAAACCGGGTTCCATGAACCCGGTAGTTCCTCTCCTCCCACAGGACCTGGGCCAATCGCCTCAGTTCAACTTGGTGCTCATTTCCCTGATGCCTTTAGTCACCAAGTCTTCCGCCGATTTGCCTTTGAGCTCATGAGCGATAATCACCTCAGCGGCCGCGACCGCTATGTCGGCAGATCGGGAGCGGATCTCTTGAACAGCCTGCTCCTCGGCACGAGAGATTTTTTCTTCCGCAAGCTTTACACGGCGCTGCAACGACTCATTGAGAGTTTTTCGCGATTCTTCCGCGTAAAAATGCGCTTCCCTGCGTGCCATCGCAATTATATCTTCGGCCTCTTTTTCGGCGTCTCGCCGCTTGCGCTGGTAATCGGCCAAGATCGACTGGGCTTCTTCACGAAGGCGACGTGCCTCCTCAAGTTCAGCCCTGATCCGGTCTGCCCGATCATCCAATGCTTTAGCGATTCTATTCGGTATTTTATAGTACACGAGAAGCGCCACAAACAGAACGAAGGATACGAGAACCCAAAGTTCGGGGGAGGCAAGCATATCACACCTTCGTCACTTTCCAAGCGCTTCTTTCACAGCGCCTTGTAATTCTGAGCGTTCTACCGATTTGCCTAACAAACGGGCAATCAGAGCTTCTGCCGTCTCGGTGGCGATTTCCTCGATATGACCGAGCGCCAACTCTTTAAGCGCGGTGACGCGTTTATCGGCATCACCGGTCTTGGCGGCGATCTGGCGATCGATCTCGGCCCGTTCGCGCTCGATGTCCGCCGTCATTTCCTCGCGGGATTTGCGGGCGATCTGCTGCGCGCTCGCCTTGGCGTCGGACAGCGCCTTATCGTATTCGCCGATCGCCTGCTCGGTCTCCTCGCGGAGTTTCGCCGCGGCGGCAAGGTCCGACGCGATGCGGCCGCGCCGTTCCTCGAGCATGTTGCCGACGCGCGGCAGAGCGATCCGCGACATCAGAAAATAGAGCAGCGCGAAGGTCAATGCGAGCCAGAAGATCTGGGGCGCAAAATCCTGGAAATTCAACTGCGGCATGCCAGCCTCTCGTTACTGAGGAGCCAGAACAGGGAATCCCGCTTGGGGCCTTGCAGCCCGGCAGGATCCCCGCGATCGGCATTTCCGCAGATTAGAATACGAACAGAATGATCAGCGCAACGATCAGGCCGAACAGACCGGTCGCTTCGGCAAGGGCAAAGCCCAGGAGAAGGTTCGGGAACTGGCCGGGAGCCGCCGACGGATTGCGCAGCGCGCCGGCAAGATAGTTGCCGAAGATATTACCGATGCCCAGGCCCGCGCCGATGAGGGCGGTCGCGGCGATACCCGCGCCGATGAGCTTTGCTGCGTCTGCTTCCATTTCAAATCTCCTTGGAGTTCAAGCGAATGGTTTGGATGAAGGGTCAGTGATGCATATGAAGAGCATCGTTCAGATAGATGCAGGTGAGCACCGCGAAGACGAACGCCTGCAGAAAGGCGACCAGGATTTCCAGGCCGGTAAAGGCGACCATGAACACCAGCGGCGCCCAGCCGCCGATGACGCCGAGCGCCACGACGAAGCCGGCGAACACTTTCAGCATCATGTGGCCGGCCATCATATTGGCGAACAGACGCACGGAGAGGCTGATCGGGCGGATCAGATAGGAGATCGCCTCGATGACGATGAGCAGCGGCAGCAGGACGACGGGCGCGCCGGCCGGCACGAACAGCTTGAGGAAGCCCGGTCCGTTCCTGATGAAGCCGACCAGTGTCACCAGGAAGAACACCCCGAGCGCCAGCGTGAAGGTGACGACGATATGGCTCGTGACCGTGAACGAGTACGGCACCATGCCCAGCATGTTCAAAGTCAGAATGAAGATGAACAGCGTGAAGACGAAGGGGAAGAACTTCATGCCTTCCGTGCCGGTATTGTCGCGCACCATCTTGGCGACGAATTCATAGGCCAGCTCGGCGGCCGACTGCAGCCGGCTCGGCACGAGCGACTGGCCGCGCATGGCGTAGATGAAGAACAGCGTTACCACACCGACCGCGATCAGCATGAACAGCGAGGCGTTGGTGAACGAAAGGAAGTCCAGGCCATGATCGCGCAGGTCGATGAGCCGCTTGATCTGGAACTGGTGCATCGGGTCGATGCCGGTGCCGCCGTGCCCGGCGCCATGCGCTGCGGGTTCCACGGCGCCCGGGACGGCCGTTCCATGCGGAGCCACGGCGTGACCCGGCTCGACGCCTGCCGGAGGCGGAGCGGCCGCGCCCGGCTGCGGATTGGTTTCCTGGGCAGGCTGCGTTGCCTGCGCTAATTTCCAACTTAAGGCTCCCACGCCCTTCACCTGTCCATCCCGTTAAAGATCTTTCTGCATTCGCTGCGCTGCTCTTACCGAATTGAGCAGCCCCGCGGCAATACCCAAAAGCAGAAATACAATGAGTAAAAACGGCGCAGTCCCCAGCCAGCGGTCGAGAAGCCAGCCAATGAAGCCGCCGACGAACACGCCGGCGACCAGTTCAGTGGCGATGCGGAAGGCGACACCCATCGCCTGGCCGCGCTTGCCGGCCGCTTCCTCATCGAACTTGTCGACCTGCTCGCTGCCCTTGACCTTGTCGAGCTTGCCCCCGAGTGAATCGAGCCGCTTCTTGATGTCGCTGTAATCGACATCGCCGTCTCGCGGATCTTTTCCGCCGCCGGACGCTGACTGAACCATCAAAGCCTCGGAAAACCGTTAAGGCGCGCGAAAACGCGCCCAGAAATCTGGCCGCACCATAATCCATGACGGCCAAAAGGAAAAGCCGGATTAGGCGCCGGTTGGCGCCTGTCCCGATGTCGGGACGGTGGCCGCGCCGTCGCCGAGGGCGCGCTGCATCAGCACGACGTCGAGCCAGCGGCCGAATTTGAGGCCGACCGAGCGGTAGACGCCGGCATGTTCGAAGCCGAGCGCGTCATGCAGGCCGACCGAGCCATGGTTGTCGCTGTCGCCGATGGCGGCGATCATCTGGCGGTAGCCGAGCCTCTCGCAGCGCGCCAGCACCTTGGTGAGCAGGGCGCGGCCGGCACCGCGGCGGTGATAGGCGGGATCGATATAGACGGAGTCTTCGAGCGTGAAGCGGTAGGCCGAGCGGGCGTGCAGCAACGAGGCATAGGCATAGCCCATGACGGTGCCGTCATCGGTTTCGGCAACCATCCAGGGAAGCCCTTGCGCGCGGACCTTGTCCTGCCGCTGGCGCATTTCCTCGACGGATGGCGGCACCTCGTCGAAGGTTGCAGCGCCGTGGAGCACGTGATGCTCGTAAATCCGCGTGACGGCGGGGAGATCTTCAGCAACGAGATCGCGAATGGCGACCATCAACCAACCTCACGGAAGCGCTCCGCGGTCTGCAGGTCGACCGAAACGAGCTGACTGATGCCTTTTTCCTGCATGGTTACGCCGAACAGACGGTTCATCGCCGCCATGGTGATCGGATTGTGGGTGATGACCAGGAAGCGCGTGTCGGTGGTTTTGGTCATCTCCTCCAGCATCGCATTCATCCGGTGCACATTGGCATCATCGAGCGGGGCGTCGACCTCGTCAAGAACGCAGATCGGCGAGGGATTGGTCAGGAACACAGCGAAGATCAGGGCAAGCGCGGTCAGCGCCTTTTCGCCGCCGGACAGCAGCGTCAGCACCTGCGGCTTCTTGCCGGGCGGGCGCGCGAGGATCTCCAGACCGGAGTCCAGCGGGTCGTCGCTCTCGATGAGCTGCAATTCCGCCTCGCCGCCGCCGAACAGCACCTTGAACAGCCGCTGGAAATGCGCGTTCACCGTATCGAACGCCTCCATCAGCCGCTTGCGGCCTTCCTTGTTCAGGTTGACGATGCCCTGACGCAGCTTGGCGATCGCCTCTTCGAGGTCGGCGCGCTCCTTCTCCATGCCGTCGAACTCGGCGCCGAGGGTTGCGGCCTCTTCCTCCGCGCGCAGATTGACGCCGCCGAGGCGCTCACGGTCGCCCTTCAGCTTGACGATGTTCTGCTCGACGTCGGCCATGTCGGGCAGCGCCTCGTCCGCTGCGATGCCGACGGAGGCGAGGATCTCTTCCGCCGTGCATTCGAAACTCTCGCGGATATGGCGGGCCTGGTCGCGGCGGCGCTCGCGGGCGCCTTCCAGCCGGGCCTCGATGCGGGCGCGCTCCTCGCGGGCTTCGCCGAGCGCCTTCTGCATCTCGCGCAGCTGTCGGTCCTGATCGCGCACGCCGTTCTCGGCTTCGGCGAGACGCGTCGCGGCCTCCTTGCGGGCGGCGTCCGCCTGGCTCAGCTCGTTGAGGATCCTCTGCCGGCGCTCCTCGATTTTCGCCGGCAGTTCGGCGAGGTCGGTGAGCTCCTGGCGAACCTCGCCCAGGCGCTCCTGAAGGGTCGCGATCTGGCGGCCGGCGCTTTCGTCGCGGCCCAGCCAGCGATTGCGTTCGGCAATGATCGCTTCGAGCCGGGTCTGGCGGGCGCGGATCTCGCGTTCGACGCCGTCGGCGCGGGATTTGGCCTCGGCATAGGCGCTGCGCCGCGTGGATGCCTCGGCCTGGGCAGCCTGCAGGCGCGCCTCCAGATCGGTCGCCGGGGCGAGTTCGGCCAGGACGGCTTCGGCCTCGGCCTGCTGGGCGGCGGCTTCTTCATGGGCCTCGGCGATGCGCTCGCCGTGTTCGGTGAGGCTGGTCCGCTTCGTGTCATGCTCCTGGACGGCGCGCTCGGCTTTGGCGAGCTTGTCGCGGGTCTGGGAGAGCTGCGCCTGAAGCTGACGCCAGCGGTCGCGCAGCAGCTTTTCCTGCTGCTGGATGCGGTTGACGGCCTCGCTGGCGGCTTCGCGGGCGTGCTCGGCCTCCTCGGCCTCGGCGAGCAGCACGGACACCTGCTCTTCGAGCTGGCTGAGCCGGTTGCGTTCGGCGAGCCGCTTGGCGGCGGCGGTCGGCGCGTCACCGGCGGCAATGAACCCGTCCCAGCGCCAGACGTCGCCCTCGCGGCTGACCAGGCGCTGGCCGGGCTTCAGTTGCGGCTGAAGCTGCGCGCCCGAGCGCGCGGTCGACGACGCCGATCTGGGCGAGGCGGCGATCCAGCTCGTGAGGGGCGCGGACATAGGTGCTGAACGGTTCGGCGCCCGCGGGCAGGGCAGGGTCGCCTTCGGCGGCGATCAGGCTCCAGCGGACCTGCGCGTTCGCCTCGACGCCGGCATCGAGATCGTCGGTCAGCGCTGCGCCGAGCGCGATTTCGTAGCCCGGCGTGACGGTGATGTCGTCGACGACGGGGCGCCATTTGGCGCTCTCATTGGGTTTCAGCAACTTGACGAGCGTCGCGACTTCGGTTTCAAGCTGCCGCGCCTTCAGCCGCGACTGGTTGGCCGCCTCCCGGGCGTCCTTCTCGCGGGAGCGGGCCTCGGGCAACGCCGCTTCGGCGTCGGCGGTCTCGCCTTCGACGGTCTCGAGCAGGGCGGCAAGCTGCTCCATCTGCTCGTGGAGAGTGTCGACATCCTCGGCGCCGGCCGGCGCCGGTCCGAGGGCCTGGATCTGCTGGGCGATGCCGCCGGCCTGATTGGCGAGACGGCTGACCCGCTGCAAGCATTCCTGGATGCGGGCTTCGGCCTGCGACCGGCGCGCGCGGGCCTCGGCGGCATCGGAGGTCGCGCCTTGGAGCGCATCCTCTGCGGCCTGAAGACCGGCCTCGGCCTCGGCGACCGCCTCATGCAGGATTTCCCGGCTGGCGGCGTCCTCTTCGCTGACGGCGCGCAGCTCTTCCTCTTCCTCGTTCAGCTTGCGGAGAAGCTCCTTGGCCTCGCCGATGGCGTCGGTCTCGCGGTCGATATCCTTCTGAAGCTGGGCAAGGCGGGTTTCCAGCTCGGCATGGCGCTCCTTGGCGCGCTGCTCCTCGCGGTCGAGCGTCTGGCGTTCCACCTCCAGCCGGTGGAGAACGGCGGCGCGCGTCGCCTCCTCCTCGCGCAGCGGCTGGATGCGTTCGGCGATCTCGGCCTGAGCGCGCGTTCCTGCCGCTTCCGCCTGGGTGAGCTGGCCGACGGCGCGCGTGACTTCGAGCAGCGCCGCTTCCTCGGAGCCGGTGCTCTCCGATGCCGCGCTCCATTGCTGATGCGCCTGGATCGCCTCGTATTTGCGCAGCTCGACGGAGATTTCCTTATAGCGCTGCGCCTGGCGCGCCTGCCGTTTCAGGCTCTGGAGCTGGGTGCCGAGCTGGCCCATGACATCGCTGAGGCGTTCCAGATTGCTCTCGGCCGCCTTCAAACGCAGCTCGGCCTCGTGGCGGCGGCCGTGAAGGCCGGCAATGCCTGCGGCGTCCTCCAGAATCCGGCGGCGGTCCTGCGGCTTGGAGCTGATGATCTCGCTGATACGGCCCTGCTGGACCAGCGCCTGGCTGCGCGAGCCGGTGGCGGCGTCGGCGAACAGCAGCTGCACGTCGCGGGCACGCACGTCCTTGGCGTTGACCTTGTAGATCGAGCCGGCCTCGCGCTGGATGCGGCGGGCGATCTCGAGGATGTCGGTGTCGTTGAACTCGGCCGGAGCGCGGCGGGAGCGGTTGTCGATGGTGAGGCTGACCTCGGCCATGTTGCGCGACGGCCGCAGGTCGGTGCCGGCGAAGATGACGTCGTCCATCGCGCCGCCGCGCATGTTCTTGTAGGACGTCTCGCCCATCACCCAGCGCAGGGCTTCGAGCAGGTTCGACTTCCCGCAGCCATTCGGGCCGACAACGCCTGTCAGGCCGGGCTCGATGAGAAGCTCGGTCGGCTCGACGAAGGATTTGAAGCCGAGAAGGCGTAAGCGCGTAATGTGCACTGGCAATCCCTCATGTCTCGCTGAGCGCCGGGCGCAAGCGAACGTGCAGGAGGTCAGGCCGGCTTTGCCGCAACCGCGAGATGCTGTTCGATCAGTTTGCGCATCTCCTCGAAACTCAACACGCCGCGCACAGGCTGGCCGTTGACGAAGAAGGTCGGCGTACCTTTCACGCCGAGCTCCCGCCCCCGCTGTTTAACCCAATCTATCCCATCACTAATCTTTTAATTCGACATGCAACTGTCAAATGCGGCGCGTGAGATGCCGGTCTCTTGTACAATTTTATACAGAAATTCCGGGTTTGGGGTGCGTCCGTTCCAGCGGCCGCGATTGGCCATGAACTTGTCGTTGACGTGCCAGTAGGCGTTCTCGGGTACACAGCGGGCGGCATGGGCGGCAGCGGCGGGCGAGGCGCCGATCGGGAATTCGCGGTAGATGAAGTGCACTTTGCCGGTGTCGACGAACGCCTTCTTGAACTGCGGAAAGACCGATTTGTGATAGGCCGCGCAGATCGGGCAGCCGAGCGAGGCATATTCGATCACGGTGACGGGGGCGTTGGGATTGCCGAGCGTCTTTTCGGCCAGCGGTCCGGCCTTGGCCAGCTCGGCGGGCGCGACGGTGTCGTCCGCTTTCGTCGTGCTGGCGGTCGTCATCGCGTCCGGCAAGCCGCCGGCGCAACCGCCAAGCGCAAGCCCCAGCGCAACCGCGCCGCCGGATATCAGATATTTCCCGGCCATCCAGACTTTCGCAACCGCGTCAGCCATGCTCGCCCGTCCCCCGTGAATGTGGTTCGTCAATCCCGGCGCATTGCCCCTCGCCGGGGTGACGCTGTGCACTTAGCTCTTGCCGTCGGTCCCGCCGATGATCTTCTCGAAATCGTCCAGCTCGCCGCCCTTGAGACGCTTGCCGTTGATGAAGAAGGTCGGCGTTGCATGAACATCGAACTGGGTGTTGCCGCGATCGCGGACCCATTCAATATATTTCAGCAATTTTTCGTCTTTAAGGCACTCGTTAAACTTCTCTTCGGTGAAGCCGATCTGTTTTGCGAATTTCTGCAGGCCGGGAAGTGCGTTACCGCTGAAAGCCCACTCCTCCTGGTTCGAGTAGAGCAGATCGACGAAGTCGAAATATTTCGATTTGTCGACGCAGCGGGCAAGCATGAACGCAGCAGCAGCGACGTTATCCAGCGGGAATTCGCGGATGATATACTTGGCCTTGCCGGTATCGATGAATTTCTTCTTGATTTCAGGGAGAACCTGCGTGTGAAACCGCGCGCAGTGCGGGCAGGTCATCGAGGAATATTCCACGATCGTATAGGGCGCATCGTCCTTGCCCATGACATTGTCCGGCAACTCGCCGGGCTTCATGAGCTCGGCGATGTCGACGTCGGGCTTCAGAGGCGCCTGGGCATGGCTTTGCGTGCCCGGCAGCAGAATAAGGCCGGCCGCGACAAGGGCGGCGGCGAGCGATCCGTTCAAAAGCGCCAGGCGCCGCGAAACGGGAGTGCGGGAGGAAGCGAACAGGCTGAACACGTTTTTCTCCTTCAACGACGTAATGCCCACCTCGGCTCGGGCGCTCATCATTTCCTAATGTCTGTTGAGGAAAGACATAGGGCGAGATCATGGCGCTGTCGAGTATGGTTAACCTGCCGCAAATGAAATCCGTGTGAACTGAGCTCAGGAGGCGCCGGACCGATCGCCGCTTTGCCTCGAGCAATTCCGATCAAGTGGATACCGGTCGATCGCTGGAAACTGCAACAAAACAGGAAACTAGTGGATCAAACGTGACATTTGAGTCCCTCTGGTGACCGGCCAGATTGGGATAAGCGTTTCAAATGTCATGTCAATTTGATCCATCAGCAAAAAGCGACGGGGTTCGAAGCGTTAGATTCGAACCCCTAGAGCTGGCGATCCGATTCGATCGGATCGGATGAGGCCCTGGCCTTCATGCCGGCGGCGATGCGGGCGAAAGCGTCGCGCAGCGGCCCTTCCGGCACGTCTGCGAGCGCCGGCTGGTCGTCGACCGTCAGCGGCTGGAGGCTTGGCCGGTGCGTGGCGGGGGGCTTGGGAAGCGGCGCCTGGATCACGCGGATCTCCGAAACCGCCCGGTAGCCGAACGCCGCGTTGATGCGCTCGATCAGCCGCCCGCGCATCTGCTCGACCTCGAGGGCCCGCGCTCCGCTGACGCGCAGGATCAGGGTCGCGCCCTTGTCCGCGGCGTCATCGGCGCCGCCGGGAGCCTTTCGCGGCCATTTCAGCCTTTCGGGGGCCGTGAACGAGGCGATCTCATTGCCCGCGATGGCCGACCAGTCGGTCAACAGCGCCGCTGCGGGGAAGCCGTATTTCTCGAAAGCCGGCCGCATCAGGTTCGGCACGAACTCGCCGACATTCTTTGCCCTGCTGCGGCCCGGGGTCCAGCCCCGGCTTGCCGTCCAGCCATTCGACGTCTTGGTGCGCCTGCCGTTCGTGGTCATTCCCGCATGTCCCAGCATCTGGAGATTGCCAGGACGCTAGGCGATTCGCGTATGGGTGCCACCGGCGCCGGTCGCTTCCCGCGGCGTTCCCCTCAGGCATTCTTTCGCGTGCGCCAGGCGGGCCGCAACCAGGAGTGGATCGGAATGGCATTGATCGCCCTGCGCAGCGGCTGCTCGAAATAGTGGTAGGACAGCTGCGAGGCGGCGAAGGTGGCGGCGGTGGCGCAAACGATCGAGGCCACCACCGCCGCCAGCGAGTGGCCGAAAATCCGAGGGAAGAGAGCGCTGATCAGCAAGGTCGCGAACACCGGATGCAGCATATAGATCGAGTAGGTCAGCGGTCCGAGGGCGCTGATCGGCCGCCAGGATGCGAAAGTGCGGATCGACTTCACGTCGCAAAGGAACAGCGTCGCCACGAGGCCGTAAATGCTGATCAAGGTCAGCAGGTGATGCGCATCCGACAGCACGAAAACGGCGAAGACGGCCGCGGCGAGACCTGCGCCCGCCTTTGCCGCCAAGGCCGGGACGCGATCGGCGATCCGCGGACCATAGGCGCTCAACCAGACGCCAAGCGCGAAGCTGGGCAGGACCCGGAGGATCCCGAACTTCCAGTCGAGAAAATCGAGCCCGCGATGCAGCAGCAGGTGGCTCCCGGCGATCGCCATCAGCAGCAGCCCCGCGACCCACCAAAGCCGCCGCCGGCGGCCGTCGCCGACCAGCCAAAGCGTGAGCGGAAAGGTCAGATAGGCGAAGAACTCCGCGCTGATCGACCAGGACACGAAGTTGAACGAGGCCTTGCCGGCGCCCCAGGCATGGGTCAGGAGCAGGTTGGGGACGAGTTGGTCGAAGCTGTAACGCTCGGGATCGGGCACTTTCACCCATCCGTAAGCGAAGGCCGCGCTGACCCCGCAGTAAAACAGCAAAGTCGCCAGATGAAGGGGATAAAGACGGGCAATCCGGCGCTGGATGAAGACCGCATATGCGACGAAATCACCGATCCGGCCACGGTAGGTGAGCCCGATGACGATCCCGGATATGACGAAGAACAAATCGACGCAGAGCCGAAGCTGATCGATGACCGGAGGGGGCGGCGAGGCGACGAACCAAGTGTAATGGTAGGTCAGGATCGCCGCACTCGATAAGAATCGCAGTCCCTCCAGGCTGGCAAGCGTGTGCTCTCGTGCCACGTCGGATCTTTCGGCTTCGGTTGCGGGCACCTCTGTTTAGGAGATGCCCGCTTTCGCCGGAAGTTGCGCGGAGGCGTTGTCCACACGTAAAAAGAGAAATTTATAAAAATGCAACCGGAAATTCGCAGCTAGGCCGCCCCGGCATCGTTGCGGAACTGCAGCTCGGCGAGCCGCGAATAGATGCCGCCTTCGCCGATCAGGCTGCGATGGGTGCCCTCCTCGACGATCTGGCCGTCGTCGAGAACCAGGATGCGGTCGGCGCCGAGCACCGTCGAGAAGCGATGGGCGATGACCAGCGTCGTCCGGTTCTGCATCGCCCGGTCCAGCGCCGTCTGCACGAGGTTTTCGCTTTCCGCGTCGAGCGCGCTGGTGGCTTCGTCGAGCAGCAGGATCGGCGCGTCGCGGAGCAATGCCCGCGCGATGGCGATGCGCTGGCGCTGGCCGCCGGACAGGGTGACGCCGCGTTCGCCGAGCACGGTGTCGTAGCCGGCCGGCAGAGCCTCGATGAACTCGGCTGCAAGCGCGGCCCGCGCCGCCTCGCGCACCGCCTCCTCGCTCGCATCGGTCGAGCCGTAGCGGATATTGTCGGCGATGCTGGAGGCGAACACCGCCGGCTCTTGGGGCACGTAGGAGATATGCCGGCGCAGCGCCTTGAGATCGGCTTCGCGCGCGGGCACGCCGTCGATCAGGACACGGCCGCTCTGCGGATCGTAAAACCGGAGGATCAGGCTGAAGATCGTGCTCTTGCCGGCGCCGGACGAGCCGACGATCGCGACGCGCTCGCCTGAGCCGGACGGAAAAGCTGAGGTCCTGGAAGACCGGCGCATCGATCCGGGCGGGATAGGCGAAGGAGACGCGGTCGAAGGCGATCTCGCCGCGCGCAGGCTTGGGAAACGGTTTCGGCTTGGCCGGCGAGACGATCTGCGGCTCCACGGCCATGATCTCCCGGAGCCGCTCCGCCGCGCCGATCGCCTGCTGAACCTCGCCCCAGACCTCCGACAGGAAAGCCACCGATCCGGCGGCGAAAGCGGCGTAGAGCATGAACTGGGCGAGCCGGCCGCCGGTCATCGAGCCGGCGAGAACTTCATGGGAGCCGTACCAGAGAATGCCGACGATGCTGCCGAAGATCAGGAAGGTCGCGGTCGCCGTGAGCCTGGCGCGGGCGGCGATGCGCTTGCGGGCGGCGTCGAAGGCGTTTTCCACGGCGCGGCCATAGCGCTCGACGACGACCGGCTCGAAGGTGAAAGCCTGCATGGTGCGCGGCGATCCCAGATTCTCCGCCGCGTAGGAGGAGGCGCTGGCCAACTGGTCCTGGGCTTGGCGGGACAGCCGGCGCACGACCCGGCCATAGCCGACCAGCGGCAGGATGATGACCGGGATGACGAAGATGACCATCGCGCTCAGCGTCGCACTGGTCAGCACCATCATGATCAGCGCGCCGATCACCAGCACCAGATTGCGAAGCGCCTGGCTGACCGAGGCGGAGATCGCCGTCTTGATCAGCATCGTGTCCGCGGTCAGCCGCGACATCAGCTCCGCCGAATGGGTCTGTTCGTAAAAGACCGGGCTCAGCGTCGTCAGATGCTCGAACACGCCGCGGCGGATGTCGACTTCGGCGCGCTCGCCCAGCCAGCTCACGCAGTAGAATCTGAGGCGCTGGCCCCGGCCAGAAGCGCGGCAACGACGAGCAGCATGCCGAAATAGCTGTTGATCAGGCCGGCATTCTCGCTGGAGAAGCCGAAATCGATCATGCGGCGCACCGCCACCGGCAGCACCAGCGTCGCGCTCGCCGCGCCGACCAGCCCCACCGCCGCAAGCGCCAGAGTTCCCTTGTAGCGCGTCACGTAGTTTCGCAGATCCCACAGCGTCCGGATCGACGGTGCGGCGTCGTCTGTCGTCTCGGCGTTACCGACGGCCGGCTCGGCCTTATGTGCGCCATTTGTCTTGATGGTAAGCGGTTGGGCGCCGACGCTGCCATTCCCCATCACTTCGCCCCTTGTCTCGCGCCTGACGGTCGCAGGCCGTAAAAATGCGATGAATTTAGTGCAAACAATTTCATATGTCCGTAATTGCGTCCGGAAATAGCTAAAATAAGACGCAGCGGCTTGTCAGTGCGTATTTTGCTGCGGTATAGGAATGGCAACGCGAGACAACTCCCTAATCATCAGGACGTCGTCATCCGGCGCGGGACCATGCGAGACGGAAGGCCATAAGCCATGAAAAAAGAAGTTCACCCCAATTACCACCGCATCCGCGTGGTGATGACCGACGGCACCGAGTTCGAAACCTTTTCCACTTATGGCGAGGAAGGCTCGACGCTGCAACTCGACATCGACCCGAACACCCATCCGGCATGGACGGGCGGATCCCAGCACCTTCTCGATCGCGGCGGGCGTCTGAGCAAGTTCAAGAAGAAATTCGAAGGCTTCCTGCGCTAAGCGGAGCCCTCTCCACGCAAAGCACAGCGCGATTCGGGCGCGGCGAACAAGCCTCGCTCAGTGCGCGAATGCTGCGTGGATCTGAGCGAGCTGCGCCGCGACCGCATTCGGCCTGCGCATTGCCGCGGGCTTGACTTCGCCGCGGTCGGCGGCGTCGAAATCGCAAATCTTATGATGCAGCTTGTGGCCGGATTCGATCAGCTCCTTCAGCGATGCGGGGAGCTGGTCATATCCGCGCGAGCCGCTGAGCTTGGTGATCGGCGGCAACATCAGCGGATCGTTGGCGCTGCCGGCCGGAGGCATCGGCTCGCCGTTGAGCACGGCTCTGCGGGCCAGCAACCAAGTCGCGAGCTGGGTCAGCCGCGTCGTCAGCCGCATGCTTTCGGTTGCGTAGGACAGGGCGATGTAGGGAGGCAGGCATTTCGATTCGCGCCGCCCGGGCCCGTCGAGATAGTTCGCAGCCGCTTCCACGAGCGCCATGCCTTCGCGGAAGAGGGCCAGAAACTCCTCTTTTTCGTTCACTTTGCTGCGAAACGGGATCGTAACCGTTTCATCCTGCCGGGGCGGAAAGGGACCGGAATTCATACTCATCTACGCTTACCCAACGTCTTTTACACATTGTCAGCAATAAGCCTTGGCGATCATCATGTTAAAAATCGCTTTCAGGATGCAAGCGGATTTTTCCTGAAATAATGAATGATGCCGGGGATTACGCAGATTCCACAGGGCATGAGCGGGAAGCGATCCGGGAGCGGAAAAGAAAAAAGCCGCGGACGGACCGCGGCATCAGTTCATTAGGAGGCATCATAACAATGGATAGGTGACAAGATCTCTGGTCGAAGATCTCGTTTGTCCCTGATTCTCGCTGGCAAAAGATAATATTTGGTTAAAACTGTCGTTCTGGCGCGCGGTCAGCGCTTAAACACGGAGTCGGCAGCGTCGCGGGACGCCTCTTTGGAATTCAGCATCGCCTCTACGCGCTTCCGTTCAGTGTCCAGCACCGCGAGATAGTCATGCAGTTCTTCCACCGACCGCCTGGAGAGATCCGCGCCGATCTCATAAGGCGCTCGCTTCTTCGGCAGGTCATCGTCCCAATTCATGGCTCGATCCGGTGATAATTGCGTTTTCGGCTCGGCGCTCTTGCCCTTTCCGGGGCTTCACGCGTTATCATGCCTGAGCGACAATCGATTTCAACGAAGGATCCGTCAAGATGAGCCTGCCCGAAACGATGACCGCGATCGCCATTTCCGAACCGGGCGGGCCGGAGTGCTGAAGCCGGTGGAAATGGCGGTGCCGCGAGCCGGGCGCGACCGAGATTCTGATCAAGGTCGAGGCCGCGGGCGTCAACCGGCCCGACGTGCATCCAGCGCAAGGGCGCTTATCCGCCGCCGCCCGGCGCTTCCGAAATCCCCGGCCTGGAGATCGCCGGCGAGGTGGTGGCCGCCGGCGAGGGCGCCGAACGCTTCAAAGTCGGCGACCGCGTCACGGCGCTGGTGACAGGCGGCGGCTATGCGCAATATTGCGTCGCCGACGCCACGCGCCGCGCTGCCCTTCCCGCAGGGCTTCGACGCGGTCAAGGCCGCCGCCCTGCCTGAAACCTTCTTCACCGTCTGGCACAATGTGTTCTATCGGGGCGGGCTGCGGCGCGGCGAAACGTTTCTCGTCCATGGCGGCACCAGCGGCATCGGCACGACGGCGATCCAGGTGGCCAAGGCGTTCGGCGCCACGGGTGTTCACGACGGCGGGCAGCGCGGAGAAATGCGCGCGCATGCGAGCGCCTCGGCGCCGATGTCGCGATCAATTACCGCGAGGAGGATTTCGTCGCGGTGGTCAAGGAGCGAGACCGAAGGCAAGGGCGTCGATTTCATCCTCGACATGGTCGGCGGCGATTATATTCAAAAAAATTTGAACTGTGTCGCCGATGACGGCCGCATCCATCAGATCGCATTCCTGAACGGCCCGAAGGCGACGGTCGATTTCACCCGGCTGATGATCCGGCGGATCACCTATACCGGTTCGACTTTGCGTCCGCGTCCGATGGCAGGTCAAGGCCCGCTCGCGCGAGGGCTGGAAGATCAGGTCTGGCCGTTGCTGGCCGGCGGAAAGATCGCGCCGATCATCGACAGCACCTTTGCCCTGGAGAAGGCGGCCGACGCGCACGGCGCATGGAGAGCAGCGCCCATATCGGCAAGATCATGTTGACTGCCTGACGGGGGCATCTTTGCCGGTCCGGATTAACCGCTGGGGTTAATCATAAGAAATTTGCGCTTTTGACCGACTAGGCATATATGCTGTTGGCAGCTTTGATGCGAACGAAGCTTTCCTCCGAGCATCGTGAACAATAACCAATCCTGTGGACGGCGACGTCTTGCAGGGGCCGGGAGAGATTTATGACACAAAGGCCATTGATGCCGAAGGCGACCGCCGTCTGGCTCGTTGAGAATACTGCGCTCACATTTGAGCAGATCGCCGAATTTCTGCGGGCTTCATGTGCTCGAAGTTAAAGGAATTGCCGACGGCGACGTGGCCCAGGGGATCAAGGGCATGGACCCGATCTCCTCGGGGCAGTTGACGCGCGAAGAAATCAAGAAGGCGCAGGACGATACCGATTACCGCCTGCAGCTTGCCAAATCCAAGGTGCCATCCCGCCGGTGAAGACCAAGCGGGCGCCGAAATATACTCCGCTCTCGCGCCGCCAGGACCGGCCGAATGCCATTCTCTGGCTGCTCCGCCACCACCCCGAGTTGCGCGACGCTCAGATCATGCGCCTGGTCGGTACCACAAAGCCGACCATCGAATCGATTCGGGAGCGCACGCATTGGAACTCGGCCAACCTGCAGCCGCAGGATCCGGTGGCGCTGGGCCTGTGCTCGCAGATCGATCTCGATGCCGAAGTGCGCAAAGCCGCCAAGCGCGTCGAGAACGAGCAGCGCGCCGCCGGCATCGAGCCGGAACCCGAGCCCGAGCGGATGGGAACGCTGCGGCCCGCCGATGAGACCGCCGATGGCGGGCTGATCTCGCGCCGCCAGACCCCCGCTCCCGCCGAAGAGGAAGAGGAGCAGGAACTGACCATCGAGAACGTTTTCGGCTCCAGCACCGAAAAATCCTGAGAACAGGATCGGCGCGACGCGCAGTCTATGGCCGCGTCGCGCGTCGCTTGGCTCGAATCGCCGATTTCGCCGCCGCACGGCTTTTTTTGGTGTCAAACCGGCCGCCGCCGGCAGATTCAGGCTGGCAATTGCTCGTCATCCCCCTAGTTTAAGACGTCGATCCGATGCGAGCGCGTGGCGGATAGGGAGGTCTGATGGTTGCCGACATTGGCGGCCGCCTGGGCGGGACGGGCTGGGCGGAGAGGAAGCAGGCGCTGCGGGCGTTCTTCGAGAGCACGTTCTGGGAACGCGCCATCGTCATTCTGATCATCATCAACGCCGTTGCGCTCGGGCTCGAGACCAGCCCGACAGTGCTCTCCTATGCGGGCGGCCTGATCAGCGCCGTCGACACGCTGATCCTCGCGATCTTCACCGTCGAAATCATCCTTCGCATCGTCGCTAATGGCCGCTCCTTCTGGCGCGAGGGGTGGAACCTGTTCGATTTCTCCATCGTCTTCATTGCGCTGATGCCGGCGACCGGCGGCTTTTCCGTGCTGCGCTCGCTGCGGATCATCCGCGTGCTCCGGCTGATCTCGACGGTCAAATCCATGCGCCGGGTGATGGGCGGGATGCTCACGGCGATCCCGAGCATGGGTGCGGTCGTGGCGTTGCTGGGGCTGATCTTCTATGTCTGCGCCGTGATTGCGACGAAGCTCTACGGAGCCGATCACCCGGAACAGTTCGGCACGCTGGGCGCTTCCTTCTTCTCGCTGTTCCAGGTGATGACGCTGGAAGGGTGGGCGGACGGTTTCGTGATCCCGGTGATGAAAACGCATCCCTACGCCTGGATCTTCTTCATCCTGTTCATGCTGGTGACCAGCTTTACCGTGCTCAACCTGTTCATCGGCATCATCGTCGATGCAATGCAAAGCGAGCAGGAAGCCGAAGCCGACGCGGACCGGGCGCGTTCGGAGGCGAATTTTGATATGATCCTGGCCGAGCTCCAGGCACTGCGGACGGAACTCGCCGAGATGCGCGGCGGCGCCGGCCCGCCGCGACAGCCGGGAAATCCACAGCCCGATACGGAAGCGTGACGGCCGCTTGCCAACTCGCATTAGGTTTGGCCCATGAAGCAGTATCTGGATCTTCTTCGTGTTGTCCGCCATGAGGGCGTCAAACGCGCCGACCGCACCGGCGTCGGCACGCTCGGCATTTTCGGTCATCAGATGCGTTTCGATCTGGCCGACGGGTTTCCGATGCTGACGACGAAGAAGCTGCATCTGAAGTCGATCATCCACGAGCTGCTCTGGTTCCTGTCCGGCTCCACCAATGTCCGCTATCTGCAGGAAAACGGCGTCCGCATCTGGGATGAGTGGGCGGACGAGCACGGTGAGCTCGGCCCGGTCTACGGCAAGCAATGGCGCTCCTGGGCGGCGCCCGACGGTCGCCATGTCGACCAGATCGCCCAGCTGATCGAAGGCATCAAGACAAATCCCTATTCGCGCCGGCATATCGTTTCGGCCTGGAACCCGGGCGAGGTCGACACGATGGCCCTGCCGCCGTGCCATTGCCTGTTCCAGTTCCATGTCGCCGACGGCCGCCTGTCCTGCCAGCTCTATCAGCGCTCGGCCGACGTGTTTCTCGGCGTGCCCTTCAACATCGCCTCCTATGCGCTGCTGACGATGATGGTGGCTCAGGTCACCGGATACCGGCCGGGCGACTTCGTTCACACCTTCGGCGATGCGCATCTTTATCTGAACCATCTCGAGCAGGCGGACCGTCAGCTCGAGCGGGAGCCGCGTCCGCTGCCGCGCATGGTGATCGATCCCGATGTCGGCTCGATCTTCGACTTCGTCTATGACGATTTCAAATTGCTCGACTACGATCCCCACCCGCACATCAAAGCCGAGGTCGCAGTTTGATGGAGACCGTCGATCCGGTCGTTGCCCTTGTCGTTGCGGTCGCCGAAAACGGCGTGATCGGCCGCGGCGGGGAAATGGCCTGGTGGATTCCCTCCGAGCTGCGGCATTTCCGCCGGCTCACCATGGGCAAGCCGGTGGTCATGGGACGCCGGACATTCGCCTCGCTGAAGAAGCCGCTGGACGGACGCGACAATATCGTCATAACCCGCAACCGCGATTTCGCTCCGAAGGGCGCGATCGCGGTGGAAAGTGTCGAGCAGGCGCTCAAGGTCGCGGCCGATTGCGCGCTTGCCCGCGCGTCGAACGAGATCATGGTGATCGGCGGGGCCGAGATCTACACGCAGCTGATGCCGCACGCCAAACGGATCTATCTCACCCGCGTCCATGCCGAGCCGGAGGGCGACATCCGCTTTCCCGATTTCGACGCCGGCAATTGGCGCGAGGTGGAAAGCGTCTACCACCCGCGCGAAGCCGATGATCAGCACGACTACACATTGCTGCGCCTCGAACGCAACAGCGACGGCTTGCGTAGGATTTGAGCATTGACGCGGCGTTACCCGAACGCCATATCGAGATCTCATTTCCGCATTTCGAGCCTGTGACACATTTGCATCAAATCCCTGCTTACGCTAGACCTCCCTATCCGAGATGCAGGCTGGATCCAATTTGCTGGTCCGATTGTGTCAATTCGAAATCCATCGCAACGCTGTATTAACCGCGCCCGGCCAGGATGCACCGACTGTCGGAGAGCGGTAGAGGACAAGGAAAATGCCCTGGAGTAGTCAGAATGGCGGAGGCGGCGGCGGCTGGAAAGGCGGCGGCGGTCCTTGGGGTCAAGGCCCATCAGGCGGCGGCGGCCCTTCGCCCGATTTGGAAGAACTTTTAAAACGCAGCCAGGACCGGCTGAAACAGGCGATGCCCGGCGGCGGCATCGGCGGCGGCCTGCTGGCGCTGATCTTGATGGTCGGCCTTGCCGTGCTGGTCTTTTATTCCTGTTTCGTCAGCGTTCAGCCTAATCAGCAGGGTGTCGTCCTGCGTTTCGGCAAGCTCAACAGGCTGTTGACGCCGGGCCTCAAATTCCGTCTGCCCTATCCGATCGAGACGGTCTATGTCCCCGCGGTGACCAACATCAACCGCGTCGAAGTCGGCATGCGCACGGCGGTCAACAACAATATTTTCGGCAGCCCCAACGGCGACGTTCAGATCAGAGACGTTTCCGAGGAAAGCCTGATGCTGACGGGCGACGAGAACATCGTCGACGTTGATTTCGTCGTGTTGTGGCGCATCCAGGACGCGCCGGCCTTCCTGTTCAACATTCAGAATCCGGAGAGCACGGTCAAAGACGTCGCGGAAAGCGCGATGCGCGAGATCGTCGGCCAGAACGACATCCAGCCGATCCTGACGCGCAGCAGGCGTGAGACCGAAGACTCCGTCAAGACCCTGATGCAGAAGACGCTCAACGAATATGGCGCCGGCGTCGAGATCAGCCAGGTGCAGATGCAGAAGGTCGACCCGCCTCAGGAGGTCATCTCCTCGTTCCGCGACGTACAGGCCGCCCGTGCCGACCAGGAGCGTTTGCAGAACGAAGCCGACGCCTATGCCAACCGGGTGGTCCCGGAAGCACGAGGCGATGCGCAGCGCATCCTTCAGGCCGGCGAAGGGTACAAGCAGCAGGCCGTCGCCGAATCCATCGGCCGTACCGAGCGCTTCCTCAAGGTTTACCAGGAATATCAGAAGGCGCCGGACGTGACGCGCAAGCGCATGTTCCTGGAAACCATGGAGCGCGTCCTCGGCAAAACCGATAAGATCATTATCGACAACAGTGCCCAAGGGTCCGGCGTGGTTCCCTATCTGCCGCTCAACGAGCTGCGCGGCCAGCGCTCGAGTGGAGGCGACAACAAATGAGAAGCATCATCGGACTTGTCTTTCTCATGATCCTGGGCGTTGCGGCGTTCGTCGCCTACAACGCCTATTTCATCGTCCCCCAGACCCAGACCGCGATCGTTCTCGAATTCGGTGATCCGAAAGAGGTGATCACCAACCCGGGTCTGAACTTCAAGAAGCCGTTCATCCAGACGGTGGAGTTCTTCGATAAGCGCATTCTCGATATCGATCTGCCGACCAAGGAAGTTATCGCCGCCGATCAGAAGCGGCTGGTGGTCGATTCCTTCGCGCGCTACAAGATCATCAACCCGCTGTTGTTCTTTCAGTCGGTGACCAACGAGCTTGGCGCGCGCAGCCGCCTGGAAAGCGTGATGGATTCCGTCATGCGCAGCACGCTCGGCTCCAGTACCTTCATCGACGTCGTCAAGGAAAAGCGCGACCAGCTCATGCGCCAGATTGCGCAGCGTGTCGACGCCGAGGCGCGGAGTTTCGGCATTCAGGTGGTCGACGTCCGGCTCAAGCGCGTCGATCTGCCGGAGGCGAACAGCCAGGCGATCTACGAGCGGATGAAGACCGAACGCCAGCGCGAAGCCGCTGAGATCCGCGCGCAAGGCACCGAGGGGGCCAAGCGGATCAAGGCCAATGCCGACCGCCAGGTCACGATCACCATCGCCGAAGCCAACCGGGATGCCGAGCGGCTTCGAGGTGAAGGCGACGCCGAGCGGAACCGGATTTATGCGGAGGCGTTTAGCAAGGATCCGGATTTCTTCGGCTTTTACCGGTCCATGCAGGCTTATGAAGAAGGGTTGAAGTCCGAGGATACCCGGCTGATCATTTCGCCGACGTCGGAGTTCTTCCAGTATTTTAACGCTCCCGGTGGAACGCCGAGTGGCTCGCCGCAATCGAAGGTGCCGGCCAGCGGATCCGAAGGCGCGGCCCGGACATCGCAAGCCGTTCGATGAGCGACTTTCTGGTCGGAATAGGTCTGGTCTTCGTGATCGAGGGTCTGTTATGGGCCCTCGCGCCGGCCTTGGCGTTCCGGTTTCTGAAGCTTGCGGCATCGACGCCCGAACAGCGCCTTCGCACCGGGGGCGCTGTTGCGGTTGGGGTCGGAGTGCTCTTAATCTGGATGGTTCGTGGATAGGCGACGCCGGCGCGCGGCAGGCCCAAGGCCAGCAGCGCTTCGATCCCGCAAAAGTGAGTATGGTTCCGGACAGGTTCTTGAGAATTGCCGCTCCCGCGCCGTTATTTTTACGTAAAATGTGGCACGTGCCACGTGAGCAGTTTGAGATGGGCCTAAGCCTGAGATGAAGGACTACGGCATGACCGTTCGTTGTATATTGCCGGCGCTGCGTTTCTTGCCTCGTCGAGAGCGCACGTCATCCAGAGCCGCGGCCCGGCAAAAAGGAGCCGTGCTTTGGGCGGTTCTCGGCGCCGCGCTGCTGTTCGCCGATCCCGCTCCCGGCCGCCGCGCAATCATCGCACGGACCGGCCTCGGTCGCCGACATCGCCGATCCGCTCAAGGCGGCGGTGGTGAACATCTCCACGACCCAGCGGCTCAAGGACAGCCGCGAGGTGCCGATGCCCGAGGTGCCGCAAGGCTCGCCCTTCGAGGAGTTCTTCCAGGACTTCTTCGACAAGGAGGACCGCGGCGGCGGCCAGCGCGCCAATTCGCTCGGCTCCGGCTTCGTCATCGATCCCTCCGGCCTCGTGGTCACCAACAACCACGTCATCGAAGGCGCCGACGAGATCACCGTGATTTTTACCGACGGCTCGAAGCTCAAGGTGACCGAAGTGGTCGGCCGCGACCCCAAGACCGATATCGCCCTGCTGCGCGTCAAGCCGAAGGACCCGCTGCCTTCGGTCAAATTCGGCGACAGCAACAAGATGCGCGTCGGCGACTGGGTCATGGCGATCGGCAACCCGTTCGGGCTTGGCGGGACGGTCACGGTCGGCGTCATCTCCGCGACGCGCCGCGACATCCAGTCCGGCCTTTACGACGAGTTCATCCAGACCGACGCCGCGATCAACCGCGGCAATTCCGGCGGCCCGCTCTTCGACATGGACGGCGAGGTCATCGGCGTGAATACCGCGATCATCTCGCCGACGGGCGGCTCGATCGGCATCGGCTTTGCCGTGCCGTCGAACACGGCCTCGCATGTGATCACGCAGCTTCAACAATTCGGCGAGACGCGGCGCGGCTGGCTCGGCGTGCGCATTCAGACCGTGACCGACGAGATCGCCGAGAGCGTCGGGCTCAACGGTGCCGAGGGCGCGCTGGTCGCCTCGGTCACCGAAGGCGGTCCGGCAGCCGATGCCGGGCTCCAGGTCGGCGACATCATCCTGACCTTCGACGGCCAGGGCGTCGGCATCATGCGCCAGCTTCCCAAGATCGTCGCACAGACGACCATCGATAAGGCCGTCGATGTCGTGGTGCTGCGCAAAGGCGAGCGCAAGACGTTCAAGATCAAGGTCGGCCGGCTCGAGGAAGCCGCCGAGCCGCCTCCCGAGGAAGCCAAGCCGGAGAAATCCGAGCCGGCGCCGACGCCTCGCAAGAAGTCTTCGCTGGGCCTGACCTATTCGGAGATGAATGACGAGTTGCGCAACCTCTATCGGATCGACCGCTCGGTCAGCGGCGTGGTGATTACCGAGATCGACCCCGACGGCCCGGCGGCCGAAAAAGAGGTCAAGGCGGGCGATGTCATCGTCGAAGTGACGCATGAGAAGGTGCAGTCGCCCGCCGATATCGATGCCCGGCTCGAAGCGCTGCGAAAGCTCAATCGGAAAAACGCGCTGTTGACGCTCGCCGACAGCAATGGCGAGTTGAGCTTCGTAGCCGTGGCGATCGACGCCGAATAACGCGAAAAATCGGGACCAGGAAGCCGGCGCGCCAAAGGCCGCCGCGCCCGGGTCCCGCATCATCGCCGGATACATACCCGCCTGCTGCTCAGCCGATGCAGCGCCTACTTCAGTTGCGCAATCGCGTCCGCAAGCAGCTTGGCGTGCTCCAGCGAGCGCGGCATTGTCCGCCTTGATGCCGGGCGGGCGCATGTCCACGCCGTCGTGACGCGGCAGCACATGGATATGGGTGTGGAACACCACCTGACCGCCGGCGGGCTCGGAGAATTGCGTGATCGTCGTGCCGTCGGCCTTGAACGCCGCCTTCGCCGCCCGGGCGACCTTCTGCGCCACCAGGATGATGTGCTTCAGATCCTCCGGCCTCGATGTCGAGCACATTGCGCGACGGCGCCTTCGGGATGACCAGCGCGTGTCCGTCGACGCGGGGCATGATGTCCATGAAAACCAGGCTCTTGTCGTCTTCATAGACCTTCTGGCACGGCAGCTCGCCGCGCAGGATCTTGGCGAAGATATTGTCGGGATCGTAAGCCGGTGAGGAGGTCATTTGGCGCCGCCTTGTTGTCGTTCCTGTCACCGGTAGTTAGAGGGCAGCGCCTGCGCCGGTCAAGCCCGAGCGCCGCTTACTCCGATTTCCTGAACGGCCCGAGATCGGTCAGATAGCGGACCTCCTCGGCAACCGCCTCGCGCTCGTTTTCGAGGAAATCCGCGACCGCGCGGCGCAGGCCCGGATGGGCGAGGAAATGCAGGCTGTAGGTGGTCTGCGGAAGATAGCCGCGCGCCAGCTTGTGCTCGCCTTGCGCGCCCGCTTCGACCCGGCCGAGGCCATGGGCGATGGCGTAGTCGATGGCCTGGTAGTAGCAGGTCTCGAAATGCAGGAAGGGATGGTGTTCGAGCGCGCCCCAATAGCGGCCGTAAAGCGCGTCGCCGCCGATGAAGTTGAGCGCGCCCGCGATGTAGCGCCCGGCGCGCTTGCACAGGATCAGCAGGATGCGCTCCGGCATCGCCTCGCCGATCAGGCTGAAGAACCGGCGGTTTAGATAGGGCGTTCCCCATTTGCGGCTGCCGGTGTCCTGGTAGAAGGCGAAGAAGGCATCCCAATGCGCCTCGGTGATGTCGCTGCCCTGCAGGTGCTCGAAGCCGATGCCCGACGCTACGGCCTCCCGCCGCTCCTTCTTCACCGCCTTGCGCTTGCGGGAGGCAAGCCCGGCGAGGAAATCGTCGAAGCTCCCGTAATTCTCGTTGAACCAATGAAACTGCTGGTCGGTGCGTTGCAGGATGTGCCTGTCGCCGTTGCGCTGCCATTCCTGCTCGGGAAGGAAAGTGACGTGCAGCGAGGAGGCCTCGTGCAGCCTCACCAGCTCCACCGCGCCGCCAAGCAGGGCGCGCTCGACGGCGGCTGCGTCCGTCCCCGGCGCTGTCAGCAGCCGGCGCCCGGTGACCGGCGTAAACGGCACGCAGGACTGCAGTTTGGGGTAATAGCTGCCGCCGGCCTGCTCGAAGGCGTTGGCCCAGCCATGGTCGAAGACATATTCGCCGCGGCTGTGCGACTTGAGATAGAGCGGCATGGCGCCGAGCAGCGAGCCTGCGGCATTCTCCAGGACCAGATGCTGCGGGTGCCAGCCGGTCCGCGCACAGGCGCATCGGCTCGCCTCGAGCGCGTTCAGGAAGGCATGGTCCAGAAAAGGATTATAGCTGCCGGGGTCGGGATTGGCGCACGCATCCCAAGCGGCGGGCGCAATATCGGCCATCGCGTCCTTGACGCGAATTGTCATCTCGGTCTTTGCATCCATGATCGGCGATCGACGCTGTTACAGGAGCGGGGCCACGCTCGGCCGGAATCCTTCAAAAATCATGCCGTCGGCGAATTTCGCCGCCTTCCGGCGGTCTTCGGCGCTGCGGACGGTCCAGGTAATGATCGGCAGATCGGGGTGGCGGGCCCTAAGCGTTTCGCCCATGACCGCCAGATCATTGACCTCGTAGGTCAGAAAATCGGGTTTGACAGCCGGGATGTCCAGCACGTGCGTCAAGCGGAAGCGGACCCCTTCCGGCAAATGGTGTTTCCGCTCCCGCCCGAAGCGCATCGCCGACAGGCCGCGCGGCACGTCCGGTGCGAAGCGGCGCATGGCGATCATGCTGCCCGGATCGAACGACATCACATAGGCGGGGCCCCGATATCCGGCGAGCAATTCGGCGACGCGGCGCTCGAGGGTGCGGTCCTGGCGGTCCATGCTCTTGATTTCGAGGTAGAGCGGCGCGCGTCCGGCGATCAGATCCAGAAACGCCGCCAGCGTCATGATCCGGTCCCCCGTCCCGCGCATCTCGACGGCTTCGAGCTGCTCGACCGTATGGTCGCCGACATTGCCGCGCGCCAGCGTCAGACGGTCGAGCGTCTCGTCGTGAAAGACCACCGGCTCGCCAGTGGCGGTCGGCTGAATGTCGGTCTCGATGCCGTACCGGCCGGCAATGGCGGCACGAAAGGCGGAGGCGGTGTTCTCGATGATGCCGCGCCTTGCGTCGTGCAGTCCGCGATGGGCGATCGGCGAGATCGGATGAGAAGGCATCATGGCGCGTTATACCCTTTGTTTTTTGCGCGCGCTTGGCCAAGAGCCGGCGCCGGCCGGGCTTGACGCGCCATGCATTGCGCTAGCTGGCGACGGCGAAAATCGCATCGATCTCAACGGCATAGCCGAAGGGCAGGCTTCCCATGCCGACGGCGGCACGGGTGTGGCGTCCGCGCTCGCCGAGCACGGCGACCATCAGATCGGACGCGCCGTTGATGACCGTGGGCTGATCGCCGAATTCCGGCGTTGCGTTGACATAGCCGGTCAGACGCATGGTCTGCACGATATTTTCCAGCGAGCCTACCGCGGCCTTGGCCAGAGCCAGGATGTTCAGGCAGCAAAGCTGCGCCGCCTTCTGGCCGTCCTCGATGCTGACATCGGCGCCCAGCTTGCCCTTGATATCCAGGCCCGGCGACCGGGAGACCTGTCCGGAAATGAACAACAGGCCGCCATGGATCAGGAACGGGACGTAGTTGGCTGCAGGGCTCGGCGCATCCGGCAGGGTAAGGCCGAGCGCTTTGAGGCGCGCTTCGCTGTCTTCGGACATTCTCGGCTCCTTGTTTCTCGATCGTGCTTGTTTAGCGGCCAGAATACGGCCAGATAAAGTATGGCTGACACAAGCGGCTTTTTCGGCGCTGACCGCAGCCATTCCCTTATAGCGGACCATTGCTATTTTTGCCGCGATAAGCTGTTCTAGATCACGATGATTTGGGATTGAATCAATCCAAAATCATCGTGATCTAACCCCATAGCTTAAAGCGGGACGACGAGCGGGAAAACCGGTTCCCAATTTTCGTCATCTCGATCTAGGAAGCTGAGTTTCCAGTGCTCGTAAGACGCGAAAGGCGCTGACGATGTGGTCAACGATGAACCAAACGCCCAAAATTGCTGCACTTGGCCTGATTCTGAGCGGTCTTGCCGCAGGCGCTGCCCATGCCGTGCCGCAGGCGTCGGCGGTGGTCGTCGATCTGGCGCCGCACCGCGCGATCTACGACATGACGCTGCGTGAGGCGGTCACCGGCTCCAACGTCTCCGATATTCGCGGCCGTCTGGTTTTCGACTTCGAGGGCTCGACCTGCGCCGGATATACGCTGCGCTCCCGGCTGGTGACGGAAGTGGTGGACCGCGAGGGCAATACCACACTCACCGACCTGCGATCGTCCACCTGGGAAAACGCGACCGGCGACACGTTCCGCTTCGAGAACGCGCAATATGTCGGCCAGCAATTGAGCGAGCAGGTTTCCGGCAAGGCGGCGCGCGGCAAGGCCAGCGAGGACATCAAGGTCAACCTCGAGACGCCCGCCAATCGCGAGCTCAAATTCAACGGAGACGCGCTCTTCCCGACCCAACACTCCGTCGCCATCCTCCAGGCCGCCCAACGCGGCGAGCGGGTGTTGCAGGCCGATATTTACGATGGCTCCGAGCAGGGCAACAAGCTGTTCAAGACGACCACCTTCATCGGCAACCCCATTCCACCCGGTTCCGGCAAACTGACCGGCATCGACAATTCGGAGCGGCTGAACCAGTTGACCTCCTGGCCGGTTTCGATCAGCTATTACGATGCGGTGGCGAACCTGGCCCAGGATGAAGGGCTGCCGACCTATGAAATGTCGTTCCGGCTGTTCTCGAACGGCGTCAGCCGTGACCTGACCATCAATTACGGCGACTTCCTGGTGCGTGCCGAGCTGACCCGGATCGATTTTCACGAGCCGACGAAATGTGCGGCAAGCACGGCGCATTGAATGGGACTAGTGGTTCGAATCTAACGCTTCGAACCACGCCGTTTTATGTTCATGGATCGAATTGACATGACATTCTAATCACTTACCTCGGCCTCATCGCACGGCAAGGGGGACTCAAATGTCATGTTCGATCCACTAGGCTTTCGGCCATAGCCGCGCCGCGCCCCGGCGGCCGCTGGCATCGCCGTGAACCGGCGGCCGGATGACGACGTCCCGGTTGTCGGCGAAGATGAACGGCTGCATCAGGCCCGGCAGGGTTTCGTAAAGCGCCGCCATCTGCGACAGCCCCCCGCCCAGCACGATGACGTCCGGATCGAAGATGTTGACCACCATGGCGAGCCCCCTGGCGAGACGGGAGGCGTGGCGCTCGAGCGCTGCCGTTGCGGCGGCATCGCCAGCATCGGCGCACCGGCACATGTCGAGGGCATCGGCCGTGCGGCTCGCATCTCCGCCGTGGTCCAGATAGTCGCGGTAAAGCGCGGGGCCCGACACCCAGGCCTCCATGCACCCCTTGAGACCGCACCAGCAGGCCGGCGCCGGCCGGTCGGCGTCATCCGACCAGGGCAGCGGATTGTGCCCCCATTCGCCGCCAATGCCGCGCGGGCCGTCGATGATGCCGCCGTCATGGACCAGACCGCCGCCGCAGCCGGTGCCGAGGATCACCCCGAACACCGAGCGCGCGTCGCTGCCGGCTCCGTCCGCGGCTTCCGACAGCGCAAAGCAATTGGCGTCGTTGGCGAGCCGGACCTGACGGCCGAGCGCGTGGCGGAGGTCCGCGTCGAAGGCGCGCCCGTTCAGCCAGGTGGAGTTGGCGTTCTGGACGCGTCCGGTAGCCGGGGAGATCGAGCCGGGCATGGCGATGCCGACGCTGGCCTTGCCGCGGCAGTCCAACGACGCCTCGGCGTCGGCGACGAGCGCGCCGATGGCCGCGATGGTCGCATCATAGTCGCCTCGCGGGGTGGAGATACGGCTGCCGAAAATCTCCCGATCCGCCTCGTCGAGGGCCGCCACCGCGATCTTGGTGCCGCCGAGGTCGACGCCGATTCGCACGCTTTCCGCCATCGGCTCAGTCCATCATGCGCGGGTCGGGGGCGAGCGTCTGACGCGCTTTGGCGATCTCGTCGGGATCGAGCCCGTTATTGCCAGCAAAGACCAGAAGCGCGGATTCATCGCCGAGCAGGAACTCCAGAACGCCGGCCAGGAAGTCCGGGGAAGCCGCAGCGGCCCTGACGTCGCCCGGATCGTAGCCCGAGAGTGCGAAGAACCGCGTCATCATCGCCGGCTCGGCGGCGAGGAAACCCAGGGCCTCGATGCCGATGCGTTCGGCCCGATCCTGACTGATCTGTGCATATGTCGAAGCGCCGCGCGCCATTCCCGTCCTCTTCGCTATCATAACCCTGCCGCCGCTCTCTATAGCTCCCTTAGGGATTTGTTACCGGATTGTAGTGTAGGAAAAGAGAGTAATCCGGCGTACTCTAACGGCTCGGCCTCGAATGACGCATTCTGAACGCGAGTGTGAGTCTCCTTCGTCACCGAAGCGGACGATCCCCAACGGCACAATGTCCAAAACAGTTCTTATTGTTGAAGACAACGAGCTCAATATGAAGCTGTTTCGCGACCTGCTTGAGGCTCATGGCTATGCCACGCTGCAGACGCGCAACGGTATCGAGGCGCTTTCGCTCGCGCGGGAGCATCAGCCGGATCTCATCCTGATGGATATCCAGCTTCCCGAGGTTTCCGGGCTCGATGTCACCAAATGGCTGAAGGATGACGAGGAGTTGCGGCACATCCCGGTGATTGCCGTCACGGCATTCGCCATGAAAGGCGACGAGGAGCGCATTCGCGAAGGCGGGTGCGAGGCGTATATCTCCAAGCCGATCACCGTTTCCATGTTCCTGGATACGATCCGGCAATTCATCGGCCCCAATTAAAATTTGTCTCAATTTTTCCTGGGGATAACTCTCGTGCGCTCAGTGCGGCGGAGTGACGCATTTTTCGCGACCGTAAATATTTCCGCAATTTACCTTATCGGCACTTCTTATTTGTTTTTCTTTCCGGGAAACCGCTTAATATCTTCGTGAACGGGTTGATATCGAGACAGAGCGGAAGCGGCCGATCGCCTCTGACGCAAAATCCAGGTCGATCCGAGGGAGATGACGGCGGATTGTGCTTGCTTGCTGACTTGCAATTAGCCCAGATTTTCCCATTACTGATTGAATGAATATCTTTCCCTGCGGTTCGCTCAGGTCCGCCGCATCTCCTGGGGCCGCAGGGTTAGGCCGGTGAAAATGGTATGAGTGGCCTCCTCGTTACTGCCATTTGCGCCGGCCAACAAGTCATCGGCCGATGCCCTCTTCGGTCATGACTTGAAGACCAGCCCCGCGCCCATGTCGGATATACCCCGCTGCCGAACGGCACGGGGCTGGTCCCATCAGAAAATCTCAGAAAAAATTCAAGACAATGGCAGGCGCGAAGCTGCGGCGATCTATTTGATCTTCGCTTCCTTGAAGTCGACGTGCTTGCGCACGACCGGATCGTATTTCTTCAAAGCGAGCTTCTCGGTCGTATTGCGGGGATTTTTCTTCGTGACGTAATAGAAGCCCGTTCCAGCCGAGCTGACGAGCTTGATTTTCTGGGTGACTGGCTTAGCCATCGCGGCGATATCCCACGGGTCATGATTTATGAATTTCGAGGTGCACCTTACTGCGCACGCCGCCCCTGTCAAGAGGCGACGCCCTCAGAGCAGCTTACGGTGGAAATACGCGCCGCGCATAAAATAGAACGGCACTGCGGCTTCCGGGTCATCCAGGCTGCCGGCGCGGATCCTGTCGTCGAGATCGTCCAGCACCATACGGGTGATGCTCGGCAGGTCCTGCCGCCTGGCGTCGGACAGCGTAAACCATTCGATGGCCACGAATTCGCCGTCCAGGATCGAGGTGTTGCCGGTGATCTGATCGGCGGGCACGACGAAGAAACGCGTGTCGAAGCGCCTGCGCGTGCGCGGCGGCGTAATCGCGCGGGCGAGGAACGAGAAGCGGGAGAAATCGGGGCTGATCTGATTTGCGACGCCCGGCACATTGGCGCCAGTGCCGATGATGATGCCGGTCTCTTCCTGGGTCTCGCGGAGCGCCGCATGAGCGAGCGCATAGCCGCGCTGCGGGTGCGGCCGCCCGGCGATGCCCCGTAGCAGCTTCGCCGTCATCGGCGCCGCGAGCCGGCAACCGATGCTGCCCAGATAGTCCTGAGGCTCAACGCGGCCGCCAGGAAAGACGAATTTTCCCGGCATGAATTTCAGATTATGGTGCCGCTGGCCCATCAGCAGCTTCGGCTCCGGGCCGCTGCGGTCGAGCAGGAGCAGCGTTGAGGCGTCGCGGGGGCGGGAATTGGCAAAGCCGCTGTTCTGGACGCGCTCGGTCAGCTCGCGCCAGCGCCCGCCTGCCGTGGCCGCGCTCCTGCTTTCCGGCGATGCTTCGCCGTCCGGCTTGCCGACGGTGTCAACCAACGGTCTCGACCTTTGCGAATTCGGCGTCCTCGACGTGATCGGGATCGAAGCCATGCATGTAGAGCGCCCATTGCAGCCCGACGATGACGCCCTTCACGATCGGCAGCAAAGACAGGCAGATCAGCACCGCGACCGGCAGCCATATTGCGGCGTGAAGCCAGAGCGGCGGCTTGTACGTCTCCAGGGCGAGGACCATCGGCACCAGCAAATGGCCGGCGATGAAGATGGTGAAATAAGGCGGCGCATCGTCGGCGCGGTGGTGGTGCAGCGCCTCGCCGCAGGCCGGACAGGCGTCGGCGATCTTCAGATAGCTGCGATACAGCCGTCCTTCACCGCAGGCCGGGCAGCGTCCGCGGCCGCCGCGGATCATGGATTTGAAAACATCGCGCGCGGGTCGGGCATCGCCGTCCCCGCCGCCATCGCCGTTTTGCGATCGATACTGGTACATAGTCAGAACATACCTCGCACGAGGTTAAAAGGAAACGACGATGGGTCGCGTCCTATGGCCGCCTGGCTCGGCCTATCGGCGGCGGCGGACCGGCTTGCCGCGAACGCGCTTGCGCCGGGCCAGCTTCAGGTCGAACCGGCCTTCGCTGACGACCTGGAAGCGTAGCGCGCCGGCCACCGGATGCGCTTCGACAAGGCGGACTTCGACCGGATCGCCGAGCCGGAAGGTCTCGCCCGTGCGTTCGCCGATCAGCGCATGGTCGGACTCGGCATAGGCGTAATAGTCCTTACCGATCGTCGATGCGGGAATGAAGCCGTCGGCGCCGGTCTCGTTCAGCTTGACGAACATGCCGGAGCGGGTGACGCCGGAGATGCGGCCGGTGAAGGTCGCGCCGATCCTGGTTGCGAGATGAATGGCGATCAGCCGGTCGACCGTGTCGCGCTCGGCGGCCATGGCGCGCCGCTCGGCCTGGGAAATCTGCTCCGCGACCGCGTCCAGCTCGCCGATCTCCTCATCCGTCAGCCCGCCGGGGCCAAGCTTCAGCGACCTGATCAGGGCGCGGTGGACGATCAGGTCGGCATAGCGGCGGATCGGCGAGGTGAAATGCGCATAGCGCCGCAGATTGAGGCCGAAATGGCCGAGATTGCTGGGGCTGTACTCCGCCTGCGCCTGCGACCGGAGAATGACTTCGTTAACCAGTTCGGAGAATTCCCCGTCCTTGGTCTGGCCGAGGACGCGGTTGAACTGGCGCGGCTGGATCAGTCCCGCCTTCGGCATGGAGATATCGATCGTGGCCAGAAACTCGGCGAGCGCCTTGAGCTTTTCCTCTGTCGGGGCGTCATGGATGCGGTAGAGCAGGGGCGATTTCGTCGCCTCCAGCGCTTCCGCCGCCGCGACATTGGCCTGGATCATGAACTCTTCGATCAGTTTGTGCGCATCGAGCCGCTCCGGCGTGGTGATGCGGGCCACGCGCCCGTCCTCGTCGAGAATGATCTTGCGCTCGGGCAGGTCGAGTTCCAGCGGCGCGCGCTTCTCCCGGCCCCGGCGCAGGGCCTCGTATGCGTCCCATAGCGGCTTCAGGACCGACTCAAGGAGCGGCCCGGTGCGCTCGTTCGGGTGGCCGTCGATGGCAGCCTGGGCTTCCGGGTAGGACAGCTTTGCCGCCGAGCGCATCATGGCGCGCATGAATTGATGCTCGCGCTTGGCGCCGTGCTCGTCGAACACCATGCGGACCGCCAGGCAGGGCCGGTCGACATTCTCCTTCAGCGAGCACAGGTCGGTCGACAGAGCCTCGGGCAGCATCGGAACGACGCGGTCGGGGAAGTACACCGAATTGCCGCGCTTCAACGCCTCTTTGTCGAGCGCGGTTCCGGGTCTGACGTAAAAGGAGACGTCGGCGATCGCCACGATGACGATGAAGCCGCCTTCATTGCCGGCATCGGTGTCGGGCGCGGCCCAGACGGCGTCGTCGTGGTCCTTGGCGTCGGCGGGATCGATGGTGATCAGCGGCGTCTTGCGCAGATCGTCGCGCGCCTTCAGCGTCGGCGGTGTCATGTCCGCCGTTTCGTCCTCGACCGCGCGCGGGAAGACGTTCGGCAGGCCGTAGCTCTCGATGGCGATCATGCTGATCGCGCGCTCGCCTTCCGGATGGCCGAGCCGCTCGACGATCCTGGCGCGGGGCGCCAGCGCGCGCCCGGTTTTCATGATCTCGAAGCGGACCAGGTCGCCATCCTTGGCGCCCTCGTTCTCGCCCGGCGCGATAGGCCATTCCCTGAGCTGCTTCTTGTCGATCGGCTCGATGATGCCGCCTTCGCCGGAGACGCGGTAGACGCCGAGCTGGCGGGCGCGCTCCCGCTGCAGGATCTTGATCGGCGCTCCCACATACTTAAAACCCTCCTGCTCGGAGGAGGGATCGATCCGCGACAGGACGTGATCGCCGGTGCCGGGCATGCGGCCGCGCTTCAGCAACATCAGCACGCGCGGCGGCGGGCCTTCGGCGTCCTCGTTCCAGTCGGCGGGGATGGCGTACAAATCGCCGTTCTCGTCATTGCCGACGATTTCGAGCACGCCGACCGGCGGCAGCTCGCCGCGCCCGCGCAGACTCTTGCGGTTCTTGGCGATCAGCCCTTCCTCGGCCAGATCGCGGAGCAGCCGTTTGAGGAAGATGCGCTGGTCGCCCTTCAGATTGAAGGCGCGGGCGATCTCGCGCTTGCCGACCTTGGCGGGCGAGGTACGGATGAATTCGAGAACCGCCTCCTTGCTCGGCAAGCTCGCGTCTTTTCCCTTCTTCGCTTTGCGTTTTGCCGGCGGCTTTTCGATGTCGGTCAAGCCGATGCCTCTGAATTGGCCGACGGAGCCTTTTTGCCGCTCTTGCCTTTGGCCTTGGGTTTGGCGGTCTTGGCCGGCTTGCCGTTGGCAGCGCGGGCGGCGATCAGCTTGACGGCCTGATCCATGGTGATCTCTTCAGGATTGACGTCCTTGGGAATCGTCGCGTTGACCTTCCCGTGTTTGACGTAGGGTCCGTAACGCCCGGCGAGCACCTGGATCTCGCCTCCGAGCTCGGGATGCGCCCCCAGGCTCTTCAGCGCCGTTTGCGTGGTGCGACCGCGGCCCTTCTTCGGCTCCGCGAGCAGGCTCACGGCGCGATTGAGGCCGATGGTGAACACCTCTTCGGGGCCTTCGAGATTGGCATATTTCTTGTCGTGCTCGATGAACGGGCCGTAGCGGCCGAAACCGGCGACGATCGGCTTGCCGGTTTCCGGATGCTTGCCGACCTCGCGCGGCAGCGCCAGCAGCTTCAGCGCCAGCGCTAGGTCGATCTCAGCATCGAGACCGCGCGGGATCGAGGCGCGCTTCGGCTTGTCGCCCTTTTCCTCGGCCTCGCCGAGCTGGAAATACGGCCCGAACCGGCCGTTCTTCAGAAATACCGTCAGCCCCGAGTCCGGGTCGACGCCCAGCTCCTGGTCGGTGGACAGCGCCGCGGCATCGCCCTGCTCGGGCGCGGCGTCGGAGAACTGCCTCGTATAGCGGCATTCCGGATAGTTGGAGCAGCCGACGAAGGCGCCGAACTTGCCGATCTTCAGACCGAGCTGGCCGGTGGCGCAGGCCGGGCATTTGCGCGGATCGCCGCCGTCGGCGGCCAGCGGGAAGATATAGGGGCCGAGGATCTCATTGAGTGCGTCGAGCACCTCGGAGACGCGCAGCTCCTTGGTCTCGTTCACCGCGGCAATGAAGTCCCGCCAGAAATCGCGCAGCACGTCCTTCCAGGCCAGCTTGCCGTCGGAAATCAGGTCGAGCTTTTCCTCCAGGTCCGCCGTGAAGTCATATTCGACGTAGCGATTGAAGAAGCTTTCCAGGAACGCCGTGACCAGCCGTCCCTTATCCTCGGGGATCAGCCGCTTCTTCTCGAAGCGCACATATTCGCGGTCGCGGAGCACGGCGAGGGTTGAGGCATAGGTCGAGGGCCGCCCGATGCCGAGCTCCTCCATTTTCTTGACTAGAGAGGCTTCGGTGTAGCGCGGCGGCGGTTCGGTGTGGTGCTCTTCCGCCTTGACCGGACCGCGGGCCAGCGGGTCGCCGGCGCCGAGCCTGGGCAGCCTTGCGTCGTCATCGCCTTCCTTGTCGTCGATGCCTTCCTCGTAGAGCTTGAGGAAGCCGTCGAACAGCACCACCGAGCCGGTGACGCGCAGGCCGTAAGTCTCGCCGCCATTGGTCGCGTCGATGTCGACCGTGGTGCGCTCCAGCTCGGCGCTTGCCATCTGGCTGGCAACGGCGCGCTGCCAGACCAGCTTATAGAGCCCCGCTTCGTCCGGCTTCAGCTTGCGCGCCAGGGTCTGCGGCAGGCGGCTGAACTCCGTCGGACGGATGGCCTCGTGCGCCTCCTGGGCATTCTTCGCCTTGGTCTTGTAGTCGCGCGGGCGGCCGGGCAGGTAGTTGGCGCCGAACTCGCCGGAGACCACGCTGCGGCATTCCGCGATCGCCTCGGGCACGATCTGCACGCCGTCGGTTCTCATATAGGTGATCAGGCCGGCGGTCTCGCCGCCGATGTCGACGCCTTCATAGAGGCGCTGTGCGACCTGCATCGTCTGGCGCGCGGAAAAGCCCAGCTTGCGGGAGGCTTCCTGCTGCAGCGTCGAGGTGGTGAAGGGGGGGGCGGGATGGCGCTTATAGCCGCTGACATCGACGGAGCGGACCTTATAGTCGCACGCTTCCAGCGCCGCTTTCAGCTTCAGCGCCTCGGTCTCGTTCGGGATGTCGAACTTTTCCAGCTTCTTGCCGAGCGCGCTGATCAGCCGGGCTTCGAATTCCTCCGATTTGCCGGTCTTCATCAGTGCCGCCAGCGTCCAATATTCGCGGGAGACGAAGGCCTGGATTTCGGTTTCGCGAGCGCAGACCAGCCGCAGAGCCACCGATTGCACGCGGCCCGCCGACCTTGCGCTCGGCAGTTTGCGCCACAGAACCGGCGACAGCGTAAAGCCGACCAGATAGTCGAGCGCACGGCGGGCGAGGTAAGCGTCGACCAGCGGCGCATCGATTTCGCGCGGATGGGAGAAGGCTTCCTTGATCGCCTCCTTAGTTACCGCGTTGAAGGCGACCCTTTCGACCGCCACGCCCTTGAGTGCGCGCTTTTCCTGAAGGATCTGCAGGAGGTGCCAGGAGATCGCCTCGCCCTCGCGATCCGGATCGGTCGCGAGAATCAGCCGGTCGGCGCCCTTCACCGCCCGGGCGATTTCATTCACAACTTTTACAGAGTCGGAGTCCACCGCCCAGGCCATGGAAAAGTCGTCGTCGGGCTGAACTGATCCATCCTTTGCAGGAAGATCGCGCACATGGCCGAAGGACGGGAAGACTTTATAATCCTTCCCCAAATACTTGTTTATGGTTTTTGCTTTCGCCGCCAATTCAACGATGACGATATTCATGCGATTTTCCGATTTCTGCATAAGGTGTGAGGGGTTTTCGTTCGAGATATGCGGATGATATCTGGATTTCGCCGCTTTGGTACATCAAGCCTCGACCGAACGGGGCCGTCACCCAACGCACAGTAAGGGCAAAAGAGCACCACGCTGTCAAATACAGAATGATAGGGGTTGAAACGTCTTGCGAGACGCAACCAAAGCGGGTATTTCCATAACCACTTAATTTGAAGAATAATAACGTTTAAGCCTTTCCGGTCGAGATGTCACATAAATATAAAAAGGGAAAATCAATGATCAGTGCTCAGGAACTAACCCCGTCCGAGGCACCATTTCTTTCCAAGCAGAACGATCAGCCCAAGCTGCCGGTCAGTACGCCTTCAGGAGCCCCGGTTGGCCCCAAGGCAGTGGCCGAATATTCCGCAGATATGCTAAATCAACTGCGTGATCTTGCTCACGGCGCGGGGCTTACTTTTCTTGCATATCTCATTCAAGTGGCAGTTGAAGAGGCAAAGATCCAGGCCGAGGAGCATCAGGATCGCTGAAATTGGCGATTGAAGCCGTAAAATCAAGCGGTGCGGACCCGGTTCGTCACAGAAGAGCCTGCACGGCAGCGGGCCTCAGCGAAACGCGTTCGTCGGCGTGGCGTTCGATGCGTCCGGCAAGGTCCAGCTCCAGAAGCGCGACCGTCAGGCTCCGCACGCTCACGCCGGTCTGCCGCAGCAGATTGTCCGGGTGAACCGGTGCGAAACTGAGCGCGGCGAGGATGGTTTCACGGTCTTTGGAATCCGGCTCGCCAGAGCGGTAGTCCATGGGCAAGGCGAGGCTGGCCTGCTGCGGGCTCTGCCGCCATTGCGCCGCAGCGCCGAAGCCGGCGAAAAGCTCGGAAGCCACGTCCTCCGCACATGTGGCGAGATGGGCGCCGGCTTTGATCAGACCGTTGGTGCCGATGGCGCGCAGGTCGAGCGGATGCCCGGGGACGGCGAACACCTCGCGGCCCTGCTCCAGGGCGAGCCGTGCGGTGATCAATGAGCCGGACTTCTTCGCCGCCTCGACCACGACGACGCCGGACGCGACGCCCGAAATGATGCGGTTGCGTCTGGGGAAGTCCTGGCCGCGCGGGACGAAGCCGGGCGGCGATTCGCTGATCAGCAGTCCGCGCGTCGCGATCGCCTCGTGCAGCGCGGCGTTTTCGGGCGGATAGATATAGTCGATGCCGCCGGCGATCACGGCGACGGTGCCGGTAGCCAGCGCGGCTTCATGCGCCGAGGTGTCGATGCCGCGCGCCAGGCCGGACACGATGACGATACCGGCGGCGCCGAGATCGCGCGCCAGGTCCTGGGTGAAGTGGCGCCCCGCAGCCGATGCATTTCTCGATCCGACGATGGCGACCGTATTGCGGGCGGCCAAGCCCGGATCGCCGCGCGCATAGAGCAGCGGCGGCGACGCGGGGATGTGCGCCAGGAGCGGCGGATAAGCGGCCTCGCCCAATGCGAGGATCGCGGCGCCCGCGCGTTCAGCCGCTTCCCATTCCTGCTCGGCTTCCTCGCGTGGGCAGATCCGGCGCGCCTGACGGATGCCACCACGCCGGCTCAGCTCGGGAATGGCTTCGAGCGCCGCCGCGGCGTTGCCGAAATGGCTAATCAGCTCATGGAAGGTGACCGGGCCGATCGTCTCGGTCCGGATCAGGCGGATCCAGTCGATCTTCTCCCGATCGCTGAGCGTGACCGTTTCGGTGTCCTCGCCCCTTGCGCCGTCCGTCTCAGCTTCGCCCGCCGCCAATTTTGCTCTCCTCGCCCTTCATAAGTCGCGAAATGTTGGCATGATGGCGGAAGAAGACCAGGATTGTCAGTACCGTGAAAAGCCCTACAGCGGGCCAGTCCTGCCGGATGGCGAGCAGCAGTGGCGCCGCGGCCGAGGCGATGAGCGCCGAAAGCGACGAATAGCGGGTCAAGAACGCAACGCCGATCCACACCGCTCCGAACGCCGCAGCGATCAGCGGCGCGACCGCGGCGAGGATGCCGATATAGGTGGCGACGCCCTTGCCGCCCTTGAAGCCCAGCCAGACCGGGAACAGGTGGCCGAGGAACGCGCCAAATCCGGCGACCAGGCCCATCTCTGCGCCCCACCGGCTGGCAATCAGCACCGCGACGCAGCCCTTGCCGAAATCGCCGAGCAGCGTCAGCGCCGCCAGCCATCTTTTGCCCGTGCGCAACACGTTGGTCGCCCCGATATTGCCGGAGCCGATCGAGCGGATGTCGCCGAGACCGGCGAGCCGGGTGATGATCAGCCCGAACGGGATCGATCCCAGCGCATAGCCGAATGCGAGAGCGGCGACAAAGGCGAGACTGATCATGCAGCGATCTCCGGCGCTCAATCGGCCAGCCCGCGGGGGCAGGCGATTTCTGGATCAGGACTGGCGTGGTGAGTAGCTGTAGACGCAGCGTCCGGCAACGAAAGTTTTGATTGCGCGGCCCTGCAGGACGGTTTCGTCGAAAGGCGAGTTCTTGGATTTGGAGGCGAGCGCCTCGGCATCGACCCGCCAGGGGATCTCCAGATTGACGAGAGCCAGGTCCGCCGGACCGCCGACGGCAAGGCTGCCGCCCGGCAGCCTGAGAAGCTCGGCCGGGCGCGAGGTCATCGCCGCAAGCAGTGGCCGCAGCGCGATGGCGCCGCTGTGATAGAGCTGCAGCGCCGCCGGCAGCAAGGTCTCCACGCCGAGTGCGCCATCGGCGGCTTCGGCGAAGGGCCGGCGCTTGACATCGACATCCTGCGGATCGTGGGCGGAGACGATCACGTCGATGTCGCCGCTGCGCACGCCGTCGACCATCGCCCGGCGGTCGTCCTCGGAGCGCAAAGGCGGGCGGATCTTGAAGTAGGTGCGATAGGAGCCGATGTCGTTCTCGTTCAGCGTCAGGTGATTGATGCTGACGCCGCAGGTGACGTTGAGGCGCGCCTGCCGGGCGGTGCGAATCGCGTCGAGCGAGGCGGTGCATGAGATGTTGGCGGCGTGGTAGCGCCCCCGCGTCAGCGCGGCGAGGCGCAGGTCGCGCTCGATCATGATGGTCTCGGCTTCCGACGGCGTGCCCGGCAGGCCGAGATTGGCGGACACCTCGCCCTCGTTCATGACGCCGGTGGCGGCGAGGTCGGGGTCTTCGGTGAAATGCACGATCAGGGCGTCGAAGTCGCGCGCATAGCTGAGGATGTTGCGCATCAGCTTGGCGTTGGCGACGGTCCGCTTGGCGTCGGTGAAGGCGATGGCGCCGGCTTCGCGGAGCAGGCCGATCTCGGTCATGTCGCGCCCGGCCAGGTCCTTGGTCATCGCGGCCATGGGATGTACATGGACGATGGCGGTGTCGCGGGCGCGGCGCTCGATGAAGTCGACCAGCGAAACGTCGTCGATTGCCGGCTCGGTGTCGGGCATGCAGATGATCGTGGTCACGCCGCCTGCGGCCGCGGCACGGCTGGCGGTGGCCAGCGTCTCGCGGTGCTCCTCGCCGGGCTCGCCGGTCGACACCTGCATGTCGATCAGGCCGGGGATCAGCAGGTGCGTCTCGCAATCGATCACCTCGGCGCCCGCCGCGGCGTCGGCGTCGACATGCGGGCCGAGATCGGCGATCAGCCCGTCCTCGATGCGCAGGCCGCCTCGTGCGTCCAGCCCGCTTTTCGGGCAAAACAGCCGCGCATTGACGAGCACCGTCGGGCCATCATCCTGCGGCGTCTTGCGGTCGGCGATCATGGGCCTCACTCGGTTGGCAGGTTGCGGGCGAGCGTCTGCAGAACCGCCATGCGCACCGCGACGCCCATTTCCACCTGCTCGCGGATCAGGCTGCGCGAATGGTCGGCGACGGCGGAGGAGATTTCCACGCCGCGATTGATCGGGCCGGGGTGCATGACCAGCGCGTCCGGCTTGGCCCTGCTCAGCTTCTCCTTGTCGAGGCCGAAGAAGTGAAAATACTCCCGCGTCGAGGGGACGAACGAGGTCGACATGCGCTCCTTCTGCAGCCTGAGCATCATGATGATGTCGGCGTCCTCGACCGCCTGGTCCAACCGGGTGAACACTTCGACGCCAAGCCGGTCGATGGACGGCGGAAGCAGCGTCGAGGGTGCCGCGACCCGGACATGGGCGTTGAGCGTGTTCAGCAAGAGAATGTTGGAGCGGGCCACGCGGCTGTGCAGGATGTCGCCGCAAATCGCGACGGTCAGCCCGTCGATGCGGCCCTTGCGGCGGCGGATGGTCAGCGCGTCGAGCAGCGCCTGGGTCGGGTGCTCGTGCTCGCCGTCCCCGGCATTGACGACCGCGCAGTCGACTTTCTGCGACAACAGCTCGACCGCGCCCGCCGCATGATGGCGGACGATGAGGATGTCGGGGCGCATGGCGTTCAGCGTGACCGCCGTGTCGAGCAGGGTTTCGCCCTTTTCGATCGATGAGGTCTTCACCGCCATGTTCATGACGTCGGCGCCGAGGCGCTTGCCGGCCAGCTCGAACGAGCTTTGCGTGCGCGTGGAGGCCTCGAAGAACAGATTGATCTGCGTGCGGCCGCGCAGAATGTCGCGCTTCAGGATGACGTTGCGATTGCGCTCGGCTTCTGCGTCGGCGAGATCCAACAATCCGTTGATCTCAGCCGGGGTCAATCCCTTGATCCCGAGCAGGTGCTTCTGGCGAAGGCTAAATTTCTGAGTCGCGGACGCGATATTCATTAAAGCGCTGTTATAATGAGGGTCAAAATCGGCGGCAAGCCAGATCTTGAGCCGGGAGGAGGTTATTAGCAAGAATGCTGACTAAAGATGGTGCGCAATCAGGCGCGCGGGGCGGTTTCGGCCAGGACGCGCTGAACCAGAGCCCGATTTTCGAGGACGTCAACCTTTTCGCGACCGACCGCGTGCTGCGGGAGGCGATGGCGCGCGAGGGCGCGGGCTGGGCGGCTGAGGAGATGGCGATATTCGGCGCATTGACCGGAAGCGCCGAGGGTCTCCAACTTGGCCGTCTGGCGAATGAAAATCCGCCCACGCTCAAGCTCATCGACCAGAAGGGCAGGCGGCTCGACAAGGTCGAGTTTCATCCCGCCTATCACGAGCTGATGGCGCTCTCCTTCGCCAACGGCCTGCATTCGGGAGCCTGGGACGCCCTCGCCGAGGGCGGGACGCCGCGCGCCGGAGCGCTCGTTGCCCGCGCGGCGCAGTTCTACATGATGACCCAGGCCGAGGCCGGGCATCTGTGCCCGATCACCATGACCCATGCCGCCGTCGCCAGCCTCGCGCACAAGCCGGAGCTGCTGGCGACGCTGATGCCGAAGCTGATCAGCCGTGACTACGATCCCGCCTTCGTGCCCATGGAAGGAAAGAGCGCGATCACGCTCGGCATGGGCATGACGGAAAAGCAGGGCGGCACCGACGTTCGCGCCAACGTCACCGAAGCGCGGCCGTTAGGCGGGGACCGTTACGAGATCACCGGGCATAAATGGTTCATGTCGGCGCCGATGTGCGACGCCTTCCTCGTGCTCGCCCAGGCGCCGGGCGGGCTGTCCTGCTTCCTGTTGCCGCGCTTCCGCTCCGATGGCGGGCTGAACGCAATGCGCATCGAGCGGCTGAAAACCAAGCTCGGCAATCAGTCCAATGCCTCGTCGGAAGTGACCTTCCTCGGCGCCGAGGCGACTTTGATCGGCGAAGAGGGGCGCGGCGTGCCGACCATCATCGAGATGGTGACGCTGACCCGGCTCGACTGCGTCGTCACCTCGGCCGGGCTGATGCGCTTCGCCCTCGCCAACGCGCTGCGCCACACCAAGAACCGCACCGTCTTCCAGCGCAAGCTGATCGACCAGCCGATCATGAAGACCGTGCTTTCCGACCTGGCGCTGGATGTGGAGGCGGCGACTGCGCTGGCATTCCGTCTGGCGCGCAGCTTCGACCGGGCCGACGCCGATCCGCAGGAGGCGGCGTTCCGGCGGCTGATGACGCCGGTTGCCAAATACTGGATCTGCAAGATGGCGCCGGCTTTCGTCTACGAGGCGATGGAGTGTCTCGGCGGCAATGGCTATGTCGAGGAAGGCCCGCTGGCCCGCGACCTATCGCGAGGCGCCGCTCAATGCGATCTGGGAAGGCTCGGGCAATGTCATGTGCCTCGACATACTGCGGGTGATGCAGCGCGAGCCGGATGCGCTCGAGGCGGTGCTGGCGTCGATGGCCCCGCCGCTGGCGCGGAGCCGCGGATCGCGGCGGCGCTCGATGAGCTGAAAGCGTCACTGACATCCGGTGCTATCCACGAAGGCGACGCGCGTCATCTGGCCGAGCGGCTCGCCGATGATCGTGGCGGCCTCGCTGCTCGCCGAGCATGCGCCGGCCGAGGTCGCCGAGCCGTTCGCGGCGACCCGGCTGGGCGGCGGCTGGCGGTACAGCTACGGCGCCGGCTTCAAAGGTGCCGGCCACGACGCGATCCTTGCGCGGGCGGGCGAAGAGCTGTAGCCAAAACCCATGATCACATCACCCGAACAGAGCGGCGTGCCGCAGCATGAAACGGTAACCGCCGCAATTCTCGTCATCGGCGACGAGATCCTGTCCGGGCGCACCAAGGACAAGAATATCGGCACGATCGCCGATCATCTGACCGCGATCGGCATCGATCTGCGCGAGGTGCGCGTCGTTGCCGATGTCGAGGACGATATCGTCGCCGCGCTCAATGCGCTGCGCGCCCGCTACGACTACGTGTTCACCACGGGCGGCATCGGTCCGACCCATGACGACATCACCGCCGATGCCGTGGCCAAGGCGTTCGGCGTCACCATCGACGTCGATCCGCGCGCCGTGGCGATGATGATGACGCGATACGCCGAGGCCGACCTCACCCCGGCGCGGCTGCGCATGGCGCGCATTCCGGCCGGCGCCGATCTGGTGGAAAATCCGGTGTCGCGCGCGCCGGGCTTCTTCATCGGCAATGTCATCGTCATGGCCGGCGTGCCGCGGATCATGGAGGCCATGCTCGCCGAGGTGACGCCGCGGCTACGGACGGGCGCGAAGCTGAAAGCGCTCAGCCTTCAGGTTTCGGCGCCTGAGGGGCGGATCGCACCGGGCCTCTCGGCGACGCAGAACGACTATCCGGACGTTCGCATGGGCAGCTATCCGCATTTCGAGGACGGACGCCCGAACGTAACTCTGGTGCTGCGCGCGGCGGATGAGGCGCGGCTGGAGGCGGCCTGCCGGGCACTGGAAGCGCGCCTCGACGCGGATGGATTGACGCATGAGCGAGCGTCCGAGGGCGGTTAAAGCGTGATCGGGAAGTGATTTAGAGCGGGCCAAGGAGTCGGAGTTTTTCCATCTCAAATGGTCCTGCTCCAAAGCGTCTCTTCGCGGGCGATATCAGGGATTTGCCGGCGCCTCGGCTTTCGGCATCTGCGGCTGCCTGTCGAGATAGGCGAAAATGGTGCGCGCCTCGATCCAGCCGACGGTCGCGCCATTGCGTTCCACGAAGGCCTGATAGCCCCGCGCGCGCTGCAGACGGTGCAAGGCGGCAATGGCGCTCAGTTCCGGGACGAGCCGCTCGCTGTCGGTCAGCGGTACGGCGACTTTGCCGACCGGCGTATCGGCTTGGCGTTCGGGGGGCATCTCGTTGAGCACGGATGGCTGGACCAGGCCGATGACGCGGCCGTCCGCGACGACCGGCAGATAGGCTTTGCTCTCGCGCAGCTCGACATGCTTGGTGATCTGATCGACCGGCATTTCGGCGGGCACGCCCGCCGGGGGGCTCCGCATCAGGTCGCGCACGCTGACGCCGCGCAGCCCTTCGAAAACCTCCATATTCCGCTGGGCGCTTTTTGCGGCGTTGACGACGAAGAATCCGATCAGGACCTGCCACATGCCGCCGACGGATGCGCCCTGGAAGCTGTTGTAGGCACCATAGGCGATCAGCGCCACGCCGAGCCCCATGCCGAGGAACGATGCGATCCGCGTCGCCTCGCGCAGACTGCCCCGCGCCCACCAGATACCGGCGCGCAACATGCGGCCGCCGTCGAGCGGGAAGGCCGGGATCAGGTTGAAGGTGGCGAGCACCAGATTGATCAGCGTCAGATAGCTGAGCACGGCAAAGATCGGTTCGGGCAACGTCACCGGCAAAATGCCCGTCAGCAGATAGAGAGCGCCCGCCAGCAGATAGCTCGAAATCGGGCCGGCGATGGCGACGAGGAATTCCGACTTGGCGGTCGGCGGCTCGTCCTCCAGCTCGGCGACGCCGCCGAAGATGAACAGCGTGATGCCCGCGATCTTGATCTGGTAGTAGCGTGCGACCAGCGCATGGGCCAGCTCGTGATAGACGATCGAGGCGAACATGCCGAGGGCGGCGCATGCGGCCATGATGTAATAGGCCGACTGCGCCAGACCCGGCAGCACGTCGGGGAAAAAGCCGGTCCCGAGGCTCCAGATGATCAGCGCGGCAAGGAAGAACCACGACAGGTCGATGCCGATGCGGAAACCGAAAATCGAAAACAGCCGATAGCTTTTTGTAAACATGGCAGGCATCGCTCCAAATGGCTGCCTTGAACATAGGTACGAATGCGGTGAAAGCGAAGCGGGAAAGCCTGTTTGCCGCGAGTAAAGCTGCTTGCCTCGCGCGGAAGACGCATGTTATGTGAGGACGTGATTTGCTTCGGCGCCGGTTCGAACCCCTCGTGACACCTCGACAGTCGGGCACTCGCCATACCAGATCCGGACGCGTAGCTCAGCGGTAGAGCACCACGTTGACATCGTGGGGGTCACTGGTTCAATCCCAGTCGCGTCCACCATCTTTATTGATCCGGCCCGTTGAAGTCATTACGCCGCGTACTTGACCCGTGGGTCTTGGAAATAGGCACGGACCCTCTGTGGCGATTTGCCGATTATGGTCATGTGGTCCTCAGCGGCGGCCTTCAGCTTGGATTTGCTCCTCACCGGCACCTTGGTGCCGATGGCGTGCTTCATGTCGGCGTTGAGGCGCTCGTCGGGATTGAGCTCGGGCGCGTAGCTCGGCAGATAGAACACCTCGATGCGGTCGATGCGCTCTGCAAGCCAGGCTTTCACCAGCTTGGAGTGATGCGCACGCAGATTATCGAGAATGAGGAAGATTTTCCTGGGCGTGTCCTTGATCAGGGCTTCAAGAAATTCGATCAGCCGGTCTGCGTCAAAATTGCCATCGATGATCATCCAGCGCGCCTGACCTTTGTTGGTCACGGTGGAAATCATCGACAGTTTCTGGCGCGTGCCCGGTGCAAAGGTCACGGGCGTCTCGCCCTTGGGCGCATAACCGCGCCCGCGAACATCGGTATTCACCAGCGCCGTCTCATCGCCCCAATGGATCTCGCCACCCTCTGCTTTCGCGCGCTCGGCAATCGCGGGATAGTCCTCATCCATCCATTTTTTCACCGCCTCGGGAGACTGCTCGTAAGCCTTCCGGATCGGCTTTTGCGGCGTAAAACCCCAGCGCTTCAGATACTTGCCAACCCCGCGCACCGACAGCGTGATCCGGTATTCCCGCGCGATCAACTGGGCGACAGCGGCACGCGTCCAAAGCGCAAAATCCATCTTCAGTTGCTCGGGCCGCTGGTCCGCGATCAGCTTGCGGATATGAGCCTCCTGCTCGGGCGTCAGGCTGCGGCCCTCGCCACCCTTCTTGCCACGCGGCTTCGGCTTGAGCGCGGCCATGCCGCCCGCCTCGTACAGGTCGATCGCCGCACGAACGGCGGACCAGCTCAAATGGGTGAGATCGACAATCCGCATCACCCCATACTTCTTCTGGTGCAGACGAATGACCTGCTTGCGCCGCTCATGCAGCGCCGAAAGGCTAAGGTGACGGGCATCGTGATCGCTCATGCAAAAACGATAAACTGATTTGCACTATTCTTCACGGCATAATCGTGCCGGGTCTTTAGTCTGCGCGTTACCGCCCGCCAACCCGACGCGCGGGTTTCGGTTCGAGGTTTCTCCTCTCGCCCCCATCATTTGAAGGCTGTGTCGAGCGCGGCTTGCTCCTGCTCATGCGTGGCGCGTAACGGGTAGACGGAGACGCTGCCGGCAGCGCTGCACCCACCCCAAATGAGCAAGCACTCACTTCGTCTTCTCCCTGAGGATCTTCAGCATTTCATCATGGGCTTTCGCCTCTATCTCGGACAGCAAATCCAATTTGTGACATTGCGCCAGGAAGGCAAGTTTGGCCTCGGGGAGATTGCGAAAATAGTCGCCGAGACCAGGGACACCCCTCGATTTTTGTATTTCGATCAGATTTTTATACTTTCCGACCTCGTCTGAGCACATGCGCACGAGTTCGGCCTCCCTGATTGTTCGCTCTCTGCTGCGATCGTTGGATTCCTGATGGCTCTGTTCGCGTTGAGTATGGACTTCATCCAATGGCGGCGGCCAGTGCGAGGGGAACCCCGGATTTTTCCAGCGCTTGCCGCCAGCCGAGATAGTTCGGCAGATATTTCGTGGCCACGCCATTGAAACGGTCCAGCCACTTCTTGAAGCGGCTCACATAAGCGTTGATGGTCTGGATGTGCAGCACCTTTTCGTGCACATGCTCGCCGTGGCTGGCGATGATCAACTCGTATTCGATCGCCTCTTGTTTGGCGAAAGCGATCAGCGCCGGATCGCCGTCCATGCAAAGCAGAGTATCAGTCTTCGAAATCACGTCCTTCAGGACCGCGCTGACGGCGTCTTCCGAGCGATTGGGCAACACCGCATTCAGATGATGGCCGTAACGGTCACGTGCGATCAGGATCGGCGTTTGTTCGCCAGACAAGCCCGGCTTTTTAGCCTTGCCGCCGCGCTTCCTCGCCTTGCGCGGCAATTGCCGCTCGCCCTTCCTGCTTGCCAGAATGAAGCATTCATCGACCTCGACGATGCCGGTAAGTTGATGATCCCGAAGATCTTTCCGCGCACTCAGAAAGCGGTGCCGCCAGCGGAAAGAGGTGCTCGCATTCACGCCGGCCCGCACCGCAGCCGCGCGGACCGACTCAGAGGCGTTGAGGGCGTCGGCATATTTCAGCCAGCGGTCCCACTTGCGAAGCCGGGCCAGCGGCGTATCGGTCAGGGCGTTGAACGTTCTGGCGCACGCCAGGCATTTGTAACGCCGCAGTCCTCGCGCCATCCCATGGCGATGAATGTGGCGTTCCTTGCAATGCGGGCATTTCAGATCGGCTTGAAACTTGCCATCAATTAGCTTTTGCGCCGTATCGCCCGTGCCCCGCTTGCTTATCGCATCGACCAGCTTGTGGGCCTGCGCGGGGGTCAGTTCCTCGATAAGTTCTGCCAGACGCCGTTTGAATTTGCGGTGCTCCATGATCGGCCTCCCATAATGAGAACTAATCAGGAACATTGAGCGACGTCAATCCCCATACTCTGCGCGAACAGAGCCTTCCTGATAGTATTGATACAAAGGAAAAAAAGCTAAACCCGCCGCTATGATGATTACAATCCGCTCTACGATTTCCAATATTTGCGAAAATTTTGTCATCCTCTACCTCCATGGGGAGCGATAAACATCAACAGAATTCTCCTTCATCGTGCAGCTTCAGAACGACAGTCAACCCGCAACGATGCTCTCCGCTAGCGCCTCCCGCTCTGCAAACTGCGGGCACGCCAAGACTTCTCCCGCCGCCTTTGCCATGTTCTGCTGTCGGCTCTCCCAGCCGGTCCAGACGGCGGTTGCTCGGAGCTGGTCTTGCAACCAGCTGTTCCAGCATTATCGTCAATTATAGAAGTCAGAATTTCCGAACTCGCAGGCGCCGGAACCGGATTCTCGCCGTTTTTACCGAATATTTACTAAAAATAAGCTGAGTGACGGTGGGCTTTACTTCACGGGCCGTCTCATCTTGGATCGCAGCAGGCCGGGAAAACGTCTATAATTACCGAATGACACTGGCGCAAGGCAAGGCGCCGATCAGGCATGTCTGCGCGCGGTTCGGTTGAGATGTGTACCCCTGCGGTGATTTCGGATCGCCCAAGATTGAAAAGAGCGTGAATGGCAACGGCTTGAACGGCCGTGCGGGTGGGAGTGGATCGATGGTAGACGACAATCGGGATGGCGCCCAGCATATCGGCCAAATCGACGACGAGCCGAGACCGGACCGGCTTGCGGACCGCCTCGCAATGGTGGGCGGACCGGCGTCACGCGGCAATCTTCCCCGTCCGGCGATGGCCGTCGCCGCCGAGCACGCATTCAGACGCCATTTCGTCAGCCAGAGCGGGCACATGCTGCTCGGCTCCCGCGTCGCCGCGCCCAATCTCTCGGCGGCCGAGCGGGACGAGGCGCTGCGTCGACACGTGCTGTTCTCCAGCGCCCGCGACGCCCAGAAGCGCAGTCTGTCCCGGAGCGCGGTGGTGCTTCTGCTTTGCGCGATCGCAGCGGGGGCCACTGGCGGGGTGACCGCGATCATGGACGGAAACCACGCCTCGACCGGAACGCGCGCGCAGGGCGAGCCTGCCGATACGGCGCGGGTCGAGACGGCTTCGCCCAGGCCGGCGATGCCGGAGACCGGTTCGCCCGAATTCACCGCCTCGATCTCGACGGTCGTGGCGCATAGCCCGGAGGCGGCATCCGCTGCCGGCCTGACGCAAGTGGCCTACAATACCGGCGGCGAGTTGAAGGTGCAGGACGTATCCGGCGAGGTCGGCGAGGCGGTGCTGCTGGAGATTACGGTGAACTACGACAATTCCGGCGAATATGCGTTTCTGATGTTCCGCGGTCTGCCGGGAAAATTCAGCCTTTCCGCAGGCTTCAAGCTCAAGGATTCCTGGGCCGTTTCGCTGAAAGACCTCGACGGTCTCGAACTCCTGCCGGCGCCCGGCTACAAGGGCGAGTTCGATCTGGACGTCCATCTGGTCAAGGGCCGCAACACCGTGGAGAGCGCGGTGATCACGGCGAGTTTCGGCGTGCCGCATGCCGCCGCTGCGGCGGTCGCCCGAGCCGCGCCGGAGCCCGCTCCCGCTGTCGCCCCCACGCCTGCGCCGCAGATCCTGACCTCTGCGCCACCCTCCTCGCAAGAAGGGCTCGCTCGTGAGGTCAGAGCCATCGGCGCCGCGCCCGTGACCAAGCAACCCCGGCATATCCTGATCCAGCCGGAGGAAGAAAGCGCCATGCTCAGCCGCGCGCTGAACCTGCTCGGCCAGGGCGACGTTGCCAGTGCCCGGCTGCTTTTGGAGCACATTGCGCGCAAGGGCAGCGGCAAGGGCGCGCTCGCTTTGGCGCAGACCTATGACCCGGTCTATTTCCACTCGATCAATGCCGTGGGCGGCCTGCAACCGGATCGCGTCAAGGCGCGCGAGTGGTATGGCATCGCCGTGCAGCTCGGCGAGGTCGGCGCGAGGGAGCGGCTGAGCATCATGTCGGGACAGTGATGCGCCGTTTACGACGGGCACGCGGCAGGAAAAGCGATGATTTGTGGCGCCCGGCACGTTGACAAGCCGTGCCTGTCTTACTAGTGTCCAGCCGACGGATTTCCCAAAATCAGTGTGGGACGATGGTTGCCCGATTGTTGCGGCATTTGGCACCTCTGCCCCTGAGCAAACATTCGAGCCGGTTATGAAGATCAAGAATTCCATCAAGTCGCTGAGAAGTCGCCACCGCGACAATCGCGTCGTCCGCCGCCGCGGCCGCCTTTACGTGATCAACAAGACCATCAAGCGCTACAAGGCGCGTCAGGGCTGATCGCTTTTTGCGGTGCGGTAACGTTCCTGTTGACAGATTTTCAGCCTGTGCTTCACTGGTAACATGAAGATAGCCAGTGTACCTGTTGTGCTGCGCACATCAATTCTGGTGCTGGGGATGGCCTGCATTCTCGCGCCCGCGGCCATTGCCGCGTCCGACGCCAACCCGCCGTCCAAGCTGCCCAATCTGAAATCGCTCAGCTCGCCGACCAAGCAGTCGCTGCACAAGGCGCGCGACGAGCTGCTGTCGTTCCTTTACGACCAGCTTCAGCGAGCCGACAGCGAGCAGGCTGCGGAGCGGGTGGTTTCGGCGATCGAAAAGCTCTGGTCGCGCACGGGCAGCGACACCGCCAACATCCTGATGGAACGCGCCGGCCTAGCGATGAACGCCCGCAATTACAATCTGGCGACGCAGCTTCTGACTGCGCTTACGGATATCGATCCGAACTACGCGGCCGCCTGGAGCCAGCTGGCCACCGTGCATTTCCTTCAGGACGATTATGTCCAGGCGATGCATCAGCTTGAGCATGTCCTCGCGATCGACCCGCGCCATTTCAAGGCCATCGAAGGCCTCGGCATCATCCTGCGCGAAACCGGCAACAAGAAAGCCGCGCTCAAAGTGCTGCGCAAGGCGCTGAAGATCAATCCCTATCTGAAATCCGCCAAGCAGGCGGAGGAAGAGCTTGCCCGCGAGATCGAAGGGCAGGGGGCCTAGAGACTCTCCGGTCCGCTTGCATCGGGATCGCCGCCTTTCGCTTCTTGCATCAAGCGAAGCGGCGCCGGACCGACGCCGTGGGCAAATCTCATCCCCGATCCGTCAGTTGAACGACGGCCCGGTCGTCTCCGGCCGGTTGAGCGCAATGCGCACCGCCTGTGCATCGATCCGCACAACCCGCAGCATGTTCGTCGCGCCTGGGGTGCCGAAAGGCAGACCGGCGGAGATGATCACCTTGTCCTCAAGCTCGACCATGCCCTCGCGCGCGGCGAGCCGGCAGGCACGGGTGACCATGTCGGCGACCGAATTGGGATCTTCCGTCAGCACGCAATGCAGCCCCCAGGCGATGGTCAGCCGGCGCGCGGTCGCCTTGCTGGTGGACAGCGCCAGGATCGGCTGTTGCGGACGCTGGCGGGACACGCGCAGGGCGGTCGCGCCCGTCGAGGTGTAGCAGATCACGGCGGAGAGCCCGGCATCCTCGGCAATCGTGCAGGCCGCAGCGCTCATCGCGCCTGACGATGAAACCTCCGGGCCGGGGCGCTGTGCGTTGATGATCTGGTCGTAAAGCTGGTCGCGCTCGACCTCGCAGGCGATGTCGTTCATCGTCGAGACCGCTTCGATCGGGAATTCGCCCGAGGCCAATTCGGCCGACAGCATCACCGCGTCGGCGCCTTCGAAAACCGCGGTGGCAACGTCCGACACTTCGGCGCGGGTCGGCACGGGGGCCGAGATCATCGATTCCAGCATCTGCGTGGCGACGACGACCGGCTTGCCCTTCTGGCGCGCCAGCCGCGTCAGGCGCTTCTGCACGCCCGGCACCTGCTGCAGCGGCAGCTCGACGCCAAGATCGCCGCGCGCCACCATGATGGCGTCCGATTCATCGAGAATGCGCTCGATATCGGTGACGGCGGACGGCTTTTCGATCTTGGACAGCACCCCGGCGCGGCCGTCGATGAGCTGTTTGGCCTCGACGACGTCCTCCGCACGCTGAACGAAGGACAGGGCGATCCAGTCGACGCCGAGATTGGCGGCATAAGCCAGGTTCTCGCGGTCGCGCTCGGTCAGCGGGCTGAGCGGCAGGACGGTATCGGGCAGGCTCACGCCCTTGCGGCTCGACAGCGGGCCGCCGACCTCGATCTCGGTATCGATCCGGTCCTTGGTCTTGGCGGTAACCACGAGGCGCAGCTTGCCGTCGTTCAGCAGCAGGCGGTGGCCCGGCTCGACGGCGGCGAAGATTTCCGGATGCGGCAGGTGCACCCGGTCGAGATTGCCGGGCGCTTCGTCGCGGTCGAAGCGGAACGCCTTGCCCACTTCGAGGATCACCTGCTCGGGGAACATCCCGACGCGCAGCTTAGGCCCTTGCAGGTCGCACAGGATGCCGATGGGGTGATTGGCCTCGCGTTCGATGGCGCGAATCGCCTCGAACCGCTCGCGCAGATCCTCGCGGGAGGCATGGCTCATATTGATGCGGAAAACGTCTGTACCGGCGAGGAAGAGGCGCCTGATCATCTCCGGCGTCGAGGAAGCTGGTCCGAGCGTGGCAATAATCTTGACGCGTCGGGCTCGCCTCATTGTGATGGTGCTCCGCTATCGCCCGGATCGGTCAGCCTGACCGTCCAGTCTTTTTCTTCCGTGGTGTCGACTTCGAAGAAGCCGGAGCGTTTATAGCCGCGCGTCTGGCAGTCCTGCACGCCGCGAATGGTGAAGGCCTTGTCGTCGGTGCACATGAACGCCTTGCCGCCCCATTCGCCGCCGCGGTCGTAGTCGAGGGCGTGAATGTAGTAATAGCGCGCAACCAGCGATCCCTTGAGCAGAACCTCACAGGTTTGCGAGGCGACATTCCACCAGCCCTCGCTGGTCCAGCCCCGCTCGTCCTTATAGCCGATGGCGATGCCGACCCTGCTCGTTGTCGTATTGCAAAGCTTCAGATCGGCCGCAGCCGGCCCGGCAAAGCCGAACGAGGTGCCGCAAAGCATGACAAGAACGGTGACGACGGAACCTGTGGTGGTGTGTCTTTTCATCGGATCGGAATTTGCTGGCTACGTTACGCGCGTCATTCGGGGTCGACCAAAATCACGCGCAGGTCATTTACATTGGTGAAGGTCGGCCCGCTTACAATCAGGTCGTCTACCATTTCGAAGAATCCCGTGGAATCGTTTTTTGTCAAAAATTCTGCAGGATCCAGTCCCATCGCATTGGCTCGCCCGATCGTATCCGGCCCGATCAGCGCGCCGGCCGGGTCGTCCGCGCGCCCGGTGCCGCCGTCGCTGCCGTCGGTATCGGCGGCGAGGGCGAAAATGCCTGGCGCACCGCGAAGTGCGATCGCCAGCGCCAGAGCATACTCCTGATTCGGCCCGCCGCGTCCGTCGCCATGTATGGTGACCGTCAGCTCGCCGCCGGACAGGATCGCCACCCGCCGGCCTTCTGTCCGTTTCTCCAGCGCCAGCGCGGCATGGGCCACGGCGATGTCGCGGGCCTCGCCTTCGAGCGCGTCGCCGAGCACGACCGGTTCATAGCCGAGCGCTGCGACCTTTTCGGCGGCGGCGCGGAGCGCATCCTTGGGCGCGGCGGCCAGAATGAACCGGGCGGACTCGAAACCGGAATCGCCGGGCTTCGGCGTCTCATTGACGGGATCGAGGAGCGCGGCTTCGATCGCGGGCGGCGGCTGAACGCCGTATTGCGCCAGAACGCCGCGGGCGTCGGCAAGCGTGCTCGGGTCGGGGACGGTGGGGCCGGAGCCGATCGCGCCCGGCGCATCGCCCGGCACGTCGGATATCCCCAGCGTCAGCAGCGGAGCGGGGAACGCGGCGCGGGCCAGCCGTCCACCCTTGATTCGCGACAGATGCCGGCGGACGCAGTTCATCGCCCCGATCGGAGCGCCAGCCCTCAGCAGCGAACGGGTTAGCGCCTGCTTGTCCTCCAGCGTCACGCCTTGCACCGGCGCCGACCAGAGCGCCGAGGCGCCGCCCGAGATCAGAACCAGAACGAGATCGCCGGGCCCGGCCGACGCAGCCAGCTCCAGCGAGCGGGTGGCCGCCTCCGTACTTGTCCGGTCTGGCACCGGATGGGCGGCTTCAATAAGCTGCAGAACATTGAGCGGCTTTCCGTAGCCCTTCCGCGTGGTGACGAGCCCCTGAAAGCGGCCGGCATCGAGCCGCCCGGAATAATGCTGCTCTGCGGCCTCGCCCATTGCGGCGGCCGCCTTGCCGCATGCCAGGACGATGAGGCGCCCAGCGCCGGGCGCCGGCGGGAAGTGCGGCGGCAGGCAGCGCGACGGTTGAGCCGCGGCGACAGCGGCTTCATAAATCGACAGAAGAGTTGTGCGGAGAAGAGCTCTATCCATATTTCCAGTTTTAACTATTTGCCGCTTTGTTCATCGATTCCGAATCGAAGTGTGGGAAAAAAAGCAAATCGCGTTGAAAAATCGTATTAAAAGGCGGTCTCACGTCTAGCCGCTGCAAAAGTCGGGCTTTATATATACGTCATGCTTCACACGGTGCCCAAAAAAGGCGAGGCTGTGTCCCTAACAGCCGACGTTCCATATACTATTTTGCCGGGATCGCTTTCGAGCGGCGTCTTGCTGCTCTGCGACCATGCGTACAACGCCTTTCCGGAGGGCTACGGTACGCTAGGCTTGCCGGCGCAGCAACTCGATCGGCATATCGCCTATGATCCGGGTGCGGCCGGCATAACCCGCCACATGGCGCGCATCCTGGGCGCTCCGGCGGTTCTGACGCGCTATTCGCGCCTGCTGATCGACCCGAACCGCGGCGAGGACGACCCAACGCTCATCATGCGACTTTCTGATGGCGCCATCATCCCCGGCAATGCCGGCATGACGCCGGAGGAACGGGAAAAGCGGATCAGTCTCTACTACCGGCCGTATCACGATGCTGTCGACGACCTGATCGACGCCATGATGCAATCGGGCAAACCACCTGTGATTTTCTCGATTCACAGCTTCACGGAAAACTGGCGGGGCTGGATGCGGCCCTGGCATGTCGGGATTCTGTGGGACCGCGACCCTCGTCTGGCCACGCCGCTGCTCAACGCCCTGGGCGAGGATCCCGATCTCGTCGTCGGCGATAACGAGCCGTATGCAGGCGCCCTGCGTGGTGATTGCGTGCACAAGCATGCCACGGTCCGCAGCCTCGCCAACGCCCTGGTCGAAGTACGCCAGGATCTGATTCGCAGCGAGGCCGGGCAGGCCGAATGGGGTGAAAAGCTCGCCCTGCTGCTGAAGCGCGTGCTCTCGAAGCCGAAGGCCGATGCCACATTCCACAAACTTCGCTATTATGGCTCCCGAACCGACCCCGCGCCTTGCGCGAACGAGGCAGGAAAGGGAGGCGACGGCATGGCCAGCCCCGAGATCGACCCGAAACTGGCAGTGGAACTGGAAGCGGCCGCGTTCCGGCGCCTGCTCGGCCATTTGCGCGACCACGCGGAGGTTCAGAACATCGACCTGATGAATCTGGCCGATTTCTGCCGGAACTGCCTGTCGAACTGGTATCAGGAGGCGGCGGCGGAAAAAGGCGTGACGCTGTCGAAGGACGACGCCCGCCAGATCGTTTACGGCATGCCTTATGACCAGTGGAAGGCGCTGCATCAGCAGGAGGCGAGCCCCGAACAGCAGGTGCGCTTCGACGTCGTGGCCAAGCAAAAAAATCAGTGAGCGCGGCGCAAACGCGCCGGGCCGCATTCGCGAGCTTTTTTTACCGGTTATCCTCAGCCATTTCCAATCTTGGATAAACGAATGTGCCCGGCTTGAGCCGGGCGCTTCAGTTTTCTAGCTTCGAGCCAAATTCGAACGCCGTCCGACTGTCCGCGGTCAAGGCATGGGGAGACATCAATGGCGATAGCTGAAATGATTGAAGACGAGTCGGCGCCGGCAAAATGCTTGCAGGAAAGTGCCAAGGAGCGTCTGCGGGCGTTCATCGAGCGGATCGAGCGGCTCGAGGAAGAAAAGACGGCGTTGAGCGCGGACATCCGCGAAATCTATGCCGAAGCAAAATCCACCGGCTACGACACCAAGGCCCTCCGGGCCATCATCCGGATGCGCAAGCAGGACGACAATGAGCGCATGGAGCAGGAGGCCCTGCTGGCGACCTATATGCACGCGCTGGGTATGATCGCCGGCCTGCCGGAGGCTTAGAGGGTCAGACCGAAAAGCCTGTCCCGGCGAAGCGCGGGGGTGCGAAGGGGCCTTCGATGAATCCATGCCAAATCGAATAGATTGAGCGGCCTGCCGATTTCGTTTAAAGGTCCGCCGCTCCAGGGGCGTGGCTCATGCATGGCGCGCGCCATGCCTTCGGTGCCAGTGCCCAGGCTCT
>CAVSIA010000024.1:0-181237 GCA_963727575.1 uncultured Alphaproteobacteria bacterium
CCTGATAGGCATCGAACGCCCCGAAGAGCCGCGCGGCCGTGTCGACGGCGGCGGGCGGATGCAAGGCGCGGCCACGCGTTCCCGGCTAGCCCGAGGCGGCACAACCGGCTAGCCTACGGCGAACGATGCCACGAAGATTTTGCTTGCTGACCGACGATAAGGAACGCGCATGACGACAGACGATCAGAAATGGATGGACCGGGCCTACGCTCAGGCGAAGGCCAGCTACGATCAGGGCGGGCTGCCGATCGGTTCGGTGCTGGTGCGCCACAAGGCGGGCGGCGAGGACGAATTGCTCGGCGAGGGCCACAATCAGCGCGTCCAGGAGGGCGACCCGATCGCGCATGGCGAAATGGACTGCATCCGCAAGGCCGGACGCCAGCGGAGCTATCGGGACACCACGATCTACACCACGCTGTCGCCCTGCATGATGTGCGCGGGCACGATCGTGCAGTTCCGCATCCCGCGCGTCGTGATCGGCGAGAACCGCAATTTCGGCGGCAATGAAGAGTTTTTACGGGAGCAGGGCGTGGAAGTGGTGATCCTGGACGATGCGAAGTGCACCGAGCTGATGGGCCGGGTGATCCGCGAACGGCCGGAGCTGTGGAATGAGGATATCGGCGAGGACTAGGCGATTTCTGCCCTCTCTTGGTCGCCCCGACCTCCGAGCCAGGGCCTATTGGCCTTACTACACGGCAGCGACACGCCGATAAGCGAATTGGACCCCGGATAGCCCTTGGGGCTTCCGGGGCGACGGCTGGACTTACTTCAAAGCCTTATCCGTGATCACATGGGTCCAGGCGCCTTCCGGCTCCTTGGTGATGACCGGGTCCGAGCCGCCCGAGAGCAGCGATTTCACCGTGCGCTCGTAGTCGGCTGGATCGAGCGCGCCGTTCGAGCCCGCGGTCAGCTTGGCGATCTCGCCCATCATGCGCTTCTGGTGCTTCTCGGTCTGGGCGCCGGTCGCGTCGTTGTCGAGGACGATCTCGGCGGCCTCGTCCGGATGCTCCTCGGCCTATTTCCAGCCCTTCATCGAGGCGTGGACGAAGCGCACCATCTTGTCGACGAAGGCATCGTCCTTCAGCTTGTCCTCGAGCACATAGAGGCCGTCCTCGAGCGTCGCCACGCCCTGGTCCTCATACTTGAAGGTGACGAGGTCGTCGGCCGGAGATGCCGGCGTCGATCACCTGCCAGTATTCGTTGTAGGTCATGGTCGAGATGCAGTCGGCCTGCTTCTGCAGCAGCGGATCGACGTTGAAGCCCTGCTTCAGCACCGTGACGCCGTCCGCGCCGCCGTCGGTCGGGATGCCGAGCTGGCTCATCCAGGACAGGAACGGATATTCGTTGCCGAAGAACCAGACGCCCAGCGTCTTGCCCTTGAAATCCTCCGGCTTGGTGATGCCGGTCTCCTTGCGGCAGGTCAGCATCATGCCGGAATTCTTGAAGGGCTGGGCGATGTTGACCAGCGGCACGCCCTTCTCGCGGCTGGCGAGCGCCGACGGCATCCAGTCGATGATGACGTCGGCGCCGCCGCCGGCGATCACCTGCGGCGGGGCGATGTCCGGACCGCCCGGCTTGATCTCGACGTCGAGGTCTTCGTCGTTGTAGAAGCCCTTGTCCTTGGCGACGTAATAGCCGGCGAACTGGGCCTGGGTGACCCATTTGAGCTGCAGCGTGACCTTGTCGGCGGCATGGGCCGCGAGCGTCGTCAGCGACAGCGCGCCTGCGGCAAGGAGGGATGTCAGGACCTTCTTCATTGCTGCTTTCCCCTGTTGTTGCGCCTCACCGGCGCGGATGGACGGATGCCAGAAGTGGTAATGCGTTCGATGAGCGCGACCATACCGTAGAAAGTGGAGCCCGCCAGAGCCGCAACGGCGATTTCCGCCCAGACCATGTCGATATTCATCCGGCCGACTTCGGTGGAAATGCGGAAGCCCATGCCGACGATCGGCGTGCCGAAGAATTCCGCAACGATGGCGCCGATCAGCGCCAGCGTCGAGTTGATCTTCAGCGCGTTGAAGATGAACGGCATTGCCGCGGGCAGGCGCAGCTTGAGCAGAGTCTGCCAGTAGCCTGCCGCATAGGTGCGCATCAGGTCCTGCTCGATCGCCGAAGCGGCCGCGAGCCCTGCACGGTGTTCACCAGCATCGGGAAGAAGGTCATCACGATGACCACGGCGGCCTTGGACGGCCAGTCGAAGCCGAACCACATCACCATGATCGGCGCGATGCCGACGATCGGCAGCGCGGAGACGAAATTGCCGAGCGGCAACAGGCCGCGCTGCAGGAACGGCGAGCGGTCGATGAGGATGGCGACGGCAAAGCCCGTCCCGCAGCCGAGCGCATAGCCGATCAGGACCGCTTTCAGGAAGGTCTGCTGGAAATCGGCCCAGAGCGTCGGCAGCGACGCCGCAAACCGCGCTCCGATCGCCGATGGCGCCGGCAGCAGGATCGGCGATACGTTGAAGCCGCGCACCGCGCCTTCCCAGACCACCAGTATCGTGACGCCGAACAGGACCGGCACGGCGAGATCGATGGCACGGGCCTGGATCGGGCTTGCCGGCCGCAGCCGCACCAGCCACTCGTTGAGCGCCCAGGCCGCCATCCAGAACAGGGCGGCGAAGACCAGCCAGCCCGCGCTCATGCCGCGCTCCCCATGCGTTTAAGGACCAGCCGGTGAATAAGGCCGATGGCGCCGACCAGGACGGCGGCGAGCGCGGCCGCCATGAACAATGCCGCCCAGATCTGGATGGTCTGCCCGTAATAGGAACCGACCAGCAGCCGCGCGCCGAGCCCGGCGACCGCCCCGGTCGGCAGTTCGCCGACGATCGCGCCGACCAGGCTGATCGCCACCGCGACCTTCATCGAGGTGAACAGATAGGGCAGCGCGCTCGGCCATTTCAGCTTCCAGAAGGTCTGCATCCCCGAGGCGTTATAGGTCCGCATCAGATCCAGCAAATACGGCTCCGGACTGCGCAGCCCTTTCACCATGCCGACGACGACGGGGAAGAAGGACAGATAGGTCGAGATCAGCGCCTTGGGCAGGAGGCCGGAGACGCCGATGGCATTCAGCACCACGATGATCATCGGCGCGATGGCGAGGATCGGGATGGTCTGCGTGGCGATGATCCAGGGCATCAGCGATTTGTCGGCGGCGACGTTGTGCACGATCAGCACGGCGAGCACGATGCCGAGCGTGGTGCCCATGGCAAAGCCGAGCAGGGTCGCCGAGAGGGTGACCCAGGCGTGATAGACGAGGCTGCGCTTGGAGGTGACGGGCTTGTCGAAGGTGGTGTTCCACAGCTCGGCGACCACCTGATGCGGGGCGGGCAGGACGGGACGGTCCTGCGCCATCGTGTCGGCGACGAGCTGGGTGAAGCTGAGTTCGGCATTGGCGCGCCGGGCCTGATCATACGCCCACGGCGCATTGAGCCAGACGACCGCAGCATACCAGATCGCGACGACCGCGAGGCAGATGACGAGGACCGGGCCGAGCTTGCCAGCGAAAATTCGCCTGAGCGCGTGGCTTGGCTGCAAAGCAAGCGCGGCGTCTCCCCGTATGGTCTGTCCGACGCTCATCGCCTTGGGCGCCCATTGACGCGCGCTTCATGCGCCGCCCTCATCTTCGAGACGGGGGCGGGAACGGTCAATGTCGTCTCGAAACCGGCGGAACGAGCATCAATTCGTCCGCGCGTTTGGCTCCCCCTCACCCGGTCGCCTGACGGCGCCCGCCCTCTCCCGCAAGGGGAGAAAGCAAAAAGCGGAGGTCGCTGCGAGTTCGTCCTCTCCCCTTGCGGGCGAGGACGGTGCGAAGCGCCGGGTGAGGGGGAGCGGTAAGCGCGGACCGATGAGAAATTCGATACGGAGCCGGACGCATCAATCATCATAGCTATGCCCCGCTCTCAGCCCCTCGCGGATACGGTGGGCTACGGCAAGGAATTCCGGCGTCTCGCGGATGTCGAGCGGGCGCTCTTGCGGCAGCGGCGACTCGATGACGTCGGTCACGCGGCCGGGGCGCGGCGACATCACGACGATCTTGGTGGAGAGATAGACCGCCTCCGGGATCGAGTGGGTGACAAAGCAGATCGTCTTGTCGGTGCGATTCCACAGCTTCAGAAGCTGCTCATTCAGGTGGTCACGGACGATCTCGTCGAGCGCGCCGAACGGCTCGTCCATCAAGAGGAGATCGGCGTCGAAGACAAGCGCGCGGGCGATGGAGGCACGCTGCTGCATGCCGCCGGAGAGTTGCCAGGGGAATTTCTTGCCGAAGCCGGCGAGGTCGACGAGGTCGAGCAGGCGGCCGATGCGCTCCGTCTGCTCTCCTTTTTCGAAAGCCCATGATTTCCAGCGGCAGCGCGATGTTCTTCTCGACCGTCCGCCACGGGTAAAGCGCCGGGGCCTGGAAAACATAGCCATAGGCGCGGCGCTTGCGCGCCTCCTCCGGCGTCATGCCGTTGACGGAGATCGTGCCCGAGGTCGGCTTCTCGAGATCGGCGATGACGCGCAGAAAGGTGGTCTTGCCGCAGCCGGACGGCCCGATGAAGGAGACGAACTCGCCCCGTTCAACGGTCAGGTCGATGTCGCAGAGGGCATGGACGGGGCCATCGGTTGTCTGGAAGGTCAGCGACAGGTCTTGGGCGAAAATTGCAGTCATAAATTAGAACTGGCTCTGCCGCTTGAATTGCCGATACTGAAAGAATGTCGCTGCAGCGAGTAAAGCAACTGACATGGGGCCAGCGTACCAGGCCAAACTATGATAAATCGCACCGTAAAGCGAATCGCACGGGAATACAGCTGGCCCCTCTCCGCCGCTGTCAGGCTCCGGGGGATAAAACACCGGAGGAGGGTTGCAGTACCTGACCTCATCCACGACAAAATAGAGGATCAAGGCCGTCGCCAGGATACCGACCGCAATTGCAGTCCGCGGTCCAACCCATCGGCTGATAATCCAGATCACCAAGGCAGGCAGCCCTGCAAACATCATTACCGTTATCGCCATAGTTGCGATCAGATCGAGCGTTGACATGCCCGGATTTTAAACCCCGCTGGCCGGAATGCCGGTGCGTTCGACCTTGCGCGGTGCGGTCAGCTCCTTCCATTTCGACAGCGCCCGGTTGACCGCCTGGAACGGCTCGCGCGCCACGAACTGGCCGTGACCTTCCTCGGTCTTCACTGCGCCGTCGTCGATCACGACCTTGCCGCGCGACAGCACATAGCGCGGCAGGCCCTTGACCTGCTTGCCCTCGAAGACATTGTAATCGATGGCGGATTGCTGGTTCGAGGCGGTGATGGTCTTTTCCTTCGCCGGGTCCCAGACGACGATATCGGCGTCGGCGCCTTCGACGATCGCGCCTTTGCTCGGATAGACGTTGAGGATCTTGGCGATATTGGTCGAGGTGACGGCGACGAACTCATTCATGGTCAGCCGGCCGGTCTCGACGCCATAGGTCCACAGCATCGGCATCCGGTCTTCCAGGCCGCCGGTGCCGTTCGGGATCTTGGTGAAATCGCCGACGCCGGTGCGCTTCTGCTCGGTGGTGAAGGCGCAGTGGTCGGTCGCGACGACCTGCAGCGAGCCGGCCTGCAGCCCCGCCCACAGGCTGTCCTGATGGCTCTTGTCGCGGAAGGGCGGGCTCATCACCCGGCGCGCGGCGTGGTCCCAGTCCTTGTCGAAATATTCGCGTTTCGTCGAGCGTCAGATGCTGGATCAGCGGCTCGCCATAAACGCGCATGCCCTTCTGCCGCGCCCGGCGGATCGCCTCGTGGGCCTGCTCGCAGGATGTGTGCACGATATAGACCGGCACGCGCGCCATATCGGCGATCATGATGGCGCGGTTGGTCGCCTCGCCTTCGACCTCGGGGGGCCGCGAATAGGCGTGCGCCTCCGGGCCGTTATTGCCTTCGGCCATCAGCCGCGCCTGCAATTCGGCGACCACGTCGCCATTCTCGGCGTGGACGAGCGGCAGCGCGCCAAGCTCGGAGCAGCGCTTGAACGAGGCATACATCTCGTCGTCGTTCACCATCAGCGCGCCCTTATAGGCCATGAAGTGCTTGAAGGTGTTGATGCCCTTTTTGACGACGGCGTCCATTTCGTTGAAGACCTGCTCGCTCCACCAGGTGATCGCCATGTGGAAGGAGTAGTCGCAATTGGCGCGGGTCGACTTGTTGTCCCACATCTGGATGGCTTCGAGCAGCGACTGGCCGGGGCTCGGCAGGGCGAAATCGACGACCATGGTCGTGCCGCCGGAGAGCGCCGCGCGCGTGCCGCTTTCGAAGTCGTCGGAGGAATAGGTGCCCATGAACGGCATCTCAAGATGCGTATGCGGATCGATGCCGCCGGGCATGACATAGCAGCCAGTCGCGTCGATTTCCTCATCGGCGGAAAGATGCGGGCCGATCCGCAGGATCTTGCCCTCCTCGACCAGCACGTCGGCCTTCCAGGTCCGGTCGGCGGTGACGATGGTTCCGTTCTTGATGACCTTGCTCATGACTTGCGTCCTATTAAATCCATTATGCTCATCGTTCGTCGCCCCGGACGTGATCCGGGGTCTAATCGCACTTGCCGCACAGCAGGCGCTCGCGGGCATGCCGAGAGGCCCCGGATCAAGTCCGGGGCGACGAGAATTTACTCAACGATCCCCGCCGTCTCGACGACGGCATGGAACAGCACATCCGCGCCGGCGGCGGCCCATTCCTGCGAGATCTCTTCTGCCTCGTTATGCGACAGGCCGCCGACGCAGGGGCACATCACCATCGCGGTCGGCGCGACGCGGTTGATCCAGCAGGCATCGTGCCCGGCGCCGGAGACGATATCGCGATGCGAGTAGCCGAGCCGCTCCGCCGCCTCGCGGATCGCCTTGACGCAGCCTTCGTCGAACATCACCGGATCGAAATGACCGGCCACCTCGATCTCCATCTTAAGCCCGAGCTCCTCGGCAATTTTCGGCGCTTCGGCTTCGAGCCGCGCCTTCATGCCGTCGAGTTTGGCCTGGTCGGGCGAGCGGAAATCGACGGTAAACACCGTCTTGCCGGGAATGACGTTGCGCGAATTCGGATAGACCTCGACATGGCCGATGGCGCCGACCGCGTCGGGCTGGTTGTCCATGGCGATCCGGTGCACTAGCTTCAGTGATGCGCGCCATGCCGAGCCCGGCGTTGACGCGCATGGCCATCGGCGTCGAGCCGGTATGCGCGTCCTTGCCGATCAGCGTGATCTGCAGCCACCACAGGCCCTGGCCATGGGTAACGACGCCGATATCCTTGCCCTCGGCTTCGAGGATCGGCCCCTGCTCGATATGCAGCTCGAAGAAAGCGTGCATCTTCCGTGCGCCGACCGTCTCCGGTCCCTTCCAGCCGATCCGGTCCAACTCGTCGCCGAAGCGCAGGCCATGCGCATCCTTGCGGTCATAGGCCCAGTCGCGTTCGTATTCGCCGGCGAACACGCCCGACGCCACCATTGCGGGCGCGAAACGCGTGCCCTCCTCGTTGGTCCAGTTGGTGACGACGATCGGGTGCCTGGTCTTGATGTCGAGATCGTTCAGCGTGCGGATGATTTCCAGCGCGCCCAGCACGCCCAGAACGCCGTCATAGCGCCCGCCGGTCGGCTGAGTGTCGAGATGGCTGCCGACATAGACCGGCAGCGCCTCCGGGTCCGTGCCTTTGCGCGTCGCGAACATGGTGCCCATCTCGTCGACGCCCAGGTCGAGCCCGGCATCCTCGCACCATGTCTGGAACAGCTTGCGGCCCTCGGCGTCGGCGTCGGTCAGCGTCTGGCGGTTGTTGCCGCCCGCGACCCCCGGGCCGATCTTGGCCATTTCGTGGATCGAGTCCCACAGCCGGCTGCCATTGATGCGAAGGTTTTCTCCAGGCGCCGCCATGCCCGCTCATCCTTGAATTGCATCTGCTGCAATGTGTCGGACTTCGGCGCTTCGGCCGTCACATGCCGCGTGCCTGAGCCTCGCATCGCTGCCAGAATTTTTGACCGATTGGACAAATCCTAGCATCGAGGCCAAGCCGGTCAAGGGATTAGTTCCCGCGAATGGCGAGGAAAGGCGAGGCGTCGCACCCGGCACGGCAGACCGGACCGTAACCCCGCGCTGAACCGGCAAGAGCCGACCCGCCGAGCCCGGTTGGCCGCCTCGGCGTCCCTTAACCGCTCCCCGTCATCTTCTATTGAATTTTTGACCGTTTGGACAAATCCTAAGTCTTAAGGCTCCAGTGACTCCGCGGGAACGGCGCAGCGTATCAGGAAGGCCGCCAATGACGAGACGGTCAGCATCATGAACAACGAAGGCGCGCCCGACCGCCCCAACACCCGCATCCAGCGGGAGAAGCGCGAGATCATTCTCGACGCCGCGCTGGAGATTTTCTCGACCCAGGGCTTCCGCGGCTCGACCATCGACGAGATCGCCGAAGCGGCCGCGATGTCGAAGCCGAACCTGCTCTATTATTTCCGCAGCAAGGAGGAGATCTACACACACCTGCTGCACCGCCTGCTCGACACCTGGCTGGCGCCGCTGATGGACATGGATTCCGCCGGCGACCCGGTGAAGGAGCTGCGCGCCTATATCCGCCGCAAGATCGAAATGGCCCGCGACTTTCCCCGGGAGAGCCGGCTATTCGCCAACGAGATCCTGCGCGGCGCGCCCGCACATCATGGGCATGCTGACGGACGAGCTGAAGCCGCTGGTCGACGAGAAGGCCGCGGTGATCCGGCAATGGATGGCCGAGGGCAAGCTGACCAAGGCCGACCCCTATCACCTGATCTTCGCCGTTTGGGCGACAACGCAGCACTACGCCGATTTCGACGCGCAGGTGCGGGCGGTGCTAGGCGCTGATCGCGGCGGCGATGGACGGTTCGAGGACGCGGCGCGGTTTATTGAGCAATTGTTTTTGGATGGGTTGCGAGTGCGCTAGCTCAGCGAGAAGCCAACAAACTTGTCCCGCAGCGAACTCTTTCGGCTTTCTGCGGATGGTCAGCTTCAATTATCTGAAATATCAACTTTTACGTGTTATCAGTTGCCAAAAAAGGCGCGATCTGGTGACCATCGCGGCAAGGCAAAGAGATGAAGTGCAGAACGTTATCATCTTTAGTAATTCTCATGGCGATGCTTTGCGTCGTTACCCGTGCATCGAACACTCATGCGGACACCATTAATTCGAAAAATGTTGCACGTCGAATTGACGTCGTAGCGGAATTTGTTGATCGTAACGATCAGGCTGGCAAGAGTGCCGTCTATTTCTTGAAAAATCTAACTGACGATGAGGTCGCGATCCGGAAGCTGGCCGATCTCGCTGTGAGCGATCATGGATGGCGGGATGCTCCGAACGTGTATGTTTCATTCTTTGAAGAAGATGACTGCGTCAATATCGGCTATTGGCGTAGCTATAGATTTGAATACGGCGATTTCGATAGTGTCGCCGCCGCGCGATCGGAAGTCATTCAGAAAAGCAAGGCCGAAATTTGCGACGGGAGCTATCCGGATGCGGAGCTTTTTTCAGCTAAGGCTGATATTGCCAAGCGCTTAGGGCATTAGTTCAAAACCGAATTGTTTTAGCTTTTTTTGCGCTCTTACTACTCCGCCGCCAGAACCCGTCCCGGATTGTTCGGATGCGTCGTCCAATTCGCGTACTCCGCCGGCACCATCTGCCCCGTCCGCTTATCGACCGTCCCCGCCGCCAGCGGCACCATGTCGATACACCCCTCCACCGGACAAACATTCACGCACAGATTGCAGCCGACGCACTCCTCGTCGATCACCTCGAAATGGCGCTTGCCGTCGACCTTGGCCGTGATCGCCTGGTGTGAGGTGTCCTCGCAGGCGATGTGGCAGCGGCCGCATTTGATGCAGAGCTGCTGGTCGATCCGCGCCTTGGTGACGTAGTTCAGGTTGAGAAACTGCCAGTCGGTGGCGTTGGCGCTGGCGCGGCCGACGAAGCTGTCGAGATCGGCGTGGCCCTTCTCGTCCATCCAGTTCTCCAGCCCGGCGATCATCTCCTGGACGATCTTGAAGCCGTAGGTCATCGCGGCGGTGCAGACCTGCACATTCCCCGCGCCGAGCGCCATGAACTCGGCCGCATCGCGCCAGGTGGTGATGCCGCCGATGCCGGAGATCGGCATGCCGCGCGTGTCCGCATCGCGCGCGATCTCGGCGACCATGTGCAGCGCCACCGGCTTCACCGCCGGCCCGGAATAGCCGCCATGCGAGCCCTTGCCGTCGATCGAGGGCTCGGGCGAGAAGGTGTCGAGATTGACCGAGGTGATCGAGGAAATGGTGTTGATCAGCGACACGGCGTCGGCGGCGCCGGCCTTGGCGGCGCGCGCGGGATAGCGGATGTCGGTGATATTCGGCGTCAGCTTGACGATCACCGGCATGCGCGTGTTCTGCTTGCACCAGCGCGCGACCATCTCGATATATTCGGGCACCTGGCCGACAGCCGAGCCCATGCCGCGCTCGCTCATGCCGTGCGGGCAGCCGAAATTCAGCTCGATGCCGTCGGCGCCGGTGTCCTCGACCAACGGCAGGATGGCCTTCCAGCTCTCCTCGTCGCACGGCACCATCAGCGAGACGACGACGGCGCGGTCGGGATAGTCGCGCTTGACCGCCTTGATCTCGCGCAGATTGAGGTCGAGCGGGCGGTCGGTGATCAGCTCGATATTGGAGAAGCCGAGCGAGGCGGCGATCCGGTCCCCAGACCACGCCGTAGCGCGGGCCGTTGACGTTGACGCAGGCCGGATCGAGGCCGAGCGTCTTCCAGACCACGCCGCCCCATCCGGCCTCGAAGGCGCGGCGGACGTTGTACTCCTTGTCGGTCGGCGGCGCGGAGGCGAGCCAGAACGGGTTCGGGGATTTGATGCCGATGAAGTTCGAGCGGATGTCGGCCATGTCGGGCTCCCTATAGGAGGTGGCGTGTTGTCAATTTCGTTCGCGCATCGCGGTTGCGGCGCCCCCTCACCCGGCGCTGCGCGCCGCCCTCTCCCACGAGGGGAGAGGGCTGGCTCGTGGCAACGCCGTTTTTTGCCCTCTCCCCTCGTGGGAGAGGCTCCCGCCGTAAGCGGGTGGGTGAGGGGGCCTTGCCATGTTCGAACCGCGACCAATCTAATATTCAGCCTACGCAATTCCTCAAGCACTCAGCGCCCGGTGGATACTCTCCGCCGCGTCGCGCCCTTGCGCCACCGCCGTCACAGTCAGGTCATCGCCCGCCGCCACGCAGTCGCCGCCGGCCCAGACCTTCGCCAGCGAGGTCCGGCCCTCGGCGTCGACCTTGATGCGCCCGCCGGACAGCTCGATGGTCGCCGGCGCCGAGCGCGCCTCGTCAAGCGTCTGGCCGATGGCCTTGAACACCTGATCGCAGGCGATGACGACCGTCTCGCCGTTGCGCTCGAACTCCATGCCCGTGACGCGCCCGGCCTCGGCAATCATACGTTTCGGCGTCATCTCGCAGCGGATCGACACGCCGCGGGTCTGGGCGATCTCCTGCTCGTACGCGCTGGCCTTCATGCGCTCACGCGGCCCGCGGTAACAAAGCGTGACCTCATCCGCGCCGAGGCCCTTGGCCTGAACGGCGGCGTCGATGGCGGTCATGCCGCCGCCGATGACGACGACGCGCCGGCCGACGGGGACTTTTGCCAAGTCCCCCGCCTGGCGCAATTCCGCGATCCAGGCAACGGCATCGTCCGATCCGGCCGCCGTTGCATCCGCCGCACCCAGCGCGTTGACACCGCCCAAGCCGAACCCGAGGAAGACCGCATCATAGTTGGCGACGAGGTCGGCGAGACGAATGTCGCGGCCGAGGACCTTGCCGTTGTGAACCGTGATCCCGCCGAGGGCGGTGATGTAGTCGACCTCGGACTGGGCGAAGCCGTCGACGGTCTTGTAAGCGGCAATGCCATATTCGTTCAGGCCGCCCGGTTTCGGCCGCGCCTCGAACACTTCGACCTCATGGCCTTTCATCGCCAGACGGTGCGCGCAGGCGAGTCCCGCCGGACCGCCGCCGACGACGGCGATCTTCTTTCCCGGTCGGGGCGGCGCGTTCGTAGAACTGCTTGCCCTGCCCCATCGCGGCGTCGGTCGCGTAGCGCTGCAACAGACCGATCCGCACCGGCTTGCCCTCGGCGGCTTCGCGCACGCAGGCTTCCTCGCACAGCGTTTCGGTCGGGCAGACGCGGGCGCAGATGCCGCCGAAAATATTCTGATCGAAGATGGTCTTCGCCGCGCCGAGCGGGTTGCCGGTGCCGATCTCGCGGATGAACAGCGGAATGTCGATCGAGGTCGGGCACGCGGTCATGCACGGCGCGTCGTAGCAGAAATAGCAGCGGTCGGCCTCGACCAGCGCCTCGTGCTGGCTGAGCGGAGGATGCAGATCGGAAAAGCGGGATTGGTAGTCTTCCGGTGCGAGACGCCCTGCGGCGATCCCATCCATTTGCGCGCCATCAGCCATCTGATCCACCGTCTTTGTTGGCTTTCAGCAAGGCTAGCGCAAAGTCTTTTTTTTATCAATTGGTCAAACTTTGCTGCGGGAAAATCCCCCACGGGGAACGTTGCGCCCACTGAAACGTCATTCCGGAGCGGCTTTGTACCGCCGCGCGACGCAATTGCATGGTTAACTGCTCCCGCCCAAATCTCATTGTCGCGAGGTATAAGGATCAAGATGAAACGGCTTTTCTTCGTCGGCATGGCGCTCTGGATGGGAACGACGCCCGGATTCGCCCAGGACGCGCAGCTCTGTATCGCCGATGCGCGGATCGAGCGCGACCGCTGCGTGCACCGCAATGCGGGCGATCAGATCGAGGAGCGCGGTTGTAAGGATCGGTATTTCAGCGCTCTGAGCCGATGCCAGCGCATCGTCTCGCCGGGGGTGCGCACGAGAGAGCCGCATGTCGCGCCGCCGCCGCAACTCGACCCGAGCCCGCCGCGAAACAGCCCTCGGTCCCAGCCGCGGTCCGCGCCCCATGTGCCGCGCGTGCCGCCGCGCCTCGACCAGCCGCTGCAACCGCGGCTCCAGCCGCCGGGGATCGATCAGCGAAGCGACGGCGCCGTCACAGTCCGCCGCTTCGCTGCTCTCGATTAGGACGCCGCGGCGAAGACGATCGGCAGCGAGCGCGGTCCGCGAACCGTACCCTCCGACCATGTCACCGGCTTTGCCGGGTCGAGGCGGAAGTCGGGAATGCGCCGCAGCCATTCCTCGACCGCGACCGTCATCTCCATCCGCGCCAGGTTCGAGCCGACGCAGCGGTGAATACCGAGGCCGAACGCGGCATGGCGGTTCTCCTTGCGGTCGATAACCACCTTGTCGGCATCCGGGAACATCGCCGGATCGCGATTGGCGGCCGGGAACGACAGGAGCACCATGTTGCCGGCCTTCACCGGACAGCCGTTGATCTTGGTGTCCTCACGGACCTCCCGCGCCATGGTGACCGGCGCAAAGGCGCGCAGCAACTCCTCGATCGCCGTCGGCATCAGCTCCGGCTCGGCGATCAGCCGGCGGGCGTCCTCCGGCGTGCGCGCTAGATGCCAGAGCGAGGCGCCGATCGCGCTCCAGGTGGTGTCGATGCCGGCGATGAGCAGAAGCCGCAACATGCCGAGCGCGATGTCCTCCGAGATCGGCTCGCCGTCGATCCGCGCATTGAGCACGCGAGACAAGAGGTCATCTTTCGGCGCCTCCTTGCGCTTCTCGATCTCGGCGACAAAGTACTCGGTCATCTCCCCGAGGCCCTTCCACATCACCTCGTCGTTGGTAATGCCGAGCTCGAGGATCTCGTGAATCCAGCGAATGTAGAGATCGCCGTCCTCCTCGGGCACGCCGAGCATGGCGGCGATCACGCGGACGGGGATATGGCGGCTGTATTGCTGGGCCGCATCGCAATGGCCGTCGGCGATGAAGCGGTCGATCAGCTCGTTGCAGATCCGCCGCGCTTTCGGCTCGATCTTGGCGATTTCGTCCGGCGTGAACGGCGGCAGGAGCACCTGCTTGTGGCCCTTGTGATAAGGCGGGTCGGAGGTAATCGGCGGGGCGGGCACGAGGCGGTCGGGGCGGTATTCGCGCACCACGACGCGCCGCGACGAGAAGTGCTGCGTGTCGTAGGCGATCGCTTTGACGTCCTCATAGCGCGTCGGCAGATAGGCGCCGAGAAAACGCTGGGTATGGGCGATGGTCGGCTTGCCGCGGATTTCGGCCCAGATCGGATAGGGATCGTTTCGCCATCGGGTGTCGAGATGGTCCCAATCCGTGATCCAGTCACGGACCGGCATACGCGCCACTTTGGCATTGCCGTCAGTCATTCCTGCCTCCTCACTCGTCAGTGATCTCGACGGCGAATTCCGGGCAGTTCGCGCGGGCGAGGACCGCCTTTTCCTCGAGCCCCGGCGGCACGGTGCCGTCACCGATTTCTCTTGAGTTGCCGAATTCGTCCAGCTCGAAAAGCTCCGGCGCCAGCGCCTTGCAGCGATTATGTCCCTGGCATTTGCCCGGATTGACATGCACCTTCATCGTCTTCGGCATTGAATGCTCCTCTCCCCGTTTTTGACGGCGCTGCTCATGTCAACACGCGGCCCGTCCCGTTTATTCCACTACCGAACGCCGAAATTGTCACGCACCGTTGAGACCCGTGTTCCCCAAAGCCGACGCGGCGCGTAGATTTGTAAGCAGCCATCATCGTGACCCGCATCGCCTGGAAGGAGAAGCCAATGACCACTCCCGCTGACCTGACCGCCGTCGACGCGCGCCAACTCATCTCCCGCCGCAAGCTCTCGCCGGTCGAGCTCGCCGAAAGCTGCATCGCGCGGGTCGAGGCGGTGAACCCCGCCGTCAACGCGCTCGTCGCGTTCGATTTCGGCCGGATGATGGACGAGGCGCGCGCCGCCGAGGCGAAGGTTGCGGCCGGCGAAGCGCTCGGGCCGCTCCACGGGCTGCCGCTCGGCGTCAAGGACATGCACGATGTCGCCGGGCTGCCGACGACGTTCGGCTCGGAAATCTTCCGCGACAACGTGCCGGCGAAAGACGACGCCATGATCGCGGCGCTGCGGGCAGCGGGCGCGGTGATGCTCGGCAAGACCAACAATCCGGAATGGAGCGCGGGGGCGAACACCCGTAATGCCGTCTATGGGGTGACCGCCAACCCTCACGACGTCAGCAAAAGCTGCGCAGGGTCGTCGGGCGGCTCGGCGGTGGCGCTCGCCTGCGGCATGTGCCCGATCGCGACCGGTTCGGACACCGGCGGCAGCCTGCGCAATCCGGCCGCTTTCTGCGGTGTGGTCGGCTTCCGTCCCTCGCCGGGCGTGGTGCCGGGCGAGATGCGCGGCATGGCGCTGATCCCGCTGGCGACCGGCGGCCCGATGGCGCGCACGGTTGCCGATGCGGCGCTCATGCTTTCCGTGCAGATGCGGCCGGATCGCCGTGACCCGTGGACGCTCGTGGTCGATGGGCGCACGCTTTGGCAGCCGGAAGACTTCCGCAATCTGCCGCGCGTCGATCTCAGCGCCCTACGTATCGCCTTCAGCGCGGATCTGGGCTTCGCGCCAACCGAGCGCATCATCCGCGACAGTTTCGGCGCCAAGATCGCCGCGCTCGACGGGCAGTTCGCGGCGATCGAGCAGGCGCAACCGAACTGCGCCGGCGCCGACCGGGCCTTCGCCGTGCTGCGGGCGCTCAGCTTCCTCGGCTTCCATCACGGGTTGATGCAGCAACACCCCGACAAGGTCGGCCCGAATGTCCGCGCCAATATCGAGGAGGGGCTCGGCTATTCCGCGCTCGACGTCGCCGATGCGATGAACCTGCACGCCAGGCTCTACCGGCAATGGCAGCGCTTCTTCGAGACGACCGATTTTCTGCTGACGCCCGCCGTGACCATCAGCCCGCGCGACTGGCACGAGCTTTACCCCGCCGAGATCGACGGCGCGCCGACGCAGAACTACTATCACTGGCTGGCGCTCGCCTATGCCTCGACGCTTGCCGGGCACCCCTCCGTCACTATCCCCGCGGGGCTCGACGGCAACGGCATGCCATTCGGCCTGCAGATCATCGGCCGCCGGCATGACGATCTCGGCACATTGGCCGTCGCGGCGGAGCTGGAGGCGCTGTTCACCGGCGTCGACGCGCTGCGGCCCGTCGCCCCGGACATCGATGCGCTGACGAAGGCGCCGCCGCTGCGCGAGGCGGAAGGATTTTTCGGCTTTGCGTGACCTGCCGGCGGTCTATCGCAATTCGCGCCGGAGGATCTTGCCGACATTGGTCTTCGGCAGGACGTCGCGAAACTCGATATAGCGCGGCACCTTGTAGCCGGTGAGGTTCTCGCGGCAGAACGCCAAAAGCATGTCCGGGGTGAGCAGCGGATCCTTTTTGACGACGACGACCTTGACCGCCTCGCCGGAGCGCTGATCGGGCACGCCGACCGCGCCGACCTCCAATACGCCGGGGTGGGTCTGCACGACGTCCTCGACCTCGTTCGGATAGACGTTGAAGCCGGAGACCAGGATCATATCCTTCTTGCGGTCGATGATGTAGACGAAGCCCCGCTGGTCGACCTTGGCCATGTCGCCGGTGCGCAGAAAGCCGTCCGCAAACATGACCTTGGCGGTCTCCTCCGGCAGGTTCCAATATCCCGCCATGACCTGCGGACCGCGGATGCAGAGCTCACCGGACTCGCCGGGCGCGACCTCGTGACCTTCGTCGTCGCGGATCGAAATCTCGGTCGACGGGAGAGGCAAGCCGATCGAGCCGTTGAACTCCTTGAGGTTCAGAGGATTGACGGTGACCGCGGGCGAGGTTTCGGTCAGCCCGTAAGCCTGGAGGAGCGGATTGCCGGTGACCTCCTGCCATCGCTTGGCGACGACCTCCTGCACCGCCATCCCGCCGCCGAGCGTGACGCGCAGGCGCGAGAAGTCCACCGCCGGCGAATCCGGGATCGTTGAGCAGGGCGTTGAAGAGCGTATTGACGCCGGTTACCACCGTGAACGGATATGTCTTCAACTCCTTGACGAAGCCGGGGATGTCGCGCGGATTGGTGATCAGCACATTGCGCGCGCCGATCTTCAGAAAGACCAGGCAGTTCGCCGTGAGCGCGAAGATATGGTAGAGCGGCAGGGCGGTTATGATGGTTTCCTCGCCCTCGATGAGGACATGGTGAAGCCACAGCCTCGCCTGCTCGAGATTGGCCAGCAGGGTCCCATGGGTCAGCATGGCGCCCTTGGGTACGCCGGTCGTGCCGCCGGTATATTGCAGAAACGCCAGGTCGTCGCGATCGACGTTTACCGCATCGAATGTCAGGGCCGATCCTCTGGCCAGGACCGATCGGAACGGGATGGCGTCGGGGATGTCCCAGGCCGGCACCATCCGCTTGACGCGCTTGACGACGAAATTGACGAGCAGGCTTTTGGGAAAGCCGAGCAGGTCGCCGAGCTGGGTGGTGATCACATGTTTGATCGGCGTCTTATCGCGGATCTTGGCGAGGGTCGCGGCGAAGTTCTCGACGATGACGATGGTTTCGGTCCCGGAGTCCGTGAGCTGATGTTCGAGCTCGCGCGGCGTATAAAGCGGGTTGCAGTTGACGACCACGTAGCCGGCGCGGAGCGCACCGAAAAGCGCAACCGGATATTGCAGCATGTTCGGCATCATCAACGCGATGCGCGAGCCCTTGGGCAGGCGAAGGTCCTTCTGCAGATAGGCCGCAAAAGCGCGGGACAGCGTGTCGAGCTGGGCATAGCTGAGCGAAGCGCCCATGTTGACGAAGGCGACTTTGCCCGCGAAGCGTCGGGCGGAGCGCTCGAAAAGCTGACCGATGGAGCGATCGTCCCCAAGGTCTATTGAAGCGGGTATGCCCGGCGGATAGCTTTGCAGCCAAGTCTTTTCCATGTGTTCCGTCCCAGGTTTTCTTTTATTCTTCTTAAGCCCACCGCAGCAGGGTCGTTGATCATCCGCTTATCTTAGCCGATCGAACAGAAAATCGTAGGGCCAGATGACGCACCGCATCATTGCGTTATGTCAATCCCGGACGGGCAAACGTCTGGCATCTGGGCGATGACGATCTGCCAGCGCCTTGAGGGGCGAGCGCGGAGGAGGGACAATGCTTGGGAGATGGCTCCGGCGCGTGCTGCTCGGCCAAGGGCTTTTCCTGCTCGGCCTGTGGACGGTCCTGATCGCCGGCCACCGCATCGGCGGCGCCGCTGCCGCGGGGATCTGCGTCGCGGCCTTCATCGCGCTCAATTCGATCGTTCCGATGGTGACCGGCATCCTCGCGGCCGTATACAGCCGGCGGCTGGAAGCCGGGCTGCGGCCGGATCGTCGACGGCTCCGGCGGGCGGGTCACGCCGACTGGCTGGCATTCTTCGGGCTTTTTGTCTTCATTCAGCCCTTCGCCCGCTGGTGGATGGGCGACGACCGCGCTCCCGGTCGCGGCGTAACGCCAGTGCTGCTCGTCCACGGCTATGTCTGCAATAGCGGGCTTTGGTGGTGGCTGGCGCGCGAACTTCGCCGGAAGGGCGTCAGCGTCGCCACCGTCGATCTGGATCCGCCGCTGGCCGGCATCGACCGGCTTGCCGAATCGCTGGCCGCACGCATCGACGCCTTGGCCGCTCAGACCACGTCGGGCCGCATCGTCCTTGTCGCCCACAGCATGGGCGGTCTGGTCGCGCGCGCCTATCTGCGCCGGCATGGCCCGGACCGTGTCGCACAGCTCATCACGATCGGAACGCCTCACAGGGGAACGGCGCTCGCGTGGCTCGGGCTTGGCCGCAATGCCCATGAGATGCGGCCGGGGGGCGAATGGATCGCGCGGCTGAACCAAAGCGGCCCGCCGCCGGTCCCGACGGTGAACATCTGGAGCACCACCGACAATTTCATCCTACCCCAGGATCGCGCCCGCATGCCCGGCGTCCGCGAGCACATCGTCTCGGGACTGGGCCATCTCTCGATGGTGTTCTCGCCGCGCGTCCTGCGGTACGTGTTGGAGGCACTCGGCGAGGCGGATGTCAGAAGTGAATCCCGCGCAGAAGCTGGGTGAACGCAACCTGGTCCGCGGTGGGCTCGCGGGGCGCCGCCTTCCCGTTCGTCGCAGCCGCGGAGTTGGGGAACATGCGGAACATGGTATTGTTGACGATCAGCGCCAGGTGCGGCGCCAGGGCATGGGCGATCTGGCCGAACATCCCGAGGCGCGTCGCCAGTCTGACCGGCCGGCGCGTGATCGCCTCGGCGACGAGGCCGGCCGCCTCTTCCGGCGTTTGCACCGGGACATTGTCGTAGAATTTCGTCGGCGCGATCATCGGCGTGCGGGTCAGCGGCATGTTGATCGTGGTGAACTCCACGCCGCGATCCAGATATTCGGCCGCCGCGCAGCGCGTCCACGCCTCCAGCGCCGCCTTCGATGCGACGTAGGCGGAAAAATGCGGTGCGCTGGCGAGCACGCCGATCGAGGAAATATTGACGATATGCCCGCCCCGCCCCTTCTCGGCCATGTGCGGCAGGAGTGCCAGCGTCAGACGCAGCGCGCCGAAATAGTTGACGGCCATGGTCCGCTCGAAGTCGTGAAAGCGGTCATAGGAGTGCTCGATGGCGCGGCGGATCGAATGGCCGGCATTGTTGATCAGGATGTCGACGCCGCCGTGATCCTGGAGCAGCGCGCTCGCAAGCTCCCGGCATTCCGCCTCGTCGGCGATGTCGGCCCGGTAGGTGATAAGATGCAGCCCGCGCTCCGCCGCCTCCTGCTTCGCCGCCGCAAGCCGTTCCGCGTCGCGCGCCACGATGACCGTCGTCGCCCCGGCCTCCGCCAGCTTCATTGCCGTCGCCTTGCCGATCCCCGACGAGCCGCCGGTGATCAGCACGACGCGCCCGGCGACCTTGCCGCGCAGCGTGCGGTCGATATGCAGGTCCGGATCGAGGTGGCGCTCCCAATAGTCCCACAAGCCGCCAGGCGTAATCCTCAAGCGGCGGCACCTTGATCCCGGCGGGGGCAAGGAGCCGTTCAGCCTCGCGGAAGTCGAAGCGCGTCGGATAGTTGATGAAGGCGAAGATCTCGTCCGGCAGGCCGAGATCCTTCATCAGCCGCTTGTAGATGCGGCGCACCGGCGTCAGCGCCCAAAGTCCCTGAGCAAGCCCGCTCGGGACGAGGTTGAACAGCGCGGCATTGATCCGCACGCTCGGACGCGGCGCATGGGCGGCGCTGAGAAAGATGCTGAAGATGTCGCCGACGCGGCGCGGCTCCGGATCGGTCAGGTGATAGCACGCGCCGTCGCCCTCTTCGAGATGGGCGATATGGTCGAGCGCGTCGACGACGAAATCGACCGGCACCAGATTGATGCGCCCGCCCTCTATGCCGACGATCGGCACCCAGGACGGCAGCGCCTGACGGGCCTTCTGGATCAGCTTGAAGAAGTAATACGGGCCGTCGATCTTGTCGATCTCGCCGGTCTTGGAATCGCCCACCACGATCCCCGGACGATAGATGCGCCAGGGAATCCTGCGCTCGGCGCGGACCAGCTTTTCCGAGCCATGCTTGCTGGCGAAATACGGATGGTCGAGGCCGCGCGCCTCCTCGAACATGTCCTCGCGGAAGATGCCCTGATAGAGGCCCGCCGCGGCAATCGAGCTGATGTGATGAAAGCGGCCCGCGCCGATCGCGGCGGCAAACTCCAGAACGTTCCGCGTGCCCTCCACATTGGTCCGCATCTGCAGCTCCGGATCGGCTTTGAGATTGTAGACGGCGGCAAGGTGGAAAACGTGATCGATCTTGCCGGCCAGCTTCTGCCGGTCTTTCGCCGACACGCCAAGGTCCGGCTTGCCGATGTCTCCCGCAATCGCGACGACGTGGGTCTTGTCGGCACTCCAGAACGTTCGCAATGCCGCGACGCGCTCGGGCGAGGCGTCGCGCATGAGCACGTAAACCTTCGCGCCCGGACGGCCGAGCAGTTTGCGCACAAGCCTCTTGCCGATAAACCCGCTCGCACCTGTCACAAGATAGTTCATGCCGCTCTCCCTTCGCGCCACGGTCAGAATAGTTGGCGCGGGCGAGCGCCCGTTTGACCGTGATCAATTCGAAGGCCTCATGGCGGTATTACAGTCCTCTACTTGGGAGTTCGGATTTCATCCAGTCCCATCCAAATTCCGATCAAGATGGGGAGTAAAAGTCGATGGCAAAGAAGCTTAAGGCCCTCGCGGGCGACGACGCAGACGGCACCCTGGCGATGACGATCCGGGACTCGGCGCACAACATCTGGCTCGCCGGCCTCGGTGCGTTCGCCAAGGCGCAGCAGGAAGGCGGCAAATTCTTCGACGTGCTCGTCAAGGAGGGCGAAGTCGTCCAGCAGCGCGCCAGGCAGACTGCGGACGATAAAATGGCCGAAGTCAACGCCGCTGCGTCCGGCACCTGGGACAAGCTCGAACAGGTCTTCGAGGACCGGGTCGCACGCGCGCTGCGCACGCTCGGCGTTCCCACCGACAAGGACGTGAAGGTGCTTTCGGACCGCGTCGCCGAGCTGACCGCCGTCGTCAACCGGCTGTCGACGTCGATGGGCGCAAAGCCCGCCGCCACCTCTGCGCGCCGCACGACCAAAAAGTCGGCCTGACCATACGGCGCCGGCGGACGCTCGTCATTTGGTGCCGTGTCGGCGCATGCATGGTTCGCGGCACACCGGCGCGGGCGCAATGGGGACGGCAGAGGTGAGCGAGAAAGTACGAGGCATTGCGCTCGCGGGCGGGGGACCGCTGGGCGCGATTTATGAAATCGGTGCGCTGGTTGCGCTCGACGAAGCGCTCGACGGTCTCGAACCGACCGCGTGCGATATCTATCTCGGCGTGAGTTCGGGCGCGTTCCTCGCGGCGGGCTTGGCGAACGGTCTGACGCCGCGCGCGATGTACGAGCTGTTCATCGGCTCCGATGCTGCCGACGACCCGTTCGAGCCGGAGATCCTGCTTCGCCCGGCGATCAGGGAATATGGACGCCGGCTGGCGCGTCTGCCGGGGCTGCTGTTTTCGGCGACACGGAGCTACTTCGAGGCGCCGTTTTCGCGCGGCTTTTTCGAAACCTATCAGCGGCTCGCCCAGGCGATCCCGACCGGCATCTTCGACAACACGCGGATCGCGGATTACCTGCGCAATCTGTTCGAGGCGCAGGGGCGAACCGACGATTTCCGCAAGCTGAACCGGAAGCTTTTCCTCGTCGCCACGGATCTCGACTCCGGCGCGGCGGTGGCCTTCGGCGCCCCAGGATGGGACGATGTGCCGATTTCGCGCGCCGTTCAGGCCAGTTCCGCCCTGCCCGGCCTTTTCCCGCCGGTCCAGATCGGCGGGCGGCATTATGTCGACGGCGCGCTGGTGAAGACGCTTCACGCCTCGGTGGCGCTGAGAGAAGGGGCAAAGCTCCTGCTCTGCATCAACCCGCTCGTCCCCTTCGACGCCGACCTCGCCCACCGTCTGCGCGGCGGCGCGCCGGTGTCGCTGGTCGAGCGCGGCCTGCCGACGGTCCTCGCCCAGACATTCCGGTCGATCATCCATTCGCGCATGCATGTCGGCATGAGCCGCTATGAGAGCGAGTTCCCCGATGCCGACGTCGTGCTGTTCGAGCCGAGCCGCGGCGATCCGGACATCTTTTTCGCCAACATCTTCAGCTATGCGGAACGCGAACGGCTCTCGGAGCACGCCTATCAGCGGACGCGGGCCGAGCTTCTGCGCTGCCACGATCAGCTTGCGCCGATCTTTGCGCGGCACGGCATTTCCATTCGGCGCGACGTGCTGACCGATCTAAGCCGGACGATATCGACCCGCGGCAGCCGGACAGGCGGCGGAGGAAACGGGCTGATCGCCGCGGTCGGCGAGCTTCACCACACGCTCGACCGGCTGGAGACGGTCTTGCAGGTGCGCGAGGGCGGCCCGGACGCATCAGGGGACGATGGCGGACAATCCGATGATCGCCACGGAGACACATAACGATGGCAAAAGCATATGCGCAGTGGACCCGATTTCCTCACGAAAGCGCGAGCTTCGACTATGGCGGGGCGAAGCTGAAGAAACATTGGGACCGGCTGCATCGCGGCGACCGTGAGCCCTTTCCCGACAAAGCCGGGCTTCAGCATCTGGTCGACACGCATCCCGAGCTGAAGCCGAAGGGCACGCTCGATGCAGCGGCGAAGGCATTGCAGGACGCCTGGCGCGCCTATCATCACGGCGACTTCGGCGCGGCGGCGGAACACGGGATCGGCCTCGGCCGCCTCGGCTATAACGTCGCCAACAAGGCGGCGAACATCTACGCCAGCTATCTGGAGACCGATACCGGCCGGAAAACCGCCGTGCTGCTCGACGCGGTCGCCCGGGCGGAGGAGCTTCACGATTGCGCGCCGACGCTGCCGAACGCCTGGTACTTCTATGCCCAGGCGCTCGGCCGCTATAGCCAGACACAGTCCGTGGCCAAGGCGCTCGCCGAAGGCACCGGCACCAAGATCAGGAACAGCCTCGACCGGACTCTCGCGCTGGCCCCGAAGCACGCCGATGCGAATGTCGCGCTCGGCCTTTATCATGCGCTTGTGATCCAGAAGATCGGCTCGACGCTCGGCTCGCTCACCTATGGCGCCAGCAAGGAAGCGGCGCTCAGTCATTTCCGGATGGCGCTGGAGCTCAATCCGGATTCGGCGATCAGCCGCGTCGAATACGCCAACGGCCTGGTGATGATGTACGGCAAGTCAAAGATGTCCGAAGCGCTCGGCCTCTACGAAGAAGCCGCGGCCTGCGAGCCGGCCGACGCGATGGAACGGCTCGATGTCGAGCTGGCCAAGGCCGAGCTGGAAGATTGACCTGCATCGAGCGTGATCGGGAAACAGCGCTAACGCGTCGTCTTTTTCCGTTTGGCGGAGCGCGTGGCCGCGGATCCCGGAAGCGGGCTCTGCCTGATGCGGGGCTTGCCTCCGGCGTTTGCCCTGGCCGCGGCGTGCTGCGAAGGCTCCTCGCCCCAGGGCTCCATCAGCACATAGTAGAGAAGTTGCTCGAACTCCGCCCCGAAATGGGCAATGACCGCATCGGGATCGGGAATCACGGCCGCATCGGTGATCACGCCGAACTGCACATGCCCGTCAAAGGACAGGATCGATACGCCCATGGCAATATCGTTCGGCTGCGGCACCCAGAACATCACCTGGTTGAGGCGCGCACCGGCCAGATAAAGCGGGTTCTGCGGGCCGGGAACATTCGTCATCACCGCGCTCGCTCGACTGAGCAAAAGGTTGAACAGGCGATCCTGGACGATCTGCGGAGCATAGCCGAGCGCCGTGAGCAATCCGAGCGTGACCGGCGCCTCATAGGATTTCTTCAGCGCCTCCATACGGCGATGGACCTCGTAGAGGCGGGCGAGCGGATTTTCGAGACCGAGCGGCAACTCGACCGCGATGATGCCGAACTGGTTGCCGAGCTGGCCGGTCTGCTGCGGTCCGCGAAGGTTGACCGGCACGAGCGCACGCAATTCGACGCCCTTGGTGCGGTCGCCCTTTTCCTCGAGATAGGCACGCAGCGATCCCGCGACGGCCGCCAGCAGCATGTCGTTGATCGAGCAGCCGAGCGCCTTGCTGACGATCTTGACCTCGGGCAGCGCAATTGGATCAGTCCAGGCGACGCGCTTTTCGCCATAGGGCTTGCCCTTGAACCGGGTCCTGGTGTCCTGCGGCATCAGCAGGAGATAGGCGAGTTCGCCGGCGATGCTGACGCCTTCCCTCAACGTCTCCGCGGGCTGCAGGGCTCGCTGGCGCGCCTCTTCCAAAGCCTGTCGCGACAGGCGCAGTCCGCCATCGATGGCGTTCGTGGCCGCGGCCAGATAGTCCTGCCAGGGCGGGCGGGTGCCGGCATGAACGTCGGCGCCGTGAGCGGGACGGCCGGCAATCGGCGCGTCCGGGCGATCGTCGGTCAGGGACAGCAATACGCCGATCAGAGCGATACCGTCTGCGGTCGCATGATGAAAGCGGGCGACGACGGCAACGCCTCCGTGGAATTTCTCGACGAGATGAAAGTCCCAAAGCGGATGGTTCGTGTCGAGCTGCTGGGACGCCAGATCGGCAACGAAGCGCTGCAGCTCGGGCTTGCCCGCACTGCCCGGCAGGCGAAGGCGCTTGATGTGACGGCTGATGCTGAAATACGGATCCGGCGACCACCAGAAGCCGGTTGCCCGTTTCTCCACGCGCTGGTGGAAACGCGGCATGGCCAGCATCCGCTCGGCGATGGTGCGCTCGAGCCGTTCGATATCGACAGGGCCCTGCAGCATCAATATGCCGGTGATGACCATCGGGTTGGCCGGGCGGTCCATGCGCAGCCAGGTCTTGTCGACCGGCGACATCTGCTCGCTTTTCACCATGCCTGCGCCTTAAAACGCCTCCACCCCGGCCGCTAGTATCGCCGTCATCGGCCGTGAGCGGACCACTTTGCCGCACCGCCCCGGGTTTCGACGCCCCGATATTGCAAAAGCTTGCGGCGTCTATAGTTTTGAACCGAAACGATGATGACAAGCATTGACCTATGGCAAACAAGGATGAAATCGTCGAACGCCTGGTTAAGCAGCTCGGCCTTGCTCGTGAGATCCGTGCGTCTTTTACGACGGACGCCGAGACGGCGGCACGCCGGGAATTGCTCCGCGAGTGGCAGGCGGCACGGCTGGCGCGAACCCATGCGGATCTGCGGGAGAGCCCGCGCTTCAACGCCACCACGGCGTTCTTCCTCACCGACATTTACGGACCGAAGGATCTGAGCCGCCACGAAGACGATGTCGAACGCCTGCTTCCGGTCATGACACGGGTGTTGCCGGCGACGGGCATTGAAACCGTCGCGGATGCGGTCGAGCTCAACGTCCTGTCCGAAAGCCTGGACATGGCAATGGTCGGCGCCCTCGGGGCGCGGGTCGAAAACATCTCGCCTTCCGCTTACGGGGCCGCTTACCGGGAGGTCGGAAGGCGCCCCGACCGTGAGCGCCAGATCGCGCTGATCGGCCATATCGGGCACTGTCTGGATCGCCTCACGCATAGCCGGTTGATCGGCATGGCGCTGACCACGATGCGCAAGCCGGCCCGCCTTGCCGGCCTCGATGAGCTGCAGACCTTCCTGGAACGCGGCTATACCGCATTTCGAGAGATGGGCGGCGCGGACGACTTTCTGCGGGAGATCGTCACGCGCGAAACCCGGCTGATGGATGCGCTGTTGGCAGGCGACGACAGCCTGTTGTGATAGCCGCCCCGTCCCGTCAGCGCACCCTTGACGCGGCACGCCACTCGGGCACGAGGCGCTTCAGCATCAGATCGGCGACGGCTTGATAGTTGCCGTCGAAATGGTGGCCGCCCGGACGCTCGACCCGCGTGGCGCGGTCCAGCTCGGGAAACATGCAGGCCGTGTCGCCCGCCTGCTTCTCGTCCGTGCCGTAGAAGCACATGACCTTGTCCGCCTGAAGCAGGGCGAGAAAAGGCCGGACCGCGGTTTCGTTCGACGAGGACAGCCCCAGCCAGCCGCTCACCGAAACCTCCAGATCCGCCGTCGGCTCCAGCCCCAGAAGGCCCACCAGCACCGTCGCTTCGCGCGTCTGCGGCGTAAGCTGCGGCCAAGCCATCGGCAGGGCGTCCGCGCCGAAAGAGTAGCCAAGCAGGCCGGTCCGGCGGAGCTGCCATTTGCGCTGATAGTGCGCAACGATACGGTCGAGGTCGGCGGCGATCTTGGCGGGGTCTTTGTGGCTCCAGAAATAACGCAGCGAGTCGACGCCGACGACGCTGACACGATGCGCCGAGAGATACTCGCCGATCTGCTTGTCGATGTCGCGCCACCCGCCGTCGCCGGAGATGAACACCGCCAAAGCCTCAGGATCGTTCGCTGGAAGCTCGATCAGCGGCAGGTCGGCCAGCGGAGCGGTCGGCGCGGCGCCGATGTCGAACACCGCCTCGCTCGCCGCTGCGAATTGCGCGGCCTCGCCGCTGACGACCTCTATCCGGCCGCCCTGTTTCGGATCGGCGAATTCGGCAAGGTCCGCGGACGGCGCGGTCGGGCTGATCCAGGTCCACCGGCCCGGCATCTCCTTCATCGGCGTGTAGCTGTAGGCCCCCTCCTTCAGGTCGGCCTTCGGCGCGCCGGGGCAGAGCGGCAGCTTCGTCGCCAATCGCGGCGCAAAGCCGATGCTGACGGCGCCGGCGGCGGTATTCTCAGGCGCCTGGGCGACGGCAAGATAAGCGAGCGTGCCGCCTTCGCCCCTTCCCAGAACGACCGGCCAGCGCCAGTTCGCCATGCCGAGCTGGCGTTCGGCGATCCGGGCGAAATCCTCGAAGTCGCCGAACACGTAGTGACAGTCCTGATCGTCGCTCGCGGCCTGCTTGGCGATGAGCGTGTTCAAATCGACAAGCGCCACCGCCGCGCCCTTCGCCACGAGTTGCTCCGCCTCAGTGGTTCGCGCCGGCGTGACGCCGTCCCGGCCGGAGACGAAGATCACGAGCAGCTTGGGCTCGGCGACGGGCGCAAGCACCTGCACATCGCCGATAAGGTCGGCGCTGATCGTCATGCTGCGCTCGGCGGCCGTCGCCGCCTCCGGCCGGCCGCACAGGCCAAGGCCGATGCCGGCGATAAGCAGAGCGGCCCTGAACGCATTCATCGTGTAACCCCTTGTTTTTCCGCACGCTGCGGACCCGAGGCGATCAGCGTGGTCGCATCCATCAGCACACGGGCCATCGACAGGCCGCCGGGATGGGCCAGATATTTCGGCCGCCATTCCGGTTTGAACTTTCGCTTGAACTCGCAAAGCCCCTGGAAATTGTAGAACGGGCTGCCGTGCCGGTAGACGAGCGCGCCGAACCGGCACCAGAGCGAGGCCAGCCTGTGGCGCGGCAGGCCGGAGAGCGGCGCCATGCCGAGATTGAACCACCGGTAGCCTTCCTCCTTCGCCTCCGCCAGCAGGCAGATGAACAGATAGTCCATCGTGCCGTTCGGAAGGTCGGGAAGGTGGCGCATCAGGTCGACCGAATAGTCGTTCTCCCCGGCGGACTTCCAGATATTGGCGAAGGCGACGCACTTACCCTCGTATCGGATCACCGCGACGTCGTAGCGGCTGAGATAGGCCTCGGACCAGAAGCCGAGCGAGAAGCCTTTTTCCTTTGACCTGCGGGCCGCGAGCCAGGCGTCGGAAACCGGCTTCAGTTGCGCAAGCAGCGCGGGTACGTCTCTTGCGGGCACGATCTCGAAAGACAGGCCTTGGCGTTCGGCGTGGGCTTTGCTCTGGCGCAGCTTGCGGCCCTCGCTGCCGTCCAGCGTGAAATGATCGAGGTCGACAAGGGCTTCCTCTCCGAGCTTGGCGAAGGAAAATCCGGCGTCGATATAGAGCGGCATATAGGCGGAGGAGACCTGATAGAATGCGGGCGCACCGCCATGCAGGTCGGCCAGTTCCTTGAACCGCCAGATCAGATCGATCACCGTCTCTTTGTCCGCGGCAACCGGATCGCCCATCGCCAGCCACGTCGAGCCGCGCACACCGTACATGATGAAACCGTCGCCCGCCTCCGACAGCAGGAACTGCTTGTCGCCGATGAAAGCGAGCTGCGCGTAGGTCTGGGTGGCGTGCGCGACGATGGAGCGGACGCATTCGGCATCGGAGGTCGCCGTTACGGTCGCGGTCTGCGGCGCGTGATGCAGGATCTTATGGAGCAGGACCAGCATGATGGTGACCGAAACGCCGAGGCTCGCACGAAGGAAGCGCGGCGCATCGCCCCGATAGGCGAAGTCCCACCAGAGGGAATTCGAATAGTCGACCCGGCCGTAGACCAGCACGCCGATCCACACCGAAAAGGCAATCGCAATGGCGGTGGCGATCAGCCATTCCCTGGACGGACGCGCTTCGAGCAGGCCGGCATGGCGGTAGAACTGCGCCCGCGTCACCCAGAGGAGCGCGAGGATGGCGAGGCAGATCGACGCCTCCTCGAAGTCGATGCCCTTGGTCAGCGAGAAGACGGCGCCCGCCGCAATCAGCGGAACGGCGATCTGCCAGGCCGAGCGCAGGCGCCGCAGCAGCCCGTAGCCGACGATCAGCAGCAGCGCGCCGACGATGCTGGCAACGAAATGCGAGGTCTCCACGAATGGCAATGGCACGAAGTCTCTCAGTTCGCTGAGCCGGTCCGGCTTGGCCGGCAGCGCGCCGGAAACGAGCAGGACGAAGCCGCCCAGGAACACCGAGACGGCGGCGATCGGCGCAAGGAACGGACGGATCGCGTTCGCAAAGGCGCGCTGTGCCCGGCTCAGCCGGCCGACCTTGGCCCGCGCCTCGTAGAGGACGAGAGCCGTCGTCGCCAGCGCGAACGGGGCGGCATAGTAGATGAGCCGGAACAGAAGCAGGGAGCCGATCGCGTCGGCGCTCCTGATGCCGGGCAGCGCGAAGATGATCACCGCCTCGAACACGCCCAGCCCGCCGGGGACATGACTGATGACCCCGAGCACCGTGGCGATCGCGAAGATAACGACGAAGCCGGGAAAGTCGACGGCCGCCGATTGCGGCAGCAGCAGCCATAGCGCGAGCGCGGCAAAACCGGTATCGGCGACGCCGATGGCCATGGCCGCCACGCTCGTGCCGGGGCCCGGCAGATGCAACCGCCAGCCCGCCAGCGTCACGCTCCGCGGGTATATCGCGGAATAGGCGATCCACCCGGCGAGGGCAATGGCGAGAAGCGCCCCGACGACGCTGTTGAGAGCAGGAGAAAGCCCGTCGGCAGCGGCTACGGCCGACGGCGCCAGCACCAGACAGAGGCAACCCAGCGCCGCGAGCCCGATCCAGAACGTCAGCGTGCAAAGCAACCCGACCGCCAGAATGCGGCTCGGCTCCAGTCCCTTGAGCTGATAGAGCCGCAGCCGGACGGCACCGCCGGTGAGCACGCCGAAGCCAAGCATGAAGGTAAAGCTGTGGCTGATGAACGAGGTCAGCGCGGCAAAGGCCGGAGGAATATTGCGGGCCCGGACCTGCCGGAGCGCAAGCAGATCATAGCCGACGAGCGCGAGATACGAGCCGGCGGTTGCGACCGCTGCGCCGGCGATGCTGCTCCACATCAGCCCTCGCATAGCGTCGACGATGTCCGCGCCGCGGAGCTGTTCCAGCGTCCGATAGAGCGCGAAGGCGACCACCAGCAACAGCGCAGCGGCCAAAGCCGCGCCGAACGCGGACAAGTCCCTGGCGCGGATTCGGTGCTGCAATTCGCCGCGGACGGCTCGGTAGGCACCGATCCCATCGAGGCTGGCGACTGCGGGCCCGGCGGCGGGCGGCGCCGTCATGGCAAGACTTCTCTCGAGCGCGATCTTGGTGGATTTCGCCCGGTTTTCAAACGTGGTCATGACTGTCCCGCCCCTCGCCGGCGGAATTCGGAACGAGAAGAACCTCCGGCGCGGAAGCTCCAAAGCTCGCCGTTGTCGCTCTTCAATGAGCGTGATGCGAAAAGGCTGATCCCGAACGCCCGTCTCCTGCCATGCTCGCCACAAGGAACAGACGCCAAGCGCCTGCCCCGGTCCATTGTGAGAGATGCAACGTCAGGGCGGCCGAAGAACGAAACGTTCGGGATCCGCAAGTCCGCGCGAAGCCTGTCCGATCCGCGCGGACCGCTTTCAGGAAATCAGTCCTCCAGGCACCAATTGTAGCGGCGGTGCCAATAGCGGCTGCCGGTCGCAAGCCATCTGTGCCGGAAATAGGCGCATGAGTGACCGTCATAATTGTCGGAATAGGCGTAGTTGTCGGGCGCGTCGTAGGGGTACCAGTAGCGCGCATAGGGACGGTAATGATGTCTCCAGTAATGCCCGCGGCCCGGACGCCAATCGTCCACCCGATGAAAATTGTGCCAATCGCCCCTGACGACGCGATGATCGGACGGATGGACGTAGTGATCGTCTGCCGCCGCGCTGCCTGCCGCCGCGAACGTAGCGGCGAACATAAGCCCAAGAACGGGCAGGATTTTCATTCTGCGCATATCGATGGTTCCTAAATTCTGTCTGGCCGGACATGACGCCGAGGGCGGCAGGACCGAGGCCGAATTCAGGTGCCAACTTAGTGCGCGCGCTTTTCCGCTTCCTGACCGCCAGCTTACAGTCTTGTAAACTTTGTCGCGGGAAAGCGCTGGGGCAGAAGCGCGGATCGATAGGATTAGACGATCAACCCGCAACGCGGACTGGCGAGCCGATCCGATAAAACGCGGCGGTCCTGAGAATGACGCTCAATACTTGGGCTGCATCCGACCGCGCTGGCACGATGACTGAGCGCGGGGAGCCTGCGCCGCCGCCCGTGGCGTCCGCCTATTCCAAAGCGTCGATAATCCCGGCGTGATCGAAGGCGAGCCCCGTCTTCACGGCCTTCTCCTTCGACAGCCAAACGGCATCGGCGGCATCGTCGCCGGCCCGCGCGCGCGTTCCCCGCGGCACCTCGCAGCAATAGGCGACCGATATCACCCGCTGCCTCGGGTCCCGGTCGACGCGCGAAAACACCCCGACCAGCCGCAGCCGGTCCTCCGCAACGCGCAGCGACGTTTCCTCCTCCAGTTCGCGCGCCGCCGCCCGCTCAATGGTTTCATCGTCGTCGACGAACCCGCCCGGAAGGGCAAGCATGCCCTTGAACGGTTCATTGCGGCGGCGGATGAAGAGGATGGTCTTGCCGCGGCGGATGACCAGATCTGTGGCGACTTTCATGATGCGGGCTCGGTCGGCGGTTTCAGCGCTGGCATGCCCCGCTTTTGCCCGATCGGGGATGGTGTCCGCAAGATCCATGTCAGGGCTCCCCCATGGCAAAGCGGGCACGGCAGGCGGCATTGTCGTCGAACCATAGATGCGTGGAAATCCTTTGCTTGATCGTCATGGCTATTCCTCCTGTTTGCGCCGGGATATATCCAGGACGACCGCCGGCCGCGCGATCCGACAGTCTCAACTTTCTTTTTGCGAGCGCCAGCGGGATCCGCGGATTTTTGCTTTCGCCGGGTTGATTGCTTTCACGGCCGGCCGAACCGATAATCGGCCGGTGAGCGCCGCCCAAACCATGTCGGGACGCTCCCACCAACGGACCACCATGTCTGCAACGCACGAAGACCCCGATCCAGCCATTGCCGACTTTGTCGTCTCCGCCGGCCTGGTGCACGATCTTGCCACCGCGCGCTTTGCGCCGCTCACCGGCGGCGTGTCCTCGGATATCTGGCTGGTCGAGCACTCGGGCGGACGGTTCTGCGTGAAGCGTGCGCTGCCGCAATTGCGCGTGGCGGCGGAATGGTTCGCGCCCGTCGAGCGCAGCATCTATGAATCGGCATGGCTCAAGGGCGTGGCGGCGACCTTGCCTCAAGCGGTGCCTGCGATTCTGGCGGACGATCCGGGTGCCGGCATCTTCGCCATGACCTATCTGGACCCGGCAGACTATCGCTGCTGGAAAGCGGAGCTGCTCGCCGGGCGGGTCGACGAAACCGCCGCGGCGCAGGTCGGCTCGCGGCTCGCCGCAATTCATTCGGCCTTCGCCCGCGACCCGCTTTCCCCGAGCCTGTTCGCCACTGACACGATCTTCCAATCCATCCGGCTGGAGCCGTATCTGCTCGCGACGGCCCGCGCGCATCCGGACCTCGCCGACAGGCTCGAAGCCCTCGCCGCGCGCACTCTGTCCACACGCCGGACCGTCGCTCATGGCGATATCAGCCCGAAAAACATCCTCATCGGCAGTGATGGGCCCGTGTTTCTCGATGCCGAATGCGCCTGGTACGGCGATCCCGCATTCGATCTCGCATTCTGCCTCAATCACCTGCTGCTGAAGACCGTGGCTGTCCCTGGCGCCGCGCCTGCGCTCGGCGCGGCCTTTCTGCGGCTGACCGAGAGCTATCTGCGCGGCGTGGACTGGGAGCCGGCCGGCGAGCTTGAGCACCGCGCGGCGACACTTCTCCCGGCGCTGCTGCTCGCCAGGATCGACGGCAAGTCGCCGGTGGAATATATCGCCGATGGAGGACGACAAGGCCCGGGTGCGGTCGGCGGCGCGGGCGCTGCTTGCCGGCCCGCCGGCTGATCTCGCGGCAATTCAAGGCGAATGGGCGGCAACCAGTCCGAAGGAAAGCGACTGAATGGATATGCGCATCGAGACCGTTACCGCGCGGCGGGTCTGGGACTCGCGCGGACGCCCGACCGTCGAGGCCGAGCTGACGCTTGCCGGCGGCGCGACGGGCAGAGCCATCGCACCGGCGGGTGCTTCGCGCGGATCGGGCGAAGCGGTCGACCTGCGCGACGGCGGGGCAGCCTTCGGCGGGCTCGGCGTCGATGCGGCCTGCCGGGCGATCGGCGATGAAATCGCACCCGTACTCACCGGCATGGCGGCCGACGATCAGGCCGGGATCGACGCGGCAATGATCGCGTTGGACGGAACGCCGAACAAAGCCCGCCTCGGCGGCAACGCCATCGTCGCCGTGTCGATGGCCGCCGCGCACGCCGCCGCCGCGGCCCGAGCGGTGCCTTTATGGCGCTACCTCGCCAGAGACGGCGAGCCGCGCCTGCCGATGCCGATCATCCAGATTTTCGGCGGCGGCGCTCATGCCGGGCGGCGCATCGACCTTCAGGACATCATGGCCGTGCCGGTGTCGGCGTCGTCCTTCGACGAGGCGACCGTCATGGTGGCCGAAGTCTATCGCGCGGCCGGCGCACTGATGGCCGAGGCCGGGCTGTTGCGCGGCGTTGCCGATGAAGGCGGCTGGTGGCCCGAATTCGGCTCGAACGAAGAGGTGCTCGATCAGACCGTCCGCGCAATCGAGCGCGCCGGATACCGGCCGGGCACGGATATCGGCATCGCTCTCGACGTCGCGGCCACGCAGTTCCGGACCGCGGGCGGCTACCGGCTCGCAACCGACGACGCCTTATTCGAAACCACCGCCTGGGTGGAGAAGCTGGCCGGCTGGTGCCAGCGCTACCCGATCATCTCGGTCGAGGATCCGGTCGCGGAGGATGACGATGCCGGCATGGCGGCGTTCACCGCGGCAGTCGGCGGACGCGTCAAGGTGGTCGGCGACGACTATCTCGTGACCTCGGCCGATCGCGTCCGGCGCGCCGTCGACCTAGACGCCTGCAATACCGCGCTGATCAAGCCCAACCAGGCCGGCACGCTGACCGAGACGCGGGCCGCCTTCGATGCCGCGCGCGACGCGGGCTGGCAGACGATCATCTCCGCCCGGTCCGGCGAAACCGAGGACGTCACCATCGTGCATCTGGCGGTGGGCTGGCGGGCTGACCAGCTCAAAGTCGGCTCGTTCGCGCGCTCGGAGCGGATGGCGAAATGGAACGAAGCGATCAGGATCGAAGCCGCGCTCGGCGGCAGGAGCACGTTTGCCGGATGGTCATGAGCGTCTTGCCCAGAGCGCCATTATAGCGCGCCGCGAGTTGGTCCTCGGCAAGCGTCTCCTCGCCGTTCCATGCCCATTGCCGTCGTGCGCTGCCTATCGGATTTGCTGCATGACGGCCGGTTGCGCGGCGAGGGATGAGGCGGTTTCGGTCCGGTCGACCACAAGATCCGTCACGCCCGCGGCCGCCCACATCGCGGTGAGCGCCACCCAGGCCGTCAGCGCCAGCATCGAGCCGCCGGTCACGCCCGCTCCGACCGCGCAGCCGCCGGCCAGCATCCCGCCGAAACCCATGAGACCGGCGCCAGCGATGTAGCGGGGCAAGCCGACCTCTTCATTGAAGCTCTGAATGTGGAAATCGCCGCTCAGCAGCGACGCGAGGAACGCGCCGGCGAAGACCCCCGGCACCAGCGCAATGTCGAAATCGAACGGCAGGCCGGGTTGATTGATCGGCGCCATCAGCGTGTTGGCCGACGGTCCGGTAAAGCTGACGCTTTGCACCGCGACCGGATCGAACGCCTGTTGCGCCAAGATGCTGGTATACCACCAGCCCGCCACCACCGCGCCGCCGACACCGACGCTGGCGAGCATCACCCAGGGCGGCAGTCGCCGATAAACCGCCAGCGCCACCGCGAATGCAAGCACCAGCGCGCCGCCGATGAGTCCGGCCAGGCTGGGCAGATGCGCCGACATGTTGCGCACGCCCGGCTCGACGATCCAGAGCGCCGAGAGCATGTTGCGGAGCGGCGATAGCGCGCCGGTGAGCGAAGCCTGGGCCACGACGGTCAGGATCAGCCCGGCGATCAATGCGCGGAGATTGCCGGTCGCCGAAAGCACCAGGAGCCGGCTGGCGCAGCCGCGGGCGAGGATCATGCCGATGCCGAACAGCACGCCGCCAATGACCGCGCCGGACATCGTCCCCGGCGTCGAGAGCTGGCGCACGGCGGTGGTGTCGATCGTGCCTTCCACGACGAGCGCCTGCACGCCGAACAGCGCCGCGCCGAAAGCGAGCAGCCAGATGGCGGTCTTCGGGCCGATCGATCCGCGCCAGAACTCGATAGTTGCGGATCGCAGGCAGAACTGGCTGCGCTGGGCGAACACGCCGAACATAAGGCCGACCAGCAGGCCGCCGAGCGCGGCCGCGCCTTTGTCGCCGATAAAGTCCGTCAGTCCGGTGAGATCCAGCATCTGTCTTCCGAAATCGGGCCCGTCCTGCTGCGAGGGGCCACGCCGTTCGGCTTACCGCCGGCCGGTAACGTCGCGGCGGGGAACCGCCAGCGCAGAAATTCTAGGCGGGAACGCCCGTTGCGTCATTGATCCTGCTCAACTGGGGAACGGCGAATCCCGACGCGCCGTGGCGGCGCAGCCGGGACTCAGCTCCTTGGCCCGAGCGCCCCGGTGCGCTTCCGGGTCGACAACAGGAGATTGGTCTCCGTGCCCGAGATCCCCGCGATCAACCGGATGCGCCGCAACGTCTCGTCGAAACTCGGCAGGTCTGGCGTTCCAATCTCAGCGACCAGGTCCCAGCGGCCGTTGGTGGCATGGATGGCCTGGACCTCGGGAATGCCGCTAAGCCGCTGCACCACCTGGTCGGAGGCCTTACCCTCGACCTCGATCAGCATGATCGCCCGGATCGCCGGCTCCTGAAGGTCGGACCGGAGCTGAACCGAAAAGCCGACGATCTGCCCCAACTCGATCAGCCGGTCCATGCGCGAGCGCACGGTTGCGCGCGAAACGCCAAGTTCCTGAGCCAGGTCGGAAATCGGCCGGCGGGCGTCGCGGCGCAGCGCTGAAATCAGGCTCAGATCGATGCCATCCAAGGTGTTTTCCACCATTTTGCTAAATTCGAGCCGACAGTTTGCGAATCTGATAAAGCATTTTGCGCAGTTGGCCTACTCGAATCCGCCAGCCTAAGAGAGCATTCTTGATAGGTAGCAAACAGACCGTCGGCGCTTGGCGGTCCAGGAGGTGAGCAGTGAGAGTGGCAAGCGGGGATGGTCGTCAGATCGCGTTGATCGGCGCGCCTGTCGAAGGCGGCGCCAGCCAGCTCGGCACGGCGCGCGGACCGGCGGCTCTGCGGCAGGCCGGCATCGTCGCGGCACTGACCCGGTCCGGCTTCCGCGTAAAGGATTACGGCGACCTTGCTCCGGTGCCGGTTTCGGGGCTGCGCGCCGCGAACCCACGCGTGCGTAATCTCGACGAGACCGCGGGCTGGGCGCGCCGGCTGAAGCCGTTCGCGCAGAATCTCCTGCAGACGGGCGCGCTGCCGGTCTGGCTCGGTGGGGATCACAGCCTTTCGCTCGGTACGGTCGCCGGCGCTGCCGCGCACGCCAAGTCGCTCGGCCGCCCGCTTTACGTGCTCTGGCTCGATGCGCATCCGGATTTCAACACGCTCGACACCGACGCTGACCGGCAATCTCCACGGCGTCCCGGTCGCGTTTTTCTGCGGCCTTCCCGGCTTCGACGCGATCCTCGGCCGGCCGCTGAAGGCAAGCGTCGCACCGTCGAACGTGATGATGCTGGGCATCCGTTCGGTGGACCCGCTGGAGCAGACGCTGCTGACCGAGCACGGCGTTCGGGTGCACGGCATGGATGCGCTCGATGCGCCGGGCGTCGAGCCCCTGCTTGCGCCATTCCTGAAAACCGTCGCGCGGACCAACGGCCTCCTCCATGTCAGCTTCGACATCGACGTCCTCGACCCCGGGATCGCGCCCGGCGTCGGAACCGGAGTTGCGGACGGCGCCAGCCTCCGCCAGGCGGAATGCGCCATGGAGCTTGTTCATCGCAGCGGTCTGATGACCTCGCTCGATGTCGTCGAATTCAATCCGTCGCTCGACGACGAGGGCCGCACGGCAAAAGTTACGATCGATCTGGTCGCCACGCTGTTCGGCGGCCGCGGGGCACAGGGGCAATCCGGCGGCGCGTGGGGGGCGGCGCAACTTGAAGCAGGCAAGGAGCTGATCCCATGATGGTGAGACACGACAAGATCAACATCGTCCCGTTCGTCAGCGTCGACAGCATGATGAAGCTGGTGCTGACGGTCGGCGTCGAAACCTTCATGCGCGAGCTCGCCGACTATATCGAGGCCGACTTCAAGCGCTGGGAGCTGTTCGACAAGACGGCGCGCATCGCATCGCATTCGAGCGACGGCGTCATCGAGCTGATGCCGACCAGCGACGGCAGCGTCTACGCATTCAAATATGTCAACGGCCATCCGAAGAACACCCGCAGCGGTCTGCAGACGGTGACGGCGTTCGGCGTGCTTTCGGACGTCAACAGCGGCTATCCGATGCTGCTCTCCGAAATGACGATCCTCACTGCCCTGCGCACGGCGGCCACCTCGGCGCTGGCGGCAAAATATCTCGCGCCCAAGGATGCGCATACAATGGCGATCATCGGCAATGGGGCGCAGTCGGAGTTTCAGGCGCTCGCCTTCAAGGCGCTGCTCGGGATCAAGGGGCTGCGGCTTTACGACATCGATCCGGCGGCGACGGAGCGCTGCGCCCGCAACCTCGCCAATCGCAGCCTGACGATCACGAAATGCGCCTCCCCGGAAGAGGCGGTCGAAGGCGCGCAGATCATCACCACCGCGACCGCCGACAAACAATACGCCACCATCCTGACCGACAACATGGTTGGCGCGGGTGTGCACATCAACGCGGTCGGCGGCGACAGTCCCGGCAAGACCGAGCTGCACAAGGACATCCTGCTGCGCTCCGACATCTTCGTCGAATATCCGCCGCAGACCCGCATCGAGGGCGAGATCCAGCAATTGCCGGCGGACCATCCGGTCACGGAGCTATGGCAGGTGATGACCGGAGCGGCGCCCGGCCGCCGCGAGCCGACGCAGATCACGCTGTTCGACTCCGTCGGTTTTGCCACGGAGGATTTCTCCGCGCTGCGCTATGTCCGCGACCAGCTTGAGCGCACCGGGCTTTACGAGGAGCTCGACCTGCTTGCCGACCCCGACGATCCGCGAGACCTGTTCGGCATGATCATGCGCGCCGCACCGGCCGTGCCGCCGGCGACGGAAAACGCGGCTTAGTGCCTTTTCCATTCCGACTGAATCGGAATGGGGCTCTCGTTCTTTGTCTTGTCGCATTTTCTCGACGCAAACCGGTATCCACTTTGCTGGAAAATGCTCTTGCCCCTCCGCTCAACCCTCGCCAAGGATCTTGGCAGCGAGCGCGCCGAGCGTCTCGATGCTGCGTTCGATGCGATCGTTCCATACATGGCCGCAACTGAGACGAAAGCAGTTGCGGTGCGTTTTCGCCGCCGAGAACAGGTCGCCCGGCGCAAAGCAGATGCCGCGCGCGATCGCCGCGGCAAACAAACGCCGGCTATCGAAGCTGGCCGGCAGCTCGAGCCATAGTACGAACCCGCCCGCAGGCCGGGTGACACGCGTCGTGGCAGGAAAGCTGCGGTCGATGGCGCGGGTCATTCGGTCAATGTTTTCGGCGAAGACGCGGCGCACCCGGCGCAAATGGTTGTCATACCCACCTGACGACAGGAATGCCGCGATCGCCGCCTGGGGCAACGCCGCGCCGCACAGCGTCAGCGAAAACTTGGCTTCCAGAATGCGCTGCATAAACCGTCCCGTCGCCACCCAGCCGGTCCTGTAGCCGGGGGCGAGGGTTTTGGAGAACGAGCTGCAATAGATGATGTCGGCGCCGGGTGCGAGAGCCACGAACGGCTTCGGCCGCTTCTTGCCGAAATAGATATCGCCGTAAATGTCGTCCTCGATCAGCGGCACCCGGTGGCGGGCAAGCAGCGCCAGGATCGCGCGTTTCTTTCCGTCCGACATCTCGCAGCCGAGCGGGTTGTTGAAGCCTGATGAGAACAGGCAGGCCGCGACCGGCTTGGCCGCGAGCGCCCTCTCCAGGGCCGCGATCTCCAAGCCCTCATCGGCATCCGTGGGCAGCTCCAGCGCCTTCAGCTCCAGCGCTTCCAGAACTTGCAGCAGCCCGAAATAGGTCGGCGTCTCGACGGCAACGGTGTCGCCGCGATTTCGTCACCGCCCGCAGCGCGAGCGAGAGCGCCTCGGTACAGCCATTGGTGATCGCGACATCGTCGGGCGTGAGCGCCTGTCCGTGGCGCAGCGCACGGCGGCAGATCTCGGTGCGCAGGTTGAGGTCGCCGCGCGGCTCGGTGTAGACGTTGTATTCGGCGCCCCGGAGCCTCGCCGTGCGCGCCAGAAACCGGTCGAGCCCGCCGGCGGCAAGCAAGTCCGGGCTGGGGATGGCGCAGCCCAGCGGCACCAGCTCGGGGCGGGCGGCGAATTCGAGCAGCTCCAGAATATTGGAGGCCACCGCAACCTTGGTCGGCCGGCCGGAGGGTTTGGCAAGGCTCGGCGTATCGCGCCCAGCCTGCGCTGCCCCCGTCACGTAGAACCCCGATTTCGGCCGCGCTTCGAGAATGCCGCGATCTTCGAGGAGGCGGTACGCCTGCAGCACCGTCGAGATGCTCAGCTCGTGCTCGGCGGCGATCCGGCGCACCGAGGGCGCGCGCATCCCCGGGCGCAGGGTCCCGCCCTGCACCAGGTCGGATACCACACGGGCAAGTTCCTGATAGCGGAACGGCTCGTCTCTGGCTTCGGCGCGGGTCATCGACATGATCGCGCGGGCTCCCGAACTGTACTCGTTTTGCATTCAGTACAGATGCGAACAAGGCATCTGTACTGGTTACAATTACCGCGTTCTGTGTCTGTTGCAAACAGTCAATGCCGCTAAGATGGTCGCGATCCCGGAACCTGCAGCACAGATCGAGGCATCGCCATGGGCAGACTTCTCGACAAATTCCCGCGCAACGACATCATCTCCTTGACCGAAACGACGCCCGAATACGACCTCGCCGAGAGCGTCGGTCCGGACCTGCATCTTTGCGACCTGCTCGACGACGGCGGTCTGGAGAGCCTTACCGACCTGCCGCTCGCCTATGGAACGGCACCGGGCCGACTGGACCTGCGCAAGGCCATCGCCGATCTCCACGGCGTCCAGGCCGACGATGTGGTCATCACGGTCGGGGGCATGCACGCGCTGTTCCTGGTCGCAACGATCCTGTGCGAGCCGGGCGATCATGTGGTGACCACCACGCCGCTGTTCCCCAACACGCTGACCACGCTCCGGGCGACCGGCGCCGAGGTCACGACCCTGCCGCTCGCCTTCGAGGCGGGCTACCGGCTGACGGCGGATGCGATCCGGCCCGCGCTCTCCCCGGCCACACGGCTGGTGTGCCTGACCTCCCCGCAAAACCCGTCCGGCGTCATGACCAGCATGGAAACGCTCTGGAAGATCGCCGGGCTGATGGAGGAGATCTGCCCGGACGCTTTTCTCCTGGTCGACGAGACCTATCGCGAGGCCGTCTATGGCGACAAGGCGATTGTCCCCAGCGCGGCGACGCTTAGCGCGAGGGTCGTGTCCAGCGCTTCACTGTCGAAATGCCACGGCGCACCGGGCTTGCGGCTCGGCTGGGCGATCACCCGCAATGCGGCGCTCAGGGAGCAGCTTGTGCTGGGCAAGTTCAACAGCGTGATTTCCTGCTCGGCCATCGACGAGGCGCTGGCGCTGCGCGTCGTTCAGCAGCGCGGCCGCATCATAGGCGAACGGCGCGGCCATCTTGCGGCAGGGCTTGCCCGTGTTGCAGATTGGGTTGCCCGGAATAGCGAGACCGTCGAATGGGTTCGCCCGGATGCCGGCGCGCTGTGCTGCGTCCGCCTCAAGCCAGCCGCGTTCGACGGCGACGCGGTCGATCGGTTCTACGCGGCGCTCGCGGCCCGGGGCGTGCGCGTCGCCAGCGGCACATGGTTTGGCGAAGAAGCACGGGTTTTCCGGCTGGGGTTCGGCCTGCTGCCGATGCGGGAGCTCGGCATCGCGCTCGATCGCATGTCGCTCGCATTGAGAGGAGCACAGATCCATGCCGCATGACATCCGCGCTTCCGAGATTGCGCTTCTGGAGGAGGCCGACCGGCGCGGGCGGGATTACGTCGCCGGCGTCCGTGAGCGGAACGCTTTTCCAGACCGCGCCGCAATCGACGGATTGAGCCGCTTCGATGAGCCCACGCCGGTCGCGGGCGCGCCCGCGGCCGACACGCTCCGGCTGCTCGACGAGGCCGGCTCTCCGGCGACAGTCGCCTCGAACGGGCCGAACTATTACGGCTTCGTCCTCGGCGCAACCCTGCCGGCGGCGGCGGCGGCCGAACGCATGGTCATCGCCTGGGACCAGTGCGCCTCCATGTTCACCACCTCGCCGGCCGCCGATAAAATCGAGAAAATTGCAGCGCGCTGGGTCCTCGACATCCTCGATCTGCCGCGCCAAGGCGCGGTGGCGTTCGGCACATCGGCCTCCTCCTGCGGCCTTGCCTGCCTGACTGCCGCGCGGCGGACTTTGCTTGCGCGCGCAGGCTGGGATTTCGACCAGGACGGTCTGTTCGGCGCGCCGGAGATCAAGGTCGTGGTGCCCGAGACCATCCACATAACCGTCAAGAAGGCGCTTGCGGATGATGGGCTTCGGCATGGGCCGGATCATCTACGCGCCGGTCGGCGGCTCCGGGCGCGCCGATCCCGAACGCCTGCCGGATCTGGACGAAAGAACCATCCTCTGCCTGCAGGCCGGCGAGGTGAACACCGGCGCGTTCGACCATTTCGACCCGCTGATCGCGCGGGCGAAATCCGCCGGCGCCTGGGTTCATGTCGACGGCGCCTTCGGTCTTTGGGCGCGCACCGCTCCCGCGAGGCGCCACCTGACCGAAGGCATCGAAGCCGCGGATAGCTGGACCACGGACGGGCACAAATGGCTGAATACACCTTATGACGGAGCCATGGCGATCTGCCGCGACGCCGACGCGCTAGCCGGTGCGATGAACAGCGACGCGGCCTATGCGGCATCATCCCCCGACAGCCAGAAAAATCTCGGCATCGAGTTCTCCCGTCGCGCGCGCGGCATCCCGATCTGGGCCGCGCTGCGGACGTTGGGTCGCGACGGCGTAGCGGAGATGGTCGAGCGCCATTGCCGGCAGGCCGAGCGCATGGCCGAAGGGCTACGGCGCGCGGGCTTCGAGATCGTGAACCGGGTGGCGCTCAACCAGGTCCTCGTGCGGCTGGAGAGCGACGGGAAGACGGGCGCCCTGCGCGAAGCCGCAGTCGCCACCGGTAGGATCTGGTTCGGCCCGACGACCTGGCAGGGGCGCCCCGCATTCCGGATCAGCGTCTCGTCGTGGCGCACCACGGATGAGGACATCGACGCCGCCATCGCGCTGCTGACCGACGTGAAGACGTCGCTCGGCTAACGAACAGCAGCGTGTGAAGCTCGGTCAAGCTGACCGCAGCGGCGTGGCCGCGGCGGTTCTCCGCTTTCCCAACGCCTTAACGAGTTCGAACGCGAGCAACATTCCGACCCCGATCCCTACGGCGAGGACAAAAGCGCCCGGACCGACCGGCGCAAACCGGAACAGATCGCGGGCCGGCGCAATGAGGAAGATGCCGAGAACGATCGCCGCGTCAAGCGCCAGCGCGCCGAACAGCGTCCAGTTCGGGATCCTCATCGTCGTCCAGATCGGCTGATGCAGGGAGCGCGCGCTCAGCACCAGAGCGAAGATCGCGGTCACCAACCCGATGAAACTCAGTGCCCGGACGGTATCGCTCGGCAACCCCATCGACAGCGCCGCAAACGGCACCCCCGTCACCGCGAGCAATGCGATGACGCCCTGGATCATGCTCCAGCCGATCAGCGACCATGGCAGCAGCGCCTCATCCGGATCGCGTGGCGGCGTCAGCATCACATTGCGATCCTCCGGCTCGGCCTCGAAGGCGAGCGAGCAGACCGGATCGATGATCAGCTCGATGAAGGCGATGTGCACCGGCAACAGCATCAGCGGCAGCCCGAACAGCAACGGGAACAGCGCCAATCCGGCAATCGGCACATGCGCCGCCATGACAAAGGAGATCGCCTTGCGCAGATTGCCGTAGATCCGCCGGCCGAGGCGGATCGTGCGCACGATGGAGGCGAAATTGTCGTCGAGCAGGACGATCGCGCTGGCCTCGCGCGCGACTTCGGTCCCGCGGCGGCCCATGGCGATGCCGATGTGAGCGGCCTTGAGGGCGGGCGCGTCGTTGACGCCGTCGCCGGTCATCGCGACGATCTCGCCGTTGGCCTTCAGCGCTTCGACGATGCGCAGCTTCTGTTCGGGCCGTGTCCGGGCGAAGATCGTGGCCGTGCGGACCCGATCGGCCAGCGCATCAGCGGGAAATTGCATCAGCTCGTCGCCGGTGACCACGCCGTCGGTCGCGTCGAGCCCGGCCTGGCGTGCGATCGCGCGCGCGGTCACCGGGTGATCGCCGGTGATCATCACCACGCGGATGCCCGCTGCCCGGCATTCCTTCACCGCCTCGGCCACACCTTCGTGGAGCGGGTCCTGAAGGCCGACCAATCCCCGGAAGACGAAATCGAAGCCGCTCGGATGATCGGGCAACTCGGCCGCATCTCTGTGCGCGGTGGCGATGGCCAGCACACGAATGCCGCGCCGCGCCATGTCATGAACGGCGGCCTCGATCCTCTCGCGTTCGGCCGGAGCAAGGCCGCAATGCGCAAGCACCGTCTCGGGCGCTCCCTTGCATGCGGCGACCTCGCCCTGCGGCCCTCGCCAGACGTGGACGACGGCGAGGAAGCTCTCGTTGAGCAGGTAGCGCTTGACGAGAGCCATGCCGTCTCCCGCCGCGTCGCTGCCGCCAGCCGCGTCATGGAACGCCTTGTCCATCGCATCGACCGGGCTCGGCTCGGAGGCCATGCGGCCTGCCGCAAGGAGCCCGACAAAGGCGGGAGGAAAGCAGGCGTCGCCCTCCGGTCCCGGCATGGCTCGCTCGCCATCGGCCCACAATTCGACGATCGACATGCGGTTTTCGGTCAGCGTCCCGGTCTTGTCGGTGCACAGAACGCTTGCCGATCCGAGCGTCTCGATGGCGGAGCCGCGGCGGGTCAGCACGTTCACCTTGGAAATGCGCCACGCGCCCATCACCAGGAAGACGGTCAGCACGACGGGGAACTCCTCCGGCAGCAGCGCCATGCTCAGCGCGATGCCGCCGAGCAGCCCTTCCAGCCAAGCGCCGCGGACGAGGCCGCTGATCAGGAAGACCAGCGCGCTTAGGGCGATACCCACGACCGCGAAAAGGAGCACCGCGCCGCGAATCTGCTCGCGTAGCGGCGGCGCCTCGCCCTCGATCTGGCTGAGACTTTTGCCGATCTGTCCGATGGTGCTGTTGGCCCCGGTCGCCGCGACACGCGCCATGCCTCCGCCCCGGACGATCAGAGAACCGGAGAACAGCTTGTGCCGGTCCGCGACACCGTCGAGGTCGCCGGCTTCGTCGGGTGCGGGCTCCGGAGCGCGGGACTTCACAACGGAGACGGATTCCCCGGTCAACAGGGATTCGTCGGCCTCGAGCCCGTGCCCTTCGAGGATGACCGCATCGGCGGCAACGCGGTCGCCCTCCTCGAGCAGGATCAGGTCGCCGCGCACGAGGCTTGCGCTCGGCACGCGCTGCCGGACACCGTCGCGGCAGACCGCCGGCATCGGGTCGGTGAGGTCGGCAAGCTTTTCGATGACCCGTTCGCTTCGGGTCTGCTGGACGATCGCGATCAGCACCGTCGCGCAGGCAAGGCTAACGATCAGCAACGCTTCGCCGGTGTCGCCTAGCGCGAGATAGATGACGCCGGCGGCCACCAGCAGGAGCAACATCGGCTCGCGCAAGACTTCGAGCGCGATGGATAGCACCGACCGGCTGCGTGCGGCGGGAAGGGTGTTCGGCCCGTCGAGCGCAAGACGCCGGGCGGCTTCCTGCGAGGTCAGGCCGTCGAAGATTCCCGGCGCTCTCGCTGCCGCGGATATGCCCGGACGTTCCAGGTCGTGGCGTGTTTTGCTCACCGGGCCTCCGCTGTTATGCCAGTCGATCGATTGAAGGGCGCCCGTCGCGCGAATTCGTCAGCAGGACCGCCCGCATGCGTCCCGATCCCGCCGCCGGATGACGATGCCGCACGAGCGGAGCGCGCCCTTCTCTTTTCCAAGTTTCGCCGGCAAGAGTCGTTGACTTCCGTCAATGAAGACCGCCCGTTCGGCGACGCGAACCACCGACCTTCGCCCGCCTGCGGCTGAAAATACAGTGTCCATTATGTTGAATTTTCGATAAGACAATTTCATGATGTCAGCACGCCCCCGCTCCCGATTCAAGAACCTGGCGGTTCTGCTGGGCGTGCTCGCCGTGCTCATCCGCTGCGTGATCCCGCCCGGCGTGATGCCGGACCTCGCGGCCGCGGCGAAGGGCGAATTCAAGCTGGTCATATGCACCTCCGGCGGGGCGATGAGCCTGGACGCCGGACATGGCAGCCATCCGCAGCCGGGCCGTCACCATGGCGGCGGCGGCGATCTTTGCCCCTATGCCGCGGCAGGCTATGTGGCAACGATCGCGGATCCGATCGTGCTGGCCGCCCCCTCGCCTCCGGCGGAGTACGACGCGCCTCCCTATCGCAGCGCGCTGCATCGACCCATACGCCACACGCTTGGCGCCAGAGCCCCACCGCCGCTTTTCTCCTGACGCCTCGTCATCACAAGGAGCTGGCGATTCGCGCCCGCACCGGCCGCGCCGTCGCACATCCGGGCGGACCGGCGTTGGCGCAGGCAGACCGCTCAGCTCCCGACGCATTTCCAAGACATTCGACGGAGAAAAACAATGCTGATCCGTACCTCTGCGATCCTATTTGCGGCGCTTACCGTGCTCGCTACCCCCGCCTCGGCGCACCAGTTCAAAGCTGGGAACCTGCTGATCGATCATCCCTGGATTCCGGCGACGCCCAAGGGCGCGAGCACGGCGGCCGGATATACCAAGATCACCAACAACGGCGAGACGCCCGACCGCCTGATCGGCGGGTCCGCCGAGGGCGCCAAAATGCTCGAAGTGCATGAAATGAAGGTCGAGAACAACATCATGAAGATGCGGAAGGTCGCAGCCGGGCTTCCGATCAAGCCCGGCGAGACCCTCGAGCTGACGCCCAGCTCTTATCACCTGATGATCATGGGGCTTAAAGGCCCCTATGAGAAAGGTTCGATGGTCAAGGGCACGCTGGTCTTCGAGAAGGCCGGGACTGTCGACGTGACCTTCAAGGTCGAAGGCATGGCCGGCATGCCGGACGGCCAGATGAACCATGGCGACATGGGCGACCACAAAGCGCATCAATAGGCTCTGAGGGCAGCGGCGGTCGCGGCCGTCTCTGCCCTTTGCTCCATTCGTCGGCGATCAGGGAAGCGCCGGAGCCTCCGCCTGCGGAGCGATGTTCTCGTAGATCGTGAGCGCGATCATGGTGATCGGAACCGCGAGAAACGCACCGATCGGCCCCCACATCCAGGTCCAGAAGATCACCGCGAGAAACAGGATGAACGGATTGACCGACATGCGGTAGCCGAGGACGCTGGGCGTGAAGAACTCACCCTCGAGAACATGAATCACCGTGTAGATGATCGGCGGGAGCGCCGCCTGCGCCAGCGTCGGATATGAGAGGATCGACGCCACCGTCAATGCGATGGTCACGATCGCCGGCCCCAGATAGGGGAAAAAGTTCAGCAGCGCCGACAGCACGCCCCACAGAAGCGCATTGGGCATGCCGACAGCCCACATTGCCAGCGTGATCGCCGCGCCGAGCGCGATGTTGATCAGCGAGAACGTGGTGAAGAACCGCGCCAGGCGAACTTCGACATTGTTGTAAACGCGCAGCACGCTCAGCCGGGTCTTGCGGTTCGCGAAGGCCAGAACGGCGGTTTGTTTGAAGTCCTCCTTGAAGATCATGTAGAAAATGATCGAGATGAAGAACACCAGCAGCTGGCTCAAGGCCGGCGTGAGTACGGATATCGCCGTCTCGACGATGTTGGCGTCAGGGGAGGTGTCGATCTTGATGGTTTCGCTGGCCTGGCTGGAATCGCCGCCGATCGACTGAAGCGACGCATACAGATTTTTCAACGCGGTCAGCGGCTCGCTGAAATCATGCAGCTTGGTGCGCAGGATATTGCCGAGTTCCCAGGCCCTGCCGATCCAGTCTGCGAGCGGCGCGGTCAGCATCAAGGCAAAGAAGACCAGAAGGCCGAGGAGCATGAGCACGATGAGTATCGTGCTCGCCACGCGCGGCACTCTGTGACGCTCCAACCGGGAGACGATCGGCCCGAGAATAGTGCCGATGATGAGCGCGAGGCATACCGGCACGGTGATCCCCCGCGTCACATAGAGGGCGGTCAGCATTGCCAGGCCAAAAAGCCCGATGACGGCGACCTGCGCCGCGGTGGACAGGCTGATGGCATACGCGCTCCGCGTTTCGCCTTCCTCGATCTTGTTCAACATCCGACGCCCGGAGACTCGTTCTAGACAGGGCGATAACCAACCCGGCGCAGCGGAGTTCCGTCCAAGATTCCAACGCCGTGGAAAAGTTTCATCAGAGCGCGATAATTTTGTGCGTCTCAGCCGACAGGCTTCATGAAGGCGAAGTCGCAGCCCTGATCGGCCTGGAGCACTTGCTCGGCGTAAAGCTTGTCGTAGCCCCGCAGCGTGGCGAGATCGCGCTGCGTCGAGGGCGTTTCCGCACGGCGGCGTTCGCAGCTCCGCCTCATCGACCAGCAGATCGATGCGGCGCTCCTTCACGGAAAGCCGGATGCGGTCGCCATCGCGGACGAGCGACAGCGGTCCGCCGGCCGCCGCTTCGGGCGCCACGTGCAGCACGATGGTGCCGAAGGCCGTACCGCACATGCGCGCGTCGGAGATGCGTACCATGTCTTTCAGCCCTTTGGAGGAGAGCTTTTTCGGGATCGGCAGATAACCCGCCTCGGGCATTCCCGAGGGGCTGGTCGGCCCGGCATTCTGCAGCACCATGAAATCATCGGCGGTGATGTCGAGCTCGGGATCGTCGACGCGCGCGCGCCAGGTCCTCGAGCGAGGTGAACACGACCGCCCTGCCCTCCTTCTCGAAAAGGTTTTTGTCCGCGGCAGAGCGCTTCAGGATCGCGCCGCGCGGCGCGAGCGAGCCGAACAGCGCGACAAGCCCGCCCTCGGGCTCCAGCGGGCTTTCCGCGCTGGCGATCACGTTGCGGTCGACGGGGCCATCCTCGCCGCGAGCCTTTGCCCCAACGTCTCTCCGGTCACGGTCATGCAGTCGAGATTGAGCAGCGGCTTCAGCTCGCGCATCACGGCGCCGAGACCGCCGGCGAAAAAGAAATCCTCCATGTAATGCGCGCCGACCGGCTTCAGATTTACGAGCACGGGCGTCGTGTCGGACAGCGCGTTCAGCCAGGTGAGCGGCACATCGATGCCGCAGCGGCCGGCGATCGCCGTCAGATGGATGATGGCGTTGGTCGATCCGCCGAGCGCCAGCAGCACGCGCAGGGCGTTCTCCACGGCCTCGCGTGTGATGATCTGGCTGGGCTTCAGCGGATGGGTGAGCATACGAACGGCGGCGGTACCGGTCGCCTCGGCGGCGCGCAGCCGGTCGGCATGGACGGCCGGGATCGCCGCGGTGCCGGGCAGCGACATGCCCAGCGCCTCGGCGATGCAGGCCATGGTCGAGGCGGTGCCCATCACCGCGCAGGTGCCGGCGGTCGTCGCCAGCCGCATCTCGATATTGCCGATCTCCTCGCTGTCGATCTCGCCGGCGCGATATTCGCCCCAGAAGCGGCGGCAGTCCGTACACGCACCAAGCCGCTCCTCGCCGTAGCGCGAGGTCATCATCGGCCCGGCGACGATTTGGATGGCCGGCAGGTCGGCGGAGGCGGCGCCCATGAGCTGGGCGGGCACGGTCTTGTCGCAGCCGCCCATCAGCACCACCGCATCCATCGGCTGGGCACGGATCATCTCCTCCGTGTCCATCGCCATCAGATTGCGGAATTTGAGGCTGGTCGGATTGAGGAACACTTCGCCGAGCGAGATGGTGGGGAACTCCACCGGCAGCGCGCCCGCCGCCAGCACGCCGCGCTTCACCGCTTCGAGCATCTCCGGAAAATGGCGGTGGCAATTGTTGAAGCCGGAGGGCGTGTAGGCGATGCCGACGATCTTCTTCGCGAGCATCTCGCGCGAATAGCCCATCGACGAGGCGAACGACCGGCGCAGGTAGAGCGAGAAATCCCGGTCGCCGTAATTGGTGAGGCCCTTGGCAAAGCCGTGATCGTCTGTGTCCGTCATTGTCTTTACCGTTCTTACCGCTCGGTCGTCATTCCCGCCCAGGGCGGGGATCCAGTACGCCTCGGAAAGGTTGGTGTGTACCGGATTCCCGCCTGGCCGGAAACGAAGTTCCTATATTGGGCGCGTCAGAGCTTCATCTTAACGTATTTCGGCTCCAGATAGTCATGGATGCCGAGCGAGCCGCCTTCGCGGCCCATGCCGCTTTCCTTGATGCCGCCGAACGGCGCTTCGGCCGTCGCCAGCAGCATCTCGTTGACGCCGACCATGCCGACTTCGAGATCTTCATAGGCGCGGGTCGCGGTGCCGAGATCGCGGGTGAAGACGTAACCGGCAAGCCCGAAGGGCAGCGAGTTGGCGCGCTTCATCACCTCGTCATAGTCGGTGAAGGCGCGTCATCGGCGCGATCGGGCCGAACGGCTCCTCGGTCATGACGAGCGCGTCGTCCGGCACGCGGCCGAGCACGGTCGGCTCGAAGAAATGCCCGCGATTGAAGGACGACGGAGCCTTGCCGCCCGCGAGAATGTCGGCGCCCTTGGCCAGCGCGTCCGCAACCATGGCCTTGATGGTTTCCAGCCCGCGCTTGTTGGCCATCGGCCCCATCTGCGTACCGTCCTCCAGCCCGGGGCCGACCTTGATCGAATTGGCGACCTCGGCGAATTGCCGGCGAAGGCGTCGTAATTCTTCTCGTGCACGTAGAAGCGCGTCGGCGAGATGCAGACCTGGCCGCAATTGCGGAACTTCGTGTTGGCGCAGACTTCGGCGGCCTTTTCCGGATCGGCGTCGGCAAAGACGATCACCGGGCCGTGGCCGCCGAGCTCCATGGAGACCTTCTTCACGCCGTCCGCTGCCAGATGCAGGATCTGCTTGCCGACCGGCACCGAGCCCGTCACCGACACCTTGCGAACGATCGGCGAGGAGATCAGATGCCGGGCGATCATACCGGAACTGCCGGTCACGATAGTTGACGACGCCCGCCGGAAGCCCCGCATCGTTGCAGGCCTGAACGAGCGCGCCGCAGGAGCCCGGCGCCTCGCCCGCGGGCTTGACGATGATCGAGCAGCCGGCCGCCAGCGCCGCTGCGATCTTGCGGGCCGGCAGCAGCGCCGGGAAGTTCCAGGCGGAGAATGCAGCGACCACGCCGACCGGCTGATAGATCACCGCCATCCGGCTGTCCGGCGTGCGGACCGATGATCTGGCCGTAGATGCGTTTGGCTTCCTCGGCGTACCACTCGAACTGGTCGGCCGCGGCGCCGGTCTCGCCCTTCGCTTCGGCGAGCGGCTTGCCGGTCTCGATGGACATGAGCGTCGGCGATGGTATCGATCCGCTCGCGGATCAGTTCGCGCGACCTTGCGAAGTTTCGCGGCGCGCTCCCAGGGGCCGGTCCGGCGCCAGATCTCGAAGCCGCGCTCGGCGGCGGCGAGGGCGCGATCGAGATCCTCGGGCGCGGCATCGCTGATCGTGCCGACGGCGTCTTCCGTCGCCGGATCATGGACGGCCTTCACAGCGCCAGAGCGGGCCGACGTCCAGGCGCCATCGATATAGAGCTGCAAGTCCTGATACATGATCGTCTCCGGTTTTATGCTCGATGCGGCACGCGCCCTGTCTGGCTCGCCGGGCGAGACGCCACGCCGGTCGACCCGCAAATCGCTTCCGCTGCTAAATCTTCTGCTTCAGATAGCGCGCCTGCACGTCCCCGACCCAGTTGCCGACATTCCACGAGCCGTAGGCGCCCATTCCGCCGAGCGGATCGTCGCCCGCATAGACCGGCACATGGACCAGCGACAGACCGTCATGTGAGCGAGCCTCTTCGAGCGCGGCTCGCAGCTCGCCGGCGCGTCGTGCCGCCCCAGACCGCCTTCACGCCGCTCACCGCCGAGGCAAGCTGAACATAGTCCACGGCGACGCAGTCGTTGGTGCGGAACTCGGCCGTGTACTGCGCTTTCTGCAGCCCGGTGATCGCGGCCATGCGGCGGTTGTCGAACACGACGATCATGCCCTTGACGCCATGCTCGACCCCGTCGATCAGCACTTGCGGGTTCATCATGAAGGAGCCGTCGCCGGTGAAGGCGATGCCGTAGCGCGGATTGTCGGCGGCAGCGCCCGCGAGCAGCGCGGACACGGAGAAGCCCATATAGGAGGCGCCGCTTTCCGTGTAAGTGTCGCCGGTGCGGTCGTCCTCGACGATCTGGAAGCCGTTGGCCTGGACATCGCCGGCGTCGAAATATTTCACCGCGCCCATCGCCTTGGCGAAATCGGCGACGATCTTGATCGCCGCGGGCTGGCCGAGAACCGGCTTGCCCCAGACGTCGTCCTGGAGCGGGGCGGCTTCGAAACGCTCGCGCTTGAAATGCGGACCAGGCCGTCTTCTTCTCGGCGCAGGCCGCCAGCCAGGCGGCCTTCCCTGCCGGATCGACGGCGCTCGACTGGCCGACGCGCTCCAGCAGCCGCCCGATCACCGCAGCGACATCGCCCGGCAGCCCAACCGTATTGGCGTAGTGCATCAGATCGGACAGGTCGCCATTGATGTTGATGACGGCTTCGGCGCAAGGATAGCCGATGCCGGAGCAATCCGCCTGGCAGACGCCGCGCGTGCCGATGGCGATCAGAAGCTGGGCGTTCTCCATGGCGTAATTGCCGCAGATCGAACCTTTGGACCCGCCGACATGCATGTTCTGCGGATGGGCGTCGGGCAGCACGCCGGTCGATCCGGGCGACAGCACCACCGCCGCGCCGATCGCTCTCGGCGAGCTGGCGAACCTCGCTATCCGCCCCGCGCGCGCCGCCGCCAGCCTTGATGACAATGCGGTCGTATTTCGCGATGAGCGAGACGGCTTCGTCCAGCGCATCTTCGCCCGCCGGCACCATCGCCGGCAGCGTCTGGCGGCTCCGGGAGCGTGGCAAGATTGACCTCGGTCATCTCCGGCTGGGTGTTGAGCGGCAGAAGCAGATAGAACGGACCGGCCTTGTACGGATGATGCACGCAACCGCGTGCCCCGCCGCATCGCGTCGCGCAGAGCGCCCGGCGTATGCAGCACGTAGGACTGGCCCATCAGCGCCGTGAGCTGGCCGAACAGCCCCTGCTCCGGCTTGGGGATCTGCTGCATGTTGTAGCCTTCGCCGCGCGTCGTCTCGTCGCCATAGATGTGGTAGACGCCGACGCCGTTCGAGGCGGCCGCCAGCGATCCGGCCATGGCCTGCAGCGCGCCCGGCCCGATCGAGGTGACGACGGCGGGCGTCTCGCCATAGGTCCAGGCCAGCGCGGTGGCGGCATGGGCCATCTCCACCTCGTTGCGGCAATTGATCGTCCGCGTCACGCCCTCTTCGTCATAGACGCGCAGCACCTCGCCGAGATCCGTCGAGCCGTGGCCGAAGATGGCGAAATATTTCCGCACACCCTGCTTCAGAAGCCCGAGGACGAGCGCTTCGGACAGCGTCACCTCGATGACCGTTCGCAAGGCTCCCTGCGGCCAGCGCCGCCGCGAGCCCGCCGGCCTTGGCAATCAGCCGCGCGCGTTGCCGCATCGCGGCGCTGGGACCGGTTTCCGCCTGCAAGCGATCAAGCATTGGGCTTTTCCCTCATGACGTCCTGGCGCATGTCGGATTTCGCTGCCGAGCGCGACTTGAAAGTGCTCCAGAGCTGCGACAGCACCACGAGCAGCGAAAGCGCGAACAGGATCATCGCGCCGGGCGACTTGTAGAAGATGTTCAGATGCCCTTCGGACAGGATCATCGCCGTGCGGAATTCCCTCTCCAGCGACGGCCCGAGCACGAGACCGAGAATAATCGGCGTACTCGGAATATTGACGCGCATCAGCACGTAGCCGATCAGCCCGACGACGGCCATGGTGTAGACGTCGAAGGCGCTGTTGCGGACCGCGAACGCGCCGATGACGCACATCACCACGATGGCGACCGAGAGCAGATGCTGGGGCACGCGCAGCACGTGGACGAAAAGGTGGATACCGAGCAGCCAGATGCCGATCATCAGGACGTAGGACAACGCGATGGCGATATAAATGCCGTAAACCTGCGCCGGGTGCTCGGTGAACAGCAGCGGACCGGGCACCATGCCGTGGATCAAGAGGCCCGACAGGATGATCGCCGTCGCCGGATCGCCGGGAATGCCGAGCGAGAGAACCGGGATCATGGCGCCGCCGGTCACCGCATTGTGCGACGTCTCCGGTGCGACCACCCCCTCGACCGCGCCTTTGCCGAACAGTTCGGGGTGCTTGGAGAAGCGGCGCGCGTGGTCGTAAGCGATGAAGGCCGCGATCGGACCGCCGGTTCCAGGGATCGCGCCGATGCCGGTGCCGATCCCGGCGCAGCGGATCATCAGCCAGAGCTTCTCCTTGATCCGCGCCCAGGTCGGCAGCTCGACCTTGACGTCGTCCGCCCGCACCTTCTGCTGCTCGCCCTTCCGGTAGGCGATGAACGCGGCAATGACATGCGGCACGGCGAACAGGCCGATCATGGCGACGAGCAGATTGACGCCCTGCTGCATCTCCGTGACGCCGAACGTCAGGCGCTGCACGCCGTCGATATCGTCGAGGCCGATAGTCATCAGCATCAGGCCGATCACGCCGGCGATCAGCCCGCGGATCAGCGACTTCTCCGCCATGGCGCAGATGGTGGACAGTCCGAACAACACCAGCGCGAAGATCTCGGCGGGGCCGAATTTGATCGCCATCCGGGCAACGAAATTGACCGAGAGCATCATGACGATGAGGCTGAACAGGCCGCCGAAGGTCGAGCCCACGATCGCCGCACCGAGCGCGAGCGAGGCTTTGCCCGTGCGGGTCATGCTGTAGCCGTCGGCGACGGTCGCCGCCGAGGAGGGCGTGCCCGGAACGCCGATCAGGATCGCGGAGATCGCGCCGCCGGTCATGCCGCCATTGTAGGTGCCGAGCAGCATGGCGATGGCGGCGGTCGGTCCCAGCGTGAATGTAAAGGGCAGGACGAGCGCCAGCGCCACCGTATAGGTTAGGCCGGGAATCGCGCCGAAGATCAGGCCGACGACGGTGCCGAAGGCAAGGGCCGCAAGCGCATCATAATGAAACGAGAGCGACAATGCGGTCATGAGCGCGTCCATGAGGTCCTCCGCTCAGCCCAATGAGGTCCAGCTGCCGGTGGGCAGATAGGCGCCCAGCAGCTTGTTGAAGATCACCCAGCAGCCGATCGATACGCATACTGAATAAAGCAGCACCAGAACCGGCCGCCGGACCTTCAGCATCAAGGTCAGCATCGCCGCCGTCATGATGAAGGTGGCGAGCCGGAAGCCGAGCCGTTCCATGAAATAGCCGTAGAGCAGGATGGCCAGGAAAATGCCGCCGGCCATCCTCACTTCAAGGCCGCTCACCTGCGGATGGTCGGGCTTCATCGCCGCCGGCCGCCGTGGGTCGTCGGCAACGAAGGAGCGGACCACCATGATCGCCGACAGCGCGACGAGGATCAGGCCGAGAAGAAATGGAAAGGCTCTCGGGCCGATCGCCCCTGCGCTGTCGTCACCGGTCGGGATCAGCTCGTAGACGAGCCCCGACCAGATCAGAGCGACGACCAGAAGCGTAAGGCCGACAAAACGATCGCGCATTGCGGGGTTCATGGCGGTCCGCCTCCGCTTACTTCTTCAGGCCGAGATCGCCCATCAGCTTGGCGATCATCTGATCGTCGGAGGCGATGAGCTTGGCGAAGGCGTCCTTGTCGAGATAGGCCGGCGTGAAGCCAAGCTTGTCCGCTGCATCCTTGAAGGCCGGCGTATCGACGGCCTTCTTCGCCGCTTCTTCGAGCTTGTCGACGACCGCGGCGGGCGTGTCCTTCGGTGCGGCAAGACCGCGCCACATGGTGATGTCGATATTGGCGCCCTGCTCTTTTGCGGTCGGCACGTCGGGCAGGGCCGAGACCCGGTCGGCGCTGGTCACGGCAAGAACGCGGACGGTGCCGGCCTTGACGTGGGAGACGAACTGGCCCGGCCACTGGATGGCGGCGTCGATGCGCCCGCCGAGCAGCTCCGCCGGCGCGCGGCCCTCGCCATAGGGCACGTAGATGACCTTGTCGCCGATGCCGAGCGCGTCGAACAAGGCCGCGGAGGCGAGATGGGTGAAGGAGCCCTTGCCGGAAATGCCGACCTTCAGCTTCTCGCCCGATTTCTTCACCGCCTCGACCATGTCCGACAGCGTTTTCCAGCCGGAATCGGTGCGCACGCCGAGGGCCGGCACTTCGGTCGAGATGCGCGCGATCGGGGTGAACGCCGTGTAGTCGAACGGCATGTTGCCCTGGTAATGGGCGGTGCTGATCGAGTTGGAATTCCAGACGATGTTGTAGCCGTCGGCGGGCGTCGCCTTGACGTGGCTGTAGCCGACCGCGCCGCCGCCGCCCGTGCGGCTCACCGCCACGACCGGTTGCGACATGTTCTTCGACATCAGATCGGCGAGAAGCTGGCCGATGCTGTTGGCCGTGCCGCCGAACAGGACGGTCATCTCGACCGGCTTTTCCGGATATTCGGCGCGCGCCGCGTTGGGCAGGCCGGCAACCGCGAACAACAGCGCGGCTGCCCCTGCGAGCGCTGATCTGGGCATGGATGTAAGCGTCATGTTTCCTCCAACCGGAATGTCACTTCAGGATTGTATTGTTTTCTTTGTTGCGACCGTCTGTCGTTCGAATTCGGCTATCCGCGCTGCAAATCTCTTTCTCCCAGAGCTGCGAGAATTTTCTCCGGAGTGGCCGGAAGCGACGTGATCCGCACGCCGACGGCGTCGTAGATCGCGTTCATGATCGCCGGCGCGGTCGGCACGAGCGCGGGCTCGCCGATGCCCTTTGCGCCAAGCGGACTTTTCGGGTCGGGGTCCTCGACGATGATCGAATTGATCTGCGGGATGTCGAGCGCGGTCGGCAGGATGTATTTGGCGAAGCCGTGCGTCTTGGTGTGGCCCTTGTCGAGCTGATAGTCCTCCATCAGCGCCTGGCCGAGCCCTTGCACGATACCGCCCTCGATCTGGCCCTCGACGCCGCGCGGATTGATCGCCCGGCCGACGTCATGCGCTGCCCAGACGCCGAGCACCTGCACCTCGCCGGTCACCGTATCGACCTCGACCTCGGCGACCTGGCAGCCGAACACATAGGCCTGCCACGGGCTGCCCGAGCCGTCGACGGGATCGAGGCCGGTGCCGTGCGCCGTGAACGCGCCGGAGCCGACGGGAACGACGCCGCGCTTCTTGCAGATGTCGACGGCTTCCTCCATCGACATGCGGAAGTTGCTGCCCTCGGACCAGATCTCGCCGTTGAAGGCGTGGATGGTGTCCTCCGCGACATGCCAAACCTCGGCGATTTCCTTGACCAGCTTGGCGCGGGCTTCGCGGCAGGCCAGCGCGACGGAGTTGCCGATCATATAGGTCTGGCGCGTCGCCCCGGCGTGAGCGGCTTCAGGAGAGCGCGCCGTGTCGTTGTCGCCGATGGTGATGTCCTCGGGGCGCACGCCCAACTCTTCGGCGGCGATCTGCGCGAGCACCGTCAGAATGCCCTCGCCGATCTCGGTAACGCCGGTGACGACCTTGCCGGTGCCGCCGTCGTCCAGTTCCGCCCACGCGCCGGCCCGGTCGATGGTCGCCGTGCGCGCGATGCCGTACCAGGAGGCCGCCATGCCGCGGCCGCGCATTTTCCGCTGCATCATCACGCGACATCCTTCTTGAGCTTGGCCGCCTGCGGAGCGAAGCGGGCGCCGAGCGTACAGGGCTCGCGCGTGCCCTCCCCGCCGAGATCGCGAGCGCGTCGCGCCGCGACCGGGCGCGCCGCTCTCCCAGCGCGCCGCCTGCTCCGCGGCGTCCATGACCCGGCCGATCGACACCGAGCCGAGCGTTTGCTGCGTGTGGGTGATCGCGCCGTCATGCATCATGTTGCGGCGGCGGATCTCGAACGGATCGAGGCCGAGCTTCTCGGCGCAGATGTCGAGATGGGATTCGGTTGCGAACTGCGCCTGCATCGCGCCGAACGTCCGGAACGCGCCCGACGGCGTGTTGTTGGTGTAGACGCCGATCGTGTCGATCTTCACATTCGGGATGTCATAGGGCCCGCAGGACAGGATCGCCGCCTTGCGCATCACGCCCTCGGTGGACATGCCGTAAGCGCCGCCATCGGAGATCATCTTGAATTCGACCGCGGTGATGCGTCCGTCATTCTTCAGGCCCATCCTGTAGCTGATGCGGGCCGGATGACGCTTGGCGGTGGAGACGATCAACTCCTCGCGGGTGTAGACCAGCTTGACCGGCCGCCCGGTCTTCATCGCGGCGAGCGCCAGCATGCCCTGATAGATCATGTCCTCCTTGCCGCCGAAACCGCCGCCGACCGGGCTCATGATGAACCGCACCTTGTTGATCGGCTTGTCGATGATCTTCGACAGCATGTGCCGGTGATGGGTGATGTTCTGGCTCGGCGAGACGACCGTAACGACATCGTCGTGGTCGACATAGGCGAGGCCCGCCTCCGGCTCCAGATAGGCGTGCTCGACCTGCTGGGTGTCGTAATGCTGCTCGACGATCAGGTCGGCTTCGGCAAAGCCGGTCTCGACGTCGCCCTTGCGGATCGGGATATGCTTGACGATGTTGCCCGGCGCGTAGTCGTGGAGCACGGGCGCGCCATCCTGCAGCGCCTCTTCCGGATCGAACACCGCCGGAAGCGTCCTTATACTCGACCTTGATCCGGCGCAGCGCCTCCTTCGCGGTCAGTACGTCCTCGGCGGCCACCGCCGCGATGCCCTCGCCGACATAGCGGACCACGCCGCGCGCCATGATCGGCTGATCGTGGACGAATACGCCAAAACCGTCCTTACCCGGGACATCGTTCGCCGTGATCACGCAGGCAACGCCGGGGAGCTTTTCAGCCTCGGAGATATCGATGGATACGATGCGCGCATGGGCATGCGGACTGCGCAGCACCTGCATGTGCAGCATGTCTGGGATCACCATGTCGCCCGCATAGCGCAGGCGTCCGCTGACCTTACTCGGTGCATCGAGACGGCGGACATTGTTGCCGATGAACGACTTGCCCGCGCCTTCCGGCTCTAGCGCAACGGGTGACAACTTGCCGGCGATCACATCGCGCGCGATCTCGACCGCCTCGAAGATCTTGGTGTAGCCGGTACAGCGGCAGATATTGCCGCCCAGGCGTTCCTTGATCTCCTCAATGCCGGCGTCGGGATTTTCGCGCAGCGCCGAGGTCGCCGCCATCACCATGCCGGGGATGCAATAGCCGCACTGGCTGGCGCCGGTCTTGTGGAAGGCACGCTGCACTTCGGTGAGGTCGCCGCCCTTCGGTGCGAGCCCTTCGATCGTCTGGATGCTGGTCCCTCGCGCCTTCGCCACCGGCATCAGGCAGGATTTGACCAGCTTGCCGTCGACGAACACCGAGCAGGTGCCGCATTCGCCGGCGCCGCAGCCTTCCTTGGTGCCGGTGAGATTGAGATCGTCGCGGATGAAATCGAGCAGCCGCAGATGCGCTCCGGCGCGCCGCTTGATGGAGCGGCCGTTGACGGTCATTTCGAGTTCGAGATCAGACATGAGCTGCCTCCCTTTGTGCAGCGCTCGGGGCCGGGGCACCGCAGGCAACCAGTGCATCTTCGATCGCCGCTTCGATAAAGCCGCGCACGACTGCTCGCCGATATTCGCGACGCGTGCGCGAGGCAACGCGATCGGCGGGTATCACGCTGGCTTCGGCGACGAGCTGCCGGGTAATCGGCTGCCCACGGAGCATTTCTTCGATGTCATAGAGGCGCGTCGGTACCGGGCCGACCCCGCCGAGCGCGAGGCGGACGTCTTCGAAGATCTCGCCGCTCGCATCGGTCTTGACGAGCGCCGCCGCGCAGACCGCCGAGATCACCAGCGACCGGCGCTGCCCGACCTTCTGGAATGATCCGCCATAGCCTTCCGCTGAGTCACAGATCAGTGCCGTGACGATTTCGTCGGCCCCGAGCGCCGTCTTGCCAGGCCCTTGAACAAACTCGGAAATCCGCATTTGCCGCGTCTCGACCTGGGTCCCGTTCAGCCGGGCCAGCTCGATTTCGCCATTGAGGACGAGCATTGGCGGGGTGCCGTCCGCGGCCGGCGATGCGTTGACGATATTACCGGCAAGCGTCGCCTGCTGACGGATCTGATCGTCGGCGAACCACACGGCGCAATAGGGCATACAAGGCAGGTGCCGCCGCAGCGTCTCGTCTTCCAGGAATTGCTGGTATACGACGTTGGCGCCGAGCCGCACCTTGCCGCCTTCGACGCTGTAGCCGGTGAGCTCCCCCACCCGGCTGACATCGACGATCGCCGGCACATGGACGTCCCCGGCACGGCCTTCGCGCGCCCAGGGCAACAGATCCGTCGCCCCGGCGACCAGCTTGCTGCCGGAAGGTGCGCCCGCCCATTGGCTGAGCGCCTCTTCCAGGTTGGCCGGCATGAGATAATTATCGCAAGTCAGCATGGCGCCCTCCCTGGGGCGGATTTATTCCGCCGCGATTGCGTGCGCGGCCGCGTGGTCGTTCTTGACGACGACCTTGATGGCGTCTTCGATACGGTCCTTGGCGTAGCGCAGCGCTTCCGGCAGATCCTTCATCGCGAATGTATGCGTGTGGATCAGCGTGGCGTCGAAACGCTTCTGGCGCATGAAGGCTTCGGCGCGATGGGTCGCCGTCTTGCCCTCGCCGCGGATGCCGTAGACATAGATGTTATTGCGCACCAGATGTGCGACGTCGACCGCGGGAGCCTCGTGCGGGAACGCCGCCAGGCAGATCTTGCCGCCACGATTGACCATCTGCGCCGCTTCGTTGATGCCGTTCGGCGCAGCGGAGCATTCGATGACGTAGTCGACGCCCTTGCCATCCGTCAGCGCACGAACGGTCTCGACCGCGTTCTGATTGCGCACATTGATGACATGGTCGGCGCCGAGCTGTTTGCCGATTTCGAGACGGTTGTCGCGCGTGCCGGTCAAGATCACCGGCTGCGCGCCCAGCGCCTTGGCCACGGCAACGCCCATCAACCCGATCGGGCCGGGGCCGGTGACGACAACGCTTTCGCCCGCGACCAGGCCGCCGAGCTCGGTCAGGCCGTACATCGCCGTTCCGGCGGTGACGACGAGCGTGGCTTCCTCGTCCGACATGCTGTCGGCGACATGCACCAGCGTGTTGATATTGTTGACCTGATATTCGCAGAAACCGCCATCGGTGGTGAAGCCGTTAGCGCGATGGCCCTTATCGACCTCGCCGTAATTCTTTCCGTAGTTGTGGCAGGCGGTGTACATGCCTTCGCGGCAGCGCTTGCATTGGCCGCAGCCGGCGTGAATCTCGACCGTCACGCGCTCGCCGATCTTGTACTCGTCGACGCCCGGTCCGAGCGCGACGACCGTGCCCATATATTCGTGGCCCGGCGTGAAGCCTTTGTTGAACGGCATGCCGCCCTGGATCATCGCGGGCGGGCCGTGATGGATGATCTCCAGGTCGGTGGCGCAGATGGCCACGGCGTCGATGCGCACCAGCACCTCGGCCCTTTTCGGCGCCGGGACAGGCTTGTCCTGATAGGTGAGCTGGCCGGGATCGCCCAGCACCCAGGCTTTCATCGTCTCGGGAACGGGATAATCCGGGCTCGTCTTAACGCCCTGTGGCATCGGCATTTTCAGTCTCCCTAGTTCAGGACCATTCGCGTTTCGCGCTGGTCAGCGCGGCGGTGCCTCCGGGCTTTCCGCCGGACCGCCAAGGCGCTCCGAAATGGCGGTCGCGCAATGTTTCACCGCGATCTTAACCTCGTCCAGCCCATGGCCCTTCGCGCGCATTTTCGGCATCGAACAGCTCACCGAGCCGATCACCGCGCCGGCGTGGTCGCGGATCGCCCCACCGATGCAGACGACGCCCGGCTGGAACTCTTCATTGTCGATCGCGAAGCCATTGCGCCGCACCAGGCGGAGTTCCTCGATCAGATCGGTCAGGGTGCAGATCGTGTTCTCAGTGAAGCGCGACAGCCCTGTGTTGGCAAGCACCCGCGCCATCTCGACATCGGGCAGCCAGGCAAGGATCGCCTTGCCGGTCGCCGTGGCGTGGGCGGCGTTGGACTTGCCGGTTTCGTCCGAGCCGACGCCGACCGGCAGCCGCGAGTTCAGCTTGGCGAGCGTGACCAGCGCATGGCCCTGCATCACCGCCAGATGCACGCTCTCGCGGGTCAGCTCGTTGAGCCGCTCCAGCTCCGGCATGGCGATATCGATGAGGTTGAACTGCTTGAGCCGCGCGTTCGACAGCTCGGTGATCCGCGCGCCGAGGAAATAGCTGCGGGTGCGCGGGTTCTGCCCGACGAAGCCGCGGCGCAGCAGCGTCGCCAGCAAATGGTGGCAGGTGGATACGTTGAGGCCGGCACGGGAGGCCAGCTCGTTGAGCGGCATCTCCGCCTTCGAAAGCGCGAGGAGATCGATCAGGTTGAGCGCGCGGTCGAGGGATTGGATCGTCCGCCCGCGTTTGGCGGCAACAGCGGCCGGCAATGCACGCTCCGCAGGGTCGGTGTCCGCCTTCTGGAGATTTGCGCCAAGCTCGCTCATTCCACGCCTGCGATACATATAATCGATACGCAACTCCAACACGGGAGCAGATCGGTGTCAATTAAATTTGTAATAGTCAAATTCAATTTGATAATGTGAAATTTATGAGGATGGTCCGTTTTTGCTGGGAATGGGGCATCTCAAGCGGCTAGAGTTCGCCGCCGGCGTCCTCCCACCGCGGCAAACGGTAGATTTTTGATCGAAGCGGATCGTCAATGATTTATTATTTGATTTACGTCAGTCAGGCCGTTCGTCCGATGGCGGAAGATGAGCTGACCGGCATTCTCGAGCGGAGCTGGGCCAATAATCGCCGCAACGGCATTACCGGGCTGATCATCTACAAGGTCTCGCCCACCGGCGACCGCGCGGCCTTCATGCAATTGCTCGAGGGCGGGCAGGACGCGGTCGTTGAGACCTACAAGCGGATCGCCGCCGACTCGCGCCATCACACCAAGATCGTGTTGGAAGAAGGCCAGGCCGAAGATCGCAGTTTCCCCGACTGGCTGATGGGGTTCAGGAACATCCAGCCCGCCGATCTTGCCCAATTCGAGAACTTCGCCGATCTCGGTGAGGCGAATTTCTGGGCGCGCGCGAAGGCCGGCAATATCTCCGAGGCTCTGCTGGTCATGCAGCAATTCTACGAGTTCGACACCTGATATCGACGGTGAGACCGGCCGGCGAACATGGCAGGACGCCCCGTCCCCGCGCCGCTTTTGCCGTTGCCGCAACACACGGAGCCCCATGCGTCGATACCGCCGCCTAACCGCTTGACGAAAGGTCAGCATTGCTGACATATCTTGGCGATGAGCACCGAGACCCTTTCGACAACGCCGAACCGTCCCGGCCTGTGGGAGCCGCGATACGCGACGCGCGCGGCGCACATGCAGGCATCCGAGATCCGCGAGCTTCTCAAGCTCCTCGATCAGCCAGACATCGTCTCCTTCGCAGGCGGCATTCCCGACCCCGTTTTGTTTCCAGTTGAGGCGGTCAGACAGGCTTATGACGAGGTTCTGCGGGCACCCGGCAGCGCCGCACGGGTGCTGCAATATTCGATCAGCGAGGGCGATCCGGAGCTGCGCAATTGGATTGTCCGGCACATGGCCTCGCGCGGCGTGTCCTGCTCGCCGGACAATATCCTGATCACCAACGGATCGCAGCAAGCACTTGAATTTCTGGGCAAGCTGCTGCTGTCGCCGGGCGACACGGCGCTTGTCGCCGCGCCGACCTATCTGGGCGCGTTGCAGGCATTCTCGGCCTATGAGCCGCGCTATGACGAATTGCGGCCCGAGGGCAGCAATCGCACGGACGCCTCCTATCGCGAGACTGCGAGCGCCGCGGGCGGCGAGGTCAAATTCGGCTACGTGGTCCCCGATTTCGCCAATCCGACCGGCGAGACCGTTTCGCTGCACGGCCGGCGCCGCCTGCTCGATCTTGCCCGCCGCCTCGACATTCCGCTGATCGAAGACGCGGCTTACGCGGCGCTGCGCTATGACGGCGAGGACGTGCCGTCGCTGCAGGCGCTCGATATCGAGGAGACCGGCTCGATCGACGGCTCGCGCGTGATCTATTGCGGCACGTTTTCGAAGACCCTGACGCCCGGCCTTCGCGTCGGCTGGGTCTGTGCCGCGCAACCGCTGATCCGCCGGCTCGTCCTGATCAAGCAGGCCAGCGACCTCAACAGCGCCGCCATCAATCAGGCCGTCGTCCTGCGGATTGCGGAGCGGTCATACGAGGCGCAGGTGCAACGCGCACGCAGCCATTACCGGGCCAAGCGCGATGCGATGCTGGACGCGCTCGCCGCACATATGCCGCCCGGCACGAGTTGGACCCGGCCCAACGGCGGCCTGTTCATCTGGGTGACGCTGCCGGCGAACGTTAACGCGGGCGCGCTGCTGAAAGAGGCGATGGATACGGCCAAGGTCGCCTTCGTGCCCGGTCACCCTTTCTTTGCGGACGGGACGGGGACGAACACGATGCGCCTGAGTTTCTCGCTGCCGGACGTGCCGACGATCCACGATGCGATCGCGCGTCTGGGCCGGCTGGTGAGCCGCAAGACCGGCGCGTAGCGGGCGATCCGTTCAGGCGGCACGCAGTGATCGAAATTCCCGTGAAAACGGGGATCTCATGGGCCGCGGACTTATGAGTTTACTGGATCCCCGCCGGTGCGGGGATTTCGCCCAGGTTGGTGAGCGATTCCATGGTCGCCCTGGCCGCGCGGCCGTCAAATCGCCAGATAAGTATTCCGCAGCTCGACGTCGTCGAGAACGGCCTGCGCCGAACCGTCGAAGACGATGTGGCCCATGTCGAGGATCAGCGCCCGGTTGGCCAGCTCCAGTGCAGCGACAGCATTCTGCTCGACGATGATCGTGGTGATGCCGAGCTGCTTGATCTGTTCGACGATGCGCTCGATCTCCTGCACGATGACCGGAGCCAGTCCTTCATAGGGCTCGTCGAGCAGCAGCAGCTTCAGATCCCGCGCCAGCGCCCGCGCCACGGCCAGCATCTGCTGCTCGCCGCCGGACAGGGTGACGCCTTCCTGCTTGCGCCGCTCGGCCAGCCGGGGGAAATGGTCGTAGATTCTCTCCAACGGCCATCCCTTCGGCTCGGCGATCTGTGCCAGGACAAGATTTTCCTCGACCGTCAGCCCCGGGATGATCCGGCGGTCCTCCTGAACGAGCTGAATGCCCTTCGCCGCGGCCTGAAAGTCCCGCAGCTTGTGCATCGGCTCGCCCCGCAACCAGATCTCTCCGCGTCGTAATTCGGGGTCGCGGGCCCGCGCCAGGGTCCGCAGGGTCGAGGTCTTGCCCGCGCCGTTGCGGCCGAGCAGCGCAACAATGTCGCCCTCTTTGACGTCGAACGTGACGCCCTGGACGATATAGCTCTCGCCGTAATAGGCATGGATGTCGCGGACGCTGAAATAGGCCGACGCATCGGTCGCCGGCTTGGTGTCCGCCATCGGCATCGCGTTCATTGGTGGCCTCCCCCGAGATAGGCTTCCTGCACCTTCGGATCGCCCCTGACCTCCTCCGGCGTGCCGTCGGCGATGATCCGACCCTGGGCGAGCACGGTAATGCGGTCGGCCAGCGAGAACACGACATGCATGTCGTGCTCGATGATCACCTTGGTCATGCCGCGATCTTTGAACTTCTTCAAAAGGTCGATGGTGGAGTTGGTGTCGTGACGCGACATGCCCGCCGTCGGCTCGTCGAGCAACAGAAGACGCGGATGCTGGATCAGCCCCATCGCCAGCTCCAGCCGGCGCTTGTCGCCGCGCGACAGGCTCGAAGCCACGACGTCCTTCTGACTGACCAGGCCGACATCTTCCAGCCAATGCTCGGCCTCCTCGCGGATCTTGGTCTGGCTCGACACGGTGCTCCAGGCATTCAGCCGGAATGCGCCGTCGCGCTTGGAAAAGGCCGGCACCATGACGTTCTGCAGCAGCGTCAGGTCGGGGAAGATCTCCGGCGTCTGGAACACGCGCACCACGCCCATCTGATTGATCTCATAGGGCTGCTTCTCGGTGATCACCTGGCCGTCGAAAATCACCGCGCCGGTATCGGGCGGAATGCGTCCGATACAGACATTCAGCAGCGTCGACTTGCCCGCGCCGTTGGGGCCGATGATCGCGTGGGTCGTCCCCTCCATGACCTGAAGGTCGATGTCGGAAAGCGCATGAAGGCCGCCGAAGCTCTTGAAGACGTCGGCGACGTGGAGGACGGCGTTCTGAACCTTCATTCCCAGTCCTCCCCTATTCTGCCGGTTGAAATTCGCGGCTTTGTTCCCGCGCCGACCCGTTCGATGTGAACAGGGCGCGTATACGGCGGGCGCCCTCCATCAGGCCACCGGGCAGGAAGATCACGATCAGCATGAAGACCACACCGAGTGTAAGCTGCCATCCCTCGCCGACAAACGGGGTCGTGATCGTGACAAAGAAATCTTCAAGCCCCTTCGGCAGGAACGAGAAGATCTCGTGCAGGCGGCCCGGATGAAAGGAGGAGAAGATATTTTCGAAATATTTGATCACGCCGGCGCCGATGAACGGTCCGATCAGCGTGCCCGCACCTCCGAGGATGGTCATGAGCACCACCTCGCCAGAGGCCGACCACTGCATGCGCTCCGCGCCGGCCAGCGGATCGGTGACCGAGAGCAGCGCGCCGGCGAGCCCGGCATACATGCCGGAGATGATGAACGCCGTCAGCGTGTAGGGCCGCGTGTGGAAGCCGGTATAGGCCATCCGCGTCTGGTTCGACTTGATCGCGCGCAGCATCATGCCGAACGGCGAATTGCTGATCCGCATGGCGATGAAGAACATCACGATCAGCAGCACCGCGCAGAGATAGAAGCCGGGATAGCCGTTCATATCCACGCCGAACAGGTTCGTGACCGGAATGCCCGGCGTGTCCGGCACGCCAGCGGCGCGGTCGAGCACGCGCGGATCGTTGATCGAGAGTTGCAGCCCCGTCTCGCCATTTGTGATCGGGGTGAACACCGAATAAGCGAGATTGTAGGACATCTGCGCGAAGGCCAGCGTCAGGATCGAGAAGTAGATGCCCGAGCGGCGGAGGCTGACATAGCCCATGATCGCGGCAAAGATGCCGGAGATGACGACCGCGAAGATGATCGCCGGTATCACATTCATCGTCAGCAGCTTGAACGACCAGACGGCGGCATAGGACCCGATGCCGAGAAAGGCGGCGTGGCCGAAGGAAAGATAGCCGGTGAGGCCGAACAGGATGTTGAAGCCGATGGCGAAGATGCCGTAGATCGCGAATCTCTGGAGCAGGTCCGGATAATTCGCGCCGATGGGATCGAGCCAGAACGGCATGGTCAGCACGACGATCGAAAACACCGCCAGATAGATCAGGTCTTGACGGATGGTGGTCATCTGCATCTTAGGCCTCCATCACGCCTTTGCGTCCCATCAGGCCGCGCGGCCGCACCAGCAGGACGATCACCGCGATGAGATAGATTACCACCTGGTCGATGCCGGGGAGGATGTCCTTGACCTCGTTCATCGACGCAAAGCTCTGGAGGATTCCGAGGAGGAAGCCCGCCGCAACGGCGCCGGCGACGGAGCCCATGCCGCCCACGACGACGACGACGAAGGAGAGCACCAGAAATTCCATGCCCAGATGGTAGTTAGGTGGAACGATCGGCGTATACATGACGCCCGCGACACCGGCGACGACGGCTGCGATGCCGAAAACCACCGTGAAGCGGCGCTCGATATTGATGCCGAGGAAGCCGACCGTCTGCCGGTCCTGCATGCCGGCGCGCACGACCATGCCGTAAGTTGTGAATTGCAGGAAGGCGACGACGAGACTGACCACGAGCAGCGAGAAGGCCAGATAGACCAGCCGCCACCACGGATAGATCACGCCTGCGCCAAGCCCGATCCAGTCGCCGACATTGGCGCTGCCGGACAGGCTGTCGGGCGCGCTCACGGGGATCGGGTTGGCGCCGAACCACATCTTGATCAGCTCCTGCATCACGATGGCCAGGCCGAAGGTGACGAGGATCTGATCGGCGTGGCTGCGCCGATAAAAATAGCGGATGAGGCCCCTCTCCATGAGCAGCCCGGCCACAAGCATGATCGGAATTGCGATCAGGATCGAGAGCAGCACGGAATATTGCAGCAGGAACGCCCCGGAATCGCCGAGCCAGGCCTGAACCAGCGGCGTGCGGATTTCCATCGGCGAGCCCCAGGGGGTCAGGCGTGTAGGATCGATCGTCACCGTCTGGATCTGGAGAGCCCGATTGACCACGACGGCCACAAACGCACCCATCATGAATAGCGCGCCATGGGCGAAGTTGACGACGCCGAGCGTGCCGAAAACCAGGGTCAGGCCGAGGGCGATCAGCGCATACGCGCCGCCCTTGTCGAGCCCGTTGAGCAATTGCAGAACGAAGACGTCCATCGATGCACCGTGGCCGCTATGCGGGGCGAAACCTTGAGATAACGCAAAGGCATTCGCGCGGCCGGCCCGGCTGAATGAGGCCGGCCGCGCATACGCCGGCTCTTAGCAGGACGAGTTCACAGGACCGAGCTCGCCACCGAAGATGCTGGGGTCATAGGTGACGGTTTCGGCCGAGACTTCCTTGACGACCTGCAGAAGGTCGTACTTGTCCTTCGGCTTCTCCTTACCCTGCACGACGAGCACCGGCTTGAAGCACTGGTGGTCGCTGCCGCGATAGAGCGTCGGGCCATTACCCAGGCCGTCGAACTTGAAGTCCTCCAGCGCCTTGACGACGCCGGTCGGGTTGAACGTGCCCGCCATTTCGCAAGCATTGGCATAGAGCAGGGTCTGGGCGTAGCAGGTTTGCGCGGCCTGGGACGGCGGCTGGCTGTATTCTTGGCCGAACGACTTGGTGAAAGCCTTGGAGCCTTCGTTCTCGAGCTTCCAGTCCCAGTTGGCGGTGCCGTAGATGCCCTTGATCGCGTCGCCTGCACCCTGGGCCATCAGCTCGGAGAACAGCGGCACGACGATCTCGAATTTCTTGCCATTGGCCTGCTTGTCGCGAAGACCGAACTGGACCGCCTGGGTCAGCGAGTTGATCATGTCCTTACCGTAGTGGTTCAGGATCAGGACGTCCGCGCCGGAATTCAGGACAGGGGTAATGTATTGCGAGAAGTCGCCGGCGCCGAGCGGCGTGCGGACGGCGGCAACCGTCTTCCAGCCGAGCTTTTCGGTCGCGTTCTTGATCGACTCTTCCTGCGTCCAGCCCCAGGTGTAGTCGGCGGTCAGATGGTATGCTGCGCGGTCCTTGCCATACTGCTCGGCCAGCACCGGCGCGATCGCGACGCCGGACATATAGGCATTGAAGAAGTGGCGGAAGCCGTTGGCCTTCTTGTCCTTGCCGGTGGTGTCGTTCGAGTGCGTCAGGCCAGCCATGAAGATAACGCCGGCTTCCTGGCAGAGCGACTGCACGGCAACGGCCACGCCCGAGGACGAGCCGCCGGTGATCATGATGGCGCCGTCCTTCTCGATCATGCGCTTGGCGGATGCGCGCGCGGCGTCCGACTTGGTCTGCGTGTCGCCGGTCACGAACGCGACCTTCTTGCCGAGCACGCCGTTGCCCTTCAGTGCCGAACCTTTGAAGGTGCTGAGCATGCCGCCGTCGCCTTCACCGTTGAGGTGCTTGACGGCCAGCTTGTAGGCGCGCAGCTCGTCGGCGCCCTCGTCCGCATAAGGACCGGTCTGCGGCACGTTGAATCCCAGGGTAACCGTTCCGCCGCCCGGAGCATTGCAGAATTCCGCGGCGCGGGACGCGCTCGTGAAAATGGTCGGCGCGGCGAGACCGGCACCCACAAGGGCCGAGGTCCTCAGAAAGTGGCGCCGATTCATTTTATCAAAGCTCATAGGGTTCCTCCCTTTAGGTTTATATCTAGCCAAGGCCGGCCTTGGCGAGGCGTATGCCGCCTACCACTATTTTCGCCCTGATTTGTAACCGAAGCAATAAGCCATTGGTTTATATCGATTATTCTGTAAATTCTTGCGCTTGCATGTGGCGTCATTTGTCATTAATTTACAAATGGTGTCGCAACGGTCCGTGGTCATCATGCAGAACCTGGCCGGCCTGAAAATCAGATCGCTCCGCAGAAGCAAGAGCTTAACCCAGCGTGAGCTTGCCGGCCGGGCGGGGATCTCAGCCTCTTATCTTAATCTCGTAGAGCTTAACAAACGCCCCGCCGGCGACGTGCTGCTCGACCGGATCGCCGCTGCTCTCCAGGTCGAGCGGGGGCTGCTCGACGGCGAGGCCGAACGCCGGTTGATCGACACGCTGGACGAAATTGCGGCCGACCCGATTCTGAGCGAAGCCTCGCACCCACCCCAGTCGGCCGAAGAGCTGGTCAGCCGCCACCCCGACTGGGCCGATCTGATCCTCAGGCTGTATCAAACATATCTCGACGAAAGGCAGGCGGTGCTCGCCCTCGCCGACCGGCTGAACCGCGATCCCTTCCTCGGCGACAGCGTCCACCGCATGCTGACCAGCGTCACCGCGATTCGCTCGGCCGCGGAAATCCTGCATGGCGGCGGCACGCTCGAAGAGGCCGACCGGAAGCGCTTCACCTCGATCATCGCCTCCGATAGCAAGCGCCTCTCCGGCACCGCCGCCTCGCTGGTGGCGTTCTTCGACAACACCAGTATGCGGGTCCGCTCGGCGACGCCGATGGAGCATGTCGACGCCTTCATCTTCGAGACCGACAACCATTTCCCGGAGCTTGAGCAGGCGGCGTCGGATTTCCTGCGGCACAAGCTGAAGGGCGAAACGCCGATGGGCGCGGCCGAAAGGCTGCTCGGCAAAGCTGCACAGTCGGGGGACGATGACGGCCTGAGCGCCATCGAAACGCGGCGCTTCGAGATGCTCCGGCGGGTCGCGGGCCGGATATGCGCCGACGCGGTCCAGGTGCAGGTCGAGCGCCATCCCGCCCTGAATTCGGAGGAATCGCGGTCTCTGGCCGCCAACGCCCTGCTCGGTTATACCGCTGCGGCCATCCTGATGCCTTACGAATCCTTTCTGGAGGAGGCCGAGCGCAGGCGATACGACCTCGACGCCCTGTCGCTCCTGTTCGGTGTTTCCTACGAGCAGGCCGCGCACCGGGTGGCGACGCTGCGCCGGCACGGAGCCGAAGGCGTCCGCTTCGCCTTCATGCGTTCCGACCCCTCCGGCTATGTCACCAAGCGCCTTCCCTTGCCGCGCCTGCCGCTGCCGCGCTACGGCACCGCCTGCCCGATCTGGCCGATCTACAGCGCCTTCCAGACGCCCGGCGTCACCGCACGCGGCTTCGGCGCGCTGCCGTCGGGTGACCAGTTCCTGTTCTTCGCCAGAGCCGTCGAAAAGAAGCCGCCGCTGGCGAATCGGCCGCGCCATCTGCTTTCGGTCATGCTCGCCTGCTCGGCAGCGGACGCCGATCAGGTGGTCTACGGCGATGGCGTTGACCGGCGGAGCGCCACGGTCCCGGTGGGCACGGTCTGCCGCCTGTGCCCCCGCGCGGGCTGCGGCCACCGCCAGGAGGCGTCGCTGATCGAATGAGGTCGCGTGAAGCGCTTTTCACGGCCTCGGAGAACAAGTCTTTGTGTCCGGGGCGCCGCTTCATATAGGTTGAGAAAAAAGCTAAGGGAGTGACGGGTTTGCCCAGGGTGACGATACTCGTCGTCGAGGACGAGCCGAACATCGCCGAGTCGCTGAACTTCATCCTTCGGCGCGCCGATTTCGACGTCGATTCCGTCAGCGACGGCGAAGAGGCGCTCAAACGCCTGCGGCGCGAAACCTATGCGGCCGTCATCCTCGACATCATGCTGCCGGGCATCAACGGTTTCGACGTACTGCGGGCGATCCGCTCCGACAAGCGGCTGGCCGAATTGCCGGTCATCGTGCTCACCGCGAAAGGACAGGCGAACGACCGCAATATGGCCGAGGCGATCGGCGCCAGCGCGTTCATCACCAAGCCGTTTTCGAATGCGGAGGTGGTCGCCTGCGTCAGCCGGATGGCCGCGGTTTAGGTGGCATGAGATGGAGAACGGCGAAGCGGACAGGCAAGGGGCACGAGACGCGGCAACGGTGCTGCCGTTTATCGCGACGGTGCTTCTGCGTGCCGCCGATCATCCTGATATTCGCGGTGCCGCAATGGGGTCGGTGGCACCCCGATCATTCTGATCTATCTCTTCTCGGTGTGGGTGCTGGTCATCCTGTGCGCCTTCATGGTGGCGCGGCGGCTCGCGGGAGCCGATGACGCCGAAGGTCCGGCCGGCGGCAGCGCGTCGGACGATGGCGGCCAGACCTGATGCTGACCGCCAATCTCGTCATCGCCGCCTGTCTGATCTACGTCGCCATCCTGTTCGCCGTCGCCTTTGCCGGCGACCGCCGTGCGCGCCGGGATCCGACCGGATGGCTGACGTCGCCTCTCGTCTACACGCTATCGATCTCGATTTATTGCACCTCGTGGACCTTCTTCGGCGCGGTCGGCTCGGCGGCGAGGAGCGGGCTCGAATTCGCCACCATCTATCTCGGCCCGACCATCGTCTTCGTCGGCTGGTGGATCTTCCTGCGCAAGCTCGTCACCATCGGCCGGCTGCACCATTCGACCTCGATCGCCGACTTCATCTCGGCGCGTTTCGGCAAGCATTCCGCCCTCGGAGCGCTCGTCACCATCGTCGCGCTTGTCGCAACGGCGCCTTACATCGCACTGCAACTCAAGGCGCTGACCGCCAGCTATCAGGTCATCACCTCGCAGGCCGGCGCGGTAAAGGCCGCCGCCGGCAGCATCGAGCCCGACTATGTCACCGCCTTCTGGCTGGCCGCGGGCCTCTGCGTCTTCGCGATCATCTTCGGGGTGCGCAAGATCGACGTCAACGAGCGCCACCACGGCGTCATCGCCGCCATCGCCGTCGAAGCGGTGGTCAAGCTCGTGGCGCTTGCTCGTCGTCGGCCTGTGGGTCGTGCTCGCGCTCGACGGCCATTCCTCGGCGGACTTCACCAGCGCGCCGGTCAGCCTGACTGCATCCGGAGGATACGTTCGGCACGCGCTGGATCACGCTGCTCTTCCTTGCCGGCGCCGCCGTGGTCTGCCTGCCGCGCCAGTTTCAGGTCACGGTCGTCGAGAACTCCAGCGAGCGCCAGATCAGGACCGCATCATGGCTGTTCCCGCTCTACCTCTTGCTGATCAGCCTGTTCGTCGTGCCGATCGCGGTTGCCGGGCGTGAAGATGCTGCCCGCGCGGCTCCAATCCCGACCTGTTCGTTCTCACCCTGCCGCTCGATGGCGGCCAGAACACCATTGCCCTGCTCGCCTTTCTCGGCGGCTTCTCATCGGCGACCTCGATGGTGATCGTCTCCTCGATCGCGCTGTCGACGATGATCTCCAACCATATCGTCATGCCGCTGGCGCTGCGCTTCTCGCTCGTCCCGGTGGCGAGCGGACAGAATGTGCGCCGCTTCATTCTCGGCGCGCGGCGGGTCAGCATCTTGTTCATCGTCTTGCTCGGCTTCCTCTATTTCCGCCTGAGCGGCACATCGGACGCGCTGGCCGCCATCGGGCTGATCTCGTTCTGCGGCGTCGCCCAGTTCCTGCCCAGCCTCGTTGGCGGGCTCTACTGGCGGCGCGCGACGCATGGCGGTGCGGCGGCCGGGCTGGCCGCCGGCTTCCTGATCTGGATCTACACGCTGTTCCTGCCGAGTTTCGGCGGCTTCTCGATGATGCCTGCCAGCGTGATCGAAAACGGGCTGTTCGGCTGGATGTGGCTGAAGCCCTATGCGCTGTTCGGGCTCACCGGCCTCGATCCGCTCGTCCACGCGCTGTTCTGGAGCATGTTCTTCAATGTGGTGCTGTTCATCGGCGTTTCGCTGGCATCCGAACCGACGCCGCTGGCGCGATTCCAGTCGACCTTGTTCATCGACGTGTTCCGCCGCCAGACGGAGAGCGAATTGCGCGTCATCCGGCGCACCGCGCGGATATCGGATCTGCGCCAGATCGCCGGCCGCATCCTCGGCCCCGCCGAGGCGCTGACACTGTTCACCACCCGTGACGAGACCGGGCCGCACGCGCTGACCGCCAGCGACGAGCTGATTTCGCTGGTCGAGCAGCGCCTCGCCGCCAATGTCGGCGCGGCCTCGGCGCGAGCGCTGGTTTCGCAGCGTCGTCACCAATGAGACGATCAGCGTCGAGGAGCTGAAGCGGCTGGCCGGCGAGGCCGAACAGATCCGCGCCTATTCGGACGAGTTGGAGCGCAAGTCGCGGCAGATCGAGGCCGGCAGCCACCGAGCTTGCCCGCGCCAATCAGCAGCTTCGCGAGATCGACATGCGCAAGGACGAGTTCCTGAGCCAGGTCAGCCACGAAGTGCGCACGCCGATGACCTCGATCCGCTCGTTCAGCGACATCCTGCTGAACAGCCCCGATCTCGAAGACGCGCAAAAGCAGCGGTTCCTGCGCATCATCCAGAACGAGAGCTTGCGGCTCACGCGCCTGCTCGACGGCTTTCTCGACCTCGAGCGAGACCGAGAGCGGCGAGCCAGGCTGGGAACAAGCGCCTTTCGATCCGGAGACCGCCCTCGATCAGGCGATGGAGAGCTGCGAGGCGCTCGCACATGCGGCCGGGCGTGACGCTCAAGCGGTCCGGCCGGGTGCGCAAGGCCGCCGTCCATGGCAATCACGACAAGCTGGCCCAGGTGTTCATCAACCTGATCTCGAACGCCATCAAATACAATTCCAGCGCCGAACCCGAGGTGACGATTTCCAGCGCCCTGCGCAAGGGCACATACGAGGTGCGCGTCGCGGACAATGGACCGGGCATCCCCGAAGCCGAGCGCCACCGCATCTTCGACAAATTCGCGCGCGGTCCAATGCCGCGGCAGGCGGGAGCCGGGCTGGGCCTCGCGATCAGCCGCCAGATCGTGGAGCGCTTCAACGGCAATCTGTCGCTGGCGACCAGCAAATCCGGCGGCGCCGAGTTCATCGTCCGGCTCGGCCGGCGCATCATGCCGCTGGTCTATAGTGAAAAATCCTTAGCGAATCTGTGAGCTTGTCTGTCTATATCGCCCGTGCCCGCCTTGACGCGCGGCGCTGAAGCCGCGACCATTGATATGCTGAATGCGCATGGGCGCGATTCACCTGCACCCGCTTCCCAGATCCCGGACCTCGCCATGACAGCATGCCAATGATTGATCGCCTGACCGGCATCATCCTGCTTCTCACAATGCTGTTCATGATTCTCGTTGAATGGCTGGGCGCCCCGATTTTCTCCCATGCCGCCAGCCTCTGCGTGATCATCTTCCTGATCGCCGCGACGGGTTACGTCCGCTGGTCGCGGCGGGTTTTCGTCATCGTCGGCGTTGCGCTGATCGCGATGGCCCTCGCCACCCGCGCGGACTGGCTGGCGATCATCGAGGCCGGCCTGAAGACCGCCGCCTTCATCGCCTCGTTCTTTACCGCGCTCACCTGCCTGCGCAACGCGGCGTCGACCTCTCCGGCCATCCAGACCTGCGGCCGCTTTCTCGCTGAGCAACCGCCCGGCCGCCGCTACCTGGCGCTGACGGTGGGCGGCCACCTTTTTGCGCTGGTGCTGAATTACGGAGCGATCCCGCTGCTCGGCAGCCTCGCGGAGATGAGTGCGCGGCGCGAGCCCGACCCGGAGATCCGCCGCATCCGGATCAGGCGGATGCTGCTCGCCATTCAGCGCGGCTTCGCCTCGACCCTGTGCTGGTCGCCGCTCGCCTTCGCCATCGCCATATCGACGGCGCTGGTCCCCGGCGCCACCTGGGCCGACGCCATGGGGCCATGCCTGGTCAGCGCCTTTATCATGGCGGGGCTCGGCTGGGCGCTCGACACGATTTTCAAGCCGCGCCTGTCGAGCCCGCGACCGCCACGCGCCAAGCCGTCCGGCTCGTGGGCCGCCGTGTTTCCGATGCTGGAGCTGCTCGCAATCCTCGTGGTCGCCGTTGGCGGGCTGCATATCGTTACCGGCATAAGAGCAGTCGGCGTCGTCATTCTTGTGGTCCCGGTGGTCGCGCTTGCGTGGATCGCCATGCAAAATCTTCACAATGCGCCGCTCGGCCATCTGGTCAGTCGCGTTTCCGACTATACGAACGAGCTGGCCGGCTACCGGTCCGAGCTGGTTCTGATCCTCATGGCCGGCTTTATCGGCACGCTCGGCTCGCGTCTCGCCTCACCACTCGTCGCCGCATCCGGCATCGACCTCACTGCCCTTCCCGCCTGGCTGGTCCTCGTCTCGCTGGTGTGGCTGGTGCCGCTGACCGGGCTCATCGGGATGAACCCGCTGCTTTCGGTATCGCTGATCGCTCCACTGCTGCCGCATGCAAGCGATATGGGGGTGGAGCCGAAGGCGATCATCGTTGCGCTGACCGCCGGCTGGGCGCTCGGCGGCGCCAGTTCTCCCTATACCGCGACGACATTGCTCGTGGGGGCGCTCGCCAATGTCAGCGCCTGGCGCGTCGGGCTCGGATGGAACGGACTCTATGCGCTGCTCTGCGGCACCGCGCTTTCGATCTGGGTGGTCATCGTCGCGCTGACGTGACGCAACGAGATGCGGCGGATTGCGCACGCTCCGCCTTAATCCATCACCTCGACATGTCCGCCCGCTTCCGCCTTCGGTCCCTGCATCAAGAGCAGCAGCGGAATGACGGCGAGCACGATCCACATCATCGCCTGGAAGTCGTTCAGGAACGCCACCGTGCTGGCCTGCTCGGTCACCGCCTGATTCAGCGCCGCAACGCCAGCCGGGCTATGCCAGTTCCACGCATCCGGCAGCCAGGGATGCTGCATCGCCATGCGGAACGGCGTCAGATGCGCGGCCAGGCTCGAATGCACGATCTGGGTATTCTGCGTCAGCATGGTGATCATCACCGAAATGCCGATCGACGAGCCGATGTTCCGCATCAGCGAGAACATCGCCGTGCCGTCGTTCCGATATTGCGGAGCGAGCGTGGCGAAGGTGATCGTGCTCAGCGGCACGAAGACGAAGCCGAGGCCGACGCCCTGGATCAACCCGGTTATAACGATCGTGCGGATGCTGACATCGGTGGTGAAGCCGGCCATCTGGTGTAAGGCGAGCGCCATCATGATGAAGCCGAACAGGATCAGGTAGCGGGTGTCGACCCGGCCGACCAGCCGGCCCACCGCGATCATGGCGACCATCGACCCGATGCCCCGAGGCGCGAGCACGAGCCCGGCCGTCATCACCGGATAGCCCATCAGGTCCTGCAGGAAAGGCGGCAACAGTGCCAGCGTCGCCAGCAGCACGATGCCGACGATGAAGATCAGGCAAAGGCCGACGGCGAAATTGCGGTCGGTGAACAGTGCCGGACGCAGGAACGGATTGCGCGCGGTGAACATCTGCACGAGGAACATATAGAGGCAGACGGCGAACAGCGCGCCTTCGATCAGGATCTCGGTGGACGAGAACCAGTCCTGCGAACTCGCCGCGGTCGAGCATGATCTGCAGCGCGCCGATGGAGAGGCTAAGCAGCGCGAAGCCGAACCAGTCGAACGGCAGGCCGGGGCGTTTGTCGGTCTCGGAGACGAAAGCGGCGATGCCTGTGAGCGCGAGAATGCCGACCGGCAGGTTGATGTAGAACACCCAGCGCCAGTTGTAATATTCGGTGAGATAGCCGCCAAGGGTCGGCCCCAGGATCGGGCCGAGCATGACGCCCATGCCCCACATTGCCATGGCCGAGCCGTGCTGCTCCTTCGGATAGGTGTCCAGCAGCACCGCCTGCGACAGCGGCACGAGCCCGGCGCCGAACGCGCCCTGAAGCAAGCGGAAGAACACCATTTCCGGCAGCGATGTCGCCGCGCCGCATAGCATGGAGGCGATGGTAAAGCCGCCGACGGAGGCGAGGAACAGCCGCTTGCGGCCGAAGCGCGCGGCGAGATAGCCGGTCGGCGGGGTCATGATCGCGGCGGCGACGATGTAGGAGGTCAGCACCCAGGAAATCTGGTCCTGGGTCGCCGACATCGAGCCCTGCATATGCGGCAGCGCCACATTGGCGATGGTTGTGTCCAGCGCCTGCATGATCGTCGCCAGCATGATCGAGACGGTTGTCAGGCCGCGCTCGAAAGGCGTCGTCTCGGCGCCGGAGGAAACTGCGGCCGCGGTCATCTAACGGCCTCCCGGGTCCCGGCCTGCGCCTGGGTGCCGGTCAGCGCGTCGACCCACGACATTGCCGTCTTGGCAAAGCCCGGCAGCTCGCGCTGGTGGTGCGTGTCGATCTCGACCTCGGTGCTCATACCGGCACGCAGCTTCGGGCCGGCATCGGAGTTTTCCACCGCGATCCGAACCGGAATCCGTTGCACGACCTTGACCCAGTTGCCGGTCGCGTTCTGCGCCGGGATCACGGAGAACTCCGCGCCGGTCGCCGGCGCAACGCTTTTGACGCTGCCGTGCCAGATCTTGTCCGGATAGGTGTCGACCCAGATGTCGACCGACTGGCCGGGCGAGACGTGGGTAAGCTGGATCTCCTTGAAATTGGCGTCGATCCACATGTTCTCGGCCGACACCAGGCTCATCACAGCGCTGCCCGGCGTGACATACTGGCCGAGATCGGGTGTGTTGCTGGCGACGCCGGTGAACGGCGCCTTGACGGTGGCGTGGGCAAGGTCGAGCTCGGCCTTGTCCAGCGCGGCCTGGGCCTGGCGATATTGCGGCATCTTCTCGGCCGGCGTGTCGGCGCTGCCGCCCAGCTTGGCGAGCGTCGTCTGAATGGCCTGCTGCTGGACGACTAGTTGCTGGCGCGCCGTTTCCAGTACGCTCTTGGCGTCGTCGAGCGTTGCCTCGGAAACGACGCTGTTCTTGTTTAACGCCGACTGACGGTCGAAACGGCGGTGGGCATAATCGAGCGTGATCCGGGAAAGCTGCACATTGTCCTTCTGCTGCTCGTAAGTCGCCTTGAGGGACTGCATATCCTGCCTCACGGAGGCAAGATTTGCCTTCGCCTGCTCGACGGCGATCTGATAGGGCCGCTGGTCGATGCTGAAGAGGACGTCGCCCTGGTTCACATGCTGATTCTCGTGCACGGAAACCGCGGCAATCGGACCGCTCACCTGCGGACTGATCGCGACCATGTCGGCATGGACATAAGCGTTGTCCGTGCTGATGTAGCGGCCGCCGGAGTAATACCACCACGCCCCGCCGACGATCACCGCGAGCGGGCCGGCGATCAGCAGCAGCGGCCTCAACCAGCGGCGCTTGCGCTTCTTGTCCACAGGCGCAGCGGGCTCGTCAAGCGCGCGAGCGGGGACTGCCAAAGCCTGATTGCCGCTTTCCGAGCGGGCTTCTTCACTGACTTTCCGATCCATCTGCGATTGCCTTTTCTACGTCCTGGTCGGCGGCGTCGGGCGACTTCTTGGCCTCGGCGTCGCAGCAAATGAGGTTCTGGCGCATGTGCTGAAGCGCCGAGATCATGGTCGCGCGGGTTTCAGCCGGCAGGCCTGATAGAGCGTCGGCGCGGATCACCGCGGCCAGATCCCAGATCGTTTCGACGATCGGCTCGGCCTTCTTGGTCAAATAGAGCCGGACGGCGCGGCGGTCGCGCGGGTCGGGCCTGCGCTCGACCAGGCCAGCGCCTTCCAGGCGGTCGATCAAGCGCGCAAGGGTGATCGGCTGGATCTCCATGAGATCTGCCAATGTGGCCTGGTTGATGCCTTCGCGGCGGGACAGATGGGCGAGCGCCTGCCATTGCGCCTGCGTCAACCCTAAATGCCTGGCGCGGCGGTTAAAGTTCCGCCTCATCAGCCGCGACACGTCGTGCATCAGAAAACCCAGGCTCTGTTCGGGACTGCGTCCGGGGGACACGGGTGCCTCCATTGGATGGATAGCTTATTATAAGCAATATATATAATATGCAGCGCATATTTCCAGCCCGGAAATTGGGTTTGTGGAAAAACAGTACGGCCGCGCTGAGAGCTGCGCGGAGGCGCACGCAGACTGAGGAAATTCATGCGGCGCGAGCCAAGGCAATGTGCACGACGGCCGCTGTGTGGTCGTCCCGTTTCTTGCGCTCGATCCCGACGGGTCGGCTTGCCGCTATCTGCGCAGCAGCCACGCGGCCGTCAACGCGAAGGTCGAGCGCATCCTCGGCGGCATGCTGGGCGCGCTCACCAGCCGTTCGACCATGCGGTGATCGTCGTCCGAAACGATGCGGAACTGCCGGATCAAAAACACATAGATGGCGACGGCGGCCAGGATGGCTGCGGCGATGCCGACCAGATCGGGCAGCGCCCGGACGATGACCGCCGCAACCCCAGCCGAAATCAACGACGCGCCGACAATGCTGCCGAGGGCGGCATAGGGCGTGCGCCAACCGAGATGATGGGCATAAGCGATCATGGCGGCGGCGACGATTGCCTGGGCACCGGCGCGCCCGATCGCAGCGCCGATGGTGCCGAACGCCGGCACCAGCGTCACCCCGGACAGCACGGCAAGCACCGCGCCCAGCCCCGACAGCCAGAGCACCGCGCGCGTTCTTTCGACGGCGAAGGCGTAGCGCTGCACGATGGTGATGAAGGTCATCATGCTGCTCCCGGCGATCAGGATCATCGCCGGGAGGACCGCCTCGGCAAAGGACGGTCCGAAGATGACCGGCAGCAGCGCCGGTGCGATGGCCGCGGCGCCGAAGCAGGCCGGGAACACCAGCATGGCGAAATAGCGCGTGGCATCGGCATAGCTTTGTGCGAATTGCGCGTGGCTGTCGGACTTGCTCTTCAGGACCAGAAACGGGATCATCGCGCCAGTCAGCAAAAGCGGCATCTGCAGCGCCAGATTGGCGAGATTGAGACCGGCGGCGAACTGACCCGCCGCGTGATCGCCCCAGCTCTGCTTGAGGAAAAAAATCTCCATCCGCGACCAGGCGACGGTCGTAAGAAAATATCCGCCCCAGGTGCTCCAGGCGAAATTGACGGAGCGTGTGACGAGGTCACGGCGAAGGCCGCGCCGGAACGCCAGGCTGCGAAACGCGAGCACACCCCCGATGATGAAGCCGGCAACGGGCGCGGCGAGCGCGCCGGCGAGACCGAACAGCAGCGAGCCAACCCAAGCGGTCGCCAGTTGGGCCAGCGCGGAGATGAGCGTCACCTTGGCAAGGAGCTGAAAGCGAAGCTGCCCGCGCAGGATACCGTAATAATAGTTCGCCAGGCTCTGCGAGAGCACCGCCGCCGCGACGAGCCAGACAAGGATGCGCGCATCGGCTGCATCGCCCGCCGTGCCGAGCGACGCCGGATCGAGCAGCCATGCGAGACCGCCGGCGAACAGCACGCTTGCCAGCGCATAGGGGACGAAAAAGAAGCGGATCAGCGCGGCCGCCTGCGCGTCGTCTCCCTCCGCCTCGAAGCTCGGGCAGGAACCGCATCAGCGTTCCCGGCACGCCCGCATCCAGCAGCGCCAGCGCCAGCGTGACGATGAACGCCGCATAAGCGACGACGCCGACCGCCTCCGGCCCGAGCAGGCGCGCAACGATGACGGTCGTCAGAAAGCCGCCCGCGATGGTGGCGACGCTGGCCGCGGCATTGAAGATCGTGCTTTTGGCAAAACTTTCGGACATCGCCTCTCGCATTGAATAGCGGCTTACGCCAGATTGGCGGCCAATTCATCGGGTTCGAGAAAAACCGGAAAACCGACGATGCGGCTGATGACGCCGCCCAAGCAGTGCTCCGCCCCGGCGCCAATGCCGATCTGGCGGCTGCTCGCCGAGGCGGTGCTCTCGGCGGCGAACGGGCCGATGCCCATTCCGGCGACGGCGCGCGCGCCGGTGACGCCGAACGCGACCTCGCCGGTTGCGCGGCGGAGGCTGAGTGCGCAGCGCCGTTTCCCCGACCAAAAGCCCGCCGATTGAGAGGCGGTGACGAGACCGCCGCCCAGATCGGTGCCGACGACGCCCGTCGGACCGCAATAAAGCAGCCGCACATCGTCGCCGCTCAGCAGCGTGCAACCGGCGCTGTTCGGATGGAGGTCGCAAATTTCCATGAGGATGGTGAACTCGCCCAGGTCGAACAATGGCGCCAGATCACGCCCGGCCAACATCGGTTGCTCCGGCCCGGACGCGCCGATCGGGACGCCTTTCGCGCCGGCCGCCGTTCGTCCGCCAGCGGCATTGTCCGCCCTCAGGATCGAGGCGAGCCTGGCGTTTCCGGCGACCTGGTCGCGGGCGAAGTCGGCATAGATCGTCGGGGTCGCACCGGCCCAATACGCTCGGCGCGCGCCCGGCGTTGCGCGTGAGCTTATGATCGCGGTCTGCTCGCGGGTGCGGCCGTCGCCATAGGGCTGGAGGTTGAACATCTCGTCTTCCGGCCAGCGCGGCCCGCCGGCCCACGCCGCGCTTCCGAGCCAGACATCCGGATTGGCGCGCAGCTCATCGCACAGGTCCATCAGAGCACGGAGCGAGACCGGATCGCGGGCGCCGTTATATTCGCCGAGAAACGCGCGGACCCCGTGCTCGCGCGCCCAGCTCTGAAATGCCGCGATCCGTTCCGAACCGATCGTTCCCGAAGCCGCTTCCGGATGCGTGCCGGAAGAATCGCGGTCGAAATATTGATGGACCTCATAGGCGAAATTGCCGAGCGGATCTTTCACGCCTCCCATGGCGGCGTTGCCGGACGAGATCCAGGAATGTGCACCGGTATAGGCGATCCCCGGTATGAGCAGCAGATTGCGTGCGCCTTGAGTGCGTATCCGAGCGATGGTCCCGTTGACGATGTCCAGCCACGCCGCTGCCGGCATGCCGTTCGGCTCGTTCATCAGACCAAAGACGATGCCGTCATCCCCTTTGAACCGATCAGCCAGACGGCCCCAGAGATCGAGAAACGCACGGGTTGGCACCTCGGCCGAACCGATCAGAAAATCGGCGCTCCATCCATCGCTGCGCAGTCGGCGCTTGGCGTAATTGTGTGGATCGAGGACGACGGTCAGGCCGGATTTGCGCCCGTAGTCGACGAGCCCGGTCAGCTGAGACAGTTCGGCCGGATCGAGCGGTGTGCCGAGATCGGGCTGAAGCCGTTCCCATTTGAACGGGATGCGGATCAGGTCGAAGCCGAGGCCGGCGTAATAGTGGACATTCACCTTGGTCGGATAGAGATATTCCGTACCATGCGTTCCGAGCAGGTTGCCGAACTCCGCCCCGGCGAGATTGACGCCCCACCATTGACGTGGCGCCGCTGCCGCCTCCGCCTGCCGGAGCCGGCCTGCAGCGGGAATCGCCAGCCCGGCTATCGCGGCGGCTCTCAGAAGCGCCCGGCGCGTGATCCCGATCCCGGCTCGTTTGTCGGGCCTTTCGCGCATCAGGCCGCCTTGCTTTCGAGGTCGGCAAGGAACGTGACCACTTCCGCTCGATCCGCGACGGCTTCCTTGTTCCAGCGCTCGATATTCGATGCCGCGCGGATTGCGGCCTCGTCGCGCCAGTCTTCTCTCCGCATCGACGCCGCGATCGTCCCCGCCGCCTTGGCCGGGGCGCCTGGATCGATGAACACGCCGGATGCGCCGAGCACCTCGCGGAACACTGGCCGATCCGGGGCCACCACCTGCATCCCGGCAAACTGCGCTTCGAGCAGCGGCAGCCCGAGCCCCTCATCGTGCGAGGTGCATATCAGGACGTCGAAGGAGCCGATCACGTTGCGCGCCGCGTCGTCGGAAAGGAAGCCATGCAGGCGCACATGCGGCATCCCCGCAAGATGCTCATGGTCCGCCCCCCAGCCATTGCGGCCGATGATGTGCAACTCGACCGGTCGCCCCAGCAAGGACGCCAGCCGGGCGCAGATCTCGGCGGCGGCCGGAAAATTCTTCCTCGGCTCGACCGTCCCGATCGCTCCGACGATCAGTGGACGCTGCTTATCCCGCTGGGAGATCTGATGCTGTGAGGTAAGCCCGAAGACGTTCTCCGCGGCGGGTCGATAGATCAGGATGCGCGACCGGTCGCCGACGAAGGGCCGAAGCGCATTTGCCGTCGCTTGCGAGTTGGCCATGAAATATTTGAACCGTCGGAGCGCGAAGCGGAAGTTGGGCGACAGCCAGTATCGCGCCGCACCGTTGAGATCCTGCCGCCGTGTGATCAGGAAGACGTCGTGGACATAAAGCACCGAGCGGTGGCGCAGCAGCCCGAACGCCGGCGACGGCGGAAATCCGGGGAACACCCATACGCTCCCTGGATGCGCGGCGGCCTTTGCCGGCAGGCCGAACGTCTGCCTGAGCACCAGCCCGACCTTGCCGTTCTCCGATTGCTCTGCGGTCACGTCCAGCGGTGCCAGCGCCGACCGCGAGAACAGCGCGCGCGTCACCCGCTCGATCCCCGACGCCCGCCGGCCGAGATGGGTTTCATCGATGACAATGGTCATATCAATCCGCTGCCGGACGGAAATCCGCCCGACCTCCTCGCACTATCGCCGGTCATTGGCGCTCGTCTTGATGCCGGCGTCGCCCGCCAAGCTGCTCTGCCCGTTGGACTGGACGCGGCGCCGGTCCACGGTCAGCACGTCTCCCGGCATCACCGGCGCAGTGGCATCGACCGAAAGCTGCTCGGCCGCGTCGCTGGCGCCCCTGGCAATCGTAAAGCCGGCCGGGGGCTGATGCTGCTTGTCCGTGGAGTAAAGCGCGGGCGCGACGACCTGCGCCTCGTAGAGCAGATCGCGCGCCGTCTTCATGCGGTAATCGACCTCCTTGGCATCGGCCCGCGCCTTCTGCAGGTCGCGATTGATGCGATCGGTGCGGTTGTTGACCACCTCGATACGCCGCTGTTCGGTCTGGCTGATGTTCTGCCGTGCACGGAGGATGGTCGCTTCCAGCCCCTGTACGGTGGAGTCGATTTGAGCGAGCGTGCGTTCCGATGCGAGCTGGCGCGACAGCGAGGCGAGGCCGCGGTCGGCAAGTGATTTGATGCTCTCGAACTCTTTCTTGACCGACGCGAGCTGGCGTTTCTCGCTGGCGATCTGGGCCTTGATGGTCTCGATCTCCTGCTCGTAAAGGGTGACGTAACGGTCGAGCGTATCGAGGGTCTTGGCATGCGTGTCGTTATTGCCGGCGAGGATCGCCTGCTCGTCGTTCATCAGCACACGGTCTGGCGAGCCCGCCGATGCGTCCAGATCGGACGGGAAGTCGATGTCCGAAGCGGTTTTCTGCTCCGCCTCCAGCCTGGCGATCCGTGCCTTGAGTTGCCGTTCCTCGCGCGAACGCACTAGGATGTCGCCTTTGGCCGATATCGCATCCCGTTCAAGTCGGAACATCGTCTCGCTCGGCCGGTAATAGCCGCCGGCAATGCTGACCGCCTGCAAGACCGTCAGGCCCGGACGGTAGGCATATTCGCCCGGCGTCTGCACGTCGCCCATGACGAAAAAAGGCCGGAACTGGACGACTTCGACCGTGCTGCTCGGCTGAGCATTGAGCTTCGCCGCTTCGCGAAGGCCGTCGGAGACCGCCTTGGCCAACTCACGCGTCGTCGTCCCGCCGGCCGGCAACTCGCCGATGACCGGGAGCGAGACGGTGGCCGCCGGACTGACCAGATATTCGCCGGACAGATCGGGCCATTCATGCACCTTGATCCGCAGCTTGTCGCCCGGCCCGAGCTTGTAGGGCTCGGCGGCCGCAGCGCTCGAAAACGGCGCCAGCACGACGCCGGCGACCGACGACGAGAATCCAGAAGCCCTTTGCATTAAACATTCTGTTTTGCCCCCTCGGCATCGGCCCCGTTCGCGCTCTTGGATCTGCGCAGTTTTTGAAGATGCGAGCCGATCGATCCCGTCAGCCCATCCGGCGCCGATCTCGTTTGCGCCTCCGGCTGCGATGCGGTCTTCACGACCGGCAAAGCGCGCTGCTTGGCGTTATCGACGTAGTCGGCGCGTGCGGCTCGGGAAATGACGTCCGCGTCTTCGGCGTAGGTACCCATCGCGTGGATATCGGCTCGGTTGAGCACGGCGCCCATCAGCTTCTTGCGGACGGCTCCGGCATTCGCGAGCGCGTTCGCCAGTTCCTCATCGGTGCTTCTGCCCCATTGGACGACCAGCAGGATCTTGTCGAACAGATGCGCAAGCTCGTGAACGTCCGATGCCGGCGCCAACGGCGGCAGGTCCACGATGACGACGTCGTAATGCGATTTTATCTGTGCAAGGAATTTCTCCGTGCTCCGCGACGCCACGGTCGGCTCGCCTGCGCCGATCCGTCGCGCCGGGGAGAAAATGCATGTCGGTCCAGCGGTCGCGGAGGATGATCTGCGCGAGAGGCGCGCCCGCAACCGCATCGCGCAGGCCCGCCTCGGCTTGCGGGGCGAGCAGCCTGGTCAAGGCGGCGTTATACGGCATCGCGTCGATCAGGAGCACCTTCCTGCCCCACATCGCCGCCAGCCGCGCCAGGTTGGCCGCGACCACGGTCTTGCCCTCCCCCGGAAGCGCCGAGGTGATGCCGACGATGATCGGCGCCGACGAGCGGCCTTCGAACAGGGCCGCCCGTGCGCGCCGCAAATTGTGGGCGAACATCGAGCGCGGGCGTTCGACCGACCAGTCCAGTGCCTCGGATTTCGCCAGCCAGCCATGCGGCGCATTCTCATGTGCCGGACGCCGCTTGCTGCGCCATCCGCTGATCAGCGATCCCTTGGCCTCGATCGTCGGCAGGGCCCCAAAGCACTCCACCCCCGAAACGGCTTGGACCGCATTCGGCGTTCGAAGCCTGCGGCTGAACAGATCGCGGGAAAATGCGAGGCCAGTGCCGACCGTCAGCCCGCAAAACGCAGCGAATGCGAGGATGATCGAGGCGCCGGGTCCGTCCTTCTCGAGCGGAGCGGTCGCGGGGGTCAGCACCCGCGCCGTGGTGCCGAGATTCTGCAGGCGGTTGCGGAGCCAGCCACTCGCGGATTGCGCGACGCTGGCGTTGGCCGCCGCCTGGTCCTCCAGATAGGCGGTAACGAGAGCGTTGGTGATCTTGGCGGCCTTTTGCGGATCGCTGGAGGTCATGCGGATTTCGATGACGTAGCTCTGCCCGACTTCGTCCACCGAGAGCCGCTTCTGGAAGCTTCGCAGCGCGCGGTTCATGTTGCGCGTGTCTTCGGGCAGGCTCGCCCCCGCTTCCGGCGCGGCGCCGCCGGCCAGCAGGCTGCGGCTACGGGAGGGAGCCGACTGGAAATCGCGGTCGTCGAGCAGGCCGAGCTGGTCGATGACTCGGCGCGCGATGTTCTCCGAATGCAGGATTTCGACCTGGCTCTGCAACAATTGCGAGGTCAGCGACGACACGGAATAGATGGCGTCCTGCTGCTGCAGGGCCAGCACCCGATTGTCGACCAGGATGCGCGACGAGGCCGTGTAAGCCTCGGGCCGCCACGTCACATAAAGCGCGGCGAGGCTCATCGCCGCCGCGGTCACCAGGGCAATCAGCCCCTTATGCCGTCGCATGGATGACCAGCCGAGCCGGCAGATGCGGACGAAATCGGCCACTTCCTCGTGACGGACTCCGGATATGCTGTGAGCTTGGTACAAACGTCGCTCCCTTTTTTTTGCGGAGTTCGCAGGATTAGAAGGCGTTGCTTCCGAAAAGTGCGGCGGGGGTCAGCAGAAGAACCTTGACGTCGGTCGTCGGCGACCAGGTCTGAATGTAGGCGACATCGCGCACGATCCGTCCCGCAATCGAGTCGAGATCGTCCGTCGGGCCGCGAAATCCGTGGATCTGGGCCAGTCCGGTCAGTCCCGGCCGCACGAGATGACGCGCGGCATAGCCCGGCAGGATCTGGTCATAATAATCGTCCATGGGAATGGCATGCGGGCGCGGACCGACGAGAGACATCTGTCCGGCGAGCACATTCAGCAGTTGCGGCAATTCATCCATGCTGGAGCGGCGCAGCCATCGGCCGACGCGGGTGACGCGGACATCGTTCCGCGACGCCTGCTGAAATTCCCCCTGCTCCTCCATGACCTGCATGGTCCTGAATTTCAGGATCCAGAAAGAGCGGCGCCCTTCGCCGTAGCGCTGCTGCCGGAACAGCACGGGGCCGGGTGAGGACAGCTTGATGGCAGCGCCAATCGCGATCAGGGCCGGCAGAAGGAAAAGGATCAGCCCGGCCGAAACCGCAATGTCCAATCCCCGCTTGACATAGGATTTGTTAATCCTCTGCGAGCGCGCTTCCAGGGTCTGATACTCGTTGATCTGTAAGGATTTGAGATGAGAAGCATGCCTTCGGTTGTCCTGTAAAGGACCCCACTGCAGGGATCTCTCAAATTTCATTTCACACCTCGTAAACGCACTGCTAACGTTCGTGTTTAGGTGTGGCTGCAGCCGCGCTCAGGCTAAATTTCAGATTGCGCTATGCCCGGCTCAAAACAGCCCCCTGACATCGTTTCCGATGCGGACCACGTTCCCGCCTCTGGCGTTTCCGAGCGAAAAATGCTGCACCGCCGAAATGATCGGCGGCGCGCATTAATTTACATAATCTTATTTTCCGCTGCAGTCTGGGCTGCAGTTCTGCTGCTCGTGCTCTAAACGCCTCTAGCGCCTAGATTTCGTGTTCAACCGAGCAGCGCGCCATATTGTTCCCAACAATTTAAGTCTTTTTTTTGCACTGCAACTTTTTTGCGGTGCAGCGCGTTGACGTGCATCGACCGCTCCCGGCGAGGGGATGTATGTCTATGCGATTTTTGCTGCCTGCCCGGCGTCTGGCGCGTCCATTTGCGCGAGGGGTGCGCCGGCACGTATTGCCCAGGCTGATCAGGCCGCCATTTCACACGCGCGCCCCGGCCCTGCCCGTGCGATCGATACGGGTTGTCGGACTGCTTTCCTCCGCGACGGGGCTCGGCAACTCGGCCCGGCTATGCGCCCGCCAGCTTGCCGGCGACGGCTATTCGATTTCCGCATCCGATGTCGCGCCGCTGTTCGGCGTGAGCGACGCCATCGCATTTGCCGGCGATCCCGGTCGCTCAGGCAGCGAAGCGATGTCGCTCTACCATCTGAACCCCCCGCAACTGCTGCCCGGCATCCTGCGCGCCGGGCTCGGCCGTTATTACCGGACCTACAATGTCGGCTACTGGGCCTGGGAGCTGGAGACGCTGCCGCGCGAATGGACCGATGCGATCCGGTTCATGGATGCGATCATGGTGCCGTCGCAATTCTGCCGCGACGCCGTCCAGCGCTATACCGACAAGCCGGTGCGCGTCGTTCCCCACCCGCTCCCGCCCGACCTTCCCGTGCTGCCGAGGCAGCGAGACGCGGACGCACCGTTCACCGTGCTGGCAATGCTGAATTTCGGCTCCTCCTTCGAGCGAAAGAACCCGTATGCCGCCCTTCGCGCCTTCAAGACTGCCTTCGATGCCGATCCAGGTGCGCGGCTGGTTTTCAAGACCAGCGGCGGCCACCGCTATCCGAAGGAGCTGGCGGAGCTTCGCACCGAGGCTGGCGACATGTCGAACGTCGAGGTGATCGACGCGGTCTGGAGCGAGGAAAAGCTTTTGCAGCTCTACCGGGATGCCGACGTCTATCTGTCGCTGCACCGGTCGGAAGGCTACGGCATCGCGATTGCCGAGGCGATGATGATGGAATGCCCCGTCGTCGTCACCGCCTGGTCCGGCAACATGGATTTCTGCAGCGAGGAGACCGCGTTCCTGGTCGAGTGCGAATTGATTCCCTTCAAGGATGCCGACCGGTCCTACGCGGGAATTGGCGAAGCGCGTTGGGCCGATCCGTCGGTCCCCGAGGCGGCCCGCGCCCTGGCGCAGATTCGCGAGCAACCGGACATGGCGCAGGCGAAAGCAAGGGCCGCGCGCCGGTCCCTTATCGACTTCACGACCGCGCATTCCTACGACCGCGCCGTCAGATCGCTGGCGGCCGCATGATCGCGCGGACGTACAAGGAAGCGGCGCTGGCGGGCCTGGACGCGGCGAACGCATCCGTCCGATCGTCGACCGCCGATCTGGCCGCCGGGACGCTGCTGTTCATCGCCATCACCTTCAACGCCGCGCTGGCAATCGTCAATGCGCAGCTCTTTCCGCTATCGCCGACCATGGTCATCGCCTGCGAGGTGTTGATCGTGGCCGCCGCCCATGTGGTGGCGCTCACCAATTTCCAGGCGCGGATGACGCCGTGGTATGCGCTGATCGGATTTCTGGCCGCGTTCGCACTGTTCCGCTCGGTCGTACTCGGCGAACCGGACGTCAAATATCTGCGCGACGTCCTCCTCATTCCCACCTTCATCGTGCTGGGCATGGCCTTCCAGCGCGACCGTCTGCCAAGCCTGATCACCGCGCTTCAGCTTCTCGTGCTGGCCGGGCTCGCGCTGGAAGCGTTCTCGCTCGACACCTATGCGGACCTGTTCAACATCAAGAGCTACTACATCAACACCCGCGGCTATACGGGCGCCGAGTTCTGGAACACCAACTCCACGCTATTCGTCAGCGCCGCCCGGCCGGACGACCGGTTCTTTTCCTTCGTCGATCTGCACCGGCTGTCCTCGATCCTGCTCGAACCGGTATCGCTCGGGAATTACTGCGTCATCATCACCGCCTACGTCCTGGCCTCCTACCGCAATCTGACGACCATGCAGCGGTTCATCCTGATCGGCGGAACCGCCCTCCTGATCATCGGTTGCGACGGCAGGCTTGCCGCAGTGTCCTGCCTGATCATCGCCATCGCCAGCCTGTTCGCGCCGGTTCTGCCACGGCGCTTCTCCGCCGTGATTCCGGCCGCGGTGGTCATCTGCGCCCTCGCCGCCGTGGCCTTCCTCGACCTGCGCGCCGGGGAGGACAATTTCTCCGGACGCATCGCCCACACCGTCAGCCTGCTGCGCCATTACGGCCTTCGCGAATATCTCGGTCTGTCCGACTTCTACCTCTCCAAAGCCGTCGACAGCGGGCTCGCCTATCTGATCACCACGCAGTCGCTGTTCGGCACGCTGGTCATCTGGATCTGGATTACGCTGTTTACGGAGGAACGGGACCGGGAGGAGATGGTCTTCAAGATCGCCGCCGCGCTGTATCTCTCGCTTGCCATGCTGGTCAGCTTCTCGTTCCTCAGCATCAAGACGGCGGCGATCCTCTGGTTCATCGCCGGCTCGCTGCAGTCCGGTCCTGTGACGCTGCCATCCATCGCCAGCCTGCGCAGGCGTCCCCTGCCCGCCCTGCCGCCCAGGGAGCAGCAGCGCTTTGGCTGAGATCGTCACCCTGATTATCTGCACCCTCGGCCGGACGACGCCCTTGCGCCGGATGCTGGCCTCGCTGCGCACGCAGACCGACCGCCGGTTCAAGGCGATCGTCGTGGACCAGAACGCGCCCGGCTATCTGGACCCGATTCTCGAGGAATTCGCGGACCTTCCCTTGCATCACGCGCGCAGCCCCGCCGGGCTTTCCCGCGCCCGCAACACCGGCATCGCGCTCGCCGATACCGCGCTGATCGGCTTCCCGGACGACGATTGCTGGTATGGGCCGGGCACGGTCGCCGAGGTCATCGGCCGCTTCGATGCGGCACCCGAGATGCAGGTGCTGACCGGGCGCACGGTCGACCGGGACGGCCGTGAATCGGTGAGCATCCACCTGACTGCGAGCCAGCCGATCACGCGGGCGAACATCTTCCTCGCCGGCAATTCCAACACGATCTTCGTGCGCCGCGCGGCCGCGCTCGAGGCGGGCGGCTTCGACGAGACGCTCGGCGTCGGCGCCGGGACGATGTTCGGCTCAGGTGAGGAAACCGATTTCCTGCTCCGCTGTCTGAGCTTTGGTCACCCGATCCGCTTCGAGCACGATTTTCTCGCCCATCACGACCAGGTCGCCGCCGACGCGCCCGACCTTGCGCGCATCCGCCGCTATTCGGCCGGCTTCGGACGCGTCGCGCGCCTGCACCAACTCGGGACCGGCTTCGTCGCCATGCGCGTCGCCCGCGCGGCCGCCCGGTCCTCTCTCTTTCTGATCAGCGGAAACCTCAACGAGGCGTATTCGCGCTGGTCCTGGATTCGTGGCTGTCTGGCCGGTTTTGCCAGGAGGCCGCCTTAGGTGCGCGATGGGACTAGAGATGGAGAAGCATGGGGATGCAGGAGTTTTTTGGCGTATCGTTGTCGCCGGTTCCGATCGAGCAATTGGTCGCGGAGATAGCGGACGGCTCGTTGCCGCAGGGGAGCGGGCCCCGGATGGTGTTCACCATCAACCTCGATCACGTGGTCAAGCTCCGCGAGAACGAGCAATTTCGCAGCGCATACGACAATGCCAGCGTCGTCACCGCCGATGGCACGCCGGTCTACGTCTATGCGCGGCTGCGCGGGGCGGAGGTGTCGCGGATCACGGGCTCGGATCTGTTCGCCCGGCTGATGCCACGGCTCGATCCGTACGCGCATCGATGCTTTTTCGTGGTGAGCGAGCGCCGGCTGGGTGAGGGCATGGTCGCCGATCTGTGCGAGCGCGGCTTTGCGCGCGATCGGATCGCCTATCGGGTGCCGCGCGCCCGGGTTCGAGCGCAACGAAGCCGCATCCGCCGCGCTGGCGGAAGACATCGCCGGCTTCGCGCCGACGCATCTGTTCTTCTGTCTCGGCGCGCCGAAATCGGAGATCTGGTGCCATGAGCACGGCGGTCAGATCGGCGACGCCTATGTCCTTTGCGTCGGCGCGGGCGTCGAGTTCTATCTGGGCACCAAGCGGCGCGCGCCGCAGCTCATGCAGAACACCGGCCTCGAATGGCTGTGGCGGTGGGGACAGGAGCCGAGGCGGCTGTCGAAGCGCTATTTCGTTTCGTCCTGGGGGTTCGTCAACGCGGTCCGCGACGACCTGCAGCGCCGGAACGGCAGGCATTAGACGAGGGGCGCTTGCGGCACGGCATCAAGAGCCGGAGCGCACCTTGCCGAAGTCCTTCCAGACCGCGAAGCTGTCGTCGCCGAGGCGCTCGAGCGCTTCGGCGAGGCTGTCGAGAGCGGGAAAGTCGCGGTCCTCGGCCGCGGCGAACTCCCTTGCCAGGGCGATGTCCTTGCGGATGATCCTCGACAGCGAGTTCGAACTCCTTCCGCGACCGCGCCCAGGCGGCGTAGGCGGCTCGTCCCTCGTCCGCGTCCTGTGAAAAGAAATTGCGGCCGCTGCTCAGCTCCAGGATCGGCGCGATGGTCTCGAAGGCGAGGCCCTGCCGTTCCGCCAGGTAGTAGGCCTCGGCGGCGATGGCGATGTTGGCAATGCCGACGATGTTGTTGACGATCTTGAGGCTTTCGCCCGCACCGAGCTTTCCGCATGCGAAGATGTTGGAGCCCATGCACTCCATGACCGGCTTCGCCATGGCGATGTCGTCCGGCTCGCCGCCCATCATGATGGTCAACGTGCCCTGCTCGGCCTTGACGATGCCGCCGCTGACCGGAGCGTCGACGACGCGCAGTCCCTTGGGCGCAAGCGCCTGCTGCAGGTCTATGACCGCATGAGGCGTGACGGTGCTCATGACGGCGATGAGCGGTTTGTGTCCGTCTGCTAGCGCATCGGCGATGCCATTGGGATCGAGCATGACCGATGTCATCTGTTCCGGCGTGGCCACCAGGATGATGACGAGGTCGGCGGACGCGCAATCCGCCGCGCGGAACGTCGTCTTGACCCCGAGGGCGGCGAAGGGCGCAAGCACCTCGGGGTTGGCGTCGCAGGCGGTCAGCGTGTAGCCCGCCGCATGGATGCGCCGCGCCATCGGGCCGCCCATATTACCGACGCCGATCACCGCAACGGACTTTATCATCTCTCCACGTCCTTTATTTTCGCACCGACCTCGCCGCGCGGCGGCCAGCCGTCAGACCGGGGATTTGCGCTCGAAAGCCGGCGGGCGCTTTTCGCTGAACGACGCCAGCCCCTCGACCGGCTCGGGCCCGGAGAAGCCGAGCATCTCCAGCGACAGCGAGGTATCGAAGATCGGGCCCGCCGCGCGCAGCCAGTTGTTCAGCGCATATTTGGTCCAGCGAATTGCGGCAGGCGCACCGCCGGCCAGACGCTTCGCCACCGAAAGCGCGGTTTCCTGCAACTCGGCTTCGTCCACAGCCAGGGACACGAGCCCGATCCGCTCCGCCGTTTCGCCATTCATCGGCTCGCAGAGCAGGAGGTAGTATTTCGCCTTGGCCATGCCGCAGAGCAGCGGCCAGATGATCGCCGCGTGGTCACCGGCCGCAACGCCCAGCCTCGTATGCCCGTCGACCAGCCGCGCGGTCTTGGCGGCAATCGGGATGTCGGCCATCATCGCCGCCGCCAGCCCGGCGCCGACTGCGGAGCCCTGGATCGCCGACACGATCGGCTTGGAGCAGTTGATGATATTGTAGACGAGATCCCGGGCTTCCCGCCACATGCGCGCGCGCTCCTCGAAGCTCGCCGTCATCGCCTCGACCATCTTGAAATCGCCGCCTGCGGAGAAGGCCCTGCCATTCGCGCAGATCAGGATCGCGCTCACCTCGGGGTCGCGGTCGGCAACGCGCCAGATCTCGGTGAGTTCGGTATGGCCCCGGCTGTCGAGGGCGTTGAGTTTCTCCGGCCGGTTCAGCGTGATCCGAAGAACGCCTTCCGAGGGCCGGTCGATGATGAATGTCTCGAAATTCGCGTAAAGGTCCTGCGTCATAATTCCTCCTGCCGGTGCTCGGCGTGGCTTACCCAATTCCTCGGCCCGATTTGATGATCGTCTCGATCTCGCCGATCGCTTCCGGATTGACCAGCGACGCCAGATCGCCCGCAGGCTGACAGGCATAGGCGCTGCGGATCACACGCCGCATGACTTTGGAGCTGCGTGTTTTCGGAAGCTGCGGCACGAGATAGACCGCCTTCGGAGCAAAGGGCTTGCCCAGCCGCTGCTGAATGCGGTCCGAGACGATGCGGCCCAGCTCGCTGGCGTCGGAGAGGCTCCCCGACGTTACGAACACGATGAGCACTTGCCCCTTGACCGGATCGTCCGCTCCGATGACGGCGGCTTCGGTGATCCCCTCGATCTCGACGACGATCTGCTCGACCTCGGCGGGCCCGACCCGCTTGCCCGCCAGCTTGATGGTGTCGTCCGAGCGGCCGAGCAGGAAGAAATTGCCGCTGTCGTCCCGCATGGCGAGATCGCCATGGATCCACTTGCCGGGCACGGCGCTCCAATAGGTGTCGAGATAGCGCTGTTCGTCCTGCCAGAACGCCTTGGTCATGCCGACGAACGGGCCGAGGATCGCCAGCTCGCCGATCTCGCCGTGCACCGGCTTGCCGTTCAGATCGACGACATCGACGGCAACGCTCGGCACGATGGTATTGAAGCCGGCCGGTACGATCGGCCTGACCGGCACGCTGGACAAGAGCCCGCCCGACACTTCGGTGCCGCCGGTGTAGTTGATCAGCGGACAAGTGCCCCGGCCGAAATTGCGCAGGAACCAGAGGAAGTGCTCCGGCGCGATGCCCTCGCCCACGGTAATCAGCAGACGGATGGATGAGAGGTCGCCGGCAGTGGCTGCCTCGGCGTTGGCGGCGAAGCCGCGGATCAGCGTCGGTGCGGAGCCGTAATGGGTGATGCGGTGGGCCTCGATCAGCCGCGACATGCGCGAGAAGTCGGGAAAATCCGGCGCGCCGTCATAGCAGACCAGGGTGGCGCCGTGCATGAGCGCGGAGGCGACAACGAGAGGCCCAGCGATCCACCCCATATCCGCTGGCCAGCAGAACACGTCGCCCTTTTTGACGTTGTAGTGCACGGCCGCGTCATGGGCGATCCGCAGTGGAAAACCGCCATGGATGTGCACCGCGCCTTTCGGTTTGCCAGTCGTTCCGGAGGTGTAGATCACCATGAACGGGTCGTTCGCGCTCATGCGGGCCGAGGGCGGGGCTTCCGTAGCGGGGCGCTTCATCTGCGCCCAGGAAACGATCCGCTCGCCAGTCGGCGGAGGGGCGGGATCGGTCGGATGGCTCTTGACGACGATGAATTCGAGCGCGGGCAGCCGGTCCATGGTCGCCATCGCCACGGACACGGCATCGACGAACTTGCCGCGGCGTAGGAAGCCGGAGGTGACGATCAGCGCCCGCGCCGCGCAGGGCTCCAGCCGCGAGATCACGGCATCGGTGCCGAAGCCGCTGAACAACGGCACCACGATGGCGCCGATATAGCTGATGGCCAGGAACGACACGGTCGCCTCGATGCCGCTCTCCATCAGCAGCCCGACCCGGTCGCCGCGGCCGATGCCCTCGGCCAGCAGCCCGGAGGCCAGCGCGCGCGTTTCCTCGCGCAGCTCGCGATAGGTCATGCGGGCGACGCTGCCGTCCTCGCGCTCGGCGACGATGGCAGGCTTGTCCGCCGTCTCGGGGTCGTCGGCAAAGCGAAGCACGCTGTCGACCCAGTTCAGCTCGCCGCCGGGGAACCATTTCGGAAACGGGTCGCCCGCCGACAGATCGACATAGGCGTCATAGGGGCGGCTCCAGACGATGCCGCAAAAGCGATTGACGGCGTCCCAGTAGTCTGCCGGGCGCTCGATGGAAAACCGGTAGAGCGAGTCGTAGTCGGGCACGCCCAGCAAGTCGGCCAGCGCGGTGACGTTTGCGCCGGCAATGTCTTCGCGGCCGGGATACCAGACGTTATCGGCCTTCAGCTCACCCATAGCGTTCCTCGCGCGGATCGGCCGTTCTGGTCGCGGCATTTCAGCGTTCCACCTTGCGGGCGCTGCCCGCGCGACGCCGTCTCATCTTCCACTATGCCGCCGCCCTTCTCAAGGACGTGGGTGGGCAGGCCCTCGCCCTCGCAACCAAAAGCTCTTCACACCTGGCGGCAACCGTGCTAATTTTTCTCTATATCGAATTATATTCTCACACGAGAAAACAAGCAGATCAAGCTTCCGCACGGCCGCGCTTCAGTGCAGCTGCAAAGGCAGGAGGCCAGGGAGGCATATGGTGGCCGCGCCTGCACGCCCCGATGGCGTATGGACCTTCGACGACTTCGAGCCGGGCAGAGGATTTCGGAACCATCGAAAGCCGCATCGACCAGCGCAAGCTGGAGCTTTGGCGCAGCATCTACGGGCCGCCGGCGACGCCCGGCGAGGTGCCGAGCGGCATTCTCGTCGCGCTGATGATGGAAGCGTATATCAAGGCCATTCAGCCGCGCCCGCCGGGCAACGTCCATGCCGGTCAGAAGCTCGCCTTCACCGGACACCGCGTCTCGGAGGGCGCCGTCCTGACCGTCGGGCTGACCTGCCTCGGCAAGCGCTTCCACAAAGAGCGCCGCTGGCTGACATTCGGCGTTAGCGTCCACGAGGGCGACGCGCTGGTCATGGCCGGTGAGATTTCGACCATTTGGGCCGCCTGATCAGGAGCGCGCAATGACGACGACCGGACACGAGCTGCCACCCACACTTGACGAAGTGCAGTTCACCACAAGCACGCATAACGCGCTCGCCTACGCGGAGCTGAGCTCGGACTACAACCCCATCCATGTCGACAAGGACTTTGCCACCAAGACCGCTTTCGGCCGCCCGATCGCGCACGGCACGATGTCGATCGGCTTCGTGCTCGAAGCGCTGGCGAAGACCTTCGGCGGCGGCCGGTCGGTTGCCGAAATGGATATCCGCTTCGTCAAGCCGGCCTATGTCGGCCAGACGATCCGCGCGGGCGGCCGCCTGCTCGACCCGGCCGGTGCCGTCTACGAGGTCTTTGCCGAAACCACCGAGGGCGTGCGAACATTGGAAGGCACGCTTCGGCTGTCCGCTCCGAGCGCGGCCTGAGGCGACCAACAAAAACAGCACGAGGGCAGGATCATGTCGGCCAATATCGACGAGGAAACGTTCCAGCAGCTCCGGGATATGATCGAGCGCTTCGTCAACGAGCGGCTCATCCCCAATGAGGCCCGCGTCGAGGAGGAGGACGAGATCCCCGAGGAGATCGTCGCCGAGATGCGCGAGCTGGGGCTGTTCGGCCTCACGGTTCCGCCCGCCTATGGCGGCATCGGCGTCAACCTCAAGCAGGAGGCCGAGATCACCATGATCCTCGGCCACACCTCGCCAGCCTTCCGCTCGCTGTTCGGCACCAATGTCGGCATCGGTGCGCACGGCCTCATCATGGAAGGCACCGAGGAGCAGAAGCAGACCTATCTGCCGCGCATGGCGAGCGGCGAGATCATCGCGTCCTTCGCCCTGACGGAGCCGGAGGCTGGGTCCGACGCCGCGAGCCTGAAGACCAGGGCGGTCAAGGATGGCGACGACTATCTGATCTCCGGCACCAAGCGCTACATCACCAATGCAAGGCGCGCCGGCCTGTTCACCGTCATGGCGCGCAGCGAGCCGGACAAGCCCGGCGCCGACGGCGTGTCGGCGTTCCTCGTGCCCGCCGACAGTCCCGGCCTGACCATCGGCAAGAAAGACCGCAAGATGGGCCAGCGCGGCACGACGACGGCGGATGTCGATGTTCGACAATGTCCGCGTGCCGGCCATTGCGATCATCGGCGGCACGCCGGGGCGCGGCTTCCGCCTCGCCATGCGGGTGCTCGACCGCGGCCGCGTCCACATCGCGGCGCTGGCGACGGGCGTTGCCGACCGGCTGATTTCGGAGATGATCTCCTACGCCAAGGAGCGTAAGCAGTTCGGCCAGCCGATCGCCGAATTCCAGCTCGTCCAGGCGATGATCGCCGATAGCTACACCGAATATATGGCCGCCAAGTCGCTCGTCGAAAAAGCCGCCGCGATCTATGACGAGAAAGGCGCGGCGCGTCTCGAAGCGGCCGCCGCGAAATATTTCGCCACCGAGGCCGTGGGCCGCATCGCCGACCGCGCCGTGCAGGTCCATGGCGGCGCAGGCTATATGAGCGAATATCCGATCGAGCGATTCTACCGCGACGTGCGGCTGTTCCGGATCTATGAAGGCACCAGCCAGATCCAGCAGATCGTCATCGCCAAGCAGCTTCTCAAATAAGGAGGATACCCCCGTGAGCTCATCCGACATGCTGGACGGAAAGGTCGTCGTCATCACGGGTGCGGGCGGCGGCATCGGCCGCGACATCGCGCTGATGATGGCGCAGCACGGCGCCAAGGTGGTCGTCAACGACATCGGCGCGGCGCTGAGCGGCGAGGGCCAGGACGCCGGGCCGGCACAGAATGTGGTCGCCGAAATCACCGGCGCCGGCGGCACCGCGGTCGCCAATACCGACAGCGTCGCCGACGCCGACGGCGGCAAGCGCATCATCGCCACCGCCATCGAGGCGTTCGGCCGGGTCGACGGCGTCGTCAACAATGCCGGCATTCTCCGCGACACCTTCTTTCACAAGATGACCGAGGAGGAGTGGGACGCCGTGCTCAAGGTGCATCTCTACGGCTCGTTCCATGTCAGCCGGGCGGCCGCCGAGCATTTCCGCCAGCAGAGCGGCGGGGCGCTGGTGCATATGACCTCCACCTCGGGCCTGATCGGCAACCTCGCCCAGGCGAACTATTCCGCCGCCAAGCTGGGCATCGCCGCCCTGTCGAAATCCATCGCCCTCGACATGCGCCGATTCGGCGTGCGCTCCAACTGCATCGCGCCTTTCGCCTGGAGCCGGATGATCAGCTCGATCAAGATCGATTCCGACGAGCAGGCCGCCCGCGTCGACAAGCTTCGCGAGATGACGCCGGCGAAGATCGCGCCGCTCGCCGTGTATCTGATGAGCGATGCGGCCAGGGACGTGACGGGGCAGATCTTCAGTGTACGTAATAATGAGATCTTCCTGATGAGCCAGCCGCGTCCGATCCGGTCGGTGCATCAGGGCCAGGGGTGGACGCCGCAGGACATCGCAACGCACGCCATGCCCGCGCTCGCGCCCGACTTCTACGACCTCGACGTCTCCGCCGACGTGTTTTCGTGGGACCCGATCTGACGGGCCACCGCAGCCGCCATCGTCGTCCCCGCGAGCGCGGCGATCCGGCGACGATAGCCGGACGCCAGCCTCTATGGGCATGACAGGACCGCACACAAATCAAGGACAGACAGACATGGCAAGACAGCCCAAGGAGATCCGCTCCGACATCGCGTGGAGCACGCGCGACCGCATCTCGCTGCGCGGCAAGGACCTCCCCAATGAAATCCTCGGCCACCTCAATCTCGGCGACGTCGCCTTTCTCCAGCTCACCGGCAACATGCCGACGCCGCAGCAATCGATCGTGTTCAATGCCATCGTCATCACGCTCGTCGAGCACGGCATCACCCCCTCCGCCATCGCCGCGCGCATGACCTATGCAGGCGCACCGGAATCGCTGCAGGCCGCCGTCGCCGCCGGGCTCTGCGGCCTCGGCACCGTGTTCGTCGGCAGCATGGAAGGCGCGGCGCGGATGCTGAGCGAGGCGCTCCCCTACGACGCGCCGGACGCGGATCTCGACGCCCTCGCCAAGAAGATCGTCTCCGACTACCGCTCGCAGAAGAAGATCATCCCCGGCCTCGGCCACCCGGTCCACAAGCCGATCGACCCGCGCACCCCGCGCCTGTTCGAGATCGCCGCGGAGAACGGCTATTCCGGGCGCTACGTCAAGCTGATGCAGCTCGTCGCCGCCGAGTCGGAGCGCGCATCGGGCAAGCAACTGCCGATCAACGCCACCGGAGCCATCGGCGCAATCTGCTGCGAATTGAAATTTCCCTGGAAAATCGTGCGCGGTTTTGGCGTGATGGCAAGGGCGATCGGCCTCGTCGGCCATATCCTCGAGGAATCCGAGCGCCCCATGGCTATTGAAATCTGGCAGCGGATCGAGGATGAAGCGACACGGCACATCCGTCCGGCCGACTGACCGGAGAGCCGAGCAACCAGGACAGAGCGCATGCCGATCAAGGACTTGGACGAAAACGAGGACATCACCCAGATCAGGGAGAGCGTCCGCCGGCTCTGCGCCGATTTTCCCGGCGAATACTGGCGGGCGCTGGATCGCGAGGGCGCCTATCCAAGCGAATTCGTCAAGGCGCTGTCCGACGCCGGCTATCTGTCGGTGCTGATCCCGGAGCAATATGGCGGCTCCGGTCTGCCGATTTCCACCGCCGCCGCCATCCTCGAAGAGGTGCAGAGGTCGGGCTGCAACGGCGGGGCATGTCACGCCCAGATGTACATCATGGGCACGCTGCTGCGTCATGGTAACGAGGCGCAGAAGCAGGCCTACCTGCCGGGCATCGCCTCGGGCGAATTGCGGCTTCAGGCGTTCGGCGTCACCGAGCCGACCAGCGGCACCGACACCAGCTCGATCAAGACCTTCGCCAAGCGCGAGGGCGACCATTACGTCGTCAACGGACAGAAGGTGTGGACCTCGCGCGCCGAATATTCCGACCTGATGCTGCTGCTTGCCCGGACGACGCCCAAGGACCAGGCCGCCAAGCGCACCGACGGGCTGTCCGTCTTCGTCCTCGACATGCGCGAGGCCAAGAATGCCGGACTGACCATCCGCCCGATCCGGACGATGATGAACCATGCGACCACCGAGGTCTTCTTCGACAATGTCAAGGTGCCCGCCGAGAACCTGATCGGCGAGGAAGGCAAAGGCTTCCGCTACATTCTTTCCGGCATGAACGCCGAGCGCATCCTGATTGCGGCGGAATGCGTCGGCGACGCGAAATGGTTCCTCGACAAGGCGACGGACTATGCCAACAGCCGCGTCGTCTTCGGGCGCCCGATCGGTCAGAATCAGGGCATCCAGTTCCCCCTCGCCCGCGCCTATGCGCAGATGCGCGCGGCGGAGTTGATGGTTCATCAGGCGGCGGAGCGTTTCGAAGCGGGCAAGGATTGCGGCGAGCAGGCCAATATGGCGAAGATGCTCGCGGCTGAAGCGTCGTGGGCGGCCGCCGAGGCCTGCGTGCAGACGCATGGCGGCTTCGGCTTCGCCGAGGAATACGACGTGGAGCGCAAGTTCCGCGAGACGCGGCTCTACCAGGTCGCGCCGATCTCGACCAATCTCATCCTGAGCTACATCGCCGAGCATGTCCTCGGCATGCCGCGCTCTTACTGATCGGGGACGCCGATGCTGCCGCTCGAAGGGCTTCTCGTCGTCGCCTTGGAACAGGCCGTCGCCGCGCCGACCTGTACCTGCCGGCTTGCCGATGCGGGCGCGCGGGTCATCAAGATCGAGCGCGCCGAAGGTGAGACCGCGCGCCATTACGACAAGGCGGTCAAAGGCACGAGCGCATATTTTGCCTGGCTCAATCGCGGCAAGGAGAGCACGGTGCTCGACATCAAGGATGAGACCGACCGCGCCCTGATCGAACGCATGATCGCCAAGGCCGACGTGTTCATCCAGAATTTCGCGCCCGGCGCCGCGCACCGCCTCGGGCTCGGCGCCGCAGACGTGGTCGCGCGCTATCCCATGCTGATCGCCGTCGACATCGTCGGGTACGGCCAGGACACCGCCTGCCGCGACATGCGCGCCTACGACATGCTGATCCAGGCCGAAAGCGGCGTATGCGCCGTAACGGGGACGCCCGAGGACGCCGTCAAGGTCGGCGTGTCGATTGCCGACGTGTTCGCCGGAGCGGCGGCGCATACTGCGGTGCTCGAAGCGCTGATCGAGCGCGGCATCACCGGCAAGGGCAAGGCCATCGAGATGGCAATGTTCGACGTCATGGCGGACATGATGAGCGTGCCGCTGCTGCATCTGGACTATGGCGGCCGCGATACGCCGCGCGCCGGGCTCAGCCACGCCGCGATCTATCCCTACGGCATCGTGAGTTGCGCCGATGGCGACATCGTCGTCGTGGTCCAGAACCCCGCCGAATGGCGCCGGTTCTGCGCGGGGGCGCTGCAACGGCCTGAAATGGAGGACGATCCCCGCTTTGCCGACAATCCCTCGCGCGTCGAGAACCGCCCCGCGCTGGAGCAGATCATGCGCGACGTGTTCGGCTCGCTGTCGAAAGAGCAGGCGATCGCCCGGCTGGAGGCCCACCAGCTCGCCTGGTCGAACGTGTCGACGGTGGCCGATCTGTCGAAGCACCCGGCACTGCGCCGAATGGCGGTCGAATTGCCGGGCGGCACCATGAACGGCGTCGCCTCGCCGATCCGCCCGGATCTGCGCGCAAGGCCCGTCCCCGCGCTCGGACAGCATACCAACGCCATCCGCCGGGAATTCGCTGCTTAGAGCGTGATCAGGAAAAGTGGAATCCGGTTTTCCGTTCGATCACGCGATCAGCTAACGAATCTAGAGCGGGCCGCAAGTTGACGTTGTTTCCGACTAAGATGATCCCGCTTAGAGCATCGGACCGAAGAACATGTCCCCGCCAAGGCTGGATGCGCAGCGGCCGGCGGGCGCCGCGCTACACCCAGCGAAACACGCAGGCGGCGAGGATGACCGACAGGATAACCGCGCCCCAGAGAGGCGGGCCGGCGAGCGCCAGCCAGGCGAGGTGAATATAGGCGCTGCCGAGCAGCGAAATGAACAGGCGGTCGCCGCGCGTCGTTTCGATGGAGAGGATGCCGACCCTCGGATCGCCCCCCGGCGAACGCAGCTCCCAGACGGTCATGCCGAGCAGCAGCAGGCCGATCCCGATGAAGAACAGGCCCGTCTCCCACGTCCAGGCCATCCAACTCAATCCCATAGTCCCCCTCCTTCCCCGGTGCGCCCACGGATCAGACGCGGCCGAGCGCGAAGCCCTTGGCGATGTAGTCGCGCACGAAATAGATCACGATGGCACCGGGAATCAAGGTCAGTGTGCCAGCGGCCGCAAGAAGGCCGAGTTCGTAACCCGACGTGCTCGCCGTGCGCGTCATCGTTGCCGCGATCGGCTTGGCGTCGACCGAGGTCAGCGTCTTGGCGAGCAGCAGCTCGACCCAGGAGAACATGAAGCAGAAGAAGGCGGTGACGCCGATGCCGGCGGCGATCGTCGGAATGAAGATCCGGCCGAAGAACCGCCAGAAACCGTAGCCGTCGACATAGGCGGTCTCGTCAAGCTCCTTGGGCACGCCGGACATGAAGCCTTCCAGAATCCAGACAGCCAGCGGCACGTTGAACAGGCAATGCGCCAGCGCGACGGCGATATGCGTGTCGAAAAGGCCGATGGCTGAGTAGAGCTGGAAGAACGGCAGCGCAAACACGGCGGCCGGCGCCATGCGGTTGGTCAGCAGCCAGAAGAACAGGTGCTTGTCGCCGACGAAGCGGTAGCGCGAGAATGCGTAGGCCGCCGGCAGCGCCGCGAGCACGGAGATCGCCGTGTTCATCGTCACATAGATCAGCGAATTGATATAGCCGTTATACCAGGTCGGGTCGGTGAAGATCTTGCGGTAGTTTTCGAGCGTGAAGTCCCGCGGCCACAGCGTCAGCCCGCCAAGGATCTCGTTCGTCGTCTTGAACGACATGCTGACCAGCCAATAGATCGGCAACATCAGAAACAGAATGTAGAGCGTCGGCACGAGCCAACCGAAGCGTCTCATGGCTCACCTCTTTCGCCGGTCATGACGGTGTAGAACACCCACGACAGAAGCAGAATGATAAGGAAATAGATGATCGACATCGCCGCCGCCGGACCGAGGTCGAACTGCCCAAGGGCGACTTTGACCAGGTCGATGGAGAGCAGGGTCGTCGCATTGCCCGGCCCGCCGCCCGTCAGAACCGACGGCTCCGTGTAGATGTTGAAGCTGTCCATGAAGCGGAGCAGCACCGCAATCGTCAGCACATGCCGCATTTTGGGGAGCTGGATATAGCGAAATACCGCCCAGGACGAAGCGCCATCGATCTTCGCGGCTTGATAATAGGGATCGGCGATCGAACTCAATCCGGCATAAGCGAGAAGCACGACCAGCGACGTCCAATGCCAGACATCCATCGCGATCAGCGTCAGCCAGGCGGAAACCGGCTGACGGGTATAATTATAGTCGATGCCCATCGCGTTGAGCGTCTTGCCGAGCAGGCCGAGATCGGGCAGGGCGAAGATGTTCCACATCGCGCCGACGACGTTCCATGGGATCAGGAGCGGCAGCGCCATCAGCACGAGACAGACCGAGACCCACGGCCCCTTGCGCGGCATCGCCAGCGCGATGGCGACGCCGAGCGGGATCTCGATGGCGAGGATGGTGAAGGTGAAGAAGAGCTGGCGGCCGAGTGCGGCATGGAAGCGCTCCGAATGCAGCACCTGGCCGAACCATTTCAGCCCTTCGAAAAAGAACAGATTGTCGCCGAAGGTTTCCTGGACGGAGTAGTTGACCACCGTCATCAGCGGGATGATCGCGTTGAAGGCAACGAGGACCAGCACCGGCAGGACGAACAGCCACCCCTTTTGATTTTCGGTCTTTGTCTGCATGGCGTTTCCCTATTCGACCAGCCAGCCATCGGCGTAAAGCCGGGTCTGCGCCGGCTCGAAGGCAACACGGGCGCCGCTCGCCGGCAGGGCGACATTCTCACCGATCAGCAGATTGATGCGTGACTCGCCGTGGCGGGCATCGACGATCCGGTGGCGGCCGGCATCGCTGACCTTGGCGATTTCGACCGGGATGCCCTCATCGGCGAAGTGCACGAATTCGGGCCGGATACCGATCTCGGTCTGCTTTCCGGCAACGCCATCCGTCGGCGGATTGTCGACGGCGATCTGGTGTCCGTCGAAGATCGCCCCGCCATTCGCCACCTCGCATTTGAGCACGTTCATGCCCGGCGATCCGATGAAATGGCCGACGAAGGTATGGCGCGGACGCTCGAACAGCTCCACGGGCGTGCCGATCTGGACGACATAGCCGTCATGCATCACGACCACCTTGTCGGCAAAGGTCAGCGCCTCGGTCTGGTCGTGGGTAACGTAGATCATCGTCGTGCGGATGCGGTGATGCAGCTCTTTCAGCTTGGAGCGGAGCTGCCACTTCAGATGCGGATCGATCACCGTCAGCGGTTCGTCGAACATGATGACGTTGACGTCCTCGCGCACGAGGCCGCGCCCCAGCGAGATCTTCTGCTTGCCGTCCGCCGTAAGCCCGGCCGCACGTTTCGACAGCATCTCGGTCAGGTCGGTCATTTCCGCGATGGTCTTGACCCGCCGCGCGACCTCCTCCTCCGGCACGCCGCGATTGCGCAGCGGGAAGGCGAGGTTGTCGAACACGGTCATGGTGTCGTAGACGACGGGGAACTGGAACACCTGGGCGATGTTGCGCTCGGTCGGCGGTTCGTCGGTGACATCGCGGCCGTCGAACAGCACCCGGCCCTCGCTCGGCCGCAGCAGGCCCGAAATGATATTGAGCAGCGTCGTCTTTCCGCAGCCGGACGGCCCGAGCAACGCATAGGCGCCGCCATCGTCCCAGACCACGTCGAGCTGCTTCAGCGCGTAATCGGCGGGCGAGGCCGGACGCGCCATGTAGCTGTGGCGGAGATTGTCGAGGGTGATGCGTGCCATCGGCTTGTCTCCTCAGCTCTCGATCCGGTGACCGTCGACGTCGAAATAGAGGCATTGATCCGGGTCGAAATGAAATGATGCCGTTTGCCCGATCTCAAAGGCGTGGATGCCGTGGGACTGCGAGACCCAGACCTGGCCGGCGTGCTGAAAATGGACGACGCTTTCCGACCCGCTCAGCTCGGTGATCAGCACCTTGCCGTCCACGTCGACCTTGCGCTCGGGAGCATCGACCGGGCTGATCAGATGCGGCCGGATGCCGACCAGATAATCGCCGTCGGGGAGCGTTGCCGCCTTGCCGTTGGCCGCCCAGCTCACGCCGCCGCCGACGCGGAATTCGCCGCCCTGCTTGGTCACCGGCACGGCGTTGATCGGCGGATCGGAGAACACCCGGGCGGTCACGATGTCGGCGGGCGAGCGGTAGGTCTCGCCGGTCGGTCCGAATTGGGTGACGCGCCCTTCATACATGGCGGCGGTATTGCCGCCGAGCAGCAGCGCCTCGCCGGGCTCGGTCGTGGAATAGACCACCGTGCAGCGCCGGCCTTCGAACAGGCGCGGCAGCTCATCGCGCAATTCCTCGCGCAGCTTGTAGTCGAGATTGACCAGCGGCTCGTCGAGCAGAACGAGATCGGCGTCCTTGACCAGCGCGCGGGCGAGCGCAGTGCGCTGCTGCTGGCCGCCGGACAGCTCGGAGGGCTTGCGCTGCAACATCGGCGTCAGCTTCAGCAGATCGGCGATGCGCTTCACGCGGGCGTCGCGTTCGGCCCGCTTTACCCGCTCCACGCGCAAGGGAGAGGCGATGTTTTCATAGACGGTCAGGTTCGGGTAGTTGATGAACTGCTGATAGACCATCGACACGTTGCGCTTCTGCACCGGCACGCCGGTGACGTTGCGTCCGTCGAACCACACCTCGCCGGAGGTCGGGCGCCGCAGTCCCGCCATGAGCTGCATCAGCGTGGTCTTGCCGGCAAGCGTGGTCCCGAGAAGGATGTTGAACCCACCTTCGACGAGCGAAAGCGTTGTGGGATAGATATGCGTCTCGCCGCCGACCCGAAGGCTTACGTTTCTGAGCTCGAGCGTCACCGAAACATCCTGTCGCCTTGTGGCTGCCCGATGCGAAGAGGGAGGCAGGGACTCGAAAGGGGCTGACTTCCGTCAGAGAAGGCGGGCAGCGACTGAGCCGCCGCAACCCGCCCCCAGAGAGATAGAGCGACCCGGCGCGGGCAGACTGTTCCGCACCGGATCGTTCAGGGGTTAAGCCTATTTCTTCTCGCTCCAGCGCTTGACCAGCTCGTCATAAGCGATGGTCTGGCCCTTCGGCTTCTCATTGTCGAGCTTGGCCCACGGAGCATGGTCCTTGCTGAGCCATGCCGAGGGATCCTTCGGCTCGTTGAGACGCGGACCGCAACCGCCATAGACCTTGGCCTGCTCGTCCGCGACCTGCATTCTGGCCATCAGATCGTCCATCTGCTCGGCAAGACGGTCCATCGCCTGCTGCGGCGTGAATGCGCCGGAGTTGACGTCGCCGATATTCTGCCAGAACAGCTGGGCGAGCTTCGGATAGTCGGGCACGTTAATGCCGGTCGGCGTCCAGGCCACGCGGTCGGGCGACCGGTAGAACTCGATCAGACCGCCGAGATTCGGTGCACGCTCCGTGAAGCTCTTGTCCCGGACCGTCGAGTTGCGGATGAAGGTCAGGCCGACATGGCTCTTCTTGACATCCACCGTCTTTGACACGACGAACTGGGCATAGAGCCAGGCTGCCTTGCGGCGCTCCAGCGGTGTGGACTTCAGGAGTGTCCACGATCCGGCGTCCTGGTAGCCGCGCTGCGAGCCTTCCTTCCAGTAAGGGCCGTGCGGCGAAGGCGCCATCCGCCAGAGCGGCTTGCCTTTCTCGTCCACGGTATTGTTGCCCTTGTCTTTCGGCGCGACCATGCTCGCGGTGAAGGCCGAATACCAGAACACCTGCTGGGCGACATTGCCCTGCGCCAATGCCGGCAGCGACTGGTAGAAGTCGAGGTCAGCCGCGCCGGGCGGAGCGTATTTGCGCAGCCATTCGTCCCATTTGCGGATCGCGTAGACCGCGGCCGGGCTGTTGGTGCCACCGCCCCTGCTCACCGATGCACCCACCGGATTGCAGGAGTCCTTCTCCATGCGGATGCCCCATTCGTCGACCGGACGGCCGTTCGGGATGCCCGGATCGGCCTCGCCTGCCATCGACAGCCACGCATCGGTCATGCGCCAGCCGAGGTCAGGCGCGCGCTTGCCGTAGTCCATGTGGCCGTAGACGCGGACGCCGTCGATCTCCTTCACGTCGTTGGTGAAGAAGTCGGCGATGTCTTCATAGGCCGACCAGTTGACCGGCACGCCCAGGTCGTATCCGTATTTTTCCTTGAACTTCTTCTGCAGATCCTCGCGATCGAACCAGTCCTTGCGGAACCAGTAGAGGTTCGCGAATTGCTGATCGGGAAGCTGATAGAGCTTGCCGTCCGGGCCTGTGGTGAACGACTTGCCGATGAAGTCGTCGACATCGAGCATCGGATCGGTGACGTCTTTGCCCTCGCCCGCCATCCAGTCGCTGAGTGGAACGGCAAGCTGGAGCCGGGAATGGGTGCCGATCAGGTCGCTGTCGTTGATGTAGGCGTCGTACAGATTGCGCTTGGTCTGCATCTGGGTCTGCACGGCCTGGACGACTTCGCCCTCGCCGAGAACCTGATGATTGACCTTGATGCCGGTAATTTCTTCGAATGCTTTGGTCAGGGTCTTGGATTTCATATTCATGCGTCGGAATGGTTTCCGACAGCACGTTGATTTCCATGCCCTTGTACGGTTCGGCGGCCTTGATGAACCATTCCATTTCCTTCATCTGCTCTTCTTTCGAGAGCGTCGAAGGCTGGAATTCGGAGTTCGATCCACTTTTTCGCCTCGTCCTTGCCGGCGAAGGCTTGTGTCGAGGCAACCGCAAGCGCGATCGCCGACACTGCGGCGAGCATGCCTTTCCTCATTACTTTTCCTCCCATAATGGTACTTCAGACGCTACAGTCGAAGAAAAACGAATGTCAATCGAAATTTTTCGCGCCTGCTGCTTTCTTTTTTTCCGCGCAGCAATAGGATAGTAATTAAGCTGCCGGACATTGCAATGATTGGTTGAAGGAAGGGCCGAGATGGAGGTTCTGTCGCCGCGCCAGACAGATATTGTTGCACTTGCGAAGACGGAAGGGCGCGTGAACGTCGAGGACCTCGCCGAGCGTTTTGGCGTCACACCGCAAACCATCCGCAAGGATCTGAACGATTTGTGCGACCGGGGCGTGCTGGCGCGCTACCATGGTGGGGCGGTTCCGGCATCGGGCGTCGCCAATTTCGGCTATGAGGCGCGGCGCCAGCTTGCCCCCGAAGCAAAGCGGGCGATCGGGGTTGCCGCGGCGAATATGATCCCGGACGGCGCCTCGGTTCTGATCAATATCGGCACCACGACCGAGCAGGTCGCCATGGCGCTGCGCGGTCGCCAGGGACTAATGGTCATCACCAATAACATCAATGTCGCCAACATCTTACAGGGCCAGGATGCGATCGAAGTGATCGTCGCCGGCGGCGTTCTGCGCCATGCCGACGGCGGCATCGTCGGCGAGGCGGCGGTCGATTTCATCCGCCAGTTCCGCGTCGACTATGCCGTGATCGGCACCTCGGCGATCGACCCCGACGGCACGCTGCTCGATTACGACTACCGCGAGGTGAAGGTCGCCAAAGCGATCATCGACTGCGCGCGGCACTCGATCCTGGTCTCGGACAGCATGAAATACGAACGCTCCGCTCCGGTTCGCATCGGGCACATTTCCGCGCTTGACACCTTCGTCACCGAAACCGAACCTCCCGAGGCGATCCGGCAGGTCTGCCACGAGAACGGGGTGCATATCGAAATCGCCGCCGCTTCTTGACCTTTCGAAAAAGCGCGATAATCTTCGCTTGAGTGCGTTTCTGCGCGCTTTTCTTTTGCAAGGGCGCGCGGCCCGACCCTTCGTCGGCCTCAGGCTGGCGCGCCAATATAGGACAGGCGCATGTACGACATCGCGATCATCGGCGGCGGCATGAACGGATGCGGGATCGCCCGGGACGCATCGGGTCGCGGGCTGTCGGTCCTGCTCGCCGAGCGCGACGATCTCGCCATCGGAACCTCGGCGGCCTCCACCAAGCTGATCCATGGCGGCCTGCGATATCTGGAGCATTACGAGTTCCGGCTGGTGCGCGAATCGCTCAAGGAGCGCGAAGTGCTCTGGGGCATGGCGCCGCATATCATCTGGCCGCTCCGCTTCGTGCTGCCACACCACCGCGGCCTGCGCCCCGCCTTCATCATCCGCCTCGGCCTGTTCCTCTACGACCATCTCGGCGGGCGCAAGCTGCTGCCCGGAACCAAGTCCCTCGATCTGCGCTCCGATCCGTCGGGCAGGCCGCTGAAGCCGGAGTTCAAGCGCGGCTTCGAATATTCCGACTGCTGGGTCCAGGATGCGCGCCTCGTCGTGCTCAACGCCATGGACGCCGCCGCGCGGAAGGCCGACATCCGCGTCCGCACCGAGATGCGCGGCGCCCGGCGCGTCGGCGATCACTGGGAGGTCGACCTGCTCAACCGGCTGACCGGCGCGGAGGAAACCGTCCAGGCTCGCATCCTGGTCAATGCCGCCGGCCCGTGGGTCGGACAGGTGCTCGCCAACCGGCTCGGGCAGAACGCCTCGTCCCGCGTGCGGCTCGTCAAGGGCAGCCACATCGTCGTGCCGCGGCTTTACGATCACGAGCGCGCCTACATCTTCCAGAATGCCGACGGCCGGATCATTTTCGCCATTCCCTACGAGCGCGAATTCACGCTGATCGGCACGACGGACGTCGATTTCACCGGCGACCCATCCGACGTCCGCATCGAGCCGGACGAGATCGGCTATCTCTGTGCGGCGGCGAGCGAATATTTCATCAAGCCGGTCCAGCCCCAGGACGTGATCTGGACCTATTCCGGCGTCCGCCCGCTCTATGACGACGGCGGAAGCGCCGCACAGGAAGTCACACGCGACTTCGTGCTGGAGCTGGACGCGCCCGACACCGAGGCCCCGCTGCTCAGCGTTTTCGGCGGCAAGATCACCACCTATCGCCACCTCGCCGAAGAAGCCCTCAAGAAGCTGCAACCCTGGATGAAAAGCGCCGGCCCGTTATGGACGCGAGGCGCGACGCTGCCGGGCGGCGACTTTCCGGTGCAGGGGTTCGACGCGCTGGTCGACACGCTCACCGCGGCGTTCCCCGATCTGCCCCGCCGATTGCTGCACCGTCTCGCACGGGCCTACGGCACCCGGGTGCACCAGTTGCTCAAGGGCTGCCGCACCGTCTCCGACCTCGGCCGCTGCTTCGGTGCCGATCTCCACGAGCGCGAGGTCCGCTATCTGGTCGAGAACGAATGGGCGCGCAAGGCCGACGACATCTTGTGGCGGCGCAGCAAGCTCGGGCTGCATTTCACAGCCGACGAGCGGACCGCACTTGAGGAGTGGCTGCAATCGCATCCGCTGACAACGGCGGCAAACGCGGCTTAGAATAGGCGCGGCGGCGCGGTCCGCGAGGCCGACGCCGAGGCGCGCATACGGAAACGAGCCACGCGAAAAGCGGGCCGGGAGGAAACGGCATGACCAAATATGTCCTCGCCATCGACCAGGGCACCACATCCACCCGCGCCATCCTGTTCGCCGAGGACATGCGCATCGCCGCGGTCGCGCAGGAGGAGTTCCCGCAGCATTATCCGCGCTCCGGCTGGGTCGAGCACGACCCGGAAGATCTCTGGCGCACGACGGTTTCGACCTGCAAGGCCGTGCTCGCCAAGCTCGGCGTCACCGCCGCCGACGTCGCCGCCATCGGCATCACCAATCAGCGCGAGACCACCATCGTCTGGGATCGCGAGACCGGCCAGCCGATCCACCGCGCCATCGTCTGGCAGGACCGGCGCACCGCCGATTTCTGCGCCAGCCTGCGCTCCGCCGGTCATGAGGCGCAGATCTCGGCGCAAGACCGGCCTGCTGCTCGATCCGTATTTCTCCGGCACCAAGGTCACCTGGATCCTCGACCACGTCGACGGCGCGCGCGCGAGGGCCGAGCAGGGCCGGCTCGCGTTCGGCACGGTCGACAGCTACCTGCTGTGGCGCCTGACCGGCGGGAGGGTCCACGCCACCGACGCGACCAACGCCAGCCGCACTTTGCTCTACGACATCGGCGAGGGCCGCTGGCGGGCAAGCCTGTGCGACCTGCTGCGCGTCCCGCAATCGATGCTGCCCGAGGTCAAGGACAGCGCCGCCGATTTCGGCGAGACCGAGCCGGACCTGTTCGGCGGCGCCATCCGATTGCCGGCATCGCGGGGGACCAGCAGGCGGCGACCGTCGGTCAGGCGTGCTTTTCGCCGGGGATGCTGAAATCGACCTACGGCACCGGCTGTTTCGCCGTGCTCAACACCGGCGATACGCTGGTGCGCTCGCAGAACCGGCTGCTCAGCACCATCGCCTATCAGATCGGCGGCAAGCCGACCTATGCGCTCGAAGGCTCGATCTTCATCGCCGGCGCCGCCGTGCAATGGCTGCGGGACTGGCTGCAGATCATCGACGATGCCAGCCATTCCGGGGACCTGGCAGACCAGGCCGACCCCAACCAGGACGTTTATCTCGTGCCCGCCTTCGTCGGCCTGGGCGCGCCCTATTGGGACGCCGACTGCCGCGGCGCGATGTTCGGCCTGACGCGCAATACCGGGCGCGCCGAATTCGCACGGGCCGCGCTCGAAAGCGTCTGCTACCAGACCCGCGACCTGCTCGAAGCGATGCAGCGCGACTGGGGTGCGGCGCGGGCGACGGTGCTGCGCGTCGACGGCGGCATGGTGGCGTCCGACTGGACCATGCAGCGTCTCGCCGACATTCTCAGCGCCCCGGTCGACCGCCCGACCATCCTTGAGACCACGGCCCTCGGCGCCGCCTATCTCGCCGGCCTGCAGACCGGCTTCTACCCGGACCGCGAAACCTTCGCCTCGCGCTGGTCGCTCGACCGCCGCTTCGAGCCGCATATGGACGCGAGCGAGCGCGACCGGAAATATGCCGGCTGGCGCGACGCCGTCGCCCGAACGCTGACGCACCGCCCATAATCGGCGTCAATTCACACTTTCCACCTCCCGAAACTGCCGGGCTTTTGCATTCCGGCCGCGCCGTGTAGTTTACGCAATCCGTGGGGGTATCGAGGGAGGTGACCGTGCGCACCCGAAAAGGGCTGTCTTTCCTGGCCGCGTCAGGCATTGCCTGGCTTGCGGCGCTTGCCGCGCCCGTCCGCGCCGAGCAGGCTGTCGGCGGGGCCGCCGAGCCGCCTCAGGGCTCGATCCTGCGGATCGAAACCGAAATGCACACCGCGCCGATCGTCCGCGTCGGCGTCGATGCCGCCTGCAAGCTGATGGTGACCGGCTCGGACGACAAGACCGCCCGGCTGTGGGACATCACCGACAACGACCCCGACCGCGAGGAGCCGCGCCTGTTGCGCGTCTTCCGGGTGCCGATCGGCGCCGGCAATCACGGCAAGGTCTATGCCGTCGCCATCTCGCCGGACGGCAAGGTCGTGGCCGCGGGCGGCTACAACCGGACCGGCGGCGACCACTGGGTCTATATTTTCGACAGCGCCACCGGAAAGATGCTGACCCGGCTGGGACAGCTCAAAAACGTCATCTACCACATCGCCTATTCGCCCGACGGCCGCTATCTCGCCGCGACGCTCGGCGGCGGCCAGGGCGTTCACGTGTGGGATACCTCGAACTGGCGAGAGATCGCCGTCGACGCGGATTACAACAATACCGACAGCTACGGCGCCGCCTTCGATAGCGACAACACCCTGTTCACCGTGGCCGATGACGGCTTCGTGCGCCGCTATGGCCGCAAGTTCAGGCTCGAGGCCAAGGCGCAGACGACCGTAGGCCGCCGTCCGTTCCAGATCGCCGTCAACCCGAGGGAGGACAAGCTCGCGGTCGCATTCGACGGCGAACTCGGCATCGAGCTGTTCGGCAAGGCGGCGCTGCAACAACTCGGCAAGGTCGATACCGCCAACATGACCGGGCGACCTGACGACCGTCGCCTGGTCCCCGGACGGCAAGCGGCTGTTCGCGGGCGGTAAATATGCCTCGGGCGGCGGGCGTCCGATCGTGATCTGGGAGAATGGCGGCCAGGGCGCGCGGCGCGAGATCCGGCTGGGCAAGTCGACCGTCATGAATCTGATGTCGTGCGGCAAGCGCATCGTTGCCGGCTCCGCCGATCCGACCATCGGCACATTCAGCGAGGTCGGCATCCCCTTGCTTTACCGCGAAAACGTCATCGTCGATCAGCGCGGCAAGCGGGACGAGCGCTTTCTGGTCTCCGATGACGGCACGCAGGTCCGCTTCGGCCTCGACTACGGCATGACAATTCCGGTCACCTTCGACACGGAGAACCGCGATCTCGTCAATTCGCCGACCGCCGACCCGAGCCTGAAGCCGGCCCGGATCGAGGGCCTCGCCATCACCGACTGGTCCGACCAGTTCCAGCCCAAGCTGAACGGCCAGCCGATCCCCATGCAGAACGCTGAGCGCGCCCGCGCGGTGGCGATCGCGCCCGACAACGGTCATTTCGTCATGGCCACCGAGTTCCGCCTGCGCGGCTTCGATACGACCGGCAAGGAACTCTGGCAGCGCTCGATGCCGGCCGTGGTCTGGGGCGTCAACATCACCGGCAACGGCAAGCTGGCGCTGGCGGCCAGCGGTGACGGCACGATCCGCTGGTACCGCATGTCGGACGGCGAGGAATTGCTGGCGCTGTTCGTTCAGGCCAAGGACCGCCGCTGGGTGGCGTGGACGCCGAAGGGCTATTACATGGCCTCGCCGGGCGCCAACTCGCTGATCGGCTGGCACATCAATCGCGGCTGGACGCAGGCGGCGGACTTTTTCCCCGCCGACCGCTTCCGCGACAAGTTCAACCGCCCCGACATCGTCCAGGCGGTGCTGAAGACGCTCGACGAAGACGCCGCGATCAGCTCAGCCAACGAAAAGGCCAACCGCAATCAGGACGACCAGGACATTCTCAAAGTCCTGCCGCCGGTCATCAACATCATCTCGCCAACCAATGGCGGCGGCTTCGGACGGCCGACGATCAACATCACCTATTCGGTCCGTTCGCCCTCCGGCCTGCCGGTCAAGCGCATCCGGGCGCTGGTCGACGGCCGGCCGATCGATGTCGACGCGCGCGGGCTCGACGGTATCCGTGGCGGCGATACCGAACTCACCCTGACCATGCCCGTGCCGCCGCGCGATGCAAGGGTCGCGCTGATCGCGGAAACCGACAATACGGCGAGCGAGCCGGCTGAAATCGAGCTGAAATGGTCCGGCGGAGCCGAGCCCGCCGTGCCGAAGCCCAATCTTTATGCGGTCCTGGTCGGCGTCAGCGAATATGACGACAGCTCGATCCCCGACCTGCGCTGGGCCGCCAACGATGCGATCGAGCTTGCCAGCACGCTGCAGGCACAGGAGGGCTCGCTCTACGGCAAAGTGACGATAAAGCTGCTCACCAACAAGGAAGCGACCGCCGCGGCGATCCTCGACCAGCTCGACTGGATCTCCCGCGCCGCTTCGCAAGGCGACCGCGTCATCGTGTTTCTGGCAGGGCACGGGGTGACCGACGAGCGGCAGGACTACTATTATCTCGCTTCCAATGCCGAGATCGACAAATCCAGCGGGTTGTTCGTGCCGCGCCGGTCCACCGCGATCAAGCGCACGGACATCATCAGCAGCCTTCGCGAAACGCAAGGCCACGCGCTGTTCCTGTTCGACACCTGCCATGCCGCACGGGCAACCAGCGTCGCCTCGCTGCGCAGCGCGCCGGACCTGGTGCCGTTCATCAACGAGCTGCGCTCAGCGGAAAACGGCGTACTGGTGCTGTCCAGCTCGGAGGGCCGAGAGGCCAGCCAGGAACGCGACGACTGGAAGCATGGGGCGTTCACCAAGGCGATCCTGGAAGCGCTTCAGGGCTATGCGGACGGCGCGCCGCAGGACCGCGTGATCACCTTCTCGGAGCTGAATCGCTATGTCGGCGAACGCGTGAAGGAGCTGACCGCGAACCGCCAGCATCCGGTGCTGCACGCGATCCAGCCGTCCCGCGATCTGCCAATCGCGGTGGTTAAGCGGTAATCCGAGACATCACGTCCGGCGGCCGATCGCTGCCGGACGCCTCGGCCACGGAGTTGCTTTGCCCCTGCCGATGCCTATCTTACCGGCATGCGCGCATTCGCCGAGCTTCTCGACCGCCTGTATTTCACCCACAGCAATCTCGCCAAGGCGGCGCTGCTGAAGGATTATTTCCGCAATACGCCGGATCCCGACCGCGGCTGGGCGGTCGCCGCCATCGCCGGCGAGCTGCGCTTCGACCTGTTCAAGCGCTCGCTGGTCCGGGATCTGATCGTCGAGCGCACCGACCCAACCCTGTTCGCCATGTCTTACGACTATGTCGGCGAGACCGCCGAGACCGTCGCGCATCTCTGGCCGGTGCCGCCGGATCAGGCGGCGAAACGCGCGCTGCCACCATTGCATGAGGTCATCGAACAGTTCCGCAGCCGCGGGAAGACGGAAATCCGCAGCTATCTCGCCGAGCTTCTCGATGCCGCGACGCCCCCCCAGCGCTGGGCGTTGCTCAAGCTCGGCACCCAGGCGTTGCGCGTCGGCGTGTCGGCCCGGTTCATGAAGCGTACGCTCGCCGAATATGGCGGGGTGCCGCTCAGCGACGTGGAGGAAGTCTGGCACGGTCTGACGCCGCCTTACGAAAACCTGTTCGCCTGGCTGGAGGGCCGTGCGCCGAAGCCGGATACCTCGGCGCAGGTGGTTTTCCACCCGTCATGCTCGCCAATGCGCTCGACGACGCCGATATCGGCTTGATCACACCCGGCGAATTCCAGGCCGAATGGAAATATGACGGCATCCGCGTCCAGCTCGTCAGCCTGCCCGCCGGCAAGGCGCTGTTCTCGCGCACCGGCGACGAGATCAGCCAGGCGTTCCCCGACCTCCTGGACCATGCCGATTTTCACGGCGTGCTCGACGGCGAGCTGGTCATTCGCGCCAATGGCGAGATCGGCTCGTTCAACGACCTGCAGCAGCGCCTCAACCGGAAGACGCCGAGCACCAAGCTGATGGGATCGGCGCCCGCCCATCTGATCCTCTACGACGCTCTCCGCCTCGGCGACATCGACCTGCGCGCGCTGCCGCTGAGCGAGCGCCGGCAGCATCTCGACCGCTGGTATATCGAGACGGTGCCGAGGGCGATGGACCTGTCCATGCCGCTCGCCTTCGACGACGCCGAAAGCCTGACCGCACTGCGCGCCGCGGCAAGCGAAGCGGGCGGCACCCATGTCGAGGGGCTGATGCTCAAGCGCAAGGCGAGCCCCTACATCGCCGGACGCCCGCAAGGCGAGTGGTATAAATGGAAGCGCGATCCGAAGCTGGTCGACGCCGTGCTGATGTACGCGCAGCGCGGCAGCGGCAAGCGGTCGTCCTTCTATTCCGACTACACGTTCGGCCTCTGGCAGGACGGCGAGTTGCTGCCGGTCGGCAAGGCCTATTTCGGCTTCACCGACGAGGAATTGCGCCAGCTCGACCGCTGGATCCGTAACAACACCGTGAACCGCTTCGGCCCGGTGCGCGAGGTGGACAAGATCGTCGTCTTCGAGGTCGCCTTCGACAGCGTCCATGTCTCGACCCGCCATAAATCCGGTGTGGCCATGCGCTTTCCGCGGATCAATCGCATCCGATGGGATAAGCCGGCGGGCGAGGCGGACGAGCTTTCCACCTTGAAGAAGCTAATTCTTTGACGCCGGACGATGCCGTCGCCCTTGCGGCGCCGCTCCGCGCGCTTTAGCCTGTCCGGGCCGCAAGCAAAGAGGACGGAAATGCTCAAGATTTATGGCCGCGCAAACTCGATCAACGTTCGCAAGGTCCTTTGGACCGTCGACGAGATCGGCATTCCCTACGAAAGGGAGGATTGGGGGCGAGGCTATCAGCCGCTGACAAATCCCGCCTTTCTGGCCATCAATGCGCTGGCGTTGATCCCCGCCATCGACGATGACGGCTTCGTTCTCAGCGAGTCGAACGCCATCATGCGCTATCTCGCGGCCAAGCACGGCCGGACCGATCTGCTGCCGACCGATCTCAAGGAGCGCGCGATCGTGGAGCGCTGGATCGAATGGCAGTCCATCGATCTGAACCTGGCGCTGCGCGCGTCGTTCCTGGCTCTGGTCGTCAAGGCCAACGTGCCCGGCGGCGATGAGGCGATTCAGGCCTCGCTGCGCGATTGGCAGCAGAAGATGCAGATGGTGGAGGACCAGCTCAAGACGACCGGGGCCTATATCGCCGGGCCGAGCTTTACTCTGGCGGATATCGCCATGGGCCTGTCGGTCAATCGCTGGTTTGCATCCGATCTGCCGATCGAAAAGCCCGACCTGCCAGCCGTCGCCGCCTATTACGAACGGCTCAGCGAGCGGCCGGCATTCATGGCGCATGGACGCAACGGACAGCCATAGGGCCGGGACTGCACGCTATCGGGTAGCTTGCGCCTTAACCCTGCGCGGCTGCCCGGTCCAGCGTCTGCTTCATCACGGCGGCTCCCGCCTGCATGACGGGGCCTATCCCCTCGGCGGCTTCATTCGGCAGAAAGTCGGAGATCCAGACGAGCCGGCTTCCCGCCGCGCCGTCGGCGAACACCTGCATCGACGAATTGTAATGCGCCGTGCGCCCGCCCTCGGCGGTCCAGACCAGCCGCATTGCCGCATCGTCGATGGCGACGATCGGCTCGCGGACCACCATGCCGTTGGCGAATGTGACGATGCGGGCGTCTCCGTCGAGTTTGGTGTCGGTGACGATGCCCGGCGCCAGCCTTGTATGAACGGCGCCGATATCGCGGATAACGTCCCAGACGGTCGCCGGAGAGGCGGAGGTCAGGATATCTTTTCGAATGGAAGCCATCGGATCGCCTTTCGTTGAGATCGCCTCGCCGTCAGGCCGGACGGCCGTGATGAGCTTCGATCCGGTAGCCGTCGGGATCGATGACGAAGGCGGCATAGTAGTCGGGGCTGTACGTCTCGCGAATGCCGGGTCTGCCGTTGTCCGTGCCGCCGGCCTTCAGAGCCGCCTCGTGAAAGCCGTCGACGCTTTCGCGTGTCGCCGCCGCGAAGGCAAAATGCAGTCCAGAGGCGGGATCGGCCGGGACCGGACTGTCGCTATGGCTGATCCAGAACACCGGGGCATCTCTGCCATAGCCGAGCGAGGTCTCGCTGTCGCTGAGACATGTGTAGCCGAGCGGCGCGAGAGCCGCGTCATAGAACGCTTTCGTCCTGCCGACGTCGCGCACGCCGATGGAAACGTGATCCAGCATTTGCTTCTCCTCTCATCGCGGATGGGCCCGCATCGGTGGCGATCCTGCCGGATTCCGGCATTCCGCCTCTTGGGGAAAATTGCTATCTTTCGCCGATGGATCCCGACGGCATCGACATCGATGGGCGCGAGGCGCCGACCGCGCGGCTGATCGCCGAGGGCGATGACTGGGCCGTCTGCGACTATGTCTGCCATGCCGATGCCCGCAGCCGGCCGTTCGAGGAGCGCCACGAGCGCGTCGTCATCGCCGCCGTCGTCGAGGGGCTGTTCAACTACAGCACCGATACCGGCAAGGCGCTGCTGCATCCGGGCGCGGTTATGCTTGGGAATTCCGGCGCCTGCTACGAATGCGGACATCAGCACAGCGTGGGTGACCGCTGCATCGCCATTCGGCTCGACCCGGATTATTTCGCCGAAATCGCCGCAAGCGAGGCGGGGACAGCGCATTACGGCTTCCCAGCCGCGATGCTGCCCGCCACCCGTGGCTCGCTTGCGCAGATCGCCCGGCTGGAGCGGCTGAGCCGCGCCGATCCGGTGGCGGTCGGGCAGGCGGTTGCGGAAATCGTGGCCGGGATCGTGCGGGGCGTCTCCGGTGCCGGGCCATTGACGGTCAGAGTTTCGGCGCGCGACGAGCAGCGCATCGGCCGCACGCTTCGGCATATCGAGGACAATGCCGGGGAGCGTCTCGACCTCGACGCGCTATCCGCCATCGCGGGGATGAGCAAGTTTCACTTCCTGCGCACCTTCAAGAAAACCATAGGCGTGACGCCCCACCAGTTCGTGCTCGGCATCAGGCTCAGGCGCGCCGCCATCCGCCTCGCCGGCTCCACCGATTCGGTCGCTGCGATCTGCTACGAGGCCGGCTTCGGCGACCTGTCGACCTTCAACGTCCGGTTCCGCGATTTGTTCGGTATGAGCCCGATGGCATTCCGGCGTGCGGAGGGCGTCTAGGCATTCGGTCGTCACAGTTGCGGTCTATGATGCCATCTCATTGCCGAAGAACGAAGGCGCGGGAAATCATGCGACTACGATCTTGCAGAGCTTTCCGAGGGCCGCTTGCTGTCGCATGGCGGGCGCGTGCGGGTGCGATGCTTCTCTCCCTCTTCCTTGCACCGTGCTTTACCCCGCTAGCATCCGCAGCGCCCGAGCCCGCTCGACCGACCGAGCAGGTTACGGCGGATCTGGCGGCGTTTTACGAGACGTTCGCCGGCCGCCCGCTTTCGGCAGACGAGCAAAGCCAGGTCACGACGGAATTCATCGCCTATTACGGCGCGGAGACCTGCGGGGCCGGCTGCGCCAAGACCCTCGACAATCTCAAGGCGCGTGCGGCGCTGATGCAGTCCCATGCCGGCCAGCCGGACGATCTGGCCATCCGCCACGCGCTGCTCTCGGTGAACTATTTCGATCCGAAAATCGCGGGCAGCCTGCAATTGCGGCTGCTGAGCGAGCGGGACCCGGTGCGCGTCGTCGATACCAAGACCAAACGGCTGATGACCGAAAAGGACGTCGTCGCCGCAATCAATCTGCATGTCTTCCGCAATGCCAAGGGCGAGCCGAAACCGGTGCCGGTACCGGAAACTGCGATCGAGGATCTCGCCGCAAAGCTGAATTCGGCATTCGGCGGGGCCGGCAAGGAGAAGTTGCCGCTGTTCTTCGTGTTCGCGGCCGAATTCTGGACGGGCATTCAGAGGCAGTGGCCGGCGATGCCGGAGACCGATCGCAAGGCCGCGCTGAACTACATCCAGTACATGTCGGCCCGGCCGATGCCGGTTCCGCTCTATCAGAAGCTGATGGGCTTGAACGCCGACGATGCGCGTCAGGTCGAGGCGATCGATCAAGGAGTTCAAATGGCAGATGACGTTCGCCAACAGCCTATCGCGCTATATGGACCTGCTCGGCGACAAGGCCGTCCTCGACGCGATCAACCCGCCGCATCTGATCCCGCAGCCCTAGCGCGCGATCCCGTAGCTGCCCGGCGTCGGCGAGCCGCTGTCCAGCCTCCGGCTAAAACATGCCCAGCGCGATCTGCGCTTCCTCGGACATGCGGCTCATATCCCAGGGCGGATCGAAGGTCAGATTGACGGTCACCTGGTTGACGCCTTCGACCGAGCTCACCGCGTTCTCCACCCATACCGGCATTTCCCCGGCGACAGGGCAGCCGGCGGTCGTCAGCGTCATGTCGATCGCGACGTTGCGGTCGTCGTCGACATCGACCTTGTAGATCAGGCCGAGCTCGTAGATGTCCGCAGGGATTTCCGGATCGTAGACGGTCTTCAGCGCCGCGATGATGTCGCCGCTGAGCCTGTCCAGCTCATCCTGACTGAGGCCCGAGTCCGGCGCGGCAACCGGCTTTGGCTGCTCGGTCGCGGGTGCGGCCTCCTCGTCCTCGGCCGGTTTTTTGTCGAAATCGCTGAAATCCTGGTTCATGGCAATTGCCTCAAGCAAAAAAGCTCTGCGCCTTGATCAGCGCCTCGGCGAGCGCGTCCACCTCTTCGCGCGTGTTGTACATGGCGAAGGAGGCGCGGCAGGTCGAGGTGACGCCGAAGCGGGCTAGCAGCGGTTCCGCGCAATGGGTCCCGGCGCGCACGGCGACGCCGGATCGGTCCAGAATGGTGGCCACGTCATGGGCATGCGCGCCGTCGACGGCAAAGGAGACGATCGCGCCCTTGTCCCGCGCGCGGCCGAAAATCTGCAGCGAGTTCAACCCGCTCAGCCGCTCCATCGCATACTCGCGCAGCGCCGTCTCATGCGCGGCGATCGCGTCCTTGCCGACGCTCATCATATAGTCGAGCGCCGCGCCGAGCCCGGCCGCCTGCGCGATCGGCGGCGTTCCGGCCTCGAAGCGATGCGGCGGCGTGCCATAGGTCACGCCGTCCTCGGTGACCGTCTCGATCATCTCGCCGCCGCCCTGATAAGGCGGCATCACGGACAGATGCTCGCGCTTTCCGTAAAGCACGCCAATGCCCGACGGCCCGTAGACTTTATGCCCGGTAAACACATAGAAATCGCAGCCGATATCCTGCACGTCGACCGGCAGATGGACCGCCCCCTGGCTGCCGTCGACCAGCACCGGAATGCCGCGCTCATGCGCGATCCGCACGACCTCCTTCACCGGCACCACCGTGCCGAGCACGTTCGACATATGGGTGATGGCGACCATCTTCGTGCGCGGGCTGAGAGCGGCCTCGAAATCCTCCAGCCGGAACTCGCCGTCCTCGGTCACCGGCACCCATTTCAGCTTCGCGCCGCGCCGTTCGCGGTGAAAATGCCAGGGCACGATATTGGAATGGTGCTCCATGATGGTGAGCACGATCTCGTCGCCCTCGCCGATGCGCATGCCGCCGAAGGATTGCGCCACGAGGTTGATCGCCTCGGTCGCGTTCTTGGTGAAGACGATCTCCTGCTCGGATGCGGCGTTGAGGAACCGCGCCACCGCCTTGCGGCCGCCTTCGTAATTCTCCGTGGACGCATTGGCGAGGAAGTGCAGGCCGCGATGGACGTTGGAATAATCCTCCGCATACGCCCTCTGGATCGCGTCGAGCACGGCCTTCGGCTTCTGCGCCGAGGCGGCATTGTCCAGATAGACCAGCGGCTTGCCATAGACCTCGCGCGCCAGGATCGGGAAATCCCGCCGGATCTTTTCCACGTCCAGCGCCAGCGCGCCCGCGTGGCCCGCTTCGGCCGACAGTCTTCGATCAGCAGCCATGCTCATCTCCTTACCGGCCCGCCATGGCCCGGTGGCCGGCGGCCATCCAGCCCTTGAGGCCGCCCGGCATTGTAAACACATGCACGAAGCCGAACTTCGCCGCCCGCCGCGCCGCATAGCGGCTCGCATTGCAGGTCGTGTCCGAGCAATAGAAAATCAGCGTTGCCTCGTCCTTGTCGGCCGGGATGTCGGCATCGGTGAACTCCCCCGGATCGAGGTTGAGCGCGCCGGGCAGATGCCCGCTCGCCCAGCGCCGGCGCGGATTGACGTCGATCACGATCGCCCGGCCCTGGGTAATGAGCTCGGCGGCTTCGTCAACCGATAGCTCGGGAACTGTCGTTTCTACGGACATGCGCCGCCCTCCTTGCGTCTTGCCGGACCGTCAAGCCGTCCGGATCAACCCAGCCAATACGCCACCCGTTTCATCAAAGCCTCATGCAGGCCGTCATTCTCGACCTTGTCGACGATCTCGCCGACGAAAGCCTGGATCAGCAGCGAGCGCGCCTCCTCTTCGGAAATGCCGCGCGCGCGCAGATAGAACATCAGGTCGTCGTCGATCGCGCCCGAGGTTGCGCCGTGGTTGCATTTCACATCGTCGGCGTAGATTTCAAGCTCCGGCTTGGCATCGAACTCGGCCGTCTCGGACAGAAGCAGGCTTTGCGCCATCTGCCGGCCGTCGGTCTTCTGCGCGCCGGGCCGAACGACGACCTTGGCCTGGAAGATGCCCTGCGAGTGATCGGCGAGCACCGCCTTCACATGCTCCCGGCTCTCGCAGCCCACCGCCACATGGTCGATCACCAGCGTCATGTCGCAATGCTGGCGGCCGGTGAGCAACTGCACGCCGTAGAAATGCCCGCGCGCATCATCGCCGCCGAAGCGGAGAAAGGTCTGATGGCGGGCGAACGCGGCGCCGTCGGCGAAATTGACGGCGAGATAGTCGGTCTTGTCGGCGAGATCGACGAACGTGCTCGCCAGATGCTGGGTCTGCTGGTTCTCGCCGGAGATCTTGTAGTGCCGGATCGCCGCGCCGGTGGCCACCTTGATCTCGGTCACGGAATTGAGCTGCGCCTGCGCGTTGCCCACCGTCACATAGCTTTCGATGAGCGTCGCCTTCGCGCCCTCCTCGGCGACGACCAGATTGCGCTGGGCGGCGGATAGCGGGGCCTCGCCGGCAACGACCTGGATCAGATGCACCGGACGGGCGAGCGCGGCGCCGCTCGGCAGATGCAACACGCAGCCATCGGTCATGAACGCGGTGTTCAGCAGGCTGACGACTTCGCCCTCCTGCGCGTTGATCTTGCCCAGCGCTTCGAGCACCCAGTCGGCCGGGTGATAGAGCGCATGGGCGAGCGGCGTCAGCGTAACCCCGTCCGGCATTTCGCCGATCGAGGACAGCGCCTCGTTGAAATAGCCATCGACGAAGACCAGCCGCTCGGCGTCGATCTGAGCGGCTTCGCCCAGCGCCTCTTCGATGTCCGCAAGCGTGATCTCCGCACCGGACTCGGCGGGCGCGTAAGCCTCGGTCATGACGCGGCGGAGATCGGAATATTTCCATTCCTCCACGCGGCGGTGCGGCAGGCCTTTTTCGGCAAAAGCGGCGATGGCCGCGTCGCGCATCGCGCGGATCGAGGCGATCGCGCCGCCGGGCAATTTGTCCGCTACGCGCCGGTAATTCGCGGCGATGCTCGGCGGCGACGTCCTGGACACGCTCGCCGCCGGCGGTTTCCAGATTGACTGTCGGAATGTTCATGGCCTCCCCCGGTTACGCAGCGTCTGCGCCATATTCGGCATAGCCGGATTTCTCCAGCTCGAGCGCAAGGTCCTTGCCGCCCGTGCGCACGATCTGGCCGCGAGACATGACGTGCACCTTGTCCGGCACGATATAGTCGAGCAGGCGCTGATAATGGGTGATGACGAGGAAGGCGCGATCCGGCGAGCGCAGCGCGTTGACGCCTTCGGAGACCACCCGCACCGCGTCGATATCGAGGCCGGAATCGGTCTCGTCGAGCACGCAGAGGCTCGGCTCCAGCATCGCCATCTGCAGGATTTCGTGACGCTTCTTCTCGCCGCCGGAAAAGCCGACATTCACCGGGCGCTTCAGCATGTCCATGGAAATGTTGAGCTTGGCGCTTTTCTCGCGCACCAGCTTGATGAAGTCGGGCGTGGTCAGCTCGCTTTCGCCGCGCGCCTTGCGATGCGCGTTGAGCGCGGTGCGCAGGAAGGTCAGCGAGGCGACGCCGGGGATTTCCATCGGATATTGGAAGGCCAGGAACACGCCCGACGTGGCGCGCTCGTCCGGCTCCATTTCCAGGATGTCCTCGCCGTTCCAGGTGATCGAGCCGTCCGTCACCTCGTAATCCGCCTTGCCGGCGAGGATATAGGCGAGCGTCGACTTGCCGGAGCCGTTCGGCCCCATGATCGCATGAACCTCGCCGGTCGGCACGGTCAGGTCGAGACCGCGCAGGATCTCCTTGCCGTCGATTTTCGCGTGAAGATTTTTGATTTCCAGCATTGACTGCCTCTTGGTCTCGAACTGTGTGTTGTCGTCTCCGGCGCCTCAGGGGCGCACGCTTAGTCCTGGGGCGTCTCCCAGCGCCGGTCGGTCCTTGGACGCGCAAACAGGTGGAACCCACCCATCAGCGCCAGCACCGACAGCCACCATAGGATCAGCAGCCCGTAATTGATCGGCGTGAACGGCTCCAGGCCGATGAAGGCCGCCGCGATGGCGAAGAAGGCGGCGATAAACGCCAGCCCCGCGATCCAGCCCTTCCAATGCACGGCGTAGGCCCGCGTCCAGCGGCGGTCCTGCCTGAACCAGAACGCGCGCTTCGGCGTCGAGATCGAACTGTTTCGCTGGGCCATGACGGAGTCTCATCGAGCTATCCCGCTTTCCCGCTATATTCGGCGACGACCTCGATAACGCCGTCGATCGCGCCATTGAATTCGTCGAGCCGTTCGGCGGGTATCAAATATTCTTCATGGGTCCGGTCGCCGGCGATCTTGCGCTCGAATTGCGCGAGAAACGATTTGGCGACCTTGAACCGCGTAACGTAGCCACGCCCGGAGCCGGACTTGGTATTCCAATTTCGCGCGACCTGGCTTGCATAGGCTTCATTCGTAACCGGGTAGAAGATCGGCTGTTCCGGAAGACGCGGCGGAAACTCCGCAAAACCGCTCCTCCGGATCAGCTCCATTTCTTCGGCGCCGACCGGGCGGTAGAGCGTTTCGTATTTTTGCTCCGTGGTCCTCATCAGCCCACCGATCCGTCGAGCGAGATGCCGATCAGCTTCTGCGTCTCGGCCATAAACTCCATCGGCAATTGCTGCAGCACGTCGCGGACGAAGCCGTTGACGATCAGCGCCACCGCCTCCTCCGCCGATAGCCCGCGCGACATCACATAGAACATCTGGTCGTCGGAGATTTTCGACGTCGTCGCCTCGTGCTCGAACTGTGCCGAGGAATTCTTCGCCTCGATATAGGGCACGGTGTGCGCGCCGCATTTGTCGCCGATCAGCAGCCAGTCGCACTGGGTGAAGTTGCGCGCGCCGCGTCGCCTTGCGATGCGCCGAGACGAGGCCGCGATAGGTGTTGTCCGAGCGCCCGGCGGCGATGCCCTTGGCGATGATCCGGCTCGACGTGTTCTTGCCGAGATGGATCATCTTGGTGCCGCTGTCGACCTGCTGATAGCCGTTCGAGATCGCGATCGAGTAGAACTCGCCGCGCGAATTGTCGCCGCGCAGGATGCAGCTCGGATATTTCCAGGTGATCGCCGAGCCGGTCTCGACCTGCGTCCAGGAAATCTTGGAGTTGTCGCCCCGGCAATCGCCGCGCTTGGTGACGAAATTGTAGATGCCGCCCTTGCCGTCCTTGTCGCCCGGATACCAGTTCTGCACCGTCGAATATTTGATCTCGGCATCGTCCAGCGCGATCAGTTCGACGACCGCGGCGTGAAGCTGGTTCTCGTCGCGCATCGGCGCGGTGCAGCCTTCCAGATAGCTGACATAGGAGCCCTTGTCGGCGATGATCAGCGTCCGCTCGAACTGGCCGGTCTGCGTTTCGTTGATGCGGAAATAGGTGGACAGCTCCATCGGGCAGCGCACGCCTTCAGGGATATAGACGAACGAGCCGTCCGAAAAGACCGCCGAATTCAGCGTTGCGTAGAAATTGTCGGTGATCGGCACGACCGAGCCGAGATATTTCCGCACCAGTTCGGGGTGCTCGCGCACCGCCTCGGAGATCGAGCAGAAGATGACGCCGGCCTTGGCCAGCTCCTTCTTGAAGGTCGTCACGACGGACACGCTGTCGAACACGGCATCGACCGCGACGCGCGAGCCTTGCACGCCGGCCAGAAGCTCCTGCTCCTTCAGCGGAATGCCGAGGCGCTCATAGGTGCGCAGCAGCTCCGGATCGACCTCTTCGAGACTTTTCGGCCCCTCCGTCGATTTCGGCGCGGAGTAGTAATAGAGATCCTGAAAATCGATCTTGGGATAGTGAACCTTGGCCCAGGTCGGCTCGGTCATCGTCACCCAGCGGCGATAGGCGTCGAGCCGCCATTCCAGCATCCAGTCCGGCTCGTTCTTCTTGGCCGAAATGAACCGCACCGTGTCCTCGTTCAGGCCCTTGGGCGCGCGAACGAACTCGATCGTCGGTGGTGAACCCGTATTTGTACTTATCGACGTCGATCTCTCGAACGCGCTCTACGGTCTCGACATCAGCTACCATCGACTTCCTCCATCAAACTCATGACCGGCGCACGCCTACGCGCTGCCGGCCTCATGCCGCCCGCCGCCGCTCGGCAAATCTGCCGTAAACGGTCTTCCAGGCGGCGATAAATCTCTCAATATCCTGCGCCGTCGTATTCCAGCCGAGGCTGACCCGGATCGCGGCGGAGCCAAGCTCGGGCGCAATGCCCATGGCGTCGAGCACATGGCTGCGGGCGACTTTGCCGGACGAGCAGGCCGAGCCGGCGCTCACGGCGACGCCCGCCAGATCGAGGGCCATCAGAATGGTTTCGGCGTCCATCCCGGCAACGGCGAAGCAACTGGTATTCGGCAGCCGCGCGGCATTCCGGGAGAACACCTGCATCTCCGGAGCCAACTGTCGCGCTTCCCTCTCCAGGTGATCGCGCAGCGACCGGATCTCGGTCCAATCCCGCATCGCGGCCCCGGCAACAGCGCCGAACCCGGCGATTGCGGCGAGGTTCTCCGTCCCGGCGCGGTATCCAGCCTCCTGGCCGCCGCCGGTCAACAGCGCCGCGACCGGCAGATCGTCACGAAGGACGGCCATCGCGCCGGCACCTTTCGGCCCGCCGACCTTGTGTGCCGACATAGTCAGGAGATCGGCGTTCAGGGCGGTTGTTTCAACGGCAATCTTACCGATCGCCTGAACCGCGTCGGTATGCATCAGCCCGCCGAATTCGTGGGCAATTTCCGCAATCTCGGCCACCGGCTGGATGGCGCCGGTCTCGTTGTTGGCGAGCATGACGCTGACCAGAAAGGGTGCGCCTCCGCTCCGATCGCGCCAGGCGCTGAACGCCTCACGCGCGGCACCAGGGACGACGACGCCTTCTGCGTCCACAGGCAGCCGCTCGACGTCCTCGGCGCGGAACCGGCCGCCCTGCACTACCGAGGGATGTTCGACGGCCGACACGAAAAGCCGGACCGGACCGCCCGTGGCAAGCCAGAAAGGTGAAAGCGCCGTGACGTTGGTTTCCGTCCCGCCGCTGGTGAACACGACCTGACGCGGCGCGCAGCCGATCAGCGCCGCAATCGCCTCACGGTTTTCCTCGACAACCGCACGCGCCGCCCTGCCTTCCGCATGGATCGAGGACGCATTGCCCGGCAGCGCGAGCGCCGCCATCATGGCTTCTCGTGCTTCCGGCCGCAGCGGCGACGTCGCGTTATGGTCGAGATAGGCTCTGGTCATCTTACTGAGCCGTCGCGCTCTGCTTCGAGCCTGAGCCGGCCTTCTCGCCGGGCGGCCGGGCAAACGCCCTGTCCACAACATCCTGCAGGCTGACGCCGGCCAGAAAATCGCCGATATGGTCGCCGAGCGCGCGCCACAGATTATGCGTCGCGCAGCGCTTGGTCCCGAGGCACCAGTCCTTGCCTTCGAGCGAGCAGCGATTCATGCGTACCAATTCGTCGGCCGCGTCCATAATATCGGCAATGGAAATCTCGGAGGCGTCCCGCGCCAGCCTGTAGCCGCCCTTTGGGCCGCGCATGGCGCGCACGAGCCCGCCCCGCCTGAGCTTCAGAAAGAGCTGCTCCAGATAGGCAATGGAGATATTCTGCCGTTCCGCGATCACCGCCAGCGGCAGCGCCAGGTCGTCGTCGCGATCGGCAAGATCCACCATGGCCATGACGGCATATCGTCCTTTGGTGCTTAATTGCATGATGCACAACACCTCTTGAGCCGTTCATCCGTCGATTGGGCTTGCAGCCGATGAGGGCACTTGTGCTATGACACGGCACACTGCCTAACCGGACGGGTGGTTTTTTGAACCATTCTAAAAAATGCACTCTCTGATGTATAGAAATCCCGACCACAGGAGTCAAGTTTTGTGCGCCATAAAATGCGCAAGGCGCGCAGATCTGCAATGAGCCGCAAAGGTCCCCTCCAGCGCCGCCCTCACCCGTCCCCAAGATGAAAAAGTGACTGCCAGATGCCCGAAGTGATTATCAACGGCCCTGCCGGCCGCATCGAAGCCCGGTATCATCACGAGCCGTCCAATTTTGCCCCGGTTGCCATCATCCTGCATCCGCACCCGCAATTCGGCGGCACGATGAACAACCAGATCGTTTATCAGCTCTATTACGCCTTCGCTCAGCGTGGGTTTTCCGTACTGCGGTTCAATTTCCGCGGCGTCGGCCGCAGTCAGGGCCTGTTCGACAACGGCCCGGGTGAGCTTGCCGATGCGGCGACCGCGCTCGACTGGCTGCAAACCTATAATCCGGATGCCCGCTCCTGCTGGATCGCGGGGGTGTCCTTCGGCTCATGGATCGCGATGCAGCTCTTGATGCGCCGGCCCGAAATCGACGGCTTCATTGCCGTGGCGCCGCCCGCGAACCTTTATGATTTCAGCTTCCTTGCGCCCTGCCCCTCGTCGGGCCTGATGATCAACGGCTCCGACGACCGCGTGGTGCCGCCGGATTCCGTCAAGACCCTGGTCGACAAGCTGAAGACCCAGAAGGGCATCATCATCAGCCACGACACCATCCCCGGCGCCAACCATTTCTTCGAAGACCGGCATGACGAGCTGCTGAGCTCGGTCAACCGCTATCTGGATCAGCGCCTCGATCCGGCCTACAAGCTGCCGTCGCCCGGAAGGTCGAAGTCGTAACGCAGCGCAGTACGGCAATCTCACGCTCAATCCCCGTGGAAACGGGGACCTGGGCTGTGCGACTTGGATCGATCGGGATTCAGCGCCGGACGGCTGCGCCCAGGCGGCTGCATTTTTAGCGGCGGAATTCGCAAACTGCGAACAACCGGCGCAGTTGTATGCATGGCCGCAGCGTCACGGGGGCCATGCCCGGACGCCGTCCGCCGCTGCGATCGACAGCGGCGGCAACGAAATCAACGGGTGATCGGCTCCGTCGTCAAATGTCCAGGTCGTGCGCGAATTCGGCGCGTTCCTGGATGAAACGGAAGCGGCCTTCCGGCTTATTGCCCATAAGCTGCTCGACCGCACCGTCCGTTGCGCCCATATCGTCTATGACCTGGACCTTGAGAAGCAAGCGCTTCTTCGGGTCCATCGTCGTCTCCTTGAGCTGAGCCGGCATCATTTCGCCAAGACCTTTAAAGCGGGAGATCTCGACCTTGCCGCGACCGCTGAAAGTGGTGCGCAGAAGCTCGTCCTTATGGGCATCGTTGCGGGCATAGGTGGTCTTACCGCCCTGGCTGAGCTTGTAGAGCGGCGGGACAGCGAGATAAAGATGGCCCGCTTCGATCAGCTCGCGCATCTGCGTATAGAAGAAGGTGATCAGCAGCGAAGCGATATGCGCGCCGTCGACGTCGGCGTCCGTCATGATGATCACGCGCTCGTAGCGGAGATCGGTGTTGCGATAGCTCTTGCCGGTGCCCGCGCCGAGCGCCAGCACCAGATCGGAAATGAGCTGGTTCTGCGCCAGCTTCAGCGAGGAGGCGTTGGCGACGTTGAGAATCTTGCCGCGCAAGGGCAGGATCGCCTGCGTGGCGCGGTCGCGGGCCTGCTTGGCCGAGCCGCCGGCCGAATCGCCCTCGACGATGAAGATCTCGGTGCCGTCGGCCGCGTCCCGCGAACAGTCGGCCAGCTTACCGGGAAGGCGCAACTTGCGCGTCGCAGTCTTGCGGCTGACTTCCTTCTCGCGCTTGCGGCGCAGGCGTTCCTCGGCCCGGTCCACCACCCAGTCGAGCAGGCGCGTTGCCTGGACGGGGCTCGCCGTCAGCCAGTGATCGAAGGCGTCGCGCAGGGCGGTTTCGACGATGCGCGTAGCTTCCAGCGAGGACAGCTTGTCCTTGGTCTGGCCCTGGAATTCCGGCTCGCGGATGAATAGCGACATCATCACCGCGGCCGAATTCAGCACGTCGTCGGCGGTGATATGCGCGGCCTTCTTGTTGTTGACCAGCTCGCCATAGCCTTTGAGGCCCCGTGTGAGCGCGGCGCGCAGGCCGGCCTCGTGGGTGCCGCCATCGGGCGTCGGCACGGTATTGCAGTAGGAATTGACGAAGCCGTCATCGTCGGCCAGCCAGGCGACGGCCCATTCCACGGTCCCGTGCCCGCCGTCGCGCTCGACCTTACCCGCGAAAACATCCTTCGCGATCATCTCCGCGCCGTTGATGCGGTGGCTGAGGAAGTCCTTCAGGCCGCCGGGAAAATGGAACACCGCCTTTTCCGGCGTGTCGTCGCCCGCGGCGATCAGCTCCGGCGCGCAGGCCCAGCGGATCTCGACGCCGCCGAACAGATAGGCCTTGGCGCGCGCCATGCGCATGATGCGGTTCGGCTTGAACTTCGCGCCCTCGCCGAAGATCTGCAGATCGGGCAGGAAGCGGATCTTGGTGCCGCGCCGGTTCTTGACCGTGCCGAGCGTCTCCAGCTTGGTCTGCGTATGGCCCCGCGCAAAGACCTGGCGGTAAAGCTGCTGGCCGCGCGCGACTTCGACCTCGAGGATCTCCGAAAGCGCGTTGACCACCGAGACGCCCACGCCGTGCAGACCGCCCGAGGTCGAATAGACCTTGGAATCGAACTTGCCGCCGGCATGCAGCGTCGTCATGATCACTTCGAGCGCGGATTTGTTGCGGAATTTCGGGTGCGGATCGACCGGGATGCCGCGGCCGTTATCGGTCACGGTGATCGAGCCGTCGACGTCGAGAAACACGTCGATCCACGAGGCATGACCCGCGACGGCCTCGTCCATCGAGTTGTCGATGACCTCGGCAAACAGGTGATGCAGCGCCTTTTCGTCGGTGCCGCCGATATACATGCCCGGACGCCGCCGGACGGGCTCGAGCCCTTCCAGCACCTCGATATTCGCCGCCGTATACTCGGCCTCCGCCGCTGTCGTCTGACGCGATGGAGCGCTTCTGGTCAGCTTTGCGAACATATCTCCGGGTGATGCCATATGAATTCCTCGTCAGACTTGGCCTAACCGCATCGATGCGGGCCGCTCGTCGCGAAAATACACTAAGTCGCAGGCGCTTAAGGTGATTGCGCCGCAACGCTCTGGCAAGCGGTAACATTCACGCATGTGGATGAACCGTTTTTCCAAGCCTCGCCATGGGCTAACGCGCAACATTCCCGGCTAGCGTAAGGTTCAGATAGGACTCCGAGCTCTCCCGCGCCAGATCCGGACCGATCAGCTTGTCGCCGTCGAAGGCACGGATGGCGCCGTTTTTCGCACCATGGATCATGTTGAGCGACGCGAAGATCTCGGTGCCGGAAGGCGCAACGCCGATGCCGACATGACAATCCCGCAGCAGATTGCCCTGGGCAATCAAACTGCCGGTGCTGCTCGCATCGCCGAGTTTCAGCCCGAAGGCGCGCGCCTTGGTGACGACATTGGCGTTGACCACGCCCAGACCGTCGACGGCCGCGCCGATTCCGCAGCTGCTGAGATGATTGTTGGTCATCGTCAAGGTGCAATCCTGGAGCGAGGCGCCGATGCCGCAATTCTCGAAGCGCGAAGCGGTGATCGATATTGCGGTGCGTGTCGCCTCGATGGCCGCGGCGGAGCATTGCACGAAGTTGACCGCATCGATCGTAACGAACGGGCAGGACTCCAGGCGGATCGCGATGCCCACCTTGCCGTCTCCGGAGAAGAAGCAATTGGCCAGCGATACATATGCCTTCGAGATATTGATCTGCGGCGCGTTCCCGCCTGATCCAGGGGCAAATCTGATGCCGGACAATGCCAAGGTGGCCGTGGCCTTACCCCCGGAATCGGCTGACAGGCTGTCGAGGCGAAGCTCCGTCGCGCCTTCAACCCCGGTGATGGTTGCGCGCCCCGTGACGTGAAGCGTGTCGGCGCGATAGCTGCCGCCGGGGATCAGCACCGGATGACCGCTCGCGGCGATCTCATCGATGGCTCTTTGCAGCGCCTTGGTCTGATCGGCGTCGCTGTTCGGCTCCACGCCGAAATCGGCAACGCTGCGCCCGCTCGGGGTCGGCGCCGCCCGCACGGCCAGCGGCAGAACTCCCGCCCCCGCGATGGCGCCCCCCGCCATCAGAAACCCGCGACGGCCGATTTTCATGATTGAGCCCTCTCAAAGCCACGCCGGTTCTTACCCGATTTGTGCCGCAACGCATAGCGCGCCGTCTTTCGGCATGCGCCAGCTCGGCAACGGTTTGGATGATCACCCACAAACCGGCGCGCATCTTTGCCCAGGCCTGCTGCACATCGGCATCGATGGTCTGGGAAGGCTTGAGAGCCGGCATATGGATGAAGGTGACGGGCGGCTTATGCGGGAGCGCCGCGGCCTCCAGCAGCGAATTATAGAGCGTGGCGTTGCAAAGATAGCGCCCCGCATCGGACGAGATCGAGGCCGGGATGCCCGCCTGTTTCAGCCGCCGGAACAGCAGCGCCGCCGGCATGGTCGCGGCAAGCACGGGCGGGCCGCCGCGCCTGACATAGCGGCCCCTGGGCAGGAGGCCGTCGCAATCGGGATGGCAGCGCGTTGCGTTGAAGGCGCGGGTTTCGATCTGGAAGCCCGTCGCCTTGGACGAGATGCCGAAATGCACGATGGCGTCGGGCCGCAGATCCCGGATCAGGCCTCCCGCGCGTTTGGGCGCCTCGATCCAGGCCGTCGGGAGAAGGCCGGTGTGAAAGATGACGCGCAGATGGCGGAAGCGCGGGTTGTTGCTCATCGAGGCGACCAGCGCCGCCGATGCGTTGAACGGCTCGCCCGGAAACGGACCGAAGCCCGAGATAAGCAGCCGCGGGCGCAGGTCCTTGCGGGTCCTGATTTCCGTCGAATGGCGGCTGGTTATGGCCATCTCTCGGTCACTTCACCGGCTCCGGAGTGCGGCGAGGCTCACGACGGCGCGCCGCTCGCGCGTGTCGGGCGGGACGCCAGCCACACGCCGGTCAGAATAAGGGCAAAGCCGCCCAAATGGTAGAGATGCAGGCTCTCGCCGAGAAACAGAATGGCGAGGATGGCGCCAAAAAACGGGATCAGATGCATGAACGAGCCCGCCCGGCTGGCGCCGATCAGCCCGACGCTGCGGATGTAGAAAATCTGCGCAACGACGCTCGGCAGCGTCGACACATAGGCGATGGCGAGGAATGCGTGCAGCGTCGGCTGCAGATGCCGCCCGGCGAGCATTTCGCCGACGAACAGCGGAAAATTGAGGGCGGCAGCCACCCAGAAGGTGATCGTGGCAAAGCTTAGCCAGTGCATGCGCGGCTGCTTGCGCAGGAGAGAGGTGTACGTCGCCCACACCATCATCGCGCACAGGATCCACAGATCGCCCTCATTGAGCTGGAGCGTGGCCAGCAGCGCCGGATCGCCTTTGGTCAGCACCGTCAGGACACCGAGAAACGAGACCGTGATACCACCGGCCTGGAGACGGGTGATGGTTTCCTGAAAGATGATGAAGGCGGCGATCGGGATCAGGATCGGAACGGCGGAGTTGATGATCAGGCTGTTGATCGCCGTCGTCTTGCTCACCCCGATATAATAGAGGCTGACGAAGCTGCCATTGCCGAGCGCGCCGAGCAGCACCACGATCGGCCAGTGCCGGCGAATGGTTGGCAGGTCGCGTTTCAGATGCGGCCAGGCGAGCGGCAGGATGATCATCCCCGCAATCGTCCAGCGGATCCAGGCGAGCGTCAGCGGCGGCACGAGCTCATGCACGCCGCGCGCGACCACCGAATTGCCGGCCCAGAACAACATCGTCAGGATCAGCAGCAAATAGGCGTTTCCGAACCCCCGCGCGGTAAGACCTTGTCTGTTTTTGTGGGCGATGCTGTCTTGCATGGAGGAAGGCTTATGCGAGGCGCGGGGCCGCGTAAAGTATGCATGTGTTGGTACGGCGCGGCGCGGCCGCGAGCGACCGGGGGTGCCGCTAAGGGCTGTGCCAGCCTTCGATGCGATGAGGCCGAGCGGTGCATAAGACAACGATCCGGAATCGGAAGAGCTTGATGCCTTTGCGGGCAACGGACATCGGGCGAAATACGTATTCTTCTGGGGTCATGAAAACCTGCGGCGAGGTGTTTCCAGTACTTGCTTCAGCCAATGGTACGACGCTCCTTTCGATGTGGGCGGCATCATCTACAAGACCGCCGAGCAATACATGATGGCGGAGAAGGCGCGACTGTTCGGAGACCCTGACGCTTGCGAGAAGATCATCGCGGCGCGGCATCCCGGCGGCGCGAAACCCGCGGTCGCGCCGCCATGGCATTTGACGAAAAAATATGGATAACGCGCAGGTTTGATATCGTCGTATCGGCGAATATGCTGAAGTTCTCGCAACATCCGGATCTAAAGGCATGTCTTCTCAATACCGGCTCGCGCGTCATCGTCGAAGCCAGTCCGGTCGACACTATTTGGGGCATCGGCCTCGCCGCCGACCATCGCTCCGCTGAGAACCCGACCTTATGGAAAGGTTTAAACTTGCTCGGCTTTGCATTAATGGAGGTGCGGTCCCGGCTGTCGCCGCAAGCGGGCGCTCGTCCCGGCGGCGCGCGGCTTCGGCGACTTGCGGCAGGCGCATCAGTGCCGTCAACGGCGGTTCTTACTTATGAGGCAAACCTATGGCGAATGTCGCGGTTGTCGGATCGCAATGGGGCGATGAAGGCAAGGGAAAGATCGTCGACTGGCTCTCGGAGCGCGCCGACATCGTGGTGCGGTTCCAGGGCGGGCACAATGCCGGACACACGCTGGTCGTCGAGGGCGTCACCTACAAGCTGTCGCTGCTGCCGTCCGGCGTGGTCCGGCCCGGCAAGCTCTCCGTGATCGGCAACGGCGTGGTCGTCGACCCCTGGGCGCTGGCCAAGGAAATCGGCGGTCTGCGCGGACAGGGTGTGCAGATCTCGCGCGAGAACCTCCGCATCGCCGACAACGCGACGCTGATCATGCCGTTTCACCGCGAGCTTGACGGGCTGCGCGAGGCCGCGGCCGGCAACAACGCCATCGGCACCACCAAGCGCGGCATCGGCCCGGCCTATGAGGACAAGGTCGGCCGGCGCGCCATCCGGATCATGGACCTGTTCAATCTGAAGACCCTGCGCGGCAAGATCGATCGGGCGCTGACCCATCACAACGCGCTGCGGCGCGGGCTCGGCGTCGAGGAGATCTCCGCCGATGCGCTGTATTCCGAACTTGCCGCAATCGCACCGGAGGTGCTGCCCTTCGTCGACCGCGTCTGGCAACTTCTCGATCAGCACCGCCGGGAAGGCAAGCGCATCCTGTTCGAGGGCGCGCAAGGCGTAATGCTCGACATAGATCACGGCACCTATCCGTTCGTGACTTCGTCCAACACGGTCGCCGGACAGGCATCCGCCGGCTGCGGCCTGGGGCCACGCTCGGTGACGCATGTGCTCGGCATCACCAAGGCCTATACGACGCGCGTCGGCCAGGGACCGTTTCCGACCGAACAGGACAATGAGGTCGGGCGCATGCTGGGCGAGCGCGGTCACGAGTTCGGCACGGTGACCGGTCGTCCGCGCCGCTGCGGATGGTTCGATGCCTGCATGGTCCGGCAGGCGGTCAAAGTCTCCGGGATCGACGGCATCGCGCTGACGAAGCTCGACGTTCTCGACGGGCTGGACGAGATCAAGGTCTGTGTCGGCTACCGGCTCGACGGCCGGGAGATCGATTATCTTCCGGCGGGTCAGGGCGCGCAGACGCGGGTCGAGCCGATCTATGAGGTGCTGGAGGGATGGCATAATTCGACCGAAGGCGCGCGCTCATGGGCGGCGCTGCCGGCGCAGGCGATCAAATATGTGAAGCGCCTGGAGGAACTGATCGAGGCGCCGGTGACGATGCTGTCCACCTCGCCTCGCCGCGAGGACACCATCCTCGTGCACGATCCTTACGAGGATTGACGGCGGCCGGCGCGGCTTCTGTTGACGGCGTGAGGGCGGATGAACGAGGCGGAGCAGCGCGTATCGTCGGGCCCCGCCGAGGCATGCGATTTGGAGCCGGCCTTTGCGCTGAATCGGCATCGCACCCGACCCGACCTACTGCCGGGCAGATGCGGGACGAGCGCCCGTCGAGGCCGGACGTCACCGTCTTGGAGCACGATCCGAGTCAGATGGAATTCGTTGCGACGCAGACGAACTCCCCGTGAAAATGCGGATCCGGTCATGCGCAGACGCATGAGGTCACTGGATCCCCCCATGCGGGGAGAGCCGCGGCTTTCGCGCGGGCGCATGCATGTCTCGCGGGAAGGCACCTGAGACGAGACAAGCTTGCTATGCGCGCGGCTCGAAACTCAACGAGGGCATGCACACCTCGTTGCTGCCCGGCCTATGCACCATGCAGGATTGCGAGATCGGAAGCGCGGCTTGCAAAAACCCTGCTGAGCGACTTCGTTTTCGGAGCGCGGTCGTCGCCGTCCGAGACGATCGCGACTCAGATCCGCAGCCGGCCGCTGGCGTGCCCGAGAACCAGATAAATCCGTCCGGTTTCCGAGGTCAGATGACTCTGCATCGTCCGGCCCTTCGGATCGGCCTTCTTGGCGTCCTGAAGCATCCGCTCGAAATCGGTCAGATAGCGGTCGACGATGTGACGGAAGGTCGTGTCGTTCTCGTAGCGGCGCTTGACCTGCTCGAAGGTTGCCTGGCCTTCGCGGTTATAGATGTTACGGCTGACGATGCCGTGCTCGCCCTGATTGTAGCGCCGCCAGACTTCCACCGCGACGTCCTCATCCACCGCCTGGGCGATATCCTTCATGTCGAAGACCATCGGCGAGGCTTCCGCGCGGCCCTTCTTGTCCATCGGCGCGGCGAATGGCGGCATTCCGTAGGATTCGTCTTCAGGGCCGCCCTTGAAATCATCATCGGACTGTGAGGCCCGTGCAAGGAGATCGCCCAGCGACCAGCTCACACCGCCGCCGCGTTCCGGAACCGGCTCGGGCTCCGGCGCGTAGGTCTCCATCGCCGGCGGACGGCCCATCTGCTCGTAATCCAACGGCGGTTCGGCGTGGGGCGGGGGCCGATCCATGCGTTCCATCAGGCCGGCGCTGACCACTTCGAGCGGATCGCGCGGACTGCCCCACTCCTCGTTATAGCCCCCGCGCGGCGGCGGCGGCGTATCACGGCGCGCGGCATCGAATGCCGACGGGTCACTGCGCTCCTCATGTTGCGGCGGGCGTGGTGCGCGGGGCGGCTCGGGTTGTTGCGGCGGCTGGGGCTGGGCGGCTTCCGGCCGCGAAACCTGCCCGGAATAGCCGTGGCGATTGGTCAGCTCCGTCAGCGAATTGAGAGCCGAGAGCTGATCCTGCAGGGCACGGCGCATGGCCTTGGCGCTCTGCTTGCTGGCCTCGGGCAGCGACTGCGCCTGGCGCTTCAGCTCAGATTGAGTCTGCTCCAGCTCGGCGGTGGCACGATTGGCGGAGCTGCGCACCTGCTGCGTCGTTTCGTTGAAGCTGCTGGTGAAACCGGAAAGCTGAGTGGAGACCTGCTCGGACAGCGACATGAAGCTGGACTTCAGCTCGGAAATCGCGCGCGAGGTATGGGCCTGGGCTTCGGCGCGCAAACGCTCCAGCTCCTTGACCGCATTCTGTGATTTGTCGGCCGAATCGCGCGCCAGCATCTCCGTGACCTGCTTGGCCCGCTGCTCAGCGCCGGCCAGCGACTGCTCCAGCATGTTCGAATAATGGTGCATCATCCGGTCGAGCTCGGACGCCCGGTCGTTGATGCCTTCGACCATCTTCGAAAGCTGGGTCTGCCGGCTTTCCATCATCGTATCGACTTTGCTGTTCTGGACCTCCAGCTGGCGTGCGGCACTGATGATGTTCGAGCCCTGATCCTCAAAGCGCTTGGTCAGCGTGTGGATCTGATTGAGGAGGCCGTGCGAGACCTCCTTCAGCATATTGGCATGGGCGCCGAGCGCTTCGGAGCTGGTGCCCGATCCGCGGGCCAGCTCGTCGACGGCGCGCTGGATCTGCGTGGTGCTCGTGGTGACCACCTGATGGATCGAATTGGCCTGGCGGGACAGCGACTTCTCCATCCCCCGCGAATGCTGCTCCAGCGTTTCGCGGATATTGCCGGTGTAGCGCGAGACAGACGCGTCGAGCGCTTTGGTGCGCTCGGAAAGCACGGCGTCGAAAGCCTGCGAACGGCGGCCAAGGATCGCCTCGAGCGCCTGTGTGCGTTCGGCGAGCGATTCGTCGATCGCCGCCCCCTGCTCGGAGAGCACCGTCTGTAGCATCTTGGTCCGCTCATGCAGCGAGCTGTTGAGCGAATCGGTGCGCTGGGCGAGCGCGCCTTCGAGCGCCGACAGATTCTTCGTAGCGCCCTCGATAATGCTGCTCAGCCGGGTCTGCTCGCTGCCAAGCCGTTCGAGCAGAACCGGAATTTCGCGGCCGACCCGCTCGCTCATGCTCATCACCGAGGCGACCAGATTGTTGCCCTTGGCGGAAATGGCTGCCGCCGTGCGGTCCGAGGTTTCCTGGATCGAGCGGGTGATTTCGAGGCCAGTGCGGTGCATCTGCTCTGCCGCCTGGGCGCCGTGTTTGACGAGCTGATCGGTAATGCGCGCGCCGCGCTCGGCAAGCTTTTCGTCGATGACCGCACCGGCGGCCGACACTGCGGATGTGATCTTGTTGCCCCGGCTGGCCAGCGTATCGGCGAGCGTCGACGTGGCCTGGGCCATCGCCTGACTGGCGCGGTCGCTGGCGGCGGAGATTTCGCGCGTGACGTGCGACCCGATGCCGCGCAGGGCCTCGCTGACGCGATCGCTGTTATTGGCAAGGGCCTCGCGCTCGCTGGCAAGCTCGTTGATCAGGTTGCGGATGCGGTTTTCGTTTTCGCTGTAGGAGCGCTCGAGGGCCGCGACCTCGTTGTGAACCAGCGCCTCGAGCTCGCCGGCGCGGCCAAGCGCGCGGGAGATGGCGTCGTTCATCGCCGCGACCTGGCGGCGCACGGTCTGCCCGAGCGAGGCGACCGACTGCTCGGCCATCTTGTCGGGCTCGGCAAGGCGCACCGCGACTTCGGTCATCGCCGAGGACATCAGGCGCAATTCCTGCGCGCGCCAGACCAGGATGGCCAGGAACCAGAACAGCGCGACCGGCACGATGATCGTTGCGACCACCGCGATGACGGCAGGCGAGGAGAAAATTTCGGCGAAGCTGCCGCCCGACTCAGGGTGGTTCGAGAACACCGCCCAGCCGATCAGGCAGCCGAGCACCGCCCAGACGACGGAGGCGCCGAGCGCGATGTAAAACGGCGATTTCGATGGGCGCTGCTGCAGGGCGTAGACGAGGCCGCCGATCGAGGGCATGTCGTCATTGGCGGCAACGGCGCGGACCGGACCGGTTGCTGCGCGGGACGCCGGCGCCGTGCGATTGTGATTGGTTATCGAAGAGGAGGCTCTGACGGCGGCTTGGGAAATCTGTGGCTTGCCGGTCGGCGCCATTCGTCTGCCTGGGGATACGGATGCGGCGGTTCCCGGCGACTCGCTGGCGTTCTCGATGGCTTTGTCCCTCGGTGCGGACTCGGCGCCATTGTCGCGGGGTTGTGCCGGTTTCTGAGACATTCCGCCGTCCTAATTAGAAGAGATGAATGCGCATTCGTCAGGGGTGGGATAACACGTCAAGTGCCCCTTTTATATCCGTTATAACTTCAATCTGTTGGGTTGCAAGACGAAGCGGTTGGCAACCACTTGTTAATCCCCCGAAGCTTGGCCATCACCGTGGCAAAAGAGGCCACGGCCGTAAAGCGCATTATATTTTCGGAACCTATGCGCACCCCGCCGATATCTTGCATTTGTAGAGAGAATTTGAGGCTAAAAAAAGATAATAAGGTAAAGGCAGGGGGCAGTCACCCACAGCTATCGCGCGGAAAAATCGCCGCTTTTGGTTTTTTGCCACGCTCGGTCGAAAAAACGACTGGAGTTTAGGACAATCACAAAAGCGCCACTTTAAAACAATTCCTTCGTCATGCTACTGACTTGACAGCCCGCAGTTGATGGGTTTGCTTCTGCACTCGCAGGGGTTGAGGCGAGACGTTCGTTCTTTCACGGGGACAATCATGAATTTGAGCCTGGAGTGTCGGCCTAGCGCGGAGGCCGAAGCGGAGAGCTATTTCGATCCGAAACAGAGACCGGTCGATCTGACGCATCTGTCGCGCTACACGATGGGAAACGCGGCTCTCGAGCGCGAGGTGCTGGAGCTGTTCCGCCGGCAGACGCGGCTCTATCTCGACAAACTTTCGCGCGCGACGACCGATGAGGCCTGGCGCGAGGCCGTGCGTGTGCTGAAAGCCTCCGCCCGCAGCGTCGGCGCCTGGCAGCTGCTGCGCACCGCCGATACCGCCGAGCGCATCACGGCGAGCCGATTCCTGGCCGAGCGCGAGGGTCTGCTGCGGTCGCTCTCCGACGACATCGAAGAGGCGCACGTCTTCATCGACGGCGTGCTGTGACAATCGCGCCAGTCCGCAACCGGTGATGCGGGCTGGTCGCAAGGCCGCTTTTAACCTATATATCGGGCTGAGCGCTCATGCGTTCGGCCGCGTACGAAATGCGGCCCGCATTCATCGATTCCCAACAATGCCGGACAGGTCAGGATGCCGAAGATCACCTATATCGATCACACAGGACGCGAGTATGCGGTCGAGGGCGAAATTGGGCAGACAGTGATGGAAACGGCCATCAAGCATAACGTGCCCGGCATCGTCGCCGAGTGCGGCGGAGCCTGTTCCTGCGCAACCTGCCATGTCTATGTCGACGAGGCATGGCGCGGAACGACCGGCGAGCCCTCCCAGATGGAGGAGGACATGCTGGACTTCGCTTTCGACGTCCATCCCGAGAGCCGGTTGAGTTGCCAGCTTCGCATCTCCGACGCCTTTGACGGGCTCGTAGTGCGCATCCCCGAACATCAGGGCTGACGGCGCGCGGAGCGCTGCAGCGCCATGTGTGACGCCGGAGCGGGATCCGGGAATCGCGTCCGAACAAACTCATCCGAAAATCCCCGTGAAAACGGGGGGCCAGGACCCCGCCAATTCACCAATTTACTGGATCCCCGCCTCCGCGGGGATTTCGATCAAGGCGATTCCACCTAAACCGATCGCGCGCTAAGCCAATACGACCGGCTGCACCCACCATTCGGGGTGAAGGCGCGCAATGCGCTCCGCGGCAGCCTCGGCGCTCGCGCTTGTCGCAAATAGTGCAAAACAGGTCGGCCCGCTGCCCGAGAGGCGCGAAAGCAGCGCGCCGTCCGCCGCGCCCAAAACCGCCAGGACGTCGGCAATCACCGGCTGAAGCTTGATCGCGGGTGGTTCGAGATCGTTGGCGCGCGCCTGGGCGTAAGTAACCACGTCATCCAATCCGCCGAGGCGCGGAGCAGTGAACGGCGGTGGCGAAGGGCCGAGCGGGTCAGCGCCGAGCGCGCGGAAAACCTCGCGCGTCGCCAGTTGAACGCGCGGGTTGACCAGGAGTGCGGGGATCGGCGCAAGTCCGGCCAGCGGATGAAGCTGTTCTCCGACGCCGCGCATGACCGCCGCGCGCGAAAACAAGCAGCAGGGAATATCGGCGCCGAGATCGCGCGCCAGCGGAACCAGCGCGGCGAGATCCTCGGGCGCCCCGTGGACCTGCCTGAGCAGACGCAGCGTAGCCGCCGCATCGGCCGAGCCGCCGCCGAGACCCGCTGCAACAGGAAGTCGCTTTTCGAGTCGGAATCCGCCTTCAGGCCGCATCTCGAACGCGCGTGCGTAAGCCGTCCCTGCGCGTGCGATGAGATTGTCCCCGCCGTCCGCGAGTTCAGCGGCGAACGGGCCGTCGACAGCGAGCCGATCGACGCGCCCCGGACGGTAGGTAACGCGATCGCCAAAGTCGGCGAAAAGGACGAGGCTTTCCAGCTCGTGAAAGCCATCCGCCCGCCTGCCGAGAATCTCCAGCGTCAGATTAACCTTGGCCGGCGCAAGCTCCGTGAGGTCTCGCGCCGGAAGCAAAGGTCCGGCCACACCTGTTTCAGCAGGCACCGACGGTCACCAGCTTATTTGACCTTGCTGGTCTTATCGCCGGCATTGTCGAGCGCCGCTCGCGTGGTCGGCTCGTCGACCAGGCCCTTCTGCAGCTTCTCGCGGATCTTGGTCTCGTCCTCTTTCTCCGGATCGAGGCCGAGCGCGTAGGTCCACTGGTAGGACGCCTCAAGCTGCCGGCCGACCTTCCAATAGGCGTCGCCCAGATGATCGTTGATCACCGGATCCTCGGGCTTCAGCTCGGCTGCACGCTCAAGATATTTCACCGCCTGGGCGAAATCCTTCTGCCGGTAATAGGCCCAGCCGAGACTGTCGACGAAATAGCCGTCATTCGGGCGCTTCTGCACCGCGCGGCGAATGAGCTGCATCGCCTCTTCGACGTTCATGTTCTGGTCGACCCAGGAATAGCCGAGATAGTTCAGCGTCAATTCCTGCTCCGGATCGAGCTTCAGGGCCTTCTGCAGATCGGTTTCCGCCTTCTGCCACTCCTTCAGCCGCTCATAGCAGACGCCGCGCGAATAATAGGCCGACCAATGCGCCTGATCCTGCGGGCCGAGGCGCTCGATCACCTTGCTGTAGTAAACGACGGCGTCCGCATAATCCTTATTGGCGCGCAGGATATTGCCGAGCGTCGAATACGGCCGGATGTCTTCGGGATGAACCTTGATCAGTTCCTTCAGCAGCGCTTTGGCGTCCTCGATCTTGCCGAGGGCGTTGAGCGAATAGGCCTTGCCGAGCTGCGCGTTGAGCCAGAGCGGGAACTCATTCGGCACCTGGCCGAAGGCGTCTGCGGCCGCCTGATGCCTGCGGATCTGGTCGTTCATCTCGCCGAGCGCGTAATAGGCGAGCGAGAAATTCGGCTTCGCATAGAGCGCAAGCTGGAGATAGATCTGCCCGGCGTCGACGACGCCGTCGCCGGTCAGCGCCTCGCCGATGCCTTCGAAGACCTCGGCCAGCCCCTGGGTGGCATCCGGCACGGCCAGCTCCGGCTTCTTGCCGGCGTCGAGCACCTTGGAGGCTTCCAGAACCAGCGGATTGGGATTGGCCACGTCCATGTGCGGCTTCAGCGTCTTCTTGGCCTGCGCGAAATTGCCCCAATGCGCAAGGTGCCGCGCATAAGCGATCGCGATGCGCACATTGCGGGACTGGCTCTTGAGAAGCTGCTTGTAAAGCGTGCTCGCGGTGCGGCGCTGCCCGCCGATATCGGCGATCAGGGCGCGATGCAGCATTTCGATCTGCTGGGCGCCTTCGGTGCGGGCGCCGCCGGCATCGCCGGTCAGCTCAAGCGCTTCCTTGACCTGACCGCGCTCCAGGGCCACCCAGGCACGGGCGAGCCTTGCCGTCAGGTCGGCGATCGGTCCGCTGCCGCCGGCTTGGAAGTGCTTGTCCGCGGCCTCGTAATCCTTCTTCTGGAAGGCTTCGATGCCGAGGAAGAAGCTCGCGACTTTGTGATCGCCTTCGCGGTTTTCCAGATCGTGCGCCAGACGAAGCGCTTCCGGAAAATCGCCGGTGGCGATCTTCAATTGGAACGCTTCCTCCAGGATTTCCTGGCTGTTGGGGTCTTTCTCCAGGGCCTCGCGATAATACTCCGCGGCTTTTTCGTTGTCGCGAAGACTGCGCGCCAGGCGCCCGGCCAAATAGCTGCCGAGCAGAGAATTGCTGTCGACGATGATGTAATCATCGGTATCGGCAAATTCGTTTTCCCTGGCGTAAGAGGCGCTGTTGGAAAAGACGAGAAGACCGCCGAGCAGCAAGGCGGTAAGGGATGATGTCCGTCCGATAGATGTCATAGAACCTTTGTCTCTGTCACTCTTGCCGGGCACGTTCAGCGGCTTTGCCTATTTAAATTTGAGACTATCACAACGAAAACGGCAATTCACGTCTGAGAAATTGGGCAATCTTATGAGCTAAAGTCAGCAAAAACGGCAGCCGTCGGGCAAAGGACGCGCAATTGGCGTTCATACGTCATCTTGTTCTGGCGCATGACCCGATTGCAACAGGTTTAACGTCTGAGCGTTCGTCAAGGCCCGATGCGTCATGATCAGAGGAATGAGCCCAACGGCCACGATCGTCAAGGCCGCAATGGCCGACTGCTCGAATTGCTCCTGCGACGCGAAAAGGTAGATATGCGTCGCCAGGGTCTCGAAATTGAAGGGCCGCAGCAGGAGTGTCGCGGGCAGCTCCTTCATCGTATCGACGAACACCAGCAGGGCCGCGGCTCCGATCGCGGGCCGCAGCAGCGGCAGATGCACGGACATCAGCATTGCCACCGGGCTCGCCCCGAGCGTCCGGGCGGCGGCGTCGAGATTGGGCGGCAGGCGCTGCCATCCCGCTTCGACCGAGCCGAAGGCGACGGCCATGAAACGGATCGTGTAGGCCAGCAGCAGCGCGAAGGCCGATCCGGACAGCAACAGGCGCGTGTTGGTGCCGAAATGGTTGCGCAGGAAGTCGCTGACCGCATTGTCGAACCCGGCAAGCGGGATGATCAGCCCGAGCGCGACGACCGTGCCGGGGATCGCATAGCCGAGCGCCGAGACGCGCGTGGCATAGGCGACGACACGGCTGCGGGACAGGCGCAACGCCGCGCCCAGGATCAGCGCCAGCACGATGACGATGATCGCCGCCAGCGCCGCCAGGAAGAGGCTGTTGCCGGCGGCCCGCGCATAGTCGCCAAGGCCGTAGCGAGCGCCCTGGGTCAGCGCGCCATCGATGAGCACGCCGACAGGAACGGCAAAGCCGATGATCAGCGGAATGAGGCAGGCGAGCGCGGCGAGATTGCCCTCGAGCGGCGGAAGACGGTTCTCCGGCACGGGCCGGTCTGTGCGTCCGGTCTGGAACCGGTGCTGGCGGCGGCCATAGCGCTCCAGCGTCACCAGGGCGATGACGAAAACGAACATGACCAGCGCGAGCTGCGACGCACCGGCAAGGCTCGACCTCTGGATCCAGGCGTCGAAAACGCTCAGCGTCAGCGTGCGCACGCCGAGATATTCGACCGCGCCGACATCGTTGATGCATTCCATCAGCGCCAGCGAGACGCCCGCGGCAAGGGCCGGGCGGGCCATGGGCAGCGCCACGGCGAACAGCGCGCCGGTGCCTGTGCGGCCCAGCGTGCGGGCGACTTCCAGCACATGGATCGACTGCAGGGCGAAGCTCGCCCGCGCGCTGAGATAGACGTAAGGGTAAAGCACGGCCGAGAGGATGAAGATCGCGCCGCCCAGCGACCGCACCGGCGGAAACCAGTAATCCTGGAAGCTGGTGAAGCCGCCGATGGCGCGGACCGCGGTCTGGATCGGCCCGGTATAGTCCAGGAACTCGCCGTAGCAATAGGCGGTGATGTAGGTCGGCAATGCGAGCGGCAGAATCAGCAGCCAGTCGAACAGGCCGCGTCCGGGGAAGCGGTACATGGTGACCAGCCAGGCGGTCCCGGCGCCGGTGATCAGCGTGAGCACCGCGACGCCGGCCATCAGCAGGAGCGTCTGCTGCACCGAATAGGGCAGCGTGGTGCTGAGAAGATGCGGCCAGACGCCCGGCGCGGGCGACAGCGACATCACGGCGATGGTGAGCAGCGGCAGCGCGACGATGAGGCTGATCGCGGCTGCAAGCCAGGTCAGCACGGTCTCGGCGGACATCGTCCGGGCAACGCGCCGGGGCGAGGAGAGCCGCTCCGCGCGCAACGGCATCAGAGCGCCCCGCCGCCTTCGGTCTGCAGCCAGGCCGCGCAACAGGCCTTGGCCAGATCGCGAACGCGCAGGATGTAGCTCTGCCGTTCGGTCACCGAGATCACGCCGCGCGCATCGAGCATATTGAAGATGTGCGACGCTTTGATGCACTGATCGTAGGCGGGAAGCGCCATCAGGTGCCGCTTGTCGTTGGCGTTTTCGGCCGGGGCTCCCGCCGCGAGCAGCGCCTGGCATTCCTTTTCGGCGTCGCGGAAGTGCTGAAGCAGCGTCTCGGTGTTGGCGTATTCGAAATTATGCCGCGAATATTCCTGCTCGGCCTGAAGGAAGATGTCGCCATAGGTGACTTTGCGGTCGTCGTCGCGGCCGTTGAAATTGAGGTCGTAGACGCGGTCGACGCCCTGGCAATACATGGCGAGCCGCTCCAGCCCGTAGGTCAGCTCGCCGGCGACCGGGTCGCAGTCGAAGCCGCCGACCTGCTGGAAATAGGTGAACTGCGAGACCTCCATGCCGTCGCACCAGACCTCCCAGCCGAGGCCCCAGGCCCCCAGCGTCGGGCTCTCCCAGTCGTCCTCGACGAAGCGGATGTCGTGCAGGTCGGCGTCGATGCCGATGGCGTAAAGGCTTTCCAGATAGAGATTCTGGATGTCGGCGGGCGACGGCTTCAGGATGACCTGGAACTGATAATAATGCTGCAGCCGGTTCGGGTTCTCGCCATAGCGGCCGTCCTTCGGCCGGCGCGAAGGCTGGACATAGGCGGCATTCCAGGGCTTCGGGCCGAGCGCACGCAGCGTGGTGGCCGGATGGAAGGTGCCCGCGCCGACTTCCATGTCATAGGGCTGGAGAATGACGCAGCCCTGCGCGGCCCAGTAATTTTGCAGGGTCAGGATCAGGTCCTGAAACGAGCGGTCGGGCCTGAGGACGCGCGCGCCGGCAGCGGGCGGCGGCGCCGGTCGCGGCGCATCGCCATCGGTCGCCTTGGCGGCGGCCTTTTTCGACTTCGCCGCCGGTTTCGGCGAACGGTCGGACTTGCTGCTGGCAGCTTCGGATTTCACGGATTGCATGGGGAGCCGCACAAATTGATTGCTGGCGAACCCTAGAACGGGTTCTGCGAAAGGGTCAAGACGACGTGCGCCGCATTACGGCGATCCGACCGCCCGCGGCGCGTCGATTTTTTGCCGGCTCGGGTCGGCGGGCGGCCACGGAGCCGCACCTGCCGTTCTTGATCATGCCGCTCCGAACGCACCCTCGCCGAGGCAGGCCGGCGCTATGGGCGCCGACTAAGCTGGCAAGCTAGCGAGGAGAGTGACGAACGCCGTTAATCCGGGGCCTTTCAGTATTTCACTGGAAGATAGACCCCGCTGGCTTCGTCCAATTGCAGTTGGGGAATGCGGTTTCTGCTGACCGCCAGCAGGATTCTCTGAAGGCGTCGCATCTGAAAGTCGACACGGGCCACCTCGCGGTTGACCCAGCGGGACGCGAAAGCAAATCCGATGCCGATCGCGGCAAGACACACCAATTGCGGCAACATTGTACACCTCACAAACGCCGAACTTCGACGAACGCGGTACTAACGTCGATGACTCGAACACAACAATTCTGCGAAACCGGCCCCCATAGCCGCCTTCGCAATCCACTTACAACCCAAAACGTGCCCAAATCGCTCTTGCTTCGATGGCCGAGATCGCGTCGTCCGCAATACTCATCGCCGCTCCTGCCAAGGACGCATCCAATGTCGACAGAACGCCCGGAATTCGCCTCCGGAACAGACCCCGTTCGCCCGACACCAGCCGAAGCTGCACCTTGTCGCCAAAAAGCTCGCGCATCTTCGTCCGGACATCCATGATGCCATCGACGAGCCCGAGTTCAAGCGCTTGCCGCCCGCTCCAGAATTCACCTGTGAATAATTTGTCCTCGAAGGGCTCGATCCGCTTTCCGCGCCGGTCGCGGACGAGGTTGGCGAAATCCTCATGGATGGAGCGCTGAATGTTCTTCAAACGCTCGATATCCTCAGGCTTTTCGGGCTGAAAGCTGTCCAGCATCATCTTGCGCGTGCCGGCGGTGTGGACGCGCCGTTCGACGCCGAGCTTGTCGATCAGCTCGGTGAAGCCGAAACCGGCATAGATCACCCCGATCGAGCCGACGATCGACGAGGAGTCGGCGTAGATCTCGTCGCCCGCGCACATAATCATATAGCCGCCCGAGGCGGCTACATCTTCGGCGAACATATAGACGCGCACGTTTTTCTCGCGCGCCAGATCCCGGATGCGCTGAAAGATCAGCCGCGACTGCACGGCCGAGCCGCCGGGCGAGTTCACCTCGATGGCGACCGCTTCATCGGCCATCGAGAAGGCGCGGCCGAGCGCGTTGGCGACATTGCTGAGCGCCAGGCCCTGCCGCAGCGGAGTGACGGCGCCGATGACGCCGCTGAGCCGGACGACCGGCACGAGCGGAGCGCTGTTGAACAGGCGTTTGATGCTTCTGAGTGGCTTCATATCTAAGATTGGGTTTAACGATCGGAGAAGAATGAGCAGAAAGTATGAACTAAGGATTGATCAAAAGCATTGAGCCGCCGGACTGCGTGGCCGAAAAAACACGGTTGCTCTTAAGCGCGATATACCAATCCCTCGCAAGCTGGAAGTGTTACCTAGACGCCGTGAGTTCAAGGTCGGCGCCATGACGAAGGATGGCCTGCGCTTCGGCCGTGAACGCCTCGCCGGCATCGTGCAGGATCATGCCGCGCGCCAGGCTCAGCGGGCCGCGGCGCCCCTTCCGGCCCTGAAGGATGATGCGCGTCGCGGCAGCACCCTCGCGCGGAAACAAGGGAAACACCACAATGCCGCCGAAACGCCGCTCGCAATGCCGCAGGAGTTGCGGGAGGGCATCAGCCCTGTGGACAATCGTGGCGGTGCCGCCGGGTTTGACGAATGCGGCGAGCGCCTTCACCCATTTGTCCAGATCGCCCGGAGCCAGCGCATGGGCGCGCGCCAAACGCTCGTCGGGGGACGGGCGCCCCTCGCCCGTCGCAATGAACGGCGGGTTGGCGACGGCGTGATCGAAGCTGTCGGTTTCAAGGCCGGCCTCGCAGAGCGGACGCAGCCTTCCAGTGACGTCACCGCAAATGAAGGACGATCTGTCGGCGAGCCGATTCGCCGCCGCGTTGCGTGCGGCGAGCGCACACAAATCCGGGTCGATTTCGACGCCGGTGACCTGCGCCCCATCGACGCGGCGGGCGACGGCGAGAGCGACGACGCCGCTGCCGGAGCCGAGCTCGAGGACGCGGTCGCCGGGGGTGGCGGGACAGGCGGCGGCAAGGAAAACCGCGTCTATCCCGGCGCGCGATCCTTGCCTGGCTTGGGCAATGACGAGCTGGCCGCCGAGAAAGGCGTCGTCGGTGGTCTCGATCGGCTCGCGCGTGTCACTCGTCATGGTCGGTTGGAAGTTCGATGTTGGCCGCGCCGACGATCCGGCGCGCCGCAAAGTAATCGTCATCGCTGACCAGGACCCGACGCGGCAGAAAGCCGAGCGAGCCTTCCACGATGCTCATGTGCAGATCGGCGATATGATAATGAATGTTAACGCCTTTCAGCAGGGCCTCGATATAGGACAGCAGAACGGCATCGTTGGTCTTGAGCAGCTCTCTCATTCTTTCCCCGCCAACCGGCGCGACAGCGCACCGCGACGTTTATGCCTATTGTAAGCCTCCGTTACCATTCCGATTTTACGACCGGTATCTAGAGGCCCGCGATTGCGAATGCCACTAAGGTGGTGTCCCCTGAGGCGCGATAGATGCTTGACCCAGGCTTTTCGCGTGAGGCTAATACTCCAGCGTCAAGGCAGCGTTTCGAAAAGGAGGCGCAATTGGGTTTGGTGGTCCCACTGGAAGAGCGGCGCGAACCGCTCGACAAACTGAAGCCGCTTATGGCTCTCGTCGCCGATGACATGGCGATGGTGAACCGTATCATCCTCGACAAAGCGCGCTCCGATGTGGACCTGATCCCGGAACTCGCCCGGCATTTGATCGACTCCGGCGGCAAACGCATGCGTCCGATGCTGACCATAGCCGCCGCCAAGCTCTGTGGCTACGACGGCAACGGCCACGTCAAGCTCGCCGCCAGCGTCGAATTCATGCACACCGCAACGCTCCTGCACGACGATGTCGTGGATGAAAGCGACCTCCGGCGCGGCAAAGCCGCCGCCCGCATCCTGTGGGGCAATGAGGCAAGCGTGCTGGTGGGCGACTTTTTACTCGGCCAGGCCTTCAAGATGATGGTCGAAGTCGGCTCGCTCGGCGCGTTGCGCGTGCTCTCGAACGCCGCGGTGGTGATTGCCGAAGGCGAGGTCATGCAGCTTTCGGTCGCCAAGAACATGGCGACCAGCGAGGATGAGTATCTGGCGGTGATCGACGCCAAGACGGCGGCGCTGTTTTCGGCGGCGGCCGAGGTCGGCGGCATCATCGCCGAGCGCAGCCCCCAGGAACGAGCCACGCTGCGCTCCTATGGCAGCAATCTCGGCCTGGCATTCCAGCTCATCGACGACGCGCTCGATTATTCCGGCGAGCAGGCCAAGCTCGGCAAGAGCGTCGGCGACGATTTCCGCGAGGGCAAGATCACGCTTCCTGTCGTGCTCTCCTTCCGCCGCGGCGGCGAGGAGGAACGCGGATTCTGGAAACGGACCCTGGAGGATGGCCGGCTCGGCGACGGGGATCTGGAACAGGCTATCGAGTATATGAACCGCTCGGGCGCGATCGGCGAGACCATGGACCGCGCGCATCGTTACGGCGAATTGGCCTGCGAAGCGCTGGCGATCTTTCCCGACAGCCCGGCGAAATCGGCGCTTCTCGACGCCGTCGAGTTCTGCATCCACCGGCTTTACTGACGCCCGCCCGCCCGTTCGAAGGTGCGACTAAAAAAAACGGGGCGCCCCGCCCCGTTTCTCCGTCGTCAAAGCCCAAGCGGCGCTATTTCAGCGGCTCGTCATAAGCCGGCTGAATATGGTAGCTGAGCCGCGCGCGGACGACGAAGAGATCGTCGTCTTCCTTATGCGTCAGCCGGTATTCCTTGCAGCCTTTGCTCCACGTCTTGAAGTCCTCATCGTCGCCAAAGGCGTAGTAGAGGCCCTCGACGCCGATACTAACATTGGAGGCGAGCATGTATTCCACGCCGCCGCCAACGACCAGGCCCATCTGGGCTTGGTCACTGTTCTTGAAGAACTTGTCGTAGGAGCCTTTTTCGAATTCAGCGATCGCCGCGCCGGCCGTCGCGTAGATGAGAAAGCGGTCGGCCGCGATGCCGATGCGCGCGCGAAGCGAGGCGAGGTAATTGATGTCGTCGGAAAAGCTCGCATCGCCTTCAAGGCCGAATACGTAATTGCCCGACTGCCAGTTGTAGCCGACCTGAACGCCGCCGATCATGTTGACGTCGTTCTTGTCCTCGTCGAAATCCTTGCGCATCTCGACCTTGCGCCATTCGGTGTCGTAACAGCCCCTGCAGCGGCACTTCTGACTGTCCTTGCAGTGCTTCTCCAGGCCGAGGGAGTCGTCTCCCTTCCAGACGCCGCCAAGATGGCCACCCACATAGTAGCCGGTCCATATCGGCGCCAGTGGCGCTTCGTAAGGCGCTGCCCCTCCGTATAGATCCGCAGCCTGTGCCGCCGGCACCGCGCATATCAGACCGAGCAGTCCCAAAACAATCGTAAGCCGACGCATCTAACGCCCCTTCCCTCAAGTGCCCCCAGGCGGATCTTTTCGGTATTTTAAATCCGAAGAAGCCACCCTGTATTGGATGACTTATGGAAAGCGAAGCAATATGCAATTACGGCAAGAATGTGCAAAGTGACCGAACTGTGTCAGATTTACGGCTATATTAAAGGCTGCTTACTTGCTGGTGATGCAACTTATCATTGTAAGCATTGATTGCTATTCTGAAACAAAAAAAGCAGCCAAAACGATGTTTCGGCTGCTTAAGGATAATTGAGGAGATCGATCAGGCGAGCCTATTTGTAGCTTTCAAGGCTCCGCTCGAACGGATTGATCCGGTAGGACAATAGGACCCGTGCCGTATGGACGGACGGTTCGGCGTCAAGAGAAATGCCGCGATAGTCGAACAGCGTCTCATCGTTGAACTGCGTGAACCGGTATTCGGCCTTGATCGACCAATTGTCGCTCAAACGGGTTTCGACACCCGCGCCCACACTCCAGCCATCGACATCGAAGTTGAAGTCAAAGTCGTCGAAGCTGTATTCGCCCTGCGTATAAGCGGCGAGCGCGTACCACATCGTGTCGGGCGTTGCCAGCCAGCCAAAGCGGGCGCCAACGGACCACATATGGTCGAGATCGAGATTCGTGTCGCGCGGCAATCTGGGTGAGAAGAGCGGCGATTAAGATGAGAACTGGGTGCCGCTGAGCGTGATGATGATTGTCGCTGTCGCGGTGAGGCGCAAGCGCTTTTTGGCACTCTGGTTGCCGCTGATCGACAATCAGCCTTTTGCTTTGATGGTTGCGTGCGCCGGCGGCCGGCCTTTGCCGCGTTTGCGCTCGAGGGCGGCGTTGCGGCGGTAGCTCTCGACGTTCATCTCCAGGATGGTGGCGTGGTGGACGAGGCGGTCTATGGCCGCCAGCGTCATGGCCTGGTCGGGGAAGACCTTGCCCCATTCGCCGAAGGGCTGGTTGGCGGTGATCAGCATGGAGCGGCGCTCATAGCGTGAGCCGATCAATTCGAACAGCACGCTGGTTTCAGCCTGGAGCGAACATGTGTGGACGCCCCAGTTTATGCAAGAAGAATCTTGAAAGAACTTATCGACGTGGTCTGGTGCTGACGTGTGTCCGGCCTGTGTTGCGGCTCTACACATGCCGCTGGCCCATATGGGAATACGCGGATCGGATCCATTACGTTTATACGCGCTTGAATTGCGCAGTTCGCTGCGTCTGGTTCTTCCGACCCCGTCTTATTGACCGTTGTCCATAAAGTTCTGGAGACCTTCTCACATGAACTGCCGGTGTGAAAAGCCGACAGTAACGTGTGTCAGCCCATCGCCACCGTTCCATGGCTGGGCCGGTAAACGCTGCCATTCGCCATCAGCGCCCAGGCGATGCGTGCCATCCCCGCCTTCGCGGGGACAAGCTTTGTTGGCAAGCGCCATGATGACCAGCATCGGCGGTTTGCGCTCCAGCATGCGGGCAAGCCACGGGCTTGTCCTTATCCCTTCGCCTCGTGGCCCATCGGACAACCGCGCTGGCACCAATAATGAGCAAACGGCGTAATTCCCGATGGCCCATTTTAGACGTCCTCCCCAGTCTGATCTTCCCGCCGCTCGAATGCTGGCGCGGCGTTAGCCCCATCCAGGCAGCGAAGTCACGGCCGCGTTTGAAGATGGTTGCCGGCGGAGCCATTGTCTCAACAGCTGTCGCGATGATCGGACCAAAACCTGGAATTGTCATCAAACGGCGTGAGGTCTCATCACGACGGGCTCGGCTGGCGATCTCGACATTCAGCTGGCTGATCTGTTCTGACAGGCGATCGATCATCTCGACAAGAATGAGACACATGGCTCGCGCCGCTTCGGGCAGGCAGCAGTCTGGGCTTCGGACCCAGGCCCCCAGCTTGCTGGCATGAGCGATGCCTTGCGGAGCAACGAACCGAACTCACCGACATGCCCACGAAGTGCATGGATCGTTTGTGATCGCTGACGGACCAATAAGTCGCGCGTTTTGAAAGCAACGGCCGAAGCTTGTTTCTCGGCGCTTTTAACCGGGACAAAGCGCATATTCGCTCGAGCCGCCGCTTCGCTGATTGCCTCCGCATCGGCCATGTCATTCTTTTGGCGTTTGACAAAAGGCTTCACATAAGCTGGCGAGATCAGTCGAACCTCGTGCCCCAGCGCACCGATCTCGCGTCCCCAATGATGGGCGCTGGCGCAAGCCTCCATTGCAACGACGCATTGTGGCTGCGACGAAAGAAACGCAAGGACCTGGTTGCGAGATAATTTCTTGCGGAACACAACCGTGCCGTTCGATGAAGCGCCGTGGGCCTGAAACACCCGCTTCGCCAAATCCAAACCGATGATATGAACTTCTGTCACGAACGCCTCCTCAATCATGCTTGCCAACACCGCCACTTTGGCACGTCAGGGCCGATTGGGGGCGTCCACCCCATCGTTTGTCGTGAGCGACAAGCGCTCACTCAATGGGCTCGGTTGGCGACGCCTACGATAATGCGATGGCGGAAAGCTTCTTCGCCACGCTCGAATGTGAGCTTCTCGACCGGCGGCGGTTCAAGACGCACACCGAGGCGCGCATCGCACTCTTCGAGTTCATCGAGGGCTTTTATAATCCGCGCCGCCGACACTCCTCGCTCGGCTATCTCTCGCCGGCCACCTTCGAGACAAGAGCCCTCGATCCCGGTGCGCTTCACGCCTGCCATCGTGCTCGCGCCCGTCAAGGACGGCCTGGAAACATCGAGCCAAGCCGCACCGTCAACATGCCGGCCATCCTTGACCGCCGCTTCTCACGACAGCCATCAGAACATGCAGGCCGGGATGAAAAGATGATCCAGGCCAAACCAAAAGATGCGACCGAAAAGGAGGACAAAATGCCGTCAGACCAGACACGCTGATGCCAAGCCCGAAACTCTCCACGAAACTGGGGCAAGTCCACGCTGCCATATTCGCGCCGAAGGTAAGCGATCCACCCTTCCATCCCGTGTTCCAAAGCATCGCGATAGAGCTGCAGGCTTTGCGCAAACCCGTGGGCGCCATTGATCGAAAGACTTCGCACCCGGCCGGGAAACGTCCTGGCGGTAACGAGCGCGTTCCGGCCGCCCATGGAGAAGCCGTGCAGATCGGCTGACGGAAGGCTAAGCTCCTCGAGAACAGCTATCGTATCTTGGGCGCGTTTCTGATCGGCATAATATGCTGGATGAGGAGGTTTCCCGCTCATTCCATGCCCCCGCGCATCGATAAGGATGACTTGCCTGCCGGCAGAGGCCAATCTGTCGACATAGCCTTTCTCGCGCCAGCAATGCCGGTTCGCGGCAAAACCATGCAGAAGAACGAGCGGCGGACCTGCCCCTTCGACCTCGAAGGCGATTTCGGTTCGATCCCATGAGATGGCTTTGCGCACCATGACGACTTCCTTTCCGCCACTCACCTCCAGAAAGACAGCCAGCCAAAAGCGGCGAGCGAAACGTGTTCGCTCGGTTAAATAAGGCGCTCGATGGAACTGGTTTGGTCCCGGAAATGGAGAGGCTTTACCGTTTCAACCGGACCAAGATTAGTGCGGATGATCCGATGGCGGCGATGCGGAAAGCCGGGAAAATGCGTGAAGGAATCAGCGAGCTATATCAACATCGGTTTCGGCCGAAATCGTTGCCTTTGAATAGCAGCGGCGCATTTAAGCCTTTCGATAAAGCGTATGCCGCACAGTCACATAAGTTGAGGCGAGATTTTGAGTGAATGCCCTTACCGAAGGTCTTGAAAGCCTTGAGCGCCGCCTGAGCGGCGGCGTGATCGAATGGGATGATATCTGCTTCGGCAAGCTCAATGAAATTGGTAAAATCCTGCAATCCCGCCTCGCGCTTGCGAGCGAATAGAACGAGCGCCGTCTCAAAGAATGTCAGAGCGGATAATGCGCAGCGGTTCGCATTGGTCACGGTCGCGAGGAGGCTTTCGTAGCCTGCCTCACGCGATAGGATCGCGATGACGGCTGAACTGTCGAGCACGATCACCGAGGCAATCCGTATTCATCATAGTTGACGATTTCCTCGACGCTCCTGGTGTCATAAGTGCGACGCTCCGCATGGCGGCGGGACAACGCTTCGATCGCTGCAAATTTTTCAGCTGGCGTCAATTTTCGTTTGGCAAGTGGAATACCAGCGCCTTTTGCACGCGTTATGATCGCATCCTGGACAACCTCATCAAGGGTTTGCCCATTTTGCTGCGCGATTCTTATCGCCAAGGCTTCAGTTTCAGCGGATAGCTCGATCAATCGTCCCATTGGTACCCCAACACGTGCGGTCAATTAAGCGTTCTGAATTCGCTCTTCGCCATTATTATAGCGTTTCCGCAACAGCGTTGCCATCCAAAGCAAATTTGACTTGGTTTGCGACCTCCGCAGCTGCACGCCGGACGGCATCGGCGGCGAGATGAGCGCAACGGGCGGTGGTCTGAACCTGCGTATGGCCCAGCAATTTGCCAATGAGCGGCAATGTCTGGCCGAGCGCGAGCGCCTGCGATGCATAGGTATGACGCAGGTCGTGAATTCGGATATCGTGGTGTCCGGCAATTTTTCGAATCCTGCGCCAGGGTTTTTGTAAATCCGTCAGGTAGCCGCCCGGCTTGGAACCGGCGATGACATAGGGGTTTGCGCGAAGCTTTGTGACGGATTTTAACAGTGCAATTGTCTCGGCCGTCAGGAGCTATGGCTAGAAGTTGGTGACGGCGTAAATCGGTGACGCCCGTCGACAGGAAAACTGTTCGAGACGGAGTGAATTGAGGACAACGATGACGCTCGAACCGGCCATCAGCGCCGCTGCGAAGACCGGCAGCAGATGGCCCGTGGCGGCGAGCGCCAGCGCCGCGGTGTTGTAGCCGAATGCCCAGAGCAGGTTGACGATCACAATCCGCCTGACCGCGCGGCTCAGGTTGACCGCATATGGCAGCGTGGCAAGACCGCCCTCCGGAAGCACCAGTCCCGCGGCCTCGCGGGCCAGATCGGTCGCCGAGCCCACAGCAATGCCCACGCCCGCGCTGGCGAGCACGGGCGCATCGTTCAGCCCGTCGCCGACCATTGCCCATCGATCCCCCCCTTGAGCAACAAAGGCCTGTTTGGCGTCCGGCGTCATGCCGCTTTCCACCTGATCAATCCCGACTGCGCGGGCCACGCGCTGTGCCGAGGACGCCCGATCGCCGGAGAGCAGCAACGTCTTTATGTTAAGCTTTCGGATTGCGGCCACGACATCAGGCGCTTCCGGCCGGAGCGGGTCTTCAAAGGCTAGAATGCCGACGACCTTTGCCCCCCATCCGATCCCGATCAGGCTGGCGGCACTGTCTTCAAGCAGCGCCGACCGGCGCGCCAGATCATCGGGCATGCTGAAACCGAGTTTCTCGATCCAGCCCGGAGATCCGGCGGCAATCCGAACATCATCGATCGTCCCCAGAATGCCGCAGCCGGGCACCGCGCGGATATTCTGCGCCGGTGCTGGCCGCAAGCCACGCCTTTCCGCCTCGAACATGATGCCGTTCGCCAATGGATGTTCGGACCGTGTTTCCAGCGCGGCGGCGAGCGCCAGAACGTTGTCCGGCGAAAGGTCGCAAGCCGCGATTCCGCTGAGCCGTGGCTCCCCGAAAGTCAATGTCCCTGTCTTATCGAATGCAATGGTCTGCACCAAAGCGAGGCTCTCGATCATGTCGCCGTCGCGCACCAGACAGCCGCGCCGTGCGAGCTGTCCAATTCCGATCGATGTGGCAAGCGGTGCCGCAAGTCCAAGCGCACAAGGGCAAGCGACGACGAGCACCGCGAGGCCATTAAGCATGGCTTGGCCGAATGGGATGCTGTCCGCCCAATAGAGCGTCGTTACAAGCGCAAGGCCGAGTACGATTGGCACGAAGATGCCCGCTGCTCGCTCCGCCAGCCGCTCGATGCGGCTCCGGCGTCCGAGCGCCTCCCGAACCCGGCGCGCAATATGCATCCAGTATGACGCCGCACCGCTATTGCGGGCTTCGATAAGAAGCGGGCCTTCGTGATTGACGCTGCCCGCCAGGACGCTGGCGCCAGGATGTTTAGCCACCGGAGTGCTCTCTCCGGTCAAGATCGCCTCGCCGACATGGGACGCGCCCTCGACGACCACGCCGTCCACGCCGATGCGCTCCCCAGGGCGGACGAGCACAGTCATTCCAGCGTGGACATCGCGCGCGGCAATGCGCGTTTTAACGCCATCCTCGATCGCCGTCACCCATTCGCGTTCCGGCGCCAGCATTGGTGCGATGCTGCGCATGGCGCGCGCCCGGCCGGCCGCTTCCAGATAGCGCCCAAGGGTGAATAGGACGAGCACCATGGTCGCCGTATCGAAATAGACGCGGTCGCCTCCCTTGGTCAGGGCCATGACCGAGTAGAAATAGGCGGCGCCTGCGCCCAAGGTGATGAGCGCGGACGAGCCGAGCCGAAGGCGCCTCGCGTCCTGCCATGCTTCACGCACGAACGGCCCGCCGATAATGATGACCGTCGGTGTGGCCATGAAGAACAGCACCCAGTGAACGATCGGCCGCACGTCCGTCTCGGCGCTGTCGAAAGTGCCGGAATAAAGCAGCAGGCTGAATAGCATGATATTCATGGCAAGGAACGCGCCGACGCCCAGCCGGATCAGCAGCCAGGCCGCGTCGGCTTCCTCATGCTCGCCGTGCGCCACCTGAAAAGCGAGGCAACAGCCGTAGCAACAGAACTGGCGTTCATCGCCTGCGACCTGCGCATTATGGCGACTGTGGCCGAGCGGCAAGAAGCAATGACTGCAGAGCGAAGCTGTCACAGCAGATGACCATGAAGGGACATGGGGATGATGCCGCGCGCCAGGGTGACGAGCCCGAAGAGCACGAAGAAGACCCCGGCGGCCAGACCCAGCCTCTGCCGCAAGCCGATGGCTTGGGCGGCGGCCGTCGGACCGGAGCTCATCCTTTCGCGAAGCCAGCCGCTCATGCCGCCCATGATCAGCATCGCCGGGAAGGTGCCGAGCGCGAAAGCAGCCATGATCGCCATGCCTGGCACCGCACTGCCGCTGGCGGCGGCCTGCGCAAGAAAGCCGTAAACGAGCGGGCAAGGCAGGAAGCCGTTGACGACGCCGAACGCAAGTGGTGCGGCAGGGCTGGGCGAACGCACAAGGCCGCGCAACGCACTCGCCAGGGCCTCGCCGCCGAAACCGATCATCGGTACACGGTGCAAACGTTGAAAAAGGCCGAAAAACTGCGCACCGATCAATATGATCAACACACCGGAGACGATGGCCAAGATACGCTGCGCGCTCTCGATCGACAATGCCCCCGGCGTCGCGGTGCAGATGCCTGCGGTCACAGCTCCTGCGACGGCGCCGAGAAAGCAATATGTGGTCGCACGCCCGGCGTTATAGAGAAGCTGGCGAACAGCAGCGTCCTGCCGTCCCCGGCAACCGGACATTGCGCAGGCGAAACCGCCACACATGCCGACGCAGTGCCAGCTTGCGGCAATACCAGCCAGAAAAATCAGCCCATACTGGTTCATGCTTCGCCCAAAAGATGATCGGGGGGCGGCTCTAGAGCATTTTCCAGCAAAGTGGATGCCGGTTTGCGTCGAGAAAATGCGACAAAACAAAGAACGAGGGCCCCACTCCGATTCATTCGGAGTGGAAAAGGCTCTAGTGCACTGACACATTCACATGGCTCATATGTCAGCGTACTGATCTTTTGTTTTGCACCAATTTCACCAAACTCCGGCTGAAGCCTCCGTTTGGATCGATGCACTAGCAAAAGTGCCATGCTGCTTTGCCGCCCAAGTCTGCTTTCGCGGATCGTGCCCAAGCTTATTTCTTGATCGCGAGATAGGCCACCCAGATGAAAAACGCGATGGTTGCGGCGACGAACAAGCCGCCTGCCACCGCTTCGATTGGATTCATCCCTGCTATTGCTTTGATCGGATCCATCACGTCCTCCCTCACAGCGGCAACAGCGCCTTGCCGACATTGATTGCCAGTTCCGAGATCAGAACCAACAGATTGAGAGACGCGAAGATCATGATCAGCAACGCGGGGAGCCTCCAACCCTTACGGTCATGTGAGTCCAGCATGTCCGTTCCCTTTCAATTCAGTCCGCGCCTACCGGATCGTGTAGTCGAGCCCCGGCCCGAGGTTGCCCCAATACACGTAGAGGTAATAGAGCGCCCAGACGAAGAGCACGAAATAGACGGCGAGCAGCCAGGCCGGGATGTAGCCATGTCTCGCCTGGATATGGCCGCCATATTCCTCCAGCTCGTCTTCCGGCCGGTGGCTGCCATGCCCGTCACTGTTCATCGTCATCGGGGACCTCCGCCCGGTAAACGCGCATTTTGATCGCCTCGACATCCTTGAACATTCCGGACATCACGCCCCAGATGAAGAAGCAGAGCGCGCCGAGGCTCATACACAGCGCGACCAGAAATTGCCCGATCGTAAGTTGGACCAAGGGAAACCTCCTTTCAGCTCGCCGAAATCGGCACGTACCATCTGCCCGAGCGCCACATTTCCAGCACTCATCTCATTGCATCCCGCCCGCCGGTAAGGCGTCGCCCGGCACATCTCTCGCCGCTTCACGCGCCGGAGCCCGACGGCTCAGTGCCGTCATCATCAGATTGAGCACCAGCAGCGACATGCCGATATCCATGGACAGGCCAGCCAGCGTGCGCAGGAACCAATAGGGTGAGACGGGTACGAGGGAGTTCAGCCACTCCACACCGGCCATCCACATAAAGCCCTGCTGCAGCCCGCCGGCCGTCAGCACCAGGCCCATAACCGAGATGCCGACGGTGATCAGCCAGAACGACCAGTTACCCATCTTGAACGACCACAATTCGCGGCCGTACAGGCGCGGCCAAGTGTAGACGAGGCCGCCGACCGCCCAGACCACGAATGTTCCGAACACGGTCAGATGCGAATGGGAGATGACGAAATCCGTAAAATGGGTGGGCTGCTGGATCACGCGCAGCGCTTCGGTCGAGCCCTGGAAACAGCCAATGAGGTACATCAGCGAGCCCATGATCAGGAACTTCGCCGGCAAATTCGTGCCGAAGTTCGACCATTTGCCTTTCATCGTGCCGAAGAAATTGACCAACACCGTCCAGACCGGAATGATCAGCAGCATGGATGAGATGATCGATAGAGTTTCGGCCCAGTCGGCGATAGGGCTGTAGAGATAATGGTGGATGCCGACGAAGGGATAGAACAGCGCCAGCGACCAGAAGCCGATCAACGACAGCTTGTGGCTGAAGAGCGGGTTCCGGGCGCTCACAGGCAGGAAGTAGTAGATCAGCACATAGCCTGCGGGGGTAATCCACAGCCCGACAATGTAATGGATGAACAGGCCGTGGAACGCGGCGCTGTTGATCCCCGGTAGGGCGTAGGGAAGGATGAACGATCCCAGAATCAAATTGAGGTCGGTCCATACGAAAGCGGCGATCAGATACCAGAGCGCCACATAGAGCTGCGGCTCGGTACGGCGCATGATGGTGACGATGAATTGCCACGTCATCGTAGCGATGACGAGGAAGATGCCGATATCGGCGGCGAGCGGCAACTCCCCCGCCTCCAGCCCCTGGTTCCAGCCGAGCGGCAGTGAGATCAGCCCGGCCGCCACGGTGAAGTTCCAGATCCAGGCAAGCCAGAAGGCCAAGCGTTCGGCGTGGACACGCACGCCGGCAAGCCGCGGCACGAGATAGTAGCACAGGCCGAAGAACAGCGTCGAGAAGGCGCCGAAGATCACGCCGTTGACATGCATCGGTCGCACCCGTCCGAAGGTCAGATATTCGGAGGTACCCAGATAATCGGGAAAGCTGAATGTAACGGAGGCCAACACGCCGAAGGTCGGGGTCAGCAGCAGCCAGAACATGCCCCAGTAGAGCCAGAGCCGCACGAGGGGAAAATTGACCAGCTCGTCAAGGTGGACCGGTAGCGGCCGTTCCGCGCGCAATACCTCTGCCATTTCAATCCCTTCCTTATTGCCGTTATCCGCAGCCGCTTCTATTCGCTACCGTGTTTTGAGGCTTGCATGAGCGCTTTCCATCCCGTGTTTCGTCGCCCAGGCTTCACCGGCATACATGGAACCGTCGATCGAATGGCGCGGCTGATTTTTACCGCCATAGGCCAGTCTGGAGGATGGGGCCTGAAGGCCTGGATCATTGAGCGCTGCACGGTCCGCGGGAGAGATTGGCAGCGGTTTTCCGGACACAGGATCGCTATAGGCTGAGAGCGACAAGACATAATAGGACAGCTGCCAACGCTGTTCGTCGCTCAGCGGTTTGGCGTAGCTTAGCATCGGTGTTCCGTCGAGGCCGTTGGTGACGGTCCGGAAAATGTCCTTAACCGAGGAGCCGGACTTGAACTTGCCCATCTTCAGGTTCGCCGGCCGGATCGGGTAGCCGAAATCGTCTTTCAGAGTGCTCGACTTGGCACCGTCCCCCTCCCCCGTATCCCCGTGACACTCAAAGCATTTTTCCTTTTGCCACATCTGCTGGCCTGCCTGGACGAGCTCCATCGATGGCTTCGGAGGGATGCCGATATAGACGGGTGCCTGCGGCGGTTCCTCATCGAAAAACAGATAAGGTTCCTTCGGGTCCGACCGGTCGACGGCGAGCACATATTTGACGTATTGAATGACTGCCAACCGGTCCTTCAGCGGCAGCATGTGGAAAGTCGGCATCGGCGTGCCCCTTAAGCCGCGGGTGATGGTGCGCAGAAGATCGCCGTCGGTTGGCAGGGAGGCTGCCGGCGTTCCCCGGAACTTGAAGACGGCCAGAGTGAAGTTCCTGGGCCTGACATCCAGAAACGTCGCGGCCGGTCCGTTGCCGTCTCCCTTGGCACCGTGGCACCCTAAGCACCGTCGCCGATAGACGTCCTTACCGTATTCAATCCAGTCCTCAGAACGAGGAGTGGAAATATCGGTCACCTCCAATTGCTGCGGTTCAAACAGGTCCCGCCATCTTCCGCGATTGGTCCCCAGCTTCTGGAGGTAGGCGATCAGGGCATCCAGGTCCTCACTGCTGGCGACCAATTGCACGCTATCGCCCGTGAATTCCTTATTCGGCGCGAGGATGACCGGGTATTTGCCCCTCTCCTTGACGAAAACCAGTCCTTCGGTATTCGGCGTCAGGTTGGTGTGTTGCTTGGAGTTGAAATCGAACAGGACTTCACTGGTCGCGTTCTTCTCGAGGGTGCGAAGCCCGTCGGCGTCGGTGACGACATGCACGCGTTCGGGCGCCAGGTAGAAGAGATATGCGAACCGCGGCATGATCGAATCCGGCGTCAGCATGCGCGGATTCCAAAAATGCGCCAGATGCCACCCGTCGCTATACTTTAGCCCGACCCGCAGCAGATCCGGGCCGATCCGGCGGGTCGAAAACAGATGCGGCAGATCAAACGCATATTCCCCCGACTGAGAAACCGGCCCCCAACGCAGCGTTTCACCGGTGACCGGTCGGACATACTGCGAATGACAATACCAGCAGCCCTCGCGAATATAGACCTTCCGGCCCCGCGCCTGTTGAGGCGTATAGTCGGTGGCATCGCCGATCATCCATTTCAGTTCACCAAGATCGGTGCGCACGACCATGGAGACGCTGGTCTGTAGGGATTCCGGAACCACCGCCGGAAGAATTCCTTGAATGAATATCGCCAGCGAAATGAAAAACACGCCTGCGAAGAGAGCGACCACCCGAACATTCATTGAATTCCTCCCACCCCCAGTGCCTGATCCCCGGCTCCCGTTCCGCTTCATACGAGCCGTGAGCAGCTTTCACCAAATTATAGACAAACACCGTTATCCAATTTGCCGAGGTCTCCCGTGCTGATCGACTCAACTTACCTCAGATAGAACTCCGTCATATCTGTCAGTTATTTGCTATTTTTTACTTACAAGCACCATTAGTTGCCACGCTTGCCTTCATCTCCGTGTTCGTCTCCATGTTCTTCTCCGTGGTGGTCTCCGTGTTCGTCTGCGTGCTTGTCTTCGGGCTCGCTCGCTGCTGCTTCGGAATATTGGCAGGAGCACAACGTCCTCAAATACGCGGCCAATTCAGCGATTTCCGACGCAGCCAGAGTGTGTCCAAAGGCAGGCATCAAGGGTGATTTGTTGACCGCGGCCCCCCCTTCTGTAATTGCCAGCTGGATTTCCTTGTCGGTCAATTTGGACATGCGCTTGGGGTCGGCATGATTTCGTGGCTCTACCGCGAGCGCCCCGGCGGTCTGATTGATGCCCTGTCCGTTGCCAAGGCTGCCATGACACTGGACGCAGAAGCGCCGATAGGTCGTCTCGACCGTCTCGGAGCTCCACGCCAACGATCCCCAGCTAACGGCGAGCGTGATCGCGACGGGCCAAACGAAAAACTTTGATTGTTTCATTTGAACCTCCCTAGTGCATCGATCCAAACGCAGGTTCCAGCCCGAAGTTTGGAAAATTTGATGCAAAACAAAACTCTAGTGCACACGTGCGAGAACGAACTGAATGCGTCAGTGCACCAGCGTCAATCCTCTGATTCGATAAGTAACGTCAGTAAAATTCTGTCCTTATCCGACATCGGACTTGTCGGCATCCAAGTCATGGGATTCCAATGCTGGGGATCTTCGATTTGGGCGTATATCCAGTCCGGGCTTAGCCGACGACCGGCTTGCCTCAGGTCGGGCCCGGAAACGCCGCCCTCTTCTCTCGGCCCAATCTTCACCATGTGACATCCGATGCAGGGATATCTTTTGGTGAACAGGGTCGTGGCCTTGGACCTTCTAAACTTTTCTTCCGGGCCGATGACGCCGACCTTCATGGTCGAGTCCGTCAAGGTCATCAAATAATCTGCCACCGCCGCGGCTTCCTCGGCGGCCAGGGCGGTCGGACAAGGTTTGACGGAATCAGCGTTGATCCGATTCCTCTGGCCTTCGACGACAATGTTGTTGAGGAACATGACCCCGGACGGACGAATCTGCATCGGGTGCTGAAGCCATTCGACAAGCCATTCTTTCTTGAACTTGCTACCGGCGTAGAACAGGTCCGGCGCTTTGAGTTCGAGCATGGCTTTGAAAGTCGCAGGCGCCGGACCAGTCACGTTGTGACAGGAAACGCACTTCTCGGCGACGATAGCAGCCCCATCGGCCGCCAATGCCTGGTTTGCCCCATAGGTTAGAAGGAAGAACGTCGAGATAAACGCATAGATATATTTAAGCATGCCTATTACCCACCCTTTCTGAATGCTGCCAGATCACGTCTGGCACCATCCAAAAGCGCTAACTTAAGGAATAGGACTTGGCGCTCCGCTGATATTTGGTGGTCGTTACCGGATTTGTCCCGGCTCCAGCTGGTGGTGATACGGCGCCCGGGAGGTTCTTCGTGCCTCCGTATTGGATTGCCGCCTCAAACACTATGATAACGACGCAAACCGACGGATCGACTGTCCAGCTATTGTTGGCCGGACGCCACTAAGCCAAGCTACTTCTGGCATTACTTCCACTGAGGAAGAACCATCCAGCATTTACGGCTTAATACCGGCCAACGTTCTCCTTAAGCGTCGCTGCCCGAGCCGCGAAAGCGCCCAAGCAGCGACACGCGCTTAATTAATAGTGAACGCAGCCTTCATACCCATTTGCATGTGGGTTTTTCCGGCCTTGGCGTCGTCGGTCTTGCAGTCCACCTCGTACTCCCCCGGTTCGATCGCGACGAAGGTCCATTCGGTCCTTCCGCCCGGTTGGACTTCGATTTCACGCACTCGTCCGACCACGTTCGCTATGGGCTTGGCATCCTCTGCGATATCGTCAAAGACGAGCACTTCTTTGCTAAATACCGCAGCGGTAAACTCCGGCGAGTCGATCTCGTGAATGTTGTTGCTCGGGTTGATGAGCGTCAGCCTGTAAAGCTGCCCCGCTTTAAAGGTCACATGGTCCGGGTGATAACGATGCTCGTTATCCTTGTCGCTGCCCAGCGTGACCTTGACAATGGTCGGTTCCGGTTCTTTTTCCGCAGCGGTGGATGTCACCGGTGCAAAAAAGCCAGCGGCAATTATAGCGGGTAAGGCTACCGCCAATAATGGCATACGCATGCTAAGTTACCTCCCTTGCGTTTCTGGTTTATAAAAAGCTCTTACGGCTTTATTTTTCCAGCAATTACTGTTGCCAGCACAAAGGCTAACAGTAAGAAGATCACTGCGATGGCAAAATTGGAATGTTCACTTAATTGTAGCAGATGACAGCAGATTGGCAATTCATTCATCTGAGAAATACAGTCTCAAATAACTTTGCATCCGCCGTTTGCAAATTTTTTCTGGGAAAGGAAACTGTGAGCGCTTCTACAGGGTCAGCCAATGGCACATTGATTTTAAGTTATGTCGCTTTATTATCTAGCGCATATAAGCTTTCATCGGCTTGATTGGTAAGTAAAAGAGCTGCGCGAGAGAAGCGCAACATGACGCTGGTTCCTTTTATGCCTGTGACGGCTTATCGCTGACGGGCAAATGATTTTGCCTCAATCGATCAATCTGTTGTTCCGAGAGCAGACCGTTTGATAGTTTATAGTTAATGTGCCCCTAGACTATGCGACGATGACGGGCCGATTCTTGCTGACGCGACGCCGCCAACCGCACACTCTTTGTATGATCCGCACACCACCGGGCCATTCGCCGACAAGATGATGCCGAGCCGGGCATCCCTATCGAGCCGGATGCCTTTGAAGCCATCAGTCTGAGCAATGGCGACGGCGCGGCGATCGCAAAAGCGGCGCAGAGGTCAACCACACGGTTTGTGATGACGAAAACGCTCGAACAACTCGACAGGAGTTAAGCACACGACGCCCCGCATTCGGGGCATCTCAATTGGCCCCTAATTCTTTCCTCGGCGCTGATTTGCGTTGCGACTGGGCTTGTCTCAGTGGCCCTGGGTCCGGACAACAACTGGGATCTGCGTTTCTATCACCTCTATGCACCGTGGGCGTATCTTAATCATCGCTATTTGTATGATATCGGACCCGCTCAATATCAGGGATTTTTTAATCCGACTGCGGATTTTCTCTTTTATGCGCTCATATCCTCTCCCCTCAATGATACACCGCGTCTTGTGGCTTTCATTATGGGGGCAGTCCACGGCCTCAATGCCGCGCTGATCCTTGCCATTTCGATGCACGTTCTCCGCCCGGCACAAAAAGGCGAGCGCGTCATACTCGGGCCGGTTGCCTGCCTGATAGGGGTGTCCGGCGCCGGTTTCGTTTCCTTGATCGGGACGACGACCAATGATCTCATCGACTCGATCTTCGTTCTTGGCGCACTTTTAGGACTTCTCAGAGTTGCCGGCGAGGAGGAAGCCTGCGGAAATTGGCCCGGATTCCTTTGGCCGGGAGTGATGGCGGGTATCGGTCTGGGATTGAAATACACAGCCGCTATTTTCGTCCCGGGCCTCGCTCTCCTCACACTTGTCGCAGCCGTTCGAGGGCGCACACTCGTCGGCGTAAGCGTATTCGGCGCCGCAGCGACGACCGGGTTTCTAGCTGTCGCGGGCCATCACCTGCTAACGCTGTGGCAGCTTTTCGGTAACCCCTTCTTTCCTCTGTTCAATGACATTTTTCGATCTTCCTATTGGGAATTGGAGCCGCTGAGAGACGAGCAATTCCTGCCCCACAATGTTTTGCAACTGATCGCCTATCCGTTCTACTGGGCAAAAACCAACGTCTATCTTGTAACGGAGCTGCGTTTTCGGGATTGGCGCGGCGCGATGGCCTATGTCGCTATCGCCGCCTGGGCGGTCGGACTGATCGCGCTTTGCGTGACAAACCGCGCCCGCCTGAAAAAATATCCCGCGGAGACGAAGACGCTTGGCCTGCTCATCCTTTTTGTCGTCGTATCTTACTTGGCCTGGGTGGTCGGCTTCAGCATCTACCGTTATGCAGTCGCGCTCGAAATGCTGACGGGCGTAGTGATCGTCGGCGTACTGCTTTTTCTGTTCGAAGGACATCGCGCGCGGATCATACTTTCCCTCTCGGCCCTGATCATCGCCTTGACGACAACGATCTACATCGACTGGGGACACGGCGTTCACCCATCCCGTCGCTTCAGGCGCATAGCGTATGCAGACAAGTATATCGATATCCAGGTTCCGCAATTGCCGAAGAACAGTGTCGTCCTGCTGGCGACCGGGCAGCCGGCCTCCTATTTCATCCCCTATGCCGAACCGTCCGCTCGATATCTTGGCATTGAGAACAATTACCTCAAATTGTCGCAGAACAATCTGCTTGCCAAAGAGATCAAACGGCTTATGCGGACTGATCGGCCAAAGTTTATCGTTAGCGTCGGTCGGTTCGATCCCGACAAATTAAACGGAATATTGGAACACTTCGGCCTCCGGCTGAGCGCATCCCCGTGCGAGCCGGTCCGGTCGAACCTTGAACAGCATCGCTTAAGCTTGTGTCGTGCGGTCGCTCTCTGACGGTGGTTTCTCGTCTCAGCGCGAAGCGGCACAGGGGCCATCAGCTATCGTTCGAACACCCAGATACCCTCCGAGGCGTGTTCAAATAGATCAGTTTGCGCATTTCGAGCTGGCCGCGAGCGGTCGCGTCGAGCATCAGCCCAACCGTCCACAACACCAGAGACCCTATGCCGAACCCGACGGCGACGATCAATGTCGGCATCCGTGGCACGAGCCCGGTTCTCAGATATTCGGCAAAGACGGGAAAGAAAAGGATCATCCCGGCGAGCAGCAGCAGCGTCGACATGGCACCGAAGAACAACAACGGCCGATGTAGACGGAGGAGCTTCACGATCGTCCACAGAATCCGAAAGCCGTCGCGATAGGTCTTGAGCTTGCTGGAACTATCTCTCGGCCTGGGTCTGTAGTCGCACTCGATTTCCACAACGGGCGCGCGAAGAAGGGCTGCGTGAATGGTCATCTCGGTTTCAATCTCGAAGCCGGTGGACAAGGCAGGAAACGAACGGACGTAGCGGCGTGACAGGACGCGGTAGCCTGAGAACGAATCCTTTAAATTGCCGCCGAAGAGCGTGTTGAGAATGCGATTGAAAAGCCGGTTGCCCCATTCATGTCCGGCAGGGAAGGCGTCGTGCGTCGCCTTGCGCCGTGCCGCCACGACCATATCGAGCCGATGGTCGCACAACAGCTCAACAAGGCGAGGAGCCTGGCTCTCGTCATAGGTCCCATCACCGTCGGCCAAGACGTAGATGTCAGCATCGATAGCGGTGAACGCTCTGTTGACAGCATGGCCCTTGCCTTTCACGGCTTCCAGAAGCACCTCGGCACCCACCGAACCTGCAATCTCGCCGGTCCCGTCTGTCGAGCCATTGTCGATCACGAAGACTTTGGCGTCGGGCAATTCGGCATTGAAGCCTCGGACGACGCGAGCGATGGCGGCCGCCTCGTTCAGGCAGGGCAGAATCACCGCGAGACGAAATGGAGATGGCCTTCTCGTCGCATTGCCGGCGCCCTGCGTCTTCCGCCGACTACCGATGTCTTCGTTCATTCACGCCTCCCTGAACGCTCAATCGCAGGCCACACATGGGAACCGAGTCGCCGCGTCATTGGGGAAAATACCAACAACTTCGGTTCTACGCTTGATCCCGCCGTTGAGGCGCTCGAGCCGGTTTGTGGGTACTCGCCGCCCCGGTCGGGCTAATAGAAGATCACAGTAACCGGCGGTGTCTGATCGGCGAAGGGGCGATAGGTGCGGACTTTTTCAACCCACTCGGCCAATTCCGGTCACAAAATAGAAATACCGACAATGGTGAAACCCCGTAGCGATGGGCTGCCGCCGGTTTGCGGGAAGAGATGCAGAGCCTCGAATTCCGCCGGCCGCGCGACGGGGCTACGTATGCGAGGCACGAATGGCGCAGCGGCCTGCACTCTGGAGCTATCAATGACACTCTTCGCTCGCATTCTTCTGAGCTGTTTCCTTGTAGGCCTGACGCCATCCCTCGCATGGGCCGAGCTGACGGTTGGCACGAACGCGCCGGCATTCTCCACGAAAGCGGCGCAGGGCGGGAGCGAGATAGCCTTCAAGCTGTCTGAGGCCCTCAAGAAGGGGCCGGTCGTCGTCTACTTCTACCCAAAAAGCTTCACATCGGTATGCACGGAAGAAGCTCACCTCTTTGCCGAGGCCATGCCGGAGTTCGAAACACTCGGCTCCTCGGTCATCGGCATCTCTGCCGATACAATCGAGACGCAGCGTGAGTTCTCAAGGGAAGCATGTCGCGACAAATTCCCGGTTGCCGCCGATCCCCAAGGGAAAATTGTAAAGGCCTACGACGTGCTGGCCTGGAAAGATGGCGACAGCCTGTTTGCCAGCCGAACATCCTACGTGATTACACCAGACGGCAAGATCGCATCGGTCCTGACGGCAGGCGATGCGGGCAGCCATATCCAATCCGCTCTCGCATCCGTCAAAGCCTGGAAAGCGCGCCAAATCCGATAGGCGAGCAATGCTGACGGCGAATGCGCGGAGATTCGCCGCCGATCCGGATGAGGTTGCCCCCGCCCTCCGACGCTCGACATCCGGCACGGCTCGGCGAGCACCATGCGCGCAAGCTGCCCCACGTCATCGAGGCCCCTGATGCCGCAGCCGACGCCGAAACAAACAGATAGAGCGCCTCAGTGGATTCCGGTTAAAGGTCCGCAGCTCGAGCGCGTCGCTCGCCTGCGATGACGCGGAAATCGACCAGCAGAGGGAGGTGATCCGATGCAATTCGGGCCAGGGGCGTGCGGATCGCTTCCGCCTTCAGAACCTCGATCGATCGGCCGACGAAGACATGGTCGAGCCGCAGGAGGGGCGCGCGGCTCGGAAAGGTTGGCTGCTTGCGAGACGTGCCGGGCCATGTCTGGGCGTCGCGGAGATGCGCGGCCAGCCGTCGGTAGATGCGCGAACGCGGAACGGTGTTGAAGTCGCCCGCGACGATGACCGGCTCGCGACAGGCTGGATGAGCGAGCCAATCGGGACCGAGCAGCGTGTCGATTTGCCGAAGCCGGTCCGACCCCGGCAGGCCGAGATGCGTGTTGAAGACCTGGATCTCCGTGCCGCCGACATTCACCGATACCCACAGCGCGCCTCGCGGCTCCACGAATGCTGCGCCGTCCCCGGGTCGCCAGAAGATCGGCTTTCACCAGCGTGCATGGGCGGGCTGTCAGGATGGCATCGCCGTAGAACGCCTCATTTTCCCGAATCGCCGGGTAAAAATGGCGTTGCATGCACAGCGCATCCGCAATGACCTGCGCCTGGTCCACGCCGCCCGTGCGAGCGCGGTTCACATCGAGCTCCTGGAGCGCGACGACATCCGGCTCGCAGGAGGCGATGACGTCCGCAATACGCTCGGGGGAAAGCTGACCATCGATACCGAGGCAGTTGCGAACGTTATACGTCAGGATCCGCGGCATCTATTCCCTCAAGTTGCATGGCCGTCCTTCGCCGGCAGGATAACGCACACCTTGAGCAGAAGGATGACCGCCATGGACGCCATCGGCTTCTGCGCGAAGGTCGCTTCACACTGTGAGGCCGCCGTTCGGCCACACCCTGGGAAACAGCCGCAACCGTCTCCCAAATGTCATGTTTGACCCACTCGGTGGAATGGCGCGCACGTGAATCCTTGGGAGAACTGCCCGCCGCTATTGCCTGATTATGACGTGCGGCTTGTCATTGGCGATAAGGCGAAGTAGGGTGCCTCTTCGACTTTGGCCAGACGATTGGGGCCGTTTCACCTAAGCAGTGCTGGGTGCACGATCTACTTCTCTACCAAAACTCGGCTTAGCGAGCAGCGGCAGCCTTATAGGCGCCTGTAGCTCATGTGCATTCACATTGCGAAAGACAAAGACATGACCAGTGGCACCGTAAAATTCTACAATGATCAGAAGGGTTTCGGCTTCATCGCGCCGGACGATGGCGGCAATGACGTGTTCGTCCACGCGACGGCACTGGAGCGCGCCGGAATCCGCCACCTCGGCGAAGGCCAGAAGGTGGAGTTCGAGACCGAGCGCGATCAGCGCTCCGGCAAGATGGCCGTGAGCACGCTGCAGATCGCTTAACCGCGTCGCGCGAGACCGTGCAAATTGAGAGCCGGGCCCCTCGCGGGCCCGGCTTTTTTTGTTGCTGCCAATGGCGCGCCAAGCTTGTTAAGCGCGGTTCGGTGGGCGGGCCCGATGCCAGGCCCGGCTCGTTCGTCGATCACGGAGAAAATCTACGATGCCCAAGATCGACATCGCCGTCGTGCCGGAGCGAAAAGGCTCCGGCTATCCGCCGCCATTCGACGCGCCCTGTGCCGAGCGCATACGGCAGCGGCTCGGCGACGCCGGCGGGCTCACGGATTTCGGCGTCAATCTCATGCACCTGCCGCCGGGCAATTGGTCGAGCCAGCGGCACTGGCATTCGCACGAAGACGAATTCGTCTATGTGCTCGAGGGCGAGGTGACGTTGATCGAAGACGGCGGCCAGGCGGTGCTGCGCGCCGGCGATTGCGCGGCGTTTGCGAAAGGCTCCGGCAACGGCCATCACCTGATCAACAAATCGGGCGCCATGGCGGTTTATCTCGAAGTCGGCTCGCGCCAGCCCGCCGACCTTACGACCTGCTCCGACATCGACATGATGAGCTCCAATGCCGATGGCCGGTTCGTACACAAGGATGGCGCGCCCTATTCCGAGCGCTAGCCCGCTCGCTCTGCCCCAGGGGCGGAAATCGGCCATGGCAGGTTCGTTAGCTAGAGCACGATCGGGAAAAGTGGACACCGGTTTTCCCGAAAAATCGCGCGAAAACAAAAGATTATGGCATGAGCAATTCAACACGAAGCGATCATGCTCTAAAAGCTGCGGGAGTAAAAAACCGATCGTACGGGCCTGATCAGACGCAACCCTGCCGTTGCAGCCATTCGCAGAATGCGGTCATCCGGACATCGCTTCGCATATCGCTCCGCATATAGGCGCAATAGCTGCGTGCCGGGATCGCCAGATGCGGGAACGGCGCGACGAGCCGGCCCGCGGCCAGGTCGGCGCCGATGAGCGCGCTCGGCCCCATGGCGACGCCGAGCCCGCCCACTGCCGCTTCCAGCGCCAGATAGAAATGGTCCAAGACCAGATTGGCGGCTGCGTCCAGGCCCGGCACACCCGCCATGGCCAGCCACTCGTCCCAAAGCCGCGCCATGTTCGAGCTGTGCAGCAGCGTGTGCATCCGCAGGTCGCCGGGCGTCGCAAGCGGCAGCGTCTCCAAAAGGGCGGGATTGCAGACCGGCTGGCGCGTCTCGGTCAGGAAAACATGTGTCACATAGCCATGGATCGTATCTGGACCGCCGCGAATGATGATTTCGGCGGCTTCCCCGGCACGGTCGACGGCATCGTTGGAGGTGGTGACCTCGACATCGATCTCGGGATGGCTCCGCCTGAAATCGGCAAGACGCGGCAGCAGCCATCGCACGGTGAATGTCGACAAGGCATTGACGCGCAGCAATTTGCGCCGGCGGCGATTGCGTGCATCGTCGGTCGCACGGGCGATACGCTGGAAGGCCGGGGCGATTTCGGCGAGATAGGCCTGGCCCAGCTCGGTCAGCACGACGCGCCGGTTGTGCCGCAGGAAGAGCGGCGAGCCCAGCCAGTCCTCGAGCAGGCGGATATGGCGGCTGATCGCGCCATGGGTGACGCTCGCCTCCTCGGCTGCCGCTTTCAGGCTGCCGAGCCGCGCCGCCGCCTCGAAGGCACGCAGCGCATTGAGCGGTGGCATTCCACGCGGCATCTGTCAGTTTTCCGCACAAATCATCGCGAATTATAGCCTTGAAGCGGCGTCTCCATGCAAGGAAACTATCATGAGATGATCGGGAGGCAAGGCGGAGATGGCGACAGAGCAGATCGGGGCGGCGCGGGCCGCAGCGTCGGCGCGCGGAAAAGTGCTGGGCGCAACCTGCGGCATTCACGCCGTTCATGACGGCTACACCGACACGCTCTATCTGCTGCTGCCGCTCTGGCAGGCGGAATTTTCGCTCTCCTATGGCGCTGTCGGGGTGCTGCGCGCGCTCTATTCCGCCGTGCTCGCCGCGCTGCAAGTGCCGGCGTCCAACCTCGCCCTGCGCTTTGATCCGGTGCTGGTGCTGGCGGCGGGAACGGCAATCTCAGGTCTGGGCTATATGCTGGCCGGCGCCAGCACGGGGTTGCTCGTGCTCGGTGCCAGCCTTATGCTCGGCGGGTTCGGCGCCAGCACGCAGCATCCGATCGGCTCCGATCTGGTCGCCTCGGCCTTTCCCGGCCACGCGGCGCGGCCGGCGCTCGGCACCTACAATTTCGCCGGCGATATCGGCAAGATGGCGTTTCCCGCCGGCGCGGCGCTGGTCCTGACCTTCGCCTCCTGGCGCGAAACGGCCGTGCTGATCGGCGCCATCGGCATCGCCTCCGCGTGCGCGCTGCTGCTCGTCCTGCCTCGCAGACGCCCCCGGAAGCACATCGAAACGGTGTGCCCGGCGACGGAGACGACCTTGCCGCCACTGGCCACGAAGCAGGGATTTGGCACGCTCATCGGTATCGGCATCGCGGATAGCGCCACGCGCATGGGTTTCATGACCTTTCTGCCCTTCGTCCTCGCCGCCAAGGACGCGTCGCTGCCGACCACGGGGCTGGCCCTGACGCTGACCTTCGCGGGCGGCGCTTTCGGCAAGCTCGCCTGCGGACTTTTGGGCGCGCGCCTCGGCGTAACGCGGACCATCGTCGCGACGAAAGCGGCGACGGCGATGCTGATCGCGGCTACGCTGGCCCTGCCGCTGACCGGCGTCCTCGCCATCCTGCCGCTGCTTGGCATGATGCTGAACGGCACATCGTCGGTCGTCTATGGCAGCGTGCCCGATTTCTGCACGGCGGAGGCAAGGCCGAAAGCCTTCGGCGTATTCTATACGGCGACGATCGGCGCGGGCGCGCTCGCACCGGTCTTCTTCGGTACGCTTACGGATCGTATCGGCCTGTCGGCGATGACCCTGTGCATCGCCTGCACCGCGCTCAGCACGCTGCCGCTCGCCCTGATGCTTCCGGCAACGCCGGAATAGGCACCCTTTCGCCTCAACAGGCAAAATGGGGACGAACGCCATTCCGTTACGCCGGGAACAGCACGCTTATGAACGTCATGTCATGAAAGACGGGCTCGGCGGATATCGTCGAGACGCAACAAGTCGATCAGGAGAATGGCCATGAAAACGAGCTCGATCGTAAGCAATTCAGCCACCCCACGTTGACGATGGTTCACGCGGGTTTCGCGGCGTAGGCCCAGGGCATCAGTTCGTCGATGCGGGATGCTGGCCAGCGGTTGACGAGCTTGGTGAGCACGTCGGTGGTCCAAGCCAACGGATCGACCTGATTCAGCTTACAGGTCTCCAGCAACGACGCGATCATCGCCCAGCCAGCCGCGCCGCGATCGTGCCCCGCGAACAGGGCATTTTTTCTTGTGAGGGCCATCGCCCGTTCATTCTGCCCATGTCGGCGATGAGGTTGAGGTTCATTACCGCTGGCATCCCTATTTCGGCCAGAAGGTTTGCGTTCGACGCGTGGACCGACGCGCGGCGGGCTTGTTCCTTCAGGTTTCGGGCCCGGCTGGTATCGTGGTGGCGATCGCCGGATGGATGGCCGATCCGGTGGCTTGCGCTGGCATGAGCATGGGGCTGCCTCGGGCTGATCTCGCGGCACTGATTGATCTGAACAGACTGGTCACGCGAGCTGTCACCCCCGCACACTTCCGCAGCGACGATGGAATCGCTCGGGAGGAAGACTATGAAGCCACACAACATTCCGGAACCGACCCCAGGTCGGCAGATGACCCTGGTGTTCGAACCCCGCAAGCTCGACGGGTTGAGCGACAAGGAGCGGGCGAAAGCGGTGTCGACGCTGGCGCAGATCATGATGCAGGCTGCAGGCCTCGCCGTCGAGGAGCTGGGCGATGACCAACACTGAACGCCTTCCCGCGACGGTTCTCACGCGCAAGGCTGTCGTCTACGTGCGCCAGTCGTCGCAATCCCAGGTCATGACCAATCTCGAGAGCCAGCGGCAGCAATATGATCTTGTCGACGTCGCGCGCCAGCGCGGCTTCGTCGACATCGAGGTCATCGACGACGATCTCGGCCGGTCGGCGAGCGGAACGGTTGCGCGCCCTGGCTTCGATCGTCTGGTGGCATGGCTTTGTGCGGGCAAAGTCGGTGCCGTTCTGTGCTTCGATGCCTCAAGGCTGGCGCGCAATGGCCGCGACTGGCACCATCTGCTTGAATTGTGCGGGCTTGTCGAAGCCTGCGTTATTGATCTCGACGGCGTGTATAATCCCTGTCGGCCCAACGATCGTCTGCTCCTGGGCATGAAGGGCAGCATCAGCGAGTTCGAGCTGGGCGTGCTTAAGGCGCGGATGCTTGATGCCGCGAGGTCGAAAGCGCGCCGGGGCGAGTTGCGCCTGTCGGTACCGTTCGGCTACGTCTGGCATCGCGAAGCCGGTCTGGGGTTTGATCCTGATTTGCGCCTGCAGGAAGTGATCCGGGCGATCTTCGCCCGGTTCCGCGACCTTGGCAGTGCTCGTCAGGTTCTGCTGTCGATGACAGCTGATCAGGTTTACTTCCCACGGCCTTCCGATGAAGGTCGCATGACCAGCTTCGTCTGGACGCCGATCCGCTACCGCAATGTGATCTCGGTTCTCAAAAATCCCTTTTATGCCGGCGTTTACGTCTACGGAAAGAGCGAGAAGCGGACGTCCATCGTTGACGGGCGAGCGCGGCGCAGCTACGGGCATAGCAAGCCGGCCGGAACCTGGGAGGTGATGATCAAGGACCATCACGAAGGATACATTGGCTGGGAGGAATACGAGCGAAATCAGCAGCAGTTGGCGCTCAACAATTACGGCCGCGCTGACGGCGTGAAATCCGGCCGGGGCGGCAAAGCCTTGCTGTCCGGGATCATGACGTGTCGGCGCTGTGGGCGGCGACTGAGCGTCACCTATACCGGCAATCCGCAAAGCCGGCCCGTCTATCGTTGCGACAAACCGAACCTGATGATGGGCTTGCCCCGGTGCATGACCTTCGGCGGACCACGGATTGATCAGGCTATTGCGCGCGAGTTGCTGCGGGCGGTAGAACCGTTGGCGATCGAGGCCACGTTCGAGGCGGAGCGGATGCACCGGGAACGACAGGAAGATCAACGCCAGATCCTCGATCTGGAACTGCAGCAGGCCCGTTACGAGGCCAGCCTCGCCGAGCGGCGCTACGCCGCTTGTGATCCCGACAATCGTCTGATTGCTGCTCAACTTGAAAAAAACTGGGAGACCGCGCTGCGCCGCGTGCGGGGGCTGGAAGCGCGCCAGCCTGTCGAAAACCCATCGACCATTGAGGTTGATCCCGGCACCTTCGCCAATCTGGCGGACAATCTGCGGGCGGCCTGGGATGCGCCCGATGTAACGATGCGCGCCCGACAGCGGTTACTTCGAGCGTTGATCGCCGATATTGTCGTCGACGTCGATGATGCAGTGCGCGATGTCGTCCTGACGATCCATTGGCGCGGGGGTCAGCACTCAGAGTTGAGGGTACGCAAGCCCCAAACCGGCGAACATGGCTGCGCAACGGCGAAGGATGCGTTGGCCGTAATGCGAAGCATGGCTGGGCGCTGGTCGGACGAACATATCGCCGCATCGCTCAACCGAATGGGACTGCCTACAGGACAGGGGAAAACCTGGACGGCGCACCGTGTCGCGTCTGTCAGGCGCGTACGCGGAATCCACGCCTACCGATCCGCGGAAAAAGACGGCGCCTGGCTGACCATGACTGAGGCCGCGACAGCCTTGGGCGTGAACAATCATCGGATACGCCAACTCATCAAGACAGGCGCCTTGCCCGCCGAGCAGGTTGTTCCCGGCGCGCCCTATCAAATCCGGGCCGACGACCTGACCTCGGCGCCGGTTCAAGCCGCGGCGGCCCGAAAAGGTCGCCCGTGTCGCATCACCGATACCAACACGCTTCCAATGTTTACAGACACTTGATGAAGGAGTGTACAATGACTCAGGTCTTGCCAGCCCGCGGATTGAACGCTCGACCGTGTTGGAATCGATCTCGATACGGCCATCGTCGAGATAGCGGCACAGACCGTCCCAGTGGTTGAGGCCGTAGCCGAGTGCGTCGGCGACCTTGCCGCCTTTGGGCACCTTGGCGAGGCTCGCTTCGAACCAGGGCTTCAGCGCCTCGATCACGGGCTTGGAGCGTTCCTGGCGGATTGCGCGCCGCACGCCGGGCGGCAGGCCGCGGATCTCGGCCTCGATGTCGTAAAGCCGCTTGATGCGCGCGAGCGCCTCGGTCGCAATCGGTGCATTGCCGCCGACATAGACCTCGTAGAACTGCCTGCGCAGGTGGCTCCAACAATAGGCGAGCGTCACCGGCCCTCCGGGCCGTGCCGGCGCGGCCAGCTTCTTGTAGACGGCGTAGCCGTCCACTTGCAGGATGCCGTTGAAGCCGTCGAGCAGCCTCATCGCGTGCTCGCCGCCGCGGCCGGGCGCATAGGAGTAGGCCACCGCCGGCGGATCGGCGCCACCCCACGGTCGATCGTCGCGGGCGATCGCCCACATGAAGCCGGTCTTGGTCTTGCCCGCGCCGGGATCCAGCACGGGACAGCGCGTCTCGTCGCAGAACAGCCGCGGTGACGCCTTGAGCAGACCGATCAGATGATCGTGCAGCGGCTGCAGCTCGGCGGCTGCGGCGCCGACCCATTGCGCCAAGGTCGAGCGCCCGATGCTGACGCCGTGACGCGTGAGGATCTGCGATTGCCGATAGAGCGGTAAATGATCAGCGTGCTTGCTCACCACCACGTCGGCCACGAGGGCTTCGGTCGGGAGGCCGCCCTCGATCAGTCGGGCAGGAGCCGGCGCTTGAATGATGCCGGCGACATCGTCCGCCCCTGTCTTCTCGCAGGTTCGGCATGCGTATTTCGGGCGCCGCGTGACAATCACGCGCACCTTGGCCGGAACCTTGTCCAGGCGCTTGGACGTATCCTCGCCAATGACGTGCAAATCGCCACCGCAGCACGGGCACACCTTGCTGTCGGGCTCGACCACCACCTCCTCATGCGGCAGATGATCGAGGTTCTCGCTGCGGCTGGCGCGGCGCTTTCGCGTGCGCTCGGTCTTGAGCGCCGGATCGGCCTTCTCCTCCTCCGCCTCGGCCTTGGCGAGCGAGGTCTCGAGCTCTTCCAGGGCGAGTGCCAGCTGATCGTCGGTGATGCGCTCGGATTTGCGGCCGAAGTGGGCGCGGCGGATCTCTTTGATGATCGCTTCCAGCCGCTCGTTGCGGGTAGCGAGCTTGTCGCGCTCGGCGGTGAGGGCATTGCGCTCCGCAACAATGATGGCATGAGCGCTGCGCTCGGCCAGGATCAATACCTTGAGGGCATCGATATCGGCGGGCAGCGTGTCGCTCGCATCCATCATGGTTCGCGCCGGCCTTGAAGCAGTGGTCTTGCCGAGAAAGAGCCAAAGCGTTGCTGATTCTGGCGATGCACGCATCATCGATCGGGCGGGTGAGTCGTCATGCCGCGCATTCATTGCACAGCACTCGGACGGACGACGTCGCGGCGCCCCGCCTGCGCCCACGCGACGCCTTCGAGCAGGGCGGACAGCTGCGCAGCAGACAGCTTCATCATGCCGTCCTCGATCGGGGGCCAGCGAAACTGGCCGGTCTCCAGCCGCTTCATCATCAGGCAGATGCCGGTGCCATCCCACCACAGCAGCTTCACGCGGTCCATCCTCTTTGAACGGAACACGTAGACGGCGCCGCAGAATGGATCGGCGCCGAGAACCGCCTGCACAATCGCGGCCAATCCGTCCGCCTGCTTCCGGAAGTCGACCGGGCTTGCGTCGCCACGAGAACCTGTATCTCCGCCCCTGCCGTGATCATGACGACCTCCGCACGGCGCGCAGCACGGCAACGAGCATCGAGGTCTCGGCCTGGCCGATGACGCGCACGACCGCATCACCGATCACAATCTCGATCCGGCCGGCATTGGCCGGGGCCGGCTGCGAAGACGGCGCCGACGATGATGGTGAGGAAGCCGCGATCACCACCGGCGCGAACACCGGTGTGCTCGGCGCTGATCGCGGGCCGCTCGACTTGCGGCTCCTTCCTCCGCGGAGACTGTCGGACCACAGCGGTTGCCGGCTGAACGGCTGGTGTCGTGTCGGCGTCTTCCTGAAACAGCGTATGAGCCTGCGCGGCGCCAAGCGAAGAGCTGCTGCGGGGTAAGCCCGTTACGCCGCGCCACCTCCGAAACATTGGCGCCCGGCCTCAAGCTCTCCAATCCACGATGCGAGCCTTCTCATCGCTCGACCACGCGACGGCGCCCAGACGCGCCCGTGATCAGCT